>NZ_JANQCE010000002.1:0-1073126 GCF_042055345.1 Klebsiella sp. C349492
TCACAGCCAGCAAAGACTTAACAGTGTTGCCAGACTGCTCAACGAAAGGCCGAGAAAAACGCTAGACTATGAATCACCCGCAGAGCGGTTCAATCAATGTGTTGCATCCATCGGTTGAACTCACAGCACAAAACGGACAGGTCCTAAGCGTACGACTTCTGTTATGGACGAGAAGCGGAGCGCAACCCTTTCCCTGCCCAACAAATCCCATTTATGCAATTGAGTGCCACTCTCATCTATTATTATCCGCAAATCACAGGATCCATGGCTGCTGCAACAAGGGAGGTCGTCAGTGCTACTGGCTATCAGGTACGTCTTTGCTTCATGTCCACTTCGTATTACCGCGCTCATCGCCGTTGTATTGCTTCAGGGGCTGATACCGGCCCTCAACGTCTTTATGACCGGCCAGATAATCAATACGCTGCATGCAGTGCAAACCACCGACGGCGAGCTGATGCTGAACGTCGCAATTTGGTGTGTCTCACTCCTTGGCATGCAGCTTATGCAGCCCCTGGTCAATCTTGTTCAGGGGGATGTCACGGAGATTTCGACTAATCACTTCAGCGCGAAGATCATGCGCCGCATGAACGACTCCTTTTCCCTGAGCCTGTTTGATAACAAGGCGCGTTACGAGCAGCTGGAATATTTGAAAAAAGAAGCAGCCTATCGTCCGCTTAATTTCATCATCTGTATCATTTACGTCATCCGGGCAACCATCATGGCCGGCAGTTTGCTGTTGGTTCTGCTCAACTATTCAGGAGCAGGAGCGGCCATTTGCGCGCTCTCCGCCATACCGATGATTGTTATTAATATGCGTATTCAGCAGAGATACGTGCGGGACTTATTCCTCACCTCTAAAGATGCGATTGCGATGCGCTACGTATATGGCGTCAGTATGGACAAGAGCTTTTTGCAGGAAATCCGGCTTTACGGCCTTGGGAAATATCTGCTGAATAAATTTAGCGTATCTGCCCGCAATACCTACTCGCGCATGCACAAACAGCGCATCCGCGCGCTCATCGCGCCCGTGCCAGCGATGGTGCTGAGCCTGGGGATGCTGTTCGCCGGAGTAACGCTGTTTTTAAGCAACTTACGCACCAGCGATATTGCCGTGGGCGCGCTGGTGATGGTGTTCCAGTCTATTGTGATGATGAAATCGCACCTCGACGAGATAGCCAACTTTGGTTCGAATCTCGTCAGCATGAGCAGTTTTTTCACTCACTATCATTCGTTTATGACGGATAAGATCGAACCGGTGAAAAACGGCCATCTTACCTTGCCCGCCGAAATGCCTTTTGCGCTCAGCATTCAAAATCTCCGGTTTCAGTATGAGGGGCGTAATCATCCCGCCCTGAATGGGGTTAACCTTGAAATCGCCCCCGGCGAAAAGGTCGCTATTCTCGGCGATAACGGCAGCGGAAAAACAACGCTGGTAAAAATGATTCTGCGCATGTACACCTTCAGTGAAGGGGCGGTGTCGGTGTCAGGCGTACCGCTCGACAGGTTGGATATTGAAAGCTATCGGAATCAGATCGCCACCGTGTTTCAGGATTACGGAAAATACGAGTTCACGGTGGGCGAAAACATTGCCCTGAATAATTACGACGCTGAAGCCCCGTCACCCGCGGTGGATGAATTGCTAAAACAGGTAGGGTTCCCGTATGACCAGCACACCCGTCTGGGCAAGCAGTTCGGCGGCGATGAGCTCTCCACGGGGCAGTGGCAACGGCTTGCGATTGCACGAGCGCTATACCGAAAGGCGAGTTTGTTTATTTTTGATGAGTTCTCTTCGTCACTCGATCCCGAAACCGAGCATCGGCTGTTTAATGACATCCTTGCTCTGAACACGACCGTTCTCGCCGTAACGCACAGGCTCGGTAACATCAAAGAGTTCGACAGGATTATCGTGATGTCTGCGGGAAAGGTCATCGAAAATGGAGACTTCGCTACGCTGATGGGCCGCCGGGGGAAATTTTACGACATGTGGCGTGCGCAGTTTAAATCGGTGATGGCTCAGGCGGTTTAATACTACGAGAATAGTACGCGGGTATTTTGCGCGTTACTCCAGATGTCGCTCCGCCAAAGTTAATATTATTGCACCCAGGCGTATGGCGGCTCCAGGTCTGCTATAGGCGAACGTAGGCTTTAAAAGAGTATTGGACACTTTGAAAATGAATCGCTTTTTTGCCGGGACTCTTATCCCAGGGCAACGGTTATTTTTCGGAAAAAAAGTCAGTTATGGATCAGGAAATTCCCAATCGAGTCGATTAAACCGGGAGCTAAGGGGAGTGCCGGTTCCGCGTATGAAGTGATATTTGCCTTGAGATCGTCCGAAGTCACCTCTTTCATAACGTGGTTCATATTGGGCAGTATAACCAGGGACGCTTGAGGATTTGCGGCTTTAAGCTGTCTTGCATCCGTTTCTCCCACCTGGAGATCGCGTTGCCCTTGTAGCACTAGCACGGGTTTGGTAATGGTCGAAATGAGCTGACTCGGATTATATGAAAACACATTGATCAAAAATCCCTGAACCGCAGGATTAAAGAGATTTTGCAGTGCTGGATGTATATTCGTTGTATCGACCCGCCGCCGATGCTCCAGAGCATCAATTATCGGCAATGCCTCCTTTAATAACAGCGCGTTTGCCGGATTAGCTTTAAGTTGTCCCCTCAACACCTCGCCCATCGGCCTCCCGGGCGTTGCGATAAGAACCACTCCGCACACATCCTGTTCCTGAGCCGAGGCAAGTGCGACAACACCTCCTTCGCTGTGTCCCAGAACCCAAATACAGGGAGTTTGCATTTCACGTCTAAGCACTTTTACCCAGGATCGAACGTCGTCAACATAGTCAGCAATCGTCACCGCATTGGCATCCTCTACGGCCATTGCGCTAGCGAACATTCCACGTTTGTCGATACGAAGCGTTGCAAAGCCTTTTGCAGCCAGGCCTTCAGCAAGAAGTCGATATGATGATGCACTCACTCCAGGCGGGTTGTTTCCATCCCGATCGGTAGGCCCGGAGCCAGGAACGATAAGAACAACTGCGGTTGGTGTTGAATTTGGGGTGAGTAACGTGCCTTTCAAAGGACCTTTTGGCCCGGGAGCCTCAAGGAAAGTTTCGGAAAAGGTCACCGGCACCGACGCCAGACTCACAAACGGGCATGCGCTCAAAAGGGCAATGGAGGCTGTAATATTCACCGATTATGTTCCTGTAAAACTAAGCGTAACTGTCAATTTATATTATAAATATGACCTGCTCTCCATTGATTAATTCATCAGTGATGTTAGTCAGGTCCGCTTCTGACGCAAAACAGCCCGTCAGACGCCAACAGCATTGATGAACACATCTAATAAACCCTAGCTAATTACCCCATCTAATAGAATAAATTGCTTTGCGTTATGCTTTTTCCGGACAACAGCTGAAGGATAACGTCATGCAAACTGTAAAACTGAACAACGGTATTGAAATGCCCCTGCTGGGCTTTGGTGTGTTTCAGATGTCTGATGCCGCCGAATGCGAGAGAGCCGTTATCGATGCCATCGATACGGGATATCGTCTGATCGATACCGCCGCCTCCTACCAGAATGAAAGCCAGGTCGGGAATGCGCTGCAGCAGACGGGTATCGCACGTAACGAACTCTTTGTGACCACCAAACTGTGGCTACAGGATACCAGCTACGAAGGGGCGAAGGCGCAGTTCGAACGTTCATTGAACCGACTGCAGCTGGACTATGTTGACCTGTACCTGATTCACCAGCCCTACGGCGACGTCCACGGTGCCTGGCGCGCGATGGAAGAACTGCAGCAGGCTGGCAAAATTCGCGCGATTGGCGTCAGCAACTTCTATCCTGACAGACTTGCCGATCTTATCGCTTTCAACAGCGTCGTCCCTGCGGTGAACCAGATTGAAGTTAACCCCTTTAACCAGCAATTGCACGCTGTGCCGTGGATGCAGAGTCGTGGCATTCAGCCGGAAGCCTGGGCTCCGTTTGCAGAAGGCAAAAATGGTCTGTTTCAGCACCCCGTGTTAACGGCGATCGGTAAGAAGTACGGCAAGAGCGTCGGTCAGGTTGTTCTGCGCTGGATCTTCCAGCGAGGCACCGTTTCGCTGGCGAAATCGGTGCGAAAAGAACGCATGGAAGAGAACATCAACGTTCTCGATTTTGAACTCAGTTCTGCAGACATGCTGCAGATTGCCGCCCTTGATACCGCAACCAGCGCATTCTTCTCGCATCGCGATCCGGCAATGGTTGAGTGGCTGACCGGCCGCAAACTTGACGTTTAAGCCACGACAACAGAGGTACTTATTAAATGCAAAAACGTTATCTGGGTAAGTCCGGACTGGAAGTATCGGCCCTCGGACTCGGTTGCATGGGGCTTAGCCACGGCTACGGCCCGGCGACAGATACCCGTCAGGCTATCGAACTCATTCGTGCTGCGGTTGAACGCGGCGTCACCTTCTTCGATACCGCCGAAGTGTATGGCCCGTATCTAAATGAAGAGGTTGTCGGCGAAGCCTTAAAACCGTTTCGCGATCGCGTGGTCATCGCCACCAAATTTGGCTTTACCTTCGGGGATGACAACAGGCAGCAGATTTTAAACAGCCGGCCGGAGCATATCCGCGAAGCCGTTGAAGGATCATTACGCCGCCTCAAAACCGAGGTTATCGATCTGCTGTATCAGCATCGCGTCGATCCGGATGTTCCCATTGAAGATGTTGCGGGAACGGTAAAAGATCTGATTGCAGAAGGAAAGGTCAAACACTTCGGCCTCTCCGAAGCGGGGGCGCAGACCATCCGACGTGCGCATAGCGTACAACCGGTCACTGCCCTGCAAAGCGAATATTCCATGTGGTGGCGCGAGCCTGAACGGGAGATCCTGCCGCTGCTGGAGGAACTGGGCATCGGGTTCGTGCCGTTCAGTCCGCTAGGTAAAGGATTCCTCACCGGATCGATCAAGGCCGGGACCTCGTTTGGCAAGGACGATTATCGCAGTACGGTACCGCGTTTTGCCGCGCATGCGATTGAAGCCAATGAAAAGCTGGTCGCTTTACTGGGTGAACTGGCAGGCGAAAAAGGTGTGACGTCTGCGCAAATTGCGCTGGCATGGCTGCTGGCACAAAAACCGTGGATTGCCCCCATCCCCGGTACGACCAAACTGCACCGTCTGGAGGAAAACCTGGGCGCCGCCGAGATTATCCTTTCTCAGGATGATTTACGCCAGGTCACCCAGGCGCTTGAGACGATAAAAATCGTCGGCGAGCGTTACTCGCCTGAGCATCAGGCCCGCGTAGGCCGCTAAGACCCTGGCTGGTTCGCCGCGAGCTGCGGACCAGCTATTCCGCGTAGCGAAGGGCATCGATCATTAACGCAAAGGCGGGCGGGTGCTGCTTGCGGCTAGGGTAATAAAGATAGTATCCGGGGAAAGAAGGGCACCACTCCTGCAGAATCTGGATGAGCTCCCCTGACCGGATATAGCCCTGGACCATATCTTCCGGAATGCAGGCGATGCCAAAACCCGATAGAACGGCATCTATTCTTTCCGCCAGCAGGTTAAACGTCACTTGTCCTTCAACTCTGACGCGTAGCGGTTTCCCGTCCTTCTCGAACTCCCAGTGATAAAGGCCGCCGGCGGTGGGCAAACGCATATTAATGCAGCGATGGTTTTGTAGCTGGTGCGGCGTTTCAGGCACGGGGTTAGCGGCGAAATATGCCGGAGCACCGACCACCGCCATACGCATATCCGCGCCTATCTTGACGGCGATCATGTCCTTATCCACGCTTTCGCCCAGGCGGATCCCGGCGTCAAAACGCCCCTCAACAATATCGACAAAACCATTATCAACGACCAGTTCGACATTGATTTCCGGATATTCCCTGAGAAAGGGTTTTAGCTTCGGCCATACGAGACTTCGCGCGGCGTGCTCCCCGGCAGATAAACGGATATTACCCGAGGCAGTGCCGTTCAGTTGAACAAGCGACTCCAGCTCCTGCTCAAGATCGGCAATACGGGGTTCAAGGCAGGCAATAATTCTCTCACCAGCTTCCGTGGGGGCAACGCTGCGGGTGGTTCGGGTCAAAAGACGGATGTTTAATCGTTCTTCCAACGCTTTCATCGCGTGGCTGAGCGCTGACTGGGAAACGCCGAGCTTACCCGCAGCTTTGGTAAAGCTTCGCTCTCTTGCCACCACAAGGAAGATTTGGAGTTCGTTGAAGTTTTCTTTGAGCATTGGCGATTCCCTTATTGAGGCATTCCCCCCAAAGCACTCATGAAGGGCGTTCATAGACACAATCATTTTAGCCCTGTTACTGACAATAATGATAATTGATATTCTCTTTGTATTAAAAAATATATCTGAATTATCAAAAGGTTTACTATGAAAATACTCGTTGCCGGCGCGACAGGAAGCATAGGGCTTCACGTCATGAACAGCGTAATTGAAATGGGCCATCAGCCCGTGGCCCTTGTCAGAAACCGGAGCAAAGTGAAATTGCTTCCTCGCGGAACCGATGTTTTTTACGGGGACGTTTCGCTGCCTGAAACGCTGGCTGATGTGGCGAAAGATATTGATGCCGTTATTTTTACGCTCGGTTCGGATGGGCAGGGGCGTATCGGTGCCAGAGCGATCGATTATGGCGGCGTGCGTAATATCCTGAGAATGTTCATAGAGAGGCCTGTCCGCATCGCCTTAATGACAACGATTGGCGTCACTGAGCGGCTCAGCACCTGGAATCAACGCACCGAGGTTCATGACTGGAAGAGGCGCGCCGAGCGTCTGGTCAGAGCAAGCGGTCATCCCTACACCATCGTCAGACCGGGCTGGTTTGATTACAACAACGATGATGAGCAGAGGATCGTTATGCTCCAGGGCGATCGACGCCATGCCGGAACGCCGGAGGATGGCGTGATCTCCAGAGAACAAATCGCCCGGGTGCTGGTTAATGCCCTGACCTGCGATGCGGCAAAAAATAAAACCCTTGAGCTGGTGGCTGAGCAAGGGGAAGAGCAGCAGGATCTCATGCCGCTGTTTGCTGACCTGCAGGCTGATAATCCCCAAAGAAATGAGGGCATTTTAGATCTGGACAATATGCCTCTCAATGAAGAACCACAATGCGTTATTAACGAGCTAAATCTGTTTTCAAAACACGCTAAATCAATTTAATTACTCTGACAATTTTGTCATATCACGGTCAGTCTTATGACAGCTAAGATCTGTATATTTATTTTGGCGGCCAGAGGGGACTTCTCATAGCGGAAGCTCTGGAATATACATTTTTTGACAGAGGTACACAGCATGAAAACGCTACTTATTACTACATTGTTCATGGGCTTCCTTTCAGTGAATGCCGCATCTGCGGCACAGGAAATTAACCATGCCGATGGCAAGGAGAGAATTGGCGTAGTCTCGGCCAGCAACGCCTATACGCTTGATGATTTATCGAATGAGCTTTCTCGCAAGGCTGATGAGCAAGGGGCAACCTCGTTCAAGATTCTGTCAACAACAGGAAATAATCGACTGCACGGCGTAGCAGAAATCTACAAATAAATCATAAGTATCCTGAGAGGGATGGTGTCATAAACCTTTCATAATGAGCGTCAATTTATGTTCAGAACAGAAGACATCATCGATGAGATAACTCAATGGATTGATTCAAATTTACATCAACCGCTGAGGATCGAGGATGTTGCCGCCAGGGCTGGCTACTCTAAATGGCATCTTCAGCGGATATTCTTTCAGGTTAAACGCATTAGCCTTGGTAAATATATTCGCGATCGGCGACTGTCCCTCGCGGCAAAAGATCTTGTCGAAACCGACGAATCGATAATGGAAATTGCTTTTAAGTATGGATTTGATTCTCAGCAGACCTTTACAAGAGTATTTTCAAATAATTATAGGTTACCACCGCTCAGGTATCGAAAGTTTAATGGAGTAATTGATTAATTTATTATCTCATGCACTATATTCTACCTGACTCTGTGTTAATTAAGCCGTTACGCAAGCATAATAACCAATGCGTTGGTTTTAGATAAAGTCACCCAGTGTTTATTGGGAAATATCTATTTGAGCCTGTTACGTCCTTTTGCATATCCGGAAGGGGATTCAGTGCGTTCACTGACCAGCGATAAAGACAGATGCCCGCGCTGTTATATGCGTAGATGATCTTGGTTGACGAACTCAGCGCGGATTGCCGCGTCCTGACGGTAGCGATGATGGCTCCTGGCCCTAAACTTCCCACCGGCATTAGCCTTCTTTATGAGCGGAGTTAAGGCGCTGGCCGGGGCTTCCCTCCATGCCATCTTCTGGCGCGGAGCGGTAACATCCAGCCGCCGACAGGGGCTGGATGCCAGTAGTATACAATCGTAGCCGATTAGTTATCGCACTTACCTGGTACCGCTAACTTAACTTCCGGTTTGGAAACGACGCGCATACCTTCGCTTTCAGGAACCTGTTCCAGCCCGGCGCCGCCGACGAAAACGCCCATTTTAATGTACTGGCGGACAAAGTAGTTCTTGCCTGGGGTGACATTGAGCGTCAGGTTATTTGGCGAGAACTCAGATTCTGTCCCCAGCGTATGCGGCTGGCTGGCCGATATTTGCTGATAGAAAAAGACTCTGTCGGCGGTTTCGCCGAGACAGCGGCCATCAAGATAAACGTCTTTTTTTAACGCTTTTCCGACAAAGCTGTCCCTGTACACGTAGAGACCAGCCTTACCATTTTCCGGAGCAGGGAATGATTTAGCCGTCGTATTTTCAGCATTGCTGGCTAAAGGGACCGAGGCACAGCCGCCAAGAAGGGCTGAAGAAAGAATGACAGCGGCAAAGATTAGTTTATTCATTGAATTCTCAGAGGGTTAAAAAAAGTGGGGTAAGAGTAATCCTGTTTTTTGAATGTGTCACCCCTGAAACATGGTGTAACAAAGTGTGAGAATAAGATGAAAATTCGGATCGAAAAGTGATAGATATCGGGGGAATGATCGGGGATGCAATGAGGAGTGACCGCGGTTTATCGCGGCGCAGGGCGATAAAACTGACGTCTTCGTTTTTAATAGTGATTCAGCTAAGGTAGGAACCTAAGGGTTCAACGCGGGGCTAAAAGAAGGTAACGATGCTGATTTACGATGTATTTGGCCGACATATAGGGGTTAAGCGTGAAGGTGAGCGCTGGCTGATATTTCGTGCTGACCTGACGGAGCGAAAATTTTCCCGATTGCATGAAGTCATTATCCCCGACGATCTTACAGAAACCGAGATTCCGGGCTGGCTGGGTGATATTTTTCACGAGGCAGCAACGGAAAAGCATCCCGACGTGAGGCGGATTGAATAATAAAGGCGGGGTCAGTCCGGAGGCCTTCGAGCAGGCCTCGTCTTGAGGACTGGAAAGGTCTATTGTCGTGGGAGCATTCCAGCTACGGTCACCAGTGAAAGCCGGGAGTAACAAGTGATACGCTGATTTTACGCAAAATTTTTCACCAGCAACTTTCGCGCCCCATCTCTTAAATCATCGTTCACACGACTGGACGCAATAATCAGCCTTAATGCTTCTTCACTTGCCCCTGCGGCAATAATTGCCCTCGCTTTACTGGCGCGGCTCCCACAGCTTTTTTCCGTGTATCCTTCCTGAGTATGTAGCAGTTCAATAAGGTCAGCGCGTGAAATAGTTGAGCTGGCAAACTTGCCGTAATACGTCACAAAGCACCCCATACCAATAGCTTTAAGATAGGCGTGTAATTTTTCGTCGTCCATTGATCGGCCCTTACCAGAAGATCTGCGGGAATTGTAACCCCCTGAAAGTCATTTTAACTAGTGGATAAGCTGAGCTGAAGGGTTGTATGTCTGCATCCAGCTTTCTGGATCTGCATGAACAAGTTTTAAGACAATAGGGGCTATATCAACCGTAACGGCAGCTATGAGGGATGATTTACCGATTCTTATAGATGAATAAAAGGTGGGTTTTTAAGTATAAGTTATTGATTTTTGTGTATTTTTACGTGATGGTGCCGATAATAGGAGTCGAACCTACGACCTTCGCATTACGAATTAGAAGGGATATTATTGAATCTATTGTTACCATCTTTAATTTATCTTTATAAAACAATGCAGTAAATGTGTTGTTGCTTTTATGGTGTTATCTGTAATTATATGGTTTTTGACCAAATATGTAACCCCATGGTAACCCCATAGAGTACGCGCCGATGACCACCAGCAATCGCATCCCTTTTAGTAAAGAAAGATTGTCTACTTTGCCACTACCGGCCACAGGGCAAAGGGCGACCTGGCATGATACAAAAACGCCAGGGCTACAGCTCAGAGTATCGTCTACAGGTATAAAAACATTTTCTGTATATCGGCGAATAAAAAATGGGCGACCAGAGCGTGTGACTCTTGGGCGTTTCCCTGCAATGACAGTAGAGCAGGCTCGAAAAGCAGCATCTGCTGTAAATGCAGAGATAGAAGCTGGAGCTAATCCGGCCCAGGTTCGTAGGGCAGTACGAGAGGAGCTTTCATTTTCTGAAATGTTTGAAATTTTCGTTAAAGGAAAGAGAAAGCGCAATGGGATGGGATTAGGGACAAGGACTATCAAAGACTATCAAGATGTACTGCGCTTGTACCTTGATGCTTTAAGCCAGAAAAAGCTTTCCCAAATTACCCGAAGTGATGTGAAAGCTATCCATCAGAAAGTTTCTCGCAAAAGTGCATCTCAGGCCGATCGCTCTTTGGCTCTTATCTCGTCAGTTTACTCGTTTGCCCTTGACCAGGAATATTTTAGTGGTGAAAACCCAGCTAGCCGAGTACAAAAAAATCCGTCTCCGATGCGTGACCGTTTTGCGCAGGCTAGCGAGTTACCTTATTTATTGGAGGCAATAAATGAATCTTCAAATTGTCATTATTTCCTGCTGGCGTTATTAACCGGGGCTCGTCGATCAAATACGCAGGAAATGGCATGGCATGACCTCGATCTTGACTCCGGGCTTTGGCATATCGGAATGACCAAAAATGGCACTCCGCAAAATATTCCTCTTTCCCCGGAAGCTGTTGCGATACTCAAAGAACGGAAAGCTACGTTTGGCAAATCAACGTATGTCTTCCCTGGAAAAGGGAAAACCGGACATTTAGTTGAGCCTAAAAAAGGGTGGGCCAACATTCTTAAAAAGGCCAGTATGCGTCGACTAATTGATTTACTGGTCGAGAAGAACCTAATATCAGATACAGAACGATTACAATACCGTCAATTACTTCTACTTTCCCCAAATACAGCTAATGCTCAACTGGTGGCATTGGGGGCTCATTTGCCTCTATCTGCGTATGATATGACAGACCTGAGAATACACGATCTACGTCGCACTTTGGGAAGTTGGCAGGCTAAGACAGGTGCGTCCTTAACTGTCATCGGAAAGAGCCTGAACCATAAAACACATCAGGCTACTGCTATCTATGCCAGACTCGATCTGGATCCAGTAAGACAATCGGTTAACACAGCCACACGGGCAATGTGGGAAGCTGCAGGGATAAAAGAGGCACCCAAGCAGAAGAGTGGAAACAGTCACACATACTTGGATGAAAATGCCATTGAGGAATGATCATAACCTCGAAGGTAGGATGCTTCATAGTCAGAGAGTAGGCTATCTCCTGTGCAGCACGCATTCAATGGTCCAGGTATGGCACTATACCCGAAAGTGATTTGGCCTGGTCGGCCTCTGGGAAAGTATCGAATAATGATTGGAGTTGTTCTTCGTGGGTTCTATTAAGATGGCCGACCAGTTCGACTGGCGATGCCAGCGCTACCGCCATTAGTTGTTTGCTTTGATGACACTTTTGTCGGTGGTAAGGCGAATGTTACTGTTAATGTCTGCAACTCCTGCTCTGTATGTGCAACAGCTGGCCCACCTTTGGCGTTCAGTAGATGCCGCACGGCATAGCGCCGGGCACGTTTTAGTTGTTGTAGGCCGGGCTAGCGGATAATCAACTTAAGCTATAGTGATGTGAGGACCACTCTAAGGCGAGGTATAACTGCTTAAGTCTGTTGTCTAACCTGATAACCATAACTCCCTTACAAAACGCCATCTCCTCCGTCGGACCACCAGACCTGGCCTGACGTAAACGAGCATTCATCGGAGGACAGCGTTACGTACAATGGTGCAATCTTGACAGGCTGGCTTGGGCGCCCCATTGGGGTAGCCTCCCCGAAGTGTTTTACTTTTTCCTGCGGTTGTCCTCCGCTGTATTGCAGAACCGTCCAGTAGGGATCTGGTGCAACAGCGTTAACCCGTATCCCTCTGGGCCGAGCTGCTTAGCAAGGGCTTTGGTAAACACTGCCAGACAGGCTTTGGTCTGTGCGTAGTCGAGCAGTACGGCACTAGGTTTAGCCGCCTGTACAGACGATGTGTTGCTAATGGCTGCGGAAGCTTTCATATGACGGAGTGCCGCTTTGGTAATCCAGAAAGGGGCATAGACATTAGTTTTAAACGTCGCGTCGAAATCTTCGGTGGTTAATTCCTCCAGAGATTCCCGGTAGTGCTGGCGACCGGCATTATTGACTAAAATATCCAGTCCCCCAATTTTGCGATGGCTTCTTCTACCAGATTCTGACAAAACGTCTCGTCCCGGACATCACCAGGCAGCGCGACGGCAATCCGGCCTTCCGCTTTGATCAACTCAATCACCTCAACCGCATCTTCCTCTTCTTCAGGTAGATAATTGATAGCGACATTCGCTCCTTCACGGGCATAGGCGATTGCTACAGCGCGACCAATACCCGAATCACCACCAGTGATCAGAGCCTTTTTGTCAGACTGTCGACCATGGCCTTTATAGTTCTTTTCCCCGTGATCGGGCATAGGCTGCATGTCGGAAGCCAGCCCCGGCTGTGTTTGTGGCTGTTCCGGGAATGGGAGTTGTGGATACCGGATTGTGATTTTCTCAACCTTAGTGGTAATCACTAATGATTTTTCACTGGAAGAACAGAGGCAAATAGTTGTGACCATGATTTGGATGGCTATCAATACTCGGTGGACTGCGACGAGTGTTTTTTTGGGGTTAAGACAACAGCTAATAATCATGGTACCTTCAGTATGAAACAGTTCGAATGATTAATATTGCCAATGAAATGGGTACACTTGAATGGAAAATGAAATCAATAATCCTGATGGAAATAGCACTATCAATCCGCCCTCTCTTGATTTTTCTTGCATCGATAGAGAGATTAAGATCTCTCGTTCTGATTTCCTTCGGATGGTTGAGCCCGGTATCGGAGGAACAATAGATTTTGACCATTTCGGTGAATGGGTAAAAATTGCAAGCGACGGATTATATGTAAATACAGATCATGAAGGTATTGTAGACCTCACACCTGAGGAAGCCGCGGTACTTTCTCTTCATCCGACAGGCAACATCAAAGAGCCTGTATTAACATTTCCATTTACAATAAGTGAACTAGTGGAACTGTTGAAATTTACAAATGAGGAAGGGATTGACTTCCCCATCTCTCATGATGTTTTCTGCGAATTTATTGCTGGTAAGCAAAAAAATAATATATTTAGTGGAGAGGGCGAAGTTAAGGAAGTATGTTCATCGTCATTGGACTCTCGTTCTAGAAGTCAGAAGAAAGAACGTGGGGTGGATAAAATTAACCGTGTGCGAAAAGAATATCATGAGTATGTTCGTAATATGGCAAAGGAAATATGGTTTAAGGAAGATGATGATTCCGAATATAAAATGACTGAAATGGCTGTAATTATTCATAATGAATTAGTCTCTAAAGGCGATATGAAAGTATTGGGGCTTGCATCTATAAAAAAAATACTCAGCCCTATTGCCCCTGATTATGCAAAAAAACCTGGGCGCCCCAAAAAAACATAACTGACATGTGATAATCATGTTTATCACGTGTCAGATGGCTTTTTTCTTGTTTTACTTTTACATAATAATCCCCTCATTGTTATTCGCAACATAGGGGATTACTGATGTTTACAAGCAAAAATCATGAAGTATCTACCATTACGTTAGAGATTTTAGAGTCATTGGGTTACTCGGAAGGTTGTCCACCGCATCATATCACCGATAAGGAAGCATCGATTGTTCTTGGTGTAAAAGCATCAACACTTGCAGTATGGCGCTCAACTGGTCGCTATAACCTTCCCTATGTAAAAGTGGGGCGTTTGGTACGGTATCGCATCCGTGATTTGGCTATCTTTTTACTAAATCATGCAATTACTCATACTGGTGAAGAGTAATCGCATTATGGATTTAAAATATGAGGATGCCGGTAGTATAAAAAAACTAACACCTAATGTTTTTCGTATGCTCAATGGGAATGTATATACAAATTCTGATGGTGAAACTACCAGACCTTTCTGTGCTCTCTGGCCAAGAGTTTCATCCATATTAGATAAGTGGGATGATCTGTCACGCTATCTTGTTAATGTTAGTGATAAGGGTATTTTTCGGCTGTCTGAAGAATTGTCCATCAATAGTGATAAGGAAAGCATTCAGGAAATAAAAATAAATTTGCTAAACATGTTTGGTAAGGAGCATCATCAGTCTGCCAGATTGTTATCTTCCACATGGTGGGAAAGTCGAATCAGAAAAGAAAGTGAGCGATTAAAAGAGCTTTTATTTATTTCAGCAGGTTTAGTCCAGGCAAAAGTATCTCCTGTTATTAGCAGGGAGATGTTTTTTTGTCGTCAGAGAAAACAACAAGACAGGTTGCGATTTCTTAGTTCTCGTAATGCTATAAACGCTGAGACTCGTGAAGAGTCAGAGACACTGCTTACTATGGCTATGGCGGGCATTGCCAATCCCAGGGTGCGAAAAAGTGAGCTGGTTAACATCCTTCTGGGGACGTATCAGTATGCAAGAGAAAACAATCATGTTTGTGAGTTTATCACACTCACGCTCCCTCCTGCTTTTCATGCGATGAAAAAAAACGGGGTACCTTGTGTACACTGGGACGGCTCATCGCCGCGAGTTGCTCACCAGTTTCTTGAGGCGACCTGGAAGAAAGTACGAAGTGCACTTTCAGAAGTCCCCATTTATGGAACTAGGGTTGTGGAGCCTCACCACGATGCCACGCCACATTGGCATATTATCATGTACCTGAATGAGCAAGATCGAGAACACGTTATTGCCACATTCAAAAAATATGCAAAAAAATTAACCGGATTAGACGTTAATAAACTCGTTCATACTGTTTCAGTTAAAAATGAAGCTATTATTCATTACCTGATGAAATATATGGCCTCTTCGCTTCCTGGTGTCGCTGACTGCAACGCGAAAGATGATACCACTGGGGAAAAGTATGCTGCTATGGCAGAGCGAGCCAAATCTTGGGCATCATTATGGGGTATAAGACAATTTCAGCATTTTGGCTTGCCTGAGATTGGAGTATGGCGAGAATGTCGACGAATCAGAAGCATGAGCATAACAGTAGAGTTAGGGGCGGCTGCTGAAGCCGTTCGCCATGCAGCTGATACCAGCGATTTTGCAGACTACATCCGAGCGCAAGGTGGGGCAGGGTTAAAGCGCTCGGAAAGAATACTGCAGATTGTAAGAGAGCAATCCCCATACGAAAACCTGTGGGGAGAAACAACGACAATAACTGTAGGAATAAAATGCCCGACTTCAACAACGGGAAAAATACTACGAACTCGGGCTAGTTATTTTTTGCAGCGACCTGCCAGATTAGTACGACAGCTCCCCCACCAGCGGTTATATTCGCTACCTTGTAATAATGTCAATAACTGTAGAAGATTCGGCTTCAGAAGAACTTTAGCTATCGAATAGACAACAGAGTTAATGGTTGGTTTTTAAATTTAAAATATTCCATGTTTGTAGTGAATGTTATCAATATTAATAACTCGAACAATATACCGATGAACCGATTTGGTGACAGTTGGTTTGTACTGGCTTATTCTGCTGCATGATTTGCCCAGCAGCCATCATTCTTTGTCCCATTCCTGTATCGTGATAAATATTGGACGCGCCATATTGCACAACAAAACCATTATTGAGCAATACCTGATAGTCAGCTTTATCCCATGACCAGTCGGACATAAACCTGTTTGCATAGGTCAACAATTCAGCTGTGCCTTGTGTTTGCACGCCATCAGGTGATCCTAGCCTGTCAATCACATCGGCACGGCTCATACCTTGGCTGATTTTAGAGAATTTCTCTCCTGTCACACATGCAGTGAGAGCCAGCGTGACAAAACACAGTGTAACAATCCTTATGAGCATATAAGACTCCTTTTTATAAAATGTCTTTAAAGACAATCGATTAGAGTTTTTTAACCAATGAGAGTATATCTACTGAAATTTGATTGAGATTTAAAAGCAGTAGATTGATGTACTGTAGATGTTTAGGCAACAGAAATCCACACTGTCTGGCATGAAAAACACTCATGACAAACATCTCCCAAATGCAAGGATTCGGATTTCTTTGAATCTTAAAAGGTTACGTACCGAAAAGGGATTGAGTCAGGAAAAAACCGCCGAATTGGCGAACTTCCATCGTACTTATGTTTCCCAGTTGGAAAGGTGCGTCACAAACATCAGCATTGATGGGTTGGAGCGCCTGGCCTATGCCCTGGAAGTTGATGTCACAGAACTTCTGAGGATTCCCTGTGATGACTGAACGGCTATAGTTTAGCGGGTAGCCTGTTCTGTGTATTAGTCATCCTGCATGGACATCTCCGTCAGTACCTCGCTACTATTAATCTGTCGTGTTTGGACGTGATACTGGCACAGACGCGTTTTATCGTTTTGCTTGAGACTTATGTTCCCTCTACTCTTTGAGTGGTGTGCCACCTTCTGAATAGAGCAGGATAGCGTTTCGAGGCAGGAAATTCATGCATTTATAGGGTTGCTTACCTGGTCATGCCCTGACGCTTACTGTGAGTTTCTTTCGCTCCCAGAGTGCCTGAGTATTCGCTTTTTGTTTCATAAAGTTCTACCCCGATATACTATCTGACCTGCCCCCAGGATTAGATACAACCTTCAGTTAGTAATGTCGGTTGGTTTTTCTTCATATTTCCCTCGCCAGCCCGCTGCAAATTCAGACGGCGTCTGGTAATCCAGTGATGAATGTGGACGACACTCGTTATAATCCTGCCGCCAGTCATTAATCGTTTTCCTGGCATGAACCATATCGCTGAACCAGTGCTCATTGAGGCACTCATCTCTGAATCGTCCATTAAAACTCTCAATAAATCCGTTCTGAGTCGGCTTGCCCGGCTGGATAAGACGCAGTTCCACTCCATGCTCAAAGGCCCATTGGTCCAGTGCGCGGCAGGTAAATTCCGGTCCCTGATCGGTTCTTATCGTCGCCGGATAGCCACGAAACAGCGCGATACTGTCGAGAATACGCGTGACCTGTACGCCTGAAATCCCGAATGCGGCGGTAATTGTCATGCACTCCTTCGTGAAATCATCCACGCAGGTCAGGCACTTGATCCTGCGACCGGTGGCCAGCGCGTCCATAACGAAATCCATCGACCAGGTCAGGTTCGGCGCATCCGGGCGCAGAAGCGGGAACCGTTCGGTCGCCAGCCCTTTACGACGTCGTCTGCGTTTTACGCTCAGTCCGTTAAGGTGGTAAATTCGGTACACTCGCTTGTGATTAACGTGAAGGCCCTCCCGACGCAGTAACTGCCAGATGCGCCGATAACCAAAACGCCTGCGCTCCAATGCCAGCTCAGTGATGCGCCCTGATAAATGCGCATCAGCAGCTGGACGCTGAGCGTCATAGCGGCAGGTCGACAGGGACAAACCTGTGAGTCTGCAGGCACGACGTTGCGACAGACCGGTCGTATCACACATTAACACCACGGCTTCCCGCTTCTGGTCTGTCGTCAGTACTTTCGGCCCAGAGCCACCTGAAGCGCCTCCTTATCCAGCATGGCTTCGGCAAGCAGCTTCTTGAGTCTGGCGTTCTCTTCCTCAAGCGACTTTAGGCGCTTAACCTCAGGCACCTCCATACCGCCATACTTCTTACGCCAGGTGTAAAACGTGGCATCAGAAATAGCGTGCTTGCGACAGAGTTCACGGGCGGATACACCAGCTTCGGCTTCGCGGAGAATACTGATGATCTGTTCGTCGGAAAAACGCTTCTTCATGGGGATATCCTCATGTGGCTTATGAAGACATTACTAACATCGGGGTGTACTAATCAACGCGGAGCAGGTCAGCTCTAACCTGTATCAGAAAAGCCAAGCGTGTCACAAAGATGTCGCATGTCTTAATTTGAGTATAATTGAGTCGGAAGTAGACGGTTTATGACTAGAATTGTTGATATATGGCTATCTGAAGAGTTTAGCTTGCGACTTATTGATGCTGCCAACGTACGAAGCAATCCCCTTTCTTTCATGCTCATTGGAACTGGATGTGAAAACCTTAAGGAACTCAACAATCCTTTTGGGAGTGACGCGTAAATGATTGTGCCCAAGCTCTAAGTTGAATACTTGAATTTTGGGAGATGGGGGCTGGGTTTTGTTTTCATTGAGTGTATAACCGGACTTCCGTAAGGCCTGACTTACGGTATCAAATGCCTCGACTAAGAGATTCATGTCGTCACTTGATAGAAGAATGTCATCCATATAAACACTTACGAAAACACGCTCAGATTTACTGATCGAGCTAATGACCCCACCACAAAAAGAGTGGTGAAAACATAGGCTGGCCAATATTGGCGACTGGGGATATCCATAGGGAATGACGTGCTTAAATCCGTTTCTATTTGGGTTTACTACTGTCGACAGCCTAGCAATTTCTCTGGCTTTAACGTAAGGAACTAATCGACCAAGTTCCCTCGTAACACGACTTTGACTAGTCGCACCATAAAAATCACTTACATCAATCAAGCTAAAATAATTGCTTTTTAAATGAAAATTAGCGGCCGCAACATGACCACCATTTCTCAAATGGAACATATAGCGCGGATACTTCCATTTTTGCTTAATGTAAGCGTGGATTTGCTGCCCTCGTTTCAGGGTTTCTTTGCTCGGAACAAAAACCCAACGTTTAGCCTTGATTTCAAATTTATGCAACCAATCGCTAGGTGTACTCATTCTTAAAAGTCATGTAGTTAGGGACTATGTTAAAGAGGCTCAGCACCTTTTCAACGAAAGTCCACGACTCGTTGATAAAGGCCAAAACTACCGTAGTAGTTTCGAGCACTTTAACTAAGCCGATTTTATGTTGTTTAGTCATAAATCGTTCTCTCTATACAATCCTGACGATTCTTAGCGCAAGCGCATAGCCCAAACTAATAACGCTACGCCCCTTACTAGGCGATAAGAAACCTTCGGCGACCCTTAGCGAAAGCGGCGGCGATACGCGGCCCAGCGCGACAAGTGGCAACCATCGGCATGTCGAGAAACGACGAGTACAGAGAGGCCGGAAATCCCCGGCTAACGTCAGGAAAATACAGATTACACGTAGATCTGTAAATTAGAAATAGTTTTTACGAGTCACTCTTTTAGCAGGTATAGCCCTTGACCTCCAGGCATACTGTGCCCCGGCTGTTTCGGCAGTGATTGACGCTGTATCCAGCGCTTCCGTCCCGCTTCAGTCTTGAACAGCACTTCATCCCATTGCTTAAGCCTTTTGCGCGGTACCCGCTTTACCAAACGCGCTGGTGGCTGGATCCGCTGCAAACACAGTAATTCCTGTTTCACTCTGGATGAATCGAGAAATGATCGCACTCATGGTTGTCGCTGCTGCACACACCTATATTGGAGAATCAGTCCCCTGAATAGAGTAAGTGACAACATATCCTGGGCTGATATGGATACAGCCGTCATCAGCAATGAGAGCGATTGCGAACTTCCGCTTTTCGCTTCAGCGGACCTTTAACTTGTCTGGTTCGTGCCGGAAGCCGACATTGCCCTCTTTGATAACATGATTCAAACCCTCTGTGTTCCCTTATGTTCAGGTAAGACGGGCTGTGTAATCACAGAGTACCCGCCTGAATCATCAGCTACGTTTTTATTAGTGTTCGCGGGCAGGGTGGGGGAGCGGATAATCAAAATCAACCTTGATCGGCTCCGCATAGCGGCTGTTCCATAGCTGGCTGTAAAGCGCATCTACACGCTCGGCCATCGGCACACTATTCAGCACCAGCTCAAGGTTACGTGAGTTATCAAAATAGCCCCCGCTCCAGTTGCTGGTCCCCACCCAGGCAGTCGAGCCGTCGATAGTCATCAGCTTACTGTGAACCACCCTCGCAAACGGGATAAATCCACGGCTTGCGGGAGGGATCGTCACCACCTTCAGCTGAACGTTAGGCACCAGCGACAGGCTCTTTAACCAGAACACATCCGGCTTCTTCAGATTCCAACTGGCAACCATCAGTTCAACCTGTACACCACGCGCTGCCGCGCTGCGCAGGGCGTTATCAATGGGGGCGTAAAAGGGACGCTTCCCCTTTTCTCCCCACGATAGCGGCGCATAATCCATCACCTGTACCCGGATCCGCGATTTGGCGTTGGCCAGCAGACGCGGCAGTTCAACCTGCGAGTCAATCACCCCGCTCGGGTTATAATCACGCGGGCTGGCAACCAGATAATTGCCCTGCGGAGGCGACTCCGAAGCCTGCCACGCCAGCTTTGGCACCGGCTTATTCTCCTCAAGCAGGGCCTGCGCCTGCCAGTCCTGATCGAAAATAGCCTGAATTTGCCGCACCGCTTGCGCATCGCTGATTCGCAAGCCGGTCTCCTGAATCTGTTCCAGCGCGCGCCAGTCAAAATTCTGGCTACCGACAAAGGCTTCTTTGCCATCCGCCAGCAGATACTTGGCGTGGACAATCCCCCCGGTCAGCCGATGGAACGGAATAATCCGCAGCTCGAGGTTCGGGATCGTTTTCAGGGCCGCCAGCGTTTCCGGCGTCGAAAGGCCAACTCCCTTCTCCTCCATCAGAAAACGAATCTTCACTCCCCGTTCTCCGGCGGCCCGTAGATGGTTCAGCGCGCCGTCCAGCAGAGAGCCTTTTTCATTTGCCACATAAAACTGCGCCAGATCGATATGGCTGCGCGCCGAGTCAAACATCTGCTGCCAGACTTCGGCAGCATTGCGCAAATCATTATTCTGCAGCGTGGTTTCCTGCGGCGCGTTATATACCAGCTCGTAGCCTGGTATCGAGAATTCCGCCTGCGCGGGCGGGCTTAACAATATCCAGGCGCCCGCGACCAGACTCATCAGGCGGCCTCTTGGCCACCCGTATCGACGATAATCAGGCATAGCGCTGCGCCTCGCGCCCTTCCCAGCGATTACCGCCCTGTTCCGGACGATTGACCGGGCTTCCGGCGCGGATCAGCAGCACTTTCAGCAGCTCGTTAATGCGCTCCATGCGGCTTTGCAGGTAGTTATTCCCTACCAGGCACAGCAGAGCTATCGCAATCCCCAGACCGGTGGCGTATAGCGCGGTGCCCATCCCGGCGGAAACCATACTGGCATCAGAGACGCCAGAGGCGGAGAGTGCCTTAAAGGTATCCATAATCCCCAGTATCGTACCCAGCAGACCCAGCAACGGCGCGGCGGTTACCACGGTTTCGAGCATCCACAGCCCGCGCGACATCTGTGGTTTACTCAGCAGATATTGGGCGTCAATCAAATCGCTCATCGCCTCCCGGTCTTCTGCCGTCTGTTTTTTCTCCAGTACCGGCAGAATAACGGTCAGCGGAAGGCTATTGCGCCCGGTCAGCGATTCCGGCAGGTCCGACACTCGGCGGACGTCCGGCGTCAGCGCCTTCTCAAAGCGCTGAGCCTGACGCTGGGCCCACGAAAAATAGAGACCGCGTTCGACCAGTATCACCACGGCGATCGCCAGCGCGGCATACATAACGTAGAAAATAATGTCGTGAATCAGGTTGGCATCCATCAAAGTGCCCTCCGGTTAATTAAAAGGTTGCTTCCAGCGAAACGCTAAAGGTGCGCTCTTCGCCGACGTTGTAATACGGGGTGCTGGCCTTCACGCCATCGTAAGGAGCCGCGTTAAAGGTCGTCGAGCGTACGGAGGTCAGGTACTGTTTATCGAACAGGTTATCGATGCCAAAGCGCAGGGTGGCGCTTTTAACAATCTTTTTGTCCACCGGCAGATGAACGCCCGCGGCAACATCAAACACCGTGCGCCCGCCGATTTTTTCATCGTTGGTCAAATCGCCATAGAACGAGCTGACGTATTTACCGCCGAAGCTGCCGTAATAGAGGCCATCGTCATAGCCCAGCGACATGTTAAGCATGTTTTTCGGGACGTTCGGTACCGTTTTGCCTGCCGTTGGCAGTGGATTACCGCCGTTGCTGACAATGTCATCTTTTTGTTCGGAATGAGTGTAGGTGTAAGAGGTGTAGTAGTTGAAGTTGTACGGCAGCTTACCGCTCCACTCCAGCTCCATGCCTTTACTTTCGACGCTGCCGATATTCATCATTTCGTAGTCGCCGTCAGCATTGGTGGTCGAAATCTGACGGTCGGTATAGCGCATATAGAAAAGCGTCGCGCTCAGCAGCATATCTTCACGCTGGAAGCGCCAGCCCAGCTCGTGGTTCCAGCTTAGCTCCGGTTTGGTGCTGATTGAATCGCCCACGTTGTAGAGCACGTAGTTTGGCGGCGTACGCATGTTGCGCGTCAGGTTATAGAACAGCTGGTTTTCCATATCCGGCTTGTAGCTGATGCTAAAATTCGGCAGGAATTCATGATAGGTCGCCTTACGTTTTTCCGGGGCGTTATACAGGCTGCCTTTGTTATCACCAATGCGCTCGACGTACTGATACGCCAGCCCACCCACCAGCGTCCAGTCCGGCGTCACGAACCAGGTATCCTGAAGCCATACTTTTTGCGCCGGAGTGATGGTGTACTGGTTACGGCCCTGTACCGTGTTGCCGTTGGCGTCTTTCACCTGATCGGATCCGCCTGGTTTACCGGAGACGTTCGCCGGGTTGTCATCATCCTGAATGCTGATAAACGGCTGGGTCTGCGACTGGCGCGCACGTTCATACCAGTAGCCGATATCCAGGCTATGCTCGTCGTTAATATCCCACTTCAATTTGGTGGTGACGCCCGGTCTCCATGTCTGGGTCCACGAAGGCCGGTAATAGGTATTGGAACTTAAATTGCTCAGGTCGTACTGTCCGGCTTTATCGGAGGTATTAGACAGCACTGAGGCCGTTTGACCGGTAAAGCTGCCGCCGTTACCCCAGTAGTAATAGGGCTGAACAGTCAACGCGAGGTTGTCCCGCAGCTGCAGTCTTTGTGAAAAAGAGAGGGTGAAGGTTTCAAACGGGTTACGGTTAAGCTTGTAATATTTGTTCAGCTGACCTTTGTTGTTATAGGCCGGAGTGGTCGAGTAGTCTTGGCGCGGATCCTCTTCAAACTGCGCTTTGCTTAGGGTGTTGTAGTTGCTGTTATCCTGGCGGTTATACTTCATGATCAGGTTACTGCTGTTGCCGTTCCCATCCTCGTACAGTGAGTTCATCTCGAACTTATCAGAATAGAGGCGTCCTTCTCCGCGCCATTTTTTGGCCTCGGTATGCGAGTATGAGAGCCAGTTGCTGAAGCCGTTATACTCACCGGTCTCCAGGCGGGCAAAAGTTTTGCTGAGATTATTGCTCCCCAGCGTTTGCTTGACGAAGCCGCCGAACTCTTTCGCTGGACGCTTTGTGACGAGACCAATATTACCGCCGCTGGAACCGATATGCGGACCATCCGCTTCGGAAGAGCCCTGGGTAACAAAGATCTGCTCAAGGTTTTCCGCATCGCCCAGCAGGTTCGGATAAACCGCGTAGTTGCCCGAGTCGTTAATCGGAATGCCGTCCATCGACAGGCCTATTTGATCGGAGTTCATCCCGCGCATGGTGTAGTCGATACCGCTCAGGCCGCTGGCGTCATTACTGTTGACGTTCATGCCCGGCGTATATTTCAGCATATCGATGGCGTTGCTGGCGCCGGGAGCTTTGTCCATGGCTTCTTTAGTCAGAGTGGAGCGTGCTTTACTGCTGTCCTCCTGCACCATCAGACCGCCGCCGAGCGACTGCCCTTTGACGTTAATCTCTCCCACGTCGCTGCTTTCCGCCGCCAGCGAGGAACCCGATAACAATGCCGACACCACGGCTAACGCAATCCCAGAATAATTAAAGTTCTTCATTTCTTTTCCTATAAAAAACAAATGATTAATTAGGTTTTATGGAGCCTGATAATTAAACGTTGCGGTAAATTTTTTGCTTCTTTGCCCGGCAAAGGCCTCTTCAGGAAAGGGCTTCAGCTGGCTGATACTTTGTAAAGAGCTAAGCGCTGCGCGATTGAGCAACATGCTCGGGGCCTTGCTGGCAATACCGGAAGAAAGCACTCTGCCGCTGCGGTCGACTTCCAGCCAGATCTCAACGTTGCCCTGCGGGCGCTCCAGTGAAGCCTGACGGCCGCTCGGGTAGCGTTTACGCTGCTCCAGCTCGCGGCGCAGCGCCTGCAGGTAGCCGTTTTCCACCGCCTGTGCATTCGCTTTCGGCGCCGGAGGAGAAGGCGGCGCGGCTGGTTTACTCACCGGGCTGCGAACGGCGGCGGGCTGCTGAGCCACGCGCTCCTGCGGCTTGGGTGCTTTCTCATGGACCGGTTTTGGCTTTGGTTTAGGTTTCGGCTTAACAATCGGTTTGGCCTGGATAATGGGGGCCGGGGCAGGAACGACGGGTTCAGCAATCGGTTCCGGCTCAGGTTGAGGTTCCGGCGGCGGTTCTGGCTGAGGTTCCGGGACGGGCTCCGGCTGCGGCGGTTCGGGTTCGGCCAGCGACAGTTCCATTACCGTATCGTCATAATGCGGTTTAACCTGCAGCACGGCATGCTGGCTGACGAATAGTAAGCATCCGGCGATAACTATCGCGGGTAGCCAGCTAACAACGTGACGTGAGCGATAAAGCAGATACATATCACTGCTTCCGTGTGGCGATGGAAATGGAGAAGAAGCCGCCCTGACGTAAGGTATCCATCACCGCGACCAGGCGTTCCACCGCAACCTCTTTATCGCTGTTCACGATAATGGTGGTGGTTTGGCTTTCCTGCTGCTGTTGCTTTAGGGTCTGCACCAACGCATCAAGGGCCAGCGGTTGGCCGTCCAGCTGCAGCTGTTCACCGGCGCCGAGGGTGATAATGGCTTTTTTTTGCGGTTTAAGCTGTTGGGCGCTACTGGCCGACGGCAGCTGGGTTTTCAGGCCCAGAGCCGGGATCACATTCAGGCTAATCAGGACAAAGAAAACCAGTAAAAACATCATCACATCGATCATTGGGATCAGTTCGATATGGGCTTTATTCTTTTTAGGCTCACTCCAGTTACGCATGGTACTCCCCCCCAAAAATTGAAGGGGTCAATATAGAAGCGCTATGTTTATTTCTTGTTACAAATTTATGATTTTATTATCACAATTCACGCATTTTTGTGAAAAACAGCCACCCATATGCTTTATTAAATAAATCGCTCTTTGGCTCCGGTTAGGAGCAGATCATTACATTACTGGGGTATAAGGCGGCGATGTGACATATTACCTGTCCGGGAAGGTAACTCTTTAATAATCATGACGTATAGGTCAGACTAAAACCTGAGAACCGGGCTAAGAGTGCATCTGTAAGTATCCCGCTAAACCAGACCAGTCACTTTTGGATGTCTTTCGACACACTAATCATGGCGGTGTAAGGCTAGCTTCAGCTTTTCGCCAGAAGCGGGCTCAGCACACTACTCTGGCAGCTAAGTATCAGAAGCGGACGTTGTTGGCATAGTGTTATGTTGTTAACTGGGAGAAGTTCATAGGGTGTGCGGTTCGAGCAATGAGGGAGCTGTCTGACACTGATTAATTATGGAGAATATAAATGACAAGTGATTTGATCGCGGTTTCTGCTATTGGCGTAGCCATCCTGTTTGGTGCAATGAGCCCGGGAGCTAGCTTTCTTCTCGTCGCCCGAATGGCCATGTCCAGTTCGAGACGGGCGGCTTTATCTGTTGCTGCAGGTATGGGTTTTGGTGCGTCTGTTTTTGCTGCAATAGCGTTAGCAGGTCTCCACACCCTGCTGACTCTGATCCCATCACTTTACACAGGACTTAAGGTTGCAGGCGGTTGCTATCTTTTATGGCTGGCGTTGAAAATGTTTCGTCGTCCTTCAAATCGTTTTAATGATTCTGCCGGTACGCAGGAAGTAAGCGTCTCAAAAGCTTTTATGACTGGCGTTTTTACGCAAATAAGCAATCCCCATACTGCGCTGGTATTTGCCAGTATTTTTTCCGCAGCGCTTAGCAAAAATATTCAGCCTGTTATGTACATCATCCTGCCCGCAATGGCATTCGTTATTGATGTGCTCTGGTATGCAGTCGTTGCATGCTTATTATCAACTGACGGGCCACGTCAGGCTTACATTAAATATCGTAAGTTTATAGATAAACTCAGCGGAGGCGTTATGGCCTTTTTGGGAATACGACTACTGCTGAAGTGAGTCTGACGCGTACGATGTCGTCTAGTGATACGAAGTGTTCATGTCTGCTGTCGCTCACAGCGGACCTTTGGCCCAGTAAGCCTGTCCGCTCCGTGCCAAAAGCAGACGTCCAAACAATTGGGCTGCTTAACTGTAGTGAATATCTTCAACTTCAGTATATAAAATATAGCGCAACTCACACCATAGGCAACTCCTCATTGGATAAATACTCCATTAGATGCTCATTACGTAGCACGCCGTCATAGAAAATATAACTCCAAGAATTAATAGACTTTTCAAGAGCCATATCACGAAAATTCTCAAGCTGTTCCCTTACATTCAAGTCTTTATGGCGCATTTTCCCCACAAGACGCAGTAATCGCAAATAATTACTTTGAAAATAACGATAGTAGCGTACAGGTATTTCTAATTCTGTTATATGTCTCGAAATTAACCCTTGCAACTCTCTATCAATATCAGGGTGAGGATAAAGTTCAATTGAAGCAGGTGCATTAAATGGTTCATGAATATCCAAAATTAGCACTTGTTGTTCTATAAAATTATCAAAGTAAGGGTGAATGAAAAGTCGTTTACCTTCCTCATCTTTTATCTTAACGCTTTTTGCTCCTTGGCATATATCACACATTGGGAAAAGATTTACTAAGGTGACAGAAAATTCAGGAAAAATATCTTTTGGTAAATAATGGTCAAGAGTATTAGGGGTTCCATCTTCACCACATGCCGGACAATAATCCAACTCACGATTTCGCAATTTTTCCAGAAGGGGTTTCTGAACAGATTGCTCCCGTGGAGATAGATATAGATTTTTGAATCGCCCATGAACTGATAGATCATTCATCTCCTCCCATTTTTCAATATGCTCTGAATTACCACCAAATTCAATATATTTGATGACTCGCATTGTCCATGCATCTTTAATCCGGGAAAAATAAGCTTGGTGTATTCCTCTCTGGCGCTCTTCAACAATGCGCTCAAGTAATTCAAGATCATTTAGATCCAAATGAGGATAGTTAAGGCGTATCACCACTTATCCTCCGCCATTGCATGGATCTGAATTAACATCTCTTCGTTGATGTTGTCACCTAAGGCTTCAATAAGTTTTTTTGCGTTTCCATACTCTTCCAACTTTTCTAGTAGCCACGCCTCGAATGGTTTAGAAATAGATTTATCGCCGAAAACATAAGACGAAATCCGCTGTATATCTCCACCAAATGTTTCAAAAGGAGGATGGTTAATAAATAAACCATCATTAGTGCGCTCAAAAACATGGACACAATGTCGGGGCAATTCACGCACAGTTACTAACGAATGTGTGGCCAGCAAAGCCTTGGAACCATAGTTACTAAGAATTTTCTTCAACATTTGGATGAAGGCAATTTCGAGCGTAGGATGTAGGAACAGTTCAGGTTCATCAATTAAGATAAGACTGTTTCGGCGCATTGCCCCCAAGATATTCGTAACCATGTAGGAAAACAGCCGCTGGCCTGAACTCAATTCAATAGGTGAATCTCCCTTAAGGAAAACAATGCCAGTGCGGGCGTGGAGATACTCACGTAATCTTTTTGTATCAGGTTCATCCATACGGTATGAACGAATCGGAATATATGCATCTGGTTTCTCATTGCCATCAATTTTCTCATCGACAATGACGTATGAACTATCCGGTGGATATGCACCTTCTTCAAATAATTGAGTTACATCTTCAAAACCAGAAACACCAATGGCGATATCGTCAAAATCAATTGCGGTTTTGAGTACAGAATAAAGGGTGGAAATCTTATTAGACCAAGTAGTAATTGCACCGTATTTACGATCATCCTCAAGACATGATATTAAGGAATAAGCAGCATTAAGATGAGGCCATTGTCGAGATAAACGGATTACTTTATTCTCTTTACCTTTAGCGCTTTTTCGTGTTTCATAAGTGCGCAGGCCAAAATATCGATAAACTCCATGATCTTTTCGCTCGTTACCACTCTTAATATCGACTGCTTCACTATCAAGTTGGAACAGTTCAAATGGACTGTAAGAAACTACGACAATCTGATTAATGTTAGGTTCTTCTTCGAAACCTATTTCGTTTTTTTCACCCGGAACCAGTCTAAGCCAGTCATCGACAATCTGAATTAAAGCTTGTGATTTCCCGATACCATTAGGACCAATCAGGACATTAATATCATGTGGTAGTGGCGTGACTGTAGCAAAGTTGAGACTCAAGGGCTGGATGTCTCCTGCAGATGTTCGAAAGCGAAAGATCATGTTGCCTATGCTGATCCCCTGTCTGCTTAGAAAGCGCCATCCATCAAGAAATGCTTTAATAGACCCACGCTCACGTTGGAGCGACTTCTTAAAACCGTTTGAACTAACTAATTCTAAGCTATTGGCATCTTCAAGAATATGCGCCATGTAACTCGCATCACAGAGAATTTTTGCAACCTCAATAGCAGCATCCAAGCCAAGGTGCCCATCTATTAGTTCGTAAAAAGTAATATCTTCCGGATTTGAAATATAGGATAAATCTTTAATAGGGAATACACCATCCCATCCTTTTGAGACAAGTTCATCAAGATAACTGAAAGACGTCATTTGATCTTTAATCAAAATCTTAAGTGTCGGAAGCTCAATCTCTTTGCCACTAATCTGACAGTATGTTGGGAAGGATGTTTTGTAATCGTAGTCATCCCATCGGTCGAATAGTAACAGGATGACAGTATGATGCGATTTAAGAATAGCCTCCCGTTTTACGTTATCCTTCCCTACATAAATCACGTCCATATTAACCTCTCTCTAATCGACAGTCGTTTAGGATTACTACTTTTCCTTTTATTTATCACTTAGATTCGTTCATGTCGACTGTTTAGTCACCATCAGCTTTTAAATCTCACAGAGGTATCCTACGCAACTAAAAGATTGTCTTAACATATGATGTAATAAAATCATTTTTTGCGTACAGTCGTGACCTAACCATATGGATTGACACAAGAAATTATTTTCAATGCTTACGCTATAATAGTGTGCTCAAATGCCGGTATATACACTTTCCGCTTGCAGCGGGCCCACTGGCTCTTACTGATGACCGCTGCGTGCCAAAAGCGGACTGTTCAGCAACATATTGCTGAAAGAATCTAACATGTATAGAGACAATCTAGGTTCGTTAACAGATTAACAAAGACCGGCAGAGACCTACCCGGTCCCGGCCAGCAAAGGTTAAATAGCTAATCTTCATCCTCTGGGTTAGGTTCGATAACGACAGAGAATTTCCCATCCTCACGTTCCTTGAAATCTCTGATGATGCGTACTGCTTGCAGATGCTGAAGAATTGATATCACGCGCTCCCTGTTTGCAACAGCAATTGTCGCTCGGGTTCGATTAAGGAATATATTTCTCAATTCATCTTCACCTAAATGATGACAAAGCCCGGCCAGTTGATGTTTATTGAGACCTGTCACAATAAATCGCGTAAACAGCATGCCCTTGAATTCTTCATTACTAGTGCTGTTAAACACCTGCAGCAGGACATCATTTTGGAAATTAAGGTCAGCGATATCAGACGCAATGAAATAATCAATAAATAGCGACACCAGGTCCGCTCTTTCTTGCACAGTAAAGAGTGCGTAAGTCATGACTTTTGTGAACATGGTTTTAAAGAAGCGCGCATCTTTTTCTTTTCTTAGATAGAACTCGGGCTGCTCCAAAAATTCACTTTTATACTGACTGAACCAATAGACGAAGGCATCACTGATTTTCTCATCCAGATCCGCGTATTGAGCCGCAATTTTTTCATACACATCCGCGTCGAGAGGCAGTTTCAACATAGCTATCAATGTGCAGAAATTACGGGCGCTGAGGTGCTCATCAATTTCCCGCATGTTAATCTCAATCGGTGCAACCAGGTTCTGATAAGTCCACTCGTCTAAGTCATCATTACAGATAATTTTCATGTACAGCAGGTCATAGCGGTCGCCATCATAGACTTCTATGGGGGACTGACCTAATGCAGCCACATGCTTTGTCACATACGCCGTCAGTATCGCCATGTTGCAGTCTTCACAGATATAGTCTATAAGCGCGCCCCATCCCGGCACGACGCGGTCATAACGGTAAAACAGGTCGTGATAGGAGATCGTTAGCTGGTCTTCGGTAAATTCTTCTTTAGCCGATATCCCGGACAGATCAGCAAACGAGAAGGTCATTTTTCTGACGATATCGCTTTTGGAACCATCGCTTAGGGAGGTGCGGGTCAGGACGTAGCGGATACATTCGGCATCCTCAGCAGAGGAGATAAACACATCCCTTACGAATGTATCGATGTTTTGACTGAAGTAATCAGAAACCGCATTGAGTTTATGCTCATAGGCGAGCGTCCAAGGTTTCCTTTCCGCCTCTTCAGGCGTTATGTTTTCAATAAGACACGAAACGGCAATGCCAACATTGTGCCGAGTTAACTGATAAAGACTGTTTTGTGCAATAAATTGCAGGCAATACCGCTCCGTTAGTGTCATTGGTTCGAACAGCTCGTCATAACATGCCTCCGCCTGTTGTACGTGACGCATGAACTCTTCCTGATTCTCCTCGGTGAGCTGAGAGATGATACGGCAGCCCAGCGAATGAATAAGCTGGCGGTATTGCGATTTATCTAGCGCATGTTCAGGCGATACGCAGGCTATCATACTTATAGCAATATCATTGGTGAATTTTTCACCCGGCTGGCCTGCGAGAACGGCAACCATTCTGTCAAGATAACCATTTTTTTGCAGTGCAGTAACGATTAACTTATCGAAGGTCTCGGGTTTGCCAAATCTGCTATAAAGCTCAGAAAAAACAGCAAGGATATGTTCATCAGACTTGCTGAATAGCGAAGTGATCATACCAGCCAGATGTTCATCCTCGTTATCAATCAGATGTGTCACCAGTTGATGATGAAGCGCTCCATCGGCATAAATACGGTTATGTTCAACCAGTTCGCTGATGACTCTGTTCTCATCATCGATAAAATATTCACCGTTTGAGGTTGCGTAGCTCAGATCCTGACCAACGGCTTTCAGGAAGTCGTTATCATTTACGGTCATCGATCCTTCATGGAAAATAGAGCGGTAGGCCATGAAGTCTTGCATCACCAGACCATCAGACAGCAGCAGATACAAGGCGTCTAACCCGCCATTTCGCATATCGGTACGCAAAGCATGGAGCTGCTGCTCAGAGACGAAGTCATGACCCTCCATCGCCTCAAGATACCCCTGAGCAATATCTTCAAATTTTTCACGCCCGATGATTAGCGTAAGTTCTCGCAGCGAAAGGGCATTTTTTAATTTTATTGACTCTTTAAGTTTCTTTATTTTTATCTGCAGCTCACTAAAAGCCGAGTTTTTATCTTTACCCATTTTTGTTTTTCGTTTCAGGTATTCTTCTTTTAGTTGTTCTCTTAATGCCCTATCAAAAAGTGAGAGTGAATATCTCTGATGACTAACAAAGTAGCCTATATATAAATTTTCCTTTTGCGATAAAAATTCTAAAAAACCATTTTCATCATCAATTAAAGCCAAAGTTGTTAGGGGGTAAAAATTACTATATCCATTCCCCGTACCAAAATGAATGCCATCCCAGAGTATTTTCGGAATATATCGACAAACTATTTCCTCTCTAATCCCCCTATGATCATACATAGGTTCATGATTAAGATTTTCTATTTCGGACTGTAAAAGATTCAGTTTTGTTTCCAGAGAGTCGAAATGATTACGGTGAAGTTTGCGAGTGCGATAGTCGCGAATAAATGAATATAAAACCCCTGTTTTCTTATCGGTAAGAAAATAGTCTAAGGCGTAGATATTTTTATAAAAAACCAGCGATAACAGTTTGATTTTATCATTTCCGTTATCAACGATATTGCTGAATACATGGTATTCATTGACTAAATTTTGCAGGCTGCGCATATCATTTATATATGCCGAAATGTCTTTCAGATATTTATCATTATGCGTATCGAACGACATTTTCCTCTTTAATAGAGTAAACGCATTTCTGCTATCCATAAATGGAATAACGGGAAGAATGAAATCAAAGAATTTAGTTCTGGCATCAGCACCAAGGAACAGGTCGTCTCTTACCGCATAAACAAACCTGACTGGATTGCCATCAACAATATTGTTATTAACTATTTTGTTAATTTCACGCAACTTAACGAAAATCTCAGGCGTTCCTAGCCTGTCAAGATCTTCAAAGATAACCACTTTATATTCCAACTTGGTAAAAAAATACACAATCTCGTCAAGGCAGTTATTCAGTAAAGATGGCGTCTCTTGGTCGCTTGCTTCAACATCCCCGCTTAAAAGGGCGATCTTGCTCAACTTAAGTTTCTTATCAAAAATACCGATTCGTGATGCACTGGCAGTTATAAAGTATAGCGCCGTAAAAGCCAGCAAAACTAATATAATGCTTTTTATAATATAGTGTTCATTAAATACCTCGGTCCAAGTTAGTGGAAGGCTTAGAAACTCTGCAATTGTTTTGAAATAGATAATAAATGCGGCAACCGCTATGGGCGCAATGACTTTAAGTAAGGCCCGATAGGTTCCTCTGACATAGTGGGGGCCTCTATCGATTATTCTGTCTATCCTTGAGTCGGGAAGTTTCTCTCTATTCTCTTTATAAAGAATTTGTTGCAGGATACTGAATTCAACCTCCTGATGAGTTGGGCTGACGGTTGTTTCATTTTCCGTCATATCGAATCCGGCAAGTGATACATTGATGTACTTATCATCACAGTGATATTTCATAAATGATGAAATAACCGTACTTTTCCCTGCTCCGTAGCTACCTGTAATGGCAATGTTTCTCACATCTTTCTGCAACAAAGCGTATTTCAGGGCAATGAAATACTCTCGCATACTGGCATCATTGATAGTTTTCGGCGCTAAGGTGTCATAGCGGCCATCTAACTCTCCTTCCGTCAGACTCAGCCCCTGCTCTGCACGCTGTAGCTGATCTTTTGCCTGGCGCTTAACCAGCCATGCTTCCGTCTTCCTGCACAGACCTATTGCCCAGCTCAACACGCTCATTCAGCGACTCCATTTTGCCAATACCCGATTACGATAAGCGTAAATTCCAACTGTGTTTAGTGACGCCCAGAATAATCCTGATAGTTATATCGTAGCGTTTTAACACGATGAAAACATACTCTTTTTTGAGTTACTCGTGCGAATTCACATTTGGCATGTATGAGAAGGCATCACTGGGGATCATGACACGGCCTTAGCCACATACTTTCTGGCAAACATAGCAGGAACAGCTACAAGTTACCCTTTGCATCTTCGAGTTCAGATAAAGAACACACCGCTGTACCACACCTGATTTGGCTCCGTCATTGTGAACTGGTACTGTAAGCATCCCGTTTAACCGAACCATCGATTTTAGAGATCCTGAGTACAATTCAGTTATGCTTATAGGGCCAATATCCGCTCCTCGCTCACAGCAGACCTGATGGCCATTTATGCTGTCCGCTGCGAGCCATAAGCGGATTTTCTATCATCGCAATATCTTAATTTAAGGGGAGCAGTTCACGGCAACGGCAGAAAAAGGCTAAGCTGATAAAGTGGAGTTGATGGCAGCTATGTAACTCCTTTTTCCAAACTAATAGACATATCTTTAACAAATAGATTCCAGATAGCGTTTATGAGTAACTATGTTACAGTAACGGTAGAAGATAAAACGCAAAAATTCACTGACTGATATCTTAACCATACGATTATGAACTAAAACATCGAAGGTCATCAATGATGAACAAAATAAGTTTAAGAAAAACTCATGCACAACTCTTTTCCCGGAAGCTTAAAAAGTTAGCTATCATACAAAGAATTGAACACGATCTAGATAAGTTAGACTTGCATGAATCGGATTCAGTATATTCAATTAATCAAAAAAAAGAATATCTTTATCAGTCATACATAGTTCATTTAGTTGCAAGTTGGCAAGAGTTTAATAAAGACCTCGTACTGTATTGTTTTGATGCATTGAAAAAAGATAGCGATAACCCTTCAATTAATTCAATTGCTCAAAGTCGCATTGATGACCTGCTTAAACAGTTCAATACGCCTAGCGCAGCGAATGTCGACTTGTTGTTTGACAAAGCTTTTGGTGTAAAAAAGACATCTAAGACGTGGACATTGGGTACAGCGGATTCTCAGATGGCTCTCAATGTGCTAAATAAGGTTCTGAAAACTAGACATAAAATTGCTCATACAGGTTATGCATCTGAAGAACTTAGTTACAAGGAAAATTTTGAAAATATGGAAGTGATATATGAAATTGCAGTTGCAACAGAAAAGCATGTGTTGGCATCTTTAAATATTAAATAAGTTGAAAGGAGAGTTTTTTATCGTATTGCTTAATCGTGCCCGCTTCTCGCTCATAAGGGACAACCATACTCAAATCTCCCACATTGCAGGAAATTTGAGTATGAACACGTCACCGTGGAATAAAGACCGTATCATAGGCCAAAAAAGACCACTTCAGATATCTCATATCTGGGGGATCCGAATCCGGCTTGAACTGGAAGGTAAAACGCGTGATTTAGCTCTGTTCAATATGGCCTTAGACAGTAAGCTACGAGGCTGCGATCTGGTGAACCTCAAAGTATCTGATGTTGCATATGGTAGCTCGGTTTCAAGCAGAGCAACGGTGCTGCAACAGAAAACCGGTAGCCCTGTGCAATTTGAGATAACCAAAGGGACAAGAGAAGCTGTTGCTGCATTGATAAAGCTTGGCAATTTGCACAGTAAAGACTTCTTGTTTCGGTCTCGGATCGGAACTAACCGGCACATATCAACCCGACAATACAGCCGAATTTTTCATGGGTGGGTAGAAAAGCTTGGTCTCGAAGCTTCGCTTTACAGCACACATTCCATGAGAAGAACAAAACCTTACCTGATATACAAGAAAACCAAGAATCTCCGGGTGATCCAACTTCTGTTGGGCCATAAGAAACTGGAAAGCACAGTCCGTTATCTGGGCATCGAAGTCGATGATGCGTTAGAGATCTCTGAATCGATTGAAGTCTAAGGTTGTCAGGGCTGCAACAGCAGCCCTGTGCCAGGAGTGGACATTACTAAAAAGTCTGTACTAACCAAAGGGAAGTATGTCAGTCCTGATTTTCCGTAAAAAGCAGGGCTTGCCCTTAAAAAACGACGTCATCCCTATTTCACTTGTCTCAGAAAGATGCGATAACAGGCTATAAAACAAACAGTAAAGCACTGTCTTACTCCTTTAACCTGCGAGCTAAACGGCAAAGCGTGATCATTGGGACATGCGCCACAGATCAGAAAACCGGGGGAGGATCACTTTTTAAGTGATACTGAGATATCACCCCGATGATTCAAACTAGGCAGCTGAAAAGAATAGAAATTTTTCAATACTCTTATTGGGGCTAAGTATGAACAGAGAAAAGGCGTTCGAAAAATTCAAGGAAGTTCAGGAACGGTATATCGCTCGAAAGGATACTCTTTTCGAAGCAAATGAAGCTGAAAGCCGCTTACTGGTGATTGATGAGATCCTAAACATACTTGGCTGGAATAAAGAAGAATTTACGCCGGAAGCATATTGCAGAACAGCGGGGTATGCCGATTATATACTGAGTATGGAAAGAACGCCTCGACTTGTTGTTGAAGCCAAAAAAATCGGTGCGACCTTCGGCCTTCCAAAAAACACCTTAACCTTGAACGAATACTCTGTCTCCTATCTCAAAAAAGCATTCAATAAGAAAATCTCTGAGGTTATCGATCAGGCACAAAGATACTGTGTCGAAAAAGCGGTTCAATACGCATTAATCACAAATGGTGCAGAGTGGTTTGTTTGCCCCATGCTGCCAAAAGCCGGTAAAACAACTGACTCTATGAAAGGCGTTTATTTTGGAAATATCTTTGGAGGTGAGTTTTCGTTTGATCTCATGTACAACCTCATCTCTAGGGACAGTACAGAAAAGAATAATTTGGACAGTTACCTCTCAGAGCTGAATCATGTACCATCAGAAGTATGTTACATGCTAAAAGATCATGTTCATGATTTCATTTGGGATAGTAACAAAGACAACCAATGGATAGATGACTTTTATGAAAACTTTTTCTCCCAGATAACAGAGAACAATCAGCGAAAAATGCTGGAACACTGCTTTGTAAGTGACTCTAAGTTGGATCAATTTAAAGGAGAAATAAAAAGAGCGTTAAAAGATTCAAAACCCAGCTTTCTTCCGAATGATGCGTTAGATCTCTCACCTTCTGAAGGTAAAGAATTTATCCTAGAACATCATAATGGTAAAGTTATCATCATAACTGGCGCTGTTGGATGTGGGAAGACTACTTTGGTGACTAAATGTTTATTAGAAGCCAGGCAGCAAAAGAATATATATGCAACTCCAATCATCATAGATTTAATTAACGACGTTTCAAAACATAACATTGATGTAAAAAACGTCGTATTTACTTATCTGCATGACAAGATAAAAAACGAGTATGAAAGCGAGCTTACATTAGATGAACTTCGCATCACATTTGCTCATGAAATTAAAGTGTTAAAAAATGGCCCCTACAAGGATATATTTTACAAGAACCCAGAAATGTTTATGGTTAAAGAAGCTGAATTGCTGGAGCAGGAAAGTGTCAACCAGCAGAGCCTCGTATTGAAAATATTCAAAAAGCGTGTCAAAGAAAATAAGTCCGTTATTATTGTGATTGATAATGTCGATCGAGCCTCTGAATCGTTTCAAGAGGAAATTTATGCATTATCTCATTTAATAACCCAAGCAGCGGGTGCCACAGTCATCATCACACTCAGGGAGTTTACCTTTTTTAAAAATAAAGACAAAGGCTTTCTGGATGTTAGGCCAGAAGACAAGATTATTCACCTAAAATCACCGGACTTTAACAAACTGATTTCGACTAGGATAAAGTACATTAAAGAATATCTGAGTGAGGATTTTAGGCTTAAAGACTGGAGGAAGAAATACCAGCTTCAAGATTTTTTGGAGAAAATGAATTTCTACGCTGATGTGCTGAGAAAAAACCTTCAATTGTCGAGCGAGGCCATGCCCATCCTGGAAATATTATCTTCTGTGTCTTGGCATAATATCCGAAACTTTTATCAATTGATTAAACACGTACACTACCAATTGGGAAATGAGTCAGCGTGGCGTAAAAAGGATGTCATCTCCACACTTACTTACCATCCAGACCACACGGAAAAAGCATATATACCGAATGTTTACCTGCCCTATCAGAACGTAAACCAGTGCTACTTCCTGAAGTTAAGAATACTCTATTTTCTGAATGACGCCGTTTCCCCCGGGGAAATTGCAAAAGGAATTAATCTTGAACGGATAATTCGGTTCGCATCGCTTTACGGTTATAAAAGAGACTGGATCAGCAAAGCAATTGAGGGTTCGGTTAAAGAAAGGATTATTGAATGTATTGAACTACCCTCTGACAGCGACTTCAACATAGAATACACTGTTAGCTCCGTCCATACATTTCGTATATCGCCTTTAGGCACCTGTTTGATACTCGATATCTGTCATACCTCAATTTATCTTTGTTTGACATCTCTTTATTTGCCTTTTCATGAAAAAAAGCCCTATAACGAAGCAAAACAGGAACTCACCAGACTGATCAATGCAATTTATAATGATAAAAGTATTAACACCAACCATGAGATTATTAATCTAGTTGAAGAAAGTCAAATGCCAATTCTGATATCAAGATATCTATCATCAGAGTATGAAAGAGAAAAACTGACTTTATCATTGCTGAGAACTCAGACTGACGTACTCTTAACGGAAAAAAGCATAAGTCGACTGGTGGCATCGTTCAGTCGTAACATAGGGGACAACGACGAGTTGACTACTCATCGTGAGAAAAGCTATCACGGTAATTTATCTTTCGATTTCGACGATGGTATTGAAACAACCAGCACATCCGGTGAAGAGAGAGACATCCCACCGTCATTCAAGCCATTATCTCTTGAAAATGCTATGTCCTGTGGAAGTGAGTATATCCCTCTCATCTTTGTCGCCCTTGCGATACGATCTTATCTTGGCTTTGAGACCAGCATTGGCGCACAGATCACAGAAACAATTAATGAGCACATAGTAAATGACGACAATAAAAAATATACAAATAATGTTTCACGTGCCCTGCGTTCTAATACTCTAATTAAACAGAAATGGTTGCTGATCAGGACGGATTTGCATCCTAAGTTCAGGAAGTTTTCACTGAGCAGTACCTGGGAGTCAGAGTGGATTGAAATGTTCGGTGAAGAACCTCCAGAAATCGAAATTTGACGCGAGGAGGGACGAAGCAAAGTATGCAAGTAAACCGTAAAAGCGAAATTAAGGAGCAGTCTTTAATTGACCAATCCTTGGATCCCGCGCCGCCTGATGCTTCAACAGCCAGCGCATTACCACCCGAATTCACTATGACTCACTCTACGTAATTCTAATGGTTATTGACCTGTTCCATAAGCAATTTTAGTCATACAACTTTGGGCGAAACTTCCGCTTATCGCTCATAGCAGACCAGGTATCCGTTTTTGGCCGTTTAGTGCCAGTAGCGAACGTTGAAGCAGAAATGTCATCGTTACGTGATGAAACAGATGACGGCTGATGTTTATTTTTCGTTAGTTAACAGATGATTTAAAGCCAAAGAGGGAGTAATCATGAGCAGGTTTCAGGGAAAACGTATATTAATTACTGGCGGTACCAGCGGTATGGGACTAGCAGGTGCACTGCGCATTGTTAGTGAGGGAGGTCAGGTAGCCATTACCGGGCTCAATGATGAAAGACTGGAGCGCACCCGAAGCCTGCTGCCTGAGTCATCTCTTATTCTGAAAAACGATGCTGCCAGCGAAGCAGATATAAGTGATCTTCAGGCAGCTATAAGCGGCTGGGGTTCACTTGACGGATTATGGCTTAATGCCGGCTTCGCAGAGGTTGGCTCGCCGGAGTCTGTAACGGCAGATGCATTTACTCGTATGATGAATGCTAATGTCCGTGGTCCGATGCTACAGCTTGCAGCCCTCTCTGGATCACTCAATCCAGGTGCGTCTGTTCTTGTCACCTCATCTTCTTCTGTTTATGAAGGTGCAGCAATGACCAGCCTCTATGCCGCAACGAAAGGCGCTATTGTCGCTATGGTTAAAAGCTGGGCCTCTGCACTGGCTGAACGTCGTATCCGCGCCAATACATTGGTACCGGGCCCGGTTGAAACTAACTTCAGGCATTTTATGCCTGAAGAGTCGCGTCAGCAGTTTGAGGATTTTGTGGTCAGCCAGGTACCTCTCGGCCGGGTAGGAACAGCAAAAGAAGCTGCTGCAGTTGCTCTTTTCCTCCTTTCCGATGACGCCTCCTATGTTACCGGCAGCCAGTACGCAGTAGACGGTGGACTAGTACATTACTGAATTTAGCCCCCCATCATTTCCGGAAGTAGAGACTCAAAGCTTCACTGCATAGGTGGGGCAAATGGCAGCGGCCCCGCTCTTAATAAATAAACGATCCGTTACTCTATAATCGTCTGCTTTTCGCTCAGCCGGCCTTCAAAGGCTGTCTGGTTCACTGTCATTTTTTACTGAACACAAACAAGTAATTTTTCGAATACGTAACCGGATAAATCCGCACTTACTATAGCCGGAAGAGGTAAAAGCCTCTTCGCAACCTTTGGCAATTATATGCGGGGGAAGGGAGGGAGGGCGAACGTCGCGGCGACTGAAAGCCAACTGAATTGGGTTATATCGCGCCCTGGAACATTCATGGATGAAAAAAGCGTGGCTGTGCACCCTAAGTTGACTATCACGTATTACGATGTCCTCTCTTGATGCCGCCGCGGCTACGATTAGAGAGGCCATCAAGCAACCATACGTCAGCCGCGTCATCATGATGCTGACGGCCAAAGGAGTCCTCCGCTCGGGAAGCTATAATTTTCAGTGAAATGATCTGCTGGAAGAGCTTTCAGTTAGTGAAGGAACTCTGACTCGGGATGCAATAACGAGCGCGGCACTTAGCATAATCAATCCTGCAGTAATGAATACACCAGTTATGCCGCTGAAGCCATATACCAGACCACCTACTGCGGCACCTGCGGCAATTGAGGACTGAACTGCCGCGACCACCATGCCTCCTGCACTCTCTGCCTCATCTGGCAGAGTGCGCGTAACCCAGTTTGACCACGCCACCGGCACGCCCCCAAATGCCAATCCCCATAGCATGACCAGCATCGCCAGCCCGACTATCGATATCGGAATTGTGATCATGCCCAACGCCGCGACCCCCACCAGAACGGGCATGACGATGAGCGTCAGGCGCAGGCTGCGTTCCATCAACCAGCCTGCCGACAGCGTCCCGAAAAAGTTGGCAAGTCCAAATCCGAGCAACATTAGCGCCAGCTCATCACCTTCAATATGAGCGAGACCTTCCAGCGCAGGTCGTATATATGTAAAAAGCGCATACTGCCCGGTGTGTGCCAGCACGCAGCCAAGCATGCCCAAAGCAACACCTGGCCGCTGTAGCAGGACGTATACCGATGATGTTTTGCTACGAACAATTGGCGCCATGCCGGGCAGCGTGAACCACTGAAAAATTAACGTGATCGCCCCAACTCCGGCGGCGGCAAGAAAGGCGCTACGCCAGCCAAAAAGCCCGCCCAGATAACTACCCAGCGGCACAGCAACAACAGTGCCTACCGCTATACCACTAAAAATAATTGACAGCGCGCGCGGAACCAGCGTTTCCGGCACCAGTCGCATCGCTACCGCCGCCGCCATGCTCCAGAATCCACCCAGCGCAATCCCCAACAGCACCCGCATTGTCAGCAGCATTCCAATGTTCCACGCAAATGCCACCATCAGGTTTGAAACGATCATCAGCACAGTGAAGCTGAGCAGTACGGTGCGCCTGTCCAGCATGCGCGTTAATCGAGGCACCAGTAGTCCGGCAAATAATGCTATTATCGCCGTAACCGTAACGGCCTGACCGGCCATCGATTCCGATACGTCCAAATCCTGCGCCAATGGAGTTAATAAACTTGCAGGCAGATACTCAGCGGTCAGCAAGCCAAAAACCCCCAAGGTCAATGAAAATACCGCCCGCCAGGCGGGTTTATCGTTGTTCAATTCAGCTTTACAGGCTGTTACACACGCTTCATTAGTCATCACTGCTTTTCCTGACAAATTGTATGAAAAATCGAAGTCTATGCAACCGGGCCTGGATGATCTATGCTCTAAAAACCTCTTTTTTTAACCCAAAACCCGAATATGTCAGAGTCATCCTCCTTCGCACTCTCATCTACACTCATCAGCGAACTGCTATCCGGTCTGCGGCTTAAAGGCGTGCAGTATCGCCGAATTCAGACAGGCCATACTTTTGGTTTGAAATTCACCAGTCGGCCCGGTCATACATACCTGCACTATGTCGCCGTGGGGGATGTGGTGCTTCAAACAGCAAATGGCAATTGTCTTGCGCTTTCAGCCGGGGAGGCGGTATTTATTCCGCGCGGAGGCGAGCACCAGCTGTTGTCGGCAACCGCCGTTGACGTGCTGGATATCGATGATTTTGAGGCGGCCCCCCTGGATGAAAATGTGAGTGGGCTTGATACCTGTCCCAGTACCCAGGAAACGCCAGGTGCCATCCTGTTTTTTGGTTGTATGGAGATCGATTTGGGGAGCATGCAAAGGCTGGCAGGTGTGATGCCTGAAATCATGCTTGCCGATGCGAATGGCACGAACTGGCCGGGACTTATGCATATACTTGATGCGATGAAGAGTGAGATATGTTCCGGTCGCGTAGGCTATGCTGGCATTCTCGCCAGGCTGGCTGATGTGGTTGCCGCAATGTTTATCAGAGGCTGGGTGGAAAGCGGTTGCGATAATAGCCCTGGACTGGCGGCAGCCCTGCGTGATCCGCGCCTGGCTCGCGCCATCCTGGCGATTCACCGCGAACCGAACCGGGACTGGAGCGTGGCTGAACTCGCTGCCGAATCGCATATCTCCCGATCTGCATTCGCAGAGCGGTTTCAGGCAACGATCGGCATACCACCGCTGCGGTATGCAACTGAAGTGCGGATGTACCTGGCTGTTCGCTGGTTGTCGTCAGAGAAAATCACCGTCGACGTCGCATCGCAACGGCTGGGATACTCCTCGCAAGCAGCCTTTAGCCGGGCCTTTAAACGCGTGACGGGCAAGTCTCCCGGGGCCATGCGCATGATTCGATAATCTGTCGGCCATCTGATAATTGCGGTCAAAACAGCGCTGAAAGCGGAATCAGAGGTAAATGACAATTTTTCAGGTCTGACGTCAGCTCCTCGCTCTCAGCTGATCAACAGTACTCGGATGCGAGCAGGTATGACAGAACAAGGGGCAGGCCAATATTGAATACGCTATTAAGTCAGCGAACTCTCAATAACGAAAAAGTTCGCTGCACGCTCGTTTGAATGGGTGTCTGAAGGGAACAAATATATCTACAAATCAAATGCATGCTTCGGAAACTGCGTAGCTATCCTCGAACATGCGAAAGCGGGTAATAAGACCATCTTCAATGTGCATATCGAGTACAAACTCGGTTTCAATCAGCTTATCCGTTTTTTTAACGCGTGATGCAAGCTCACCGGTAGCCACTACATGCTTATCTTTGATAAGGATATCTTTGATTTCAAAATGTTCTGATGAAATCTGTGCCCGGATTTGCGCATAGAATTCGGCTACACCCTTTCTGCCGTGTTTGCGGCCAATCTAGGGTACTACCTGAGTATTTCCAGCGACCAGCCAGTCTACATTTTCACTAACCAGTTCAGCTATTTCATTAACATTTTCTGCTGTGGCTATACGATGAAAAAAAGCTTCCGTTACTGCCTGCGGTGTTTGAATTGTCATAGCTTGTCAATCCGTAGTTAAGGGGCTTTAGATTAATTGATTGTCTTAAAAATCACCTTATCCTGCAGTGCCGTTAAGGGATGCAGTTGAGAGCAGTTGGCAAGTGACTCATTCTTATGGCTGCATTCACAATACGATCTTCTGGTTTATCAACCGGGCATGCTTTTACTTATATGCCAGTCATCAAAAAGAAGAGCATATAGCATGCTTGGAGGGGCGTCTTTGACATCATCTATATCTCTGATGTAGCTCAGGCCTGCCTTTTGCAGAACTTTTTGCGATGCCAGATGGTTTGCTCTTACAACAGCATTAACTTCTGCAAGTTTAATTACCTCAAACCCATACCTTACGGCATATTCAGCAAACTCCGTCGCCAGTCCTTTTCCCCACGCTTCAGTTGCAAACCGATATCCCAGATTATTGAATGGGTTATCGGCATAGCTGAGGATGCTCAACCCACCGAAGCCAATGATATCTTCAGGTCTGTCGAGAAGGGATATTGCCCAGTTACCAAAACCATTGGCGACCCAATGGTCTATCCATCGATTCAAAACCGCCTGCGCATGTTGAATATCTGGATAAGGTCCAGCCGGATTGAATTGGTTTGTGGCAGGATCGCCATATATCCTGAATAGGTCGGCTACATCTGATGCAACTACCGGTCTAAGACATAAACGTCTGGTTTCAAGCTGCAAACTTACCTCCAGATTGCTGATTTCAACGTATTGGCTTCGATGGCGCCGCAGGTTGATTTAAATGCACTGTGGTTGCGAAGCCATCACCGATTTAAACTGCGCATGCCACATGTCGTAAAACTTTCCTCGTTGGCTCATTAGCGCGGCGAAGTCGCCATTTTCGATGACCTTCCCGGCAGACATCACGATAATTCGGTCGAATTCTTTGATATTACCTAGCCTGTGCGTCACGGCGAGGACCGTCGTGTTGAGGGCGAGAATATCATTAAACAGCCGATGCTCGGTTTCGGGATCGAGCGACGAAGAGAACTCATCAAAAATAAACAAACTGGCCTTGCGGTATAGCGCTCGCGCAATCGCCAGCCGTTGCCACTGTCCCGTGGAGAGCTCATCCCCGCCGAACTGCTTGCCCAGCCGGGTGTGCTGGTCATACGGGACTGGAACACCATCACCAGCGCGCCCACGGCAATATCGCTGGTGCGCAAGTTGCTTAAAAACAGCGTTACTCCGGCGAACAGCATCCCCAGGCTCAGCACCATGGCTGGCACGGGCGCGATGAGCGCCCGAATGCGCTGTTTGTGCATCCGTGAGTAGGTATGACGGGCAGATACGCTAAATTTATTCAGCAGATATTTTCCAAGTCCGTACAGCCGGATCTCCTGCAAAAAACTTTTGTCCATACTGACGCCATATACGTAGCGCATGGCAATCGCATCTTTAGAGGTGAGGAATAGGTCCCGCACGTATCTCTGCTGAATACGTATATTGATAACGATCATCGGTATGGCGGAGAGCGCGCAAATGGCCGCTCCTGCTCCTGAATAGTTGAGCAGAACCAGCAGTAAACTGCCGGCCATGATGATTGCCCGGATGACGTAAATGATACAGATGATGAAATTAAGCGGTCGGTAGGCGGCTTCTTTTTTCAAATATTCCAGCTGCTCGTAACGCGCCTTGTTATCAAACAGGCTCAGGGAAAAGGAGTCATTCATGCGGCGCATGATCTTAGCGCTGAAGTAATTGGTCGAAATCTCGGTGACATCCCCCTGAACAAGATTGACCAGGGGCTGCATCAGCTGCATGCCGAGGAGTGAGACACACCAAACTGCGACGTTCAGCATTAGTTCGCCGTCGGTGGTTTGCGCTGCATGCAGCGTATTGATGATCTGGCCGGTCATAAAGACGTTGAGGGCCGGTATCAGCCCCTGAAGCAATACAACGGCGATGAGCGCGGTAATACGAAGGGGACATGAAGCAAAGACGTACCTGATAGCCAGTAGCACTGACGACCTCCCTTGTTGCAGCTGCCATGGGTCGTGCGATGTGCGGATAATAATAGATGAGAATGGATGTCAATTGCATTAATGAGTTTATTGAGTAGGGAAATGGGTTGCGACAGAACCTCCGCTGTTCATCCGTAGCAGAAGCCATACATCTTAGCGCTGCCCGTTTTGCGTCTATCCACTGATATGCTCCCCGTTGATTAAGGATAGCGTTGCATCGACTCGTTGAACTCACAACTGGAACCGGGCGTCTAACAACGTTCTGGGCAGATCCATAAGATCATGCGATTCCAGCTTGTCTCTGCGGGATGACAATATTTATGCAGGTAGATCTTCAAACACAATCCCTTTCAAGCAATGCCTTTTTTGCAGCCGTAAGAAAACGTTCAGATATATCATCACCACTGGTCGCTCTGGCCAGCATCAGGGCGCCGGTCATCAGAGCAAACTGCACAAGATACCTGTCATTGATGTCAGGCGTCGGGACACCGTCCTGCATATTTTTAATACTCTCGGCCATTTTTTTGACACCGGAAATATAAGCCTCATGCACCGGCTTATCTTCTCCTTTACGCTGCACATCAGTGGCAAGTGCCGCAACGGCACAACCGCTGGCCGGAGCATCCCGATGACGGGGTGAAAGATAGTATTCAACAAGCTGTGGAAAACTGCTTATACCGCTTTCTGCCATCGCCGAACGACTCTCTTCGAATGCCTGCTCACAGGCGATCGCTTCCAGTGCGTCTTTAGAACTGAAATGCCCGTAAAATCCTCCATGGGTCAGTCCGGCAGCAGACATAATGTCCTTAACGCTGACCCCATCAAGTCCCCGTTCTCTGAACAACTGTGATGAGGTAGTGATGATGCTGTTGCGATTAATCTCGCTTTGCTCTCTTGACACTCGTCCGGTTCTGGCCATTTTTGCTCCCGTTACTTCCAGCCGGGGCAGTTAACCTGCCCCTGTAAAACATATCGCCTGCTCAGGCGCGTGGTGGTGTGATCTTACCATATTCAGCACCCAGCCCCTGTGCCCGCGGTAAAGTCCCGGCAATCTGCTGATGCGGAGTACCGGCTGAAACCGCACTGATGTCATCCAGTCGGGCTGCCTGGGTATCACTGAGTCTGATATCCAGCGCCAGCAGTGTTTCGGTAAGCTGGACTAGCGTACGCGAGCCAATGATGGGGATCAGCGGCGTCTGCAACTGCGAAGCTCTGTGGCGAAGCCAGGCCATGGCAACCTGTACTGGCATGACATTCAGTTCCTGAGCCACGCTGAAGACTTCATCCAGAAGTGTCGGATCCTGCTCTGTATGAACCAGTCGACCTGCAAAACCCTGTAGTCGGCCTTCCTGGCTGGTGCGGTATTTTCCCGTCAGCATTCCACCACCCAGTGGGGACCAGATGGTGGCGGCCAGACCCAGCGCATCGGCCATCGGCAAAAGCTCCCGTTCGGCGGTACGCTCGGCCAGACTGTATTCAACCTGAATACCCGCAATACGCGACCAGCCGCGCAATTCAGCCAGTGTTTCTGCGCGCGCAATCTTCCAGGCGGGGAAGTTGGACAGCCCGGCATACTGCACCTTTCCTGCCCGGATAAGATCATCGAAAGCCCGGACGATTTCCTCCAGCGGTGTCATCTGGTCATCGAAATGCGCCCATAAAAGCTCGATGCGATCGGTTTTCAGACGTTTCAGACTGTTTTCAACCGAAGCAATCATGTTCCTGCGGCTGTTACCCGTCCTGGCAACCCCGGCATCCGGGAGTGCGCTCAGGGTATATTTGGTCGCAATCACAAAATGATCGCGATCGGCCACAATAAAATCACCAATCATCTGCTCAGACTGACCAAACTGGTAAGCATCTGCGGTATCGATAAAATTGCCTCCGGCATTCACATAGCCGTCAAACACGGCCCGGGCTTCTTCTTTTTCGGAACCATATCCCCAGCCTGTCCCGAAGTTTCCTGTTCCCAGGGCCAGCTCTGATACGCGCAGGCCGGTGTTACGTCCAAATGTTGTGTATCGCATGCTGTCTCCCACTCAGTTTGTTTTGATAAATGATGATTGACATTTATTATACATGTCAATCATCATTTAAAAAGACAGGCAAGACGATTTTTTCCCCGAGAGAGAACTAAAAATGACTGAGACAACACCGACTGTATTAATCACTGGTGCATCAAGCGGCCTGGGGGCCGTGTATGCCGACCGTTTTGCCCGCCGCGGGCATAATCTTGTTCTGGTTGCCCGTGATAGCGTTCGCATGGAGATGCTTGCTGCCCGACTGCGGGAGCAGTGCAGCGTTGAGGTGGACGTGTTGACCGCAGATCTGACTAAGGAAGAGGATCTCGATGTCGTGGCAAAACGCCTCGAAACCGACGACCGCATTACCGTCCTGGTCAACAATGCCGGGATGAGTTTGTCTGGTACATTTACCACCCAGACACCGGCAGATATCGACCGTTTGATCGCCGTTAATCTTGCTGCCGTTGTCCGCCTGGCACGCGCGGTAGCCCCTCGTCTGGCCAAAGCAGGCGCCGGCGCAATTATTAACATCAGTTCCGTGGTCGGTCTGGCCCCGGAATTTGGCATGACGATTTACGGCGCCACCAAGGCGTTTGTGCTTTTCCTGTCGCAGGGATTAAGCCTTGAACTGGGTCCACAGGGCGTGTATGTCCAGGCTGTTGTGCCATCGGCCACTCGCACTGAAATCTGGGAGCGTTCCGGCAAAGACGTGAATACCATGACCGGCGTGATGGATCCCGGTGAACTGGTTGATGCAGCACTTAGCGGTTTCGATCGCCGGGAAGCGGTGACCATTCCTCCTCTGCATGAAGAGTCGTTGTGGACCGCCCATCAACAGTCCCGCCAGGCCATGCTGACGGAATACGGTCAGGAACACGCCGCTCCTCGCTATCTCAGTGACACCAAATAACCCCTGTTTCACCGTAAGGAAAATAGAGCAATGAGTGACAATATTCTTTTCACCCCTTTCACCCTGAAGGGGATGACACTACCAAACCGTATCGTAATGGCTCCCATGACCCGCGGTATGGCATCTGAAGGTGTGCCAGGTCAGGCTCAGGCTGACTATTACCGCCGTCGCGCCGAAGGCGAAGCCGGGCTTATCCTGACTGAAGGTACCGTGGTTAATCGTCCGGCATCACGCAACATGCCGGGAATTCCTCTCTTTCACGGCGAACAGGCGCTGGCGGGCTGGGAAAGCGTAGCCGACGCGGTACATGCAGCGGGCGGACGTATAGGGCCGCAGATCTGGCATACCGGCTCTACACGCGCACAAGGATGGGAGCCTGACGCGCCGGTTGAAAGCCCTTCCGGGCTGGTCGGCGCAGATGACCCCCGCGGTGTGGCCATGACGGAAGAGGACATTGCCGATACAGTCGCGGCCTTTGCCCGCGCCGCAGCCGATGCCAGGCGCCTTGGGTTCGATACCGTAGAACTGCACGGTGCACACGGTTATCTGATCGACCAGTTTTTTTGGTCGGTCACCAATCGTCGTACCGATGCATGGGGAGGTGAAACCATTCTGCAGCGTGCCCGCTTTGCAGCTGACGTTGTGCGTGCCGTACGGGCTGCCGTGGGTCCGGATTTCCCGCTTATTCTCCGTGTCAGCCAGTGGAAGCAGCAGGAATACACAGCGCGTCTGGCAAACACACCGCGTGAGATGGCTGACTGGCTGACTCCGCTGGTCGAGGCCGGCGTGGACATTCTGCACTGTTCCCAGCGTCGTTTCCGGGAGCCGGAATTCCCGGAGCAGGACGGAAACGATGGGCTGAATTTTGCGGGCTGGGCCAAAAAACTGACCGGTGCTGCCACCATCAGCGTCGGTTCTGTCGGCCTGTCCGGGGACTTCTTCGGTGCGTTTGGCGGACAGGGTTCTGGCACAGCAGCGCTGAATAATCTCTACACCCGAATGGAGCGTGGTGAGTTTGACCTGATCGCCGTCGGTCGCGCATTGATCTCCGATCCGCAGTGGGTGCAAAAAGTCCGGGCGGGTAAAACGGATGAACTCCAGGGTTTTCATGCCGAAGACCTTGCCTCTCTGGCCTGATTTTGAGGTCCCGCCGATGGCGGGACATTTTGAAAATCCGCTTCTTTACTAAAGGCAGGGACACACGATGAAAGCACTGGTGCTTAAAAAATATGGTAAGCCTGGCCTGACAGTATTTGATTCTGTTCCGCAGCCTGCAGTGGGAGATAACGAACTGCTGATTAACGTGCATGCTGTGGGGCTGAACGCCATAGACTGTATGATACCCAAAGGGCTGTTCAAACCGATCCTACCCCTCACATTACCCGCTGTAGTGGGAAGCGACCTTTCAGGCGTTATTGAGGCTGTTGGCAAAAATGTCACTCGTTTCAAAAAAGGCGATGCCATCTATGCCAGCATATTTGACATGGACCGTGGTGCGCTTGCTGAGTACGCCCTCGTTCCGGAGCATGCCGCTGCGCTAAAACCCCAAAACCTTAGTTTTGTCGAAGCAGCTTCGCTTCCGATGGTGGCGCTGACTTCATGGCAGGCTTTTGAACGGGCGCAAGTGAAAGCGGGAATGAAAGTGTTTATCCCCGCAGGGTCTGGTGGCATAGGAACATTTTCTATCCAGCTGGCAAAACATCTGGGCGCCACAGTGGCAACCACGACCAGTCTGACTAACGCCAGCCTTGTCACCGGACTGGGTGCTGACCTTGTCATTGATTACAAAAGTCAGGACGTTGAAAGCGTGCTGAGCGGGTACGACGTTGTTCTTGGTACTGTCCGTGGTGACAGTATTGGAAAATCACTGCAAATCCTGAATTCTGGGGCTGAAGTTGTCTCACTTGTTGGACCGCCGGATTTGCCATTTGCCCGTCAGCGAAGCATGAATAAAGTAATGAAAATGATTTTCTGGATACTAAGTCGAAAAATCATTTCTCAGGCAAGGCGGCACAAGACTAAATATTCGTTCCTTTTTGTTCGTCCTGACGGCGCACAATTGTCAGAGATTGCAACCTTAATTGAAGGCGGACAGCTTAAGCCCGTTATTGATAAAGTTTTTCCCTTTGAAGAAAGCCTGGAGGGGTTGTCATATCTTGAAAAAGGGCATGCTAAGGGAAAAGTTGTCATACAGCTTGAGTAACTCACCAAGTACACAGAAAAAAATCATCGAGCATTGTTGATCATAAAGCGATCGTTGCCGGTGGATTAGCAGCGAATGTTGATGGTCCGCTCCTCGCTCTCAGCGGACCAACAGCACTCACATCCGCTTCGTACCCGGAGCGGATGTGAGCAGGTATAATTCAACAAGGGTCAGGCCAATATTGAATGCGGTATTAAGTCAGCGAACTCTCAATAACGAAAAAGTTCGCTGCACGCTCGTTTGAATGGATGTCTGAAGGGAACAAGGATATCTACAAATCAAAGACAGGCTTCGGAAACTGCGTAGCTATCCTCGAACATGCGAAAACGGGTAATAAGACCATCTTCAATGTACATATCTAGTACAAACTCGGTTTCAATCAGCTTATCCGTTTTTTTAACGCGTGATGCTTACAATCGCACTGCTTAAAAAATCGCTCACCGTCTTCATGCATAGATCGCGCTCTTCAACGTGCGGCATATGGCTTGAGTCTTCAAAAATGACCCACCGCGCGCCGAGGATATGGTCCATAAAGGGCTGTACCACTTCCGGCGTGGCTTCATCGTAGCGCCCGGAAATCAGCAGCACCGGAATCTGAATTTGCGCGAGGCGGTCGATAATCGTCCACTCTTTCATGCTGCCGATGACGTGGAATTCGGTGGGGCCATTCATAGCGTGATAGACCGTTGGATCGGCATCCATAGCATCAAAGGTGCGCCGGACTTCCGGCGGCCAGGGATCAAGCCGACAGACGTGACGTTGATAAAATACCGCGCTTGCCGCCTTATATTCTGCGCTGTCCAGCGTACCCGCCGCCTCATGTGCCAGCAGCGTCTTCTGGACATCGGCAGGGAGCTGCGCCCGGAGTTCTGCTGCGCCCTGCAGCCACAGCGCCATTGAGGCCGGAGAGTTGGCGATAATCAGCGCTTTTAAGCCCGTTGGCTGGGTCACAGCATGTTCTGCGCCTAGCATGCCGCCCCACGATTGACCCAGTAGGGCGTAATTATCGGCAATGTCGAGATAGCGCAGCAGGTTATCCAGTTCGTTGAGGAACAGTGCCGGTTGCCAGAAGTCGGCAGGCTGCTGCGGTAGATGAGTTGAGCGGCCGTTGCCTAGCTGATCGTAGTGGATCACCGCTCGCCCGCTGAGGGCGATATCACGGAACGCATCGACATAATCGTGCGTACATCCCGGCCCGCCGTGGGCAATAATCAGCGGCGTCAGGCCACTATGGATGTCGCCACAAATACGAAACCAGGTTTGGTATTCCCGAAACGGGGCGTAGCCTTCGCTAATGGTGTACATGAATGATCTTTACCCTGCTAAGTGGACCGGCTTTCAGGGTAAAGGGTCGCAACCAACGCTGAACACTAGCAAAAATGCTAGTTCTTAGCTGTCGAGCAGACGGTAATGCAGAGCGCGTACTACCGCCTGTACGCGATTGCTGGCGCCCAGTTTTCTGGCTGCGGTATTCAGGTGCAACGTCACCGTCGCCACCGAGCGGTGCAGTTTACGGGCGATCTCTTTGGCGGTGAGCCCTTCAGCAGACCACGCCAGACATTCGCGTTCACGATTGCTTAGCTTCACGTGGAGACAGGTCAGCATGGTGCTATCGAATAGCGGAAAGGCTGACTCCTGGAACTGGTGGGCAATCAGCATCAGCTGCGCCAGGGTCGCGCTGATTTCCCGTTCCTGACGCTGGCCGGTATGGATGCCGGTGAGAGTAACGAATCCGCCGTTGGGGAGATGCAGGGGAACCGTTGCTCCACAGGGCATATTGTGTTCACGCATATAGTCGGTGACTGCGGTAGCGTGATCGTCGAGCCTGCCGCGCAGCATGCTTCTGTCCGGCCGTTGATAGGACCAGACGAAGGGCGCGCAGCTCTCCAGCGCACAGTGTTGTACCGGATCAACCTGGTAATATCCTCGCTCGCACCATAGCTGGCGCATATCCTCCGGTACATTGCACGTTTTCAGCAGCGATGGCGTAATCAGCTCCCCCTCCAGCGAACGCGGGACCGGCGTGTAGTCGTAAATAACCGCGTCAAATCCCAGCGTCCGGGTGTGCTGGAAAAGCCCACTGAATGCGTCATCCAGGCTGGTTGCCCGGGTGCTGCCGGGGCGTTCAAACTCCAGTCGCATATATCCCCCTTTACGTTAAACGAGACCTGCGACGGGCACGATTTGTGCAAAACCGTCAATAGCTCGCTCTGAGGCATGCAATTCCGGTGCCGTTCCGGCGCAGCGCAAAACTAGTATTTTTGCTAACTGTTCAGCTTCCGACGTTGTCGTTAGCGTTAAGGCTACGACACACCAGCAGCATCGACGACGAGGAACACACCATGTGGAGCGAAGTAGCGCCCGATCAGTGCCATAACATTGCTGTGGATGGTTATAACGTCGTGGCTTATCAATTTGGTGACGGCGATGAGACCGTCCTCTGCCTCAACGGCGGACCTGGGCTGCCCAGCGACTATTTGCGTGAGGCTCACTCCTGCCTGAAACAGCACGGCTACCGGGTGATTGCCTTTGATCAACTGGGAACCGGGAAATCCGACCGACCGGATGACGCCAGCCTGTGGACCATGGCGCGCTACGTACGTGAAGTGGAAACCGTCCGCCAGGCGCTGGGGCTCGGTAAGGTGCATCTGCTTGGTCATTCGTGGGGCGGATGGCTGGCGATTGAAGTGGCATTGCACCATCCTGGCGCAATTTGCTCGTTGATTCTGGAAAACACCGTCGCCGATATGCCGCATCTGGTGCAGGAACTGAACCGCCTGCGCGGTGCGCTGGGACCAGAAACCGTCGCCATGATGCAGCGCTATGAAGCGCTGGACTGGCTGGATCACCCGGCCTATCAGGCGGCGATTACCCTGCTTAATTATCGCCACGTCTGCCGCCTTGATGTGTGGCCCGAACCTGTTAAGCGATCGCTTGAGGACTGGAATACGGGGCCGTATATCACAATGCAGGGGCCGAACGAATTCCTCTATACCGGTAATTTAAAAGCGTGGAACCGCAGCGCGGAACTGGCTTCGATCCGCGTGCCGTGCCTGATAGTCACCGGGCAGCATGATGAACTTACACCCGCCTGCGCCCTGAAAATGAAGCAGAGACTGGCGAATGCCGAAATAGCAGTTTTTGCCAATAGCAGCCATATGCCGTTTTACGAAGAGCCACAGGCTTACTACCCGGTTCTGCTCGATTTTCTGGCGCGTCAGCGCGATACGGGAGGATGTTGATGCATCGTTACCGCTTTCTGCTTTTTCGCCCGCTACAACTGCTGCCGGTTCTGCTCGGCATCAGCTTGATCACCTTCATGATGGTGCGGGCGATCCCCGGCGATCCGGCGCGCATTCTGCTGGGGGTCCGCAGCACTCCGGCTGCGCTGGCCCGCATCCGCGCGCAGTTTGGTCTCGATGAGCCGCTATGGGTGCAGTACGGCTATTTTCTACGCAACCTGCTGCAAGGAGAACTGGGGAAGTCGATTGTGTATCGCGTGGATACTCTGAAGCTGATTGGTTCGCGTCTTGAACCAACGCTGTGGCTGGTACTGGGCAGCGTCCTGTTGGCCATTGCCTTGACGGTGCCACTAGCGGCGATTGCCGCACGTCAGCGTGGACGTCTCGCCGATCGGCTGATTCGTCTTTTTACCACCGCCGGGCTGGGGTTTCCAGCGTTCTGGCTCGGTATCATGCTGATTCTGCTGTTCAGCATCGTGCTTGGCTGGTTCCCGGTTTCCGGCTACGGCAGCGATTTTTTAGACCAGTTACGCCATATGGTTCTGCCGTGCCTGACCGTGGCGCTGGCGCTTTCAGCGGTATTGATTCGTAACCTACGCGCCAGCCTGCTGATGGAGATGAATAGTGACTATGTCGTGGCGGCACGGGCGCGCGGGCAGCGGGAAAGACGCATTTTCTGGCGACATGTGCTGCCCAATTCGCTGGTGCCAACCATCAATTTGCTGGCGGTGAATATTGGATGGTTAATCGGCAGTACTGTAGTTATCGAAAGCGTGTTTGCCATCCCTGGCCTCGGGCAACTGCTGGTAAAGGCGATTTTTAGCCGCGACTACATGGTGGTTCAGGGCGTGGTCATGGTCTTTGCCCTTGCCACCGTGGCGGTCAGCCTGCTGGCGGACATTCTGACCGTGGCTCTCGACCCGAGGATAAAACTATGAAGGTGACGGCAACGTTTTCCCGTCTGCGTCAGCGGATTATTCCGCGCCAGCAGGCGCTATATGCCGGGCTGGCCATTGTCGGATTGTGGCTTTTGGTGGCCTGCCTGGCACCGTGGATAGCGCCGTTTGATCCGATTGCTCAGGACGTGTCCTCCAGCCTGCTGTCGCCGGGTGGCGCGCACCCGTTCGGTACTGACAACTTTGGTCGCGATGTCTTTTCCCGGGTGCTATGGGGCGCGCGGGTCGATCTGCAAATTTGCATTCTGGGAGTCCTGTTCCCCTTTATGCTCGGTACCACGCTGGGTGCGCTCTCCGGCTATCTTGGCGGCGTCGTGGATGCGCTGGTGATGCGGGTGATTGATATTGTGCTGGCTTTTCCGTTTCTGGTACTGATGCTGGCGATTATTGCCATCCTCGGGCCGGGGCTGAGCAGCTTTTATATTGCGATGGCGATAGTGGGCTGGGTCTCCTATGCCCGGCTGGTGCGCGCTCAGGTACTGACGCTGAAACAGCGAGATTTTATTCTGGCTGCCCGCAGCCTGGGCTATGGACACCTGCGCATTTTGTTCCGCCATCTGCTGCCGAATGCGCTAACCGGCGCGATCGTTTTTTCGATGTCCGACTGCGTACTGGTGCTGCTAAACGGGGCCTCGGTGAGCTATCTCGGGCTCGGCGTGCAGCCTCCAACCGCTGAATGGGGCGTGATGGTTGCCGAAGGGCAGAGCTTTATCACCACCGCGTGGTGGATAACGACCTTTCCGGGGATCGCCATCGTGCTGTTGGCAATGGGATTCAGCCTGCTGGCCGATGGGCTGGGGGATAAGTTAGGGGAGCGCGTATGAGTTTGTTGAAGGTTAATCACCTGACGGTCACGCGTGGTGAAGATATCGCGCTGGTAGATAACGTCTCATTAAGTCTCGAAGCCGGTGAGATGCTCGGGCTGGTCGGCGAGAGCGGGTCGGGAAAAACCGTAACCTGCCGGGCGCTGATGCGCCTGTTGCCGGGGGCCGGGCTGCGGATTACTGGCGGAGAAGTTCTGCTGGGAGGCCGCGATATTTTGTCCCTGAGCGAAGGGCAAATGTCGGCGGTGCGCGGACGGGAAATCGGCATGATTTTCCAGAACCCCTCCAGCCACTTGAATCCGGTGATGACTATAGGGGAACAGATTGCAGAAAGCCGCCGCCTCCATTTTGGCGCTAACCGTCGTCAGGCGCGGGAGGATGCGCTGGCGCTGCTGCGACAAGTGGGGGTCCCGGACCCGCAGAATCGGCTCAATAACTATCCGCATGAATTCTCCGGCGGCATGCGTCAGCGGGCGATGATTGCCGTCGCCCTCGCGCCGGAGCCCACGCTGTTGATTGCCGATGAACCGACGACCGCGCTGGACGTGACCGTGCAGATGCAGATTTTGCGCCTGCTGAGCGACCTGCGCGCTGAGCTGGGGCTGGCGGTCATTATGATCACTCACGATCTCGGCGTGGTGGCGCAAACCTGTGACCGGATTGCGGTGATGTACGGCGGCCGACTGTGCGAGGTGGGCGGCAAGCGAGAAGTGCTGGCCGGGCCGTTGCACCCATACACTCGCGGACTTATTGATTGCCAACCGGTCAGCGAAGGCGGGCAGGGGAGGTTGACGACTATCGACGGCCAGCCGCCGGTTGCCGACCACTTTCCATCTGGCTGCCGTTTTCATCCGCGCTGTCGACGCGCCGATGAGGTCTGCCTGCACCAGCCGTTGCTACGCTACGGGCAGGATAGCCACAGCCACGCGGCAGCCTGCCATCACATATTGCCGACGCTTATCCGGCGGGAGGGATAATGGCTCACCCTAACTGGCCGCTGCTTGAGGCCGATAACCTTTCCGTCACCTTTCCGGTTTCCGGCGGGCTTTGGCAAGCGAAAAAAGTGGTGCAAGCGGTTAACCAGGTCACGGTACAAATTTATCCCGGCGAGACGCTGGGCCTGGTCGGCGAGTCCGGCAGCGGTAAAAGCACCCTTGGACGGGCGCTGTTGCAGCTCGAACGGGTTGCTGCCGGAGAGGTGCGGTTCGAAGGTCAGCGTATTACGCATGGCTTAACCAGCGATATCGCCCGTCTGCGCCAGCAAAGCGCGATGATTTTCCAGGATCCTTTTGCGTCATTAAATCCGCGACAGACCGTGGGAGAAAGTATTGCGGAGGTACTGCGCGTTCATCAGAAGGTACCGCGCGCGCAAGTTGCTCAGCGGGTAGCGGAACTGCTCACCTTGGTTGGCCTGCGTACGCAGCAGGCCGGCGCGAAACCATCTCAGCTTAGCGGTGGTCAGTGTCAGCGCGCCGGTATTGCCAGAGCGCTGGCCATCGAGCCGCGGCTGATTGTGGCGGATGAGTGTGTCGCGGCGTTGGACGTCTCTATTCAGGGGCAGATCGTGAATTTATTGATGGATCTGCGGGAGAAGATGGGGCTGGCGATTCTGTTTATTGCTCACGACCTGGCGATTGTGCGTCGGCTCTGCGATCGCGTCGCGGTGATGTATCTCGGGCGGATCGTGGAGGAGGGGCCTACGGAAGCGGTCTTTACCCGACCACTGCATCCCTATACTGCCGCGCTGGTATCCGCGATCCCGGAAATTGACCCGGATAAACCGCTGCCAAAAAATTTGCTGGGGGGCGAGCCGCCCAGCCCCGTCGCTGTTCCACCAGGTTGTGCATTTCATCCGCGCTGCCCTTATGCGCAGGTGCAGTGCCGCACCGGCGAACCACCACCAACCCGGCAGATTGCCGACCACGCTTATGCCTGCGTATTGAACCACGAAGGCAATGAGACCGTTTTTCCTTTGACAGGGGGATCTATTGATGAAGCACAGGCATGTTAAATTACTGGCGGCGAGCGTTTTTCTGACGCTCAGCGTGGTGAGCGAAATAGCGCAGGCGGCAGGTGTATTGACCATTGGCCGTCGCGAGGACAGCACCACTTTTGACCCGATAAAATCGGCGCAAAATGCCGACAACTGGGTTTTTTCCAACGTCTTCGATCCGCTGGTACGGGTGGATAAAACCGGGACTAAGCTGGAGCCTGGCGTGGCAGAGAGCTGGACGATTTCCCCGGACGGCAAGGTCTACACCTTTAAAATTCGCGATACCAAATTCTCTGACGGCACACCGCTGACCGCCAACGATGCGGCGTTTAGCCTGTTGCGTATCCGCGATGATCAAGGTTCGCTGTGGCGCGATTCCTACAGCATTATCGCTAAAGCTGAGGCCACGGACCCGCGCACCCTGGTGGTCACGCTGAAATCGCCCTCAGCGCCATTCTTATCGCAGCTGGCACTGCCGAACGCCTCGGTGGTTTCACAGCAGGCTATGAAGGCGGAAGGTGAAGAGGCCTTTGCCGAAAAACCGGTAGGTTCCGGCGCGTTCAGCGTTAAAGAGTGGCTGCGTGGCGAAAAAATCGTGTTGGTTAAGAACCCGAACTTCTGGCAGGCGAAGAACGTCAGCCTGGATGGCGTGGAGTGGTTAACCATTCCGGATGATAATACCCGAATGCTGAAAGTGCAGGCCGGTGAGCTTGACGCCGCGCTGACCGTGCCTTTCTCGCGCATTGCATCGTTACAAAAAGATGCCAATCTGAAGGTTGAACTGGATCCTTCCACTCGGGAAGACCATCTGCTGATCAATCATTCTCACGGCGCGCTGGGCAAGGTGGAAGTGCGTCAGGCGCTGGACTTTGCGATTGATAAAGACGCTATCGTGAAGACTGTGACCTTTGGGTATGGTCAGGTGGCGAACTCCTACATTCCCGCCGGGGCGCTTTACCACTACGCGGACAATCTTCGCAGGCCATACGATCCGCAAAAGGCCAAAGAGATGCTGAAAGCGGCGGGGGCGGCCGATCTGAAGCTGAACTATGTGGTTAACGCCGGGGATGAAGTGGATGAGCAAATCGCAATTTTGCTCCAGCAGCAGCTGGCGAAAGTCGGGGTGACGGTGAATTTACAAAAAGTCGATCCGAGCCAGAGCTGGGATATGCTGGTAGCCGGGGATTACGATATTTCGGTGATGTACTGGACGAACGATATTCTTGACCCTGACCAGAAAACCACCTTTGTGCTTGGTCATGATGCCAATATGAACTATATGACCCGCTATCATAACGAGCAGGTTAAAGCGCTCGTGGCCGCGGCGCGCGTCGAAATGGACAGTGAAAAGCGCGAGCAGATGTATATCGACCTGCAAAAAATGGCCAAAGCCGACGTAAACTGGGTTGATCTGTATTACAGCCCGTATCGCAACGTCAGCCGCAAGAATATCGACGGTTTTTACCAAAATCCGCTGGGGCGCTTCTTCCTGGAAGATACCGTCAAAAACTAATGCCTCTTTGCGCCGGTTGGTCTCGGCCACCGGCGCTTTTTTTGATCTTTTCGGACAACACGCTTCCTCGGGAAACCCTCGACGTGCTTACTCCTACCACGTACAGCAGCTCCTCACGCATTATCAGTAGGTATGGCCTTAGCAGGATGGGGGACAGAACCTATCACACAGCAGCAGGCTGCACCGGGCTTCGGCGGACTGGCTTCTGCGTCCTGTTTTACGCTTGCGGGGCACCTTCTGTACTGCAAAAAAATACTCTCTCCGCAACTAAATACGAGTGGGTCCCATTTATTGACAGCCTTTAAGGGCGAGTATAAGGGGAATATAACTGTGTATATACAGTTAATGAGTAAGGATTATCATTGTGAATCCGCTAAAAGGACACAAAGTGAGAACTTGATTTAACTCCCGCTTACGCCTGTAATCCGAGGGTGGGTTATGCCAGCAACTTTACAATTGTTCGCTCAGAGCAGCCTCTTAGGGGCTTGCGTACGGGCAAGTTCGTGCAGCAGACATTGCAACGCGGAGTATTTGTTGAAAATTTGTGTTTATGGATCGCTATGGACATCAGCTTGCCTCGAGTAAGAGGATGGGGATACCGGACAGATATGCCGAAAATATACCCCAACCCCATAGGCTGTTGGGGGTAATCATAATGCCTGGCCGACCTACCTACCTGCGAATAACATAGCGGACTAAAGACATTGTTTCTCAGTGGTTATTTTCGTTACTGAGCCTGTTTGAGCTTTATCCCCGGTAGTACCATACATAGACATCCGATAAACGGCACCAATCGCATCTATATCCGGGCGCAGGCTCGCCGGACACTCTACTGCGGCTTCCGTCCAGTTAGTCCCGGCCTGCACGCGCAGTTCGCGAAATGACAGCTGGTTTTCGACGGCTGCTGCAGCCAGCTGACGGCTGATTTGCAGGGCTGTTTCGATCCCCCGCGGGGTGACGAGATCTACCGGGCTGACGCACGCCTCACGGACCTGGTGAAACAGCCACTGCAGCTCGTCTGGCGTCATCGCCTGAGGGCTAAACACCCCGTCTCCGTTGATTCTCCGGTAGATTTGTCGCAACGACTGGTCCGGGTCAGTGGACAGCTGCAGAAACTCATCCTGAGGCAGGCTGCTCTGCAGGCTGTGCTCGACCAGACGCTACGTCAGAGCATTGACCGAGATTTTTTCGCTGCCGGCGCGGTTTTTCAGCAGCTCAATTAATTTTCTGGAAAACCGGAGTGTTAACTGGCCGATCATCCGTCTGCCCTCGTCGTCATTTGGTTTCAGGCCAAATGTTATCGACGATGTCCCTTCTAACGCCCACGCTTGCGCCAGCGTGGGTACGTCGTGGAGGTTTTATCAACCCGCTTTCACGGCAATCACGTCGATCTCAACTTGCCATTCCGGACGAGCCAAATGTGAAATCATCAGTCCGGTAGAGACCGGGAACACGCCTTTCAACCAGCGGCCCATGATGTTGTATACCGTTTCACGGTGGCGAACATCGGTCAGATAAACGGTAATTTTGCAGATCTCTTGCAGGTTGCTGCCGCTCTCTTCCAGCAGCATGTTGATGTTGTACATTGCCTGCTCGGTTTGCGCCGCAATATCACCGATGCCCACTGATTCACGGGTGTCTAAGTTTTGCCCAATTTGCCCGCGTAGAAAGACCATATTTCCGGCGACAACGGCCTGACACAGATCGTTATCCAGATTTTGTTCCGGATAGGTCTCTTTGGTATTAAACGGACGAATACGCGTGTGTACCATTTTTTGCTCCAGGGTGTATTAGCGGCCCTCAGGCCAGGAATTGACGAAGTTCTGCCGTTTGCGGCTGAGTAAACAGTGTGTCCGGGCTACCCACTTCGTGGACGCGCCCTTGATGCATAAACACTACCCGGTCGCTGACTTTGCGCGCGAAATTCATTTCGTGCGTGACCATGATGATGGTCATACCTTCCTGCGCCAGCGACTCAATCACCTGCAGCACTTCGCCGACCAGCTCCGGATCCAGCGCGGAGGTTATTTCATCGCACAGCAAGATTTCCGGATTCATCGCCAGCGAGCGGGCAATCGCGACGCGCTGCTGTTGACCGCCGGAGAGGCTATCCGGCCAGGCATCAAATTTATCGGCCAGGCCGACGCGTTCCAGTAACCGTCTGGCCGTGCGCTCGGCTTCACCTTTGGCCATCTTTTTCACCAGCGTCGGGGCCAGCATCACGTTCTTACCCACGGTAAGGTGAGGAAAAAGATTAAAGCTCTGAAAAATCATGCCGACGTTTTGCCGCAGTTCGCGCAGAGCGGCGCCGTTGTCCTGCTGCACCGGCTGCCCGTCCACCCGCAGCTCTCCCGCCTGATAGGCATCCAGGCCATTAATGCAGCGTAATAAGGTGCTTTTCCCCGAGCCGCTTTTGCCGATAATGCACACCACTTCCTGGCGTTTTATCTGCAAATCAATGCCTTTCAGCACCTCGTTTTCGCCAAAACGCTTACGCAGCGCGCGTATATCCACCAGGGAAAAATCGGCTGTCTGGGTCATCAGTTGGTTCTCCGTGACAAACGTTGTTCAAGATGCCGGCTCCATATGGAGAGCGGAAAGCACAGAAAGAAGTAGAACAGGGCCACGCTGCCGTAAATCAGGAAGGGTGAAAACGTGGCGTTCGAGATGATCTGCCCGGCGCGCGTCAGTTCGACAAAACCAATCACCGACGCCAGCGCCGTGTTTTTAATGGCCTGCACTAAAAAGCCGACGGTAGGGGCGATGGCCACACGCAGGGCCTGGGGCAGAATGATGTAGCGCAACTGCTCGCGAAAGTTGAGCGCCAGGCTTTGCGCCGCCTCCCACTGCTGGCGCGGAATGGCTTCCACGCTGCCGCGCCAGATTTCGCTTAAATAGGCGCTGGCGTATAGCGTCAGGCAGAAACTGGCGGTAAATAACGGTGAAGTATTAATACCGGCGATCGCCAGGCCGAAATAGACCAGAAAGAGTTGCAGCAGCAGCGGCGTTCCCTGAAAAAGCTGCACATAGCCGCGGACGAAATAGCCGGCGATACGTGAACCAGAGAGGCGCAGTACCAGCAGTAACCCACCGACGACGCCCCCGCCAATAAAAGCGATAGCGGACAATCCAACCGTCCAGCGCAGCGCCAGCAGCAGGTTGCGATAGATATCCCATAAGGAAAAGTCGCTCATCATGGTTCCTCAAGGTCGACGGTAAATAAAGCGCGGGCCTATCCAGTTCAGGATCTGGCGCACGGCGATGGCTAATACCAGATAGGCAGCGGCGGCGATAATGTAGGCTTCGAAATTACGGAAGGTGCGGCTGGCAATCAGGTTGGCGCTGAACGACAGCTCCTCGGTTGAGATCTGGCTGCATACCGCCGAACCCAGCATGATGATAATGACCTGACTGACCAACGCGGGCCAGACTCTGCCAAGAGCCGGAGGCAGCACCACGCGGGTAAAAATGTGCCAGCGGTTCAACGCAAGGCTCTGCGCCGCTTCGATTTGGCTGCGCGGCGTGTTCTCAATACCGGCGCGGGCGATCTCACTGGCGTACGCGCCAAGGTTGAGGATCAGCGACAGCACGCTGGCCGTCAGCGCCGACATCTGTACGCCCACCGCCGGCAGGCCGAAAAAGATAAAAAACAGCTGGATGATATAGGGCGTATTGCGAACCAGCTCGACATAGCTGGCAATGAGCCACCGCAGCGGGCGTGGGCCGTTGGCGCGGCCCCAGCCGCAGGCAATCCCCAGGGCAATGCCCAGTAACGTGGCCACCAGCGTCATCATGAGGGTGATAGCGATGCCGTTAAGCAACATCGGCCACTGGCTCAATACCGGCGAAAAATCAAAGCTCATGGTCTGGTTTCTCCAGTAGTTGTGACAGCCGCGCCACGGAGGGCAGGGCGATAACCTGGCGCAGTTGGGCCAGAAGGTGACGACTCGTGGCTGCGGGTAGAGCACGCCGGGCGCATGACAGGAATTTGTCATCCAGCGCTTCATCGCTCAAAGGATGGGCGGCATTGCCCAACGCGCGATCGACACGACAGCTGAGCTGCCGCCCCGATTTCAGATTCAGGGTGACGCAGGCACCTTCCGGGGCGGTTTGCAAACTCTGCGGGTGTTGCCACTGCGGGCTGCTTGCGATCGTGACTTTCGCCATCAGCGCATGGAGCTCCGCCGGTTCCAGCGACGCCTGCGTCAACTGATTCAGGGTTAACTCGCCATAAAATAGCGTGGCGGCGATGGCATAGGGCAGGCTGAATTGCGCCTGTTGCGGAGTCAGCGGATCGGCGTAAATCAGGTTGGCGAGCACGATCTGCGGCACATCGCACTGGATCTGCTTGATTCCATCCACCGCAAGCGTATGCCGTTGCATCAGGGTGACAACCGCATCGACGGCCGCGTGAGCAGACAGGCATACCGGGATGCGTTTAACGTCCAGCCCCGGCTGCAGCAAGCGCCAGCCGGGAGCGGTTAACCGCTCCGGCTGCCATTGGGCATTGTTCATCAGCATCGGCAATCCGTAATGATGCTCCAGCGTATTGAGCGGACCAGTGATTCCCGCTTGCGCCATCAGCGCCGCCTGAATGCCTCGTTCGGCGGCCAGTCCGGCCATCACGGCTTTCGCATCGCTGCCAAAGGCGCTTTTACTGCCGCCAGCGGCGGCGAGAGCTAACGCAATGGCGTGCGCAACCTGAGGCGTATCCAGGCGTAGCAGGTGGGCGGCGGCAACGGCGGCGCCGACCACGCCCAGAACCCCGGTTGTCCACCATCCGCGTTGATACAGCTGCTGGCCCAGCGCTTCGCCGAGCCGGTATTGGCATTCGCTGCCCGAGACAATGGCCGTCAGCAGACTGGCGCCGTCGCGGTCATACTGCTGAGCAACTGCCAGTGCGGCCGGGATGATGACCGCGGAGCCATGGACGAATCCGGCGTAGCAGTTATCATCGAAATCCAGCGCGTGCGCGGCGCAGCCGTTGATCCGCGCGGCGTCCAGCGGGCTGACGCGCAGCGTGCCGCCCAGCGTGCCGCCCAGCGTGCTGGCCTTACCCTCGCTCATTACCGTCCGTTTCAGACGCTGCACTATCGGCATCGTGCTGCCAGCCAACGCCACGCCCAGCGTGTCGATCAGCGCGCGACAGGCGACCCGCCGCACGTCGCCTGGGATCGACGACAGCGTTATGGCCGCCGCCTGCCGGGCCAAAATATGGGTTGCATAATGGTTCATGTTATTCCCCACCAGAGAAAAGACTCCCCGCCCGCAGGGAGCCATAATGCTTAGGATTCAGGCAGATCGCCTGCTGGCGCACCCAGCCACTTCTGCGAAATCTGATTGATGGTGCCGTCGGCTTTCGCGGCGCGCAGAATTTCATTCACTTTGGCAACCAGCGCGGGGTTACCTTTCGGCAGGCCGACGTAGCACGGGGCGTTAGCCAGAATCACTTTTAACTGGATATCCAGGTCGGGGTTTTTCTGCTTCAGCGCGCCGGCGACGGTGGTACCGATTGCCACTAATTGCGTTTGGCCGGACATGAACGAGGCGATAGTGCTGTTGTTATCTTCAAAGCGTTTGACGTTAGCTTTCGGTGCCAGGGTCGTTAACTCTTCATCCTGCATCGAGCCGCGGGTTACCGAGACCGTTTTGCCCGCCAGCTCGTCGGCGTTGCTGGCTTTCACCCCGGCCTTGCCAAACACCGCATCAAAGAAAGGCGCATAGGCGATGCTGTAGTCGATCACTTTGGCGCGCTCCGCGGTTTTACCCAGCGAGGAGATGGTCATATCCGCTTTACCGCTTTGCAGATAGGGGACGCGATTTGGGCCTGTGACCGGCACCAGCTGCAGCTTCACGCCCAGTTTATCGGCGATCAGTTTGGCGGTGTCGATATCAATGCCCTGCGGCTGCATATCACTCCCCACAAAGCCATAGGGGGCGTAATCCTGAGGGACCGCAATACGCACCACCTTTTGCTGCATAATGGTATCCAGCAAATCGGTGGCGCTGGCGGAGAGGCTGGAGAATGTGCAAGCGAGTCCCAGCATTGCTGCAAATGCAAACTGTTTTTTCATCTCATTATTTCCCGTTCAGGTTATTGTTACGTAAATGCGCGGTCATGAGGCGGATTAACTATTTTTATTGAAATAACCCGCGCGCACCGCAGTGCCAATTAAATTGACAAAGAACCGACAGGCGGTAATGGCGGTAATTTGGTTAATATCTTTCTTCGGCGTGATTTCAACCAGATCCATGCCCACGACTTTGCCTTTTGCCACCAGACCGTGAATTAATTTACGCATTTGGTGATAGGTTACTCCGCCTAATGCCGGGCCGTTGACCGCAGGCATAATCGTTGGGTCAATACCATCGGCGTCACAGGTAATATAATAATGACCGCCATCAGGAATACGTGCTAACAGGCTGTCAATACCCTCATCATGCAGCTGATGGGCAGGAATCAATTTCGCACCATATTCCAGCGCTGCGTCCACCTCTTCCTGGCGGGCCGAACCGTTTGCGCGCAGGCCAATTTGCCAGATTTCGCCGATGTGCTTCATTTCCGAGGCCCGGCGAATGGGGCTGGAGTAACCATCGGTCACGCCGTTGACATCCTGACGCCAGTCCAGATGAGCATCGACATGAATCAGGGTGATGGTTTCATTCAGTTCATCCAGCGCGCGCAGCACCGGAATCGGAATGCCGTGGTCGCCACCAATCACCAGCGGCATGCCTCCCAGTTGCAGAATTTTACGTACCACCGCTTCGGCCGCTTCGTAATGTTGACCAAGGGCACGCGCATCGCCTGCGATATCGCCGCAATCGATCATGCGAATATCCTGATTATCCATCAGCGGGCCGCCAATATCGAAATCGTAACGCTCAATGCTGCGCACCGCGCGATCGGTCGCCTGGCGCACTGCCGTTGGTCCATTGGTTTGATCGTTGGTGACCTCATCAATGGAATAAGGCGAGCCATAAGGAATCCCTAATACGGCGATATCTACGCGATCCAACGTATTTAAATCACTGACTACTTCGGAATAAAGCAGGCTCTTATGACCATGTTTCGGTGCGGTGGTCATTTCGGATTTATATCTCATTTTATCCTCTGGTCTGTCGTGAATAACTAGTTAAGACTCCACCACTCTCCGGTGGCCCATAATTGTTCTTCGGTTCTTTTCACTGCCGAGTGAATATCGGTCCGGGCGTTGGCGGCAAATAATGCCACCAGTAATTCACTAACTAATAAGGCTGGCGTAATGGTGTCGAAAAACGACGCCGTTTTCTTTTGTACCAATATTGATTCCGCGGCCAATCTTGCGACAGGAGAACTGGCATTATCGGTAATTGCGACAACACGGATTTTCCGTTGGGCTAAATAGCGGGCCAGCGTGACGGCCCGTCGGGAATAGGGGGCCAGACTGACCACCAGCAGCACATCTTTGGCATTAATCTCCCCCATCAGCGTCATCATGCCGCTTTCGCCTGCGCCATCAATCAGGCGCACATTATTGGCGAACCAGGCGCTGACATGTTGAAAATGGAAGACGACAGGAAACGATGAGCGAAGTCCCAGACAGTAAATGGTCCGCGCTTCTGCCAGCAGCCTGCTGGCGCGGATCATCGACTCAAGGTTCTCCTGACGGCAAAGTGTTTCGATATGGGCCTGCGTGGTCGCGGCCAGGTCGCGCAGCAGAGAGGCTTCTCCCTGCTTATTCATCGCAACCATCCCCGGCACTCGTGATTCATAGATGCTGCTTTTGGCACGTACGGTGGCGATAAACACTTCACGCAACGCATCGTAGCCGCCGAGTCCGAGGCGTTTTGCCAAACGGGTCATCGTGGAAGGCGGAACGCCGGCAAGACGTGACTGTTCACGCATCGACATCACCGCCACTTCCTGGGCGTGGTCTAACACAAAGCTGGCCGCCTGTCGTTCCTGACGGGGGAGCTGTTCGTACATTGCTTTTAGTCTGGAGATAACTTCAGCCTGTTCCATATGTTATTCCCTTTCGGTTTGACACAATCACAATTGCAACGTATGTGCCAAAGATGATTTTCATTGATTGGAATGAATCAAAATTAAACCCGCGGAAATACACCCTGGTGGCATAGGGAGGGAACGTTGATCCCAGGAATGATTAGTCTGATTCAAAACGGCGTGAAAAAAGTGGCGGCGTTATTTTTTAAGGTCGTTAACGACGTGCTGTTGTACGTTTTTTGCGCACCAGAGTAGGGCGTCGACTGTTTGCTGATGGAGCAAAAAAAGTGTTTATGGGGCAGGGCAGCGCTAATGAGGGCATAATTTAGGGCAATTAAAGCGGGTTCGCGTGAGCTCCCATCAGAAGAATCCGGTCACACTTAATGGTTAGGAATCTCAACCGCATCACGGTTTTTGGGGAGCCATTTCTGCCGATAACCATTCGGCAAGTTGCTTTATGGTTTGGTGGTGGTTACCTTCGGGATTGCTGACGAAATAATGTGCTGCACCGGATAAGGCTGTGTTGAAAGGGGCAACAAGCAACCCGTCTCTCAGAGCATGTTGTGCCATCAACTCACTGACAATAGCCACCCCCTGTCCTGCAATCGCAGCCTGAATTACATGAGCCTCGTCGGTGAACCGTGGCCCGGCGTTAATATCCAGCGCCGCTGGGCCAAATTCATTGCGCCAGCGCTGCCAGTCTGGCACAGGTTGTGGTATCCGGCGACCATCGGTATGAAGCAGCGTGACTTGTAGCATATCCTCTGGCGTCTTCAAGGTGAGCTGTGGGCTGGCGACCAGCACGAAACGATCCCGGTATAGCAGGCGTGGTGCCAACTGCTCATCCGGTTCAGTACCGTAGCGCAGGGCCATGTCAATCTTCCTGCTGCGCAAATCCACAATGCAGTCATCGGCATGTAGTCGTAGTTCTATTGTGGGGAACTCGCGCATCAGCGCCGGTAGTCTCGGTACCAACCAATGAGTGATCATCGCGGTGGTGGCTGTTAGCGTCAGAACTCTTGGACGTTGTACCTCAACAATTTCTTCCACCGCATTTTCTAGCAACCGGAAGGCCTGAATGGAGGCCCGTTGCAGAATCTTCCCGCTAGCGGTGAGTTCTACCTTGCGTGGTGTTCGTTCAAATACACTAACCTCCAGCAGACTTTCCAGCAGTCGGATTTGGTGGCTGATGGCCGTTGGCGAAACGCCAATTTCTTCAGCGGCCAGTTTGAAGCTTTTTAGTCTTGCTACTGCATCAAATACTTGTAGTGAACGTAAAGGCGGAAGTCTTTTTTTCATGATGAGTTTTTTACATCTTTAGCTGAGAATTATGATTTTGATTAACTATATAACATCAAGATATCTTCTTACATGCAGCATAGAAGATGAAAATTATTCATTGAGTTAATCAGGAGATGACCATGTCTAAAACAGCGGTAAAACAGCTTCGTTTAGTAATCACTACAGAAGATTTTGATAATGCGCTTTCCTTCTATCGCGATAGACTTGGATTGACGCAAATTAGTGCTGTCCCACCTGATGAAGGTAGGGTGGCAATACTTGAGGCGGGCAAAGCTACGTTAGAGTTGGTAGAACCAGCGACAGCTGCTTACATCGATAATATTGAAGTCGGTGAGCGAGTTTCCGGCTGGGTACGGGTAGCGTTTGAGGTGGTAGACATTGCCACAGCAACCGCAACTTTGGTGGAGGGAGGCGCGCGTATGCTCTCAAAACCAAGGGTGACGCCCTTTAATTCTTTGAATAATCGTCTGGAAGCGCCAGCAGGATTACAGTTAACACTGTTTCAACCACTGTGAAAACAAGCCTGCCAGATGGCTGGGAACTATTTGTATTAGCTATTTATTAGCATCCGGAATGTCCGCTTTGTGCTGCGAGTACAACCAATGGATGCAACACACTTATTGAACCGTTCTACGGGTGATTCATAGTCTGGCGTTTTTCTCGGCCTTTCGTTGAGCTGTCCGGCAACACTGTTAAGCCTTTGCTGGCTGTGAACCGATAAGTCAGTTCCTGTTGGAAATATTGTCTGAGCAATCTGTTCGTATTTTCATTTGAGCCACGTTGCCGGGGAGATTGAGGATCACAGAAATAAACCTGAATGTCTGTCGCTACAGTAAATCGGGTGTGGCTGGTCATTTCAGCCCCCCGATCCCATGTTAATGTTTTTATAAAGCTCAACAGGTAATTCCCGGGCTTGTCTGATGAGCGCAGATATAACCGTTATGGTCTTTGTTGTCCCTGATTTTGGCCAGCATAACAAAGCGGGAATGGCGTTCTACCAGGGTGACGATATACGTAAAGAACGTGATGTTATTTCGTCGGCAATAGTCAAGGGTCCCCGCCTCTTCAGAGGCGCGATAGAGCAGGCTAGAGTGATTCTGTACTGCACTGAGGGCATGACCGGAGGCGTTAAGGATCTCATTGGCGCATTTTATTTGCGCCAGATTGAGCCTCAGCCTGATCGGACAATAATTTTCATAACAACCCTTCGAAATCCAAACTCTCCTGTGAGAAAGACGAGAGAGGGCGTTCCTGCGGTAAAAACCCGATTTTAACCTTAACAATTCTTAACATATTTAACGGCTTTTTTAAGAAGCAGCCTGTTATTAATGTATTGATATCAATATGAAAATATTTTTTTAAGGCTGAAGATATAAAAAGCGTATGCATGCCAAAAGACACTTCATATCGAAGCTAAAGTGTTTTTAAACATCTCATCGCGGGGGGCTTCTATCCTGAACAGTGTATGGCAGTTTTGATGCCCTGGTTCAGCGATAAGAACAGTGAGCTTAAGTGCGTTGGCCGCGGGGAAAAAAGTAACCCTGGTGTAACCCCAAAGAGGTTTTTCAGGATAGTTCTTTCTGTAACTTATTGATTTTGATGGTGCCGATAATAGGAGTCGAACCTACGACCTTCGCATTACGAATGCGCTGCTCTACCAACTGAGCTATATCGGCCCTGAAGAGGACGCGTTCACCGGGGTGAACCACGGGGTAAAAGGTTAAAACTAAGTGGGTGATGCGTCAATGGCCTTATGAATCAACCGGCTACTTTTGCATCACCCGTCTGGCTTTAAGCACGAATAGTATCGTCGCCGAAACCAATCCACTTATAGGTCGTCAACGCTTCAAGGCCCATCGGGCCGCGCGCGTGCAGCTTCTGGGTGCTGACCGCCACCTCCGCGCCGAGACCAAACTGGCCGCCGTCGGTGAAGCGGGTGGAGGCATTCACGTACACCGCAGAAGAGTCCACCTCGTTGATAAAACGATTCGCGTGGCTCAGGGTGCGGGTGAGGATGGCATCAGAGTGCTGGGTACCGTGCTGGCGGATGTGCGCAATGGCGTCGTCGAGGTCGGCAACGACTTTGACATTCAGATCCAGCGACAGAAACTCGTCATCGTACTGCTCGGCCTTCACCGGCTCTACGCTCGCCGGGCCGTTCTGCAACACCGGCAGCGACCGCGCGTCAGCGTGCAGCGTCACGCCGCTTTCCGCCATCTGCTTGCTCAGCGCAGGCAGGAAGCGCCCGGCGATGTTCTCATGCACCAACAGAGTCTCGACGGTGTTGCAGGTGCTCGGACGCTGGGTCTTGGCGTTGACGAGGATCTTCAGCGCCGGTTCAATCTCGGCGGACTCATCAACAAAGATATGGCACACGCCAATACCGCCGGTGATGACCGGGATAGTTGACTGCTCCCGACACAGCTTATGCAGGCCCGCGCCGCCGCGAGGGATCAGCATATCGATATACTTATCCATCTTCAGCATCTCGCCGACCAGCGCCCGATCGGGACTCTCAATCGCCTGTACCGCAGCGGCCGGCAGCCCGCACTCTTCCAGCGCCTGCTGGATCACCTTCACCGTCGCGGCGTTGGTGCGCCAGGTTTCTTTCCCGCCGCGCAGGATGGCCGCGTTGCCGGTTTTCAGGCACAGGGAGGCGACGTCTACGGTGACGTTTGGTCGCGCTTCGTAGATCACGCCGATAACGCCCAGCGGGACGCGACGGCGTTCAATACGCAGGCCGCTGTCGAGCAGCCCGCCGTCAATGACCTGTCCCACCGGATCGGCCAGGCTGCACACCTGACGAACGTCGTTGGCTATCCCGTTGAGGCGCGCCGGAGTGAGCGCCAGGCGATCGAGCATGGCTTCGCTCAGGCCGTTGGTGCGAGCTTCTGCCAGATCCTCGGCGTTAGCCCGCAGAATAGTCTCGGTCCCGGCCTGCAGATAATCGGCAATCTTCTCCAGCACCTGGTTCTTTTCGCGGCTGGAAAGCAGCGCGAGTTTGTAAGAGGCCGCTTTGGCAGCTATGCCCATTTGTTCCAGCATTTTCAGCTCCTTAACGGATTATCATATCGTCACGATGGACGGCGACCGGGCCATACTCATAGCCGAGGATCGCATCAATCTGCTGCGAGTGCTGGCCGGCAATCAGGCGCAGCGCATCGCTGTTGTAACGGCTAACGCCGTGAGCAATATCGCGGCCGTCGCTATTGCGGATGCGGATAACTTCGCCGCGCGAGAAGTTGCCGGTAACGACTTTGATGCCTTTCGGCAGCAGCGAGCTTCCTCGTTCCAGAATCGCCTGCACCGCACCGGCATCGACGGTGAGTTCTCCCGCCGGCGGGGCGCCGAAAATCCAGCGCTTGCGGTTCTCCAGCGGGGATTCCTGCGCGTGAAAACGCGTACCGACCGAGAGGCCCTGCATCACATCGCCAATTACGCCAGGCCTGCTGCCTGCGGCAATGATGGTGTCGATACCCGCACGGCAGGCGACGTCGGCTGCCTGCAGCTTGGTGCCCATCCCGCCGGTACCGAGGCCGGAAACGCTGTCACCGGCAATCGCGCGCAGGGCGTCATCAATACCGTGCACGTCCGTAATGAGCTCGGCCTGCGGATTATTACGCGGGTCAGCGGTGAACAGGCCCTGCTGATCGGTCAGCAGCAGCAGCTTATCGGCGCCGGCAAGAATAGCGGCCAGCGCCGAAAGATTGTCGTTATCGCCGACTTTAATCTCGGCGGTTGCCACGGCGTCATTTTCATTAATGACCGGCACGATGTTGTTATCCAGCAGGGCGCGCAGGGTATCGCGGGCGTTAAGGAAACGCTCCCGGTCTTCCATATCCGCGCGGGTCAGCAGCATCTGGCCAACATGGATACCGTAAATGGAAAACAGCTGTTCCCACAGCTGGATCAGACGACTCTGTCCTACCGCCGCCAGCAGCTGTTTCGACGCAATAGTCGCGGGAAGTTCCGGGTAGCCGAGGTGCTCACGACCGGCGGCGATGGCCCCGGAGGTCACAATAACAATGCGGTGGCCCATGGCGTGCAGCTGCGCGCACTGGCGCACTAATTCGACGATATGGGCGCGGTTCAGGCGGCGGGATCCGCCCGTTAAAACACTGGTGCCCAGTTTTACCACCAGCGTCTGGCTATCACTCATGATTCTCTGCCGTTCAAAAGGAATATCGATATCGAGGTGATGTTGTAACAGGAGTCAGGCCGCTTGCCAACAACGGCGTTTTTAGCGCGCCGTTTTATTGCACGGGATCGGGCATTCTGGAGAGGGATGATGACAATTTTATGATGGAAACATTTAAATACCCTTTTTTATAAAAAGTTCCACATTGTCATAAATTTTTAATACTGGAGCGTTAAAAAACCTCCTGTTTTCACGGGGCCTTCGCCCGGAATTGATTAGCGCGTATAAATAAATCACCAGGACTGAATAATGAAAAAGAGCTCACTGGCATTAATGATGATGGGTCTTATTGCTTCTTCGGCTACCCAGGCAGCCGAAGTTTTCAACAAAAACGGCAATAAGCTGGACGTGTACGGTAAAGTCAGAGCGATGCACTATTTAAGCGATGATGACAGCAAGGACGGCGACCAGACCTACGTTCGTTTCGGCATCAAAGGCGAAACCCAGATTAACGATCAGCTGACCGGATACGGTCGCTGGGAATCCGAATTCTCCGGCAACAAAACCGAAAGCGACTCTTCCCAGAAGACTCGTCTGGCGTTCGCTGGCGTAAAACTGAAGGACTTCGGCTCCTTCGACTACGGCCGTAACCTCGGCGCGCTGTACGATGTTGAAGCCTGGACCGATATGTTCCCGGAATTCGGCGGCGACTCTTCCGCTCAGACCGATAACTTCATGACCAAACGCTCCAGCGGCCTGGCAACCTACCGCAATACCGACTTCTTCGGCGTGGTTGATGGTCTGGATTTGACCCTCCAGTATCAGGGTAAAAACGAAGGCCGCGAAGCCAAGAAACAGAACGGCGACGGCTTCGGTACATCTTTAAGCTATGACTTCGGCGGCAGCGATTTCGCCATCAGCGCAGCCTACACCAGCTCTGACCGTACTGACGCCCAGAACCAGCTGGCTCGCGGCGTGGGTAAAAAAGCGGAAGCCTGGGCTACCGGCCTGAAATATGACGCCAACAATATCTACCTGGCGACCATGTATTCTGAAACCCGCAAAATGACCCCGATCAGCGGCGGTTTTGCGACTAAAGCGCAGAACTTTGAAGCGGTGGCACAGTACCAGTTCGACTTCGGCCTGCGTCCGTCCCTGGGCTACGTGCTGTCAAAAGGTAAGGATATCGAAGGCGTGGGTAGCGAAGACCTGGTCAACTATATCGACGTCGGCCTGACCTACTACTTCAACAAAAACATGAACGCCTTCGTTGATTATAAAATCAACCAGCTGAAGAGCGATAATAAACTGGGTCTTAGCGACGACGACATCGTTGCCGTGGGCATGACCTACCAGTTCTGATTATCCTGACGTATACAGTAAAAAAGCCGTTGCGGTTTACGCAGCGGCTTTTTCTTATGGTGAATTAGCGGTTTTTAGCCAGGTGCCGGCGATCGTCGTTCATCGTTATCTGGGCGTTATACTCTTTCGGCAGACGACGCGCCTGATAGAAAGCCGATTTCCAGTACGGATTGTCCAGCGAGGAGCGCATTACGCCCTGGCTGGCCGAGGCGTGGAGAAAATCATGGTTGGTGTCATAGAAGCCGACGTGCATGCCGCCGTTAATGCGAAAGAACACCAGGTCTCCGGGGCGCAGCTGCTGAGGCTTGACCCGCTCGCCCATCCGCAGCAGCTCTTTGGTCGTGACCCTGTCCATCGGCAGGTTGAAGCGATCCTTCAGCGTGCGCCAGACGAAGCCGGAACAGTCGACTCCGCTTTGATCGGTGCCGCCCCATTCATAGGGCGTTCCGTGCCAGGTATGCATCTGATCGTGCAGCGCGGCGAGCACCGGGATCAGGTCATCTGAACCGCCGTCGATAGGCGCATATTCATGCTGGGCCGCGGTTTTCGGGTGCTTAGCCGGGGATGAACATCCTGCCAAAATCAAAAAAGGAACAAATAATAAGGCGTGCACAAGCTTTGGCGTCATATCATTATTTTCATAGTGAGCTATAGAACGGAATTATTTATAGCGTATTCACCATATTGCCAGAATGGGATGAGATGATATTTACGAAACCTTACGTTAGGCGCACGCATAATTCGTCATGCCGGCGGCGCAGGTAATATTAGCGTTAACATTTCAATCTCATTTATTAATAAATAATTTCACTATTAAACAATATTTCACGGAAACTTTGCGGGTGCGAGGATTGCGGCTAACGACAAGGTGAAAGATCCTCATCATCCCGGCATTGCGCCGCCGGCCCGCCCTCCAGTACTTTTGTGGCATAAAAGAGAGAACGGGGCGGGTCTATGCATCTGGATTTTCGCCAACTGCGCAACTTTGTGGCGTTGGTTGAGTACGGCACCTTTAATCGTGCGGCGGAGGCGGTGTGCCTGTCGCAATCGGCCTTCAGCCGCAGCATTCAGGCGCTCGAACAGAGCGTCGGCCATCCGTTATTCGACCGCCAGAGCAGGCTGCCGACGCTTACGCTGCACGGGCAAAAGCTGCTGCCGTACGCCCGGCGGTTTCAGGAGCTGAACGTCGAGCTCAGCAGCCAGCTGCGGGAGGCGGATGATGCGCAAAACGGCGAGGTCGCGTTTGGCTGCGGCCCGGCGCCCTCCGCGCGGCTGATCCCGGCCGCCGTGGGTGAGTTTCACCGTCTGCTGCCGCAGGCGCGGGTGCGCTTTCAAATTGATAACTGGTTTGCCCTGCATCATGCGCTCACCACCCAGCACTATCCTTTTGTGGTGGCCGACAGCTGGCAGGCCGAACTGGATCCGCAGCTGCGGGTCCAGCCGCTCAGCCCGCAGCGCTGCTTCTTCGTCTGCCACGCCGACCATCCGCTGGCAAAGCGGGGGCCGGTCTCTATCCAGGAGATGCTGCGCTATCCTTTTGCCGCGCCGTACTTGCCGCCCGGAGTGCGCAAAGTGCTGGCGACCCTCAGCCAGCAGCAGGACTTTGCCCCGGCGATTCAGTGCGACCATATCTACGCGCTGCTCTCCACCCTGGCGCATACCGATGCGATAAGCTTCGCCAGCGAAGACGGCTTTGCGCTTTGCCAGCACAGCCACCGGCTGGTCAAGCTGGAGCTAAGCGACCTGCCGGACGAGTGGCGGCTGATGCAGACCCGGTTTGCGATTATCTCCCCGGTTCACGCCGCGCAGCCGCCGCTGGTGGCAAAGCTGATAGAGGTTATCCTGCTCGCCGACCGCCAGCATCAGCTTCAGCTCCTGGCCCGGCAGGAGAGAGGCTAACCGCCGTTTGCCGGCTGGCCTTTGCCATCGTACTGCGGCCAGCGGTTTTCCAGGCCCTGCGTTTTTAGCGCCTGTTCGACAAACCGACCGTCCACCCACTGACCGACGTCAAAAGCGCTGCGGATCAGGCGGCCGGATTGGGCCTGCCCGACGCTGCTGCTGAAGCTGTCGGTGAGGAACGGGTCGATGCGCGGCGAGGTGGTGAAGTTAAGATCCTGCGGCTGCAGCTCCTCCAGGAACAGCGCCTGCGGGATCTGGCTCTGCTGCGCCATCTCTGCCGACCAGGCGTCCCGGTTGGCCGGGTCGCTGATTTCAGCGGCGTTCTTCACCAGCACGTCGATAATCTGCTGGGTGGCCTGCGGCCAGGCCGCAATAAAGGTTTGCGTCCCGAGGAAGCCGGCTTGAGTGGTGTTCTGACGGCCGGAATCGCCGCTTTTCACCACCACGTCTATCTTATCTCCGCGCAGCGCCAGCAGCGAGACGCCGCCCCAGACCGCATCGACGCGACCGGCCGCCAGCGCGGCTTTGCCGGCGTTCCAGTCGAGATTAATCACCTGCATGCTGCGTTCGTTAAGACCGACGGTTTGTAAGGCGCGATCGAAGGCCAGCTGATCCGCCGTACCGCGATAGACGGCCACCCGTTTCCCCTTCAGGTCCGCGAGCTTTTTAATTCCCGAGGCGGTGGTTGCCGCGAGGTAAGATTCGGAGCCGCGGCTGCCCAGCAGCAGGCGCGTCGGGAGCCCGTTGGCTTTGCCGATAATCGCCGCCAGATCGCCGAGGTAGACAAAATCAAGCTGCCGGTTGGCCAGCGCCTCATTCACCGCCGGGCCCGCGCCTTTGAAAAACTGCCACTGCACCTCCACGCCCTGCGGCTTAAACACCTCTTCCAGCTGATGGCGGATAAACGCCATGCCGACGGGCCCTTCGATAAACGGCTTACTGCCCGCGCTTTGATCCGGCACGCCGATGCGGATCGTGCGCAGCTCCTCGCCCTGAGCGCCGGCCAGCAGGCCAACGGCGGCGACCAGCGCCAGCAGGGTGCGGCTAAAAAATGCTTTCATCATAAGTTATTGCTCCTCTGAGTTTTTTTCTCACCCTAAAGAGCCGAAGTGCCGGGTGTTAAATGCTTTTATGCGCAGAGCAAAGCTGAAAAAAAGCTAAGCCAGGGGCCGCGTGCCCGACAGGCTGAAATGCATTCGCTGCATCGGGATTATTCGTCTAACGCAATGGCGGCAGGGCGCAAGGAACGTTTTTATAGCGCTATAACTTCAGCAAAAGTGGACCGATATGTCGCAGATGATCTTAAAAACTGGCGCACCGGGCAGGCCGCAGTTCAGGCTAAACGGTTGGCCGTGGCTGCTGCCCGCGCTGCTGCTGCTGCTGTGGTACGTCGCCGCCCGCGAAAGCTGGATGGCGGAGCAAATCCTGCCCGCGCCGTCGGTCGTTGGCGATACCGCGCTGTCGCTGCTGAGCGGCGATCTGCTGGCGCAGTGGGGATTCAGCCTCCAGCATCTGGCGCTGGGCCTGCTGCTGGGAGCCGTGGCCGGAACGCTGCTCGGGGCGCTGTTCGGCCTGGTTCCGTCTGCCGCCCAGCGGATCGAACCGCTGTTTTACGCCCTGGCGCAAATTCCGACGCTGGGCTGGATCCCGCTGTTTATGGTGATATTCGGCATTGATAACGGCCTCAAGCTGGCGGTTATCGTCAAAACCACCGTGGTGCCGATGACCATCAATACCCAGCAGGCGGTCAGCGGCGTACCGCTGACGCTGAGCGAAGCGGCAAGGGTCATGAACTTCTCCCGCTGGCAGCGGCTGCGCTGGCTGGTGATCCCGGCGAGCCTGCCGGGCTGGTTTACCGGTCTGCGGCTGGCCCTTTCGCAGGCCTGGGTATCGCTGATCGTCGTTGAGCTGCTGGCCTCTTCCGAAGGGATTGGCTACCTGATGGTCTGGGGGCGCCAGCTGTTTCAGCTGGATATCGTCTTCGTCACCATCGCGGCGGTGGGCCTCAGCGGCATGGCGATGGAGTGGGCGGCCAACCGGGCCTGCTCCCGGCTGGTGTTCTGGCCGCAGCCGGCCACCGGGCGCCTGGCCTGGAAACCGCAGGCCAGCTGGCGGGCGTTACAGCTGCCGTTGGTGCTGCTGGCAATGTGGCAGCTGGCCAGCAGCTGGAGCTGGATCGATAGCGTACTTTTCTCGTCGCCGCTGGCGGTGGCCGAGCGCTTTATTCAGGGAGCGGCAAGCGGCGAGCTGGCTGCGGCGATGCTCGCAAGCCTGGGACGGGCGTTTGCCGGCGGCGCGCTGGGTATCGCCGGCGGGCTGCTCTGCGGACTGCTGCTGGCGCTGCGCCCGCGCGCCGGAGCGATCTTTACCCCGACGCTTAACGTCCTGCGCCATATCGCCCTGTTTGCCTGGCTACCGCTGCTGACCGCGTGGGTCGGCAACGATAACGGCGGCAAAATCGTGTTCATCGCCCTGGCCTCCTTTTTCCCGATGTTCTTCAGCACCCTGCAGGCCGTTCTTCAGCGCAGCCCGCAGCTGGATGAGGTTGCCAGGGTGCTGCGCCTGAGCGGCCTGACGCGCCTGCGCAGGCTGATCCTCCCCGGCGCCGCTGCGGGTATTTTTGCCGGCCTGCGCCTGGCGCTGATTTACGCCTGGCTTGGCAATATCGGCGCGGAGTATTTCATGTCCTCCGGCGTGGGTATCGGCAGCCTGATGATCAATGCCCAGCAGCTGCTGGATATGCCGACCATTCTCTGCGGCATGGTGCTGATCGGCATCACCGGCGCTGCGCTGGATAAAGCCGGACGTTTACTGGAAATTCGCGCCACCCGCTGGCGCCAACAGGAGTCGCTATGACCACTTCACCCCTGGTCTCTTTTGACCGCGTCCGTAAATCCTGGCAGCAGGTGACGGCGCTACAGAACTTCAGCCTGGATATCGCCGCCGGCGAGCTGGTGGCGCTGGTAGGCAGCAGCGGCTGCGGTAAATCAACGCTGCTGCGAATGCTGGTCGGCCTGGAATCCGCGACCCAGGGCGAGATTCGCATCCACGGCGAGCCGGTGACCGGCGTCGGCAAAGAGCGCGGCATCGTGTTTCAGGAGCCGCGCCTGTTTCCGTGGCTTAACGTTATCGACAACGTGATGCTCGGCCTGGCGGATGAGCCGCTGAGCCGGACGGCGAAACGCCAGCGGGCGCTGGAAATGCTGGAGCGCGTCCAGCTCACCGAGTTTGCCAGCGCGCTGCCCGCCCAGCTCTCCGGCGGTATGGCGCAGCGGGTGGCGATCGCCCGCGGCCTCGTCGGCCGCCCGCAAATTCTGATGCTGGATGAACCTTTCGGCGCGCTGGATGCCCTGACGCGCCATACCCTGCAGCAGGAGCTGCTGCAGATCCACCAAAGCGCGGGAACCACCACGCTGCTGGTGACGCACGATGTGGAAGAGGCGGTCGCGCTGGCCGACCGGGTGGTGGTGCTGTCGCCGCGCCCGGGACGGATACGCGAAGTGGTGAGCCTTGAGCTCCCCCATCCGCGCCGGCGCGAAGAGGCCTCTTTTACCGCCGCCTGCCGCCAGATCCGCAATCTGATTACTTCTCTGCCTGATACCGTTATTTAAGGAGCAACACCATGGGACATCCTTCCATTTACCCGACCGGCGCCACCGTTTACGATCCCACGCGCGCCTGGAGCGGCTACACCCTTTTCCAGGCCACCGAGCGCGGCGCGGTGCTGGTGGATATGAACGGTCAGGTGGTACGCGAATGGCCTGAACTGCACGGATTTCCCAATAAAATCCTGCCCGGCGGCGCGATACTCGGCCACAGCGGCGAGCGCGATCCGCGCTACGGCATGCAGGATATGCTCGACCTGATCCAGGTAGACTGGGAGGGCAACGTGACCTGGAGGTTCGATCGCTACGAACGGGTCTGCGATCCCGGCAACGAAACGCGCTGGATGGCCCGCGCGCATCATGATTACCAGCGCGCCGGCAACCCGGTAGGCTACTACGCGCCGGGCCTGGAGCCGCAGGTGGAGGGGGGAAATACGCTGATCCTCGCTCACACCAATCTGGTTAATGCCGACATCTCCGACAAGCTGCTGCTGGATGACACGATTATTGAAGTCGACTGGCAGGGCAACGTGGTCTGGGAGTGGCGCTGCAGCGACCATTTCCACGAGCTTGGCTTCGACGATGCGGCGCGCACCGCGCTGTACAACAACCCCAATATGCGCGCCAGCGGCGGTGGAATGGGCGACTGGATGCATATCAACTCGATGTCGGCGCTGGGGCCGAATAAATGGTATGACGCCGGGGATCGGCGCTTCCATCCCGACAATATTATCTGGGACGCTCGCGAATCCAACATTATCGCCATCATTGATAAGCAGAGCGGTTGCATCGTCTGGCAGCTTGGCCCGGATTACAGTAAGCCGGAGCTCAAGCACATCGGCTGGATTATCGGCCAGCATCACGCGCATATGATCCCCCACGGGCTGCCGGGCGCGGGCAATATTCTCATCTTCGATAACGGCGGCTGGGCCGGATACGGCGCGCCAAACCCGGCGTCGGCGGATGGGGTGAAAAACGCCTGGCGCGATTACTCGCGGATCCTTGAGATCAACCCGCTGACCCTTGATATCGAGTGGCGCTACTCGCCTTATGAAGCGGATCTTCCGCAGCCAACCGACTCGTACCGCTTCTACAGCCCGTATATCAGCAATATGCAGCGTCTGGAAAACGGCAATACCTTGATTAACGAAGGCTCGAACGGGCGCGTTTTTGAAGTGACCCGCGACCATGAGATCGTCTGGGAATATATTTCACCGTTCTGGGGCAAGACGCTGAATAACAATATGGTCTACCGCGCCTACCGCATCCCCTACGCCTGGATACCGCAGCTGGCGCAGCCGCAGGAGACGCCGATCGCGGCGGTGGACGTGCGGACGTTACGCCAGCCCGGCGCGGCGGCCGCGGGCCCGGCGCAGAGCGTGGTGCGGGTAGCGGGGGTGCAGCCGTACAGCAAAAGCGCCGATGCGCTGTGTGTGGCGACCGACAACGATACCCTGCGCCGCAGTCCGAAGCTGTTCCGCGTGGCGGAAAGCGCCTTCACTCCCCTGACCGCGGCGGAGGACCTGGAAAGCGAGCGGCCAATACTGCTGTTTGTCGGCGCTGAGCGCTGCGTGCATTGCCGTAAACTCTGGCAGCTGCTGGCGCAGGAAAAGGTTGCGCAACGGATCGCGGCGCTGGACCGGCGCTATCTCGATGCCGATCGGCACCAGGATCTGGCGACGACCCTCGGGGTTCGCGGTCTGCCGACGCTGCTGCTGATCGAGCGGGGGCAGCCGACGGAGCGGGCGCCTGCGCAACTGTCGGTTGAAAATCTGCTGGCCTGGCTGAACGGCGCGCTGGCGTCGTAGAGCCGCTGCGGGCTGGTTTTATGCCGGCCAGGGTTGATGGGCGGATAGGGCGTTTGCTACCTTGAGGCGGTGGCGTGACGGCGGACAGGCTGGGTGGATCATTCTGCTGTCATCTTTCGAAAGCATGCTCTGGCGGGCCTGTTTACTGATTATGGAAAATTAACGATGTCCAAAACTCTCACGATCTTCGATCTGGATAACACCTTGATTAAGGGTGACAGCAGTACGGTATGGAGCCGTTTTCTGGTGAGGGAAGGATGGACCGGCGACCCGGACTATCTGGCGCGAGAAGCGATGCTGATGGCGGATTACGATCGCGGCGAGATGAATATCGCCGATTACGTGGCGCTGATCCAGGCCCCGCTGATCGGCGTCCCGCAGGCGGAAGTTGACGGCCTGGTCGCCCGCTGCGTGCGCGAGGAGATCCTGCCCCGCGTCTACCCGCAGGCGTGGGAGGTTATCCGCACGCTACGGGCGCGCGGCGAACAGATGCTGGTGATCTCGGCGTCGGTCAGCCTGCTGGTGCAGGCGGTGTCCGATGAGCTGGGCATCGAGCAGGCGTTAGGCATTGACGTAGAGATGGCCGATGGCGGCTATACCGGCGTGATTGCCGGCACGCCGAGCTATCAGCACGGGAAGGTGATTCGGCTGGCTGAGTGGCGGCAGGCCTATCCGCAGTTCGCCGGAGAGGTGACGTTTTATACCGATTCAATTAACGATCTGCCGCTGTGCCTGCACGCCGACCGCGTGCGGCTGGTCAACCCTTGCCCGCAGCTGACGGCAGCGAATGAGGAGCACCGGTGGCCGGTGCTTCACTGGCAGCTTTAATCTCCCCGGGCGGGCGCAGCGCGCCGCCTCGGGGAGGCTGGCGCTATCAGGATTTAAACAGCGGCACTACGCTGCCGCCGATATAGCGCCGACGGAGCCAGGCGGAGAGCATATCCATCGCCATCACCACTACCACCAGCAGGAGGGTGATAAACATCACCACGTCCCAGTTCCACAGGCGCATATTTTCCGCGTAAATCAGGCCGATCCCGCCGGCGCCAACGAAGCCCAGCACCGCTGCGGAGCGGGTGTTGGACTCGATTTGATAGAGGCTCAGGGCCAGAAACGTCGGGAAGGATTGGGTGAAAATGCCGAAGCGGTGTTTCTGCAGGCCGTTGGCGCCGACGGCGGTTAGCCCGCGACCCGGTGAGCGGTCTACCGCCTCATGGCCTTCGGCATACAGGCGGCCGAGCAGGCCGGTATCCTGCATAATAATCGCCAGCACCCCGGCCAGCGGCCCGAGGCCGACGGCGCGCACGAAAATCAGCCCCCAGATAGCCATATCGATCCCGCGCAGGACGTCAAACAGCCGACGCATCAGCAGGGCGATAATCCCCGGAATCAAGCCGCGCATAATATTGCGTGCCGCGAGGAAAGAGAGCAGCAGGGCGATGACCGTGGCGGTGATCGTCCCGACGAAGACGATCGCCAGGGTAATCCCGATCTGCGTGAAATAGTAGCGGAACGGCCAGTTAAAAAAGTCGTGCCACACGAACATGCGCAGCAGATAGCGGCTGATTTGCTGCAGCCCGGTGGTGAGCTGCTCCCCGCTGATACCAAACTGCATAAAGAACCAGACGTAATAGAGCACGCTCAGCAGCGCCAGCAGGCCGACGTAGCGCAAATAGCGTCCCTGGGCCTGATACAGCGCCTTATGCTGGCGGCGGCTGGAAGCGATATCCGGTTGGTTTTGCCACTGACTCATTTTTTACCCTCGAGAACCCACTGTCGCAGGCGGCCGGACAGCATATCCAGCAGCGAGACCACGATGATGATCAGCAGCAGCGTGATGCTGACCTGATCGTAACGATCGAGCTTAATGTTGGTCATCAGCTCCTGGCCGATCCCCCCGGCGCCAACCAGCCCAAGAATGGTTGAGGAGCGGAAGTTGATCTCCAGGCGCATAAAGCCGTAGGAGAGAAAAATCGGTTTTACCTGCGGCCACAGGGCGAAGCGAACCCGCTGCAGCGGCGAGGCGCCGCAGGCCATCAGCCCGCGAACCGGCTTGTCCTGAGCGCTTTCCACCGCTTCATAAAACAGCTTGGTCAGGCTGCCGATGGTGTGCAGCATCAGCGCCAGAAAGCCGGGGATCGCGCCAATGCCGAAGGCCATCACGAAAATGACCGCCCACGCCAGCTCCGGCATGGTACGCAAAAAGGCGACTAAAACGCGGATGGCGAAACGCAGCGGCGGCGGTGACCAGGCGTTGTTGGCGGCGAGAAAGGCCAGCAGGGTGGCGATGACTACGGCGACCAGGGTAGAGGCCAGCGCCAGCTGCAGGGTTTCCCAAATCAGCGGCAGCTGGATCGGCAGGCGGTAGCCCCAGTAGGCGAACGACCCTTTGGTATGCGAATCGGCGAACAGATCGCTGACGTGAAGCGTCGGCAGCGTCTCAAACATGTAATCGAGAAAGTTTGGCAGGGAGTGCCAGATGGTGAAGAGATTAAATTCAGCCGCGCTGCCCGCGGCGAAGTAAAGAACCAGTAAGAGCAGCGAAGCTAAAGGTGTCGCGCTTCTGCCGCGCGCGTACCTGCTGGTAATAGCGTTCAAATTCGGTATTCGAAATATTCATACGTCAACGGGTCTTCAGCATACCGCCGCCTCGCGCTTGATAAGCCGGGAGGCGGCGTGGAGGCGGGATTAACGGGCGCTAACCAGCTCGCGCTTCATATCGATAATCTGCTGGAAATCGGCAACGCTACCCGGGCCGATATGCTGGGTGCCGCCCATCGCTTTGATAAAGCAGGCGTGGTTATCGGTATCCAGCTTTTTGATCGCGGTGATGACCTTGGCTTTAAAATCAGCCGGCAGCGCGTTGCTCACCAGGATCGGGCCGTTGGGGATCAGCGGCGATTGCCAGATGATGCGGATCTGCTTCATCAGATCCGGATGATCCATACGAATCAGGCGGTTGAACGCGCCCACGCTGTAGCCGCTGTTGTAGTCGCCAACCATAGAGGTCCAGGTCACCGCGCCGGCAAACTGGCCGTTCAGCACGCCCAGAATGTCCTGCTCGTGGCCGCCGGAGAAGGTCACGCTGGAGAAGAAGTTGTTATATTTATTATCCGTGGTGCCGCCAAATTTCTGCTTAAAGGTTTGGTTCGGAATCAGGAAGCCGGAGGTTGAATCCGGGTCGGCGAAGCCAAAGGCTTTGCCTTTCAGATCGTCTAAAGATTTATACGGGCTGTCGGCTTTAACGATAACCACCGAGTGGTAGCCGCGGGACTGATCTTTATCATCCACGGCGATGCCGACAATATCGACCGCTTTCGGGTTATTAATATAAACCGAGGCGTAAGAGGAGGGCGACATGCTTAATACCACGTCAACCTTACCGCCCAGCAGGCCCTGAATGACGCCGGAGTAATCGGAAGAGTTACGTAATTTCGTATCAACGTTCAGCTCTTTATCGAGAAAGTCTTTCACACACTGGTTATCACCAATTTGCTGGGTGGCGTTCTGGCCGCCGAGGATCCCCAGATTTAACTCTTTCGGCTGCCCGGCAGCGCTTGCCTGCCATGCCATCATAATGCCCGCGATCGCTGCGGATAAACGAACTGCGCCAGTGATATATTGTTTCATTATTTTGCCCGTGTGAGTGGAAATTAATGCAATTGGCTAATTTCATCCCCGTACAGCCGATGCAGAATATCCTGATTCAGCTGAGAGGGATGGTCGTCAAAAATAATGTTGCCCCGCGCCACGCCGATAACCCGCGTGCAGTATTCTTTAACCAGCTCGACCGAGTGCAGGTTGACCATCACGCTGATGCCCTGCTCGCTAATTTCGCGCAGCACGTTCATGATGCGCTGCGTATTTTTCGGGTCGAGAGAGGCGACCGGCTCATCGGCCAGCAAAATACCGGGGTTCTGCATCAGCGCGCGACAGATAGCCACGCGCTGCATCTGCCCGCCGGAGAGATTTTCCGCCCGCTGCAGCGCATGCGGCAGCATGTTCATCCATTCGAGCAGGGAGATGGCGCGCGCCCGGTCGGCATCGGGGAAGACTTTGAACAGCGACTTCAGCGTCGAGGTCTGGCTCAGGCGGCCGAGCAGCACGTTAGTCAGCACATCAAGGCGCGGCACCAGGCAGAAGTCCTGGAAAATCATCCCGCATTCGCTACGCCAGGCGTTCAGCGCCCGGCCCTTAAGTTTGGCGACATCGTGCGGCGTGCCGACTTCCGGATAGCTGAGGATCTCGCCGCTGGTGGCGTTGTGGGTGCCGTTAAGCACGTGCAGCAGGGTTGATTTGCCCGCGCCGGAGCGGCCGATGACGCCCACCAGCTCGCCGGCGTGGAGATCGAAGCTGATGCCGTCCAGCACGGTTTGCTGCGCGCTGTAGGACTTGCTCAGGCCGCGTACGCTTAAGACTTTCCGCTGCCGGTCGGTATCTGGCTGACTAAATTGTGGATAATCGGTATCGGTTACCGCGGCGAGAGAACTATTCATAACAGCGTCCAGGTTCGTCATTAAACTGGGCACTATTAATGGCGTTTTATATGATCGTTATATGACGGTAAGGCGAACAAATAGTGAACGGTGGCGATTTATCGCCGCAGAATTGGCGAAAATAGTGCCCTCCGATGACGAAGGGCAGGGAAGCAACGGGCCGGGAGCGGCCGCGATTTTTATGCCGACTTCAGCCGCTTCCGCCAGCGAAAACGGCGGCTTGCCAGCAGGCTCAGGCCGCAGCACAGCAGATAGTAGACCGCGCCGGTGAAGACAAAAATGGCCAGCGGGTAGATCTGGACGCGGTTGTTCACCTGGCCGGCGACGGTGGTGAGCTCCGGGACGTTGACGATAAACGCCAGCGACGTATCCTTCAGCAGGCCGATAAAAATCCCCACCAGCGAAGGCTGAACGTTGCGCAGCGCCTGCGGCAGCAGAATCAGGCGCAGCGCCTGTCCGGCGGAAAAGCCCTGCGTCCGCGCCGCCTCATACTGGCCGTTGGGAAGCGATTGCAGGCCGGCCAGCACCGAGTGCATCACCGAGGCGGCGGTAAACCACGCCAGCGCCAGCGTCACCGTAACGGCGCCCGGCAGATCGCTGCCGGTCAGCATAGGCAGCAGATACCATAGCCAAAAAATAACGAAAATCAGCGGAATACCGCGAATGATTTCGGCCCACAAAAACAGCAGCCGACGGACGGTTCCGCCATAGCGCCAGGCGACGGCGGCCAGTAGAACGCCGCCGGGTAGCGCCAGCGCCGCTGCGCCAACGGCCATCATCAGCGTCAGGGCCACGCCGCCGGGAATACCTTCCGCCAGGCGTCCCCACAGCAGGTAGTCGAGATTATCGGCGATAACCGCCAGATTAGCGTTCATGCTGGGCTCTCCTGTGCGGGTTCTTACCCGGGCCGAGGCGCGTCAGCAGCAGCCCCAGCGCCACGCCTAGCGCCAGATACAGCGCCGTACCGACGGCGAAGGCTTCCAGCGCATGGGCGTTATAGCTCTCAATTTGCCGCACCTGATAGGTCAGTTCGGCAAAGCCAATGCCGCTCGCCAGCGAGGAGAGCTTCATCAGGTTCAGATACTGGCCGACAATCGGCTGCCAGGCGTTAGCCAGCCCCTGCGGCAGCAGAATATGGCGCAGCTCTCCCCACGGGGTAAATCCCTGCGAGACGGCCGCTTCCCGCTGGCCGCTACCGACCGCGCGCAGCCCGGAGGCGATCTCTTCGATCAGGAACGCCGAGGTAAATACCCCCAGCCCCCACATCGAGCAGATAAACTCCGGCGTCAGCCACCAGACGTTACCCGGCAGAATCGACCAGGAATGGTCGGCGTTGATAAAATCACGGGCGCCGAGGGGCAGCAGGTTCCAGGCGGCAAAGTACCAGAACAGCAGCTGCACCAGCAGCGGGGTGTTGCGAAACAGCGAAACCCAGCAGGCCACCAGCCAGCGCCCCGGCCTGCCGCCGCCGAGGCGAAGCGCCAGCAGCAGAATAGCCAGCACGGTCGCCAGCGCCATCCCGGCAACGCTGACCCACAGGGTGGTGAGAAAACCGGAGACTATCCACTGCAGCGGCTGCCCGCTGAGTACGCCGTGCCAGTCGAGAATCGGCGTCACTCGAGGCCCTCCTGGTGCAGCGGATTAAGCACCTTTTGCAGAAAACGGCGGGTGCGGGCGTGCTGCGGCCGGGCGAAAAATTCCGCCGGCGGCGCAACTTCGAGGATATCGCCGCCGTCGATAAACACCACCCGGTCGGCAATCTCGCGGGCAAACTGCATCTCGTGGGTGACCACCACCATGGTGATGCCGCTGTGCGCCAGCGTTTTCATCACCTGCAGCACTTCGCCGATCATCTCCGGATCGAGCGCCGAGGTCGGCTCGTCAAACAGAATAATTTGTGGTGAAGAGGCGAGGGCGCGGGCGATGGCCACGCGCTGCTGCTGGCCGCCGGAGAGCTGGGCCGGCATCTGGCGGGCCTTATCCTCCAGACCCACCTGCTGCAGCAGCTCCAGCGCCCGCTGGCGGGCCGCGCTTTTCGTCCAGCCGTGCACGCGCTCCAGCGCCAGGGTGATATTTTCCTGCGCCGTCAGGTGGGCGTAGAGATTAAACTGCTGAAACACGAACCCGACGCGGCTGCGCAGCTGGCGTAACGCGCCGGCGGTGAGCCGACGCGTTGGCCTGCCGTCGATCAGGATCTCGCCGTCGCTCAGGGTTTCGAGCTGGTTGATCAGGCGGATCAGCGTTGATTTCCCCGAACCGGAAGGACCCAGGATCGCCACCACTTCCCCGGGATTTATCTGCAGATCGACGCCGTTAAGCACCCGATGGTCGCCGTAGCTTTTTGCCGCTTTGCGCAGTTCGATACTGGCGTTCTGCAGATGTGAAAAATCCGCGGACGAGGCCGCGGAGCGTGAAAATAAACCCGATAACATATTATTTAGCTTCTATGGTAAACGCGCGCGGCTGTGGGGTTTTGGTCGCCGGGCCGAACCAGACGTCGTAAATTTTCGCAGCCTGGCCGGATTTCTCCAGGTTCACCAGCTCGTCGTTCACCGCTTTCAGCAGCGCCGGTTCGCCTTTCTTCACGCCGACGCCGATCTCTTCTTTGCTCAGCAGATCGGGGATGATTTTAAAGTTGGCCTTATCCGGCGCTTCCGCCAGCAGGCCGGCGAGAATGGTGCTGTCCTGGGTAATCGCCTGCACGTTGCCGTTACGCAGCGCGGTCAGCGCGAGCGGAATATCGTCATAGGAGAGCACGCGCGACTGCGGGAAGCGCTGGTGCAGCGCCTGTTCGCCGGTCGTGCCTTTTACCGCCCCGATGCGCGCTTTGCTGTAATCGTCGAGCTTATCCGCCGATTTAGCCGGCACGAGGAACTGCTGGCCGGTGACAAAATACGGCGTTGAGAAATCAATAACCTGCGCTCGTTCCGGAGTGATGGTGATATCGGCAACAATCAGATCGGCCTTACCGGATTGCAGCAGCGGAATACGGTTGGCCGGGTTGGTGGCGACCAGCTCCAGCTTCACGCCGAGCGATTTAGCCAGCGCCTGGGCGAAATCAACGTCATAGCCGACGATCTGGTGCGTTTTGGGGTCAACCGAGCCAAACGGCGGGTTGGCGTCGAAGGTGGCGACTTTCACCACGCCGGCGGCTTTGATATCTGCCAGCTGGTCGGCCTGAGCCTGCGCGGCAAGCACCAGAATGCCCAGCGCCAGTGCAATTTTTGTTTTTGTCTTGCGCATTATTATATCCCCTGAGTCCCTGTATATGTTTTGTGGTTATTACGCTCCCACAAATTGGCCGCTGACGGCAAAGAAGAAAAAGTTCTTATCTATAGCGAAAAAGAACTTAGCAAGCTCATGGGTATTGGGCGGGGGCAGCGCCTGCGCAGCGAGTCTGGAGAAGACGCGTAATATGCATCTTCCGGGATTGAAAAGACGGAATTGATATTTCCCGACCGTCGCAAGCTGTGGTTGAAATAGACGCAGGAAAAATGCTTTCCGACGGAGGAAAAAATGAAAGTCGCATTATGGCAACGAGTGACGCGCTGGCTGGCTTCGCTATCTCACGCTGAAGCCGGACAGCAGGATACCCAGCGAATGATGGAGGCAATATTACCGGTCGCCAGCCTGTATGGCATTGATATGGGGAATGTCGAAACACGGTGGTTTCGCCATGATAAAACATACTGAGCGGCGCTGGATGCGCGAAGCCTACTGGAACGAGGTGTGCTTTGTGTAGCACAAGGCTGCTTGAGGTTGCGGCGATCGGAGTCATCTGCCGCAGCCCCGAGCAGCTTTAGTCTGCCCCAATGACCCGGGGTTTCACCCTGCCATGCAGGGCCGGATTATCGCTTTCATCCTTCAGACGTACGCCGGTCAGCCGGCGCAGAAAAGCCTGCTCCAGCAGCCACGCCAGCTTAAAGGCGGCGGCATCATAGCTCAGCCCTTCCGGGCGAATATTCGAAATACAGTTGCGCTCTGACTCCAGCCGCTGACGATGCGGTTGCCAGGTCAGATAAACTCCCAGGCTGTCCGGGGAAGAGAGCCCCGGCCGTTCGCCAATCAGTATCGCCACCGCGCGAGCCTGCAGCGTTTCGCCAATATCATCCCCCAGCGCTACCCGAGACTGATGAGCCAGCACCACCGGCGCGAGGCTAAGCCCCAGCGTTTGCAGATAGGGCTGCAGGGAGCGGATCAGCGGCAGGGCCTGGCGCTGCACCGCGTAAGAGGAGAGTCCGTCGCCAATCACCAGCAGCAGGTCGGCGGGGCGTGCGCCGCTGGCGGCGAGATCCGCGCGACTCTCATCATTCAGCCGTCGCCCCAGATCGGGGCGGTTAAGATAGATATGACGATCGGCGGCGGCGCTATGCACCGTCAGCGACGAGAGGCCCAGCTGCGCCAGCGGGGATACCAGCCCTTCGCTGTCAAAGGGCTGGTGGATGGCGTCGCGCGCCCGGGCGTGAGCGAGGCCAAAATTCAGCACCTCGCGGGTTGGCAGGCTGGCGCCGCTGCGGCCCAGCGCAATGCGCGCATCGGTAAATTCACGTAGCGGGTTCCAGGCGTCGGGGCGATTCATACCGGTTCTCCTTACGCCATCACGGAAAGCAGAGGATGGCGGGCGTCGGTCAGGCGCAGCGCGCCGTCCGGGTTGGTTATCTGCATTTTCGTCAGCCAGGCGGCGAACTCCGGCGCGTGCCTGAGGCCCAGCAGGCGGCGGGCGTACAGGGCATCGTGGAACGAGGTGCTTTGGTAGTTGAGCATGATATCGTCCGCGCCGGGAACGCCGATTAAAAAGGTCAGCCCGGCGGCGCACAGCAGGGTCAGCAGGGTATCCATATCATCCTGATCCGCCTCGGCGTGGTTGGTATAGCAAACGTCGCAGCCGATCGGCAGCCCCATGATCTTGCCGCAGAAATGATCTTCGAGACCGGCGCGAATAATCTGCTTCCCGTCATAGAGATATTCCGGGCCGATAAAGCCCACCACGGTATTGACCAGCAGCGGATCGAAATGGCGGGCGACGGCGTAGGCGCGGGCTTCGCAGGTTTGCTGATCGACGCCGTGGTGGGCGTTAGCCGAAAGACAGCTCCCCTGGCCGGTTTCAAAATACATGACGTTGCTGCCGAGGGTGCCGCGGTTGAGGCTCAGCGCGGCCTCCCTGGCTTCCTGCAGCAGCGCCAGATTGATACCGAAGCCGCCGTTGGCCGCTTCGGTACCCGCCACCGACTGGAACACCAGGTCCACCGGCGCGCCGCGCTCAATCAGCTGCAGGGTGTTGGTGACGTGGGTCAGAATGCAGGACTGGGTGGGGATCGCAAAGCGCTGAATAATATCGTCGAGCATATGGTTGAGCTGCGCCAGCACCGGCAGGCTGTCGCTGGCCGGGTTGATGCCAATGACCGCATCGCCCGCACCGTACAGCAGGCCGTCGAGCATGCTGGCGGCAATGCCTTTCAGATCGTCGGTCGGATGGTTGGGCTGCAGACGCACGCTAAGATGCCCCGGCAGGCCAATTGTGTTGCGAAAGCGGGTGGTTACCTGGCATTTGCTGGCGGCGAGGATCAGGTCCTGGTTACGCATCAGCTTGCTGACCGCGGCCGCCATCTCCGGGGTTATCGCCCGCGCCACCTGCTGCAGGGTGGCGGTATCGGTGGCGTCGTCAAGCAGCCAGTCGCGAAAGTCGCCCACCGTCAGGTGGCTAATCGCCGTAAAGCGGCGGCTATCGTGCGTGTCGATAATCAGCCGGGTGACTTCGTCCTGCTCATAGGGGATCGGGGGGTTATCGAGGATCTCCTTTAGCGGCACCTCCGCCAGCGCCATTTTCGCCGCCATCCGCTCTTCGGCGCTATCGGCGATAATGCCGGCGAGGGCATCGCCGGATCGTGCCGGAGAGGCCTTCGCCATTAACGTCTTCAGACTATCAAAGCGCCAGACCTGGCCTGATAGCGTTGTTTTATACATGCCGCCTCCTCAGGAGACTATACGAAGCTGCGGGTCCGCCGGCGCGCGCTCGCGGGCCGCCGCGGTTTTACGAAACCACAGGTAGCCGCCGAGCATCATGGCCGCAAAAATCAGCGCCAGCAGCGTGTTGTACCAGACCATGGCCACCAGGCAGAGCACCGCCATCGCCAGAGCGAAGGCCGGCGCCCACGGATAGAGCGGCGCGCGGAACGGGCGAATCAGTTTCGGCTCGCTGCGGCGCAGTTTGAACAGCGCCGCCATCGAGGTGATATACATAACAATAGCGCCAAATACCGACATCGTGACGATGCAGGCGGTTAGCGGCATTCCGCTGATGGTGATCAGCGAGTCGGAGAAAATAGCGGCAATCCCCACCACGCCCCCGGCGAGGATCGCCAGATGCGGCGTGCGGGTGCGGCGGTTGAGCGCCGCCAGGCCGGCAGGCAGATAGCCGGCCCGGGCCAGCGAATAGATCTGCCGGGAATAGCCCATGATAATGCCGTGGAACGAGGCCACCAGGCCGAACAGCCCCAGCCATACCAGCATATGCAGCCAGCCGCTGCTGCTGCCAACCACGATTTTCATCGCCTGCGGCAGCGGGTCGTTGATGTTGGCGAGCGCCCGCCAGTCGCCGACGCCGCCGGCAAACACCATAACGCCGATCGCCAGCACGGTAAGGGTCAGGATCCCGCCGCCCAGCGCGCGGGGGATGGTACGCTGCGGATCTTTAGCTTCTTCGGCGGCCATCGACGCGCCTTCAATAGCCAGAAAGAACCAGATAGCAAAAGGAATGGCCGCGAACATTCCCGGCAGCGCCAGCCCGCTGAAGCTCTCAGCCCCGGCCCAGCCGTTAGCGGTAAAGTGGCTCCATGAGAAGCCCGGAGCGACCACGCCCATAAACACCAGCAGTTCGAAAATCGCCAGCAGGGTGACAATCAGCTCAAAGGTGGCGGCAATACCGACGCCGAGAATGTTCAGCGTCATAAAGATAACGTAGGCGCCGCAGGCCACCCATTTCGGGTCCAGCGCCGGAAACTGTACGTTGAGGTAGGCGCCAATCGCCATAGCAATCGCCGGCGGGGCGAAGACGAACTCAATCAGCGTCGCGAAGCCGGCAATAAAGCCGCCGGTGGGGCCAAAAGCGCGATAGGCGTAGGCGAACGGGCCGCCGGCGTGTGGGATCGCGGTCGTCAGCTCGGTGAAACTAAAAATAAAGGCGCAGTACATGGCGGCAACCGCCAGCGCCACGATCAGAAATCCCAGCGTCCCGGCCTGAGACCAGCCGTAGCTCCAGCCAAAATACTCCCCGGAAATAACCAGCCCGACGGCGATCCCCCACAGGCGGAAACTGCCGAGCGTTCTTTTTAGCGTTGTGGTTTGCTCTGTCATTTTTGCTACCTCGCCAGATAAAGTTACCCGGCTCACCACGCTATTTTATTTGCCAGTTTAGGCCTGGGCAGTGCTCAACAAAATACGCGAGTATTTTGAACGCCCTTTAGGGCGGCCCGCAGGGTGAGCGCAGTGAATAAATCCTTACGTACTACGTGTACGCTCCGGTTTTTGCGCGCTGTCCATGCCCAAACTGCCTGCAACAATGACGCCTGGTGAACCTGGTATTTCAGATATGTGGAGGGTTGCAAAGAGAGTGCCAGGTCAGAGCCCTGATAAATGTGGGGGGTTAGCCGCGGGACGATCCAAAAAAGGGCAGACTGCCTGCGCGAAGATATGCGCCGTGGTGCAGCTGCCCGGAAATGCGGCGCTAATCGAGAACGACGGCGCCTGCGTCTTTTTTAATCACCGGGCCTTCTTTCACCTTCAGGCTGAGCCCTTTCGTCTCCAGCTCGGCGTGGCGAATTCGCAGGCCGCGGGTGGCGTCAATGTTGACGTTGCTAAAGTGGAACCCGCTGAGCGGCGCTTCCGGGGTGCCGATAATATAGGCCGCCGCTTTGCTATCGCCGGTGGAGGTTAAATTCTCCACGGTGATATTGCTGAAGTGCGGGGTCCGATATTTGTCGAACGGCTGTTGCGGGTCGCTGTCCGGCGGATAGATCTGCTCGCCGAGGGTAAACCCTCCGGCCTGTAGCTGTTTGTCGACCTCGGCCTGCACGATAGGCGCGGCCTGGTAGTAAGCGGAGAAGACCAGCGGCACCTCGACGTTATGCATTTTGGTGTTGCGGTAAACGATATTTTTCACCTCGCCGCCTTTGCCGCGCGGGCTCTTAATGCGAATGCCGTACATCGAGCCTTCGAAGGTGTTGTTTTCCACCAGCACGTTATTGACGCCGCCGGCGCTTTCACTGCCGATAGAGATACCGCGCCCCTGCTTCAGCGTATTGTTGGCGATGTAAATATTCTCGACCACCCCTTCGGGGAAGCGCGGATCGGCTTTCTCCGCTTTGATGGCGATATGATCGTCATTGCAGTCGATATAGTTGTTGGTGATGCGGATGTTCTGGCTGTCGATAGGATCGATGGCGTCGGTATTCGGCGCATGCCACGGGGATAAAATTCGCGTGCCGTTAATGTCGATATCATGCGCGTAGCGGGTGACGATGTGGAAGCTGGGAGAGTGGGTGAGGGTCACGCCGTCGATCAGCACGTTGTTCGAGCGGGTGATGTAGATCAGCCGCGGCCGGTCGGTGCCGCCTTTCTTGCCGCTGGCGCGAATGTTTTCTCGCCAGCGCTCCCACCATACCGCCCCCTGGCCGTCAATGGTCCCTTCACCAACGATAGCGACGTTTTGCGCATCGGCGATGCTGATAAACGGCAGCCAGCCGTTTTCCGCTGCGGCATATTTCGTTTTTTCATCTCCGCGCCAGGCTGCGATTTCGCTTGCGGCGATCAGCGTCGCGTCTTTCTCCAGCTTGAGCCGAATATTGCTCTTCAGAAACAGCGGGTTGGTCAGATAGTTTCCTCTCGGGACCAGCACCGTACCGCCCCCTGCGGCGGCGCAGTCGTCAATCGCTTTTTGAATGGCGTCGGTATTCAGCGCAATCTGCAGCCGCTGGCCTTCTGCGCCGTAGCGGGTGATGTCGCAGACTTTATCCGCGAACGTCACCTTGCTGGCGGCGAGAGCCGCCTGAAAGGGGATAGCGCCGGCGATAGCGGCGGCAGCCAACAGAGGAAAGGTGCGGGTCGTCATCTGATTATCCTTTTTAGGTGTTGTGTTTTGTAAAAATAGCAACATTGTTTTATTTTTGTGTTTATGCCGATCACGTTTTGCCTTTTGTCGTTTAAATGCCCAGATTCAGCGCTCGTTTTTCGGGCAAACGCCCGTAAAACGGCGTGAAAACCGGCGCTAGTTTTGCAATTTCATCTTCGGCGCGGTATAACTGCACCTCTTTGGATGTTTAGATGTCCATACGTTTAGAAGGTAATATGCAAAGTACACCGCAGCAGGGTGAGCCGCTGAAGCGCACCATGAAAACCCGCCACCTGATCATGCTCTCGCTGGGCGGCGTGATTGGCACCGGCCTGTTCTTTAATACCGGCTATATCATCTCTACCACCGGGGCGGCGGGAACGCTGCTGGCCTATCTGATTGGCGCGCTGGTGGTCTGGCTGGTGATGCAGTGCCTCGGCGAGCTGTCGGTGGCGATGCCGGAGACCGGCGCGTTTCACGTCTACGCCGCCCGCTATCTCGGCCCGGCAACGGGGTACACGGTAGCCTGGCTCTACTGGCTGACGTGGACGGTGGCGCTCGGTTCGAGCTTTACCGCCGCCGGTTTCTGTATGCAGTACTGGTTTCCGCAGGTGCCGGTGTGGGTATGGTGCGTGGTGTTCTGCGCGGTGATTTTTATCCTCAACGTCATCTCTACCCGCTTCTTTGCCGAAGGCGAGTTCTGGTTCTCGCTGGTCAAAGTCATCACCATCATCGCCTTTATTATTCTCGGCGGGGCGGCGATATTCGGCATTATCCCGATGCAGGACGGCTCGCCGGCCCCGGGGCTGCGTAACCTGACCTCTGAAGGCTGGTTCCCGCACGGCGGCCTGCCGATCCTGATGACTATGGTGGCGGTGAACTTCGCCTTCTCCGGTACCGAGCTGATCGGCATCGCGGCGGGTGAAACGCAAAACCCGCATAAGGTCATCCCGATCGCCATTCGAACCACCATCGCCCGGCTGATTATCTTTTTTATCGGCACCGTGTTTGTGCTGGCGGCGCTGATCCCGATGCAGCAGGCGGGGGTGGAGAAAAGCCCGTTTGTGCTGGTCTTTGAAAAGGTTGGCATTCCCTACGCGGCGGATATCTTTAACTTCGTGATCCTGACGGCGATTCTGTCGGCGGCCAACTCCGGCCTCTACGCCTCCGGGCGGATGCTGTGGTCGTTGGCGAACGAACGGACCCTGCCGGCGTGCTTTGCCAAAGTGACCAGGAACGGCGTGCCGCTGACCGCGCTGTCGGTGAGCATGCTCGGCGGCGTGCTGGCGCTGTTTTCCAGCGTTATTGCGCCAGATACGGTATTTGTCGCGCTGTCGGCGATCTCCGGCTTTGCGGTGGTAGCGGTGTGGCTAAGCATCTGCGCCTCGCACTTTATGTTCCGTCGTCGCCATCTCCAGCAGGGGAAAGCCCTGAGCGAGCTGCACTATCGCGCCCCTTGGTATCCGCTGGTGCCGGTGCTGGGGTTCATTTTATGCCTGGTGGCCTGCGTGGGCCTGGCGTTTGACCCCAGTCAGCGAATTGCGCTGTGGTGCGGAATTCCCTTCGTGGCACTGTGCTATGGTGTCTGGTATCTGACTCACGCACGACAACTTAACAGGGAGCAACAGCATGTCGCAGATTAACCCGTTAACCTCTATCCTTGCCCGCGAGCCCTTTGTGCTGCTCGACGGCGCGATGGCGACGGAGCTGGAAGCGCGCGGCTGTAACCTGGCCGATAGCCTGTGGTCAGCGCGGGTACTGCTGGAAAATCCGCAGCTGATTCGCGACGTGCACCTGGACTATTTCCGCGCCGGAGCGCAGGTCGCGATCACCGCCAGCTATCAGGCAACCCCGGCGGGCTTCGCCGCCTGCGGGCTGGACGAGGCGCAGTCGAAAGCGCTGATTGGGAAAAGCGTTGAGCTGGCGCGTAAAGCGCGGGAGGCGTACCTTGCGGAAAACCCGCAGGCCGGCACGCTGCTGGTCGCCGGTTCGGTGGGGCCGTACGGCGCGTATCTCGCCGATGGTTCGGAATATCGCGGCGATTATCAGCGCAGCGCGGAGGATTTTCAGGCCTTCCATCGCCCGCGCGTTGAAGCGCTTCTCGATGCCGGAGCCGATCTGCTGGCCTGCGAAACCCTGCCGTCATTTGCCGAAATTAAGGCGCTGGCGGCGCTGCTGACGGCGTACCCGCGCGCTCGCGCCTGGTTCTCGTTTACCCTGCGCGACGCTGAGCATCTCAGCGACGGCACGCCGCTGAGCGAAGTGGTGGCGGCGCTTGCGCACTATCCGCAGGTGGTGGCGCTGGGCATTAACTGTATTGCCCTGGAGAACACCACCGCCGCGTTACGGTACCTGCACGGTTTGACCGCGCTGCCGCTGGTGGTCTATCCCAACTCCGGGGAGCATTACGACGCGGTGAGTAAAACCTGGCACCATCACGGCGAGTCCTGCGTCGCCCTGAGCGAGTATCTGCCGCAGTGGCTGGCGGCGGGGGCAAAACTGATTGGCGGCTGCTGCCGCACCACGCCGAAAGATATTGCCGCGCTGGCGGCCAAACGCTGACCGGTCTCCCGGCCGCGGCGCAGCGCGTCGCCGGCCGGGGATCTCCCCGCTCGCGCTATGCTTACCGGGCCAGCGCTTCTGCTACTCAATCCCCATTTTTAACTATCGTTTGCCAGTTTTTTTCTAATGACGATTGGCTATTAGCCAGAATTTTTAATTACTTCATCAAACGCATCAGGCCGGAAATACTGCACCCATAACAACGAAGGGGAGCAGACACTATGGCACACGCATCGCGCATTACACTTTTCGCCGCCCTGGCTTTCGCCGCTTTTCAGGCGCAGGCGGTCAACGTCACCGTGGCGTATCAAACCTCTGCCGAGCCGGCGAAAGTCGCTCAGGCTGACAATACCTTTGCCAAAGAGAGCGGTGCGACCGTTGACTGGCGCAAGTTCGACAGCGGGGCGAGCATCGTACGCGCGCTGGCTTCCGGCGATGTCCAGATTGGCAATCTCGGCTCCAGCCCGCTGGCGGTAGCCGCCAGTCAGCAGGTGCCGATTGAAGTCTTCCTGCTGGCCTCAAAGCTCGGTAACTCCGAAGCGCTGGTGGTGAAAAAGAGCATTACTAAACCCGAAGATTTGATTGGTAAGCGCATCGCGGTGCCGTTTATCTCCACCACCCACTACAGCCTGCTGTCGGCTCTGAAGCACTGGGGCATTAAGCCGGGCCAGGTACAGATTATCAACCTGCAGCCGCCGGCGATTATTGCTGCCTGGCAGCGCGGGGATATCGACGGCGCCTACGTCTGGGCCCCTGCGGTCAACGCGCTGGAAAAAGAGGGCAAGGTGCTGACCGATTCGTCTCAGGTCGGCGAGTGGGGTGCGCCGACGCTGGACGTGTGGGTGGTGCGTAAAGACTTTGCCGAGAAGCATCCTGAGATTGTGAAAGCCTTTGCGAAGAGCGCTATCGACGCCCAGCAGCCCTACATCGCTAACCCGGATGCATGGCTGAAGCAGCCGGAAAATATCAGCAAGCTGTCGCGCTTAAGCGGCGTGCCGGATGCGGACGTCCCGGGGCTGGTGAAGGGCAATACCTACCTGACCGCGGCGCAGCAGGCGCAGGAGCTGAACGGACCGGTGAACAAAGCGATTATCGATACGGCTAAGTTCCTCAAAGAGCAGGGCAAAGTACCCGATGCCGGCGCCGATTACAGCCAGTACGTTACCGACCGTTTTGTGAAATAAGGAGGTCACGATGCTGCAAATCTCGCATCTCTTTGCCGACTACGGCGGCAAACCGGCGCTGGCGGATATCAACCTGACGCTGGACAGCGGTGAACTGCTGGTGGTCCTTGGACCGTCGGGCTGCGGTAAAACCACGCTGCTGAACCTGATTGCCGGATTCGTGCCTTATCAGCACGGCAGCATCGTCCTTGAAGGGCAGCGCGTAACGGGACCGGGCGCCGAACGCGGCGTGGTCTTTCAGCATGAAGGATTGCTGCCGTGGCGTAACGTGCAGGATAACGTGGCGCTGGGGCTGCAGCTGGCGGGCGTGGACAAAGCGCTCCGCCGGGAAACGGCGGCGCAGATGCTGAAGAAGGTGGGTCTCGAAGGGGCGGAAAAACGCTTTATCTGGCAGCTTTCCGGCGGCCAGCGCCAGCGGGTGGGGATTGCCAGAGCGCTGGCGGCCAACCCGCAGCTGCTGCTCCTTGATGAGCCGTTCGGCGCGCTGGACGCCTTTACCCGTGAACAGATGCAAACCCTGCTGCTCGGCCTGTGGCACGAGACCGGCAAGCAGGTACTGCTTATCACCCATGATATTGAAGAGGCCGTGTTTATGGCCACCGAGCTGGTGCTGCTGTCGCCCGGCCCGGGGCAGGTGCTGGAGCGACTGCCGCTCGACTTTGGCCGCCGCTTCGTTGCCGGTGAGTCCTGCCGCAGCATTAAATCCGATCCGCGGTTTATCGAGCAGCGTGAATACGTGCTGAGCCGGGTATTTGAACAACGGGAGGCCTTCTCATGAGCGTGGTCATCAATGATAAACCGCGTCGGCGGCCGCTGAAGTGGCGCTGGCCTGTTTCCCGTCAGCTGACGCTGAGCGTGGCGACGCTGGCGGTGCTGCTGGCTATCTGGTGGGCCGTTGCGGCGTTACAGCTGATTAGCCCGCTGTTTCTGCCGCCGCCGGGCCAGGTGTTGCACAAGCTGATAACCATTGCCGGCCCGCAGGGCTTTATGGATGCCACCCTCTGGCAGCATCTGGCGGCGAGCCTGACGCGGATCGTGATAGCGCTGCTGGCGGCGGTGCTGCTCGGCGTTCCGGTGGGGATCGCGATGGGGCTCAGCCCGACGGTGCGCGGCATTCTCGATCCTTTAATTGAGCTGTACCGCCCGGTGCCGCCGCTGGCCTATCTCCCGCTGATGGTTATCTGGTTCGGCATCGGCGAGACGTCGAAGATCTTATTGATCTATCTGGCGATCTTCGCCCCGGTGGCGATGTCGGCGCTGGCGGGGGTGAAAAGCGCCCAGCAGGTGCGCATTCGCGCCGCGCAGTCATTAGGCGCCAGCCGCGCGCAGGTGCTGTGGCTGGTTATTTTACCCGGCGCTTTACCGGAGATCCTCACCGGCCTGCGCATTGGTCTTGGCGTGGGTTGGTCAACGCTGGTGGCCGCGGAGCTGATTGCCGCCACCCGCGGGTTAGGCTTTATGGTGCAATCCGCCGGCGAATTTCTGGCAACCGACGTGGTGCTGGCCGGGATTGCGGTGATTGCGATTATTGCGTTTCTGTTGGAACTGGGGCTGCGCGCGCTGCAGCGCCGCCTGACGCCCTGGCATGGAGAAGTACAATGAGTGAACGTCTGAGCATTACCCCGCTGGGGCCCTATATTGGCGCGCAGATAGCCGGCGTGGACCTCGCGCGTCCTCTGAGCGATAACCAGTTTGAGCAGCTGTATCATGCGGTGCTGCGCCATCAGGTGGTGTTCCTGCGCGAGCAGAATATTACCCCGCAGCAGCAGCGTGATTTTGCGCTACGCTTTGGCGATCTGCATATTCATCCGGTCTATCCCCACGCGCCCGGCGTCGACGAAATTATCGTGCTCGACACCCATGATGATAATCCGCCGGATAACGACAACTGGCATACCGATGTCACTTTCATCGAGACGCCGCCTGCCGGCGCGATTCTGGCGGCAAAAGAGCTGCCGTCCACCGGCGGCGACACCCTGTGGGCCAGCGGCGTCGCGTCGTACGAAGCGCTTTCCGCACCTTTTCGTCAACTATTGAGTGGTCTGCGGGCGGAGCATGATTTCCGTAAATCGTTCCCGGAGTATAAATACCGCAACAGCGAAGAGGAGCACCGGCGCTGGCTGGAGGCGGTGGCGAAGAACCCGCCGCTGCTGCATCCGGTGGTGCGCACTCATCCGGTGACCGGCAGGCAGGCGCTGTTCGTTAACGAAGGGTTTACCACGCGCATCGTTGACGTGACGGAGAAAGAGAGCGAGGCGCTGCTGAACTTCCTGTTTAGCCATATAACGAAACCGGAGTTTCAGGTGCGCTGGCGCTGGCAGCCGAACGATGTGGCGATTTGGGATAACCGCGTCACCCAGCATTACGCCAACGCCGATTATCTGCCGCAGCGGCGCATTATGCATCGGGCGACGATCCTCGGCGATAAGCCGTACTATCGCGCCGGTTAAAACCTGCGGCAGCGCGCCGCAGGCCGGGCTGATTACAGATGCGCGCCGATATAGCGCTGATAGCGGTTGGCTTTTAAAAACGTCAAATCCACCAGCACCAGCCCGTCCACGCAGTTGTTAAAATCAGGGTCGCTGCCGAAGTCGATAAACTGCACGCCGCCCGGTTCACACACCTCGGAATATTGCTTATACAGCGGCGGAATGGCGCAGCCGAGATTACCGAGCAGCGACTTCAGGCGGGTGAGATCTTCGGCATAATCCTCGCCGCTAAACTGCGCCAGCACGTCGGGCAGCGAAGCGGGATAGGGACGGCGCGACTCCGCCAGCGGGTGGGTCGCCGGGAACCACAGACGATAGAAGGCCACCAGCAGATCGCGGGCCGCTGGCGGCAGGCCGCCGGAAATCGACACCGGGCCGAACAGATAGCGGTAGTGCGGGTAGCGTGCGAGGTACGCGCCGATCCCCGACCACAGATAATCCAGCCCGCGTCGTCCCCAGTAGCGCGGCTGGATAAAGCTGCGCCCCAGCTCAATACCGTGGCGGAGAATATCCTCCATCCGCTGGTCGTAATGGAACAGGCTATAGCTGTAAATGCCCTCCAGCCCGCGCTTTTCCAGCTGCATTGCGGTAGGCATAAAGCGATAGGCGCCGACGATTTCCAGATCCTCTTCATCCCACAGAATCAGGTGCAGATAATCATCGTCGTAGCCGTCGACGTCGCGACGTTTGCCGCTACCTTCGCCCACCGCGCGGAAAGCGATCTCCCGCAGGCGGCCGAGCTCGCGCAGCAGCGGGGCGTCGTCCTGACCGTTGCGCTGCCACAGGTAGATGGTTTTGCCGTCGGCGGTGTGCCCCAGACACTCCGCGCGGTGTAGCTCGCGTTTTATCAGCGCCCGATCTTCAGGGCGGGCGATGGCGCTTTCCGTTTTGAATATGCCCGCCTGACCTTTGCCCATCAGTTCGACGTGGCGATAGCATCGATCCGCCAGCTCCCGAGGAGACATCTGCGGGCTATACCAGCTGGACCAGGCGATCTGCTGGCCAATGCCGATCGGCAGGCTGCTGTTGCGGCGACGAAACATTTGCTGCATGAGCAGCAGCAGCGGCAGGTTTTCTGAGAGCAGGGTGCTGGCGTAGAACAGGGCGCTGTTGTGCGCGCGGATCCACACCGGCAGCAGCGGGGCGCGATATTTGGTCGCCAGCTTGATAAAGCCGGGGTGCCATTTCTTATCGCGGATCCCCCGGCGCGTCGGGCGCGAGACCTCACCTGCCGGGAAAAAGATCAGCACGCCGCCGTTTTGTAGCTGCCGATCCATTTGCTGCAGCGCGGCTTTAGCAGTGCGGCCGTTGATATTATCGACCGGAATGAACAGTGAGCTGAGCGGCTCAAGGTGGGTCAACAGGCGGTTGGTCACGACTTTAACATCGCGACGAACGCGGGAGACGGCATAAAGTAGCGCAAGGCCGTCCAGGGTACCGGTAGGATGATTGGCAACGATCACCAGCGGGCCGTGTTCAGGAATTTGTTCCAAATCGTGCGTCGGAATAGCGCAGCGAATATTAAGGTGTTCCAGCACCTGTTCGACCGTATCGAGCCCCTTCAGGTGGCGATGGCGGGCGGCAAATTGTTGAAACTCTTCCTCATGGAGCAGTTTTTTTAGCAGCTTCTTTTGCCAGGCGGCGGGCCTGGCCTGAGGCCACAGGTCGTCGAGTACATGATCGAGACTAAACATAGCGCTTCCTCCTCCGTCCTGCCGAGACAGTAGAAGGCGGAAGTGTCGCTTATATTGCAGTTGGGTGAAGATTCGGTATTGGCAGACCCGAAAGCGCGACGCAGGTCAGGAAAATTCCCGGCCTGCGGCCTGCGGCGTGGAACGGGTAGCGGGGTTAACGCAGGATTTTCTTTTCGGCCAGGTCAAGGGCGAAATAGCTGAAGATCAGATCCGCGCCGGCGCGCTTAATGGCGCCAAGACTTTCCAGAACCACTTTTTCTTCATCGATGGCGCCCGCCTGGGCGGCAAATTTGATCATCGCGTACTCGCCGCTGACCTGGTAGGCGCCGAGCGGCAGATTGCTGCGCTCGCGGATATCGCGCAGGATATCAAGATAGGCGCCGGCCGGTTTCACCATCAGGCAATCAGCGCCCTGGGCTTCATCCAGCAGGGACTCACGAATCGCTTCCCGGCGGTTCATCGGGCTCATCTGGTAGGTTTTACGATCGCCCTTCAGCGCGGTACCCGCCGCTTCACGGAACGGGCCGTAGAACGATGAGGCAAACTTAGTGGAGTAAGACATAATGGCCGTACGGGTAAATCCAGCGGCGTCCAGCGCCTGGCGAATAGCCTGCACCTGACCGTCCATCGCAGCGGATGGCGCAATAAAATCAGCGCCGGCCGCTGCCGCAACAACCGCCTGCTTACCGAGGTTCACCAGGGTCGCATCGTTGTCTACGCCGTGCTCGCAGAGTACGCCGCAGTGGCCGTGGGAGGTGTATTCGCAGAAGCAGGTATCGGACATCACGATCATCTCCGGTACCGCCTCCTTACAGATACGCGACATCCGCGCGACCAGGCCGTTTTCGTTCCAGGCATCGCTGCCGTTGGCATCGGTGTGATGGGAAATACCGAAGGTCATAACCGAGCGGATGCCGGCGTTGGCGATACGCTCGATTTCACGCGCCAGGTGCTTCTCCGGGATGCGCATCACGCCGGGCATGGCTTCGATGGCTTTGTAATCGTCGATTTCTTCTTCAACAAAGATCGGCAACACCAGGTCATTCAAACTCAGTGTTGTCTCTTCAAACATGGCTCGTAGCGAAGCGGACTGACGCAAGCGGCGCGGGCGAGTGATTAAATCTGTCATGGTTTGCCTGATTTTGTGAAATGAAAGACCGCAGTATACCTGAACCTGAGGGCCGACGTTTTACGAAAGTGGCTTAAAATCCCCCTCGCCGGAAGGCGCTGACAATAATAATGAGCACCGAAATTTAATACGCATGACGAATGTTTATATTCGCAGGTGATGTTTTTGTTTTGTTGATTATTTTAAATGTCGAGGCGGCTTGTTGATTTTATGAGGAATTAAGACGCTGAGCTGTTTATTCACTGATGTTCTGTTTGTGGGTTAATATATTTGTTTGTTATATGTTTTATTTTGCATTTCTAATCCTCTGAAAATAGTGATTTTAATTATCTCTCACCAGAAAGAACCCTGATGAAGATATTGTCCGGTTTCGGACTTTGGCTAAAGAATAATTGAACCTTTAACTGGTGACGCCGCATAATCGTTCCGCGAAGCATAATAATGTTCTTCTCTGTATTGATAATTGATGGATCAACTATATTACGTCCCTGAGGAGGGATGACAAATGCACCCTTGGAAAAAGAAATTTGTAGTTTCACAATTAGCATTAGCCTGCACTTTGGCAATCACCTCTCAGGCAAGTGCTTTTAATGATATATCTGGAACCAACTACACGACATTTAAACATTATAATGACGCCAGCTATGCTGACGGCGTTTACTATAATGGTTATGTAGGCTGGAATAACTATGCGGCGGATAGTGTTTATAACGGTGACATTTATCCGGTAATCAATAAATCTGTCGTGAATGGCGTGATCTCTACTTACTATCTGGATGATGGTCTTGCTACCAACGCGAACAGCAATAGCCTTACCATTAAAAACAGCACCATCCACGGGATGATCACCTCTGAGTGCATGACCACCGACTGTGCGGGTCGTGACGCTACCGGCTATGTTTATGACCGCCTGGCGCTGACCGTTGATAACTCAACCATTGATGATAACTACGAGCACTATACCTATAACGGCACGCACGCCGATGGTTCCGTAGATACGCATGTTGTTGACGTTTACGATCTGGGGACGGCCATTACGCTGGATCAGGAGGTTGATCTGGTCGTCAAAAATAACTCCCATGTTGCCGGCATAACCCTGACTCAGGGTTACGAGTGGGGAGATATTGACGACAATACCGTCAGTACCGGCGTCAACAGCAGCGAAGTGTTTCACAACGCGATCAATGTAACGGATTCTACCGTGACGTCTGGCTCATGGTCGGATGAAGGTACCTCTGGCTGGTTCGGCAACAACAATAACGCCAGCGATTACGGCGGTACTGACTTTAGTGCGAGTGGTCATGCCGGTTTTAATGCTGATGACGTCGCGATCTCGGCGATCGCCAATCCGCATGCGGATAACGCAATGCAGACGACGGTTAACCTCACTAACTCTACCTTAATGGGGGACATCCTATTTTCCAGTAACTTTGACCACAATTTCTTCCCGAGCGGTGCGGACAGCTACCGGGATACCAACTCTGCCGTAGACACTAACGGCTGGGACGGCACCGACCGTATGGATGTCACGCTGAATAACGGCAGCAAGTGGGTAGGGGCAGCGATGTCCACACATCAGGTTGATTCTGATGGCGATGGCGTTTACGACAGCTTTGCCGAAGGCACCGAAGCAACCGCAACGCTGCTTGATGTCGCAGCGAACAGCCTCTGGCCGTGGTCGACCTATGGTCTCAGCAACAGCGACACGGCCTATAATGAAAACGGTCACGTTGTCGGCAATGAAGTCTATCAGAGCGGTCTGTTCAATGTGACGCTGAACAGCGGTTCACGGTGGGATACCACCAAAACGTCGCTAATTGATACTTTGAGCATCAACGGCGGTTCTGTCGTGAACGTAGCGGATTCCACCCTGGTTTCCGACACCATCTCCCTGACCGGCGGTTCTGCCCTGAAGATCGATGAAGATGGCCATGTGGCGACCCACGCGCTGACAGTCGACAACAGTACCGTAACGATTGCCGACGATGTCTCTGCTGGCTGGGGCGTGGATGATGCCGCGCTGTATGCCAACATCGTCAACGTTACCCACGATGGTATTCTCGATGTGGGCAACAGCACGGCGTACGCGCTGCAGGCCGATACGCTGAATCTGACCAGCTCGACGGATGCTGGCGGGAAAGTACACGCTGGCGTGTTTAATGTTCACAGCAATCGCTTCGTGCTGAATGCCGATTTAACCAACGATCGTACTAACGATACCGCTAAGCCTAACTACGGCTACGGCACCATTGCCATGAACTCCGATGGTCATCTGACCATTAACGGCAATGGTGACTCCGACACCTCTTTCGACCAGTCCGAAGTGGATAACGCGGGCGACAACGTTGCGGCAGCCACCGGCAACTTCAAGGTTCGCATTGATAATGCGGCGGGTACGGGCTCCGTTGCCGATTACAAAGGCAAAGAGCTGATCTATGTTAACGACAAGAGCAGCACCGCCACCTTCTCTGCGGCAAACAAAGCCGATCTGGGTGCCTACACCTGGCAGGCTAAGCAGGAAGGTAACCTGGTTGTGATGCAGCAGAGGGCGCTGACCGATTACGCGAACATGGCGCTCAGCATCCCGTCCGCTAACAGCAATATCTGGAATCTGCAGCAGGATACCGTGGCGACTCGTCTGACCCACTCCCGGCATGGTCTGGCGGATAACGGCGGCGCATGGGGCAGCTATTTAGGCGCTAGCTTCAGCGGCGACAATGACACCATCAGCTACGATCAGAACGTGAACGGCGCCATGCTGGGTCTGGATACCAAAATTGATGGCAACCATGCTCAGTGGATCGTCGGTGCCGCCGCGGGCTTCGTGAAAGGCGACCTGAGCGATCGCAGCGGTCAGGTGGATCAGGACAGCCAGACCGCCTATATCTACTCGTCCGCTCGCTTTGCAAACAACGTTTTCGTTGACGGTTCTCTGAACTACTCTCACTTCAGCAACCAGCTGTCTGCCAATATGAGCAACGGCCAGTTCGTGGACGGCAGTACTTCCTCCGATGCCTGGGGCTTCGGTCTGAAACTGGGTTACGACCGGAAGCTGGGTAATGCAGGGTATGTAACTCCTTACGGCAGCGTATCAGGCCTGTTCCAGTCCGGGGACGACTACCGCCTGAGCAACGGCATGAAAGTGGGCGGCCAGTCTTACGACAGCATGCGCTATGAGCTGGGCGTTGATGCGGGCTACACCTTTACCTACGGTAGCGATCAGGCCCTGACGCCTTACTTCAAGCTGGCCTATGTTTATGACGATGCCGACAACAACGCTAAGGTAAACGGTGACTCTATCGATAACGGCACCGAAGGTTCTGCGGTACGCGTTGGGCTGGGTACTCAGTTCAGCTTTACCCGCAACTTCAGCGCCTACTCCGATGTTAGTTACCTCGGTGGCGGGGATGTGGATCAGGACTGGGCTGCTAACGTCGGCGTTAAATACACCTGGTAAGATTGTTTGCAGTGATAAAACATTAAAGGTTATTTAATCTAAGAGTATGCCCGTCAAGGATTTGACGGGCATTATTGTCAGGAATGCATAAATGTTATCACTGAGTAAACCGCTTAATGAATTTGATCAGCTGGATCAATGCTTGTCAAAATACGGCACTCACTTCGAATTTTGTAGTAAAAAGCAGATGGTATTTTCGAATGATATACATTGTGACAAAACGGTAGTTATTTTAGCCGGGGTGATCTCTCTGCGCAGAGGTGAAAATATTCTGGTTGGTATCGCTCAGGCCCCCTTTATTATCGGGCTGGCCGATGGGGTCATGAAAAATGAGGTTAAATATAAAATCATGACTGAGGGGGAGTGTACTGGATATCATCTGCCTTCCTCGCAGGCGATTAAAATAATCGACCAGAATAATTTGTGGCGCGACGCATTCTGCTGGCTGGTATGGCATAATCGTATTATGGAGCTACGCGACCTGCAGCTAATTGGTAATAATTCCTATGAGCAAATTCGCGCAACGCTGCTGTCGATGATTGACTGGGACGAGCAATTACGTTTTCGTATTGGCGTTATGAATTATATCCATCAAAAAACGCGTATTTCGCGCTCCGTGGTGGCCGAAGTGCTTGCTGCTCTCCGTAAGGGCGGCTATATCGAAATGGATAAAGGCAAACTGGTTAGCATCAACCATTTGCCTTCAGAATATTAATCAGGATTCGGGAACAGCCAGCGGCTTTTCCCCGCTCAATTCGCTGACCAGGTCATTGATGCCATTACTCATATTGCTAAAGCGCGTCAGCGAAGAGCGGGTGACCACCACAAAGGCGCCCACGTTAGCCTGCGGGTTCATCGCCATATAGGTAATAAATCCGCCGCCGCCGCCGGTCTTCTGAATAATGCCCGGATGGCCGTCCTTCGGCTTCATATAAACCCAGCCAAGGCCCAGCGCATCGGCTTTCCCCGGCACGTCCATACCGATAACGCGGGTCAGCTGGCTGCGCTGATAGATCAGCGTCTGCATGCGGTCAGCCTGCTGGCCGCGGGTGTAAAAATCAGAAGAGAGGAACTGCTGCATCCAGCGCATCATATCTCCCGGCGTGGAGTAAACGCCGCCGCTGCCGATCGCCGCCAGGGTGTTGTTGCACGGGCTGGCCCCTTTCTCGGCGACCATCAGGCGGCCGCATTGATCCGGCGATGGCGTAAAGGTGGTGTCTTTCATGCCCAGCGGGCGGGTAATTTGCTCTTCAAACAGCTGCGGATAAGGCTTGCCAGCGGCGTTCGAAAGGGCGTCCGCCAGCAGATCGAAAGCGAGGTTGGAGTAGGCGGCCTGGGAGCCGGGCGCGGCTTTCAACGACGTCGTCGACAGCCATTCCCAGCGCTGCTGGCGGGTCGGCCAGACGAAGACCGCGCGGTGCGCCGCGCCGCCGGGCTGTTCACGCGGCAGGGCGCTGGTATGCGTCGCCAGGTTAACCAGCGTGATTGGCGTGCCCTGATAGCTCGGCACCCGAGCGCCCGGCGGAGCGTATTTGCTCAGCGGATCGTTAAGCTTAACCACTCCCTGATCGAGCATTTTCACCAGCATTTCGCTGGTCATCAGTTTACTCAATGAGGCGATGCGGATGACGGAATCCAGCTGAGGATGTTCATTATTGCCCGGGCGCGTCTCGCCAAAGCTGCGAAAAACGCGCTGGTTGCCGTCGATGACGACCAGCGCCATGCCGGTAGCGCCGCTGCCGTAGTAGATATGGTTGGCGTAACGGTCGACAACATCGGAGGCAAATTCCGGATCGACGCTCGGTTGAGCAGCCTGGACCGATGTCCACGACGCCGCGCACAGCGCAGCAAAAATGAGCAGACTACGTTTCAACGGGGGTATCCATATGATGAAAAGAGATATAGAGCGTATTTATACTACGAAGCGAGGCAGAGCAAGGCGGGAATAACGTCAATATTGTGCGGAAAAACGTAACGGTGCGTAAAAAGGACTTTTTTGCGTATCAGCATATCCGCTTTCCCCGGCGGGCGGGTATGATTAGCGTTTGATTAATCGGGAGATGAGAGAGAGATGGCGACTCAGCGGGTGGTAATGGTAGTCGATATGCAAAATGGCGTCTTTGCGACGCCGCGGGTTGAGCGAGCGCGCTGCGTCGCGCACATTAACCGCCTGACACGCGCCGCGGATCGCGTTATTTTCATTCAACACGCGGAAGACGGCGGGCTGGAAGAGGGCAGCGACGGTTTCGCCCTGCTGGCGGAACTGGAGCAGCCGGCGGGATCGCTGCATGTCACCAAAACCGCCTGCGATGCGTTCTATCAAACCCGCCTTGCACAGCTATTGAGCGACCTGAACATCGAAGAGTTCGTCATTTGCGGCTGCGCAACCGATTATTGCGTCGATACCACCATCAAAAACGGCGCCAGCCGCGGCTATGCCATTACCGTTGCCGAAGATGCGCACACCACCGCCAACCGCGCCGCGGCGCAGGCGAAAACGCTGATTGCCCACTATAACGAGGTCTGGCGCACGCTGACCGTCCCCGGCAATCCTGTACGCGTGAAACCCATAGAAACAATTCTTAGCGATTGGCAGACGAACTAAGCTGCTGATATCCGGTCTCATCATCCGGTTGCCTTTCTTTGCCGCTGCCCATCTGCAGCGAGCATTGTCGTGGTACACAGCATAATCAGAACGATAAGAAGTTAGCAGGAGAGCATGATGTTTAAATCTTTTTTCCCCAAACCGGGGCCGTTTTTTATCTCTGCCTTTATCTGGTCACTGCTGGCGGTGATCTTTTGGCAGGCGGGCGGCGGCGACTGGCTGCTGCGCTTAACCGGAGCCCCGCAAAACGTGGCCATCAGCGCCGCGCGTTTCTGGTCGCTGAACTATCTGCTGTTCTACGTTTACTATATGTTCTGCGTCGGCGTGTTTGCTCTGTTTTGGTTTATCTACAGTCCGCATCGCTGGCAGTACTGGTCGATCCTCGGCACCGCGCTGATTATCTTCGTCACCTGGTTTATGGTCGAAGTCGGGGTGGCGATTAACGCCTGGTACGCGCCGTTCTACGATCTGATTCAGTCCGCGCTGGCCACGCCGCATAAGGTCAGCATCAACCAGTTTTATCAGGAGATCGGCGTATTCCTCGGCATCGCGCTCATTGCGGTCATTATCGGCGTGATGAACAACTTTTTCGTCAGCCACTACGTCTTCCGCTGGCGCACCGCGATGAACGAACACTACATGGCGCACTGGCACCACTTACGCCATATCGAAGGTGCGGCCCAGCGTGTGCAGGAAGATACCATGCGCTTTGCCTCTACCCTTGAGGATATGGGCGTTAGCTTTATCAACGCGGTGATGACGCTGATTGCCTTCCTGCCGGTGCTGGTGACCCTGTCCGAGCACGTGCCGGACCTGCCGATTGTCGGCCACCTGCCGTATGGCCTGGTGATTGCGGCGATCGTCTGGTCGCTGATGGGAACCGGTATGCTGGCGGTGGTGGGGATTAAGCTGCCGGGCCTCGAGTTTAAAAACCAGCGCGTTGAGGCGGCCTATCGTAAAGAGCTGGTGTACGGCGAAGACGACGCCGCTCGCGCGACGCCGCCGACCGTACGCGAGCTGTTTGGCGCCGTACGCCGTAACTATTTCCGCCTTTATTTCCACTATATGTACTTCAACATCGCGCGCATTCTCTATCTGCAGGTTGATAACGTTTTCGGTTTGTTCCTGCTGTTTCCGTCGATCGTTGCCGGTACCATTACGCTGGGCCTGATGACGCAGATAACCAACGTATTTGGCCAGGTGCGCGGTTCGTTCCAGTACCTGATCAGCTCCTGGACTACGCTGGTGGAACTGATGTCCATCTACAAACGTCTGCGCAGCTTTGAACGTGAACTCGATGGCAAAGAGCTGAGTGAAGTGACGCAAACGCTCGGTTAATTATCTCAAGGAAGGATTATGGCGGCAGCAGCCTCTACCCGTATCGTTTCGCTCTCCCTGACGCTCCTGGCGGGGATGGTTCTCAGCGCCTGTACCAGCAATCAGGGGCCGGCGCTAAAAAAAGACGAAAAGCCCGTGGACGTTGCCGCCGTGGTACGGCAAAAAATGCCGGCCAGCGTGAAGGACCGTGACCAATGGGCGCAGGCGATCGCTAAAGCCTTCGAAAGCCAGAAGCTGGCGCCGACGGAAGAAAACGTCTGTTCGGTGCTGGCGGTGGCCCAGCAGGAATCCAACTATCAGTCAGACCCGGTCGTGCCGGGGCTGAATAAAATCGCCTGGCAGGAGATAGACCGCCGGGCGGAGAAAATGCACATTCCGCTGTTCGTCGTGCATACCGCGCTAAAAATTCCCTCGCCTGATGGTAAAAGCTACAGCGAACGCCTGGATAGCGTGAAAACGGAGAAGCAGCTAAGCGCCGTATTTGACGATTTTATCGACATGGTGCCGATGGGCCAGACCCTGTTTGGCTCCCTCAATCCGGTGCATACCGGCGGGCCGATGCAGGTAAGCATCGCCTTCGCCCAGCAGCATACCGATGGCTATCCGTGGAAAATGGAGGGCACCGTGCGCAAGGAGGTCTTCAGCCTGCGCGGCGGCCTGTGGTTTGGCACCCGGCATTTGCTGAACTATCCGGCGAACTATAGCGTGCCGCTGTATCGCTTTGCTGATTTCAACGCCGGCTGGTACGCCAGCCGCAATGCCGCATTTCAGCATGCGGTCAGCAAAGTTAGCGGCGTGAAGCTGGCGCTGGACGGGGATTTGATTCGCTACGACAGCGATGAGGCGGGAAGCACGGAACTGGCGGTGCGGCGCGTAGCCGGACAGCTGGCGATGAGCGATGACGATATTCACCGTCAGCTGAAAAAAGGCGACAGCCTGGCGTTTGAAAAAACCGACCTCTATCAGCAGATTTTCCGCCTTGCCGATCGGAAAGCAGGCAAGGCCGTGCCGCGAGAAATACTCCCCGGTATTCAGCTCGAAAGCCCTAAAATTACGCGAAACCTGACGACAGCCTGGTTCGCTAAGCGGGTTGATGACAGGCGCGCCAGCTGCATGGCGCGTCGTTAGCGATTATTGCGCCAGCGCAGGATCAGCCCGAGCAGAGCGACCAGCAGGCAGCCAGACAGAAAGGGGACCAGGCCAAATACTGTCCCTACCGCCAGGCTTATTTCTATACGCGGATGGTGGGTGTTCTGGACCTGTATTAAGTGTTCAAAAACGCCGGGCGCGTGCACCAGCATGCTCAGCATTTGCGCCCCGGCCCAGAAGCAGAACAGCACAAACAGTCCGTAGGCGATATTGCTGCTGGTCAGCGGGCTCCTTCTTTTTTTGCCAAAGAGCGCTTTTGAAAAGGCAAACTCTGCCATATAACCTCCGTACTCCACTTCTCAGCCGCTTTTTACACCGGCTACACGGCGATTATTCTGGCAGCGGAGGGCGCTATCCAGTATCAGATTGCTGGTAATTTTCGGCCAGGAATACTCCTGAACTTGCCACTTTGCGAGCGTGCTAAAAATTTGTGAAATGGAGAGCCATCTCCCACTGTTAAATAATTCTCAACGTCGCTACAGACCGCGGATTGCGCCTGTGCGAAGATGATTTTTTTGCCGTTGGAGTTGTCATGAAGCTCACTGAGAAAATTCGCCGTGACTGGCACTATTACGCTATTGCGCTGGGGTTAATTTTTATTCTGAATGGCGTTGTGGGGCTGCTGGGGTTTGAAACTCAGGGCTGGCAATCCTATGCCGTCGGGCTGGTGACCTGGGTCATTAGTTTCTGGCTGGCGGGGTTTATTATTCGCCGTCGTCCGGCAGAGGAAGCTTAGGGCGCTGCGGGTTATCCAGCCGACCGGGCCGTAAACCTGTCGCCCCGGCAAGCGCAGCGCCGCCGGGGCAATCTCATCAGTTCATCGAAGTTTTCAGCGCCCGATCGGCGGCGTGACGCTCCAGCGCCAGCTCAATCAGGCGGGTGATCAGGCTGGTATAATCCAGCCCGCTGGCTTGCCACAGTTTGGGATACATGCTGATATTGGTAAATCCTGGCAGCGTGTTGATTTCATTGATAACAACTTCATTATCTGCCGTCAGAAATACGTCGACGCGCGCCATGCCGCTACAGCCGAGCGTCTGATAGGCACGAACGGCAATATCCCGAATTTTATCGTTAACTTCACCGTCGATGGCCGCCGGAACGACGACTTTCGCTCCCTGGTCGTCAATGTATTTGGTGTCGTAGGCGTAGAATTCGCTGTTGAGGACGATTTCGCCGCAGGTGCTGGCCTGAGGAGCGTCGTTACCCAATACCGCGCACTCGATCTCCCGGCCTTTAATCCCTTGTTCAACCACCACTTTATGGTCAAATTCAAAAGCCAGCGCGACCGCCTGCTGATACTGTTCTTCGTTGTTCACCTTGCTGACGCCCACCGACGAACCCTGATTGGCCGGTTTGACAAACAGCGGCAGGCCGAGCGTGCTTTGCACTTCAGCGAAGCTAAAACGCTGGCGGTTGGCGCGGGTCAGGGTAATAAACGGCGCGATAGACAGGCCGGCGTCACGCAGCAGGCGTTTGGTGACGTCTTTATCCATGCAGGCGGCGGAGCCGAGCACGTCCGAGCCGACGAAGGGCAGGTTAGCCATCCGCAGCATACCCTGCAGCGAGCCGTCTTCTCCCAAAGTGCCGTGCACTATCGGGAAAATGACGTCGATGGCGGCCAGCGGTTGGCCGCTGTCGGCATTAATCAGCTGCCCGGATTCGCGACCGGGAATCTGTGCCAGCGTGACATCAGAGGGACGCAGCGCAATACGGGCAGGATCCTGCGGGTTCAACAGATAGTTACCGGCATCGTTAATATGCCAGATACCCTGCTTATCAATCCCCAGCAGAACGACGTCAAAGCGCGATTTATCAATTGCTTCCACGATGTTCTTCGCCGACTGCAGCGACACTTCATGTTCTGCCGACTTGCCGCCAAAAACGATCCCAACCCTCATCTTAGCCATTTCAACTTCCATCCTGATTACATCAAAGCACATAACATAGCATGCGCAATGACGGCGTGGCTGCCAGAATCTCTGCGGCAGATCGCAGGGGGTTAAAAGCTGTTCAACCGCCGCTGCGGATCGGCAGGCGAGGGCGGAAACCGATGCCCGCCGGTGCCGGAGCCTCAGCACAACGCGCTGAGGCTCCGGCGATTAGCTCTGATAATATTTTATAAATCGGGATATGGAGCGATAAAATACTAAACTGATCGCTAGCGCATCTCTGGTAATACGCCCGCTGAGGGAAATTGCTAAGCTAGATAATAATTCACAAAAAACTAATGAATACGCGTAGTTATGGAATCCTGGAAGGTTAATCTTATCTCCGTCTGGTTCGGGTGCTTTTTCACCGGCCTGGCAATCAGCCAAATTCTCCCGTTTTTGCCGCTCTATGTTTCCCAGCTCGGCGTCACCTCTCACGAGGCGCTGTCGATGTGGTCGGGCCTGACCTTTAGCGTCACCTTCCTGGTATCGGCCATCGTTTCGCCGATGTGGGGCAGCCTCGCGGATCGCAAAGGGCGCAAGCTGATGCTGCTGCGCGCCTCCCTGGGGATGGCGATTGCCATCCTGCTCCAGGCCTTTGCGACTAACGTCTGGCAGCTGTTTATCCTGCGTGCGGTGATGGGGCTGACTTCCGGATATATTCCCAATGCGATGGCGCTGGTGGCCTCCCAGGTACCGCGAGAGCGCAGCGGCTGGGCGCTCAGTACCCTGTCGACGGCGCAAATTAGCGGCGTAATCGGCGGACCGCTGCTGGGGGGCTTCCTTGCCGACCACGTTGGGCTGCGAATGGTATTTATCATTACCGCCATTTTGCTGACGGTGAGCTTCCTGGTGACGCTGTTCCTGATTAAAGAGGGCGTGCGCCCGCAGGTCAACAAAGCGGATCGCTTAAGCGGCAGAGAGGTATTTGCTTCGCTGCCGTATCCTGGCCTGGTTATTAGCCTGTTCTTCACGACCCTGGTGATCCAGCTGTGCAACGGTTCAATCGGCCCGATTCTGGCGCTGTTTATCAAATCGATGGCCCCGGAGAGTAATAATATTGCCTTCCTCGCCGGAATGATTGCCGCCGTGCCGGGCGTTTCGGCGCTGATCTCGGCCCCGCGTTTGGGCAAGCTTGGCGATCGGATCGGAACCTCGCGGATCCTGCTGGCGACGCTGTGCTGCGCGGTGGTGATGTTCTTCGCGATGTCGTTCGTGACCACGCCGCTGCAGCTGGGCGTGCTGCGCTTCATGCTTGGCTTTGCCGACGGCGCGATGCTGCCCGCGGTGCAAACCCTGCTGCTCAAATACTGCAGCGATAGCGTTACCGGACGCATCTTCGGCTACAACCAGTCGTTTATGTATCTGGGGAACGTGGTCGGGCCGCTGATTGGCGCCTCGGTATCGGCAATGGCCGGCTTCCGCTGGGTGTTTATCGCCACGGCGATTATCGTCCTTATTAACCTTTGGCAGCTGGCCGTTATGCTGCGGCGCAGCCGCCAAACGACGGCTTAATCACACTCCTCCCTTCTGCCGGTATTTACGTCACAGCGTAAATGCCGGTTACCGATATCTCTCGGTTATAAATGTATCTCCGATCACAAAATGATCATTTTCACCTCTTCGCCCCTTCTATTTGTAGCTGTTACGCGTATACAGTTACGCGTAACATCTATCTGGAAAGAGGTTTTATGAGAAATTTATTCGATTTGTCAGGGAAACGAGCGCTCATCACCGGTTCTGCTCAGGGGATTGGCAATCTGCTGGCCGGCGGCCTTGCAGAGTACGGCGCGGAGATCATTATCAACGATCGGACTCAGCAGCGTGCGGACCAGGCCGCGCAGGCGCTGGTTGCCCGAGGCTATCGCGCAGTGGGATGCGCATTTGATGTGACTAAGGCGGCGGAGATTGAGCGTGGGATTACCCGTATTGAGCAGGAAATTGGTGCGATAGATATTTTAATTAATAACGCCGGGATCCAGCGTCGATATCCTTTTACTGAATTCCCCGAAGAGGAGTGGGATCGGGTTATTGAAGTTAACCAGAAAGGCGTATTCCTCGTCTCGCAGCAGGTTGCTAAATATATGATGACACGTCGTGCGGGTAAAATAATAAATATTTGCTCGATGCAAAGTGAATTAGGTCGAAAAACCATTACCCCTTATGCCGCATCGAAAGGGGCGGTTAAAATGCTAACCCGCGGAATGTGCGTGGAACTGGCGGAATATAATATTCAGGTTAATGGCATTGCACCCGGCTATTTTGCTACCGAGATGACGGCTGCGCTGGTGGACGACGAGGCGTTTTCCGCATGGCTGTATCAGCGTACGCCGGCGGCCCGCTGGGGAAAACCGGAAGAGCTGATTGGCGCTGCGGTGTATCTGGCCTCTCCGGCAGCAAACTTCGTTAACGGTCATGTGTTGTTTGTCGACGGCGGGATGCTAGCCGCAGTCTAATTCTCACTATATTTCAGGCTGCATCGCTATTGTTTTTAGGCGCAGTTAATAAAATTAAGCTGAAGTAATAATTAAACCCGGTTGATTACGATCATAATCTGAGGATTGCTTATGCAAATGCTCGCGAAGTTACCAGCGCGTCGCTGGTGGTATTTAATGCCCATCATTTTTATTACCTATAGTCTGGCATATCTTGACCGCGCGAATTACGGATTTGCCGCCGCGGCGGGAATTGAAAATGATTTAGGTATAACCAAAGGGACTGCGTCACTGATTGGTGCGCTCTTTTTTCTCGGCTATTTCTTTTTCCAGGTTCCCGGCGCGATATATGCCGTAAAGCGCAGCGTGCGCAAAATGATTTTTTGCAGCCTTATATTATGGGGCGTCTGCGCGGCGGCGACCGGATTTGTCAGTAATATTCCGATGTTGATGGCTATTCGCTTTACCCTCGGCGTGGTCGAGGCGGCGGTGATGCCAGCGATGCTGATTTATATCAGCAACTGGTTTACCAAAACCGAGCGTTCACGTGCCAATACCTTCCTGATCCTCGGTAATCCGGTGACCGTGCTGTGGATGTCTATCGTTTCCGGCTACCTGATTCAGTCCTGGGGCTGGCGGGAGATGTTTATTATCGAAGGCATTCCGGCGGTCCTGTGGGCGGTATGCTGGTGGATACTGGTTCGCGATAAACCCTCAGAGGTATCCTGGCTGAATGAGCAGGAAAAACAGACTCTGCAGCAGGCGATGGATAGCGAACAGAGTAATATCAAGCCGGTACGTAATTATGGCGAAGCGCTGCGGTCGCGCAACGTCATAATGCTGTGCGCCGTGCATGCGCTGTGGAGCATCGGCGTGTACGGTTTTATGATGTGGATGCCGTCGATTCTGAAAAATGCCGCACAGATGGATATTGTGGCGGTAGGCTGGCTGGCGGCCGTGCCGTATCTGGCTGCCATTATATTAATGCTGACGGTCTCCTGGCTGTCGGACAAGTTCCAGAATCGTAAGCTGTTCATTTGGCCATTGTTACTGATCGCCGCTATTGCCTTCTTCGGTTCATGGATGGTGGGCAACCAGGCGTTCTGGTTCTCTTATGCGCTGCTGGTGATTGCCGCCGCCTGCATGTACGCGCCGTACGGTCCTTTCTTTGCGCTGATTCCTGAGCTGCTGCCGCGTAACGTCTCCGGCGTTTCTATGGGGCTGATTAACAGCTTCGGGGCGCTTGGTGCTTTCCTCGGCGCGTGGCTGGTTGGCTATTTGAATGGCGTTACGGGCGGTCCCGGCGTTTCTTACACCTTTATGGCTATCGCGCTGCTGGCCTCGGTGGTGCTGATGTATAACGTGCGTGCCAATAATGAACCCTCTTCATCACTGGTAACGGCAAAAAAGGTTGCGGGTTAACATAAACCGTAGCTGCTGTGGTAAGGTTCTCTGCGAGCACATAAGTCGTTTGTCGTAGAGAACCTGATGAAAAACAGCCGGATGACATTACAGGATATCGCCAACCTGGCGGGGCTTAATAAAATGACGGTGAGCCGCTATTTGCGCGACCCAGGCCAGGTGTCGCAGCGCAGCCGCGAGCTTATTTCTAAAGTCATGGAAGAGAATAACTACATCCCTAACCGGGCACCGGAAATCCTGCTCAACGCGCGCAGTAAAACAATCGGCGTGCTGATCCCCTCCTTTCGCAATCAGATTTTCGCCGACGTGCTGGCCGGTATTGAGTCGGTGACTTCCGCGCATCAGTACCAGACCCTGATCGCTAACTACGAATATGACCCGCAGCGCGAAGAGCGCGAAGTGCTCAACCTGCTTTCATATAATATCGATGGCCTGATCCTGACCGGCAAGCAGCATAGCGATCGCATGATCCAATACGTACGCGCGAGCGGTATTCCGGTTGCGGAACTGATGGACTTCGGTGGCCCGCAGCTTGATATTCAGGTGGGATTCGATAACGAAAAGGCCGCATGGGACATGACCAACGCTTTTCTCGAAAGCGGCAAACGGTCAATCGCCTTTTTTGGCTCAATGGACGATCCCCGCGATCTGAGCCGTTTTCGCGGTACCGAACTGGCGCTGCAGGCTCATGGCCTGAAGGCGTATCATATGGCTCCGCGTACTATTTCTTCGGTCGCCCTTGGGCGGCAGATGTTCCTGAAAATGCAGCAGTCGTGCCCGGGTATCGACGCGATTTTTTGTACCAATGACGATCTGGCGGTTGGCGTATTGCTTGAATGCCAGTCGCAGGGTAAAGCGGTGCCGCAGGAGATGGCTATTGCTGGTTTTCACGGGCTGGAAATTGGCCGCGCGAGTTTGCAGAAAATAGCCAGCGTCATTACCCCACGTTATGACATCGGTAAAACGGCCAGCGAAATACTGCTCGCCAGACTTGCCGGTAAAGATGCGCCGGACAGCGTGAATTTGGGCTATCAGATATATTATGGCGATACGTTATAGTTATATATGCGCCATGCTTAAAATTGCCGATGCCTTGACCCTGCGGCGCCCGGCTCGTCCATGAGTCCCGACCCGTTACATAGCTATGCTCCAGGTGCCGCCAGGTTTACCGCCTTTCGGCATTATTGCCGGGCCCGCTGGAATAGCAATATTCTTTTTAACTCTTATCTATTAAATTTAGTTATGAAGATTATTACGCCGGTATTCGCGGTATTCCTCATGCCAAATAAGTAATGAGCAAAACGTTTCGCTTAATATTGATGGCGGTGAGTAATCATTTTAAAAAAATAATTCTGGTATCCGACGGCTAATGTATGACATAAATAGCAACTCAACTGACCTCGCCTAAGGATAAAGCGTTGTGAAGAATCTCATTGCCGAGCTACTGGTAAATCTGGCACAAAAGGAAGAGGAAACAAAGGAGCTGACGGTGCAGGTTGAGGCGCTGGAAGTGGTGGTGACGGCGCTGCTAAGGCATATGGCGCAGGACGCGCAGCAGGCGTTAATTCACGACATTGAACAGGCTATAGAGCAGGCCAGCCCGGGCCCGCTGGTCGATGAGCGCGATACCCAGCGGTTGCAGCAATATATAAAAAAGCTGTTGCGGCATCCTCGTAGCTAGCGCCAGTGACAAGGTATGGATGCTGTCATTTTACTGTCACATCGCTTTTATAAAGTCTCCCACGTTTTGTTTTTTAAGTATTTTTACATGGAGACGACAAAAGTGAAATTAAGCGCCCTCTTTATTGCCCTGCTGCCTCTGCTGGCTTCCCCGGTTATTCATGCTGATACCCCGTCCGCCCCGGCTCTGGATAATCGCGCCGCCCAGGGAGATATCACAACTCCCGGCGGCGCTCGTCGTTTAAGCGGCGACCAAACTGCCGCTTTGCAGGCCTCATTAATCAACAAACCTGCGAAAAATATTATTTTGCTGATTGGTGACGGAATGGGGGATTCAGAAATTACCGCCGCCCGCAATTACGCCGAAGGCGCAGGCGGCTTCTTCAAAGGTATTGATGCGCTGCCGTTGACCGGCCAGTACACCCATTATTCTCTGGATAAGAAAACCGGCAAGCCGGATTATGTGACCGATTCCGCCGCGTCCGCGACGGCCTGGACCACCGGCGTAAAAAGCTATAACGGCGCGCTGGGCGTCGATATCCACGAAAAAGATCACCAGACCATCCTTGAGCTGGCGAAAGCCGCCGGCTTTGCTACCGGCAACGTCTCTACCGCCGAACTGCAGGACGCCACCCCAGCCGCGCTGGTGGCGCACGTGACTTCACGTAAATGCTACGGCCCCAGCGTCACCAGCGAAAAATGTCCGGCCAACGCGCTGGAAAAAGGCGGCAAGGGTTCGATTACCGAGCAGCTGCTGAACGCCCGCGCCGACGTAACGCTAGGCGGCGGGGCTAAAACGTTCGCCGAAACCGCCACCGCCGGTGAATGGCAGGGCAAAACGCTGCATGACCAGGCGGTCGCTCGCGGCTACCAGATTGTCACCGACGCCACTTCGCTGGCCGCGGTCGGCGAAGCCAACCAGGGCAAACCGCTGCTGGGGCTGTTTTCTGACGGTAATATGCCGGTACGCTGGGAAGGGCCTAAAGCCTCCCTGCACGGCAATATCGACAAGCCGGCGGTGACCTGCACGCCGAACGCGAAGCGTGACGCCTCGGTGCCGACGCTGGCGCAGATGACGGATAAAGCCATCAGCCTGCTGAGCAGCAATGAGAAGGGCTTCTTCCTGCAGGTTGAAGGGGCCTCCATCGACAAACAGGATCACGCGGCGAACCCGTGCGGCCAGATTGGCGAAACCGTCGATCTTGACGAAGCGGTGCAAAAAGCGCTGGAGTTCGCCAAAAAAGATGGCAACACCCTGGTGGTGGTGACCGCCGATCACGCGCATTCCAGCCAGATTATCCCCGCTGATTCGAAAGCGCCGGGCCTGACTCAGGCGCTGACCACGAAAGACGGTTCGGTGATGGTGATGAGCTACGGTAACTCCGAGGGAGAGTCGATGGAGCATACCGGTACGCAGCTGCGTATCGCCGCCTACGGCCCGCATGCCGCGAACGTAGTGGGCTTAACCGATCAAACCGATCTGTTCTACACCATGAAAGCTGCCCTGGGTCTGAATTAAGCCCGTGCCGGCGGCGAATTTCTGCCGCCGGCTGGTTTTTTTCCCGTCAGCGACCAGACTTACAGAGATTGACTCACAGAAGGATGGTGCGATGAAAATAACATTACTGGTAGCCCTGTTGTTTGGTTTGGTCTTTGCCACAGCGGTAAGTGCCGCGGAAAAAACGCCGACTCCCCAGCAGCAAAAAATGACGGTCTGTAACAAAGATGCGTCGGCAAAATCGCTGAAAGGGGATGAGCGCAAAGCGTTTATGAGCAGCTGTCTGAAGAAAGATGCGCCGGCTCAGGAGAGTAAAGGGTTAACGCCTCAGCAGCAAAAAATGGGCGAATGTAACGGCCAGGCGACCCAGCAGTCGCTGAAAGGGGACGACCGTAAGAAATTTATGAGCGCCTGCCTGAAAAAACAGGGGTAGTGGAAACGGGTGAGGCCAGGCCTCACCCGCGATTATTCCTGGCTTCAGGAGCGGCTGAGCTTCTCTGATTTTTCCATGCATTTCACCATCGCTTCGATCACCGCTGAACGGAAACCTTTCTCTTCCAGCACCCTAACCGCCTCGATAGTGGTTCCGCCCGGCGAGCACACCATATCCTTCAGCGCACCAGGATGCTCTCCGCTTTCCAGCACCATTTTAGCCGAGCCCATCACCGCCTGGGCGGCAAACTTATAGGCCTGGGCCCGCGGCATTCCGCCGAGGACGGCGGCATCAGCCATCGCTTCAATAAACATAAATACGTAGGCCGGCGCGGAGCCGCTGACGCCGACCACCGGATGGATCATCGGCTCCGCGATAATCTCAGCCTGACCAAAGCAGCGGAAAATAGTCAGAATTTCAGCGGTTTCTTCGCTGGTGACCAGCGCGTTAGGCGTGACCGAGGTCATCCCCGCGTTGACCAGAGACGGCGTGTTCGGCATGGCGCGGACGATTTTGCGATCGTGTCCCAGCGCGCGCGCGAGCTGATCGAGGGTGACGCCCGCAGCGATGGAGACCACCAGAGAATCTTTGTTCAGGCTGGAGGCGACGTCGCTCAGCACTTTAACCATAATCCCCGGCTTCACCGCGCCGAACACGATATCCGCGACCTGCGCAACGTCCTGGGCGCTCTCCGCCGCATTGATCCCGTACTGGTCGCGTAGGGCCGCCACTTTTTCCGGCGACGGGGTGTAGACCCAAATTTGTCCCGGCTGTACCTGCCCGCTGGCGATCAGGCCGCCGAGAATGGCCTTACCCATATTACCGCAGCCGATAAAGCCAATTTTCTTCTCCATCACCCTTCTCCTGTGCTTATTTTGTCGTGAGCTATCTAGCTTATCACTCCGGAGCTTTCCCGGGGGACAAAAGCAGGTGACAATAATAGCTCCCTTTTCCGTCAACAGGAGCTGGAATGCATATTTGGGTTGATGCGGACGCGTGTCCAAACGTGATTAAAGAAATTTTGTTTCGTGCCGCCGAGCGCACGCAAACGCCGATGACGCTGGTGGCAAACCAGGCGCTGCGGGTACCGCCGTCGCGCGTTATTCGTACCCTACGCGTACCACAGGGCTTTGATGTGGCCGATAATGAAATCGTTCGCCTGTGTGAGCCGGGCGATCTGGTGATTACCGCCGATATTCCGCTGGCCGCCGAAGTGCTGACCAAAGGCGGCGCGGCGCTCAATCCGCGCGGCGAGCGCTACAGCGAGGCCACCATTCGCGAGCGCCTGACGATGCGTGATTTTATGGAGACGATGCGGGCCAGCGGCGTGCAAACCGGCGGCCCGGATACCTTATCGCAGCGCGACCGTCAGCAGTTTGCCGCCGCGCTGGAGAAGTGGCTTTCAGAGACTAAGGATAGGTAGCTTAAACCCAGCTATCGTCATCGCTGCCGATGTCGTCATCGCCGAAACCGGCGTCGAAGTCGGAGCTGTAGGTGCTGTTATCCGCAAGGAACTGATTGTCGTCCTGGCGGAAGAGATCGTCCGACGCGCTGCTATCCGCCGCCTGCGTGAGGTCAGCCTGCGGCTTCTCTTCAATGATATTGACGATCTCCTGCGGATGCGATCCGCTGAACATATTGGTCAGCATGTTGCCGAGCACCACGCCTCCCGCTACGCCTGCGGCGGTCTGGAGCGCGCCGGCCATAAAGCCGCCGCCGCGAGCCGCCTGAGGAGCGTAGTTCTGCGGCTGCATTTGCGGGGCATACTGCGGCTGCGCGCTGGCCTGCGGCCGACCGTACTGCTCCGCGCCCGGAATAGGGTCGGAACCACGCGACTGCGACTGGCCGCCGCCGAACAGGCCGGAGAGAAATCCGCCGCTGCTCGGTTTTGCCGCCCGCAGCTGCGTCACCTGGCTTTCCAGCGACTGGATACGATCGTTGAGCTGCTTAATCGCCGCTTCCTGAATGAGGATCGTTTGCGCCATGTAGTAGGGGGCGGCCGGCTGCTCCTTGATGTGCTGCGCAATCCGCTCCTCGGCGCTGGCATCGCGCGATGCGCTCTGCGTCCCGGCCTCTTTTAGTCGGGAAAACAGCCCATCAATAAGGCGTTGTTCTTCAGATTGCATGATACATTCCTCTGTCACACTGATAAATTACGGTCAGAGTGCGTCTGAACTGACCATGTTGTAAATATGTTGCAGCGTAAAGCTTTGCATAAATGTGTTACCGTTTACGCCAGCCAGCGGCTAAAAAATAATCCCTAAGTAGCGGTAAATCTGGCACAACATTTAATGCAATGATAAGTTTACATGCCAAATCCCTTTGCTCTCTATGATGAAAGGGAATATCTGATTATTTGTAACGTTTATTTTACGATTATCGTGACGCCGCTTTGCAGGTATCATTGCTTACTTTTCGTATTCATTTTCCCGCAAAATGCGGAACCAGAGGGTCTTCGGTAATGACACAGCCAATCTATCTCATCGGTCCGCGCGGCTGCGGTAAAACGACGATCGGCCACGCGCTGGCACGGGCGCGTAATTACCAGTTTACCGATACCGATCATGCCCTGCAGGCGCATGAGCAGCGTACGGTCGCGACGATTGTCGAGCAGGAGGGCTGGGATCGCTTCCGCGAGCTGGAGTCGCAGGCGCTAAAAGCGGTCACCCAGCCGGGAACGGTTATTGCTACCGGTGGTGGCATTGTGCTGATCGAAGAGAACCGTCAGTTTATGCGCGAAAACGGCGTGGTGATCTATCTCCAGGCCTCGGTATCAGCGCTGATTGACCGCCTTGAAGCGTATCCGAAAACCGAACAGCGCCCGACCCTGACCGGCAAACCGATCCGCGATGAAGTTGGCGAAGTGCTGGCACAAAGGGAGGCGCTGTACCGGGCTACCGCGCACCATATCATTGATGCGACCGCCGCGCCGGATGAGGTGGTCGGGCAGATTGTGGCGACGCTGCAGAGCGCCTGTACGGTCGCTAATTAATCCTTCAGGCTGGCGGATAACGGAGCGAGTTAGGACTTTACCTACGGTAAACAGAGCGCGGGTATCTATACTTTATAGCTCGTACGCTAAAAGAGGGAAGAGCTATGCCAGACCGACCGCCATATCCGCGAGAAGCGCGCGTCGTTGCCGTTGAGAAAGGTCAGAAGGGCCAGACTGAGACCTGGTACCAGCTGCGCGCCGATTATCCCACCCCCGATTCACTGATTAGCGAACATCCTGTCGAGAGCGAAGCGCTGGACGCCAAACGGCGCTATGAGGACCCTGATAAATCGTAACCCTCCTTCTGCGCTGCTGCCTGTCAGTGAAACCGCTGGCAGGTTTTTTTGACTCCGCTCACTACGTCGCTCTCCGCTGATTAGCGGATCTGCGCGGCGACCTGCTGGCTCAGTCAGGGGGTAAAACAGGATGTCCGTCACATTTTTAATTCATCACGCGTACTAATGAATACCTAAGGTGCGGATTTTTCAGGAGTGCTCCTGACTCATCCGGAATCTTTACACTCTACTGGAGCGCTAAGCTGCTACGCTTCTGGACGGTTGATTTTTAGCCACCAGGGGGGCGGATATTATGCGGTAAGCCTGTGCTGAAGGTGTGGAAGTGAAAAGGTAGATGATATGAGTACAACGATGGCCATTTTAACCGTTGGCGTGGTGCCGGTGGCGGAAGTCCTGCCGCTTTTAACCGAACATATCAGGGAAGAGCAGATCACGCATATTAGCCTGTTAGGTAAAATGACGCGCGAAGAGGTTATGGAGGATTATGCCGTTGACCCGGACGACGAGCGCCTGCTTACCTTACTGAATGACAACCGCATGGCCGAGGTCTCGCGGTGGAAGATTGAACGTGATTTAAAGCACCTTATCGCGGTGCTCGACCGGCAAGAATATGACGTCATCCTGCTGTTGAGCTCCGACATGCTCAGCGGCTTTACGGCGCACAACGCTATCCTGCTGGAGCCACAGCGAATTATTCCGCCGCTGGTGGCGTCGATTGTCGACGGTCATCAGGTGGGAGTCATCGTTCCCGTCGCGGACGCTCTGCCATTGCAGCAGCAAAAATGGCTCTCGCTGAACAGCGCGCCGTACTACGCGCTGGCGAATCCGGTTAGCGGCGGCGATAGCGATTTGCTCGATGCCGGAAGGGCGCTGCTGGAGCAGGGGGCCGACGTGCTGGTGCTGGACTGCCTCGGCTACCATCAGCACCATCGGGACGTGCTGCAAAAAGCGCTGGACGTGCCGGTTCTGCTCTCCAATGTGCTGGTTTCGCGGCTGGCGGCAGAACTTTTGGTTTAAGCCGTTTTGCGGCTGCCCGCGCTCCGGCGCACCCTGACCGGTAGGCAAACGCGGTCGGCGCGGCCATCCCGCGTCACAGGATGGGCATTACGCGTTAATTTTACGTGACAGAAACGAGGAGCGCCCCCTATATTGAGGTTTCAACAAAAGATCATAAGGGCTTGTTTATGCTTCAAAGTAATGAATACTTCGATGGAAAAGTGAAATCGATTGGTTTCACCAGTAGCAGTACGGGCCGCGCGAGCGTGGGCGTGATGGCGGAAGGTGAATATACCTTTGGAACCGCACAGCCGGAAGAGATGACGGTGGTCAGCGGTGCGCTGAACGTTCTGCTGCCTGGGGAAACCGAGTGGAAAGTGTATGCCGCCGGTGAAGTATTCAACGTTCCGGGCAGCAGTGAGTTCCATCTGCAGGTTGCTGAGCCAACGTCCTATCTGTGCCGCTATCTGTAATTCAGATTCTGCCATCCTGCCGCAGCGCGGCAGGATGAAGATCCGCTTAATCGATTGATTCTGCGGATGTCATTCAGCTGATTAGCGCTGAGCTTCTCCGCCCAGGCCTTCCACCAGATTCTGAATCAGCGCGGCCAGTTCGCCGGTCATCAGAATAAAGTCGGCATCAAAGCGCTGGGCAAAATCTTCCCGATCGATATCTTCGTTCTGATCGCGCAGTTCGTCACAGAACTTCAGGCGCTTGATTGATCCATCGTCGCACATCAGGAACTGAATACGCTGCTGCCAGTCGAGCGCCAGCTTGGTGACGACTTTCCCGGCTTCAATGTGCACGGCAATTTCGTCGCTGACCAGATCCTGCTTCTTCGCGCGGATCACGCCGCCGTCTTCCAGCATGGCCTTCAGCTCGGCCTCATCCAGCAGCTGGAAGCCTTGCGCCACGGTGCCGGAGCGCACCCATTCGGTGAGCGTCAGCTCGATCGGGTTTTCCAGCGCCAGCGGAACAACCGGCAGCGATCCTAAGGTTTTGCGCAGCAGGGCCAGCGTATCTTCCGCTTTTTTGGCGCTGGCGCAGTCCACCATGATCAGGCCGTTGACGGTGTCGATCCACATCATGGTCTGGCTGAAGCGGCTGAAAGCGCGCGGCAGCAGCGAGTGCAGCACTTCGTCTTTCAGCGAATCTTTTTCGGTTTTCTTCAGCTTACGGCCCTGTTCGGCTTCCAGCTTGAAGATCTTCGCTTCCAGCGCCTGTTTGATCACCGGCGACGGCAGGATCTTTTCTTCTTTACGCGCGCAGATAACGATCTGGCCGTTTGTCGTGTGCGTCAGCGCATCGCTGTGCGATCCCATCGGCGATACCCAACCGGTTTTCGCCATATCCTGGCTACCACAAGGAGTAAACGTCAGCTCGGCCAGCTGTTTTTCCATCTCCTCGGCACGCAGGGAAATGTCGCGGCTGAGACGGTAAACCATTAAATTTTTGAACCACAGCATGATAATTTCCACGGCTTTGTCGTTAAATCCAGCGGGCATGATAGCGAATTGTCGCTATGCTTGCATTGTTAATCGGGGAGAGGAGCTTACAGTGCGTATTGGTATTGATTTAGGCGGCACGAAAACGGAAGTCATTGCCCTGAGCGATAAGGGAGAGCAGCTATTTCGCCACCGTTTGCCGACTCCGCGGGATGATTACCGGCAAACGATAGAGAATATTGCCACCCTGGTCGATATGGCAGAGCAGGCGACCGGAGAGCGCGGCAGCGTTGGAATGGGGATCCCCGGTTCGATTTCGCCGTATACCGGCGTGGTAAAAAATGCCAATTCCACCTGGCTCAACGGCCAGCCGTTTGATAAAGACCTGAGCCAGAGGCTGAATCGCGAAGTGCGGCTGGCGAATGATGCCAACTGTCTGGCGGTTTCGGAAGCGGTGGACGGCGCCGCGGCGGGCGCTCAGACCGTATTTGCGGTCATTATCGGCACCGGCTGCGGCGCCGGAGTAGCGTTTAACGGTCGTTCGCACATTGGTGGCAACGGCGCCGCCGGCGAGTGGGGACATAACCCGCTGCCGTGGATGGACGAGGATGAGCTGCGCTATCGCGCGGAGGTTCCGTGCTACTGCGCAAAGCAGGGATGTATCGAAACCTTTATCTCCGGCACCGGCTTTGCCACCGACTATCGGCGACTGGGCGGTCAGCCGTTAAAAGGCAGTGAGATCGTGCAGCGCGTTAGCGAGCAGGACCCGCTGGCGGAACTGGCGCTGAGCCGCTATGAGATGCGGCTGGCGAAGTCGTTGGCTCATGTGGTGAATATCCTCGACCCGGACGTGATCGTGCTCGGCGGCGGAATGAGCAACGTCGAGCGCCTGTACCAGACGGTGCCCGCGCTGGTGAAACCGTGGGTGTTTGGCGGCGAGTGCGAAACGCCGATCCGCAAAGCGCTGCACGGTGATTCCAGCGGCGTGCGCGGCGCGGCCTGGCTGTGGCCGCTGTAGACGGCTGAGGAGAGGCTCGTCGTCCCGGTCTCCCGGCGGCGCCGCGCTGCCGGGAAGCCGCGCGGACCTTTACTCCACCGCGTAGGCCTTATCGAGACGGCTGTATCCCAGCCCGTTGATTTTCTTCACCTTGATCTGCACAGGGATGCGCTCTTTCATTGCTTCGACGTGGCTAATCACGCCGATCGCCTTACCGCTGGCGTTGAGGGCATCCAGCGCATCCAGCGCGGTATCCAGCGTTTCGCTATCGAGCGTGCCGAACCCTTCGTCAAGGAACAGCGAATCAATGCGCGTTTTATGACTCACCAGATCGGATAGCGCCAGCGCCAGCGCAAGGCTGACGAGGAAGCTTTCGCCGCCGGAGAGGGTGCGGGTATCGCGCACCGCATCCGCCTGCCAGGTATCGACCACCTCCAGCTCCAGCGCTTCGCTGGCTTTTCGCTGCAGCTGATAGCGGCCGTGCAGGCGGTTGAGCTGATGGTTCGCCAGCCAGACAAGGTTATCCAGCGTCAGCCCCTGGGCAAATTTACGGAATTTATCGCCTTCTTTGGAGCCAATTAGCGAATTGAGCCACGCCCAGTCCTCCAGCTGCCGCGCGGCGAGCGCAATCTCCTGCTGCAGCGCCTGCTGGCGCTGCTGATTCTCGGCATTCTGCTTCAGCTGCTGGCGGATCTCCCCCTGACGGGCGCTATTTTCCCGCAGCAGCAGGGCCAGCTGCCGTAAGCGGGCCTCAATCTCTTCTACCGGCTGGGTGATGTCGGCATCCGCCGGCGGCTGCTGCCGATGCTGCGCCAGCGCTTCGCGGGCCCGCAGGGCGAGCGCGCTATTTTGCTGGAGCGTATTTTCCAGCGTTTGCCTGAACTGCTCCAGGCGCTGACGGGTCTCCTCATCGAGCAGGGCGTCGAGAAACGCCTGCTGGTCGGCAAACGGGCTGGCGGCGAGGGCGGCGGCGAACTGGCCCTGCGTTTCTGTCAGCAGCCGCAGCTGCTGGCTCTCCTGCTGGCCAAGAGTGCGCCACTGGCTCTGCAGCGCCAGGCAGTCGTCGTGCACCTGGCGCCAGCCCTCAAGCGGCGCGGGTGCTACCGCCTCTTCCGTCTCCGGCAGCGTCTCCAGCAGGGGGATCAGCTGCTGCAGGCGCTCCTGCAGGGTGACGGATTCGTCGTGTTTGGCCTGCCAGCTGCGGGTTTCCTCCTCGCGCTGGGCCAGCCAGACCGCCGCCTGTTCAGCCTCCGGTGCGCTGAGGGCAAACGCCGCGAGCTCGCCGTTCAGGGCGCTATGACGCTGCGCCAGCTCCTGTCGCAGCTGCTGTAGCTGCAGCTCGCACTCCTGCTGCTGGGTCTGCCAGGCCAGCCGCTGCTGATGCTGATACAGCTGCTGCTCCAGCTCCTGCTGGGCCTCCAGCCAGCCGGAAATATCATCCTCTGGCTGCAGGTCAATGCGCAGTTCGCCGGTGACGGCCTGCCACTGAGAGGTAAGCGCTTGCTCCTGCTGGAGCAGCGATTCTCGCTCCTCTTTTTGTTTAAGTTGTTGTTTCAACAGCGCATCCAGCTCGCCGCGCAGCTGGGCGCCTTCTTCCGCCAGCTGTTTAACCTCGCGCTCCAGGGCTTCGCGGCGGGCCTGATTAACGCCGGGCGTCAGCGCCCGATATTCGGCGACTGCCGGGTGTTCGCAGGAGCCGCAGAGCGGGCAAGGCGCGCCGGGCTGCAGGCGCGCGCGCTCCTCTTCCAGTCCGGCAATCCGCGCTTCCAGCTCGCAAATGGCTTTTACATCGCTGAACTGCTGGTTTTTATCTTTATAAGCCTGGCGCCGCTGGGTCAGCGTCGTTTCCAGCTTCTCCCGCTCCTCGCGGCCGGCCTGCTCTGTCGCCTGCAGCTGGCTGAGGCGCTGGCGCAGGGGCAGCAGACGGCTGTGCAGGGCTGCCAGCTGCTGACGCTGCGGGCGGGCGGCGGCGTGGCGGGCAAGGTCGTCGCGAACCCGATCGGCATCCAGCGCCAGCGCCGCCGGCGGCAGTTCGCCGAGCCGACGGCGGGTTTCTGCCAGCCGCTGCTCCAGCCCGGCCTGCTGCTGCGCGTCGCGCGCCTGCTGCTGGAACGCCGCCCGCCAGCCTGCCAGGGCATTGCCCCACTGACGATAGCGGTCGTTGGCCTGCAGCCATTCGGCGAACGATTGCTGCGTCTGCTGCAGCTGGCTCGTTTGCTGTCGCGCCGCGAGACGAATACCTGCCCGCAGACGCAGTCGTTCGTGTAAGCGAGTATTTACTTCTTCCACCTGGCGGCGGGTCTGCGCCAGCGCGGCGGCCTGCTCCTGCTGTCGGGTCCACAGCGGACGCAGCTGGTCGGCAGGCTGGGCCTGCTCCAGCGCCGCAAGCTGCGGCCGGGCCTGCTCCAGCGCCTGCTGCGCCTCGCGTAACCGTGCCTGAGTCTGTATCTCATCGCGGCTTAACTCCTGCTGGCGCAGCAGCCATTGCCGCGTATTTTGCTCGCGGGCCTGCTCGGCGAGCCGCTGCTGCTCTTCAGCAGTAAGTACTTGCAAACTTTGCTGCAGCGCCTGCTGCTGCTCATCGCTTAACAGCACAACGCCGGAGGCCTGGGCCTGCAGTTTTTCCAGCTCGCTGCGGGCGAGCTTGTGCTTTTCAAACACCTGGGCGGAGATCTGACCGTAAATTTCGGTGCCGGTGAGCTCTTCCAGCAGCTCCGCGCGCTCTTTGGGTTTGGCGTTAAGAAAGGCGGCGAACTGGCCCTGGGAGAGGAGCATCGAGCGGGTAAAGCGGCCGTAATCGAGGCCGGTGAGCGCGGCGGTCATCTCCAGCTTGTCTTTGACTTTGTCGGCAAGGATTTGCCCATCGTCGCAGCGGGCCAGCTCGACGCGGGGCGCCTGCAGGTTGCCGTCGGGCTGGTTGCGCGCGCGGTTCTGGCTCCAGAAGGCGCGGTAGGCGGTGCCTTTTACCTCAAATTCAACTTCTGCCAGGCATTCGGCGGTATTGCGGGTCATCAGATCGTTTTGCGATTGCGACACGCTGCTCAGGCGCGGCGTTTCGTGGTACAGCGCGAGGCAGATAGCGTCCAGCAGCGTCGTTTTCCCGGCGCCCGTCGGCCCGACGATCGCAAACAGCCCGTTGCTGGCGAACGGTTCGGCGGTGAAGTCGATTTTCCACTCGCCTTTCAATGAGTTAAGGTTTTTCAGGCGCAGACTCAGAATTTTCACAGGTGCTCCTCACCGTTCAGGCTGTGCAGCGTTTCGTTAAACAGCTGTTCGAGGCGCTGCTGCTGCTGCTCTTCGAGACTCTCCAGCGCCAGGCGACGGGCAAAAACGTCCTCAACCCGCAGTTCGCTGAGGGTTTCCCGCCGCTCTCCGGCCAGGATGCGCTCGCGCTGGGCGCGGCTGCGGCGCACCAGCAGCACTTCGACCGGCAGCTCTTCGCAGCGGGTCTGAATCTGGCGCTGAATATCGTGCAGGTATTCGTCGCTGGTGATTTCAATATCCAGCCAGGTGGCGGGCAGCTCCGCGCTATCCTGCCACTGGTCAAGCTGTTCGCTGATGCTGGCAAAATCGCCTTTTAGCACCGCCAGCGGCTGGACTATCGGCACCGTCAGCGGGCTAACGTCCGTCAGGCGGCCGTCGGTAAAGGTCACCAGATTGACGCTTTTATTTTTCCCGGTCTCATCAAAGCTCAGGGAGATTGGCGAACCGCTGTAGCGTATATGCTCGCAGCCGCCGACGATCTGCGCCCGGTGGATATGACCCAGCGCGATATAGTCTGCAGGAGGGAAATGGCTGGCCGGGAAGGCATCGAGGGTGCCGATATAGATCTCGCGCACCGCATCGCTTTTGCTGGCGCCGACGGTGGTCAGGTGGCCGCTGGCGATAATCGGCAGCGTTCGGTCGCCGCGCAGGGCGCAGGCCTGCTGGTACTGCTGCTGATAATAGTCGCTGATGGCGGTGAGCAGCAGCTGCTGCTTTTCACCGCTGGAGTGCCCGGCCTGGCTGGTGACCAGCTCGCGCGGGCGCAGGAAGGGGACCGGGCAGAATATTGCGCCCGGCGCGCCGTCGCGCAGCGGCAGAACGAAGGGAGCGTGGCCGGCGTTAGCCACGACCGTGGTTTTTAAAAAGGCCAGGATGTCGCGCGATTCATTCAGCGTGGCGACCGAATCATGGTTGCCCGCCAGCACCACCAGCCGACAGCCGGTTTGCTGAAGCTGAACCACGAAGTGGTTATACAGCTCGCGGGCGTAGCTCGGCGGCGAGCCGGTATCAAAGATATCGCCGGCGACAATAATGGCATCGACCTCGTGCTCCTGCGCGCTGGCCAGCAGCCAGTCGAGAAAGGCCGCATGCTCAGCGGCGCGGCTTTTGCTGTAAAAGTTTTGCCCGAGATGCCAGTCAGAGGTGTGAATGATGCGCATAAATATTCCGTAGCCTAAGAGCGTTGCCGCCATTATACCATCGACGGAAGGGGAGTTAAGTGCGTGTCACAATTCAAAATCCTCGATCGTCATACGGCCATTTTTTTTCATAAATCTGTCACAAAACTGACGCATAATGGCGCCGCACTCTATACTGATGGCTAAAAAATACAGGGTAAATAATGGCGAGAAGAATTCTGGTCGTTGAAGATGAAGCTCCAATCCGCGAAATGGTCTGCTTTGTTCTGGAGCAAAACGGCTTTCAGCCCGTCGAGGCGGAAGATTATGACAGCGCGGTGAACCAACTCAATGAACCCTGGCCTGATCTGATTCTCCTTGACTGGATGCTGCCAGGCGGATCGGGTCTGCAGTTTATCAAACTGCTCAAGCGTGAGGCGATGACCCGCGATATTCCGGTGGTCATGCTAACCGCTCGCGGCGAAGAGGAAGATCGCGTTCGTGGCCTGGAGACCGGCGCCGATGATTACATCACCAAGCCTTTCTCGCCGAAAGAGCTGGTGGCGCGAATCAAAGCCGTGATGCGGCGAATCTCACCGATGGCGGTGGAAGAGGTGATTGAAATGCAGGGGCTGAGTCTCGATCCTTCCTCCCATCGCGTGATGACCGGTGAAAACCCGCTGGATATGGGGCCGACCGAGTTTAAGTTATTACACTTCTTTATGACCCACCCGGAACGCGTATACAGCCGCGAGCAGCTGCTGAATCACGTCTGGGGGACCAACGTGTATGTAGAAGACCGAACGGTAGACGTGCATATTCGCCGTCTGCGTAAAGCGCTGGAACAGAGTGGCCATGACCGGATGGTACAAACGGTTCGCGGCACGGGATATCGTTTCTCCGCCCGTTTCTGAATGTCGACAGGAGTGTGAACCGTGCTGGAACGGCTGTCATGGAAAAGGCTGGCGCTTGAGCTTTTCTTATGTTGTATCCCGGCCCTGATTCTCGGGGCGGTATTTGGTCATTTGCCGTGGTTTTTACTGGCGGCGGTGACCGGACTTCTTATCTGGCATTTCTGGAATTTATTACGCCTCTCATGGTGGCTGTGGGTGGACCGCAGCATGACGCCACCGCCGGGAAGCGGCAGCTGGGAACCGCTGCTGTACGGCCTCCACCAGATGCAGATGCGTAATAAAAAACGCCGACGCGAGCTGGGCAGCCTGATCAAACGCTTTCGCAGCGGGGCGGAATCGCTGCCCGATGCGGTGGTGCTGACCACGGAGGAGGGGGCGATCTTCTGGTGTAACGGCCTTGCACAGCAGATCCTCAATCTGCGCTGGCCGGACGACAGCGGACAAAACATCCTTAACCTCCTGCGCTACCCTGAATTTGCCAACTACCTAAAAAACAAGGATTTCAGTAAACCGCTCAATCTGATCCTTAATAACTCCCGTCATCTGGAAATTCGCGTGATGCCCTACAGCGACAAGCAGATGCTGATGGTGGCGCGCGACGTGACGCAGATGCACCAGCTTGAAGGGGCGCGGCGCAACTTTTTTGCTAACGTCAGCCACGAGCTGCGCACGCCGCTAACGGTGCTGCAGGGGTATCTGGAGATGATGCAGGAGCAGGTGCTGGAAGGGGTGACGCGGGAAAAAGCCCTGCATACCATGCGCGAGCAAACCCAGCGTATGGAGGGGTTAGTTAAACAGCTGCTGACGCTATCGCGCATTGAGGCGGCTCCGGTTCTGGCGATGAACGACAAAATCGACGTACCGATGATGCTGCGGGTTGTCGAGCGGGAGGCGCAAACTCTCAGCCAGAAAAAGCATACGCTGCACTTTGTGGTCGATGAGTCGCTGCAGGTTCTCGGTAATGATGAGCAGCTGCGCAGCGCGATCTCGAATCTGGTGTATAACGCGATCAACCATACTCCGGAGGGCACGGAGATTACCGTCAGCTGGCAGAAAGCGCCGCACGGCGCGCTGTTTAGCGTTGAGGATAACGGCCCGGGGATTGCGCCCGAGCACATTCCGCGGCTCACCGAGCGCTTCTATCGCGTGGATAAAGCGCGCTCGCGGCAAACCGGAGGCAGCGGTCTGGGGCTGGCGATCGTAAAACATGCGGTTAATCATCACGACAGCCGGCTGGATATTGAGAGCACGCCCGGCAAGGGAACGCGGTTTAGCTTCCTGCTGCCGGAACGTTTGATTGCCAAAAAAAGCGACTAACCGCCGCTCTGTCAACATAACTTGTCAATGACCAGCTTAGGCTGGTCATTTTCGTTTGCAGTCAATTTTCCGCTGCGTAATTAACGAACGCCCGCTGCTTTTTTGTTCGCATGATTAGCCATATGTTTTCCTTCATTATGGTTAATAACGCCAGGTATTAATGCGGACTTAGCATAATCATCTGCTTTTACGATCCCGCCTTGCTTTAAAACGTTATAAGCGTTTAAATTGCGCCCCATGCAGTCGTAGACAGACTGTTTTTGCGTGGTAATTCAAAAAACAATTCTTTCCCACGCCGCTTCGGGAGCATATCTCGCTGAGTTTCCGGCAATAGCCGCTGTATCATCCCTAAGGGAAGGCACGGTATTTTTCCGTTTAACACCACCACATCCACAGGCAGTATGAATTTATGACCCATCAGTTAAAATCTCGCGACATCATAGCGTTGGGCTTTATGACCTTCGCGCTGTTCGTCGGTGCAGGCAACATCATCTTCCCCCCAATGGTTGGTTTACAGGCTGGTGAACACGTCTGGACCGCCGCTATAGGCTTTCTGATCACCGCCGTGGGTTTACCGGTGCTGACGGTCGTGGCGCTGGCGAAAGTCGGCGGCGGCGTTGAAAGCCTGAGCACCCCGATTGGTAAAGTGGCGGGGATCCTGCTGGCCGTGGTCTGCTATCTGGCGGTGGGGCCGCTGTTCGCGACTCCGCGTACCGCGACGGTCTCCTTTGAGGTGGGTATTGCCCCGCTGACCGGCGATGGCGCGATGCCGCTGATGATTTACAGCGTCATCTATTTTGCCCTGGTGATCCTCGTTTCGTTATATCCCGGCAAGCTGCTGGATACCGTCGGGAATTTCCTCGCGCCGCTGAAAATCATTGCGCTGATTATTCTCTCCGTCGCGGCGATTATTTGGCCCGCCGGCCCGATCAGCAACGCGCTGGAAGCCTACCGCACCGCGCCGTTCTCAAACGGCTTCGTCAACGGCTATCTGACTATGGATACCCTCGGCGCGATGGTCTTCGGGATCGTGATTGTTAACGCCGCGCGCTCTCGCGGCGTCAGCGAAGCGCGCCTGCTGACCCGCTATACCGTGTGGGCTGGCCTGATGGCGGGCGTCGGCCTGACGTTACTGTATCTGGCGTTGTTCCGCCTCGGCTCCGACAGCGCGACCCTGGTCGATCAGTCGGCTAACGGCGCGGCCATTCTGCACTCGTATGTCCAGCACACCTTTGGAGGCGCGGGGAGCTTTATGCTGGCGGCGCTGATTTTCATTGCCTGCCTGGTTACCGCGGTTGGCCTGACCTGCGCCTGCGCGGAGTTTTTCGCCCAGTACCTGCCGCTCTCCTACCGCTCGCTGGTGTTTATTCTCGGCATCTTCTCGATGGCGGTCTCCAACCTGGGGCTGAGCCACCTGATTCAGATTTCGATCCCGGTGCTGACGGCTATCTATCCGCCGTGTATCGCACTGGTGGTATTAAGCTTTACCCGCAACTGGTGGCATAATTCGTCCCGCGTTATTGCGCCGGCCATGTTTATCAGCCTGATGTTTGGTATTATTGACGGTATTAAAACGTCGGCGTTTGCCGATATGCTGCCAGCGTGGACCGCGCGTCTGCCTTTGGCAGAGCAGGGGCTGGCCTGGCTGATGCCGACCGCCGTGATGGTGGTTCTGGCGGTGGTCTGGGATCGCGCCGTAGGGCGTCAGGTGACATCCAGCGCGCACTAGCCGGCGTTTAAAATCAGTGTTAAACCACGGGACTTCAGGTCCCGTGGTTTTTTGTTTTTCAGGTAATCCTCTTTTGATCTTCGTCCGGCGAAGGCTAAAGGAGAAAAACGGCATGGAATACGATGGAAAGTAGTAACAAACTTAAGCGCGGGCTAAGTACCCGGCATATCCGCTTTATGGCGCTGGGTTCGGCAATTGGCACCGGTCTGTTCTATGGTTCGGCGGATGCGATTAAGATGGCCGGCCCGAGCGTGCTGCTGGCCTATATTATCGGCGGCGTGGCGGCGTACATTATTATGCGCGCGCTGGGCGAGATGTCGGTGCATAACCCCGCCGCCAGCTCATTTTCACGCTATGCGCAGGACTACCTCGGCCCGCTGGCGGGCTATATCACCGGCTGGACCTACTGCTTTGAAATCCTGATTGTTGCCATCGCCGACGTGACGGCCTTCGGCATCTATATGGGCGTCTGGTTCCCGACGGTCCCGCACTGGATCTGGGTGCTTAGCGTGGTGCTGATTATCTGCGCCGTCAACCTGATGAGCGTGAAGGTGTTTGGCGAGCTGGAGTTCTGGTTCTCCTTCTTTAAAGTCGCCACCATTATCATCATGATTCTGGCCGGTTTCGGCATCATTATCTGGGGGATCGGCAACGGCGGTCAGCCGACCGGCATCCATAATCTGTGGAGCAACGGCGGCTTCTTCAGCAACGGCTGGCTGGGGATGGTGATGTCGCTCCAGATGGTGATGTTCGCCTACGGCGGAATTGAAATCATCGGTATTACCGCCGGTGAAGCGGAAGACCCGGAGAAATCCATCCCGCGCGCCATTAACTCGGTCCCGATGCGTATTCTGGTGTTCTACGTGGGCACGCTGTTCGTGATTATGTCCATTTATCCGTGGAACCAGGTCGGGACTAACGGTAGCCCGTTCGTCTTAACCTTCCAGCATATGGGCATCGCTTTTGCCGCCAGCATCCTCAACTTCGTGGTGCTGACCGCCTCGCTTTCGGCCATCAACAGCGACGTATTCGGCGTCGGGCGCATGCTGCACGGCATGGCGGAGCAGGGCAGTGCGCCTAAAATGTTCGCCAAAACGTCGCGTCGCGGCGTGCCGTGGGTGACGGTGATGGTGATGACCATCGCGCTGCTGTTTGCGGTCTACCTGAACTACATCATGCCGGAAAACGTCTTCCTGGTGATCGCCTCCCTGGCGACCTTTGCGACGGTGTGGGTGTGGATTATGATCCTGCTGTCGCAGATTGCCTTCCGCCGTCGTCTGCCGCCGGAAGAGGCCAAAACGCTGAAGTTTAAAGTGCCGGGCGGCGTGGCGACCACGGCGGTGGGCCTGGCGTTCCTCGTCTTTATCATTGCGCTGATTGGCTACCATCCGGATACGCGTATTTCCCTGTACGTCGGCTTTGCGTGGATAGCGCTGCTGCTGGTTGGCTGGAAGCTGAAAACCCGCCGTGACCGTCAGCTGGCGCAGACGCGCTAAGCGGGCCGCTCTCCCGCCGGCTATGTTCGCGCTAGCCGGCGGGATATTTTCGCTTGAGCGATATCCTCCTCCGCTCTCCTCCCCCAATAATTCTGCCGATGATGAGTCATACGCATACGCGCTGTGGCAAGGTGTGCCCATTCTGTAAAGAGAGGAATAACGATGTTGAAGGCATGGCACCTGCCTGTTGCCCCGTTTATCAAGGAGCAGCAGGGACGACTCTTTATCACCCTGTGGGTCAGCGGCGATGAGTTGCCGCAGCGCGTTACGCTGCGCGCGGAAGAAGACAACGAAGAGCTTTCGCTGCCGATGCACCGTCTGCGCCAGGAGCCGCGGCCGGGCGTCGTCGCGTGGCGCGGAGAGATTAATCTTGCCAGCGGCCAGCCGCGTCGGCGCTATAGCTTCAAGCTGCTGTGGGCCGACCGGCAGCGCTGGTTTACCCCGCAGGGCTTTAACCGCTTCCCGCCGGCGCGGCTGGAGCAGTTTGCGGTCGATCTGCCGGACAGCGGCCCGCAGTGGGTTGCCGATCAGATCTTTTATCAAATCTTTCCTGACCGCTTTGCGCGCAGCGAACCGCGCGCAGCCGATCAGGACCGGTCCTACTATCACCACGCTGCCGGACAGGATATTGTTCAGAAACAGTGGGATGAACCGTTAACCGGCGAGGCGGGCGGCTCAACCTTCTACGGCGGCGATCTGGACGGTATCAGCGAGAAGCTGCCGTATCTCAAGCAGCTCGGTGTCACGGCGCTGTACCTGAATCCGGTGTTTGTCGCGCCGAGCGTGCATAAATACGACACTGAAGATTATCGTCGCGTTGATCCGCAGTTCGGCGGTGACGCCGCGCTGCTGCGCCTGCGGCACAATACGCAGCGGGAAGGGATGCGCCTGATCCTCGACGGCGTTTTCAACCACACCGGAGATTCACACGTCTGGTTTGACCGCCACCAGCGCGGCAGCGGCGGCGCCTGCCACAGCGCGGATTCACCGTGGCGCGACTGGTTCACCTTTTCCCCCGAGGGCGAAGCGCACAGCTGGCTGGGCTACGCCAGCCTGCCGAAGCTGGATTATCAATCCACCAGCCTGATCAATGAAATCTACGCCGGTGAAGACAGCATCGTGCGCCACTGGCTGAAAGAGCCGTGGAACATGGACGGCTGGCGTCTGGACGTGGTGCATATGCTGGGGGAAGGCGGCGGGGCGCGTAATAACCTGCGCCATATCGCCGGTATAACCCAGGCGGCGAAGGAGACGCAGCCGGAATCCTTTGTTTTTGGAGAACATTTTGGCGACGCGCGCCAGTGGCTGCAGGCCGATGCCGAAGATGCGGCGATGAACTATCGCGGGTTTACCTTCCCGCTGTGGGGCTTTCTGGCGAATACCGATATCTCTTACGATCCGCAGAAGATAGATGCGCAAACCTGCGTGGCGTGGATGGATAACTACCGCGCCGGGCTGTCGCACCAGCAGCAGCTGCGGATGTTTAACCAGCTTGATAGCCACGATACGGCGCGCTTTAAGTCGCTGCTGGGTAAGGACGTCGCGCGTCTGCCGCTGGCGGTGGTCTGGCTGTTCTGCTGGCCGGGGGTGCCGTGCATTTACTACGGTGACGAAGTGGGCGTTGATGGAAATAACGATCCTTTCTGCCGCAAGCCCTTCCCGTGGGACCCGGCTTTGCAGGATGCGACGCTGCTGGGGCTATATAAACGCATGGCGAAGCTGCGCAAGGCGAACCAGGCGCTGCGCTACGGCGGGTGTCAGGTGATTTATGCCGAAGAAAACGTGGTGGTGTTTGCCCGGGTTTATAAAAATCAGCGCGTGCTGGTAGCTATCAACCGCGGTGAAGCCTGTGAGGTGGTGGTTGAGGATTCACCGCTGCTGGACGTGGGCGAATGGCAGCTCAAAGAGGGCAGCGGCGCGCTGCACGACGGCGTGCTGACGCTTCCGGCCATCGCCGCCAGCGTGTGGTTCAGCCGTCAGGGATAAAGCTGGTGTAGAAACGGTTCTTCGAGAATGGCTTCCCGCCACCAGCGCTGGGCCAGGCCGTCGTTATCCGTGCGCCAGGCCATGTAGGCGATATCCTTTTCGCGAAAAGAGATCACGGTTTTCTCCACCAGCTCGCCGCTCGCCAGCCACGGCTGGGCGACGTGGCGGGGGAGAAAACCGCAGCCGAGTCCGGCCCGCAGCAGCGCCACTTTACTGGCAAAATCATCGACGCGAATTTGTGACTGCTCGGTCAGAAGGTTGCTGTTGAGCGGGTGACAGTAGCGGGCGCTATCGCTAATCACCACCGCGCGATGCAGGCTGAGCTGCTTGTTGGTCAGCGGCTGTACCGTTTCCGCCAGCGGGTGGCCGGGGGCGACAACAAATACGTTATCCAGCGTTCCGAGCATTTTCCACGACCATTCGGCGGAGGTTGGCGGTTCGTTAATCGCGCCAAGAATGATATCCGCCCCGTTGCGGGTCAGCTCTTCCCAGGCGCCCGCCAGCGTGTGGTGGGTAAAATTGAGGCGGGTTTGCGGATTTTGCGCGTAAAACGCGTCGATAAGCGGGAGCAAACGATCGAAAGGGAAGGAGGCATCCAGGGCGATGGCGAGATCCCGCTCCCAGCCGGCATTCAGCTGAACCGCCTGCTTTTCCAGATCCTTTGCCGCATTGAGCAGCAGCCGGCCCTTTTCCAGCACCATTGTACCGGTATCGGTAAACTTCGCCCGATGTCCGCTGCGATCCAGCAGGGTGATGCCGAGATCGCTTTCCAGCTTTTGGATCATGTAGCTCAGGGCGGCGGGCGTTTTATAGAGCGATTCCGCGGCGGTGGCGAAAGAGCCGTGGGTCTCCAGGGCATCGAGGATCAGCAGTACATCAAGATTCAGGCGCATCGGCGGCTTACCGGTCATAAATAATCCCTCTGTTTTACCGAAGCCGGATGCTCAATACCAGTGAATAATTTAGAACTCTTACCCGCAAATTTTTGATAAACATCATTATCACCCTATTCACTAATAGCGGGTTTTTTATTTATTGCCTTTTATTTTTAAAATAAGTCAGAAAAATTTCTTTAATAACTCGTTAGAAATTACTGACTATACTCACCATGCTTTATCCGTCACGATCCAGACCCACAACAGCGTTTATCGTCTCTTTTTAACTCATTGATTAAGAAGGTATGTTATGTCTATTCGGGAACTGATCGATCCAACTAACTCAACTCTTATCTTTATTGACCACCAGCCCCAGATGTCTTTTGGTGTCGCCAATATTGATCGCCAGACGCTTAAAAATAATACCGTTGCGCTAGCTAAAGCGGGCAAGATTTTTAATGTTCCGGTGATTTATACCTCCGTGGAAACAAAAAGCTTTAGCGGCTATATCTGGCCGGAATTGCTGGCCGTGCATCCGCAGGTTAAACCGATAGAACGTACCTCAATGAACTCATGGGAAGATGCGGGTTTTGTTAAGGCGGTACAGGCCGCCGGGCGTAAGAAACTGATTATCTCCGCGCTGTGGACCGAAGTCTGCCTGACTTTCCCGGCGCTGATGGCGCTGGAAGAGGGATATGAGGTGTACGTTGTGACCGACGCTTCCGGCGGAACCTCCGTCGATGCGCATGAACGCTCGATTGACCGGATGGTGCAGGCCGGCGCGGTGCCGGTGACCTGGCAGCAGGTGCTGCTTGAGTACCAGCGCGACTGGTCGCGCAAAGAGACCTACGATGCGGTGATGGATCTGGTTCGCGAACATAGCGGCGCGTACGGCATGGGGGTGGATTACGCGTACACCATGGTGAACGGCGCGCCGGAGCGCCAGGCCTAAATACACTTCATCCTTCAAGCTGCTTCTTTGTTGGCTGCACTCAGAAACCCCAGTCACATAGTTACCTATGCTCCTGGGGATTTCTTCCCTTGCCGCCTCGATGCAGGATGAATGATTTTGTGTATTGTCATCGTCCTTCAAGCTGCCTCTTTGTTGGCTTCGTTTGCCCGCCTCGATGCAGCATGAATGATTTTGTGTATTGTCATCATCCTTCAAGCTGCCTCTTTGCTGGCTTCGTTTGCCCGCCTCGATGCAGCTTGAATGATTTTGTGTATTGTCATCATCCTTCGAGCTGCCTCTTTGTTGGCTTCGTTTGCCCGCCTCGATGCAGCATGAATGATTTTGTGTATTGTCATCATCCTTCGAGCTGCCTCTTTGTTGGCTTCGTTTGCCCGCCTCGATGCAGCATGAATGATTTTGTGTATTGTCATTTATGGCTGCTGGCGGGGAAATCCCGCCACTCACCTGCAGCAAGGAACTCACAATGGCGCAACAGAAATCGGTAACGCTGGTCATCAGTCATATGCTCGATCCTGAACACGGTAAGCGCTATGAAGAGTGGCTCGGAAAAATTATGCCCGTGGCGGCGGAGTTTCCCGGGCACCTTGGCGCTAACGTCATCCGCCCGGGCGCCGGGCAGAATCTATGGAGCGTGATTATTCGCTTCGACACCATTGAGCATCTCTATGCCTGGACGCAGTCAGAAACGCGCCGCGAGCTGGTTGCTGAAATCGCGCCCCTGCTCAATGAAGGCGATCGTACGGAAGTCCGTACCGAACCGGCGTTCTGGTTTACCCCTCCGGCGGTCAACGTGCGCCAGCCGCTGCGCTGGAAGCAGTTCCTGATGACTTTGCTGGTTATCTTCCCCAGCACCAACCTGGTGCCCTGGCTGACCGGCATGCTGCTGCCCTCAATGCGGGGAAGCCTGCTGCTGCATTTGATAAACGATGCCTGCGTGGTCGCGCTGGTGGTCTGGTTCTGGATGCCCATCGTGACCCGCCTGTTTGCTGGCTGGTTAAAGAAAAACTGAGTCAGCCTCCTTAAGGAGAGCGTTATGTCACAAACTGCCACACTGATCCTGACTCATGGTCGGATCCACACCCTCGATCGCAGCAACCCGCTGGCCGACGCGGTAGCGATCGCCGACGGTAAGATCCTCGCGGCCGGTAGCCACGATCGGATCATGAGTTTTGCCGCCGAAGGCACGCAGATCGTCGATCTGCAGGGCCATACGGCGATCCCCGGCCTGAATGATTCCCACCTGCACCTGATCCGCGGGGGGCTGAACTACAACCTTGAGCTGCGCTGGGAAGGCGTTCCGTCGCTGGTGGACGCGCTGCGGATGCTTAAAGATCAGGCCGATCGCACGCCTGCGCCGCAGTGGGTGCGGGTGGTCGGCGGCTGGAGCGAATTCCAGTTTGCCGAGCGGCGCATGCCGACGCTGGAAGAGCTAAACCAGGCGGCGCCGGATACGCCGGTATTCGTGCTGCATCTCTACGATCGCGCGCTGCTTAACCGCGCGGCGCTGAAGGCCGTCGGCTATAGCAAAGAGACGCCGGATCCGGCGGGCGGCGAAATTGTTCGGGATGGCAACGGCAACCCGACCGGGATGCTGATAGCGAAACCTAATGCCATGATCCTCTACGCGACGCTGGCGAAGGGGCCGAAGCTGCCGCTGGAGCTGCAGGTGAACTCGACGCGCCAGTTTATGCGCGAACTGAATCGTCTCGGGTTGACCAGCGCGATTGACGCCGGCGGCGGCTTCCAGAACTACCCGGAAGATTATGAAATTATTGAGCAGCTGCACGCTAACCGGCAGATGACCGTGCGCATTGCCTATAACCTGTTTACCCAGCGTCCGAAGCAGGAGCTGGATGATTTCGAACGCTGGACCGATATGCTGAAGCCGGGGCAGGGGACCGACTTTTTCCGCGCCAACGGCGCCGGCGAGATGCTGGTTTTTTCGGCGGCGGATTTTGAGGATTTCCTGCAGCCGCGCCCGGATCTGCCGGCCGGAATGGAGGATGAACTGGAGCGGGTGGTCCACCACCTGGTTGAACACCGCTGGCCGTTCCGCCTGCACGCCACCTATGACGAATCGATCGGCCGGATGCTGGACGTCTTTGAAAAGGTGAACCGCGAAATCCCGTTTAACGGTCTGCACTGGTTCTTTGACCATGCGGAAACCATCACCGAGCGCAATATTGAGCGGGTGAAGGCGCTGGGCGGCGGGATTGCGGTGCAGCACCGGATGGCCTTCCAGGGCGAATATTTTGTCGACCGCTACGGTATCGATGCGGTGAAACACACGCCGCCGGTGGCGAAAATGCTGGAAATGGAGGTGCCGGTTGGTCTCGGCACCGACGCCACCCGCGTGGCGAGCTACAACCCGTGGACCGCGCTCTACTGGCTGGTTTCCGGGCGTACCGTCGGCGGTATGGCGATGTACGACGAGAGCAACCGCCTGCCGCGCGATGTGGCGCTGGAGCTGTGGACGGCGGGCAGCGCCTGGTTCTCCAGCGAGCAGGGTAAAAAAGGGCGTATTGAGCAGGATCAGCTTGCCGATCTGGTGGTGCTGTCGAAGGACTATTTCAGCGTGCCGGAAGAGGAGATTAAAGGCATCGAATCGGTACTGACGGTGGTTGATGGCAAAGTGGTTTATGCCGCCGGGCGCTTCTCGCCGCTGGCGCCGCCGCCCATTCCGGTGCTCCCGGAGTGGTCTCCGGTGGTTAAGGTTCCCGGCCACTACCGTTCGGCGCCGCCCGCTGCGGCAAAAATCGGGGCCATCGCGCAGATGCACCAGTGCTGCGGCAGCTGCGGCGTCCACGGGCACCAGCATGATATCGCGCGCAGGTCGGCGATTCCGGTTGCCGATGAGCAGGCGTTCTGGGGCGTGCTAGGCTGTTCCTGCTTCGCGTTTTAACGTTTAAGCGCAGCCCTTACCCGCGAGTAAGGGCTCGCTGTTTTCTGAAATGTCGCTCACTTTCGCTACAGGGCAGCACAAATGCAATAATTTGTGTCAATCTACCCGCTTCTGAATCAGTGAAGGTGAAAACATGGATGAGCTGCTGATCCTTGGCTGTATTGCTCTGTTCTTCGCGCTGGTGGTGGTTCCCGTTCTGGCCATTGTCGCATTTAATCGCAGTTCGGCGGTCCGCTCCGAACTGGAAACCTTGCGTCGTCGGGTCGCGGAGCTTGAGCTGCGCGGTGGCGCAGAAACGCCGGTGGCGCCGGCCGTTGCGCGTCCCACGATGCCTGCGGTTTCTCATGCTCGAGCGGAGCCGGTAAGGGGGACGGTACCTCAACCCGTCAATCCGCAGCGTCCGCCGCCAAAAGCGCAGACGGCAGAGAAGAGCGTCTCGTTACCGAAAAGCGCGCGGCCTTCCGCATTGGGGGGGATGGTTTCGTCGCTGGTACGCTGGTTTATGCAGGGTAACCCGCTGGCGAAACTCGGGATCCTGCTGCTGTTTTTCGGCCTCTCTTTCCTGCTGCGCTATACCGTTGAACACTCACTTTTCCCGCTGGAGCTGCGCCTGGTGGCTGCGGCGCTGTTTGCGATCGTTCTGCTGGCGGTGGGCTGGCGGCTACGGCATAAGCAGCCGGTCTATGCGTTAATACTGCAGGGCGGGGCGACGGGGGCGCTCTATCTCACCGTGTTTGGCGCGTTCCGCTTGTGGCAAATGCTGCCGATGACCCTGGCGTTTGCTCTGCTGGTGGTGATTTGTGCGGCCAGCGTTGGGCTGGCTATCCTGCAAAAAGCGCTCAGCCTGGCGATGCTGGCGAGCCTCGGCGGCTATCTGGCGCCGCTGCTGCTCTCAACCGGCGGCGGCAGCCACGTGGCGCTGTTTTCGTTCTACCTTTTGCTGTCGGTGGGCATTCTCACCATCAGCATCTGGCAACAGTGGCGCGAGCTGAATCTGCTGGGCCTGCTGTTTACCTTTGGCGTCGGGGGATTCTGGGGGATGGACGGCTATCGCCCGGAGTATTACCTCAGCTGCCAGCTGTTCCTGATTGCCAATATCCTCATTTTTGGCGTGCTGAGCGTGGCGCTGTCGCTGCGGGCGCAGGGCAAAGGCCAGCAGATTATTGACGGCGTGCTGTTGTTTGCGCCGCCGCTAATCGGTTTTGGCATGCAGTACGCCATGACCCAACATATGGCGTACGGCCCGGCGCTCAGCGCGCTGGGCTACGGGGGAGCCTATCTGGCGCTCGCCTGGCTTGTGCTTCGCCGCTATCCCGCTTTCGGCAGGCCGCTGGTGCTGGCCGCCCTGGCGCTGGGGGGGGCGTTTACCACTCTCGCCATTCCGCTGGCGCTTTCAGCGCGCTGGACGGCGATGGCCTGGTCGCTGGAAGGGCTCGGCATCCTCTGGCTGGGCGTGCAGCAGCGGCAGCAGCGGATGAGCTACAGCGGCACCGGGCTGCTGGTCCTGGCGGTGTGCAGCGCGCTGTGGGCGCTGGTCAATGGCACAACGGCGCTCTCTTTGCTGCCGATCTTCACGGTGCTCAGCCTCAGCTGGCTGGCCGCGGCCTGGCTGTGGCGCGGTATTAAACGGCAGGTAAGCTGGGCGCTGCTGGCGGGCGGACTGCTGTTGTGGATAGCCGCGCTCGTTGCCGTATCGCAGCTGGGGCTGAAGAAAGATTCGCTGGTTGTCTTTGGCGTACTGGCGCTGCTGGCGGCGTCGGCGTGGGGCTGGCGCATGGTCGCCGCGCGTCTGCAGTGGCGAGAGCTGGATATCAGCAAATGGCTGCTCTGGCCAATGATGCTGGTGGTGCTGATTTATCAAATATCTCAGCAGCAAATCGCGGCGGCCGGCTGGCCAAATCTGGCCTGGTGCCTTGCGCTACCCGCAGCGGTAGCTCTGCTCTGGCGTGACGGAAATTCATTGCCGCCGCGCGTATCCATGCTGGTTCATCTGTCGTTGTTCTGGATGATTTTGCTGGCGCTGGCGTGCGAACTGTTTTGGTTTACGCAGGATCTGCCCTGGGGAATGGCGGCCTGGGCCAGCGGTTTGCCGATGGCGGCCGGCGGTTTGCTTATCTTCCTCGTTGCCGAGGCCACCCGTCGCCAAATCTGGCCGTTCCGGGTCTGGCCTGCGCTTTACAGCTCTCTGGCGACGATCCCGGTGGCGGCGACTCTGGCGTATCTGCTGGCGCTGACCAATTTCCAGGACGGCGTGGTCTATCGTCAGACCTATCTGCCGCTGATGAATCCGCTGGAAGAGGGGGCCGCCTTTGCGCTGCTGGGGCTGGTGATTTTTTATCGCGTTTCGCTGCGCTATTTCCCCGAGACGCTGTCGCGGTGCCGCTCCTGGCCGGTGATTGCCCTGGCGGCGCTTAGCTTCTGGTGGCTGAACGGCGCGCTGCTACGTGCGCTAGCCTGGTACGGCGAGGTGGCCTGGAACCTGGAGTCGCTATGGCATTCACGACTGATTCAGACCTGCTTTGCCCTGTTCTGGATGCTGGCAGCGCTGGTGGCGATGCTGAACGCGACCCGACGCCTTTCTCGCCGCGAATGGCTCTGCGGGGCGGCGCTGTTAGGGATTGTCATTGTCAAACTGATGCTGGTGGATAGCGCGCGCGGCGGCGGGCTGGCGCGCGCGGTCGCCTTTATTGGCGTCGCTATTCTGGTATTAATCATCGGCTATTTCTCACCGTTACCGCCGAAAGCTGGAGCAGAAAAATGAAATGGATAAAAGCGGTGTTATGCAGCGTCCTGCTGGGTGCGACAGGAGCGGCACTGAGCAGCGAGAGCGAGCGGGAAGCGCCTGTGGACTACGCGACGGGGATCATGCTGGAAACTCCGGGCACATCGCCCTGGTATCGCATTAAGCTTCCTCAGGCCGTCTACCAGAGTACGGCCTGGCCAGATTTACGCGATGTGCGGGTATTCAATCATCAGGGCGATACGGTACCGTTCGCCCTCGAAGCGCAGAAAGCTCAGCCCGCGATGCCACAGACCATGACGCTTCGACTTTTCCCTCTGGATGTTTCGCCGGTTACGCCAAAGGATGAGGGGCGTCGCGGCGTAAAATCGTGGGTCTTACGTTCAACGGCGGGCGTTGAGATCCAGCTGGAAAGCGACGATATCAACGCCGTCGGGCAGAGCTATTTGCTGACCTTGCCGGAAACCAGCACCGACGCCTTCTCGTTGGCCCAGCTGCGCCTGAACTGGCACATTCCTGAGGGGAGCTGGCAGGGGAAAGCCTCCGTTTACGCCAGCCGTGATTTAACCTCCTGGAGCACGGTACAGGAAAATGCTCCGCTGATGGACCTGAAGCGTGATAACGATCGGCTGAAGCTGGACGTTATTAGCGCCAGGCTGACGCTCTCCGCGCAGGGTAATCGCTATCTGCTGGTGATTCTGGACTCGCAAAGCCCGGCGCTGGCGCTGGAGAGCGTCAGCGCGGTCGCCGGGAGCGCTGAGCCGGAGCCTGAACGCATCGTACTTGACGCGCGTGCGGACAAGCTCTCGGATCGGCAAGCCGTCTGGCGCTGGAGCCAGCCGCAGCCGCTGAGCTCGCTGAGGATCGATCTGCCAGGCGAAGGGGTGTTGCCGGTAGAACTGGCGTGGCGCAGCGGCGACAAGGAGCCGTGGCGGCCGCTGACGCAAACCGTGCTTTACCATCTCGACGGGAAACGCTCGGAAGATATTCACCTTGCCGGGCAGATGGTTGAAGCGGTTCGCATGACCACAATTAACGCCAGGCTGCCTGAGACGCTGCCAGCCCTGAGCGGCGCGCGCGATAGCTATCAGCTGGTGTTTAACACCCAGGGAAAAGGCCCCTATCTGCTGGCCTGGGGAAACCGGGCGGCGGCAAGGGCCGATATCGGGCTGGATATGCTGATCCCGGCGTCGCTGCGTAAAACTCAGCAGGTGAATTACCTGCCGTGGGCCATTATTACGCAGGAGAGCGTCACCCTGGGCGGAGAGGCGCGACTGAGCGCAACTTCGGCTGCCGATCGGCAAGGCTACTGGAAAATAGTGCTGGTATGGGGGGCGCTGATCCTCGGCGTGGCCGTTCTGCTCATGATGGCATGGCGGATCTGGCGCGAGGTGAAAAAGGGCGGCGCGGCGTGAAGCAACAAAAAAGGCTCGCGGGTGCGAGCCTTTTTATGAACGGCAGCCGATTACAGGCTGGAAACGTTCTCGGTCAGGTATTTAGCCACGCCTTCCGGAGAAGCGGCCATCCCTTCTTTACCTTTTTCCCACTGTGCCGGGCACACTTCGCCGTGCTCTTCGTGGAACTGCAGCGCGTCAACCATACGCAGCATTTCGTCGATGTTACGTCCCAGCGGCAGGTCGTTCACAACCTGGTGGCGAACAACGCCGTTAGCGTCGATCAGGAAGGAGCCGCGCAGCGCAACGCCTTCGTCCGGATGTTCGATACCGTAGGCTTTCTGGATTTCACGCTTGATGTCAGCAACCATCGCGTATTTAACCGGACCGATGCCGCCCTGGTCTACCGGGGTGTTACGCCATGCGTTGTGGACGAATTCGGAGTCGAAGGAAACGCCAACAACTTCTACGCCACGCTTCTGGAATTCTTCATAACGTTTGTCAAAAGCAATCAGCTCAGACGGGCAAACGAAGGTGAAGTCCATCGGCCAGAAGAACAGTACGGTTGCTTTACCGTTGGTGTGCTGTTTGAAGTTGAATTTCTCAACGATTTCGCCGTTACCTAAAACTGCTGCCGCGGTAAAATCCGGAGCCTGACGAGTTACCAGAACCATATGATTCTCCTGTTAATACTAAGGTTAATTGAAACGCAACGCGGGCAAGTATAGGGGCAGGGACTGACGAACTCAACGTGAGGCTGACAATCGATGAGATAGGTTTTGCCTATCAATTTATGCCGAGATGTGACCTTCAGAATAGTCTTTTTGTCAGCAAACGCAACCACTAGAGTTCGCGATTTTTAGCCTGCGCCATCATGCGCGGGTAAAAAAGCCAGAACTGCTGCTCCAGTTTGTCATAGTGGGTATCAAGGTCCTGCCACGAGTCGCGCAGGGCGTCGAGGCGCGGGCGACGGCTGGCCATTCCGTTGAGGACGCGCTGGATAAACTCCATATCCTCATAGCGCTCGAGCCAGCGCTCGGACCACATGTATGCATTGAGATTGACGAAGCGCGGCGGCGAATCCGGCAAAATGGTTGCCACCTGGGCACGGGCATAGCGGACGAACTCGCTGAGCGGCATATCGGGTGAGATGCGGTCCCAGTGGTGCGAGAGGAAGTGATCCCACATGACGTCGAGCGTAATCGGCGCCACGCGCCGGGTCTGCGGACGAAACCACTCCCGGGCGGCCTTAACTTCCGCCAGATTATCGGTCATGACGTCGATTCGCCGATGCATAAAGATGCCGTCCACGATCTCGCTCGGATAGTCCGACTGCGGATTACCGCGGACGAAATCCGCCAGCAGGTTGCCCGGCAGCGAGCTGTCGGCAAGGTGGGCTAAGTGCAGGTGTGCGAGAAAATTCATAATACTCGTTATACTTCAAGTTGCATGTGCGTTGGCTTCCTTACTCGGCCCATCCGTGGGTCTCGCCCTTCCAGGGCCGCTGCAAGCAGCGTTCAAATCTGCTCCCGGCAGATTTGTCGTTCTTCCCGGTCACCTGGTTGACTAAGTGACCGGGATATCCCTCACCGGAGGCCTGCCTTCGGCAGGTCAAATTCGTTCCTGACGAATTTGTCTCTCAGTTGCCGCGTTACCCGGCCTACGGCCTCGCCCCTACGGGGCCAGCGCAAGCGCTGTTCAAGGCACAAGCGCCTTGTCCTGCGACCCGAATTATTTAGAGTATTATAACTGTGCTGCGGGGTAAAGGTTGCAGGGAGAACGCCCCCGCACTAGACTACCCGCCTCTTTATTTAGTCTGAGTCACCGTCATGCGCGTTACCGATTTTTCCTTTGAACTTCCTGAATCCCTGATTGCCCACTACCCGCAGCCCGAGCGCAGTAGCTGCCGCTTGCTGTCGTTAGACGGGCCGACGGGCGCGCTGACGCACGGCACTTTCACCGATCTGCTCGATAAGCTCAATCCCGGCGATCTGCTGGTCTTTAACAATACCCGGGTGATCCCGGCGCGTCTGTTCGGGCGTAAAGCCAGCGGCGGCAAGATTGAAGTGCTGGTCGAGCGCATGCTTGATGACAAACGTATTCTGGCGCACATCCGCGCTTCAAAAGCGCCGAAGCCGGGCGCCGAGCTGCTGCTGGGCGATGATGAAAGCATCCAGGCCACGATGGTGGCGCGCCACGACGCGCTGTTTGAAGTGGAGTTTAACGACCCACGTCCGGTGCTGGATATTCTCAACAGTATCGGCCATATGCCGCTACCGCCCTATATCGACCGCCCGGATGAAGACGCCGACCGCGAGCTGTATCAGACCGTTTATAGCGCCAGGCCGGGCGCGGTAGCCGCGCCGACCGCGGGCCTGCACTTTGACGAGCCGCTGCTGGAGAAGCTGCGCGAGAAGGGCATTGAAATGGCGTTCGTGACGCTGCACGTTGGCGCGGGGACGTTCCAGCCGGTGCGCGTGGACAGCATTGAAGATCACATCATGCACGCCGAATACGCCGAAGTCCCGCAGGATGTGGTTGATGCGGTGCTGGCCGCCAAAGCGCGCGGCAGCCGCGTTATCGCCGTGGGAACGACCTCGGTACGTTCGCTGGAGAGCGCGGCCCAGGCGGCAAAAAACGATCTGATCGAACCCTTCTTCGGCGACACGAAGATTTTTATCTATCCGGGATATCAGTACAAAGCGGTAGATGCGCTGGTCACTAATTTCCATCTGCCTGAATCCACTCTGATTATGCTGGTTTCGGCGTTTGCCGGCTATCAGCACACCATGAACGCCTATAAGGCTGCGGTAGAACAAAAATATCGCTTTTTTAGCTACGGGGACGCGATGTTTATCACGTACAATCCGCGGGCTATTTTTGAGCGTCCGTAAAAAGGCTATCTCACTTGCCATTTTGACGCCGGGCAGTGCTCGCCATCCTCACGTACTGCGTGTACGCTCCGGTGGCTGCGCGCTGGCCGACCGCAAACTGGCTGCGGCGATAACGCCTCCAGGTATTTTTAGCTATGGAACCATTCCGTAGCGAGTTGTTTAACGTCAGACTGTTTTTCTGACGCAGGAGTGATAATGAAATTTGAACTGGATACCACCGACGGTCGCGCCCGCCGCGGTCGCTTGGTGTTTGAGCGCGGCGTGGTTGAAACGCCTGCATTTATGCCCGTCGGGACCTACGGTACCGTTAAAGGGATGACGCCGGAAGAAGTTGAAGCCACCGGCGCGCAGATCATTCTGGGCAACACGTTCCACCTGTGGCTGCGTCCTGGTCAGGAGATCATGAAGCTGCACGGCGACCTGCACGACTTTATGCAGTGGAAAGGGCCGATTCTCACCGATTCCGGCGGCTTTCAGGTCTTCAGCCTCGGCGATATCCGCAAGATAACCGAGCAGGGCGTGCATTTCCGCAACCCGATCAACGGCGATCCTATCTTCCTCGATCCGGAAAAATCGATGGAGATTCAGTTCGATCTCGGTTCCGATATCGTGATGATCTTCGACGAATGTACGCCGTATCCGGCGGAGTGGGATTACGCCAAACGCTCGATGGAAATGTCTCTGCGCTGGGCGCAGCGCAGCCGCGACCGCTTTGACGGCCTGGGCAACAAAAACGCGCTCTTCGGTATCATTCAGGGCAGCGTTTACGAAGATTTACGTGATATCTCCGTTAAAGGTCTGGTAGATATCGGCTTTGATGGCTACGCTGTCGGCGGTTTGGCTGTCGGCGAGCCGAAGGAAGACATGCACCGTATCCTCGAGCACGTCTGCCCGCAGATCCCGGCCGACAAGCCGCGATATCTGATGGGCGTTGGCAAGCCGGAAGATCTGGTTGAAGGGGTACGTCGCGGTATCGATATGTTCGACTGCGTTATGCCTACGCGTAACGCGCGTAACGGTCACCTTTTCGTCACCGATGGCGTCGTAAAAATCCGTAATGCGAAACATAAAAGCGATACGGCGACGCTGGATGCCGAGTGTGATTGCTATACATGTCGCAATTATTCACGCGCTTACTTGCATCATCTCGATCGTTGCAACGAAATATTGGGCGCGCGCCTCAACACCATTCATAACCTGCGTTACTATCAGCGCTTAATGGCTGGTTTACGCAAGGCTATTGAAGAGGGTAAATTAGAGAGCTTCGTGGCCGATTTTTACCAACGTCAGGGACGAACCGTTCCTCCTTTGAACGTTGATTAATTTTAATAATGAGGGAATTTCAATGAGCTTTTTCATTTCTGATGCGGCAGCAGCAACCGGTGGCGCAGCGCAGAGCAGCCCGATGTCTCTGATCCTGATGCTGGTGGTGTTTGGTCTGATTTTTTACTTCATGATCCTGCGCCCACAGCAGAAACGCACCAAAGAGCATAAAAATCTGATGAGCTCCATCGCCAAAGGTGATGAAGTGCTGACGAATGGTGGCCTGGTTGGTCGCGTCACTAAAGTTGCCGAAAGCGGATACATTGCTATCGCACTGAACGACACCACTGAAGTGGTTATCAAACGTGACTTCGTAGCCGCCGTTCTGCCGAAAGGCACCATGAAGGCGCTGTAATCCACTTTTCCCTAAGGGAACTGCCGTGTTAAACCGTTATCCTTTGTGGAAGTACATCATGCTGGTCGTCGTCATTATCGTCGGCCTGATGTATGCGCTCCCCAACCTGTATGGTGAGGATCCGGCCGTTCAAATCACTGGCGCGCGCGGTGTCGCCGCCAGTGAGCAAACGCTGATCCAGGTCCAGAAAACGTTACAAGAAGAAAAAATTACCGCTAAGTCTGTGGCACTGGAAGAGGGCGCAATTCTTGCGCGCTTCGACACCACCGATGTCCAGCTCCGCGCACGCGAAGTGCTGGTGGACGTGTTGGGTGATAAATACGTCGTGGCGCTGAACCTTGCTCCGGCAACCCCGCGCTGGTTAGCGGCTATCCATGCCGAGCCGATGAAGCTGGGTCTTGACCTGCGCGGCGGCGTCCACTTCCTGATGGAAGTGGATATGGACACTGCGCTGGGCAAGCTGCAGGAACAAAATATCGATAGCCTGCGCAGCGAGCTGCGTGATAAAGGCATTCCTTACTCCACCGTGCGTAAAGAAGACAATTTTGGTCTGAGCATCGCTTTCCGTGACGGTACCGCGCGCGATCAGGCTATCTCTTATCTTAGCCCGCGTCACCGCGACCTGGTTATCTCTACTCAGGGCAGCACCGGCCTGAAGGCGGTGATGACCGATGAGCGCCTGAAAGAAGCCCGCGAATACGCCGTGCAGCAGAACATCAACATTCTGCGTAACCGTGTAAACCAGCTGGGCGTTGCCGAGCCGCTGGTACAGCGTCAGGGCGCCGACCGTATCGTGGTTGAACTGCCGGGTATTCAGGACACCGCGCGCGCGAAAGAAATTCTTGGCGCCACCGCTACCCTGGAATTCCGTCTGGTCAACAGCAACGTTGACAGCGCCGCAGCCGCTTCCGGCCGCGTCCCTGGCGACTCGGAAGTGAAAGATACGCGTGAAGGTCGGCCGGTTGTGCTGTACAAGCGCGTGATTCTGACCGGTGACCATATCACCGACTCCACTTCCAGCATGGACGAGTTCAACCAGCCGCAGGTTAACATCTCGCTGGACAGCGCGGGTGGTAACATCATGTCTAACTTCACCAAGGACAACATCGGTAAACCGATGGCGACCCTGTTTGTGGAGTACAAAGACAGCGGTAAGAAAGATGCCAACGGTCGTGCCATTCTGGCGAAAGAGGAAGAGGTGATTAACATCGCCAATATCCAGTCTCGCCTGGGTAACAGCTTCCGTATTACCGGTATCAGCAACCCGAACGAAGCGCGTCAGCTCTCTCTGCTGCTGCGTGCGGGTGCGCTGATCGCGCCGATTCAGATCGTTGAAGAACGTACTATCGGCCCGACCTTGGGTATGCAGAACATCAAGCAGGGCCTGGAAGCGTGTCTGGCCGGTCTGGTGGTGTCTATCCTGTTCATGATTTTCTTCTATAAGAAATTCGGTCTGATCGCGACCTCCGCGCTGGTGGCTAACCTGGTGCTGATCGTCGGTATCATGTCCCTGCTGCCTGGGGCGACGCTGAGTATGCCGGGGATTGCGGGTATCGTGTTAACCCTTGCGGTGGCGGTCGATGCTAACGTACTGATCAACGAACGTATTAAAGAAGAGTTGAGCAACGGGCGTTCCGTTCAGCAGGCGATTGATGAAGGTTACCGGGGCGCATTCAGCTCGATCTTCGATGCGAACATTACGACGTTGATCAAAGTTATCATCCTGTACGCGGTCGGTACCGGTGCAATTAAAGGGTTTGCTATTACCACCGGTATCGGTGTGGCAACCTCGATGTTTACCGCTATCGTCGGCACCCGTGCCATCGTGAACCTGCTGTACGGCGGCAAGCGCGTTAAAAAGCTGTCTATCTGAGGAGTGCGTTGTGGCACAGGAATATACTGTTGAACAATTGAACCACGGCCGTAAAGTCTATGACTTTATGCGCTGGGACTACTGGGCTTTCGGCATTTCCGGTTTTCTGCTGATTGCCGCCATCGTGGTGATGGGCGTGCGCGGGTTTAACTGGGGTCTGGATTTCACCGGCGGTACGGTGATTGAAATTACCCTCGAAAAACCAGCCGAACTGGACCAGATGCGCGAAGCGCTACAGAAGGCGGGCTTTGAAGAGCCGCAGCTGCAGAACTTCGGCAGCAGCCGCGACATCATGGTGCGTATGCCGCCGGTGCATGATACCAACGTCAGCCAGGAGCTGGGCAGCAAGGTCGTTAGCGTGATTAACGAATCGACCAGCCAGGACGCGACGGTTAAACGAATCGAGTTCGTGGGGCCGAGCGTCGGGGCTGACCTTGCACAAAGCGGCGCAATGGCGCTGCTGGCAGCGCTGATCTGTATCCTGGTGTACGTCGGTTTCCGTTTCGAGTGGCGTCTTGCCGCCGGGGTGGTTATCGCGCTGGCGCACGATGTGGTCATTACGATGGGCATCCTCTCGCTGTTCCATATCGAGATTGATCTGACCATCGTCGCCTCGCTGATGTCGGTTATCGGCTACTCGCTGAACGACAGCATCGTGGTATCCGACCGTATTCGTGAAAACTTCCGTAAGATCCGCCGCGGTACGCCGTACGAGATCTTCAACGTGTCGTTGACCCAGACGCTGCATCGTACGTTGATCACTTCCGGGACCACGTTGGTGGTGATCCTGATGCTGTACCTCTTTGGTGGTCCGGTTCTCGAAGGCTTCTCGCTGACGATGCTGATCGGTGTCTCCATCGGTACGGCCTCTTCTATCTACGTTGCGTCCGCGCTGGCGCTGAAGCTGGGCATGAAGCGCGAGCATATGCTGCAGCAGAAAGTCGAGAAGGAAGGGGCGGATCAGCCGTCAATTCTGCCGTAAGGCAGTCCCGTTCTGATAACGCAATCCCGGTCGCAAGGCCGGGATTTTTTTATTACAGCCTCGCCAATTTTGGTTACTCTCCATTATCCGCATTTTATGACATGGAGTAACGCCAATGGCCGTCGTAACCCTCTCCGCAGTCCCCCAACCGACCCTCTGGCACGACGTGCCCAGCGTGACGCTCAGCGATGAAACCTTACGCCTGCGCAAAGCAAAGGTGCTGACGCAGATGCGCCAGTGCGGGTTTGATTCGCTGATTGTGTATGCCGACAAAGAGCACGGCGGCAACTTTGAATATCTCACCGGGTTTATTCCGCGTTTTGAAGAGGCGCTGCTGGTGCTGCACGGCGATGGCGAAGCGGTGCTGGTGCTGGGCAATGAAAACCTCAAGCTGGCGGCCAGCGCTCGCCTGGCGAATCGGGCGCTCCATGCGCCGTGGTTCTCGCTGCCGAATCAGCCGATGATCGGCGATAAAACGCTGCCGCAGCTGCTGCAGGAGGCCGGAGTGGGGGCCGGGAAAAGCATCGGTCTTGCGGGCTGGAAGCTGTTTACCGGCAGCGCTGACGACACGGCGCAGATGTTCGATATCCCGGCCTTTATCGTCGATGCGATTCGCCTTGCCGCCGGGCCGCAGACGACATTACGCAACGCTACGGGGATATTTATCGCCCCGGACGGCGGAGCACGAACGGTCAACTGCGCCAATGAGCTGGCGCACTACGAATATGGCGCTAACCTGGCGTCGACGGCGATCCTCACGGCGTTGAATGCCATCGAGCCGGGAAAAACGGAAAAACAGATCGGCGCGCTGCTGGCGGCGGAAGGCCAGCCCAACAACGTGGTGATGATTGCCGCCACCGGCGATCGCTTCACTTACGCTAATCTTTATCCCGGCGATAAAGTCATTCAGCGCGGGGATAAATTCTCGCTAACCACCAGCTTTAAAGGGGGGCTGAGCAGCCGTGCGGCGTACGTGGTGCGCGACGACGCCGAGCTGGCGCCGGAGGTGGCGGATTATCTGCAGGTGGTGGCGAAACCCTATTTTTGCGCGGTGGTCAGCTGGCTGGAGAATCTGCATATCGGCATGCGCGGCGGCGACATGTACGATCTTATCGAGCGGGTCCTGCCGAAGGCGGAGTACCGTTGGCATCTTAATCCGGGGCATCTGGTGGCCGATGAAGAGTGGCTCTGTTCGCCCATCGGGCCGAACTCCGACGCCTGCTTGCAGAGCGGTATGATCCTGCAAATCGACATTATTCCTTCGCGAGCGGGCTACGCCGGCGCCAGCATTGAAGACACCGTGGCGCTGGCGGACGAGTCTCTGCGCCACGAGCTGGCGCAGGCGTATCCGGATCTCTGGCAGCGTATCGTCACCCGACGCCGCTATATTCGGGAACGGCTGGGGATTGCGCTACCGGAGGCGGTGCTGCCGTTTTCGAACACCGTGGGCTATCTCCGCCCCTGGCTGCTTGATAAGCAGCGGGCCCTGGTTTGCACGGCGGGTTAACCGCCGGCGGCAAACCGCGTGGCGGCAGGGACGCCGATCGCTACTGACAGTACGCTGTCAGTAGCCCTGCCATACACTCCTCCTGAACCCAAACAATGGACAGGAGGATGTATGAACAACGTAATTAACTGGTTTGAAATTCCGGTCGCCGACATGGATCGTGCCGTGGCGTTTTACGAGCCGGTGCTGCAGGTGACGCTGCGTCGGGAAAATATGGATTGTGCCGAAATGGCCGTTTTCCCGTATCAGGAGCCGGCTCCCGGCGGCGCGCTGGCAAAGTTTGACGGGGTTAAACCTGCCGATCAGGGATGTATTATCTATCTGCATACTGACAATCTGGCCGCCACGCTCGACCGCGTGAATTCCGCTGGCGGGAGCTGCGTCTTTGGCCCGCTTGAGCTGTCGAACGATATTGGCACCATCGCGCTGTTTATTGATAGCGAAGGTAACCGGATTGGCCTGCATCAACCTAAACATCTGTCCCATTAATGCTGTTGACGCCTGCGGGACAGGCCCTAAACCATGAGATAAGCTAAAAATGAGCCGACGCGCCGACCGCCTTTTCCAAATCGTTCAGATCCTGCGGGGAAGAAGATTAACCACCGCCGGACTGCTGGCGGAGCGGCTCGGCGTATCGGAGCGCACCATCTACCGGGATATCCGCGACCTGTCGCTCTCCGGCGTGCCGGTGGAGGGCGAGGCCGGAAGCGGATATCGCCTGCTGGCAGGCTACAGCTTACCGCCTCTGATGCTGACGACCCAGGAGTCGGAAGCGCTGGTGGCCGCGATTCGGCTGCTGCAAACCTGGGGAGGCGAATCGCTGTCCCAGGCGCTGGAGTCGGCTCGGGAAAAGGTGCTCGCGATTTTACCTGAAGAGAGTCGGCGTAAGGCCGAGCAATCGCGGCTGTTTGCGCCGGATTTTGGCGCCCAGGGCCACAGCAAGGCGCAGTTTGATCTGGTGCACCGGGCGGTTTCCGGCCAGCGGGTGCTGGCGCTGCACTACCGCGATGAAGCGGGAAAGGCGTCGCAGCGCGAAGTGCTGCCGCTGGGGCTCTTTTTCTGGGGCGAACGCTGGCTGCTGGTGAGCTGGTGCGAGCTCCGCGACGATTACCGCTGCTTTCGTCTCGATCGCTGCCTGGACGTGGCTGCCACCGGGCGCCTTTTCAGCGAGCGGGCCGACCGTTCATTGAGTGATTTTCTGCGTAAGGTGAGGTGCGAGGAGCGTGAGCCATAATGCGGGTCAATCTATATCCCCGGCGCAGAGGCCGGGGACCATCAGGCAGGATTAGAAGTTGTAACCCACCACGAAGTAACCACCCCAGCCGGTAGAGCGAACGTTGAAGTCGCCGTCACCGAAGTTCAGATTCGCGTCATTCGCCCACTGACCGCCGTTATGGAAGTAACGAGCCACTACCGAGTAGTGCCAGTGCGCGTAGTTCAGCGCCAGGATGTGGCTGGAAGCGATGGAGTTGCTGGTGCGCGCGTGTTTGCCATTCTGGTCGTAGAAGCTGTCATCGCCCAGATCGGAGCCCCAGTCAAAGTTGGTGAAGCCGATGTAGCTCAGCGAGCCGCCCCACAGGTCGGTCAGCGGAACAAAGTATTTCACCTTGAAGCGATAGCCATCCCACTCGTTTTCGTTGGATGCGCCGTAGTTCTGCCACTGATATTTTGCATAGACGTTCAGGGACAGGCTCATCGGCAGACCGGTATCGATGTCGGTACCCAGACCCATATACCAGGTGCTCTGACGACCGGACGCGTTGCGGCCCATATCGTAGATGTAGTTGTTGGCGAAATACCACTCTTTGAACGGACCGAAGCTCAGGTCGGTATTGGTCAGCTTGTCGATAGAGAAACGCGGCTCAATTTCCATAAACAGTGGGGAACCGTGGTTCCAGATACCCTTGGCCGTGGTGTTACCGCCGAAGAATACCGGTGCATCCATGTAACCGTAGAAATCAAACCAGTCTTTCTTGGCAAACGCTTCGTATTCGAGATAGGTATCGTTGCGGATTTGTGGCCCAAAACGGGTGTGGTAGCTACCCACCACGTTTACACTCTGGTGCCACCAATCAGACAGGTACTGCGGTTTGTCGTTTTCTGCCGCGCCGGCAGTGAAAGATGCGGAGAGCGCCACGACGGCGCTTGCTGCCAGTAATGTTTTTTTCATATGGATGCCACTGTTTAAATTAAGCCAAAAGGCGTGAAGAAAGTTGCCGAAGCGTTTCTAAATATTTCGTATTTCTGTGGCGTCTATTATAGAAATCATTGCTCACAAAAATACGTGTTGTTTCACAGATCGAAAACATACGTAATCGATTGCGTTCACGATTCTATGCATTTCTTGACAGAATGCCACTGAAATTCATCACGGAGGTCAATTTTTACTGAACTGTTGTGAAAAGTTGTAAATGGATTTTCCGCGAGGGAAGCCGGGTGTCACAAACACCCGGCGGGGGAGTTTACTGCGCGTCTGCGGGCTGAATATCGTGGATGCGTACGAAGCCTAACTGTTCCGGAGTGATGCCGCTGAGGCGCAGCGGAATATCGACGTCGCTCGGCGCCAGGATGCTGGCTGGTGCGCTAATCAGCTGGTCGTGAACGTTGATCTCCCGGTAGCTCTCGGTAGTGCCGCTGATCTGCCCGTTGGCGACGGTTGCGCTAAACGCCGGCAGCGGATCGTTTGATTCGCCCTGGATACGCAGCGTCAGGCGGGTGCCGTCGCCGTCGGGGGCAATATCACGCAGCGACATCCGCAGGGTGCCTATCTGGCTGTTCAGCCGCGCGGGAGTTTTCGCCCCGGGCAGCAGATAAACGCCGCTGCTGGACTTCGCATTCAGGGCGTTTTGCTGGGTAATTTTCACCGTTTGCTGATTGAGCTGGGTCATCTCCTTGCTCAACGCGCTCACGCTCTGATTCATCTGGCGGACTTCGCTTTGCTGGGCGCAGGCGCTGAGCGTAAAAAGGCTACCCACAATCGCCAGCTTCAAATAACGTCTTGTCATGGTCGGGATTCCGTTAACAGAGGGATGATTAATGGTAGATCGTTTGCATAAGCGCACTATAGATCCTTTGTCTCAAAAGCTCTTTCTTTGTAGTCGGGTCACTTCGCGGTAAACTACCTGTCAGTTTAACTTGATGCCAGGACGCGCTATGCATTGCCCTTTCTGTTTCGCCGTAGATACTAAAGTGATCGACTCTCGCCTGGTGGGGGAGGGCTCTTCTGTGCGTCGTCGTCGGCAGTGCCTGGTCTGCAATGAACGCTTTACCACCTTCGAAGTGGCCGAGCTGGTGATGCCGCGAGTGGTAAAAAGCAATGACGTTCGTGAACCCTTCAACGAAGATAAGCTGCGCAGCGGGATGCTCAAAGCGTTAGAAAAGCGCCCGGTCAGCGCCGACGATGTAGAAATGGCGCTCAACCACATCAAAACGCATCTGCGCGGCACCGGTGAACGCGAAGTCCCCAGCAAAATGATCGGTAACCTGGTGATGGAACAGCTGAAGAAGCTCGATAAAGTCGCCTACATCCGCTTTGCTTCCGTCTATCGCAGTTTTGAAGACATCAAAGAATTCGGCGAAGAGATCGCCCGCTTACAGGATTAAGCCATGCATGACGAAATATACATGGCACGCGCGCTCAGGCTCGCCGCGCGCGGTCGCTTCACGACCCACCCAAACCCGAACGTCGGCTGCGTCATTGTTAAAGACGGCGAAATTGTTGGCGAAGGTTTCCACTACCGCGCCGGCGAGCCGCATGCCGAAGTGCACGCGCTGCGCATGGCCGGCGAAAGGGCCAAAGGCGCCACCGCCTACGTCACGCTGGAGCCCTGCAGCCATCACGGACGCACGCCGCCGTGCTGCGATGCGCTGATTGCCGCAGGCGTTGTGCGGGTGGTGGCCGCGATGCAGGACCCCAATCCGCAGGTGGCCGGGCGCGGTCTGTATCGCCTGCAGCAGGAGGGCATCGACGTCAGCCACGGCCTGATGATGGGCGAGGCCGAAGCGTTAAATAAAGGCTTCCTGAAGCGGATGCGCACCGGCTTCCCCTATATTCAGCTAAAAATGGGCGCCTCGCTCGACGGCCGTACGGCAATGGCCAGCGGCGAAAGTCAGTGGATCACTTCGCCGCAGGCGCGACGCGACGTACAGCGCCTGCGCGCGCAAAGCCATGCGATCCTCACCAGCAGCGCCACCGTCCTCGCGGATGACCCGGCGCTTACCGTGCGCTGGGACGAGCTCACTCCTGATATTCAGGCGCGCTATCCGCAGGAGAATCTGCGCCAGCCGCTGCGCATTGTCATCGATAGCCAAAACCGCGTTACGCCGCAGCACCGCATCGTACAGCAGGCGGGAGAAACGCTGTTTGCCCGCACCCGTCAGGACTCTCGCGAGTGGCCTGAGAACGTGCGTACTCTGCAGATCCCGGAGCATAAAGGCCATCTCGATCTGGTGGTGCTGATGATGCAGTTGGGCAAGCAGCAGGTTAACAGCATCTGGGTGGAGGCCGGTCCTGCTCTGGCCGGCGCGCTGCTGCAGGCGGGGCTGGTGGACGAGCTTATCGTCTACATTGCGCCTAAACTGTTAGGAAGCGATGCGCGCGGGCTCTGCGCGCTGCCGGGGCTTGAGAAACTGGCCGACGCGCCCTATTTCAAATTCAATGAGATACGTCATGTAGGCCCGGACGTTTGCCTGCACTTAGTGAGCGCATAATCTCCCTGCCCGACGGGGAAGCCGCGCCGATACGCCTGGTTATTCAGAATGCGACGAGACGGTAAGCGAGAAGCGAAGCCTGAAGAGCGGCCGGGTCAGCCGCAGCTAACGCCAGGGCAGTTTGCAGGATGAAGTGTATAAAATATTATGGTAGAATCCGCCCCCCTTGCGGGGCCAAATGAACCCGAAGGAAGAGTATGAACATTATTGAAGCTAACGTTGCTACCCCGGACGCTCGCGTCGCCATCACCATTGCGCGTTTCAACAACTTTATCAATGACAGCCTGCTGGAAGGTGCGATTGACGCCCTGAAGCGCATCGGTCAGGTAAAAGATGAAAATATTACCGTTGTTTGGGTTCCAGGCGCGTATGAGCTGCCGCTGGCGGCTGGCGCACTGGCAAAAACCGGTAAATATGACGCGATAATTGCGCTGGGTACGGTGATCCGTGGGGGTACTGCGCACTTTGAATATGTGGCTGGCGGAGCAAGCAATGGCCTGGCGCACGTCGCTCAGGAAAGCGAAATTCCGGTAGCCTTTGGTGTTCTGACCACCGAAAGCATTGAGCAAGCCATCGAACGCGCTGGCACCAAAGCCGGTAACAAAGGCGCAGAAGCTGCGCTGACCGCGCTGGAAATGATTAACGTATTGAGAGCCATCAAGGCCTGAATTTTTTTGTAAGGGGAATTCCGTGAAACCTGCTGCTCGTCGCCGCGCCCGTGAGTGTGCTGTCCAGGCGCTTTACTCCTGGCAGTTATCGAAAAACGACATCTCTGATGTTGAATACCAGTTCCTGGCGGAACAGGACGTTAAAGATGTCGACGTTCCGTATTTTCGCGAACTGCTGTCCGGAGTGGCGACTAACAGCGCATACCTCGACGGCCTGATGAAGCCGTACCTGTCCCGTCTGCTTGAAGAGCTGGGCCAGGTGGAAAAAGCGGTACTGCGTATCGCCCTGTTCGAGCTGTCAAAGCGTGACGACGTGCCGTACAAAGTCGCCATCAACGAAGCTATCGAGCTGGCGAAAACCTTCGGCGCCGAAGATAGCCATAAGTTTGTTAACGGCGTGCTGGACAAGGCAGCCCCGGCAATTCGTCCCAACAAAAAGTAAACTCCAGGCCGGGTCTCGCGGGATGTCATCCACGCAAGGTCCGGCCTTATTCTTTTCTTTTGCTGAGGCATAACGTATGGCATGCGGCGAATTTTCCCTGATTGCCCGTTATTTTGATCGCGTAAAAAGCATGCGTCTCGATGTGGAAACCGGCATTGGCGACGACTGCGCACTCCTGAATATTCCCGAGAAAAAAACGCTGGCAATCAGCACCGACACCCTGGTGGCGGGCAACCATTTCTTACCTGATATCGATCCTGCCGATCTGGCCTATAAAGCGCTGGCCGTCAATCTGAGCGACCTTGCGGCGATGGGCGCGGAACCGGCGTGGCTAACGCTGGCGCTGACGCTGCCGGAGGTGGACGAAGCGTGGCTGGAGTCCTTCAGCGATAGCCTGTTTATGCTGCTCAACTATTACGATATGCAGCTGATTGGCGGTGATACCACCCGCGGTCCGCTGTCGATGACGCTGGGAATCCACGGTTTTGTGCCGCCGGGACGCGCCCTGAAGCGCTCCGGGGCGAAGCCCGGCGACTGGATTTACGTTACCGGTACGCCCGGCGACAGCGCCGCCGGGCTGGCGATACTGCAGGAGCGGCTGGCGGTAGATGACGCCGCTGACGCCGACTATCTGCTGGCGCGCCATCTGCGCCCGATGCCGCGCGTGCTGCAGGGGCAGGCGCTGCGCGATCTGGCGAGCTCGGCTATCGATCTTTCCGACGGCCTGGTCTCCGATCTGGGCCATATCCTTAAAGCCAGCGGCTGCGGGGCGCGCATCGATCTTGACACGATGCCGCTATCCGAGGCGATGCGGCGTCAGGTTGCGCCGGAGACGGCCCTGCGCTGGGCGCTTGCCGGCGGCGAAGATTATGAGCTGTGCTTTACCGTACCGGAGCTCAATCGCGGCGCGCTCGACGTGGCTATCGGCCAGCTCGGGGCGCGATTTACCTGCATCGGGCAGGTTTGCGCCGAGGCTGACGGCCTGCAGTTTCTGCAGGGGGGCAAGCCGGTGAAGCTTGATTTAAAGGGGTACGATCATTTTGGCGCGCAGTAAAGATATCGCAAAAAGTCGGCTGAACCTGCTTAACCCCTGGCATCTGCTGGCGACCGGCTTCGGCAGCGGGTTAAGCCCCATCGTCCCCGGGACTATGGGGTCGCTGGCGTCGATTCCGTTTTGGTACCTGATGACGTTTCTGCCCTGGCAGCTCTATTCGCTGGTGGTGATGATGAGCATCTGTATTGGGGTCTATATCTGCCACCGCACGGCCAAAGATATGGGCACCCACGATCACGGCAGCATCGTCTGGGATGAGTTTGTCGGAATGTGGATAACCCTGATGGCGCTGCCGACTCTCGACTGGCAGTGGGTTGCCGCCGGATTCGTCATTTTCCGCATTTTCGATATGTGGAAGCCGTGGCCGATTCGCTGGTTCGACCGTAATATTCACGGCGGAATGGGGATCATGGTCGATGATATCGTCGCCGGCGTGATTTCGGCGGGCGTGCTGTACGTTATAGGCCATCACTGGCCGATTGGCCTTATCTGACGCAGAGCCCCGGTAGCGCTTTGCTTGCCGGGGCTCTGGGTTAACGCCGCCGGCGGGCTATTTGAATCCGACAACCGGATGCGGCCTGTACGGCGCTTCCAGCTTTTCCACCTGCTCCGGCGTCAGGGTTAAATCAACCGCATTCAGCAGCTCATCCAGCTGATCCTGACGCGAGGCGCCGATAATCGGCGCGGCCACGCCGGGTTTGCTCAGCAGCCACGCCAGCGCCACCTGCGCCCGCCCGACGCCCAGCTCCTCTGCAACTTCGGCGAGATTCGCCGCGATCAGCTCATCGTTGCTATCGGTGGCGCTGTACAGCGACTGGCCAAACTCGTCGGAAACCAGCCGTGCGGTGGTTTCCCCCCACGGGCGGGTCAGCCGGCCGCGCGCCAGCGGACTCCAGGGAATAACCGATACCCCTGCGCGGTTGCACAGCGGCAGCATCTCGTTCTCTTCTTCGCGGTAAATCAGGTTGTAATGATCCTGCATGGTGACGAAGCGCGCCCAGCCGTTACGCTCCTGCAGCTCCAGCGCCTGGGCAAACTGGTGGGCATGCATCGACGAGGCGCCGATATAGCGCGCTTTACCCGCCTTCACCACCTCGTTCAACGCCTCGAGGGTCTCCTCAATGGGCGTGGCGTAATCCCAGCGGTGGATTTGCAGCAGGTCAACATACTCCATGCCCAGGCGCCGCAGGCTGTCGTCGATAGAGCGGAGAATTTGCGCGCGGGAGAGACCTTCCGGCAGGTCCCCCACCTGGTGGTAAACCTTGGTGGCGACCACGACTTCGTCGCGGCGGGCAAAGTCGCGCAGGGCGCGGCCTACGATCTCTTCGCTGCTGCCCTCGGAGTAGCTGTTGGCGGTATCAAAAAAGTTGATGCCGCCTTCCAGAGCGCGCTGGATCAGCGGGCGGCTGCTCTCTTCCGGTAGCGTCCAGGCGTGTTTGCCCCGATCCGGCTCGCCGAAGGTCATGCAGCCGAGGCAAAGTCGGGAAACCCGGAGGTCGGTCGCTTCTGGGGTGATGTATTGCATAGCTGCGCTCCTGCTCTTTGCTTAATGGAATTCCTTTAAGCATAGCAGGAGCGTTATCGGGGGAGGGATCAGGCCAGCCAGGCGATGATTTTGGCTTCAATACCTGCGGCATCGAGACCGAGGTCAACGTGAACTTCTTCCTGGGTTCCCTGGGGGATAAAGAAGTCCGGCAGACCGATATTCAGCACCGGCACCGCGCGACGATGCGCCATCAGCAGCTCATTAACGCCGCTGCCCGCGCCGCCCATGATCGCATTCTCTTCCAGCGTGACCAGCGCCTCGTGCCCGGCGGCCAGCTGCAAAATCAGCGCGTTATCAAGCGGTTTCACAAAGCGCATGTCCACCAGCGTGGCGTTGAGCTTTTCCGCCACCTGAGCGGCTTCCGGCAGCATGGTACCGAAGTTAAGGATCGCAATTTTCTCGCCTTCGCGCTTAACGACGCCCTTGCCGATCGGCAGCAAAGCCAGCGGCTCCAGCGTTGCCCCGGTACCCGTTCCGCGCGGATAGCGCACCGCGCTAGGGCCGTCGCCGTAGTGATAGCCGGTATACAGCATCTGGCGGCATTCGTTCTCGTCGCTCGGCGTCATGATGACCATCTCCGGAATACAGCGCAGGAAGGAGAGGTCGAAGGCGCCCTGGTGCGTCTGACCGTCGGCGCCGACGATGCCGGCCCGGTCGATGGCAAACAGCACCGGCAGCTTCTGGATAGCGACGTCGTGAATCACCTGATCGTAGGCGCGCTGCAGGAAGGTGGAGTAAATGGCCACCACCGGCTTATAGTCGCCGATTGCCAGCCCGGCGGCAAAGGTCACCGCGTGCTGCTCGGCGATAGCCACATCGAAATACTGGTCAGGGAATTTTTTCGAGAACTCGACCATCCCCGAGCCTTCGCGCATCGCCGGGGTCACGGCCATCAGCTTGCTATCTTTCGCCGCGGTTTCGCACAGCCAGTCGCCGAAAATTTTCGAATAAGAGGGCAGGCCGCCGCTGCTTTTGGGCAGCACTCCGCTGGTATGGTCAAACTTAGGCACCGCGTGGAAAGTGATCGGGTCCTTTTCCGCCGGCTCATAGCCGCGACCTTTTTTGGTCATAATATGCAGGAACTGCGGTCCTTTCAGATCGCGCATGTTCTTCAGCGTATTGACCAGCCCGAGCACATCGTGACCGTCCACCGGGCCGATGTAGTTAAAGCCCAGCTCTTCAAACAGGGTCCCGGGAACCACCATGCCTTTGATATGTTCTTCGGTGCGTTTGAGCAGCTCTTTAATCGGCGGTACGCCTGAGAAGACCTTCTTGCCGCCTTCGCGCAGGGTAGAGTACAGCTTGCCGGAAAGCAGCTGCGCGAGATGATTATTCAGCGCGCCGACGTTCTCAGAAATCGACATTTCGTTGTCGTTCAGCACGACCAGCAGATCGGGTTTGATATCGCCCGCGTGGTTCATGGCCTCAAACGCCATCCCGGCGGTGATCGCCCCGTCGCCAATGACGCAGACCGCGCGCCGCTGCTTGTCTTCTTTCGCTGCGGCAATGGCGACCCCAATGCCCGCAGAAATGGAGGTCGATGAGTGTCCGACGCTCAGCACGTCATATTCGCTTTCGCCGCGCCACGGGAACGGGTGCAGCCCGCCTTTCTGCCGAATCGTGCCGATTTTGTCACGACGGCCGGTCAGAATTTTATGCGGGTAGGCCTGGTGGCCGACGTCCCAAATCAGGCGATCGAAAGGGGTGTTATAGACGTAGTGAAGCGCCACGGTCAGTTCGACCGTGCCGAGGCCGGAGGCAAAATGCCCGCTGGAACGGCTGACGCTGTCCAGCAGGTAGCGCCGCAGTTCGTCGCACAGCTTCGGCAGGCTATCTTTCGGCAACAAACGCAGCTCCTGGGTGGAATCTACCAGCGCCAGGGTCGGGTATTTGGCAATATCAAAACTCATCAGAGACTCATTTATTGTTTATTTATCGCGCTGAATTATGTAATTCGCGAGCGCTTCCAGTGCCGTTGTATCCAGAGATTGCGCGGCCAGCTCATTTAGCGACTGACGGGCGTCTTCAATCAGGCCATGCGCTTTGTTCCGGGCTTGCTCAAGTCCCAGAAGCGCGGGGTAGGTACTTTTGCCCAACTGCTGATCGGCTCCCTGACGTTTGCCAAGGGTCGCAGTATCCCCTACCACGTCAAGAATGTCATCCTGGACCTGGAAGGCGAGGCCGATATTTTCCGCATAGCGATCGAGCGCCGGCAGCGCCGCACGGCCGCGTTCGCCGGCGCTCAGGGCGCCCATGCGCACCGCCGCGCGAATCAGCGCCCCGGTCTTATGGCGATGAATGCGCTTGAGCGCTTCGAGGTCAACCTGATGGCCTTCGGCTTCGAGATCCAGCGCCTGGCCGCCGCACATTCCGGCAACGCCGCTGGCCTGCGCCAGCTCGGAGACCATAGCCAGCCGGTCGCGATCCGGTACTTCCGGCATCGTCGCATCACTTAGTATAGAAAACGCCAGCGTTTGCAGGGCGTCTCCGGCAAGAATTGCGTTCGCTTCGCCAAATTTAATATGGCAGGTAGGCAGGCCGCGACGCAGATCGTCGTTGTCCATCGCCGGCAGATCGTCGTGCATCAGCGAATAGGCGTGGATGCATTCAACGGCCGCGGCCGGCGCGTCCAGGGTCGCGCGGCTGACGCCAAACATGTCGCCGGTGGCGTATACCAGGAAGGGGCGCAGGCGTTTGCCGCCTAATAATGCGCCGTACTGCATGGCCTCAACCAGCGGAGTGTTCTGAAACGGCAGCGGCGCAAGAAAACGGCGCAGCGCGTCGTTGGCCTGCGCAACGCAGGCCTGTAGCTGTTGTGGGAAATCCATCTATTCAGCGTCCGGCGTAAAAGGCGTCAGCGGCGTATCTTCGCTCTCTGCCAGCAGAATTTGTACGCGCTGCTCGGCCTGCTGCAGCCTGGCCTGTCCCTGACGCGCCAGCTGCACGCCGCGCTCAAACTCGCCGAGCGCTTCTTCTAACGGCAGAGCGCCGCTTTCCAGACGATTGACGATCTGCTCCAGCTCGCCCAGGGCGGTTTCAAAGCTGGCCGGGGCCTCATTTTTCTTTGGCATAGTGAATATAGACTCTTGTTATGTCGCGACAGCAGTATGGTAACGAAGTCACGTGGTTAAGCAAATATGCGCCTTATCCGGCAAGCGTCCCTGGCCTAAGCCCGATGCGCTCCCGGCGAACCTGTCGTCCCGGCTGCGGCGGATGATTTAGCGTAAAACACGCAATGCCAGGTGAAAAGCTTCCATTAGTGGTATACTTCGCGCCCTGGATGCAGGCACCGCGGTGCACTGCAGTACATCTTTTGCTTAAAGCCCTGTCGGGCTTGCCAACGAACTATTGTCGCCATGAAGTTTATCATTAAATTGTTCCCGGAAATCACCATCAAAAGCCAATCTGTGCGATTGCGCTTCATTAAAATCTTAACCGGGAACATTCGTAACGTTCTCAAAAACTATGATGAGACGCTCGCCGTCGTTCGTCATTGGGATCATATCGAAGTTCGCGCGAAAGACGAAAATCAGCGTCCGGCTATTCGCGATGCGCTGACCCGAATTCCCGGTATTCACCATATCCTGGAAGTCGAAGACGTTCCCTTCACTTCGCTGCACGATATTTTCGAGCAAACGCTGCCGCTGTGGCGCGAGACGCTGGAAGGCAAAACCTTCTGCGTGCGCGTAAAGCGTCGCGGTAAGCATGAGTTTACCTCTATCGAAGTGGAACGCTACGTCGGCGGCGGTCTGAACCAGCATATCGAAACGGCCCGAGTTAAGCTGACCAACCCGGATATCACCGTCAATCTGGAGATCGAAAACGATCGCCTGCTGCTGGTGAAAGGGCGCTATGAAGGCATCGGCGGTTTCCCCATCGGCACCCAGGAAGACGTGCTGTCGCTGATCTCCGGCGGCTTCGATTCCGGCGTTTCCAGCTACATGCTGATGCGTCGCGGCTGCCGCGTGCACTACTGCTTCTTTAACCTCGGCGGCGCGGCGCACGAAATCGGCGTCCGTCAGGTCGCGCACTACCTGTGGAACCGCTTTGGCAGCTCCCACCGCGTGCGTTTTGTGGCGATTAACTTCGAGCCGGTGGTCGGTGAGATCCTCGAAAAAGTTGACGATGGTCAGATGGGCGTCGTGCTTAAGCGCATGATGGTTCGCGCCGCCTCCCAGGTGGCTGAACGCTACGGCGTGCAGGCGCTGGTGACCGGCGAAGCGCTGGGCCAGGTATCCAGCCAGACGCTGACCAACCTGCGGCTGATCGATAACGTCTCCGATACGCTGATCCTGCGTCCGCTGATCTCTCACGATAAAGAGCACATCATTAACCTGGCGCGCGAAATCGGCACCGAAGACTTTGCCCGCACCATGCCGGAATACTGCGGCGTGATCTCGAAGAGCCCGACCGTGAAGGCGGTGAAGGCGAAGATCGAAGCGGAAGAGCAGAACTTCGATTTCAGCATCCTGGATAAGGTGGTGGCGGAAGCCAATAACGTCGATATTCGCGATATCGCCCAGCAAACTCAGCAGGAAGTGGTTGAGGTTGAAACCGTCAGCGGTTTTGGCCCCAACGACGTGATTCTGGATATTCGCTCGGTTGACGAGCAGGATGACAGACCGCTGAAGGTGGAAGGCGTCGACGTGGTTTCGCTACCGTTTTACAAGCTGAGCACCCAGTTCGGCAACCTCGACCAGAGCAAAACCTGGCTGCTGTGGTGCGAGCGTGGCGTAATGAGCCGCCTGCAGGCGCTGTATCTGCGCGAGCAGGGCTTTGAGAACGTGAAGGTCTATCGCCCGTAACCTGCGGATAGCGACGGTCACCCCGTGAGGCGCCGCCCGGCGCGATCGGGGGAAGTCCCGGATAGCGGCAGCCATGCCTTATCCGGGCGACCGATCCTGCCCGTATCGGATCAGGCTTCGTAGTAGTTATATATTCCCGCCGCCATCACCAGCTGTGAAGCGACCTCATGCGCTTTTTCACGACTGACCAGCAGATCGATCATCTTGAGCGCAAAATCAATCGCCGTTCCTGGCCCCTGGCTGGTGAGCAGGTTAACCCGCGGGTCCCAGACCACGCGCTTATCCTGCCACTGCCCGGCGGGGATCTGCTCCTTCAGCGCCGGAAAGCCGGTCATGTTGCCGATCGGGAAAAGATTGTGCGGGACCAGCACCGTGGCGGCAGCGGCGCAGATGGCGGCGACGATCCGCCCGGAGAGATGAAACTGCCTGACCGTCTCCACCAGCAGCGGGCTATCGCGGAAGCATTCCGCGCCTTTGATGCCGCCGGGAAGAACGATAATGTCATAATCGCCGTCGGCAACTTCCACCAGCGGCGCATCGGCCAGCAGCTTAACGCCGCGCGAGCAGACAATGGTCAGGCTGCCGTCGCCGGCGACGCTGGCGGTAGTGACCTGCACCCCGCCGCGTACTAGTAAATCGATAGCGGTGACCGCTTCCGTCTCTTCGCTACCAGGGGCGAGGCAAATCAGTGCCGACGCGCTCATATTCATTCTCCTTACGCTTTACCTGTTCAAACATGCGGGCGTTTTCCGGTACGGCAAGGCCGTGGGCACGGGCGCGCTTGAGCAGAAAACCGGTGATATAGTCGATTTCCGTATGACGCTGAGCGCGGATATCCTGCAGCATCGAAGAGATATTTTCTGCCGTACTTTCAATTATCTGATGGACATAAAATAGCAGGTTTTCCGGCGATGTATGTATTCCTTCGCGTTCCATCACGGCGGCGACTTCCCGGCAGATAGTCTCCACTTCCGTCGCCGCGTCGCGTAAATCGCCGTTTTTGCAGTTGCGTAGCGCCGTCAGCGGATTAATCACGCAGTTGACCGCCAGCTTGCTCCAGAGCGCCGGCTGGATATTATTGTGCCAGGCCACGTCCGGCAGGACGTTTTGCAGCGTATCGGCAAGCGTGCTGTAGTCCTGCGGATACGCCCTCGCCGGGCCAATATGGGTGGTGCCGTTAGCCACGTGGACGATCACGTTGCCGTCGCGCCGCGCGGCCTGAGTGGTTGAAGCCAGCAGCAGGGGCTGCCTGACGCCTTTAAGCTCGTCGACTGTACCCATTCCGTTATGGATAAGCAGTATCGGTGATGAGGCCGGCAGGCGTTCGGCGAGGTTCTTTACCGCCGTAGAGACCTGCCAGGCCTTCAGGGTGACCAGCAGCAGATCGCTGCTGGCGAGAAAATCGGGATCGTTAGCGGTTAACGACTCATTAAAAATGCTGCCGTCAGTCTCGATCAGATTGACGCTGCAGAAAGGTTGTGGGACGCGTAACCACCCCTGGACATCATGTCCATGTTTACACAGCGCGGTCAGCCATAGCTGTCCAAGCGCACCGCATCCGAGTACGGTTACCTTCATTAATCCTCCTCACCTGCGACAATCCCAGGCACTCATAGCTAAAGTATATACTCGTTGTCCTTCCGGCTGCAGCCAATGCCGCTGCGGCTGGAGAAACCTGGAGCATAGCGCCGTCAGCTATGCTTGCGGGATAACCAGTTGAGTTATGCCGTGTTGCAGGTATTATGCAACGCAAAAGAAACGAAAGGAGAGGAAAAGATGCCATCTTTCGATATTGTCTCTGAAGTCGATCTTCAGGAAGTTCGAAACGCCGTAGAGAATGCGACCCGTGAAGTTGAATCGCGTTTTGATTTTCGCAACGTGGAAGCCAGTTTTGAGCTGAACGAAAAAAATGAGACCATCAAGGTTCTCAGCGAGTCTGATTTCCAGATTAACCAGCTGCTGGATATTCTCCGCGCTAAGCTGTTGAAGCGCGGCATTGAGGGCAGCTCTCTCGAGGTGCCGGAAGAGTTCGTGCACAGCGGCAAAACCTGGTTTGTCGATGCCAAACTGAAGCAGGGCATTGAGAGCACGATGCAGAAAAAAATCGTTAAGCTCATCAAGGACAGCAAGCTGAAGGTGCAGGCGCAGATTCAGGGCGAAGAGATCCGCGTGACCGGCAAGGCGCGTGACGATCTGCAGGCGGTGATGGCGCTGGTGCGCGGCGGCGATTTAGGCCAGCCGTTCCAGTTCAAGAACTTCCGCGACTAATAAAAAAGCGGGTTATCCCCGCTTTTTTTTAACTCCCTTTTATCGCCTGCTCAACCTCGAAGCGATTGGTCAGCTTGCTGTCGATTTTGACGTAGACCGAACGCTCTTCGGCCACCACCAGCGCCTGTTTTACCCCGTCGAGGGTCAGCAGACGCGTCTGCAGGGTATCATCCACGGCCACATCGCCCGGGATTTCAATTCTCAGACTGCTGACGTACGGCGGTTCGCTCATCGTTCCGGCAACCAGCAGCCACAGCATCGCCAGCAGCGCGCCGAGCAGGAACACGGTCTGCGAATCGAAGAAGCCGTCAACCCAGCCGCCGAGCGCGCCGCCAATCGCCACGCCGAGAAACTGGCTGGTTGAGTAGATGCCCATCGCGGTGCCTTTGTATCCGGCCGGCGACTCCTTGCTAATCAACGACGGCAGCAGCGCTTCCAGCAGGTTAAAGGCAAGGAAGAACAGCTGAACCCCCGCGACCAGCTCCCAGAAGTATCCGCCCGCGCCCCACAGGACGATTTCGGCCACCAGCAGCAGCGCGACGCAGAACAGAAAGACGTGCTTCATCTTGCGCTTCACTTCGGCATAGATGATAAACGGCACGACCGAGACAAAAGAGATAAGCATGGTCACCAGATAAATCTTCCAGTGCTCAGCGGCGGGGAAACCTGCGGCCTCCAGCTGGCCGGGAAGGGCGACGAACGTCGACATCAGCATGATGTGCAGGCACATAATGCCGAAATTGAGCTTCAGCAGCTTTGGCTCGGCGAGGACTTTGCTAAAGCAGTCTTTTACCATGCCTGATTCGCGGTTCAGGACGTGATTATGGCTGTTGGGCACCACCCACAGGGTGAGCAGAATGCCGATTGACGCGAGCCCGGCGATCATCCAGAACAGGGCGTGCAGGCCCAGCTGGTGGGTGACTATCGGCCCCAGCACCATGGCGATAGCAAAGGTCACGCCGAAGCTGACGCCAATAAAGGCCATCGCTTTCGTGCGGTTCTGTTCGCGGGTTAAATCGGAAAGGAGCGCCATGACCGCGGCGGCAATCGCCCCGGAGCCCTGCAGCGCCCGGCCGAGAATTATGCCCCAGATGGAGTCGCTGAGCGCGGCGATAATGCTGCCGATAACGAAGATCAGCAGGCCGCCAACGATCAGCGGTTTACGCCCGATACGGTCGGAAAGCAGGCCGAAGGGGATCTGAAACAGGGCCTGGGCCAGCCCATAGATCCCAATTGCGAGGCCGATAAGCGCCTCGCTGGCGCCCTGTAAAGCCATACCATAGGTGGTCAGAACCGGCAGAACCATAAACATGCCGAGCATACGCAGCGAGAATACGGTCCCCAAACCCCAGGTCGCGCGCAGTTCGCCTGGCGTCATTTTATTATCGTTCATTACCACCTCAATCGAAAAACTGCGCCTAGTGTAGTGGGGGGAGCCGAAAGCGTAAATAAATGTTTGTTTAACAGATATTACGGGTGTGTAGCGTGGTGAGGTAAGTGCGGTAGAAATAAAGAAACCGGTGGAGGAGGCCCCACCGGGATGCAGCATTTATTGTAAATTAAAGTCAACCCACTGGCCGCCGGCGTCGGCGGATTTGACGCATTGTTCAACCCAGTAGACGCCGTGTAATCCTGCTTCCACATTTGGGTACCAGAAGTCTGCCAGCAGCTGAGCGTCGCCGCGATCCGTCGCATCAATGGCGATAGCGAAGCGGCGGTAGAGGTTTGCCCAGGCTTCGAACAGCCCCTCCGGATGGCCGCCGCCGATGCGATCGTCCGCCAGCGCCTCGCGGCTGAGATAGGGCATTCCGCGTTCGAGGAGCCGGGCCGGTTCGCCCTGTACCTCATAGCTGAGCTGATTGGGCCGCTCGTCCCACCATTCGATGCTGGCCTTTTCCCCGACCACCCGCACCTTTTGCGAGTGCATTGCGCCGCTGTTGATCGCGCTGGTCCACATCGAACCGACGGCACCGTTGTCGTACTCCATCAGCACGAAGGCGTTATCTTCCAGCGGCGCCCGGGACTTAACGAAGCTCTGACGGGAGCACATCAGGCGCTTAATGTTGAGCTGCGGCACCATGGTTTCGGCGATAAACAGCGGGTGCGTTGCGAGGTCGCCCAGAACGTAGCTTGGGCCTGCGTACTCCGGCGTCACCCGCCAGCGGGTGGACTCTGCCTGCAGTTCGACCGCCTCGTTATGAAAGCCGTGGGCGAACTGCATGGTGATCACCCGAATCTGGCCGAGCAGCCCTTCGGCGATCATCTGCCGCGCCTGCTGAACCATCTGATATCCGGCGTAGCCGTAGGTGACGCCTACGATCTTGTTGTGCCGGCGGCTCAGCGTCAGCAGTTCGTTGGCTTCGGCGGCGGTGAAGCACAGCGGCTTTTCGCAGATAACGTGCAGCCCGGCTTCCAGCGCGGCTTTAGCGATCGCGAAGTGGGTATTGTTTGGCGTGGTGACCGACACCGCCTCGACGCCATCGGGACGCCGCGCCTCCTCGCGAAACAGGGTTTGATAATCGGCGTAGCAGCGCTCTGGCGCGATGCCGAGCTGCTGGCCAAACTGGCGTCCGCGTTCGGCATCGATATCGAGTGCGCCCGCCAGCAGGGTAAAGACGTTGTCGCGCAGCGCCGCAGAGCGGTGGCTGTAGCCAATCTGGCTGGTGCCGCCGCCGCCGATCATGCCCCAGCGCAGGGAACGGGACAGGGGTTTCATGCCGTTTAACATGGAGCTCTCCTTTCAAAAAACACGGGTGTCAGGGGGAACGTTGGGTGATTCCTGCCGCTTGTGCCGTCGACGGGGCATATTTCGGCATCCACATTATGGAATCGTTTATTTCATTTTATTATTGTTTTGGAATTTATTTTTCGTTTGTGCGAGGGCGATCGAAAAATGGCCGTAGCGAGGAGGAAATGAAGGCGCGGCGCAGCTTTCTGCTGCGCCGCCTGCTTCTCAGATCGTACGTGAGGTGGGGCGAGGGGGGGCCGCAATATGCCTGGAGGCAGCCTCTCCGGCGGTAATAGCGGCAGGAGGTATATTATTCACGATGCGCTCCTGGCTGCGGCGGATGAAGCGGTATCGTTCGCGTGGGGGCCGTCGGCAAACAGCTCTTTTGCAATAAGCCCTGCTACGGTCAGAGCCGCCGGAATACCGAGGATCAAAAAGACGCTTTCAAAGCTGAGGTTTAGCGCCATCATTTCGGCGCCGGCAAAGGCGCTGATAATAGCCCCGACGCGGCCGATGCCGTGCATCCAGCTGGAGCCGGTGGCTCGCGCCTGGGTCGGATAAAAGCGCGCAGAGAGCGCGTTCATCCCGGTATTGCCGCCGTTCAGACAGGCTCCGCTAATAAAGGCCAGCAGGCACAGAAGGGTAAAGCTGGCCGCGGCGTAGCCCATTGCCATCGTGAAAATCCCGCCAATGGCAAAAATGACCGCCAGCGCACGGTGCGGGTTAATACGGTCCATCAGCCAGCCGGCAAACAGCGAGCCCAGGGTCCCGCCGGCCTGATATATGGCGGTCATGATTGCCGCCTGGCTTACCGTCATGCCGACCTCTTTAACCAGCGTCGGCAGCCAGCTGCCCAGCAGATAGACCAGAAAGAGCCCCATAAAATAGACCAGCCACAGCATCAGCGAGCCGAAGCGATACCGGCGGGAGAGCACGATGCGCATTGCGCTGCCGCTGACGGGCTGCGCTGGCAGGGTAAACTCCGCGTCATCGGCGATTTGTCCGGGATAAAGCCGCCGTAAAATCGTGCGGACCCGCGCCGCCGGAGCGCCCTTAATCACCAGAAAACGCACTGATTCCGGTAGCTTCCAGATAAGCAGCGGCGCAAACAAAATAGGCAGCACGCCACCTAAGGCCATTAAGGAGTGCCAGCCAAACCGCGGGATCAGCCACGAGGCGGAAAATCCTCCCGCCGCCGCGCCGAAGGTGAAGCCGCAAAAGATAATCGTAATAATGAAAGATCGCCGTCGCTCCGGCGCATATTCTGAGACCAGGGTCCCCATGTTCGGCATCGCGGCCCCCAGTCCGAGTCCGGTCATAAAGCGAAAGAAGATCATCTGATCGATATTTTGTGAAAATGCGGTGGCGATGGTCCAGAAGCCAAAAAAGAAGACGCTGTTAACGATGATTTTTTTCCGTCCCAGCCAGTCGGCAAGCGGGCCGGAAAAAATCGCTCCCAGCGCGAGGCCAATCAGCGCGGCGCTAATGACAAAGCCGAGCTCATGGTTGGTGACCCCCCACTCCTGCTTCAAGGTGGGGGCGATAAAACCCATAATCGCGATATCAAAACCGTCCAGCGCAATCACGCAGAAACCTAAGAAAACCACCAGCTTCTGATAGCGGCTCAAGGGGTTATGGTTAATTAACTCTCTGACATCCAGGCGTTGAGTCTGTGTCATAGTGCCTCCCTCAGGCGGATGGCTGCAGATAGGTCTGCGCGGCCTTGAACAGCAGCTGCGCGCGCTCAAGCGCGGGCAGGGCGCCCCGGTCGCCGCTTAACGGCACCTCGAGAGAGACGGCGAGAGTCGCCGGAAGGGCGGCCATCAGGCCAGGTAGATCGAGCCCGCCCTCGCCGGGAATGTTACGCGCGGCGCGGGCCTGATGGATAAGCTCCTGCTCATCGCTCGGGATAGCTGACGGAGCGTCACACAGCTGCATATAGTTCAGGTAATGGTGCGGGAGGCGGGAGAGCGCTTCGAGCGATTCGCCCCCTCGCCAGAAATGGATGGCGTCGATCAGAATACCAACATCCGATCTGCCGCTGGCGTCAATCAAGCTGCGGGCAGCGGCAATAGTGCGCAGGCAGGTCCACGGCATGGGTTCGAGATTCATCGTTAAACCATACTCTTGACCCGCCTGCGCCAGCGCCGCGAGGTTATCCGCGCTACGGTTGAGATGGCTATCGTTGCCGGCGACCAGCACCTGTTTCGCCCCCAGCCGCTCGGCGGTTTGCATAAACAGACGCAGTCGCGCATCCAGCGCAAAGTCTGGCGTCAGGCGAACAATTTCAACATCGGAGACGCGAATGCCGGTATCGCGCAGCGCCGCTAAGGTTTCGCGAACGGTGGCGGTATCGCCGAGCATGTCGTAGTTCGGGTCGGATGGCGTGGCGGGAAGTAGCCGCAGTCCGACGTGGGTAAAGCCGGTTTGGGCGGCAATCCGCACCTGTTCCGGCGGCGAAACATCCAGCAGGGTCAGTGCGGCGAGTGATAGGGTACGCATGTTCATAAGGACTCCGGTACAGTGGCAGGTGGTTGTTGTTATGTGTACTACCGTCCCTGGCGGGGTGTGACTTACTGCATTGTTTTATCTATGTTTTCCGTCAAATTTTTACCAACAAGATAACCAAAGGTCATCGCCGGGCCGAGCGTAATACCGCCGCTGGGATAGTATCCCCGCATCACGCTCGACATATCGTTACCGATGGCATAGAGGCCGGCGATGGGCTGCTGCTGCGCATCCAGCACGCGGGCCTGTTCATCGGTTTTCAAGCCGCTAAACGATCCGAGCGAACCCGGCAGAATGCGTACCGCATAGAAAGGGGGTTGGCTCAGCGCGCCTAAGGTCGGGTGGTGAGGATTGGCGGCGTCGCCCTGGGCCTGGTTATAGGCCGAGGCTCCGCGCTGGAACTCATCGTCCCTGCCGCGGGCGGCGAAGGTATTAAAGCGGCTGATGGTCTCCTTCAACCGGACGCTATCAATAGCGCATTTTTCCGCCAGCGCCTCCAGCGTCTCGCCGGACTGCAGATAGCCGGTGCGAAGCCATGCCATGGTCGAGAAAGGGGCCGGACGAGCATGGCCCAGACCATAGCGGCGCAGCGCCCGGCTGTCGGCAAGCAGCCACGCCTGCGGAGTTTCTCCGGGCGGCGTGGCCTCCAGCAGCGCGGCAATAAAGTCGTGATAGGAGTCGGCTTCGTTGGTGAAGCGCCTGCCGTTGGGCAGCACGGCGACAAACCCTGGCTTAGCGCGTTCCACCAGGTGCGGGAACGGCAGCTGCAGGCCGCTGGCGAGGGTGACGCGGGAAACTGGGGCCCAGGCCATCGCGTGTCTGAGAGAGTCGTCAAACTGACCGCCGACCGACTCTCCCAGGCGGATCCCGTCCCCCGCGTTGCCCGGCGGGGCGGCAGAGAAGTGGCCGTAGCCGTTTGCGGCGTGGGCGACATGCTGAGCCAGGCGCTGCTTATCGTGGGGGAAGCCGCCGCAGGCGAGAATAACCGCATTTGCGCTGACCTGAACTGGACCCTCATCGCCGCGTAATACCGCGCCGGTCACGCCGGCTGATGACGTTAAGAGACGTTCTACCGGCGCATTCAGCCGGAAGTTGACGCCGGCATCCAGCGCCGCGCGCAGCAGGCGCGCCATCAGCGCGTTGCCGTTGACCAGATGCCGTCCGCGACCGTGGCGTAAGCGCTGCCAGCCGTGGCGCAGCAGGCGCCGCGCGGCATACAGCGCGGAGCGCGGAGAGCGAGTGGCGTTAAAGAAATGCGTCATGTCGGCGCCGCCAGCAATCCCCATTCCCGCAAGGCTGATTGTCTCCAGCGGCGGCCTCAGTCGATGCAGCCAGTCGCCGAGCAGGCGGCCATCGAACGGCCGGGCGGTGACGGAACGTCCGCCCTGCGCGTAGCCTGGCGAGTTGTGAAAATCAGGCATTCGGCTGCCGGAAATAAACTGCACCGCCGTGTTATGGCGAAAGAAATCAATCATTTCCGGGCCGTAGCGAAGAAAAGTGAGCAGGCGGGCATCGGCGGATTGCCCCGCCATCTCGTGTTGAAGATAGGTGAGCGGCACGCTGGCATCCTCTTCAATGCCTTCCTCGCGGGCCAGCGGATTGCGGGGGATCCACAGCCAGCCGCCGGACCAGGCGCTGGTGCCGCCAATCACCGACTCCTTTTCCGCCACCAGCACGCTGGCGCCGTTGAGGGCGGCGGTGACGGCGGCTGAGAGACCCGCCGCTCCGGAACCGACAATCAGCACATCTACTTTCACATGCCCGCTCATCTATGGCTCCTTATTGCAGCGGTGAAAAATCGGTAGGGCGCAGCAGAACGGACTCCAGGCGCTCGACGGCCGCCAGTTCGCGGTTTTTACGAGAGAAGGTGAGCCAGCGTTCGTCCTGCGCCATGCGCGCGCGGCGCACCAGACGATCGTCAAGGCTTTCATAAGCCCAGATATGCACGACCTGATTAACGACGCCAATCTCGGTAAAGAAAAAGCCAATCAGCTTGCCGAGGTGCTCGGTTTGCACGGCGTAGGCATCGCTTTTGTAGAGCGCCAGCCAGTCGGCCATTTTTAATGGGCTGATGGTGTAGGTACGTTTTTCGTAGATCATGAAACTCTCCTGATTAAAGTGCGGGTTGTTGCGCCAGGTGCGTGGCGCAGAGATAGCCGAAGGTGAGCGCCGGGCCGAGAGTGATTCCGGGACCGGGATAGGTCCCGGCCATCAGTGAATCCATATCATTGCCCACGGCATACAGCCCTCTAATGGGCTGACCTTGTTGATTAATGACCTGAGCATCGGCGGTGGTGACCAGCCCGCGTGAGGTGCCCAAATCACCGGTGTAGAGCGTGATGGCGTAAAAGGGGGCCGCGGCGAGCGGGGCGTTACAGGCGTTCGGCTGGTGGCCGGGATCGCCCATCACACGGTTATAGCTGTTGCCTCCTTTGGTAAATTCCGTATCGCTGCCGCTGGCGGCATCTCGGTTGTAGCGGCTAACGGTAGCGGTCAGGGTTTGTCCATCGACCCCCAGCGCTTGCGCGAGCTGAGCGAGAGAATCCGCTTTGTGCAGATAGCCGGCCTTTATCAGCGCGTCGTTATTAACCGGAGCCGGGCGCGCCAGCCCCAGGCCGTAGCGCTTCATGGCCAGCGCATCGCAAATCAGATAGCAGGGCGCATTTTCCTCCTGGCTTTGCATGGCGCTGGCGAAATGGTGGTAGGAGTTAGATTCATTCACGAAACGCACGGCGCGCTGGTTAACGGCAATGACGCCGGGCTTGGCGCGATCGGTGACGAGGTGCGGGAAACGCTCTTCGCTGCCATCCGCATGACGTAAGACGGAGACCGGCGCCCAGAAAAAGTTTGACGGTAAATCGGCTCCTTGCCTGGCGTTAAGCGTCGCCGTCAGGCGAAAAGCCGCGCCGTCATTGGCGTCGGGTGACATGGTGTAGTGTTCGCGCGTTTTCGGCCGGTACCGCGCCGCCAGCTGGCCAGCGGCAAATCCCCCGGCGGCCAGCACCACGCCCTGGCGCGCATGCAGCACGCTTCTCTGGCCGGCATGCTCAATCTCGACGCCGGTGACTTCACCGTTGCTTTCGATTAGCGACGTAACGTTTACGTTCAGCTGCAGGCTCATGCCCTTGCGAAAGGCGAGGGTGGCCATCCGCGCAATTAAGGCATTACCCATCGCCAGCCGGGTTCCGCGAGGATATTTCAGGCGATCGCGGCCATAGCGCAGCAGTAGCTTTGTGCAGTGGGTAAATGAGCGGAGCGAGCGGCGCATATCGAGAAAATGCTGAATATCGACGCGGTTGACCATCATGCCGCCGAATAGCAGCATCCCCGGCGGAGGCGATCGCAGTTCGCGAAATCGTGAGCCAAGCCTGCGGCCGTCGTATTCGACGACTTCAAGCGCGCGGCCAACGTCAACGGCGCCGGGTTCATCCGGGTAATAGTCGGGAGATAGCGGGCGCAGGCTGTATTTCACCGCGCCCTCTTTTTCCAGAAAGGCCAGCGCTTCACGGCCTGAACTGACGAAGGCATCCACCATCTCCGGGCGGTAGTGCCGTTCGCCGATAATCGTCTTCAGGTAGGTTTTTATCGCGTGTTCCGGGCCGCTTTTTCCCTGCCTGCGCGCCTGGTCGGTATCGTTGATCCATACGGCTCCGCCTGAAATGGCCGAGGTGCCGCCAAACTGAGCGGCTTTCTCCAGCATCAGTACCGAGAGCCCTTTACAGCACGCCGTCACCGCTGCGGCAAAACCGGCGGCGCCGCTGCCGATAACAATAACGTCCCAGCTTTTCATGCGATGGCCCCTTCTTCATGAGCGATGGCGCCAATGAACTGCCCCATCAGCTTCATCTGCGCTAACGCCATTTCAGGCCCGGTTTGCACCACGCAGCCCCGGGCTTGAGCGAAGGTCAGCAGGGGAGTCATCACCGGCGCGGTGACGACATCGGCGACATAAGTGGCGGCTTCCAGAGTATCCAGCAGGGTCTGCGGCAGCGGCAGCGCGTCAAAGCCGCTCATTCCGGCGGGGGAGCCGTTGACCAGCAAATCAATACCGTCCAGGGTGTCCGGCAGCGTGGCGAGGTGCAGCTCAGGGAAGCGAGTGGCCAGGCGGTTGTGCAGCAGCTGCAGAGTGGCCGAATTCTGGTCGTGGAGAGTCAGGTGGGTGATGCCCGCTTCGCATAAACCCCACGCGATGGCGCTCCCTACGCCGCCGCAGCCTGACAGCAGCGCTTTTTTTCCGCTGGCCTGAAAACCCCGCGTTTTTGCGGCAAGAAGAAAGCCGACGCCGTCCAGCATATCGCCCTGCAAGCGGCCGTCCGGCAGCTTACGCACCACGTTTACCGCGTTGAGGTGGCGCGCTCGCGGAGTGAGTTCATCGACCAGGGCGGCGACGCGCTGTTTGTGCGGAACGGTAACCAGCACGCCGCTCATATTCTGCCATCCACGTAACGCGTTCAGGTAATCAGCCACCGCCTCTGGCACGATATCAACCGGGATCATCACGCTGTCCTGGCTTTGCTCTGCAAAGTGACGGTTGAAATTCTCCGGTGATTTAACCTGGGTAATAGGGTGGCCGATGACGGCAACAACCTGAGTGGATCCACTGACCATTTCAAACCTCACTTGTTAAATGAATGTTGTGAAAGTATTTCAGTGGACGCTGGGAGCGGCAACGCAGAATTCGGACGTGTTGGTTGTTAATCGCACCATCACTGCGATAATCGCACTAAACTGATAGTCTTGTTGCAAAAGTGTGAACAACTATGCAAAACCAAATACATCCACGCGATTTGATCGTCGGGCTGCAAAAAGGGCTGGCGCTGATCCAGCTTTTTTCACGAGAGTATCCCCGTCTCTCCGTACCGCAGGCGGCAAAAATGAGCGGGCTGACGCAAAGCGCGGCGCGGCGATTCTTTCTCACGCTGCTGCATGAGCGCTACCTGCAGACCGACGGGCGCTACTACTGGCTTACGCCAAAAGCGCTGCGTCTGGGGCAGGCCTATGTTGATTCGGCCCAGTTCCCGCGGATGGTGCGGCCGATTGTCGAGTACATTGCCAGCCGCACGGAGGAGCACGCCTCGGTTGGGGTGATTGATGATGACGAGCTGGTTTATATCGCTCGCAGCAAACACACGCCGTTTAACTCCACCTCGGTTCGGCTGGGGGAGAGGGTACCGATTCACTGCACCGCCGGCGGACGTTTGTGGCTGGCATCGTTGACGGAGGCAGAGTGCGAAACGGTCCTGCAGCGCATCAGGCGCGAACAGCGCACCCCTTATACGGTGACCGATATTGCGCCGCTGATGGAAAAGATCGCCCAAATCCGTCGCCAGGGATATGCCGCGATCGAGCAGGAGTTTGAAATTGGGATGTTAGTGCTGGCGGTGCCGCTGGCCGACAGGGAAGGGGTGTACTGGGGAGCGCTGAGCTTAACCAGCCATCTGTCGCGGACTTCGCTGGATGCCTTATGCCGCGATCATCTTGATTTACTCTACAGCGCGCAGGCGATGCTGATTAGCTAAGCGAGACAAATAAAAAACCCCGCCGGAGCGGGGTTTGTCAGAGAGCGACAATCTTATCCGATGTAGGCCAGCAGATTGTGCGAATTCGGCACCATAAAGTCGACGGACATCATCACCGACAGCGCGGTAATGGCGACGATGGAAAAGACGAACAGCTTACGCGCCCAGACTTTATCATCGGCCACTTTGTAACCGCGCAGCGCCATTCCGAGCCACCAGACGCTCACCGCGGCCGCCACGACCAGGTATTTGTACCCGGCATAGCCGCCCAGGGAGAGCATCAGCGTCGCGACGGCGAAAGCAATGATGTATACGGTGATATGGTTCTTGGCAACCGAGATACCTTTCACTACCGGCAGAACCGGAATGTTTGCCGCCTGATAATCCTTGAAGCGGAAAATCGCGATGGCATAGGAGTGAGGCATCTGCCACAGGCTAAAGATAGCCAGCAGAATGGCGGCACCGCTATCAAAATCGCCGGTAACCGCACAGTAGCCAATCACCGGCGGCGCAGCGCCGGAGAGAGAACCAATCAGCGTGCCGTAGACGGAGTGGCGTTTCATGTACAGGCTATAGACGCCGACATAAACCACGAACCCCATCACCCCCAGCCAGCAGGCCAGGGGATTAGCGCCAAACCACAGGAGCATGAAGCCAGCAATACCCAGCAAGGTGGCGTATACCAGCGAAGCTCCTGGCGAGATCAGCCCTTTGACCAGCACCCGGTTTTTCGTCCGTTCCATCTTACGATCGATATCACGGTCGATGTAGTTGTTGAATACACAACCCGAGGCGACCACCAGGGACACGCCAAGGAGCGTCCAGGCGAACAGCGGATAGTCGATGTGGCCTTTAGAGGCCAGCAGGAAACCGCCGATCACCGAGATCAGGTTGCCGAAAATGATGCCAGGTTTCGTTACTTGCAGGTATTGCTTAAACATACTCGCCGCTCTTAGTGCATCATCATGTTGTAGTTCAGGTTCCACATAATCCAGATGGAGCCGATAACAACGATAGCAATGATGATTACGGTGAAGATAAACGCGGTCAGGTTCCAACCTTCGTCAGATTTGCTGTTCATGTGCAGGAAGTACACCAGGTGTACCACGATCTGCACAACAGCAGTGACCAGGATAGTTCCCAGAATAGCCGCATGCGATGCGGAGCCACTCATAACCATAGCAAACGGAATGACCGTCAGAATGATCGACAGGATAAAACCTGTCATGTAGCTCTTAACGCTGCCGTGAGAAGCGCCGTTATGATCGGTAGAATGACTCATTACATTGCCCCCATCAGATAAACAACAGAGAACACGCAGATCCACACCACGTCCAGGAAGTGCCAGAACAGGCTCAGGCACATGATACGGGTACGGTTAGTTGGGGTCAGGCCGCGACGCGAAACCTGGAACATCAGCACCGCCATCCAGATAAGACCGGAAGTGACGTGCAGACCGTGCGTGCCTACCAGCGCGAAGAACGCTGACAGGAAGCCGCTGCGATCCGGACCCATACCTTCAACAATCAGATGATGGAATTCATAGAGCTCCATCGCGATGAACCCTGCCCCGAAGAGGAAGGTCAGCGCCAGCCAGGAAACGACCTGGCTCTTGTTGTTTTTGTACATGGCGATAGCCGCCATGCCGTAGGTGATGGAGCTGAACAGCAGCAGAGCAGTTTCAACCAGAACGAACGGCAGTTCGAAAATATCTTTACCGGTCGGGCCGCCCGCAGTGCCGTTCACCAGAACGGCATAAGTGGCGAACAGGCTAGCGAAGATAATGCAGTCGCTCATCAGGTAGATCCAGAAGCCGAATACCTTCATCGGCCCTGTATCGTGATGCCCGTGGTCGTGTCCGTGGGCGTTATGCGCAAGAGTATCAGTTGCCATTTTTCAGCCCCGCTTTGTTAATTTCATCGAAATGCTGACCTTCCAGTTTTTCGACTTCTGCAACCGGCACGTAGTAATCCACGTCTTCGTCAAAGCTCTTAATAATCCAGGTTACAACGATGCCGACAAAGCCAACAATCGCCATCCACCAGATATGCCAGATCATCGCGAAACCAAACACCGTAGCAAAGGCAGCAATAACGATGCCGGCGCCGCTGTTTTTCGGCATATGAATCTCTTCATAGCCTGCAGGTTTCTTGTACGCTTCGCCTTTTTCTTTCATTTCCCAGAACGCATCGCGCTCGTGGACGTTCGGAACGATAGCAAAGTTATAGAACGGCGGAGGTGAAGAGGTTGCCCACTCCAGAGTACGGCCGCCCCACGGGTCACCGGTCAGGTCGCGGTTTTGCTCGCGATCGCGGATAGAGACGTAGAACTGAATCAGCTGGCAGAGGATACCGCAAGCGATCAGCGCCGCGCCGCAGGCTGCAACAACCAGCATCGGGTGGAACTGCGGATCGATTTGCTGGCTCAGACGACGGGTCATCCCCATGAAGCCCAGCACGTACAGCGGCATAAACGCCACGAAGAAGCCGATGATCCAGAACCAGAACGCGCGTACGCCCCAGGTTTCGTTCAGCGTGAAGCCGAAGGCTTTTGGCCACCAGTAGGTCAGACCTGCGAAGCAGCCGAAGACCACGCCACCGATAATAACGTTATGGAAGTGGGCAATCAGGAACAGGCTGTTGTGCAGAACGAAGTCCGCGCCCGGTACCGCCAGCAGTACACCGGTCATGCCGCCTACGGAGAAGGTGACGATGAAGCCGATGGTCCACAGCATGGCAGAGTTCAGGACGATACGTCCCTGGTACATAGTGAACAGCCAGTTGAAGATCTTCACCCCGGTCGGGATGGCGATAATCATGGTTGTAATACCAAAGAAGGCGTTTACGTTCGCGCCAGCACCCATGGTGAAGAAGTGGTGCAGCCAAACGATGAACGACAGAACGGTAATACAAATGGTTGCCCATACCAGCGAGGTATAGCCGAACAGACGCTTACGCGAGAAGGTGGCCGCGATTTCGGAGAACACGCCGAATACCGGCAGAACCAGAATGTACACTTCCGGGTGACCCCAGGCCCAAATCAGGTTGATGTACATCATCATGTTGCCACCCATATCGTTGGTAAAGAAATGGGTGCCCAGGTAGCGGTCCAGGGTCAGCAGCGCGACGGTGACGGTCAGAATTGGGAATGAAGCAATAATCAGGATGTTGGCGCACAGAGATGCCCAGGAGAATACCGGCATCTTGAACATCGTCATGCCAGGGGCACGCATCTTGATAATAGTCACAAAGAAGTTAATACCGGTTAAGGTTGTCCCGATACCGGAGAGCTGGAGAGCCCAGATCCAGTAATCGACCCCAACGCCCGGACTGTATTCGATTCCCGATAGCGGCGGGTAGGCCAGCCAACCGGTCTGCGCGAACTCACCGACGCCCAGAGACAGGTTAACCAGAATTACGCCAACAACGGTGAACCAGAAGCTCAGGTTGTTAAGGAACGGGAATGCCACGTCGCGCGCGCCGAGCTGCAGCGGAACAACGAGGTTCATCAGACCGATAACAAACGGCATCGCTACGAAGAAGATCATGATAACGCCGTGGGCGGTAAAGATCTGATCGTAGTGGTGAGGAGGCAGGAAGCCCGCATCCCCGGCCGAGGCCAGCACCTGCTGGCTACGCATCATGACGGCGTCAGCAAAGCCACGCAGCAGCATAACGATTGCTACGATGACGTACATGATACCGAGTCGTTTGTGGTCAACCGAAGTCAGCCACTCTTTCCATAGGTAGGACCACTTACCGAAGTAAGTGATTGCCGCCAGAAGCGCCAGTCCCCCGATGATGATTGCAGCTACCGTAATCACGATAATAGGTTCGTGATAGGGCACTGCATCCAGTGTTAGTTTTCCGAACATCGTTTTCTTCCTCGGTCCCTTAGTGAGCGGTTTCCGCGTGGCTCATGTCCATGCCTTCCATTCCTTCGTGCGCCGCGTGCTCGCCTTCAGGTTGGGACATGTCCATGCTCTTGCCGTGAGACATGAATTTGCCGATAACGTCTTTAAACAAATCTGGCTTCACGTTAGAGAAGTATTCCACTTTGTTGTATTCGCTAGGCGCAGCCACTTTTTCGAAGGCAGCCATGGAGTCCATGGTGTTCGAAGACTGTTTTACTTTCGCTACCCACTGATCGAAGGATGCACGATCCGGCGTGGCGAGAGCTTTGAACTTCATTCCTGAGAAGCCCGGGCCGCTATAGCTGGCGGAGATACCGTCATAAGTGCCAGTTTCGTTCGCGATGAGGTGCAGCTGAGTCTGCATCCCGGCCATTGCGTAAATCTGGCTGCCTAAACGTGGGATAAAGAACGAGTTCATCACGGAGTTAGAGGTCACTTTGAAGTGTACCGGTACGTTCGCCGGGAAGGCGATTTCGTTGACGGTAGCAATACCCTGTTCCGGATAGATAAAGAACCATTTCCAGTCCATCGAAACAACTTCGATGACGATCGGGTTCTCTTCGTGAGCTAGCGGTTTGCTTGGCTCTAATGCGTGAGTGGTTTTCCAGGTCAGAACGGCCAGGAACAGAATGATCAGGATAGGAACCGTCCAGACCACAGCTTCAACTTTGTTGGAGTGTGACCAGTTCGGGCTATACTTCGCATCTTTATTGCTCGCGCGATACTTCCAGGCAAATCCTACTGCCATTAAGACGGCGGGAATAACGACAATCATCATCAGGCCAAAGGCCGTCAGTATCAAAGAACGTTGCTCCAGTCCAATCTGTCCTTTTGGGTCAAGGAGCGCAGAATCACAACCACTGAGTAATACAGTACCTGCGATTAATGACATCCATCCCAAACTTTTATTGTATTTCCTAAGTCTCATTGAACGACCTCAATTCCACGGAATCTGGTGGCGCTTAAAGTGTGCGGGCATTTTACGGGAAGGTTGCATTACTGTAAACATGATTGGAGCTGTGTCAGTTCCGTGTTAGTGGGTTCTGCTTGCTTTGTCACATATGTAACCGAGTGTGACGCTGTCGCTTGCAAAGCCTGATTTGCGCTGGATCTATAACGAAAGGGATAAGAATGAAGTTACTTATGGGGGAATGAGTATAAACGTCGAGAAAATAGAACAACTAATTAACAATTAATTATCAAATAAAAGACATCGCCGGCGAGGCGAAATAAACGGCCTTTGCTGAATCGTTTAAATTATTTAATGAATTGAATAAAAGTTGTCAATAATTTCCCAAAATGTAAAACGCACAAAACAACAAATGAAAAAAGGAAAATATAAAATCGTTAATAAGCCGTTATAATTACGTTTAGTGATTAAAACGGCTTATTCCCTCCGCCGGGGTATCCCGGACCAGCCGCGCCGCGCTCCGCAGGGCGCGGCTACCCTAAACCAGCTCCGTTTTGCGCAGCGCCAGATAGTCCAGAAGGCTGCCGAGCAAAATACCGCCAACGGCGGTCAGCGCAGCAATCTCCAGCAGGCCGGATAAGAAGGAGAACGAGGTGTAATCGAGGGCATTCAGCACCAGCAGCAGCAGCCATACCGCGAGCATGACGCAGCCGATAGCCAGCACGATCAGGGCCAGCGAATAGGCCTGCGGATAATGCGTTCGCGGCATAAACCTCTCCGTGCGCTGGGTATGTTCCAGCGTGCGCCTGCAGATAAGCAGCAGCACGATGCCGGGAACGGCCGCCACGACCGAGAAGAGATAAAACGTCGGCCAGCCGTGGGCTTCAACAAACCAGCCGGCAATCGGCCCGACGTACACGCGCCCGACGGCGGAGAGCGCCGACAGCAGCGCAAACTGGGTGGCGGAGAACGATTTATTGCACAGCGTCATTAACAGCGCGACAAACGCCGCGGTACCCATCCCGCCGCACAGATTTTCGAAAAATACCGCCGTGGCCATCGAGTAAATATGCTTATCGGTAATTGACAGCAGCCAGTAGCCGGCGTTGGAGACCCCCTGCAGCAGACCGAAAATAAGCAGAGCGCGGAACAGGGTCAGGCGCTGCATTAACACGCCGCCGTACAGGGCGCCGATGATAGTGGCAAACAGCCCCAGCGTTTTATTCACCATCCCGACCTCACCGGCGTCAAAACCGACGCCGCGGATCAAAAAGGTGGTCGTCAGGCTCATTGCAAAAGCATCGCCGAGCTTATAAAGGACGATTAACAGCAGGATCAGCCAGGCGTTGTTGCGGCCGAAGAAATCGCGGAGCGGTTCCGCGACGGCCTGCTCAAGGCTTTTCGGTACCGGGATCGCGTCGTCAGGCTCCGGCGCCAGCAGGGTGGCGATGATGCACGGGATCAGCAGCGCGGCCATCAGCCAGTACATGCCCTGCCAGCCCAGCCAGCGGTCGGCCAGCCATAGCGCCAGGCCGCCGGAAACCAGCATGCCCAGACGGTAGCCCAGCACGCTAACCGCGGCGCCGGCTCCGCGCTCTTCGGCGGCCAGAATGTCGGTTTTCCACGCGTCGAAGACGATATCCTGCGAGGCGGAACAGAAGGCAATAACTACCGCCAGCGCCGCCATCCAGCGCAGCTGCGTCGAGGGTTCAAGGAAACCCATAGCCGCGATGGCGATAAGCAGCAGAAACTGGGTCGTCAGCAGCCAGCCGCGGCGTCTGCCGAGAAACGGCGGCGTGTAGCGGTCCATCACCGGCGACCAAAGGAACTTAAAGACGTAGGCCTGGCCGACGAGCGAAAAGAAACCGATGGTTTTCAGATCTATATTCTCGACGGTCATCCACGCCTGCAGCGTGCCGGAGGTGAGGGCGAGAGGCAAACCGGAAGCAAAGCCAAGGATCAGCAAAATAGCTGATTTAGGCTGCTGAAAAATACGTAAGTAGTGACTGGACATGGGCCTGTAGCACGGACCCGACCGCTGGCCGGGTCCGTGATTTTATTAACGCGCGTTTTGCTTGATGAAGTCGTGGATGCTGGTGTCCTGCGCCATGTCGGCGATAGTGTCGGTCAGAACGCTGTTAACAGCATTGGCAATATTCTGGTTGGAGGCCTGGAATGCACCTTCCACGGAATAGCTTGCGCGATAGTTTTTGGTCATCTTCGTGCCGTTCGCCGCGGTGGCGATGATGGCGATATCCGCTTTCGTGGCGATGTTGTAACGCACGTTGCCCTGGGAAACGTCGGCGTACAGTTTATTCACGATGATTTGCAGATCGACGGCGCCGTTCGGCCCAATCATATAGCCGCGCGCGGTCATCTGTTTCTCCAGCACTTCCTGCAGCAGGAAGCGGAGATCGCGGGAGGCAGTCAGCGTCACCTGCTGGTTATCGCGGGTCACTTTGGCCAGGGCCTGATCCGGACGCTGATCCGCGCCGTTGATGCTGACGGTCACGCCCATCAGGCTCGGGTCCTGCTGCGGCAGGGACATTTTCGGCGATACATCAATAGTGGTCGGCGGTGTGGCGCATCCTGCCAGCATAAACATTGCGACCAGCGGGAAAAGAATTTTCTTAAACATGTTCAGGGGTCTCAAGGCATGGTGTTGTGATGAGGAAATTGCCGTCATCATAACATCGCCAACGGCGAGGGGAAGTGGCAACGTATGTAAATTCATCGCGTTGTGCGTTTTCTGGCCTTCTTCCCATTTTTATGGCGATCCAGACGGACATTACGGCATACAGAGCCAGTAAACTTGATACTTTTGAATGAAAATATAAGAGAAATGCTAATTTTTTGTTGTTTTCCGGTAATGGAAACGGTAAAAGCGGCTAACATTTAAAAGGAATGGCGGCATCCCAGCGTTGTCGGAGGAGAAAATTCATGATGATACGTGAACAGATCGAAGCAAAACTTAGGGCAGCGTTCGACCCCGTGTATCTCGAAGTCGTGGATGAAAGTTATCGCCACAATGTTCCCGCGGGCTCCGAAAGTCATTTTAAAGTGGTGTTGGTGAGCGATCGTTTCACCGGCGAGCGTTTTCTCAGCCGTCACCGTATGATCTACGGTACGTTGACCGAGGAGCTGTCAGGCCCCGTGCACGCGCTGGCGCTGCATACCTATACGATTAAAGAGTGGGAAGGACTCCAGGACACCGTCTTTGCTTCCCCTGCCTGTCGTGGAGCCGGAAGCATCGCGTAGAAATCCCATTTGCAACCGCTGGAGCTTTTCCAGTATGTTGCGTGAAGATTTATCAGAAAACGGCCTACGGGCCGTTTTATTTTGCCTGGAAATTGTGCGCTATGGTCACTTTTACAGGTAAATTTGCGCGAGAAATGTGAAAAATGCCGCAGCAGTGGGCGACAACCGTTCTCGACTCACAAAAGTGATGCCGCTATAATGCCGCGTCTTATATGAATGTCTTCGGGATGATTCTGACGACAGGGAATGTGTTTCTGAAGTGAAGAGGGCATCCCGGTTCTGCGAAGCAACCTACACGCGCTTCCAGAGTTGACCGAGCACTGTGATTTTTTTGAGGTAACAAGATGCAAGTTTCAGTTGAAACCACTCAGGGCCTTGGGCGCCGTGTAACGATAACTATCGCTGCTGACAGCATCGAGAATGCTGTCAAAAGTGAGCTGGTCAACGTAGCGAAAAAAGTTCGCATTGACGGCTTCCGCAAGGGTAAAGTGCCGATGAATGTTGTCGCTCAGCGTTATGGCGCATCCGTTCGCCAGGACGTGCTGGGCGATCTGATGAGCCGTCACTTCGTTGACGCGATCATCAAAGAGAAAATCAATCCGGCTGGCGCACCGAACTATGTACCGGGCGAATACAAGCTGGGTGAAGACTTCACCTACGCGGTAGAATTCGAAGTTTACCCGGAAGTTGAACTGCAGGGTCTGGACGCGATCGAAGTTGAAAAACCGGTTGTTGAAGTGACCGAAGCTGACGTCGACACCATGCTGGACACCCTGCGTAAGCAGCAGGCGAACTGGAAAGACAAAGACGGCGCTGTTGATGCAGAAGACCGTGTAACCATCGACTTCAGCGGTTCTGTTGATGGCGAAGAGTTCGAAGGCGGCAAAGCCTCTGATTTCGTACTGGCGATGGGCCAGGGTCGTATGATCCCGGGCTTTGAAGACGGTATCAAAGGCCACAAAGCTGGCGAAGAGTTCACTATCGAAGTGACCTTCCCGGAAGAATACCACGCGGAAACTCTGAAAGGTAAAGCGGCTAAGTTCGTTATTAACCTGAAGAAAGTGGAAGAGCGTGAGCTGCCGGAACTGACTGCAGAATTCATCAAACGTTTTGGCGTTGAAGATGGTTCCGTAGAAGGTCTGCGCGCTGAAGTGCGTAAAAACATGGATCGCGAGCTGAAAGGCGCCGTGCGTAACCGCGTGAAGACTCAGGCTATCGAAGGCCTGGTGAAGGCTAACGAAATCGACGTTCCTGCAGCACTGATCGACAGCGAAATCGACGTTCTGCGTCGTCAGGCTGCTCAGCGCTTTGGCGGTAACGAAAACCAGGCTCTGGAACTGCCGCGTGAGCTGTTCGAAGAGCAGGCTAAACGCCGCGTTGTTGTTGGCCTGCTGCTGGGCGAAGTGATTCGTACCAACGAGCTGAAAGCTGACGAAGATCGCGTGAAAGGCCTGATCGAAGAGATGGCTTCTGCTTACGAAGATCCGAAAGAAGTTGTTGAGTTCTATAGCAAAAACAACGAACTGATGGATAACATGCGTAACGTCGCTCTGGAAGAGCAGGCTGTTGAAGCGGTACTGGCGAAAGCTAAAGTATCCGAGAAAGCGACCTCCTTCAGCGAACTGATGAACCAGCAGGCGTAATTTCGCCCGGCGGTTATAAGGTTCGAGCAAAACCCGTTGCCGAGAGGCTGCGGGTTTTTTTTTAGAACAATGATAGCGTTAGGGCGAGTGCGAAAAGCCGATTTCAGTGATAGCGTTACGACAAAAGATTGTTATGCTTGAATTATGGCGACGTCGCCCCCATTACCGGGGAACGTAACTGCACGCGTGAAATCATGCATAATGACGAAGCGTGTCTGTCCGCCATCGTTGAGGACGCAGGAATTCAGCTTAAGCAGCAGTAATTCACATGATGACGGGCAGAAGACTCTGGCTGATAATCCGTCCATAAGGTTACAATCAGTGCAGCAGGTTTATTCAAAATTAATCCAGGAGACGGAAATGTCATACAGTGGCGAACGAGATAACTTTGCACCCCATATGGCCCTGGTGCCGATGGTCATCGAACAGACCTCGCGCGGTGAACGTTCTTTTGATATCTATTCCCGTCTGCTCAAGGAGCGCGTCATTTTTCTGACCGGCCAGGTGGAAGACCACATGGCGAACCTGATCGTGGCGCAGATGCTTTTTCTGGAAGCAGAAAACCCGGAAAAAGACATTTACCTGTACATTAACTCTCCGGGCGGGGTGATTACCGCCGGGATGTCGATTTACGACACCATGCAGTTCATCAAGCCTGACGTGAGCACCATTTGTATGGGCCAGGCTGCGTCCATGGGCGCGTTCCTGCTGACCGCAGGGGCGAAAGGCAAGCGTTTCTGCCTGCCGAACTCCCGCGTGATGATCCACCAGCCGCTGGGCGGCTATCAGGGTCAGGCAACGGATATCGAAATTCACGCCCGTGAAATCCTGAAAGTGAAGGGGCGCATGAATGAACTGATGGCACACCATACGGGTCAATCCCTTGAGCAGATCGAGCGCGACACCGAGCGTGACCGCTTCCTTTCTGCAGCTGAAGCGGTGGAATACGGCCTGGTCGATTCCATTTTGACCCATCGTAATTGATGCCCCTGGCGCAAGGGGGCCGCTATACTTGTCTGAAGTAGGACGGCACAACGCTTACCAGCGGCTTGCGCCTGAGAATGGCATTTGCGTCGTCGTGTGCGGCACAAAGAACTTAATAAGAGGTTTGGACTCATGACAGATAAACGCAAAGATGGATCGGGCAAATTGTTGTATTGCTCTTTTTGCGGCAAAAGCCAGCATGAAGTGCGTAAGCTGATTGCCGGGCCATCCGTGTATATCTGCGACGAATGCGTTGATTTATGTAACGACATCATTCGCGAAGAGATTAAAGAAGTCGCGCCGCATCGCGAGCGCAGTGCACTGCCGACTCCACACGAGATTCGCCACCATCTTGACGATTACGTTATCGGCCAGGAACCGGCGAAAAAAGTGCTGGCAGTAGCGGTATACAACCACTACAAGCGCCTGCGCAATGGCGATACCAGCAACGGCGTGGAGCTGGGTAAAAGCAACATTCTGCTGATTGGGCCAACGGGCTCCGGTAAGACCCTGCTGGCGGAAACGCTGGCTCGCCTGCTGGATGTACCGTTCACCATGGCTGACGCCACCACCCTGACCGAAGCCGGTTATGTGGGTGAGGACGTCGAAAACATCATCCAGAAACTGCTGCAGAAATGCGATTACGACGTGCAGAAAGCGCAGCGCGGCATCGTTTATATCGATGAAATCGACAAAATTTCCCGTAAATCGGATAACCCGTCGATTACCCGCGATGTTTCCGGTGAAGGCGTGCAGCAGGCGCTGCTGAAGCTTATCGAAGGCACCATTGCCGCCGTTCCGCCTCAGGGCGGGCGCAAACACCCGCAGCAGGAGTTCTTGCAGGTTGATACCTCCAAGATCCTGTTTATCTGCGGCGGTGCGTTTGCCGGCCTGGATAAAGTGATTTCTCATCGCGTAGAGACCGGTTCTGGAATTGGTTTCGGCGCGACGGTTAAAGCTAAGTCCGACAAGGCCAGCGAAGGCGAGCTGCTGTCCCAGGTTGAGCCGGAAGATCTGATCAAGTTTGGTCTGATCCCTGAGTTTATCGGCCGTCTGCCGGTGGTCGCAACGCTGAATGAGCTGAGCGAAGACGCGCTGATTCAGATCCTGAAAGAGCCGAAAAACGCCCTGACCAAGCAGTATCAGGCGCTGTTCAATCTTGAAGGCGCTGAGCTGGAGTTCCGTGATGAAGCGCTGGACGCTATCGCCAAGAAAGCGATGGCGCGTAAAACCGGCGCCCGTGGCCTGCGTTCTATCGTAGAAGCGGCCCTGCTCGATACCATGTACGACCTTCCGTCGATGGAAGACGTCGAAAAAGTGGTGATCGACGCCTCGGTTATCGACGGGCAAAGCAAGCCGCTGCTGATTTACGGGAAACCGGAAGCGCAGCAGGCGTCTGGTGAATAATTAGCCAACTCGCTCAAGCAGTTAACCAAAAAGGGGGGATTTTATCTCCCCTTTTATTTTTCCTGCATTCCTGCCGTTGAATGTGTGGATTACATCCCCATATACTGGATTACATATTAACGGCGACGCGATCAAGAGTCGTGCCGCTGGCTACCTGGCGGACTTTAAACTAAGAGAGAGCTCTATGAATCCTGAGCGTTCTGAACGCATTGAAATCCCCGTATTGCCGTTGCGCGATGTGGTGGTTTATCCGCACATGGTCATACCCCTGTTTGTAGGGCGGGAAAAATCTATCCGTTGTCTTGAAGCGGCTATGGACCATGATAAAAAAATCATGCTGGTTGCGCAGAAAGAAGCTTCAACGGATGAGCCGGGTGTAAATGATCTTTTCACCGTCGGGACCGTGGCGTCAATTTTACAGATGCTGAAGCTGCCTGATGGCACGGTAAAAGTGCTGGTTGAAGGCCTGCAGCGGGCGCGTATTTCCGCGTTATCCGATGACGGCGAGCATTTTTCAGCGAAAGCGGAGTACCTTGAATCGCCTGCTATTGAAGAGCGCGAGCAGGAAGTCCTGGTTCGCACAGCTATCGGTCAGTTTGAAGGCTACATCAAGCTGAACAAAAAAATCCCACCAGAAGTGCTGACGTCGCTGAATAGCATCGACGATCCCGCGCGTCTGGCTGACACCATCGCGGCGCACATGCCGCTGAAGCTGGCGGACAAACAGTCCGTGCTGGAGATGTCCGACGTTAACGAACGTCTGGAGTATCTGATGGCGATGATGGAATCAGAAATCGATCTGCTGCAGGTTGAGAAACGCATTCGCAACCGCGTTAAAAAGCAGATGGAAAAGTCCCAGCGTGAGTACTATCTGAATGAGCAGATGAAGGCCATCCAGAAAGAGCTCGGCGAGATGGACGATGCCCCGGACGAAAACGAAGCGTTGAAGCGTAAAATCGACGCGGCGAAAATGCCGAAAGAGGCTAAAGAAAAAACCGAAGCGGAACTGCAAAAGCTGAAGATGATGTCGCCGATGTCGGCGGAAGCCACCGTCGTACGCGGCTACATCGACTGGATGGTTCAGGTGCCGTGGAACGCCCGCAGCAAGGTCAAAAAAGATCTGCGCCAGGCTCAGGAGATCCTCGATACCGACCACTACGGTCTGGAACGCGTGAAGGATCGTATTCTTGAGTACCTCGCAGTGCAGAGCCGCGTGAATAAGCTCAAAGGGCCGATCCTGTGCCTGGTTGGGCCGCCGGGGGTAGGTAAAACCTCTCTGGGTCAATCCATCGCCAAAGCCACCGGACGTAAATACGTGCGTATGGCGCTGGGCGGCGTGCGTGATGAAGCGGAAATTCGCGGTCACCGCCGGACCTACATCGGCTCAATGCCGGGTAAACTGATCCAGAAAATGGCGAAGGTGGGGGTTAAAAACCCGCTGTTCCTGCTTGATGAGATCGACAAAATGTCCTCCGACATGCGCGGCGATCCGGCATCGGCTCTGCTGGAAGTGTTGGATCCTGAACAGAACGTGGCCTTTAACGACCACTACCTGGAAGTGGACTACGATCTGAGCGACGTGATGTTTGTGGCGACCTCTAACTCCATGAATATCCCGGCGCCGCTGCTTGACCGTATGGAAGTGATTCGTCTCTCCGGCTATACCGAAGATGAAAAGCTGAACATCGCAAAACAGCATCTGCTGTCGAAGCAAATTGAGCGTAACGCGCTGAAGAAAGGCGAACTGACCGTTGAAGACAGCGCGATCGTCGGCATCATTCGCTATTACACCCGTGAAGCGGGCGTGCGTGGCCTGGAGCGTGAAATCTCCAAACTGTGCCGTAAGGCGGTTAAACAGCTGCTGCTGGATAAATCGCTCAAGCACATCACCATCAACGGCGATAACCTGCACGACTTCCTCGGCGTTCAGCGCTTTGACTACGGTCGTGCGGATAGCGAAAACCGCGTAGGTCAGGTGACCGGCCTGGCGTGGACGGAAGTGGGCGGCGATCTGCTGACCATCGAAACCGCCTGCGTTCCGGGTAAAGGCAAGCTCACCTACACCGGTTCGCTCGGCGAAGTGATGCAGGAGTCCATTCAGGCAGCGCTGACCGTGGTGCGTTCTCGTGCGGATAAACTGGGTATTAACTCAGATTTCTACGAAAAACGTGATATCCACGTCCACGTTCCGGAAGGGGCGACGCCGAAAGATGGCCCAAGCGCCGGTATTGCGATGTGTACCGCGCTGGTCTCCTGTCTGACGGGCAATCCGGTACGCGCAGATGTTGCCATGACCGGGGAAATTACCCTGCGTGGCCAGGTGCTGCCAATCGGTGGACTGAAGGAAAAACTGCTGGCGGCACACCGCGGCGGCATTAAGACTGTTCTGATTCCTGACGAAAACAAACGTGACCTTGAAGAAATTCCAGATAACGTTATCGCCGATTTAGATATCCATCCGGTGAAACGAATCGAAGAAGTTCTGACACTTGCGCTGCAGAACGAGCCGTTCGGCATGCAGGTTGCCACGGCGAAATAGTGATTTCGCGCAAATTGCGCTAAGAAAAGTAGGGCTGGTAAGTAAATTCGTGCTTGCCAGCCTTTTTTTGTGTAGCTAACTTAGATCGCTGGCAGGGGGTCATCTACAACTCTGTTGTAAGGGCATGACAGTCCTGATATAACTGCTGCGCGGTCGCGCCACGAAGGATTCTGGTGCGATATAAATTATAAAGAGAGGAAGAGAACAGTGAATAAATCTCAACTGATTGACAAAATTGCTGCGGGTGCGGACATTTCTAAAGCTGCAGCCGGACGTGCGTTAGATGCTTTAATTGCTTCTGTTACTGAATCTCTGCAGGCTGGGGATGACGTTGCGCTGGTAGGTTTTGGTACTTTTGCTGTTAAAGAGCGTGCTGCCCGTACCGGTCGCAACCCGCAAACAGGTAAAGAAATTACTATTGCCGCTGCTAAAGTTCCGGGTTTCCGTGCTGGTAAAGCGCTGAAAGACGCGGTCAACTGATCGGCTTCCCGTCAGGGAATTTGACGAAGTACAAGGGCGCATCGCGAGATGTGCCTTTTTTATTTGTCCAGAACGCGACTTTATCTGTGTTTGCGTACACTTGTGGGCTGACAATCACCCCATTTTCTTGTCAAAATAGGTCCTCACGCGCGGCGGCCATCACGTGCTATGCTGCGCGAGCTAAAGTCATCTACAGCGGAGCGTTGTTACACCATGATGGACAACCTACGCACGGCCGCCAACAGCGTCGTGCTCAAGATTATTTTCGGTATCATCATTGTCTCGTTCATTTTGACCGGGGTGAGTGGTTACCTGATTGGCGGCAGCAGCAACTATGCCGCGAAAGTTAATGACCAGGAGATTGGTCGCTCACAGTTTGAAAATGCCGTTGCCAGCGAACGTAATCGTATGCAGCAGCAGCTCGGCGACCAGTTCTCTGAACTGGCGGCCAACGAAAACTACATGAAAACCATGCGTCAGCAGGTGCTGAACCGCCTGATCGACGAATCGCTGCTTGACCAGTACGCGCGTGAACTCGGCCTGAGCGTCAGCGATGCCCAGGTGAAACAGGCCATCTTCCAGACCCAGGCCTTCCAGTCTAACGGTAAATTTGATAACGAACGTTTTGGCGGCATCGTTAGTCAGATGGGCATGACCACCGACCAGTACGCCCAGGCATTGCGCAACCAGCTGACGACTCAGCAGCTGATCAACGCCGTTGCCGGTACCGACTTCATGCTGTCGGGCGAATCCGATCAGCTGGCGGCGCTGGTTTCTCAGCAGCGCGTGGTGCGTGAAGCAACGATTGACGTCAACGCGCTGGCGGCGAAGCAGACGGTGACCGACGCGGAAGTCGAGGCCTACTATCAGCAGAACCAGGCGCGCTTTATGGCGCCGGAGCAGTTCCGCGTGAGCTACATCAAAATGGATGCAGCGAGCATGCAGGAGAACGCTTCTGACGCGGAAATTCAATCCTGGTACGACCAGCATCAGGATCAGTTCACTCAGCCGCAGCGTAACCGCTACAGCGTGATTCAGACGAAGACCGAAGCTGATGCGCAGGCCGTACTGGACGAACTGAAAAAAGGCGCCGATTTCGCGACGCTGGCGAAAGAAAAATCTACCGACATTATCTCTGCCCGCAACGGCGGCGATATGGGCTGGCTGGAAGATGCGGCAACGGTTCCCGAGCTGAAAGATGCCGGGCTGAAAGAAAAAGGTCAGCTCTCCGGCGTGATCAAATCTTCCGTGGGTTTCCTGGTCGTGCGCCTGGCTGACGTTCAGCCTGCGCAGGTTAAACCGCTGGCCGACGTTCGTGCGGATATCGCAGCGAAAGTTAAGCAGGAAAAAGCGCTTGATGCGTACTACGCGCTGCAGCAGAAGGTGAGCGATGCCGCCAGCAACGATAACGAATCTCTGGCCGGCGCAGCACAGGCAGCGGACGTTAAAGTTGTCGAAACGGGCTGGTTCGGACACGACAACCTGCCGGAAGAGCTGAACTTTAAGCCGGTCTCCGACGCTATCTTTAACGGTGGCCTGGTGGGCGAAAACGGCGCACCGGGAAGCAACTCCGATATCATCACCGTTGATGGCGACCGCGCCTTTGTGCTGCGCATCAGCGAGCACAAAGCGGAAGCCGTTAAACCGCTGGCGGAAGTCAAAGCGCAGGTTACCGATATCGTTAAGCACACCAAAGCTGAGCAGCAGGCTAAGCTCGATGCGGACAAACTGCTGGCTGCCCTGAAAGACGGCAAAGGCGATGACGCGATGAAGGCCGCGGGCTTAAGCTTTGGTGCGGCGCAGACGCTGGCGCGTACCGGTCAGGATCCGCTGAGCCAGGCCGCGTTCGCTCTGCCGCTGCCGCAGGAAGGTAAAGCAAGCTACGGCGTGGGCAGCGATGCGAACGGTAACGTGGTACTGCTGGCTCTGGATGCCGTTAAAGCAGGCGACATGCCGGCTGAGCAGAAACAAGCTATGGTGCAGGGTATTACGCAAAACAATGCCCAGATTGCTTTCGAAGCGCTGATGAGCAGCCTGCGTAAATCAGCGAAAATTAAGCTCGGCGATATTGTCGACCAGCAGCAGTAATTTCGCGAGCACTCGCAAAAGCAAGTAACGTAATGCAATCCCCAAAGGCCGCTTTCGCGGCCTTTTCCATTTCTGGCATTCGCCTTTTGTACTCCTTTTTTCCGCTCGCTATCGTGGCCTTGCTGTCTACAAAAAAGGAGAACACAGCATGAAACCAAGAGTTAAAGCGTTCGTTGTTGCCGCCGCATTACTTTGCGCTGCGGGAAGCCCGATAGCGCTGGGGGGCGCCTGCCGACGGTAAGGCGTCGGTGGCGACAGGTAAGGAGAGCCTGCGGGCTAAAGCGCCCGACTCAGCCAAAGTGGCGGAGTCTGGGTCGGGGAAGGTCAGCATCAATAGCGCCAGCGCGCAGGACCTGATGGAGGCGCTGAACGGCGTCGGTCTGAAGAAAGCGCAGGGGATTGTGAGCTATCGCGAAGAGTTCGGGCCGTTTAAAACTATCGACGATCTCAAACAGGTTCCCGGAATGGGGCATGCGCTGGTAGAGCGCAACCTGTCACATCTGACCTTGTAATTTTGCATCGGGGGGTTGCAGCAGCGTAAATCTTTGCCAGACTAAAGAGGTTACACAAGTGGTGTGACCTCTTACCTCATCAATGATAATAAGACGAAGGCACTTGCGCTATGCAGACACAAATCAAAGTTCGCGGCTATCACCTGGATGTTTACCAGCACGTTAATAATGCCCGCTATCTCGAATTCCTCGAGGAGGCGCGCTGGGATGGCCTGGAAAACAGCGCGGCGTTCCACTGGCTCACCGCGCGCAATATCGCGTTTGTGGTCGTGAACATTAATATTAACTATCGCCGTCCGGCGGTCCTCGGAGATGTGCTAACCGTCACCAGCCACCTGCAGCAGCTGAATGGCAAAAGCGGCACATTAAGCCAGACGGTAACCCTGAACCCCGAAGGGGAAGTGGTCGCCGATGCGATGATTACCTTTGTCTGTATCGATTTGAAAACTCAGAAGGCGCTGCCGCTGGACGGTGAGCTGCGCGAAAAGCTCGAGCAGATGGAGCTGTAGCGGCAAGGGCCGGCGCGCATATTTCCCGCCACGCGCCGACCCTAATATGGACCTGTAACCCCGCTAAGCGAAGCGCGAGCGGGGGAAGCGTCTGGCGATGCTTACTGCAACCCTGTTTTTTGCTTCATCAGCGCCATGACGCCGACCTTATCGTCCTGGTACTGATTCAGGCCATTGGCGCGCAGGTTACAGGAGGCACACTGCCCGCAGCCGTCACCCTTAATTCCGTTATAGCAGGTCAGGGTTTCGGTACGGATCAGCTCCAGCTGGCCCCAGTAGTCGGCCAGCGCCCAGGTCTCAGCCTTGTTGAGCCACATCAGCGGCGTTTCAAAGCGGATATCTTTTGCCATGCCTAGATTAACGGCGTGGTTGAGCGCTTTCACGAACTCGTCCCGACAGTCTGGATAGCCGGAGAAGTCGGTCTCGCAAACGCCGGTGATAATCGCTTCGGCTTTAACCTGATAAGCGTAGATCGCCGTCAGGGTTAAAAAGAGGATATTACGCCCGGGAACGAAGGTATTCGGAATCCCGCTGGCGTCCGGTTCGTAGTCCGGAACCGGAATGCTGTCGCGGGTCAGGCTGCTCACGGCAAGTTCGTTAAGCAGGGTCACGTCCAGCACTTTATGAGCGACGGCGCCCAGCTTTAGCGCCAGCTCGCGAGCGACGTCGATTTCTGCGCGGTGGCGCTGCCCATAGTCAAAAGTGACGCAGTGCACTTCGTCATACTGTTTCAGAGCCTGCACCAGACAGGTCGTTGAATCTTGTCCTCCGCTGAAGACAACTACGGCGCGTTTCATGGTCATTCCTGGCTATTAAAATGAAAGCGGTATGGTAGCGCTTGATGAGCGCGGCGACCAGCTTCATCACGGCGATGAAGCCGGCAGCCAGGCGCTGGCGAAATCGAACCAGCCGCGCGCGTTAAGGCGCAGGCCGTTAACCCCCGGCGGAGCGCTAATGCGATAATTATAATTGAACAGCGGCGTCATGATGGCATCGTCCATCAACCTGTTGAATACGTTACGCAAGGCATCGTTACGGCTGCGCTCATCCGGCTGCATCTGTACCGCATCAAGCGTTGCCTGCAAATGAGCATACTGCGCCCCGGTCAGCAGGTTTGGCCACATGCTGTCGCAGCGTAGCCACTGCTCCAGGGTATATTCCGGCGCTTCACCGATCAGGCGATCGCCCATGATCAAATCCGCCCGCGCCAGTTCCTGGCAGCCGTCCCAGTTTTTGGCATCGTGAAAAATAAGCGTCAGGTCACAGCCGAGTTCGCTCAGCCGCTGACGTAGCTGTTCGGCCATCGTATGCAGCTCAACCGGCAGATGGTAGAGCAGGGTAAGCCGTTCGGGCAGCGCGACCTGGCGGTTTTCAGGCTCCTGCGGAATTGACCATCCGGGCAGCACTTCGTTGCTGGGGGTAATCAGATCTTCGTCCAGCGGCAGCGTTTCCAGCAGCGAGGAGCGATGAATAAGCGCCACCAGCCGCTGGGCCTGGGCTTTACTCAGACGAGGGCTTTGGCGCAGCGTCAGGTAGCAAAAGCCCAGGCTAATGCTGTTGCTGACCTGACGAAGATGAGCCAGCTCATCGGCATCGCCAATCGCTATCTGCACCGGATGACGGCAGCTGGTGCCTAAATCCTGCTCAAAAAGCTGCGGAGTGATCCAATATTCGACGGCCTGGATGAGCGGATGATTCAGATGATAGCGGGGATGATTCTCCAGCCGCACCAGCTCTGGACTCAGCAGCTTGAGGCGAAACGGGCCACTGCCGATCGTCGGATCGTCGGGATGCGCGAGGACGCTGCAATAGCTGGCAAGGCGAAACGGCAGCCAGTAATCCGGGCGATGCAGCGTGATAGTCAGGCGCTGAGCGTGGGTAACATCAATCCGGCTGATGCTGGCGAAGAGCGTACGCAATGCCGGTATATTGAGCAGCATCAGCAGACGCTGCCGTAGCTGAGGGGTCTCTATCGGGTCGCCGTTGTGCCAGAACAGCGTCGAGCGGATGTAAAAATGCCAACGCAATCCGTCTGCCGAGACTTGCCAGTGATGAGCCAGGTCCCCCATCGGGCAGGTACTTTGCGCATCAAAACGCAGTAAACCGGAAAATATCTGCCCGGCGAGGTGCTGCTCCGCCCGGCCGGGTAAAAAGCCGGGCCGCAGCGGTTCGAGCGGGCGATAGTAGGGGATACGCAGGGTCGGCGTATTGTTCTGCCACTGGCCGCCGAGGAACGGCGACAGCAGCGCTTTAAGATCGACCGGCGCCAGCTGGGCCAGCTCCAGCGCATTTTTCTGCTGTCCGCTATTTAGCGCCAGCTCCATCATCTCGTTACGCAGCATCTCTGGCGAGGTGTGAAAAAGAAGTGTGCCGCGCTTTCCACGCCCGGAGCTGGCCTGCCAGCTCAGCCAGCCGGCGTCCTGCGCCTGGCGCAACAGCGTGCGGATATGGCGTTCGCTGCAAAAACAGCGCTCCGCCAGCTCGCCAACGGTGACCTGCTGCGGGGCGCCGGAAGAGGGCAGCCAGAGGCGCTGGTATTGGTTCAGCCTGTTCAGTAATCTCATATACACTTCATCCTTCAACCTGCCTCTGCGTTGGCTGCGCTTGCTCACCCCAGTCACTTACTGGCGTAAGCTCCTGGGGATTCGCGCACTTGCCGCCTTGATGCAGGCCGAATGATTTTGTGTATATTCACCTCACCTGACAAGGCAATCTCTGTGTTGCTTGCAATTGCTCACCCCAGTCACTTACTGGCATAAGTTCCTGGGATTCGCGTACTTGCCGCCTTGATGCAGGCCGAATGATTTTGTGTATATTCACCTCACCTGACAAGGCAATCTCTGTGTTGCTTGCAATTGCTCACCCCAGTCACTTACTGGCGTAAGCTCTTGGGGATTCGCGCACTTGCCGCCTTGATGCAGGCCGAATGATTTTGTGTATATTCACTTCACCTGACAAGGCTGTCTCTGCGCTGGTTGTGTTGGTCTTGTTGCTTGTGCTGCTTACGATTGCTCACACCAGTCACTTACTGGCGTAAGCTCCTGGGATTCGCGTACTTGCCGCCTTGATGCAGGCCGAATGATTTTGTGTATATTCACTTCACCTGACAAGGCTGTCTCTGCGCTGGTTATGTTGCTTGTATTGCTTGCGGCGATTACCCGACCCATCCTTCGGCCTCGTCCATTTGGGGCCTGCGCAAGCGTGGTTTATAAACCCGGAACAATAAAAAATATCTATTCACTATTACTTCCGTATATCTCAGGCAATACTGGAACACAAGCAAAACCCACCTCACCTCCGGGAGCAAAACATGGCAAGACTCGCCGCATTTGATATGGACGGTACGCTGTTAATGCCGGACCATCGTCTGGGAGAACTCACGCTTGCGACCTTGAAGCGCCTGCGTGAACGCGACATTACCCTGACCTTTGCCACCGGTCGCCATGCTCTGGAAATGCGCCATGTGATCGGCGAGTTTGCGCTCGATGCGTTCCTTATCACCGGCAACGGCACGCGCATTCACTCCCTGGAGGGAGAGGTGCTGCATCAATGCGATCTGGAGCCGGGCGTTGCTGAGCTCGTTCTGCACAGCGTCTGGGATACGACGGCCAGCATGCACGTATTCAATGACGGCGGTTGGTTTACCGGGCAGGCGATCCCCGAGCTGCTGCAGGCGCATATCTTTAGCGGCTTCCGCTACCACATCTGTGATTTAAAACGCATGCCGGCGCACGAGGTCACCAAAGTGTGCTTCTGCGGCGATCATCAGGATCTCCAGCGGCTGAAAGTTCAGCTTACTGAAACCTTAGGCGATCGCGCACATATGTGTTTCTCGGCCGTTGATTGCCTGGAAGTGCTGCCGAATGGCTGTAATAAAGGCGCGGCGCTGGCGGTACTTAGCCAGCATCTTGGCCTGACGCTGCAGGATTGCATGGCGTTTGGTGACGCGATGAACGATCGCGAGATGCTGGGCAGCGTCGGGCGCGGGGTGATTATGGGCAACGCAATGGCGCAGCTTAAGGCAGAGCTGCCGCATTTACCGGTTATTGGAGACTGCCGCAACCAGGCCGTTTCCCATTTTTTAACGCATTGGCTGGATAATCCCGATCTTCCTTATTCCCCCGAATAATCAGACCATTCCAGCAAGCCAGGCCTATGCTCGTGATGATGCATTAAGCCTGGCTTTTTTTATTGCGCTGCCACTCTTGCCGCAATTTGCGCCTGCCACGGCGTGATGTCGCCGATATTGGCCGCCACCCACCGGGAATCGTAATAGCTTTCGAGGTAGCGTTCGCCGCTATCGCAGAGCAGGGTCACAATCGAGCCGGTCCGCCCTTCGGCGCGCATGCGTACGGCAAGTTCCAGCACGCCCCACATATTGGTGCCGGTGGAAGCCCCAACCTTACGACCCAGCAGCGTTTCCAGCCACAGGGCGGTCGCGACGCTGGCGGCATCCGGCACGCGCAGCATTTCATCAACCACATCCGGGATAAATGACGGTTCGACGCGCGGACGGCCGATGCCTTCTATTTTGCTGCCGATCGGGCTGCGCAGGCTGGCATCGCGGGTCTGCCAGTAGTCGAGAAACACCGAGTTTTGCGGGTCAACCACCATCAGCCGGGTATCGTAGCCCTGGCTGCGGATATAGCGGCCGATAGTTGCCGAGGTCCCGCCGGTTCCCGCGCTCATCACGATATATGACGGCTGCGGATGCGGCTCATGGGTCATCTGGCGGAAGATGCTGTCGGCAATGTTATTGTTTCCTCGCCAGTCGGTCGCCCGCTCGGCAAAGGTAAACTGGTCCATATAGTGGCCGTTCAGTTCGCGAGCCAGGGTTTCGGACGCGGCGTAGATTTCGCAGGCGCTGGTCACGAAATGGCAGCGACCGCCGTAAAACTCGATCTGTTCGATTTTGCGCTTCGCCGTACAGGAGGGCATCACGGCAATGAACGGCAGGCCCAGCAGGCGGGCGAAGTAGGCCTCAGACACCGCGGTCGAGCCGGAAGACGATTCGATAATCGTCGTCCCTTCTTTAATCCAGCCATTGCACAGGCCATAAAGGAAGAGCGAGCGCGCCAGGCGATGCTTCAGGCTGCCGGTGGGATGGGTACTTTCATCCTTCAGGTAGATCTGGATCCCGGGGAATCCGGGCAGCGCCAGGCGAATAAGGTGCGTGTCGGCGGAGCGCTGATAGTCGGCGTTGATTTCGCTAATGGCGTGTTTTACCCAGGCGCTGTTCATCTTCATTTCCTGTTTGTCATTTTGTGCCCAGCTTAAAGGAAGTTGAAGGAAAGATTGTTGCTATTTAGCCTTTGAATTACAATGAAAGGAGTAAAATTTTCTCTATTGGTGACCTATGTTAGATAAAATTGACCGCAAGCTGCTTTCTTTGCTGCAGACAGACTGCACCCTTTCTTTGCAGGCGTTGGCTGATGCCGTTAATCTGACCACCACGCCCTGCTGGAAACGGCTGAAGCGGCTGGAAGATGAGGGTATCCTGCGCGAGCGGGTCGCGCTGCTGGATGCAGAAAAACTCGGTCTTAGCCTGACGGCCTTTGTGCTGATAAAGACCCAGCACCACAGCAGCGACTGGTACTGCCGCTTCGTGAGCGAGGTGACGCAAATGGCGGAAGTTCTCGGCTTCTGGCGCATGGCGGGGGAGTATGATTACCTGCTGCGGGTCCAGGTCGCGGATATGAAACGCTACGACGATTTTTATAAACGACTGGTGAACAGCGTTCCGGGACTCTCTGATGTTACTTCGAGTTTCGCGATGGAACAGATAAAATACACCACGGCCTTACCGATTGATTAACGGCGTTTGCCGCGACGATTTATACACTCAGGATTTAACTGCTTGCGATTATTTGCTCAACTTAGCTGGTACTTTCGCCGGGAGTGGCGCCGTTATCTCGGCGCTATTGCTCTACTGGCCATTATCGCCGTTTTACAGCTGATTCCACCTAAGGTGGTGGGGATTGTGGTTGATGGCGTCACCAAAGAACATTACACCGCTGAAAAGGTGTGGATGTGGGTTGGCGTGCTGGTACTTATCGCGATAATGGTTTACCTCCTGCGCTATGTCTGGCGCGTGCTACTGTTTGGCGCCTCTTATCAGCTGGCCGTCGAGCTGCGGGAAGATTTTTATCGCCAGCTGAGCCGCCAGCATCCGGCCTTCTACCTGCGCCACCGCACCGGCGACCTGATCGCCCGCGCCACCAACGACGTTGACCGGGTGGTCTTCGCCGCGGGGGAGGGCGTGCTGACGCTGGTGGATTCACTGGTGATGGGCTGCGCGGTGCTGATCGTGATGTCGACGCAAATCAGCTGGCAGCTCACGCTGCTGGCGCTGCTGCCGATGCCGGTGATGGCGCTGGTGATTAAGCGCAACGGCGATGCCCTGCACGAGCGTTTCCGCGTGGCGCAGGCGGCGTTCTCAAGCCTCAACGACCGAACCCAGGAAAGCCTGACCAGTATCCGCATGATTAAAGCCTTTGGCCTGGAAGACCGGCAGTCGGCGCAGTTCGCGGCCGATGCGGAGGATACCGGTAAGAAAAATATGCGCGTGGCGCGCATCGATGCGCGCTTTGACCCGACGATCTATATCGCTATCGGGACCGCCAATCTGCTGGCGATCGGCGGCGGGAGCTGGATGGTGCTGCAGGGCAGCATGACCCTGGGTCAGCTCACCAGCTTTGTCATGTATCTGGGGCTGATGATTTGGCCCATGCTGGCGCTGGCGTGGATGTTTAATATCGTCGAGCGCGGCAGCGCGGCCTATAGCCGAATTCGCACGATGCTGGAAGAGGCGCCGGCGGTCAAAGACGGCAGCGAAACGGCGCCGGAAGGGCGCGGCATGCTTAACGTTGCCGTGCGCGAGTTTATCTATCCTCAGGCCAACAAACCCTCGCTGGAAAAGGTCAATTTTGTGCTGCAGCCGGGGCAAATGCTTGGTATCTGCGGGCCAACCGGCTCGGGGAAAAGCACTATTCTGGCGCTGATACAGCGCCACTTCGACGTCACCCAGGGGGATATTCGTTTTCATGATATTCCTTTAACCCGGCTACAGCTGGACAGCTGGCGCGGTCGGCTGGCGGTGGTCAATCAGACGCCGTTCCTGTTTTCCGACACCGTGGCAAACAACATCGCGCTCGGCAGGCCCGAGGCGACGGCTGAGCAAATTGAGCGGGTGGCGCGCCTCGCCAGCGTTCACGAGGATATTCTGCGTCTGCCCCAGGGCTATGAGACCGAGGTGGGCGAACGCGGCGTGATGCTGTCCGGTGGGCAGAAACAGCGCATCTCCATTGCTCGCGCGCTGCTGCTGGAGGCGGAGATCCTGATTCTCGACGATGCCCTGTCGGCGGTAGACGGCCGTACGGAGCACCAGATACTGTATAACCTGCGGCAGTGGGGAGAAGGCCGGACGGTGATCATCAGCGCCCATCGACTATCGGCATTGACGGAAGCCAGCGAAATTCTGGTCATGCAGCATGGTCATATTGCCCAGCGCGGCCGCCATGAGGTGCTGGCAGCGCAGCCGGGCTGGTATCGCGATATGTACCGCTATCAGCAGCTGGAGGCGGCGCTGGATGACGCCCCTCATGAACTTGAGGAGGCTGCCGATGCGTAGTTTTACCGAACTCTGGCCGACCTTAAAACGCCTGCTGGTCTACGGCTCGCCGTGGCGCAGGCCGCTGCTGATTGCGGTAGGAATGATGTGGGTTGCGGCGGCGGCTGAAGTTAGCGGCCCGCTGCTGATCAGCTATTTCATCGACAATATGGTGGCGAAGAATTCGCTGCCGCTGAAGCTGGTTAGCGGCCTCGCGGTGGCCTATATCGGCCTGCAGATCCTCGCGGCGACGCTGCACTACAACCAGTCGTTGCTGTTTAACCGCGCCGCCGTCGGCGTCGTTCAGCAGCTGCGTAGCGACGTGATGGACGCCGCGCTGCGCCAGCCGCTTAGTGAATTCGATACTCAGCCGGTCGGGCAGCTTATCTCCCGGGTGACTAACGACACCGAGGTGATCCGCGATCTCTACGTCACCGTGGTGGCGACGGTGCTGCGCAGCGCGGCGCTGATTGGCGCAATGCTGGTGGCGATGTTCAGCCTCGACTGGCGCATGGCGCTGGTGGCGCTGGCGATTTTCCCGGCGGTGCTGATCGTCATGATGATCTATCAGCGCTACAGCACGCCTATCGTCCGGCGGGTGCGCGCCTGGCTGGCGGACATCAACGACGGCTTTAATGAAGTCATTAACGGCATGGGCGTTATCCAGCAGTTCCGCCAGCAGGCGCGGTTCGGCGAGCGGATGCGCGAGGCCAGCTATGCCCACTATCTGGCGCGTATGCAAACGCTGCGTCTCGACGGCTTCCTGCTGCGCCCGTTGCTCAGCCTGTTCTCGACGCTGGTGCTGTGCGGGCTGCTGATGCTCTTTGGCTTCAGCGCCACGGGAACCATTGAGGTTGGGGTGCTGTATGCCTTTATCAGCTATCTCGGTCGGCTGAACGAGCCGCTGATTGAGCTGACGACTCAGCAGTCGATGCTGCAGCAGGCGGTGGTGGCCGGCGAGCGGGTCTTCGAGCTGATGGATCGGCCGCGCCAGGCGTGGGGGCAGGATGATGCGCCGCTGCGTAGCGGGACGGTATCGATCGAGGATCTCTCTTTCGCCTACCGCGGCGATCGGCTGGTGCTGCAGGATATCAACCTTGAAATTCCGTCCCGCAGCTTTGTGGCGCTGGTTGGCCACACCGGAAGCGGCAAAAGTACGCTCGCCAGCCTGATGATGGGCTACTACCCGCTGAGCAAAGGCGAGATCCGCATTGACGGTCGTCCGCTCTCTTCTTTAAGCCACAGCGCATTACGCCAGGGCGTCGCAATGGTGCAGCAGGATCCGGTCGTGCTGGCCGATACCTTCTACGCCAACGTCACTCTCGGTCGCGATATCAGCGAGGCGCAGGTCTGGGAAGCGCTGGAAGCCGTTCAGCTGGCCGAGCTGGCGCGCGGCATGAACGGCGGGCTCTATACCCTGCTGGGCGAGCAGGGCAACAACCTCTCGGTAGGTCAGAAGCAGCTTCTGGCGCTGGCCCGGGTGCTGGTTGATACTCCGCAGATACTGATCCTTGACGAGGCTACGGCGAATATCGACTCCGGCACCGAGCAGGCGATCCAGCAGGCGCTGGCAAAGGTCCGCCAGAACACCACGCTGATTGTGATTGCCCATCGCCTGTCGACGATAGTCGAAGCGGACACGATTCTGGTGCTCCATCGCGGCCAGGCCGTCGAGCGCGGAAACCATCAGCAGCTGCTGGCGGAAAAAGGACGCTACTGGCAGATGTATCAGCTACAGCTGGCCGGCGAAGAGCTGGCGGCGAGCTCGCAGGAAGAGTCTCTTATTGCCTGATGCACTATAAGCAGGCAGTGATTCTGCGGCGATATAGCATGGTGCAAAAATGCAACCTTTTGTGCACTGAAATGGTGCGTTTTTAGACGTCGCCGGGCGCTTTCCCCCTCGTTCCCGGGCCGTTTCTCTCTTTTCTTCATCAAAAGGGCCGCTTAGCGGTCCTTTTTCATTTCTGGCATAGCCTTTGCTTTATTCCCTGTGTGTTAGCTGCTGCCATTACGAATTCTGATCGGAGGGGACTTATGAAGCTGGTTACCGTGGTAATCAAACCGTTTAAACTGGAAGACGTTCGCGAAGCGTTATCTTCCATCGGCATTCAGGGCCTGACGGTCACTGAAGTGAAAGGGTTTGGCCGCCAGAAAGGCCATGCTGAGCTGTACCGTGGCGCCGAATATAGCGTTAACTTTTTGCCGAAGGTAAAAATTGACGTCGCGATCGCCGACGATCAGCTTGATGAGGTCATCGACGTCATCAGTAAAGCGGCATACACCGGGAAAATTGGCGATGGCAAAATTTTCGTCGCCGAGCTGCAGCGCGTTATTCGCATCCGCACCGGCGAAGCCGACGAAGCGGCACTGTAACGACCAGACCACACAGTGATGGGGATTGAGAAGATGAAAATAGCAACAACAATGAAAACAGGTCTGGGTGCGCTGGCGCTTCTCCCGGGATTAGCCATGGCCGCACCGGCGGTGGCAGATAAAGCCGACAACGCCTTTATGATGATCTGCACCGCGCTGGTGCTGTTTATGACTATTCCGGGCATCGCACTGTTCTACGGCGGCCTGATTCGCGGCAAAAACGTGCTTTCGATGCTGACTCAGGTGATTGTCACCTTTGCGCTGGTGTGCGTTCTGTGGGTGCTCTACGGCTACTCGCTGGCGTTCGGCACCGGCGGCAGCTTCTTCGGCAGCTTCGACTGGATACTGTTGAAAAATATTGAGCTGAAAGCGCTGATGGGCTCCTTCTATCAGTACATTCACGTCGCCTTCCAGGGCTCCTTCGCCTGTATCACCGTCGGCCTTATCGTCGGCGCGCTGGCGGAGCGTATTCGCTTCTCCGCGGTGCTGATCTTTGTGGTGGTGTGGATGACGCTCTCCTATGTACCGATTGCCCATATGGTCTGGGGCGGCGGTCTGCTGGCGACGCACGGCGCGCTGGATTTTGCCGGCGGTACCGTTGTGCATATCAACGCCGCGGTTGCCGGGCTGGTGGGTGCCTACATGATGGGCAAACGCGTAGGCTTTGGCAAAGAGGCGTTCAAACCGCATAACCTGCCGATGGTCTTCACCGGCACCGCGATTCTGTATGTCGGCTGGTTTGGCTTCAACGCTGGCTCTGCCAGCGCGGCGAACGAAATTGCGGCCCTGGCGTTTGTGAATACCGTTGTGGCGACCGCCGCTGCGATTCTGGCCTGGACCTTCGGCGAATGGGTTACCCGCGGTAAGCCGTCCCTGCTGGGCGCATGCTCCGGGGCGATTGCCGGCCTGGTTGGTATTACGCCGGCATGTGGTTATATCGGCGTGGGCGGTTCACTGATTGTGGGTATTGCTGCCGGTCTGGCGGGTCTGTGGGGCGTAACGGTGCTGAAACGCTGGCTGCGCGTTGACGACCCGTGCGATGTGTTCGGCGTGCACGGCGTCTGCGGGATTGTGGGCTGTATCCTGACCGGTATCTTTGCCGCGACTTCTCTGGGCGGCGTCGGTTACGCAGAAGGCGTCACTATGGGGCATCAGCTGCTGGTACAGCTGGAAAGTATTGCCATCACCATCGTCTGGTCGGGCATCGTCGCCTACATTGGCTATAAAGTTGCCGATATGACCGTAGGTCTGCGCGTACCGGAAGAGCAGGAGCGCGAAGGCCTGGACGTCAACAGCCACGGCGAAAACGCCTACAATGCCTGAATCTTTGTGTTATCTCCAGTAGCAGCAAAGCCTCCCGCGGGAGGCTTTTTTTATGTCGTTACGTCCTACGCATTCCGGTTGCGCATCACGCCTTCCTGCACCGTCGACGCCACCAGGATGCCGTCCTGGGTGTAGAACTCGCCGCGCACAAATCCCCTGGCGCTGGAGGCTGAGGTGCTCTCAACGCTGTACAGCAGCCACTCATTAATGTTGAACGGGCGATGGAACCACATCGAGTGATCGATTGTGGCAACCTGCATGCCGGGCTCAAGGAAGCCCACGCCGTGCGGCTGCAGCGCGACCGGCAGGAAGTTAAAGTCCGAGGCGTAGCCCAGCAGATATTGATGGATGCGGATGTCTTCCGGGACGGCGCCGTTGGCGCGGATCCATACCTGGCGGGTCGGTTCTGCCGCATGGCCTTTTAGCGGGTTATGGAATTCAACCGGGCGGATCTCCAGCGGCTTATCGCAGAGGAACTTATCTTTGACCTGCGGCGGCAGCAGATGCGCCAGCTTACGGGCAATATCGGTCTCTGAAGGCAGAGAGTCCGGCGACGGGGCCACCGGCATCGTTTTTTGATGCTCGTAGCCCGGTTCCGGGGCCTGGAAAGAGGCGGTCATATAGAAAATCGGCTTGCCGTTTTGAATCGCGGCCACCCGGCGCGCGCTGAAGCTGTTGCCATCGCGCAGGACTTCGACGTCATAAATTATCGGCTTTTGGCTATCGCCAGGGCGCAGGAAGTAGCTATGGAACGAGTGGATCAGACGCTCGGCAGGCACGGTTTCTTTCGCCGCGTACAGCGCCTGGCCGACGACCTGGCCGCCAAAAACCTGACGTAGCCCCAGATCTTCGCTCTGCCCGCGGAACAGCCCTTCTTCAATTTTTTCCAGATTTAACAATGCCAGCAGATTGGTTAGTGCCTGACTCATATTTCCCCTCAATCGGTGATAACCGCTTCTCGCGGCGCGTATTGAGGCAAAGTATAACCTGGAATCGCAAGTGGTCCGATGGGTGTAATAATCTGAATAACGGTTCGTTTGCAGGAAGAGATCTGAGATCTGTGCCACACTTATGCACGATACAAATGTTCATGCCATCCAGTCGGTAGGACATGCTCATGTGTATATAGGGATGAGAAGGAGAACAACATGAAATTTGCCTATATGTTAAGTGCTTTAGCCGTTGCCTCCGCATTGACCGCCTGTGCCAATAATCACAGCAACAGTGCGAACAATAACGCGGCTGCCGCCGATCCTTACGGCATCGCGTCTCTGACGTCCTCGCAGCAACAGCCTAACGTTTCCGGGACTATCTCTATCCGGCAGAAAGTTGCCTTACCGCCGGATGCGGTACTGACCGTGACCTTGTCTGATGCTTCACTGGCCGACGCGCCGTCCCGCGTGCTGGCGCAGAAAGCCGTACGTACCGAAGGTAAGCAGCCGCCGTATAACTTTGTTCTGCCGTACAGCCAGGCGGACATTAAGCCTAACGCGCGCATCCTGCTAAGCTCGGCAATTACGGTAAATGGTCAGCTGATGTTTATCACCGATACCGTCCAGACGGTGATCAACGGCGGCGGGAATCGTGCCGATCTGCTGCTGGTACCGGTACAGCAAACGGCGGTGCCTGTCGCCAACGATGGCGCAGCGGATACCCCGGCCGTCGCGCAATAAGACCTCATATGCCCCTGTTCAGGGGCATTTTTTTTAATAAATCCATCGATAGTGCTGCAGGTCTATATGCCCGCTGCCGGAGACCTGTACCCCCTCTGCCAGCAGCGCCTGGCGCTGACGCTGCAGGTCCGGCCCGGTCAGGGAAATATCGCCGTGCCGATTCACCACCCGATGCCACGGCAGAGCTGAGCCCTCCGGCAGACGCTTGAGCACGCCGCCAACCTGGCGGGCCGCGCGCGGCGAGCCTGCCAGCAGCGCGACGTCGCCGTAGGTGGCGACGTAGCCTTCCGGTATCGAAGCGATAATCTGCCATACCCGCTGAGGAAATGTGTCTTGAGGTTCCATGAGGCGTCCTGTTACCGGGAAAGGTTCAGGATAAGCGCTGGATAACAGGCTGTACAGCCCGCCGCTTAGGCGGGGTGCGCGAGGGTAAACTCCAGCGCCAGGCCAAGCGTCTGCATCCCGTGTATGTTGTCATGCGGGGTGATAGCCATCAGGCTTTCGAGAAATTTCAGCCGACGGGACCGGGCGTTGATAATCAGCTTTGCGCGCAGGGCGGGGAGCTTCTGCGAGGTGATGGGATAAACTATGCGCCCACAAACCGCGATGGGCAGTTTGCGTAACTCGACGCTCTGCAGCACGCCTACGGTGGAGTAGAGCACCGCCACCGGCGTTACTGCCAGCATCGTGCCGCTGCTGATGGTGACAAAATCCAGCACCAGCTCCGGGCGCAGGTAGTGCAAACCCTTGAAGGATACGGTCACGCCGTCAATCGCCGGCATCGCCAGAGTTGACGTCAAACGCGGTGATTCACTCATGGATTCCCCATACAGATAAGATGTTGATTAAAAAGAGGGCTTCGGTATCTGATAAAGTATGGATGAGCATGAAGCATCCTGCCGCGACGGCGCTCGCAATCCCTCGTATTGTCCCGGAAGGATGGTTTCGAAAATTAACAGCCCGCGCGGCGGCGGCTTTTAGCCAGCTTATTGGCGGCTTTGCGCAATAAACCAGCATCCGAGCGACGTCAGCTTGCAATTCAGCGCCGCAGTGGGGATAATGCGCCGGCGCGTTGGTTAACAACGCTCTCAATGGGGGCTCTGTTGGTTCTCCCGCAACGCTACTCTGTTTACCAGGTCAGATCCGGAAGGAAGCAGCCAGAGCAGACGACGTGTGTGCCGGGATGTAGCTGGCAGGGCCCCCACCCAATTCTGCTAGCGTTTTCCCCTCGCACTTCCCCCCGGTACGTTGATATTAATCCTCTTTTCTTCGCTCGATGCGATTAACTTAATGCTGGCGTGACTTACCTTCACGGCTGATAAAAATGGCCCCTAATCCTGCCAGGCCAAAGCACGCCGACAGATAGGGAATGGGATGCGGACCGGCCAGGTTAATCAACATTCCGCCAAGCAAAGAGCCGAGACCGATCGCTGCATTGAATACCGAGACATTGATGGAGGTCGCGGCGTCAGCGGCTCCCGGAATCCGGGACGCTTCCCGGAACACCAGCGTTTGCAGCAGAACGGGCAGTGCCCCATATGCGGCTCCCCATGCCGCCAATGCAATAAACAATGCGGCCGTGCTGGCTGCAGCCGAATTCAGACATGCCAGACTCAGCATGAAGAGGGCCGTGACCAGGCCAAGGCTTGTACGCGGGGCGCTGGAGGCAAAGGGACCGATGGCAAAGTTGGTGACCACGCCAGCAGCGCCGTAGATGAGAAGCAGCATGCCGATCTGCGCAGGGCTTTGTCCTGCAATCTGCTCCAGGTAGGGCGAGATATAGGTATATGCCAGGAAATTGCCGGTCACGACCAGGGCAGTGATGCCGAATACGGCAAGCAGCGGCCCGTTTTTCAGCACGGACGACATTGCACCACGCCTGGCGGCTTTGGAAATGCGAACGGCGGGCACCGACCAGACAATAAGCGTGAAAACTAACAGGCTCAGCGCGGAGAGCGCGGCGAACACTGCGCGCCAGTTATACAGATCGCCCAACATCGTCCCGGCAGGAACCCCGAGCACTGCTGCCAGAGAGACGCCGCCAAAAACGATGGCAGTGGCCCTCACTGCATGACGAGAAGAAACCATATGTACCGCCGTGACAACAGCGGTAGACCAAAATACCCCAATCGCGGCTGCGATAAGAATACGCCCCAGAAAGACGACAAAGTAGCCCGGCGCCAGAAAGGTGACCAGGTTGCCGACGCAGCACGCGGCCAGCAAACCGGCCATTAGCGCTTTACGGTTGAATCCAGCCAATATGCTGGTGAGCGGCGCGGCCGTGAGGGCCACCATGAAGGCAAATATCGTCACAAGATAGCCCGCTGCTCCGAGCGATACATGCAAACCCTCAGCCATTGCCGGCAATACGCCGACAGGCATGAGTTCGGTGCTGACAAAGGTAAAGCAGCCCATGCTCAATGCGAGTATGGCGGCAACCGCTCGCGCTTGAGAAATATTGCTACCTCGATGATGAGCGGCGTGGTGCGTCTGCGATGATGAATCGACTTTAGATTCAGTACCATGAGAGTGCATGAATGTTCTCCATTAAAACGATCAATTAAATAGGTCTGGCGTCGCTGCGGCTTTTTTCAGGCATAGCGCTACCTTCCCCGGGCAACTCGACCGCGGGGTTGGATATAACCTGGACGTGATTAGTGGGCGGGAAACGCAACTCCGCTAAACCGGGCGCATCTCTTCATGAAGCTATCCTGAAGCGTAGGCTCGAATGCCGCACGCATAGCTTCTGCCGATGTCCGGTGATAGACGTCGTCGCCCGCTACGCGACGCGCGGGAGAGGCACCGGCAGCGGGCCAGGCCTGAGTACGACAGGCAAGATCGAGGTCGTCAGGGGCATTTGCTCCGCCCATCTTCGTTACAACCCAGCCGGGTTCGACGCAGTTAGATAAGACTTCGGACCAGCGACGGGCAGCGGTAAACGCGAGCAGCACAACATGTAGCTTAGGGTCAGAACAGGCTTGCATTCCGTTCCAGAGGCGTGTCTCCCACGCAAGGTCTGTCAGGGACGGATCGCCATCCAGGTGCAGTCTTGAGCTGATATAGATAAGCCTTTTGGGCACGTTGAGCAGCGCCGTCAGGATGTAAGGTGCAAGTGAGTTCACAGCAAATACATGGGGCAGACCGTCGACGGTTGCGATGCGCCCAGGCTCCTGAAAGCCCGCTGCCGCGTTATGAATCACGGCGTCGAAGTGCCTCATATCATTAATGCGATATGCCAGAGCCTTCGTTTCCTCAATACTCGAAAGATCGGCATCTGGTACCGACCGGGCTCCCGGGAGCTGTGCAAGGGCATATTCTGCGCGTGCTTTATTACGGGCATGCAGAACGACCTGGTGACCCTGGGCTACGAGCAGTTTCGCCGCCATTTGGCCCAGGCCATCAGACGATCCGGTGATGAAGATTCTTGCCATCTGGTTATCCTGTTTGTGCCGGTCAATCGCCCCGGCATTTAAAGAAAGCGCTTCGTTCATGGAGCAACGCTCTTTCGCGTTGGTGCAATTCTGTCCCGCCGAGCTTTGAAATGCGATAGCATGGGAATCACAATATTTATGTGTCGGAGTCATAAATGAGCGCATTCAGCAAGCAGCTTCTGGAAGGTCTGGACGTCATGGCTGCGATAGTCGACACGCGCAGTTTTGGAAAAGCGGCAGAGATTGTGGATATGTCACAGTCCGGCGTCAGCAGAGCCATCGCGCGCCTTGAGGCCAGATTGGGCATTCGCCTCTTCGAGCGCACGACACGACAGGTACGTCTGACGGATGAAGGACGGCGCTTCTATGAGGAAGTCATGCCACTTATAGGCGCTCTGGCAGAAGCGACCAGCAGCGCAGCAGGGGACGCTGAACGTGTCCGCGGAAAATTGCGAGTCAATGTCGATCCCCTGTTCGCAAGATTCATTCTGGCCCCTCGTCTTGGGGCCTTCATGGACCGTTATCCGGAATTAGAAATTGAATTGCGAAGCAAGGATGAGCCAGGTGACCTGGTTGCGGACGGTTTTGATCTTGCTCTGCGCTTTGGCCATCCTCAATCCTCATCGCTGGTAGCCAGAAAGTTATTTGATACCAGAGTGTTGGCTATGGCATCACCGGACTATTTGCAGCGATTCGGCCATCCGACGGATCCCCGAGAGCTGGAGTCTCCACCGCACAAATGTATTCTGTTCAGGGAGCCCGTCACAGGAAAACCGTTTCCATGGGAGTTTCATCAGCGTCGTAAGAAACTACTTGTTGAGCCGCAGGGTATGCTGACAGTCAACGATCCGGGGACTGTATACAGCTCTTGTCTTGCCGGACTGGGTATAGCGCAGCTTTTTGAGCTGGGTATTGAAGATTACGTGGCCGCAAATCAGCTGGTACAGGTTTTCCCTGAGTGGTCAGATCATCGGTTCCCTCTCTACGCATACTACCCTTCGCGCCGATATGTCCCCTCTAAAACCCGTGTACTGCTTGACTTCGTTGATCGCCTTGTCGATTAGAAATTATAAACTGCTCTGACCCGTGAATGTCACCATCGGCTGGAATCGGCCCTACCATTTTTGCGCAGTCCTGCAAGCAGTGGCTGAACCGGTCGCATTGTTACTCCGAGTCTGCAACACCAGGCTTTACTTTTAATATATATGGAATAACATATGTGTTAATTTTCCACTGGAGCTGCTTACGGATGCGACCTGTTCAACTTTTCAAGCTACTCGCAGACGAGACGCGCACGACGATTATTCTACTGCTGCGAGAGGCGGGGGAGCTGTGCGTATGCGAGCTTTGCTCGGTCACTAATCAATCTCAACCCAAAGTTTCCCGGCATATAGCCTTGCTGAGAGAGGCCGGATTGGTGCTGGATCGGCGTGAAGGAAAATGGATTTATTATCGACTTTCCCCGCACATGCCTGCCTGGGTGGCTTCCATCATCGAAACTGCCTGGAGTAGTCAACGCGATGAAGTGCGGGAGTCTTTAAATAGCGTCAATGCCGCGATCTGCGGATGATAATAAATACATATTCACTAAATAGAATGTGTTTAAGGGGTTTGACGTGTTATTGGCAGGAGCAATCTTCGTACTCACCATTATCTTTGTGATTTGGCAGCCTCGTGGCCTCAGTATTGGCTGGATGGCTTCTACTGGAGCGGCACTGGCTTTAGTTACGGGGGTTATACAAGTCAACGACATTCCGGCTGTATGGCACATTGTCTGGAATGCTACCGGGGCCTTTATCGCGGTCATCATCATCAGCTTACTGCTTGATGAATCGGGTTTTTTTGAATGGTGTGCTCTGCATGTTGCCCGCTGGGGGAATGGACGCGGACGGATTCTGTTTACCTACATCGTTTTGTTGGGGGCTGCCGTTGCTGCACTTTTCGCTAATGATGGCGCGGCGCTGATTCTTACGCCGATCGTTATTGCTATGCTGCTGGCGCTGGGTTTCAGCAAAGGAACAACGCTGGCTTTTGTTATGGCCGCCGGGTTTATCGCGGATACGGCAAGTTTACCGCTGATCGTCTCTAATCTTGTGAACATTGTTTCCGCTGACTTCTTCCAGCTGGGGTTCAGTGATTACGCTTCCGTGATGGTACCGGTGGATCTTGCCGCTATTGCTGCCACGCTTGCTGTGCTTCATCTGTTCTTCCGTAAAGACATTCCCGCCGTTTACGAGCTATCGCGATTGAAAGCACCTGCAGAGGCTATTAAAGACCTGGCGACGTTCAGAACGGGTTGGATAGTGTTATTGCTTCTTTTAGCCGGCTTTTTTGTGCTGGAGCCTGCTGGAATCCCGGTAAGCGCTATTGCCGCAGCTGGGGCGTTAATACTCTTCCTTGTTGCTAAACGCGGGCATTCCATCAATACGGGCAAAGTGTTGCGTGGGGCGCCCTGGCAGATAGTTATTTTCTCTCTTGGAATGTACCTGGTTGTTTATGGTCTGCGTAACGCAGGACTCACCGAATACCTTTCCGCTGTTCTCAATCAGTTTGCGGAACGGGGCATCTGGGCAGCTACGCTGGGAACCGGCTTCTTATCTGCGTTCTTGTCATCGGTCATGAACAACATGCCCACTGTCCTGATTGGCGCTTTATCGATAGATGGAAGTACGGCATCAGGGGTTATCAAGGAAGCGATGATCTATGCCAATGTGATTGGCTGCGATCTGGGGCCGAAAATCACACCAATAGGCAGTCTCGCAACCTTGCTTTGGTTACATGTACTTGATCAGAAAAGCATTAAAATAAGTTGGGGGTACTATTTCCGGGTGGGCGTGGTTATGACGCTGCCTGTGTTATTGGTCACCCTTAGCGCGCTGGCTCTGCGCCTGTCGCTTTCCCTGTAAGATAGGAGAAGAACCGTGACTGATATAATCATTTATCACAATCCCGCATGTGGAACATCCCGTAATACGCTGGCTTTGATTCAAAATAGCGGTGTTGAACCAACCGTGATTCTCTATCTGGAAACGCCACCGACCAGGGCGAAACTTAAGGCGCTGATCGGCGCAATGGGGATCGGTGTTCGCGCATTATTGCGGACAAATGTTGAACCATACGACCAGCTTGGGTTAGCTGAAGACCGCTTCAGCGATGAAGAACTGATTGCAGCCATGCTAAGTCATCCGGTTTTGATCAATCGCCCGATCGTCGTTACACCACTGGGAACGCGTCTGTGTCGCCCGTCAGAGGTGGTGCTGGAGATTCTGCCCGCGCCCTAGCAGGGAGAGTTCATTAAGGAAGACGGGGAAAAAGTCGTTGATAAGGATGGCAAGCGACTGATTTAAGTTTAACCGTAGGCTATCCCGCATCATCCGTGTTGTCCGCGCCCCTGGGCGTGAGGTTCTGAGCGGATGATGTGGGCTGATTTGTATTTTGCGCGGTAGCCCGAAGTCACCCGCTGCATTGGGGCAATATGTATCTACGCTCTGCCCGCGTCATGGTCGTCAAATATTAGCAAAATGCTTCATGATCAAATTCTCGCATATTCCCCATAGCCCGGATGAGCCTCTTTTTATCGTCGGCCCATAACGAGATAATACCTGTTCAAGCGCTACGCCGTTTTCTTTCCAGGTTCCCCCGTCAGTAAATATATTAACAAGCAGTGGCTGAAAGCGATCGAGGGCCTTGGCAAATTGAGCATCTGCGGTTTCTGCCTGCTCAAACTCTTGCCACAAATTAAGGAACTCAGTGCATTGTAGCTGCGGCAATAAACCAAACAGCCGCATCGCCGCTGCGGACTCCTCTTGATACAGTTCGCCTGAATAAGAACTATGAATTGGATGATCTCCAACATCTATTTCGACAATGTCATGCAGCAAGAGCATTTTTATCACGCGACAGGGATTAACGGCTCCATCGGCATATTCGCTCAATATTAAGGCGTACATCGCCAGATGCCAGGAGTGCTCGGCAGAGTTTTCTTTGCGGCTTGTATCAAGCAGCGGTGATTGCCGTATGACCGTTTTAAGTTTGTCAATTTCTCGCAGAAAGGTTAATTGTTTTTCCAACGCCGTCATTGCATTTTCCTTCATCTGAAAATCATATAGTGGAATACGGTCACTATTTCTACTGCCTGGAGTGACGCTTAGTCCTCAGCCTCTGGGTATAGTGACTTCAGCATTGGCTCCGGCGGTATACGTCAATGCGCAAGGGCGCCAGTCCGCCCCTGCAGGCTCAGGAGGCGGACTGGCGAACACCCGAGTCTGAAAACGGTTGCGGGCTGATGACGCCCTGGAACTACCGGCCTCGCAGAGGCGTAACGCTTAGCCAATACCGATAAAGAAACCGGCGATAGTCGCGCTCATCAGATTCGATAGCGTCGCTGCGAGCAGGGCCCGCATGCCCAAACGCGCTATTTCCGAGGTGCGCTCCGGCGCAACGGCGGAGAAAGCGCCCACCACCACGCCGATGGAGCCAAAATTGGCGAATCCGCACAGCGCGAATGAAACAATGGCGATAGTTTTACTATCCAGCAGGCCGGCATCATGCAGATAGGGTGAGAAGCTAAGATAGGCAACAAACTCATTCACCACCAGCTTCTGGCCGATCAGGCTACCTGCTAGCGCGGCATCACCCCAGTCAACGCCCATCAGCCACGCCAGCGGCGCCATCACCACGCCCAAAATAGACTGTAGGCTTGCATCACCATAGCCAAACCAGCCGCCGACGCCGGCCAGAATCCCATTGATCAACGCTATGATACCAACGAATGCCATCACCACTGTTGCCAGTCCGGCGGCGATTTTGAGACCAATGATTGCTCCGGATGCCGCTGCTTCTATCAAGCTACGAGCGGGCGTTTCATTGAATGACAGATTATCAAAATCCACTTTAGACTCTTCCGTCGCGGGGCTAAGTAAACGAGCAAACAGAATACCGCCGGGAATGGCCATCAGTGAGGCGGCCAGTAGATACTCGATCGGCACGCCCAGCCCTGCGTATCCCACCATCGTTGAGCCAGCAATCGACGCCATGCCGCTGCAAATTGCGGTAAAGAGTTCATTACGGTTGAGACGATTAATGAAAGGTTTGACGATAGCCGGGATTTCATTCTGCCCAAGGAATATTGTCGTCACCGCGACAAAAGATTCGATCTTACTAATCTTCAGCGCCTTCTGAAATAACCCGCCTAATATCCGAATTAAAAATCCCATGACGCCTATGTAATACAGGATACTTACCAGGGCAGTTATGAATATAATTGCCGGGAGTACGCGGAATGCAAAAACAAAGCCTGCACCGTCAAATACTTTATCCATCTGCGGGCCGGCCAGGGCGCCAAAGATAAAGGCGCTACCGGCATCGCTATAGGATAATACATGATGAATTCCGTTTGCCGCTTTCTCTGCCAGCCATTTTCCCGGCGGTAGGTACAGCATAGTGCCGCCAATAACAATCTGTATTAAAAGTGCCGCGCCGGTGGTGCGTAGGCTAATACTTTTTTTATTTACTGATAGCAAAAATGCAATCGCCAGCAGTACCACCATACCAGGAACGCTTCTCAGTATATCCATAATGATCTCTCTTCATGTCATCTTTGGGATGTGTCATAGCGGTATGGGCGACTGCATTCTGCCCATGGTGGTTTATTTAGTGGTATTTACGTACGCATTCTTCTACCAGGTCCCAGAACCACGCGGTATCCAACGTTATGCCAACCTTGGTATTTGCGCTTTTGCCGAGTACACCCAGTTCGTCACAGACCGTGCGGCCATAGCATGGCCCGCTGTTGACGTCGATCTCGACATACATCTCCTGCACTTTGAAAGCATCAGGATTGATGAGATAAGCGACGCAGGTGGCATCATGCACCGGGCCGCCTTCCAGGCCATAGTTGTCGTATTGTGTCTTCAGTGTGAAATTCATCATGTCGCTGAATAACTTACCGGCCGGCCCTCCGGCATTTTCCATGCGCGATATGATGTCTGGAGTACAAACCGTTTGGTGGGTCAAATCGAGCCCCATCATCACCAGAGGAACGCCAGAGGTAAAGACCACGCGGGCGGCCTCAGGGTCGGCGAAAATATTAAACTCGGCGGAAGGGGTGAAGTTGCCGGTACCATAAGCGCCGCCCATCAGCACGATTTCACGAATTTTAGGAATAATAGTTGGTTGCATCCGCATCGCTACCGCGATATTAGTTAACGGCCCCACCGGGACCAGAGTAATATCTCCTGTGCTATCCATTAATGTATCAATAATAAAGTTAACGGCGTGCTTTTTTTCTGCTTTGCGGGTAAGTGGGCCGAAAACAGGGCCATCCAGACCGGTTTCTCCATGAATATTATCGGCGACAATTTGCTTGCGCATAATCGGCTGCGGCATCCCGGCATATACCGGGGTGTCAATATTCAGCGTTTGACAAACGTTCAGGCCGTTGATCAAGGTTTTATCGAGGGTTTGGTTTCCCGCAACGATGCTGATGCCCAGTAATTCAATTGCAGGATGTTTTGCTGCCAGCATAATTGCGATGGCGTCATCATGACCCGGGTCGCAGTCCAGGATTATTTTGCGCGTTGCCATTTTTATTCCTTATCTTTTATTTTGGAACACCTGGATATAATTTCAAAAAAATAATCAGGTGCAGTAGGGTTGACGTTTTCACCTTATCAGCGGCAAACTACACCGGGCATGAGAAATCTCATAGGGGCGAGCGGGTGATGAAAGAAGTACAAAGTGAATCCTTTAAAAATCAACTAATAAAGGAGTCTGGCTATGTTGATAAATTTTCAATGGATGTGATCCGCAACGCACATTTATTCCATGCTCAGGCCGGAGACTACATTGTGCGGGAAGGTACTTTACCTACCTTTCTTTTTTATCTGGCTCGCGGACGCACCAAACTTTATGTCACATTAGCCAATGGTCGAATATCCTTAGTCGATTTTTTCAGCGCCCCTTGTTTTATTGGTGAAATAGAAGTATTAGATGACCAGCATCAATCTCGCGGGGTGCAAGCTATTGAAGAGTGCTGGTGTCTGGCATTGCCAGTAAAAACCTTACGGACGGCATTGCTCAACGATACATTATTTCTGCGCAACGTTTGTCTCGGCCTGGTTGAAAAGAATTTTCGCAATATTGTCACCTCAACGCGTAATCAGGCTTATCCGTTGATAAATCGCCTGGCGGCTTTTATTTTGCTGACCGAGCATGATGCGCTGTATAAAGAAAAATATACTCAGGTAGCAGAGTATCTTGGCGTAACCTATCGCCACCTGCTATATGTTATTGCGCAATTGAACGCGCAAGGAATATTGATAAAACTTAATTTCGGCTACGCGATTAATAATAAAGAAGCGCTAACGGCGCTGGCACGGGAAATGGAGCCTAATACCACAATAGCCGGCAATTAATCAGGCTGCCGCCGCGTTCGGCGTTGCCAGGTTAAACAGATACAGTCAGCCCTCATCGGTCATTTATTAAGCTGACAATATCTCTCTCAGCAGACGGCGGCATTACCTGGAATGACTCAATCTATTGGCTACTTCCTGGCCGCCTTCGCTGATGGGCGGACTTCATCAATATGGCGGCAACTGGCAGGCAACCTTGGTCATGCGTGCGGTGATTTGCCCGATCATGACCGTCCTGGGTTTGTAAGCCGGTCGCGCGGTTCGTATCTCCGATACGGGACCTGAGGCCAGAATCAAAAAGTGCAAATCCTCGGGCCGAAAACACTCTGAGCCCGACAAAAAAAGTAGCTGTCATAATTTTGAAATAATACTGAAATATATCCGTCATACATTCGTCATAAATAACTGGCAGATTAGTAGTGGGAATTTGTTGCCAGATTACAAGCCGTAAATATATGTCTGGATCAACATGTTAACTTCGTGTATTAATTATGATGAATTTATTGCACGGGAAGCGTGACTATGACCACAGTGGTTTTGAACGTAAAAATTGATGCAGAATTAAAAGAGAAGCTGCGTCACTATGCGGAATTAAATAACGAAAATCTGGGTACTGCGACGGAGAAACTGCTGCTACTCGCTTTTCAAATAGCGGATTCAGCAGACGAGGCGGGGGTTTCGGAAGAGGATATTGACAGCCAGCATACCGAAGAGGAAGCGACCCCATTAACTCCTAAAGAAATCAAAGCGTTAAGAAAGATTCTGAAGAAGAGAAAATGAAACAACAACTCTCTACAGCCAGCAACTACAGCGAAGCCTGCGACATGTTACGTTCAGGGTATGTGAAGCACGTTCGCCTGAACTGGAATATCGGCAGCGATGAGTTCTTTCGCATTGCTTCCGACTGGTGCGAAACCGGGGCGAAAATAAAAAAAGATGACGATGGTTTTATTATCTCGCTAAAAAGCTTTCCCATTCCGCGCCAGCATTAATGAAATGCGGTTAATTTTGTCATTACGCTGACATATTGCGATGACAAGATGAACTGCAATTTTATAAAAACATCTCATATCGGTCATGGATGATGACTTTTGACGGGCTGAACCCAGCCCGTCGATATTTTATTATATTATTTTACGCGTCCGCGTATTTTCACTCTGCTGTGCGAGACTATGCCACAGCGGCTGTAGCGTCGTGAAGGCGCTGCGTAATGCCTCATCCTCCAGCGTAAACGGTAGCCGCAGATAGCGATCAAAAGCTCCTGCGAGGCCAAAGCGCGTCCCGGTTCCAATATGAATACCGCGGCTTTCTGCCCGTGCGGAAAGAATTGTCGCCAGCATTCCCGGTAGCTCAACCCAAAAAGAGAGCCCTCCTTCCGGCGGCGTAAAATGCCAGTGGGGAAAATATTCAGCCATCAATTTACCGCACATGTCCCGGCGAGCGGCCAGCATTGCCCGGCGCGGCGGGAGCAGCTGTTTTTCATTTTCCAGCAGCCAGCAGCAGGCCAGCTGTTCGAGCAGGGGCGAGCCTAAGTCCAGGGAGTCGCGAGCCTGGACGAGTGAGGCGATGGTTCGGGACGATGCGCGGATCCAGCCAATGCGCAGCCCGCCCCAGAAGCTTTTGCCGGCAGAGCCGATGGTGATAACCGGCGCCTCGGGGTTGAAGGCCGCCAGCGGCGGCGGCGGCGGGGCGTTGTACCATAAATCAACCATTGTCTCATCGACCACCAGCGTGGTGCGCGTATGGGCTGCAATATCAGCCACCCTCTGGCGGGTCGCGCTATCCATACAGCGGCCGGTGGGATTGTGAAAATCCGGCATCAGCCAGGCCAGGCGCGGGGCGGTTTGCGCAATGGTTGCCGCCAGTCCGTCGCAGTCCCAGCCCTGTGAGGGCAGCGCCACGCCAACCGGCCTACAGGAGGCTCCCTGAATAGCGCTGATGGCCATGGGATAGGTTGGGGCATCGACCACCACGCGGTCGCCGGGCCCGGTCATTAAGCGCAAAACCAGCGCCAGGCCGCTAAGCGCGCCGTTTACAATCATCACTTCATCAGGCCGGGTCGGTAAACCGCGCTCGCAGTAGCGGCGGGCTATCGCCTCGCGCAGTGCCGGCAATCCCTGCTGATCGTAGCCGGTGCTGGTCAGATGCTGCGGCATCACGCCCAGCGCATGATGGTAGGCCTGATGAATCTCCGGCCCGGCGCTGAGGGCGGCGGTGGCCAGATTAACCGAGGTTGCGCTGATGGCCTGTTCCGCGACTCCAGCCTGGCGCTGGGGCAGGGCGATACGCGAGCCGCTGCCCTGGCGACTATAAAGATATCCCTCTTCCCGCAGCTGGCCGAGCGCGCTGGCGATGGTCGTGCGGCTAACGCTCAGCGCCGTCGCCAGCTCGCGTTCACCCGGCAGACGCGTTTCCAGCGTCAGGCGGCCATCGAGAATCAATAGCCTCAGGGCTTCAGCCAGCTGACGCCAGAGCGGCGTGCGGGAGGCGGACTCCTGCCAGTTGCCCAGCAGGCGAACCAAAGATTGCGTACCAAAGCGACGAGAGGTCATAGCGATCCACTTTTGTAAAACTGGCCATTAATTATCAATCCATTTTTGCTGATGATGGCGAGGTCCGCAATCATCCAGAGGTAAAAAATGTTACGTCGTCTACTGCAGCTCTATATCGGTCTTGTCCTGTACGGCGTGTCGACCGCGCTCTTTGTGCACGCCAATCTCGGAGCCGACCCGTGGGATGTTTTTCATCTGGGCATGGGTAAGCAGTTTGGCCTGGATTTTGGCACGGTCATGATCCTGACCGGCGCGGCGGTCCTGCTGCTGTGGATCCCCCTGCGCCAGATGCCCGGGCTGGGAACCATCAGTAATGTGATCGTGCTGGGCCTGGCGGCAAATGCGACCCTGGCGGTTTTGCCGCCGCTGGAATCGGTCGTGGTGCGCAGCCTGATGCTGGTCGGGGCGGTGGTCCTCAACGCCCTCGCAACCGGTATGTATATTGGCGCCGGATTTGGCCCCGGGCCGCGCGACGGTCTGATGACCGGCCTGCATGCCCGTACCGGCTGGTCGCTGCGCGGGATCCGCACCGCCATCGAGGTATCGGTACTGCTCATTGGCTGGATGGCTGGAGGCACCTTTGGCATCGGCACCGTGCTGTATGCGCTGACCATCGGGCCGCTTATTCAGCTCTGTTTGCCCTGGTTCCGTCAGCCCGTCGCTCCGCAGTCCATTGCCGACAGCCGCGAAGCCGCATCCTGATTTTATGCCGTCGCCGGTGATGAGAACTAAACTTAACGCTGCAAATGTCGCCGGGTTTGCCGGCTGCGCTGCTCACTTCGGAGATAACGCTCATGAAGTACGTTGATGGTTTTGTCGTTGCCGTGCCCGTGGAAAATAAGGAGGCATACCGCGAGATGGCAGCGAAGGCCGCGTCACTGTTCAGAGAGTTTGGCGCACTGCGCGTAGTGGAGTGCTGGGCGGACGACGTTCCGCAAGGCAAGTTCACCGACTTTCGGATGGCGGTAAAAGCCGAGGACGATGAAGAGGTGGTATTCAGCTGGATCGAATATCCGTCGAAAGAGACGAGGGATGCCGCCAACGCAAAGCTGATGACGGACCCGCGGATGAAGGCGCTGGGAGAGAGTATGCCCTTTGACGGCCAGCGCATGATCTTCGGCGGCTTTGCGCCGCTTCTCGATGAATAATCTGCCAGCATCCCCATCCCCGCCGCCCCCCGGTGCAGGGGATGGCGGTAGCCGGGCTACAGGCTGCTCCAGCCGTGCAGCATCATATACAGCCCCACCGCGATAATCAGCGCGCCGGAGATCCACGGAGCCTTGCGCGACAGATCGTTGAGAGCGGGCCAGCGCTGGGTAACATGCTTCAGGCTGAGCGCCGCGATAGCGCCGGATATGACCAGCGTCAGCGCCAGCCCAACGCTAAAGCCCAGTACCAGCGTGGCCCCCAGCGAAAACTGCTTCAGCTGCAGGCAAATTAGCAGCACGGTTATTGATGCCGGACACGGGATAAGCCCGCCGGTCAGGCCAAAGATAACGATCTGCCCGGTTGTTACCCGCTGGCCGTCAAAGCGACGATTGATCTCCAGCGCGTGCGCCTGCTGGTGGGCATCCTGCCAGCCGCTGTCCACCAGCTGATGGTGGTGATGGCGATCGTCGTGGCTATGCGCATGATGATGCTCGTGTTCGTGCTGATGGTCATGATGGTCATGATGGTCGCTATCGCGATGCGCCCGCGATTCATGCCAGGTGCGCCGCAGCATCCAGCAGGCGATGAGCACAATAACGATCCCGGAGATCAGCTGAAACCAGGGCTCCGAGGTCCGCGCATCCCAGCCGCGACCAAACCAAAGCCCGGCCATCGCCACCAGCCAGACCACCGCCGTGTGCGACACCGTTGCCGCCAGCCCCAGCAGGATCGCCTGCTTTAGCGTACCGCGCACCGCCACGATAAAGGCGGCCATCATCGTTTTAGAATGCCCCGGCTCGAGGCCGTGCAGAGCGCCCAGCAGAATCGCGCTGGGAATAAAGAGCCAGGCGTTGCCCTGGTGCAGAAGAGAGCTGAAATCGTTCATGTCGCGATCCTCGTTGAAAGTGATCGCATACTACTCCCCCCATGTATACTAATACTACCCCCCAGTAGATAAATACGCTCAAAGGGAAGGGCGTGCTATGCTGGTCGCATTACGAATGCCGGCCCCTGGCGCCGCAGCAGACAGACTTAAACGGTGGATTGCCTCATGTCACACACGGTTCGACATAAGAAGATGTTATTAACCCGGCTGAAGAAAATTCAGGGGCAAAGCAGCGCCCTGGAAAAGATGCTTAATCGCGAGCATGAGTGCGGGGAAGTGCTGCAGCAGCTGGCGGCAATCCGCGGGGCGGTGAACGGCATGATGCTGCAGGTGATTCAGGGGCATCTGACCGATCATGTGGTCAAAGAGCCGGAAGAGCTGCAGCGCGAGGCCGATCTTGAAGTGGTGATGCAGGTGATTAAATCCTATCTGAAGTAGCCGTCAGCCCTTGGCGCCGTACCGACGCGATCCGGGCGGCGCTCAGGATGCCTTGAGGTTGTTTTCCGCCCACAGAATAAATTCCTCTTTCGCCAGCGCTTTGCTGTATAGCCAGCCCTGGGCGTACATCACACCGTGATCGCGCAGCCAGTCGCGCTGGCGTTCGGTTTCCACGCCCTCCGCGACGGTCGCCAGATTTAGCGCTTTTGCCATCTCGATGATATGCGGCGTCAGCGGTTTATACTCCAGAGTATCAACGAACGATTTATCGATTTTCAGGGTATCGACGTCCAGCTGCTGCAGGTAGCTCAGGCTGGAGTAGCCGGTGCCGAAATCATCAATGGAGATGCGGTGCCCCTCCCGACGGTAGCTCGCGATCACCGGGAGAGTGGTTTGCGGGTCAACGAAACCGCGCTCGGTAATTTCCAAAATGATCTGCTGTGCGGCGATATTCCAGTGCTCAAGCTGTTCGCGCAGAAGCATCGGCAGCTTTGGCGAGCGCAAATCATCAACTGACAGATTAATCGAAATATGGACCTCCGGGCGCTGTCGCAGCCAGGGGCCGAGGTCAGCAAATATTGTTCGGACGATATCCTCAGTTAAGCGGGTAATAAGCCCCGTTTGCTCGGCGAGCGGGATAAAAATATCCGGCGACAGAAAGCTGCCGTCGGGCTGCCTCCAGCGCGCCAGCGCTTCAGCTCCGGTGATTTTTCCCGTCTGCAGCGAGACAATCGGCTGATAGTAGACCTGGATGGCGCTGGAGTTCAGGGCATCCAGCATCCCATAGCGCGGCGAGCGCAGCCGACGCAGCAGCCGCAGAATTAAAAACGAGGCCAGCAGGCTGGTGAACAGGCCGATGGGCACCCACAGCAGCAGCAGATGCCGCCATCGCTCCTGCAGCGGCAGGGTTGAAGACCAGGTCGCGATCCCCAGGCCCAGCTCCGGTATGCGGTGAATGCGGAAAACGGTATTGTCGAGGGCCAGCGTTTTGGCATTCTGGTTTTTGATTTTCTCCCAGATTAGCGGATCGATCTTTTCGCTACTGACGATCGCCTGTTCGCGCCGGGTGCCAAATAAAACGGTGTGGATCTTATCCGGACTAAGCTGGACGACGTCGATAAACGACGCGGGATCTATCATCACCATATGATTATCGCTGCCCAGCGCCGTCATCCGGCGCTGCATGCCCAGATCGTTGAGGGATGTCAGCCAGGCGCGATAGCCGTCGGAGGTGATGCTATCGGGCTCGGGAAATTTGACCGGGGCGCTGTGGTCTTCAAGAGAAGAGCACTGCGGGACTGAATTATGCAGCCACAGCACTTCCTGCACGTAGCGATGGGTATAAGCAATACGCCGCATCGCCTGTAAATGCTGCGGGCTGCACGAGGCGTAGGGAATGGCCTCTGCTTCCTGCAGGGCCTCTTTCGCCCGATCGGCAACCTGCTGAACCCGCATTAAAACGCGTTTGGAGTAGTTATCCAGTTCGCTATAAAACTGCGTTTTTGCCTGACTCGTTGCCAGCCAGATGCTCAGCCCGGTGGGTAAAATAATGGCGAGAATCAGCACCCCCGTAACCAGACTCACCAGATGTCGGGTCGTCATGAGAATATCCTTATGTCAGAGGGGGTTCGATGAGTATACCCGATAGCGTAAAAAGGTTACGGCGGAGGTGAATTATTATTGGATGTAAAAAATGCCCGAACCGGAAGATGCCGCCGATATCGGGCTAAGATGGACGATCCGCAGCGTTCAACACGTTGAACGCGCGGAAAAAACGAGGGCTGGAATGCCTTCCGCGCTAGCGTTAAGCATTCCGTAACAGCTTAATCGACGATCGTGACAGCGAGATGTTGCTCATCATGAAGGTCTAGTGGGCGTCCGGGGCGGCAATATCGGCGCTGATGCGCAGGTCATTTTCATCAAAGACCATACAGAAGCCGTCGTCGAAGGCGACGTCGATTTTCTGCCACGGGCGAAAGTGCACGTCGCCGGGGAGCAGGATTTTGACATTATCGTGACCGTAGCACTGACCAAACAGATAGGTGTTGTTCCCCAGCCGTTCAACGACTTCGCACTGGAAGCTGACGACCGTTCCGCTGTGAATATCGGTCGACAGATGCTCAGGACGGATCCCTAACGTGACGCTATCGCCGGGCCGTAGCGGGGAGGTGGTGATATTCAGCGTCAGGTTATGGTCCTGCGCCATCTTCACGCTGAGCTGCCCCGGCTGCCATGCGGTTACCGTCGCGGGCAGGAAGTTCATCTTCGGCGAGCCGATAAACCCGGCCACGAATTTATTGACCGGGTTATAGTACAGCGACATCGGCGAGCCCATCTGCTCAACCTTGCCGTAGTTCATCACTACGATCTTATCGGCAAGAGTCATGGCCTCAACCTGATCGTGGGTGACATACACCATCGTAGTTTTGAGCTCATGGTGCAGTTTGGCGATATGCAGACGCATCTCGACGCGCAGCTCGGCGTCGAGGTTAGAGAGCGGTTCATCGAACATGAACACCCGCGGATTGCGCACGATGGCGCGACCGATCGCCACGCGCTGGCGCTGGCCGCCGGAGAGCTGTTTGGGTTTGCGGTCCAGCAGATGCGAGAGCTGCAGGGTTTTCGCCACCATTTCAACCTGACGACGAATCTCGTCTTTCGGCACCTTATTGACCTTCAGGCCGTAGCCCATGTTTTCCGCTACCGTCATATGCGGATAGAGCGCATAGGACTGGAATACCATCGCCACGCCGCGATGGGCGGGAACAACATCATTCATCACCTCATCGCCAATCAGCACCTCACCATCGCTGACCTCTTCAAGACCGGCAATCATCCGCAGCAAGGTTGATTTTCCGCAGCCGGAAGGCCCAACGAAAACCGCAAATTCACCATCTTCAATATCAAGATTGACCTGATGCAGCGTCACGGTACTGCCAAACCGTTTGGTGACATTCCTCAGTCGTATATTGGACATCAACGTTCCCCGGGGTTAGTAGTCGTTATTTGCCGTTGGGATTAGGGTTGCAGCGGGTTTTTGTATTACGTGTAACAACTCGTCTGAACGATGATCAACAGCACTGAAATCATGCTATGACTATAACTTCCAGTATTTTTGAGCCCTACACCGATGTTTCATTTCTGCAATCACGATCACACAACTGGCAGCTTTATATGGTTTTATCCGTCTCCAAAGCGTAGCGTATAACAAATCATGAAAATCGGATTTTACCGTTATAAATCACCACAAAATGGCTGATGTAAACATCGACTAACGTCAGTATGATTAATAAAAACCAATAAATTGTTATACCTTCACATGAGGTTGATAATGAAAAAGAATACTCTTGCCGCACTTATCCTCACGACGCTGGCCGCCGGGCAGCTGGTTAGCCTGCAGGCGCAGGCCGCCGGACAGCTGAACGTCTGGGAAGACATCAAAAAATCCGACGGCATCAAAGCCGCGGTGAGCGACTTTGAAAAACAGTACAACGTTAAGGTCAGCGTGCAGGAAATGCCCTACGCGCAGCAGCTGGAAAAGCTCCGTCTCGATGGTCCGGCGGGTATCGGCCCTGACGTACTGGTGATCCCCAACGACCAGCTTGGCGGCGCCGTGGTTCAGGGGCTGCTGTCGCCGCTGAAGCTGGATCAGGCGAAACAAGAGGTGTTTACGCCGGCATCAATTAACGCCTTCCGCCTCGATAATGTCCTCTACGGCGTACCGAAAGCCGTAGAAACCCTGGTGCTGATCTATAACAAAGACCTGATCGACAAGCCGCTGGATAGCCTGCAGGCGTGGTATGACTTCTCGAAGGCGCAGCGGGCGCAGAACAAATATGGCCTGCTGGCTAAGTTTGATCAGATTTACTACAGCTGGGGGGCGATTGGCCCGATGGGCGGCTATATCTTCGGCAAAAACGCCAACGGCGGCTTTAACCCGCAGGACGTCGGTTTGAATAAACCGGGAGCCGTCGAGGCGGTAACCTTTCTGAAAAAATTCTACAGCGATAGCGTCTTCCCGGCGGGGATCCTTGGCGATAACGGCCTGAACGCGATCGACTCGCTGTTTACCGAGAAAAAAGCGGCGGCGGTGATCAACGGCCCGTGGGCCTTCCAGCCGTACGAAGCGGCGGGGATCAACTACGGCGTCGTGCCGCTGCCGACGCTGCCGGATGGTAAGCCAATGAGCTCTTTCCTCGGCGTTAAAGGCTATGTGGTTTCGACCTGGAGCAAAGACAAAGCGCTGGCGCAGCAGTTTATTGAGTTCATCAACCAGCCGCAGTACGCCAAGGCCCGCTACGTCGCCACCGGTGAAATCCCGGCGCTGAAGGCGATGATTGACGATCCGCTAATCAAAAATGATGAGAAGGCCAGCGCGGTGGCGGTGCAGTCGGCGCGCGCCACGGCGATGCCGGGGATCCCGGAAATGGGTGAAGTCTGGGGGCCGGCTAACGCCGCGCTGGAGCTGAGTCTGACCGGTAAGCAGGCGCCGCAGGCGGCGCTCGATAACGCGGAAAAACAGATCAAAATGCAAATTGAAGCGATGCAGGCCAGCAACCAGTAATTGCGATGTTCGCCACTCTGCAGGCGACACGTAGGCTGGCGACGTGGATTCGCGCTGTGCTGCAGCGCGAATGATTCAGGGCATCGCTGTAACAGAGCGGGCGGGGAACCTCCCGTTTTCAGAAGGAGTCGTGTGTGATTATCAATCCCAGCGAAAATATTGCCGCAGCGCGCGGCGCGGGACGCCATGCGTGGTGCGGCCTGCTGCTGGCTGTGGTGCCGGGTTTTGGCCAGTTTTATCATCGTCAGTGGCTGAAGGGGCTGGTTTTCCTCGTGCTGCTGAGCAGTTTTATGAGCGTTTTTTACGACTTCCTGCATCAAGGTCTGTGGGGGCTGTACACCCTGGGCGAAGAGGTACCGAGAGATAACTCTATTTTCCTGCTGGCGGAAGGGATAATCAGCGTACTGATCGTCGCTTTTGGCGTGCTGGTCTACTCTCTCTCGCTGCGCGATGCCTGGGTTAACGGCAAAAAGCGCGATGAGGGCGTGGCGCTAAACAGCGTTCGCAAGCAGTACCAGATGCTGCTCAAAGACGGCTTCCCGTATCTGATGATTACTCCCGGCTTTATTCTGCTGGTGTTTGTCGTGATCTTCCCGATTTTGTTTGGTTTCGCGATTGCGTTTACCAACTACAACCTCTACCACACGCCGCCGGCGAAGCTGGTGGACTGGGTGGGGTTAAAGAACTTTATTAATATCTTTACCCTGTCTATCTGGCGCTCGACGTTCTTTGACGTCCTGCAGTGGACGGTGGTCTGGACCCTGCTGGCGACCACGCTGCAGTGTACCGTTGGCGTTCTGCTGGCAATCCTCGTGAACCAGAAAGACCTGCGCTTTAAGCCGATGATCCGCACCATTTTCATCCTGCCGTGGGCGGTGCCGGGTTTCGTCACCATTCTGGTGTTTGCGGGAATGTTTAACGACTCGTTCGGCGTGATTAACAACGCGATCCTCTCCTTCTTTGGCATCAGCCCGAAGGCGTGGCTGACCGATCCGTTCTGGACTAAAACCGCGCTGATTATGATGCAGACCTGGCTGGGCTTCCCGTTCGTTTTCGCTATGACTACCGGCGTGCTGCAGGCGATCCCCGACGATCTGTATGAGGCGGCGACGATGGATGGCGCCAGCGCCTGGACCCGGCTGCGGACGATTACGCTGCCGCTGGTGCTGTACTCGATTGCGCCGATCATCATCACCCAGTACACCTTCAACTTTAACAACTTCAACATTATCTACCTGTTCAACAACGGCGGGCCTGCGGTGGCGGGCTCGAACGCCGGCGGGACGGATATCCTGGTGTCGTGGATCTACAAGCTGACGATGTCGTCTTCGCAATATGCCATTGCGGCGACCATTACCATCCTGCTGTCGATTTTTGTCGTCGGCCTGGCGCTGTGGCAGTTCCGCGCCACTAAATCCTTTAAAAATGACGAGATGGCGTAAGGGAAGCAACATGGCTAAATCACCCAGTATTAAACGCGAAAAGTGGATTCGCCTGTCGCTCACCTGGCTGGTTATCGCCGCGGTGTCGGCGATCATCATCTATCCGCTGGTCTGGACGGTAGGGGCGTCGCTGAACGCTGGCAACAGCCTGCTCAGCACCTCGATTATTCCGGAGAACCTGTCGTTCCAGCACTACGCCGATCTGTTCAACGGTAACGTGAACTATCTGACCTGGTACTGGAACTCGATGAAGATCAGTTTCATGACTATGGCGCTGACCCTCATCAGCGTCAGCTTCACCGCCTACGCCTTCTCCCGCTTCCGTTTTAAAGGGCGTCAGAACGGGCTGATGCTGTTCCTGCTGCTGCAGATGATCCCGCAGTTTTCGGCGCTGATTGCGATCTTTGTTCTCTCGCAGCTGCTGGGCCTGATCAACAGCCATCTGGCGCTGGTGCTGATCTACGTTGGCGGCATGATCCCGATGAACACCTGGCTGATGAAGGGCTACCTCGACGCGATCCCCAAAGATCTGGACGAGTCCGCACGAATGGACGGCGCCAGCAGCCTGCGGATCTTTTTCGAAATCATCATGCCGCTGTCGAAGCCGATTCTGGCGGTGGTCGCGCTGTTTTCGTTCACCGGCCCGCTGGGGGACTTTATTTTATCGAGCACCATCCTGCGCACGCCGGACAAATACACGCTGCCGATCGGCCTGTATAACCTGGTGGCGCAGAAAATGGGCGCCAGCTACACCACCTATGCGGCGGGCGCGGTGCTGATTGCGGTACCGGTAGCGATTCTCTATCTGGCATTACAAAAATACTTTGTTTCCGGCCTGACCTCTGGCAGTACAAAAGGATAACCCCATGAAAAGATTAACGCCCGCGCTGCTTGCTGTTTGTCTGGCATGCAGTTTTTCCGCCAGTTTGCATGCCGCGGATACGCTGCAAACGCGGTCCTTTAACAATATGCCCGCCGACTTTATTAAAGGCGCAGATATTTCCACCCTGCTGGATGCCGAAAAGCACGGCGCAAAGTTTTATAACCACAGCAACCAGCTGCAGGACCCCATCGCGATCCTCAAAGCCGACGGCGTTAACTACGTGCGCCTGCGCCTGTGGGTCGATCCTAAAGATGCGCAGGGGCAGGGCTATGGCGGCGGTGATAACGATCTGGCGGCAACGCTGGCGCTGGCGAAGCGGGCAAAAGCGCAGGGTATGAAGCTGCTGCTCGACTTCCATTACAGCGATTTCTGGACCGACCCGGGGAAGCAGTTCAAGCCAAAAGCCTGGGAAAAGATGGATTATCCGCAGCTGAAAACGGCTATCCACGACTATACCCGCGATACCATCGCCCGCTTTAAGCAGGAGGGCGTGCTGCCGGATATGGTGCAGATTGGTAATGAAATTAACGGCGGCATGCTGTGGCCGGAAGGCAAAAGCTGGGGGCAGGGCGGCGGTGAGTTTGACCGACTGGCCGGCCTGCTGAACGCCGCCATCGACGGCCTGAAGGAGAACCTGAAGGGCGGCGAGCCGGTCAAAATCATGCTCCATCTGGCTGAAGGCACCAAAAATGAGACCTTCCGCTGGTGGTTCGATGAAATCAGCAAACGCAACGTGCCGTACGACATCATTGGCCTGTCGATGTACACCTACTGGAATGGCCCGATTAGCGCGCTGAAAGCCAATATGGACGATATCAGCAGGCGCTATAACAAAGACGTTATCGTGGTGGAGGCCGCTTACGCCTACACGCTGGATAATTGCGATAATGCCGAAAATAGTTTCCAGGCTAAAGAGGAAAAAGACGGCGGTTATCCGGCAACGGTGCAGGGACAATATAATTATGTTCACGATTTAATGCAGGCCGTCGCCGATGTTCCCGGGCATCGCGGCAAGGGCATATTTTATTGGGAGCCGACGTGGATTGCCGTACCGGGAAATACCTGGGCCACGCCGGCGGGAATGAAATATATCCATGATGAGTGGAAGCAGGGGAACGCCCGGGAAAACCAGGCGCTGTTTGATTGCCAGGGCAAAGTATTACCGTCGGTGAAAGTCTTTAATTAATATCCCTGAGAGGTGTTGAGCTTCGGACGCGCTGGCGGAATTTGGCTTCCCGGCATGGTCTTAATTGTCCGCCTTTTGATGCTCAAATTATTCAGGGAATATATGAATGTTAAACTTCAGGATGTTTATTATGAAAAAATTTGCGCCTTTGAGTCCGAAGGTTAATGCGCTATTGCATGGTGCGGACTACAACCCGGAACAGTGGGAAAATTATCCCGATATTATTGACCAGGATATTGCCATGATGCAGCAGGCAAACTGCAATGTGATGTCGGTGGGTATTTTCAGCTGGGCCAAACTTGAACCTCGGGAAGGCGTATTTGAGTTTGGCTGGCTGGATAACATTCTGGATAAACTCTACGCCGCCGGTATTCACGTGTTTCTTGCCACTCCGAGCGGGGCGCGGCCGGCCTGGATGTCGCAGGCCTATCCGCAGGTGCTGCGCGTGGGGCGCGATCGCGTGCCGGCGCTGCACGGCGGGCGGCACAATCACTGCATGAGCTCGCCGGTATATCGGGAAAAAACGTTCAAAATAAACAGCCTGCTGGCAGAGCGCTATTCACAGCATCCGGCGGTACTGGGCTGGCATATATCCAACGAATATGGCGGGGAGTGCCACTGCGACATCTGCCAGGAGCGGTTCCGCGACTGGCTGAAGGCGCGTTATGAAACTCTGGATAATCTGAACCATGCCTGGTGGAGCACCTTCTGGAGCCACACCTATAGCGACTGGTCGCAGATTGCCTCTCCGGCTCCGCAAGGGGAGGTGTCCATCCACGGTCTCAATCTCGACTGGCATCGGTTTAACACCGCTCAGGTTAGCGATTTTTGTCGCCATGAAATTGCCCCGCTGAAAGCGGCAAATGCCGACCTGCCAGTGACCACTAACTTTATGGAATATTTCTACGATTACGACTACTGGCAGCTGGCAAAAAACCTGGATTTCATCTCCTGGGATAGCTATCCGATGTGGCATCGCGACAAAGATGAGACGACCCTGGCCTGCTACACCGCGATGTATCACGACATGATGCGCAGCCTGAAGGGCGGCAAACCGTTTGTGCTGATGGAATCGACGCCGAGCGCAACCAACTGGCAGCCGACCAGCAAGCTGAAAAAGCCGGGCATGCATATTCTCTCCTCCCTGCAGGCGGTGGCCCACGGCGCGGATTCGGTGCAGTACTTCCAGTGGCGCAAGAGCCGAGGTTCGGTGGAGAAATTCCACGGAGCGATTATCGATCACGTCGGCCACCTCGATACCCGCGTCGGCCGGGAAGTGACCCGGCTTGGTGAGATGCTGAGTCAACTGCCGGACGTGGCGGGCTGCCGCACCGATGCCAAAGTCGCGATTATCTTCGATCAGCAAAACCGCTGGGCGCTGGACGATGCGCAGGGGCCGCGCAATATGGGTATGGAGTATGAAAATACCGTTAACGAGCACTACCGGCCGTTCTGGGAGCAGGGCATTGCCGTGGATATCATTGATGCCGACGTCGATTTAAGCCCTTATCAACTGGTGATTGCGCCGATGCTCTACATGGTTCGCGACGGCTTTGCCGGGCGCGCCGAAGCGTTCGTTGCCGGCGGCGGTCAGCTGGTGACTACCTACTGGACCGGGATTGTCAACGAGAGCGATCTTTGCCACCTCGGCGGCTTCCCCGGCCCGCTGCGCAACCTGCTGGGAATTTGGGCGGAGGAGATTGATTGCCTGAATGACGGCGAGCGTAATCTGATTCAGGGGCTGGCGGGCAATGAGAGCGGGCTGCAGGGGCCTTATCAGGTGCGTCATCTGTGCGAACTGATTCATGCTGAAGGCGCGCAGCCGCTGGCGACCTATCGCGATGATTTCTACGCCGGGCGGCCGGCGGTGACCGTTAACCGCTTTGGGAAAGGCAAGGCCTGGCACGTGGCATCGCGCAACGACCTGGCCTTCCAGCGCGATTTCTTCGCCTCGATCGGCAAAGAGCTGGCGCTGCCGCGGGCCGTAGACGCTGATTTCCCGCCGGGCGTGGTGGCAACGGCGCGTACCGACGGCGAAACGACGTTCGTTTTCCTGCAAAACTACAGCGCCCAACAGCATAGCGTGACGCTCCCGCAGGGCTACCGGGACTGCCTCTCTGGCGCCGCGGCTGACGCTCCGCTCAGCCTTAGCGCCTGGGATTGCCGTATCCTCAGCCGTAAAGCCTGATTCCTCTCTGCCCATGCCTGCTCCCGTGAGCAGGCTTTTTTTTATCTGGTTATTATCAGGAGCGTATTATGGTGAGTTTAAAATCCTTCCTGCACTATTTCTCCCAGCCCCGTCCGACGGTTCCTCTGAGCGATATGGAAAAGCAGCAGGTTCAGTCCCTCATTTCCGCCTTTGGCGGTGAGGAGAATATTGTTAACGTTGACGCCTGTATTACCCGCTTACGGGTCACGGTAAATAATCTGGCGGTCGTTGACTCTCAGGCTTTACAGCAGCTTGGAGCGTTAGGCGTTATTATTCTTGGACAGCAGGTGCATGCTATTTTTGGTAAGCAGTCGGATACCCTGCGTCAATTATTAGATGGCCATTTCACCACCCGTCGGTAAATAAAAAAGGGATAGCTCAATAGTGAGTTATCCCTAATATACGCATCATATTTCAGGCCGTAGGTGAGTGGCTGCATTCGCTATTTAAAACTCTCTTGCGCCTGCCGCCGTGCCGCAACCCGAAGTATTCAGGATATAAAAATAGCAATGGCAATAATCATTACCGGAGGGTAATTAACAACCTTACAGCTGGAGATAAAACGATATTACGCGATATTTATTACCACCAGGCTTCGACCTGGACACCGAAGTTCCACGTATTGCTGGCAGTCTGATCTTCAAACGGCTTACCGTGCTCTGAATCATTCAGGTAGGAGGCAAAAATACGCAGTTCCGGGCGCGACATAAAGTCAGGACCGTCGGCAAGGCCTAGCGCAATGGTGTATTTCTCACCCGCCTGCTTGTAATCGGTATTGTTCTTGTAGCTATCTTTCTGGTAGAAGCCGCCCACCTCGCCGATCAGCCGTACGTATTCAGTAAACTGATACTGTCCGCGGGCCACGAGGGAAAGCAGCCGCGTTTTATTGGTGTAGTCGGTAATGTCGTCGGCGGAGCCCCAGGTCAGAACGTGGTTAATGGAGAACTTCTCGGTAATCGGGATCAGGCCGGTATTGATGACGCGATAGCCGCTGGCGTCGTTGACGTAGTTCCACATGTCGTACCAGCCGCCGCCCTGGGAGACCATATTTTGCGCCAGCCCTTTATTGGCGTACTGCAGCACCAGTTTGTTATAACCGCCCAGCATATCCTGGCTTATCTCACCGGTCAGCATGACGCCGTTTTCAGCATCGTACAGGCCGCCGTAGCTGTCCTGCTTCTTGGTGGTGTTCGGCATGGCATAGTCGATACCGAATTCGGTCCACGAGCCGGACCACGGCTTCCAGCCGGCGTAGCGCAGATCGAGGTAGTTAATATTGACGTTGCTGTCGCCATCGACGCGGTAGTCGACGTCGTTAGCGTCGCCGCGGATCCACGCAAATGAGACCGCGCCTGGGCCCAGGGTGTAGTTTTCGAGTCCGGCGCCGGAGCCGGAAATATTCCAGTATTTGGTATCAATGATGTGCAGATCGTGGCGCTGGTAATAGCGTTTACCACCCCATATCACCGCGTTCGGGTCGCCCGGGACCAGACCTTTAATCTGCAGATTTAGCTGACGCAGGCCAAACTGCGCATCATCGTTAAGCGTGGTTTCGCTGTCGTTGGAACCGTCTGACACCATGCTGACCATGCTATCAAGGTAGAAGCTGACGTCGTCCTTTTTATAGACTTCCGAGCCGAGCTCCAGCTCGCCGTAGGTATCGGATTCGTTACCCAGGCGGCCGATTTTATTTTTTTGCCATTCGGCGAGACTTCCATCACCGGAGACCCCAACTCCGGCGCGCATGTAACCATGAAAATCGATACCCGGAACCGTAGCGGAGGCCGCCATTACGGAAGGTGAAATTAGCGCGGCGGTTAACGCAGCAGAGACGGTGCGCAGCGTAGTGTTCATGTCTATCCTCTTATTGTTTTGTATTACGTTCACATTAACGATGTCATAAAATGCCTAAACGTAATTTCAGGCAAATCAATGATCGCGATAGTGTGACTAACTGCAAATAAAACCGCGTATTTTGTTACGGTCGGTGAGTCCATTCACAATTTGATGTATTGTGAGCGTAATACTTTTATAAGTGGTTTTTCGCCAGGAAACGTTGCGGGGAGCGTTTTTTCAAATAGCCCCTGTTACAATCCAGGGATAACAACATAAGGAACCGGACCATGAAGTCTAAAAGTGCAACCTTAGAAGATGTCGCTCGCCATGCGGGGGTCTCTTATCAGACGGTGTCCAGGGTACTGAATAAATCTGCCAATGTATCCGAAGCCACGCGCCATAAGGTGGAGAAATCCATTGAGCTGCTGCGCTATGTGCCAAATCGCCTTGCTCAGCAGCTGGTGGGTAAGCAAAGTCGGACCGTGGGTCTGGTGACGATTTCGCTCGCGCTACATGCGCCTTCGCAGGTGGCGGCGGCGGTAAAACGCTACGCTAATGTTGAAGGATATCAGGTGCTCATCTCAATGATTGATGAGAGCGTCAACCAAAGTATCCAGGATTCGATCAACGAGCTGAAGTCTCAGCTGGTAAACAAGGTGATTATTAACGTCCCTCTGGAGACCGAACAGGCGCAGAAAATCGCCGCTGACAATGACGATATCGTGTGTTTGTTTTTAGATGTCGACCCCTATAGCTCCGTGTTTAACGTTTCGTTTAATCCGGCCGACGGCACCCGGGCGAGCGTGAAGTATCTCTATGAGATGGGCCACCGTGAGATTGCGCTGCTGGCCGGCCCGGAAAGCTCCGTATCGGCCAAACTGCGGCTGAAAAGCTGGCTTGAAACCCTGGAGGGCTATGGTCTGCAGCCGGTAACGGTGATCCGCGGCAACTGGGATGCGCAAAGCGGCTACGCCGGGGCTTTACAGATGCTGCGCGAGACGCCGAAATTTAGCGCGGTGCTGGTCGGCAACGACCAGATGGCGCTGGGAGTATTGAGCGCTTTCCATCAGCATCAGGTGCCGATTCCCGGTGAGAAGTCGGTCATTGGCTATGACGATACCTATGAAAGCTCCTTCTTCTATCCGGCGCTGACGACGGTTTCATTGGATCTCGATTTACAGGGAAAAGAGGCCGTGCGCCGCATTCTGGACAGCGGCGATAGCGAAAAGCTGCACACCTCTTCCATCCTCCCGGCGCGGCTGGTTGTGCGTCACTCTACCGGGCCCAAAATAGAGCAGGGGAAGGACCTGCAGGCCATCGCCGAGCAGCTGCGCGCGCTTGCCCATCAGCTGAATCCCTGATAGCCGGCGGACGGGCGCTGCAGCCCGCCGCCTAAATCCCTTTTCTGTTCATGGTTGATCTTTGTTCTTTAGCGGCGTAACCTTATCGTTATGTTATAACATATCTGATGAGGTTATCATGAAAGCTAATATTCATCCTCATTACCGCACCGTTGTGTTTCACGACACCAGCGCTAATGAATATTTTAAAGTGGGTTCGACGATAAAAACCGAGCGCGAGATTGATCTGGAAGGGGTGACCTATCCCTACGTGGCGATTGAGGTTTCCTCCAAATCGCATCCGTATTACACCGGTAAGCAGAAAACCTTCTCCAATGAGGGGAGCACCGCCCGTTTCCGCAAGCGTTTCGGCAGCTTTATTGATGCGAAAAGGAGCGAATAATGCAGGTGCTTAATTCATTACGCAGCGCTAAACAGCGCCATCCGGATTGCCAGATAGTCAAACGCAAAGGTCGGCTGTACGTCATCTGCAAAAGCAACCCCCGCTTTAAGGCCGTGCAGGGGCGCAAAAAAAGACGCTAGCGTACCTCGGGGCGAAGGCTCTCCAGCGTACGGATCTGCTGGCCATCGGCGCTGAAATTGTCGCTGGCCAGCCATTTCTGCATGGCGCTATCAATCTGCGGCCACTCGGCATCGATAATGGAAAACCAGTCGGTATCCCGGTTGTGGCCCTTTATCACCAGCGCCTGGCGAAAGCGCCCCTCATAATGAAAACCTAGCCGCTGCGCCGCCCGACGCGAAGGTTCGTTCAGACTGTTGCATTTCCATTCGTAGCGGCGATAGCCGAGGGTATCAAACACGTAGCGCATCAGCAGCCAGTGCGCTTCGGTGGCCATTGCCGTTCGGCTAAGCAGCGGCGAAAAATGCACGTGACCCACCTCGACAACGCCGTTGTTTGCATCAATTCTCATCAGCGCCAGTGAGCCGACCGGCTGCCGGGTCTGGCGATCGATCACCGCAAAATGAATTGGGTCGCTAAGCCCGGTCAGGCCGGCTACCCATGCGCTAAACTCTTCGACGCTGCTATCAGGCTCGCGCAGCAGCCAGGTCCAGCTGCGCGTATCCGGCGCCAGCTGATGGGCAGCGAACAACGCCTCCGCGTGTTTCCCGGCCAACGGCTCCAGATAACACAGGCGCCCTTGCAGGGTTTGCCGCTGCGGATAGGGGCGTGGCTGCCAGTCGGGCAGGGCATCGCCAACGGGTTGACCGAAGTGGTTGTGCTGGTTCATTAAGCTTTCCTTGTATGGACAGATACGCTGAGACTAAGGTCTTGCTGGTTCCATAAAAAGTGCCATTGAATTATATTTTCATGGTGCCACGAGGAGCCGGAATGAATATCCCTGACGATGCCTTTTTCACTTTACTTGAACACGCCCTGCGCGACAGGGGAGATGAGACGCTGCAGCGGACGCTGTATCACGCGCTGCGTGGCGCCATTTTGCAGGGGACTCTGGCTGGAGGCAGCCGTCTGCCGGGTTCACGGGCTATCGCCACATGGCTCAATCTCTCGCGCAATACGATTAACGCGGCGCTGGAACAGCTGGCGATGGAGGGCTATTTGCTACGTAGCCGGCAGGGGACGCACGTCGCGACTCTGAGATCGTCTCAGGAGAGCGAAGCCGCGGTACCCGCGATAGCTCTGCCGGAGCGGCTGCTGGCGCTCCCGGCTGGCACCCGGCGCGATTCTCCGGCGCTGGCCTTTACTCCCGGCACGCCGGCGATTAACTACTTCCCTCTCTCCATCTGGCGACGTCTGCTCGATCGCGTCCTGCGCGAGGAGGGCAGTACGCTGTTGGGCTACGGCGATGCGGCCGGGGAGCTGGCGCTGCGGCAGGCTATCGTTCGCCATCTGGCCCTGTCGCGCGGGATTCGCTGCGATGCCCGGCAGATTGTCATTACCGAAGGCGCGCTTGAGGGCGTGAATTTGTGTACCCACCTGCTGAGCGTTGCCGGCGATACCGCCTGGGTGGAGGAGCCGGGGTATTTAGGCGCAAAAAGCGTGTTTCTCAAGGCCGGGCTGCGGGTGAAGGGGATGGCGGTCGATAGCGAAGGAATGCGTCCTGAGGTGGGTGAGGGCGAAACGCCGAGGCTGATTTTCACTTCGCCTTCGCACCAGTATCCGTGCGGAGCGGTGATGAGCGCCGGGCGACGTCTGGCGCTGCTGGAGTATGCGCGCCAGCATAATGCCTGGATCGTGGAAGATGATTACGATAGCGAGTTTCGCTACAGCGGTGAGCCGATCCCGGCGATGCTGGGGATGATAAAAAACGCGCCGGTAGTCTATCTCGGGACGTTCAGCAAAACGCTGTTCCCGGCGCTGCGCATTGGCTTTGTCGTCATGCCGCCGGCGCTGGCTGCTGCGGCCCAGGGCGTGGTTGGCGCGCTGCTGCGGGGCGGCCATCGCGCTGAACAGCGGGCGCTGGCGCTATTCATCGAAGAGGGTCACTATGCCCGTCATCTGGCCGCAATGCGCCGTTTGTATCGAAAGCGCCGGCTGCAGCTGCGCGAAGCCTTGGTCAGGGAGCTGACGCAGCCTTGTGACATCCTCGGCGGCGAGGGCGGGCTGCATCTGACGGTCGCCATTGAGGGTATTGATGATGAGGCGGTGGTTGAGCAGGCCCGCCGGTTTCAGCAGGCCCCTGCGGCATTAAGCCGCTTCTATCTGGATGCGCAGCGCGCGCGAAGCGGGCTGGTGCTGGGGTATGGCAATACGTCCGCTTCGCATTTTGGCCCTGCGCTGCGGACGTTAAATCGCCTTATCCGGCAGTACCGACGCGGGTCAGGCTGAAGACATCGTAGAACGACAGCTCCCCTTTGGTAGCAATCATTTTTTGCAGCTGCGTTTTCTGCTCGCCCGCTACGCGCGGCGACTGCAGGATCCGCTCGATCAGCTGAGGCGGTACGAAGCGGGTGTTGTACCATTCGCCGTTGTAGCAGACGCGAAAGTCCAGGACGTCGATATCTTCGTAGCGGTAGCGCGGATAGACGTCAAAGAAAAAGAAGCCGTTCAGCAGGACAAACAGCACCACCAGCAGCCACACGGAATCCACCAGCGTCTCTGAGGTGAACATGACGACGAAGGTCGCAGCAAAGGCGGCGTACATCGCGACGAACAGCCACGGATGATTGCGAATAAAACTGATGCTGAAGCGCGGACGGTTGTCGCGCTTCTCTTTCACATTGAGCTCATCAATGGTGTTGGTCAGCAGTTGCTGTATTTCTGTCATTTTGTCCCCGAATTCTACTAAGGCCCAGCCTGAAGGCTATTTTATGTTGCGGGAATCAGATGGAAAAGTAACAGATCAGTTGCGGAAAAGCATAACAGTTACTCTTTTTCCGCCGCCAGCATCCGGATGATTTGCGCGGGATTGCCGCCAACCACCGCATTCGGCGGAACGTCTTTTACTACCACGGCCCCGGAGGCAATGACGGCGTTGTCGCCAATCTTCACGCCTGGGTTAATCACGGCGCGGCCGCCAATCCAGACGTTATTACCGATGGTTACCGGTTTGCCATACTCCCTACCGCTGTTGCGTTCGACCGCATCCAGAGGGTGAGTGGCGGTATAGATATGTACGCCGGGTGCCAACATGCAGTTATCGCCGATCCGTATCGGGCAGACGTCGAGCATGACGCAGTCAAAATTAGCGTAGAAATTACTGCCGAGATAAATATTGTAACCATAATCACAGCGGAAGGTTGGCTCAATATAGGCATCGCCCGCCTGACCAAATAACGCTGTCAGACAGTTTTTGCGTAGCTCACGTTCGTCCGGCGCCGAATGGTTGTAGCGATGCAGCTCCTGCCTGGCATGCAGGCGGTCCGCTCGTAGCGTAGCATCTCCGGGCTGATACAACTCTCCGGCGATCATCTTAAGCTTCTCTTCACTCATGGGGCTTTCCTCAAATAGCGGGTGGGCCACAGTATAAAAAAGAAACCGGTTTCAGATACGCCGTTTGGCTATTTATGCGAGTAATATCACAAATATACCTAAAGTGAGGGGAGGGGCCGATTATCGCCTGGTAGTTACCTGAAATGAGTTAGCGAATGAATTTCCATACCGAAGTAGGGATTTTGTCGTATAGCTTATTCATGGTCAATTCGGCAAGACGGTGATCGGCCGCTGAGTAAAATACAGCCAGTTCGTTGTCCGGAAGTTCGTATTTATTTTTTTCAATTACGCGTTCCAGCGTATCAATTGTCTGACAGCGGCGTAAGCGCATCAAATAGTCTGTTTTGGTTAATGGTTCACCAGACATAAATTCACCTTTAAATTGTAATAATACTAACAAGAAAGACTTGCCGGATTTTCCCGGCTGGCGTTAACAAAACAACGGAATAACCGATTTCCCGATTTACGCCATTTCTGCAGGTCTACGCTGTTAATGCCGTAGCTGCTAAACAACATGAAAGTGTCATCAAGGTATTCATCGAGCTGAGCAATCAGTTTATTATCCTCAGCGTACTTAATTTTATAATTAAGCGCGAAGGTAGCAATGTGATCGATCAGTTCATTAAGCTGAAGATTGACAGCCGACGTCGGGTCATTAACCCACCCGTGGTTGCTTTCTTCCAGGTTTGCAAGGCAATCATGATACAGGGTTTCGCAGAGAAATCGAAGCTGTGCGATATCATGTCTTTTTGGCGAGTATTCGTCCATAACACATCCCCTTTTGAGTGGTTTAAACGACGACTAACAAGCACCGTTGTGGGATGAACACGACTAACAGACCTGGCACATACATTGTAATCCTGTTGATTTAACTATAATCCACTCTTAAACAGATTTCACCGTGCTATTACGAAAAATTACAATTATCACCGTTAATTTATCTTAAAGCAGCGGACTCTATTATACCGCAGCATATCAAGGTGATGACTATGGGAAAGCACACCTTATGGATCATTGGTTTAGCCGGTTATTTTGTCATGCGCCTGTCGGCAGCCACGGATAACACAGGTATTAAGAATATTCTGAGTGAGGCCGAAGGGTTAAACCGTGAAGAATAATCTGGTAAAAATAGGCTACCTTACATCTTCGCTGATTATATATCAGAACATCCGCTAAACAATGACATTGTGTGCGTTTTCATCGATAAAAAAAGGGCCGCAAATGCGGCCCTGAGTTCAGAGATTAATGATGCCCGGTCGGATGACTGTGCTCAATATCTTCCGTTTTTTTACTGAAACGGCGGCGCACGACCACGAAGAATACCGGCACAAAGAAGATTGCCAGAACCGTCGCGGTTACCATCCCGCCCATTACGCCGGTACCTACGGCGTTCTGCGCGCCGGAGCCTGCGCCAGAGCTGATAACCAGCGGCATAACCCCGAGGATAAAAGCCAGTGAGGTCATCAGGATTGGGCGCAGACGCATACGTACCGCCTCCAGCGTCGCTTCAATCAGACCTTTGCCTTCTTTATCCATCAGGTCTTTGGCGAATTCTACGATAAGTATCGCGTTCTTCGCCGACAGGCCGATGGTGGTCAGCAGACCTACCTGGAAGTAGACGTCGTTAGTCAGCCCGCGGAAGGTTGCGGCCAACAGCGCGCCGATGACCCCGAGCGGCACAACCAGCATAACCGAGAACGGAATCGACCAGCTTTCATACAGCGCTGCCAGACACAGGAATACCACAATCAGCGAGATGGCATACAGTGCCGGAGCCTGGTTACCGGACAGACGTTCCTGATAGGACATACCGGTCCAGTCATAGCCAACGCCAGCCGGCAGCTTGCCCGCCAGTTCTTCCATCAGGTTCATGGCTTCACCGGTACTTCTACCCGGCGCCGCCTGACCGAGGATTTCCATCGACGGCAGACCGTTATAGCGTTCCAGACGCGGTGAACCGTACTCCCAGTGCGACGTTGAGAAGGCCGAGAACGGTACCATCTGGCCGTCGCTACCGCGAACGTACCAGTTGCCAATGTCTTCTGGCAGCATGCGGTATTTCGCTTCGGACATGACGTATACTTTCTTCACGCGACCGCGGTCGATAAAGTCGTTGACGTAGCTACCGCCCCAGGCTGCGCCCAGCGTGGTATTGATGTCACTGATGGATACGCCCAGCGCCTGCGCTTTCTCCTGATCGATATCAACCTTGAACTGCGGAGTATCTTCCAGGCCGTTCGGACGAACGCCGACCAGCAGGTCAGGGTGCTTCGCAACTTCGCCAAACAGCTGGTTACGCGCCTGGGTCAGTTTTTCGTGACCTAAGCCGCCCTGGTCGATCAGCTGGAAGTCAAAGCCGGTTGCGGTACCCAGCTCAACGATAGCCGGCAGGTTAAAGGCGAAGACCATCGCATCTTTAATCTGCGAGAAACGCGCCATCGCACGACCGGTAATCGCTTCAACCTTGTTCTCGCTGCCCGGACGTTCGCTCCAGTCTTTCAGAGAAACGAACGCAATACCGGTGTTCTGACCACGACCCGCGAAGCCAAAGCCGTTAACGGCGAACACGGATTCTACGTTGTCTTTCTCTTTCGTGAGGTAGTAGTCCGTCATCTCATCCAGCACTTTCTGCGTGCGTTCCTGGGTGGCGCCAGCAGGTAGCTGCGCCATGCTCAGGAACACGCCCTGGTCTTCATCCGGCAGGAACGAGCTCGGCAGACGAACGAACAGGAATGCCATTCCGACGACGATGATCAGATACAGCACCAGATAACGACCGGTACTGCGCAGGATGTTGCCTACGCTATCGGTGTAGTGGTGGGTGCTCTTATCGAACATGCGGTTAAACCAGCCAAAGAAGCCTTTGTGCTCGCCGTGACCGCCTTTAGCGATAGGTTTCAGCATCGTGGCGCACAGCGCCGGAGTCAGAATCAACGCAACCAGTACCGACAGCGCCATCGCCGAAACGATAGTGATGGAGAACTGACGATAAATTGCGCCGGTTGAGCCGCCGAAGAAGGCCATCGGGATGAATACCGCCGACAGCACCATCGCGATACCGACCAGCGCGCCCTGAATCTGGCCCATTGATTTACGGGTTGCTTCCTTCGGCGGGAGCCCCTCCTCGGCCATGACGCGCTCGACGTTTTCTACCACCACGATGGCGTCATCCACCAACAGGCCTATCGCCAGCACCATACCAAACATGGTTAAGGTGTTTATCGAGAAGCCAAAGATGGCAAGGATGGCGAATGTCCCTAGCAGGACCACCGGAACCGCGATGGTTGGGATCAGCGTGGCGCGGAAGTTCTGCAGGAACAGGTACATGACCAGGAAGACCAGGATAATTGCTTCAGCCAGCGTTTTGACCACTTCATGAATTGAGATTTTCACGAACGGCGTGGTGTCATACGGGTAAACAATTTTCAGGCCCGACGGGAAGTACGGCTCCATTTTCGCCAGTTCAGCGCGAATGGCGTTTGCGGTATCCAGCGCGTTAGCGCCGGTCGCCAGTTTGATGCCCAGACCGGAAGCCGGCTGGTTGTTAAACTTAGCGATGATGTCGTAGTTTTCGCCACCGAGCTCTACTTTCGCCACATCGCGCAGGCGAACCTGCGAACCGTCCTGGTTCACTTTCAGCAGGATATTGCTAAATTCGTCCGCAGATTTCAGACGCGTTTGCGCAATGATCGAGGCGTTCAGCTGCTGGCCTTTCACCGGCGGCGTACCGCCTAGCTGACCGGCTGCAACCTGGGCGTTCTGCGCTTTAATGGCGCTAATGACATCCACCGGCGTCAGCTGGAAGTTGTTCAGTTTGTTCGGATCCATCCAGATACGCATCGCGTACTGGGAACCAAACAGCTGAACGTCGCCCACGCCTGACGTACGGCTGATCGCATCTTTCATGTTGGCGCCAACGTAGTCGGAAATATCCTCCTGCGTCATGGTGCCGTTGGTGTTGATAACGCCGACAACCATCAGGAAGCTGCTGGAGGATTTCTCCACGCTCACGCCCTGTTGCTGTACTTCCTGCGGCAGCAGCGGCATAGCGAGCTGCAGTTTGTTCTGCACCTGCACCTGCGCGATATCCGCGTCGGTACCGGACTGGAAGGTCAGGGTGATCTGTACCGTACCGGTTGAGTCACTGTTGGAGGACATGTACATCAGGTTATCGATACCGTTCATGTTCTGTTCGATAACCTGCGTGACGGTATCCTGCACCGTTTTCGCATCAGCACCAGGGTAGGTTGCGGAGATCGACACTGCCGGCGGCGCAATCGTTGGATATTGCGCGACAGGCAGCTTCAGGATCGCAAGTCCCCCAGCTAGCATGATTATTATGGCGATCACCCATGCGAATATTGGGCGATCGATAAAGAAATTAGGCATGTCTTAACGGCTCCTGTTTAAGTTAAGACCTGGTTTACTCTGACTGAGCGTTGCTTGCAGCTTGCTGCTTGTCGTCAGAGGCTACTTCCTGCGCTTTCACCTGCACGCCTGGTTTTACTTTTTGCAGTCCGGTGACGATGACGCGATCGCCCGATTTCACCCCGGTAGTGACCAGCCATTTATCGCCAATCGCCTGCGTTGCAGTGACCTGACGAACTTCGACTTTATCGCCTTCGCCCACCACCATTACGCTGGCATCACCGCGCGGAGTGCGGGTTACACCCTGCTGTGGAACCAGCAGTGCGTCAGGGTTGGTGCCTTCTTCCAGACGCGCGCGGACGAACATACCTGGCAGCAGGGAGTTATCCGGGTTCGGGAAGATAGCGCGCAAAGTGATAGAACCGGTGGTCTGATCAACGGTCACGTCGGAAAACTCCAGCGTCCCGCCCTGCGGATACTTCAGACCATCGCTGGTGACCAGCTCGACCTTGGCTTTGCCGTTTTCCTGTTTCAGCTTACCGTTTGCCAGCTCCTGTTTCAGACGCAGGAAATCGTTGCTCGACTGGGTAACGTCAACATAGATCGGATCCAGCTGCTGAACGGTTGCCAGCGCGGTGGTCTGGGCATTCTGCACCAGCGCACCTTCCGTCACTGCTGATTTACCAATACGACCGCTGATAGGCGAAGTCACTTTGGTGTACGCGAGGTTAATTCGCGCGGTTTCCACGGCAGCTTTTGCCGCCACGACGGCAGCGTTGTTCTGCTGAGCGTCAGCAACTGCGGTGTCGTAGTCTTGTTGACTGATGTATTTGGTGCCTAACAGTTTCTGGTAGCGCTTGACCGTCAGCTGAGCGATGTTTGCCGCCGCCTGCGCTTTGGCTAAGTCGCCTTTCGCGCTTTCGTAGCTGGCCTGATAGGTTGCCGGATCGATCTGATAAAGGGACACGCCTGCCTGGATATCGCTACCTTCAGTGAAGTTACGTTTCAGAATAATGCCACTAACCTGAGGGCGGACTTCAGCAACGCGGTATGCACTGGTGCGGCCAGGCAGCTCGGTGGTGATTTGTAGAGGTGCGGATTTGAGCGTCACAACGCCGACTTCCGGCATTTGCTGGGCCCCTTGTTGAGCCGGTTTGTCGTCACATCCTGTTAGCGCTAAGCTGCCTGAGAGCATCAGAACGACCGCCAGAGGCGTTAACCCTCTGTTTTTGTTCATATGTAAACCTCGAGTGTCCAATTTCAAATTGTTCAGTGGCTCAAACGACCACAAACCCACTACTGTGTTTCTATTATGGTCATGCTATGGTACATACATTCACAAATGTATGTAAACGTAACCTCTGTAAACTCATCGACCTATGGCACGAAAAACCAAACAACAGGCACTTGAAACCCGGCAACACATTCTGGACGTTGCTCTGCGTTTGTTTTCGCAGCAAGGCGTATCATCTACCTCGTTGGCAGCAATTGCAAAAGCTGCAGGGGTGACGAGGGGGGCTATCTACTGGCATTTCAAGAATAAATCAGATTTATTTAATGAAATATGGGTGCTTTCGGAGGCCAGTATTAGTGACCTCGAAGTTGAGTATCGGGCAAAATTCCCCAACGATCCACTGTCAGTTGTCCGTGAGATCTTAGTCTATATTCTTGAAGCAACGGTGACAGAAGAGCGTCGGCGGCTGATGATGGAAATCATCTTCCATAAATGTGAGTTTGTTGGCGAGATGGCGGTGGTCCAGGAAGCGCAGCGCAGCCTCTGTCTCGAGAGCTACGATCGCATTGAGCACACCCTCAACGAATGTATTGCGGCGAAGATGCTGCCGGCCAATTTATTAACCCGGCGGGCGGCGATTTTAATGCGCAGCTATCTTTCCGGCCTGATGGAAAACTGGCTGTTTGCGCCGGATTCTTTCGATCTGCAAAAAGACGCGCGCGAATTTGTCGAGACGCTTCTGGAAATGTATCAGTTTTGCCCTTCGCTGCGGGCTCCATCCGAGGCCGCGCTTTAGCGCCTGGCCCAAATTTCCGGCCCGGATCAGCGCGAAAAAATGCCGCGATCCGCCGCTATTCGCGCGCAGGTAGAAGTGCTATTCTGCGCGCTGCGACGACCCCCGGTATTCTCCGGCTTTTGCAATCATTCATGTTAACACTATGCTGCATACTATTCGTTGGCGAAACGCCATTTCCGCTTTTGTAATTGTACTGATGTTTTTCGTTGGCAGCCTTTGCGCGACTCAGGCCTTTGCGGCTGATTTGCCCGAACGCTCTGAAGTTCAGAGCCAGCTCAATACGCTGAATAAGCAGAAGGAACTCACCCCCCAGGACAAGCTGGTTCAGCAGGACCTGACGCAAACTCTCGAAACGCTCGATAAAATTGAGCGCATCAAGTCGGAGGCGGCTCAGCTGCGTCAGCAGGTCGATCAGGCCCCGGCGAAAATGCGCCAGGCGGTCGATGGCCTGAATGCGCTCGGCGATGTGCCGGATGATGAGGCCACGCGTAAAACGCTAGGCTCGCTGTCGCTCCGTCAGCTGGAAGCCCGCGTCACCCAGACCCTCGACGAATTGCAAAATGCCCAGAACGACCTGGCGACGTACAACAGCCAGCTGGTTGCTTTGCAAACGCAGCCGGAGCGCGTGCAGAACGCCATGTACACGGCGTCCCAGCAGCTGCAGCAGATCCGTAACCGCCTGAACGGCACCTCGGTGAGTGAAGAGACCCTGCGGCCAACTCAGCAGGGGCTCCTGCTAACGCAGCAGTCGCTGCTGAACGCGCAGATCGACCAGCAGCGTAAAAGCCTGGAAGGTAATACCGTCCTGCAGGATACGCTGCAGAAGCAGCGGGATTACGTCAGCGCCAACAGCAACCGCCTGGAGCATCAGCTGCAGCTGCTGCAGGAAGCCGTTAACAGCAAGCGGCTGACGCTGACGGAAAAAACCGCGCAGGAAGCGGTGACTCCCGATGAAACCGCGCGCATTCAGGCCAATCCGCTGGTGCAGCAGGAACTGGAGATTAACCACCAGCTTAGCCAGAGGCTGATTTCGGCGACTGAAAACGGCAACCAGCTGGTGCAGCGCAATATTAAGGTCAAAAACTGGCTCGATCGCGCGCTGCAGTCGGAACGCGATATTAAAGAACAGATATCGGTCCTGAAGGGCAGCCTGCTGCTGTCGCGTATCCTCTACCAGCAGCAGCAGACGCTGCCGTCTGCCGACGAGCTGGAGGATATGACCAACCGCATCGCCGACCTGCGCCTCGAACAATTTGAGGTGAACCAGCAGCGCGACGCCCTGTTCCAGAGCGATGCCTACGTCGCAAAACTGGAGGAAGGGCACAGCAGCGACGTGAATCCGGAAGTGCACGACGCCCTGCTGGACGTCGTGGATATGCGCCGCGAGCTGCTCGATCAGTTCAACAAACAGCTGGGTAATCAGCTGATGATGGCGATTAACCTGCAGATTAACCAGCAGCAGCTGATGAGCGTCTCCAGCACCCTGAAAGCCATCCTGACGCAGCAAATTTTCTGGGTTAACAGCAACAAGCCTATGGACTGGGAGTGGATAAAATCCTTCCCTGAAGCGCTGAAAGGGCAGTTTAAGGCGATGAAAATCACCGTAAACTGGGAAAAAGCCTGGCCCGCCGTGTTCGTGGCGTTCCTCGCCGGCCTGCCGCTGCTGCTTATTGCCGGCCTTATCCGCTGGCGCCTGCAGTGGCTGCGCAGCTACCAGGCAAAGCTGGCGTCGCAGGTCGGGCAGCTGCGTAACGATACCCAGCTGCATACGCCTAAAGCGATTTTGATCGATCTGATAAGAGCTCTGCCGGTGGTTTTGCTGATTCTGGCCGTAGGCCTGATTCTGCTGACGATGCAGCTCAATATCAGCGATCTGCTGTGGGCGTACAGCAAGAAACTGGCGCTGTTCTGGCTGGTGTTTGGCCTGTGCTGGAAGGTACTGGAAAAAGACGGCGTGGCGGTGAGCCACTTTAATATGCCGCCGCAGCTGACCAGCCACTGGCGTCGGCAGATTGTCCGCGTCAGCCTGGCGCTGCTGCCGCTGAATTTGTGGTCGGTTATCTCCGAACTCTCTCCGCTGCATCTGATGGACGATGTGCTGGGGCAGTTCGTGATCTTTATGAACCTGCTGCTTATCGCGGTGCTGGTGTGGCCGATGTGCCGCGAAAGCTGGCGTGATAAGGAGTCGCACAGCCTGCGCCTGGTGACCGTCACCGTGCTGTCGATCGTCCCCATTGCGCTGATGGCGCTCACGGCGACCGGCTACTTCTATACCACGCTGCGCCTGGCCGGCCGCTGGATTGAAACCGTCTATCTGGTGATGCTGTGGAATCTGCTGTATCAGACCGTTCTGCGCGGCCTGAGCGTGGCGGCCCGCCGTATCGCCTGGCGTCGCGCGCTGGCTCGCCGCCAGCACCTGGTCAAAGAGGGCGCCGAGGGCGCTGAGCCGCAGGAGGAGCCGACGATTGCGCTGGAGCAGGTCAACCAGCAAACGCTGCGCATCACCATGCTGGTGATGATCGCGCTGTTCGGCATCCTGTTCTGGGCGATTTGGTCGGATCTGATCACCGTATTTGCCTATCTCGACAGCATCACCCTGTGGCACTACAACGGCACCGAAGCGGGCGTCAACGTGGTAAAAAGCGTCACGATGGGCAGCCTGCTGTTTGCGATAGTTGCCTCGATGGTGGCCTGGGCGCTAATCCGCAACCTGCCGGGTCTGCTGGAAGTGCTGATCCTTTCACGGCTCAACATGCGCCAGGGGACGTCGTATGCGATCACCTCGATTCTGAACTACGCCATTATCGCGATTGGCGCGATGACGGTGTTCGGCTCGCTGGGCGTATCGTGGGACAAACTGCAGTGGCTGGCGGCCGCGCTGTCGGTGGGTCTGGGCTTTGGCCTGCAGGAAATTTTCGGTAACTTCGTTTCCGGCCTGATTATCCTGTTTGAACGCCCGGTACGCATCGGCGATACGGTCACCATCGGGACCTTCTCCGGCACCGTCAGCAAGATCCGCATCCGCGCGACCACGATTACCGACTTTGACCGCAAAGAGGTGATCATTCCGAACAAAGCGTTCGTAACGGAGCGTTTGATCAACTGGTCGCTGTCCGACACCGTTACCCGCGTCGTCATCCGCCTCGGCGTGGCGTACGGCTCGGATCTGGATAAGGTGAAGGAGGTCCTGCTGCAGGCCGCGCATGAGCATCCGAAGGTGATGCCTGAACCTGCGCCGTCGGTATTCTTCACGACCTTTGGCGCCAGCACGCTGGATCACGAACTGCGTCTCTACGTTCGCGAACTGCGCGATCGCAGCTACACGGTGGACGAGCTGAACCGCACCATCGATCGCCTGTGCCGGGAGAACAATATCAACATCGCCTTCAACCAGCTGGAAGTTCATCTGCGTAATGAAAAGGGTGATGAAGTGACGGAGCTGAAGCGTGAGGTCAAAGGGGACGATCCTTCCCCGGCGCTCGGCTGACAGCCGGTCGGGGCGGCCGATGTGCCGCCCCGCAGCGCGCTACCGTTCCTCGTTTTGCGCCGATCCCGGCGCGTTCTTTAGCTTGTTTTCATAATCACGGCGAATGATTTCCAGCGCGCCGAGCACGGTTTGCGCTGAGACCTGGTTTTCTTCAAGCAGCATGATTAAATCAACGGCCAGTTTGACTTCATCCGGGGCGTTTTCTAACGACATTCTCATTCCTCTGTTAGCGCGTCAGGCGTGCCAGCACGCTTTCTATTTTTTCCAGCGCATCGCGGCAGCGGGCCAGCCGTCCGGCATAGGCATCAACCTCTTTTGCCAGGCGCTGCTGTTCATCCAGCGTCGTCGCCTGCAGCCATTGCCGCTGGCGATCGTTGCGCATGGCCAGCAGGCGGCGCTCATATTCCTGGTGCTTCAGCCGACGCCGCTGCCAGCGGCCAGGCCCCGATGACGCGCTGTCCCAGCTGCGCAGCGACCAGGTTGCCGTCTCGCGGCTGATGGCGGCAATTTGCGCGGTCAGGCGTTCCGCCAGCCAGGCAACCTGCGGCAGCTGCTGGTGCGCGACGGCCTGCTGTAATTTGGCGAAATTACCCTGTGCTTCATCCAGGTAGGCCTGCATCAGCGTGCTGCGGGTACGGAACAGCTGGCGATCGAAACGGGCGCTCAGCGTCGCATGGTTGGCCAGCGGCGCGACCTGTTCGGCCAGCCGGGCCAGCTGCTCTTCCAGCGAGTGTAAAAGCCGGGTTGTTTTCAAATAACTCCTCCATACCCTGATAAGCAACTGTGCTACAGTAGCCATCTCTGCTTGATAACGATTCGCATTATGCCACGTATTATTTTAATCATCATTGGCTGGCTGGCCGTAGTTCTGGGAACGCTCGGCGTCGTCCTGCCTTTATTGCCGACGACGCCGTTTATTCTGCTGGCAGCCTGGTGCTTTGCCCGCTCGTCGCCGCGTTTTCACCGCTGGCTGCTGTATCGCTCGTGGTTTGGCGGCTATTTGCGCCATTGGCAGCAGTATCGCGCCATGCCGCCCTGCGCAAAGCCGCGGGCGATAGGGATGATTATACTGACCTTTGCCATTTCCCTGTGGCTGGTTAAGCTTACGTGGGTACGCATCATGCTGCTGGTGATTCTGGCCTGCCTGCTGCTATTTATGTGGCGTATTCCGGTGGTTGATGCAAAGCAACAAAAGCACTGATGCACCATAATGCCTGTTGCAATTGTCGCTGACAGCCAGTAAATTCGAGCGTTTTCGAGCGCGGATACGCCTGGTCAAAGGTTAATCAAATGTTTCCTTGGCCCGTTTGGCGTGTCCGTGAGTAACACCGTTTTGATCAGGCATAAACTTATGACCGCAACTGCACAGCAGCTTGAATATCTGAAGAACAGCATCCAAAGCATTCAGGACTATCCGAAACCGGGTATTCTTTTCCGTGATGTCACCAGCTTGCTGGAAGACCCGCAGGCCTATGCTCTGAGCATCGAGCTGCTGACCGAGCGTTATAAAAATGCCGGCATCACCAAGGTGGTGGGTACCGAAGCGCGCGGTTTCCTGTTTGGCGCACCGGTTGCGCTGGCGCTGGGTGTTGGCTTTGTTCCGGTGCGCAAACCGGGTAAGTTGCCGCGTGAAACCATCTCGGAGAGCTACGAGCTTGAGTACGGCACCGACAGCTTAGAAATCCACGTTGACGCCATCAAAGAAGGCGACAAGGTGCTGGTGGTTGACGATCTGCTGGCGACCGGCGGCACCATCGATGCGACCGTGAAGCTGATCCGTCGTCTGGGTGGCGAAGTACAGGATGCCGCTTTTGTCATCAACCTGTTCGACCTGGGCGGCGAGCAGCGCCTGGATAAGCTGGGCATCAACAGCTATAGCCTGGTTCCGTTCCCGGGTCACTAAGCATTTCCCGATACATAGCCTCGCCGATCCGGCGGGGCTGTGATAGCATGGCCCCTTCGTGATTTCACCTTCCAGCGTTTCAGAGCCAGCCCATGAGTTATCAGGTCTTAGCCCGTAAATGGCGCCCACAAACCTTTGCTGACGTCGTCGGCCAGGAACATGTGCTGACCGCACTGGCGAACGGCTTGTCGTTAGGGCGCATCCATCACGCTTATCTCTTTTCCGGCACCCGCGGGGTAGGTAAAACCTCCATCGCGCGCCTGCTGGCAAAAGGGTTGAACTGTGAAACCGGCATTACCGCAACGCCGTGCGGCGTGTGCGACAACTGCCGTGAAATAGAGCAGGGGCGCTTCGTCGATCTGATAGAGATCGATGCCGCCTCGCGGACGAAAGTCGAAGATACCCGCGATCTACTGGACAACGTTCAGTACGCGCCGGCCCGTGGCCGCTTCAAAGTCTACCTGATTGATGAAGTCCACATGCTGTCGCGCCACAGCTTCAACGCGTTGTTAAAAACGCTGGAGGAGCCGCCCGCGCACGTCAAATTCCTGCTGGCCACCACCGATCCGCAAAAGCTGCCGGTGACGATCCTGTCGCGCTGCCTTCAGTTCCATCTGAAGGCGCTGGACGTCGAGCAAATCCGCCATCAGCTTGAGCATATCCTCGGCGAAGAGCAGATTGCCTTTGAATCCCGCGCGCTGCAGCTGCTGTCGCGTGCGGCGGACGGTAGCCTGCGTGATGCCCTGAGCCTGACCGATCAGGCCATTGCCAGCGGCGACGGTCGTCTGACGACGGAGTCGGTCAGCGCGATGCTTGGCACTCTGGATGACGACCAGGCGCTCTCTTTAATTGAGGCGCTGGTGGCGGCCGACGGCGAGCGGGTGATGGCCGGCGTTAACGAGGCCGCGTCGCGCGGCGTTGAGTGGGAGGCGCTGCTGGTCGAGATGCAGAGCCTGCTGCACCGTATAGCGATGGTGCAGCTGTCGCCCTCGGCGCTCGGTGCCGATATGGCCGCGATAGAGCAGCGGATGCGCGAGCTTGCGCGCACCGTCCCGCCTGCCGATGTACAGCTATACTATCAGACGCTGCTGATTGGTCGTAAAGAGCTGCCCTATGCCCCGGACAGGCGCATGGGCGTCGAGATGACCCTGCTGCGCGCGCTGGCTTTCCATCCGCGTAAGCCGCTGCCCGAGCCGGAGGTCCAGCCCGTGCAGGCGATAGCCGCCGCTCCGGCGCAGGCCGCAGCGGTGCCGCCGGTTCAGCCGCCGCCGCCGCCGCCGCAGAATTTGCCGCAGAACACCAGTCAGGTACTGGCGGCGCGGAGCCATCTGCAGCGTAATCAGGGAGCACCCAGCCCAAAAAAGAGTGAGCCGGCAGCCGCATCCCGCGCGCGGCCGGTGAATAACTCTGCGCTGGAGCGTCTGAGTTCGATTACCGAGCGCGTGCAGGCACGTCCTGCTGCAGCGGCGCTGGAGCAGGCCCCGGCGAAGAAAGAAGCCTATCGCTGGAAATCGACGAACGTCGTCGAAACGGTGAAAGAAGAAGTCGCCACGCCGAAGGCGCTGAAGAAAGCGCTGGAGCATGAAAAAACCCCGGAGCTGGCGGCGAAACTCGCCGTTGAAGCGGTCGAACGCGATAGCTGGGCGTCGGAGGTTAATCAGCTTGCGGTGCCGAAACTGGTTGAACAGGTGGCGCTTAACGCGTGGAAAGAGCAGGACGGTAACCGTATCTGCCTGCATCTGCGTCCGAGCCAGCGGCATCTCAATTCCGCTGGCGCGCAGCAAAAGCTGGCGGAAGCGCTCGGTGTTTTATACGGCGCGCCGGTTGAACTGACCATCGTGGAAGACGATAATCCTGCAATGCGCACGCCGCTGGAGTGGCGGCAGGCAATTTATGAAGAGAAGCTCGCGCAAGCGCGTGAAGCGATTATTGCGGATAACAACATTCAGACGCTGCGCCGGTTCTTTGATGCAGACCTGGATGAAGAGAGTATTCGCCCCATTTGATGACAAGTTCGACTTGCCATCATCATCCTTAACGATGACTTACTGAGAGAGAAGCCTATGTTTGGTGGAAAAGGCGGCCTGGGTAACCTGATGAAGCAGGCCCAGCAGATGCAGGACAAAATGCAGCAGATGCAGGAAGAAATTGCCAGGCTGGAAGTGACCGGTGAATCCGGCGCAGGGCTGGTTAAAGTCACCATCAACGGTGCGCACAACTGCCGTCGCGTGGAGATTGACCCAAGCCTGCTGGAAGATGACAAAGATATGCTGGAAGACCTCGTGGCTGCGGCCTTCAACGACGCGGCGCGCCGCATTGAAGAGACCCAGAAAGAGAAGATGGCTTCCGTCTCTTCCGGTATGCAGCTGCCGCCTGGCTTTAAGATGCCGTTCTGATGCAAACCAGCCCGCTGTTAACTCAGCTTATGGAAGCACTGCGCTGCCTGCCGGGCGTGGGCCCGAAGTCGGCGCAGCGTATGGCGTTTACGCTACTTCAGCGCGATCGTAGCGGCGGGATGCGTCTGGCGCAGTCATTGACGCGCGCCATGTCGGAAATCGGCCACTGTGCCGATTGCCGCACCTTCACCGAGCAGGAGGTGTGCAATATTTGCAGCAATCCGCGCCGCCGGGAAAACGGGCAGATCTGCGTGGTGGAGAGTCCAGCGGACATCTACGCCATTGAGCAGACCGGGCAATTTTCCGGCCGCTACTTCGTCCTGATGGGCCACCTGTCGCCGCTTGACGGCATCGGACCGGATGACATCGGGCTTGATCGCCTGGAGCAGCGGCTGCGTGACGAATCGATGCAGGAAGTGATCCTCGCCACCAACCCAACGGTGGAAGGCGAGGCGACCGCGAACTACATTGCCGAACTCTGCGCGCAGTACGGCGTGGAAGCCAGCCGCATCGCCCACGGCGTGCCGGTCGGCGGCGAGCTGGAAATGGTTGACGGCACCACGCTGTCGCACTCCCTCGCCGGGCGGCATAAGATTCGGCTTTAGCCCGACATTCAGGCTGCGGGCGCGCGAGCCGCCTGCAGCCTGAATTATTTAGAGTATCAGGGCATTTTTCGCGGCTGTTGCTTGAAAAATTTTCCCGTCGTCCCCATCTCACACTCAACGGTTTTTTTACCATTAAACATGGCATTGTTGAGGTTAAGCTAGATGAAAGGACAAGAAACTCGCGGTTTTCAGTCAGAAGTAAAACAGCTTCTGCACCTGATGATCCATTCTCTCTATTCCAATAAAGAAATCTTCCTGCGCGAGCTTATTTCCAACGCCTCCGATGCGGCCGACAAGCTGCGCTTTCGCGCGCTGTCGCAGCCGGATCTGTACGAGGGCGACGGTGAGCTGCGCGTGCGGGTCTCTTTTAACAAAGACAACCGCACCCTGACCATCGCCGATAACGGCATCGGGATGAATCGTGACGAGGTTATCGATCATCTTGGGACGATTGCTAAATCCGGCACCAAATCGTTCCTCGAATCGATGGGCTCCGATCAGGCCAAAGATAGCCAGCTGATTGGTCAGTTTGGCGTCGGCTTCTACTCCGCGTTTATCGTTGCCGATAAGGTGACGGTACGGACGCGCGCCGCGGGCGATAGCGCTGACAACGGCGTGTTCTGGGAGTCTGCCGGCGAAGGCGATTACACCGTTGCCGATATCACCAAAGCCGATCGCGGGACGGAGATTACCCTGCATCTGCGCGAAGGCGAGGATGATTTCCTCAACGACTGGCGCGTGCGCTCAATCATCAGCAAATACTCTGACCATATCGCGCTGCCGGTAGAGATTGAAAAACAGGAAGAAGTTGACGGCGAAACCGTTATCTCCTGGGAGAAAATCAACAAGGCGCAGGCGCTGTGGACCCGCAATAAGTCGGAAATTAAAGACGACGAATACCACGAATTCTATAAGCATATTGCCCACGACTATAGCGATCCGCTGACCTGGAGCCACAACCGGGTTGAAGGCAAGCAGGAGTACACCAGCCTGCTGTACATCCCGTCCCAGGCGCCGTGGGACATGTGGAACCGCGATCATAAACATGGCCTGAAGCTGTACGTTCAGCGCGTCTTCATCATGGACGACGCCGAGCAGTTCATGCCTAACTATCTGCGCTTCGTCCGCGGCCTCGTTGATTCCAACGACCTGCCGCTGAACGTATCGCGCGAAATCCTGCAGGACAGCAGCGTCACCCGCAACCTGCGCAGCGCGCTGAGCAAGCGCGTGCTGCAGATGCTGGAAAAACTGGCGAAAGACGATGGCGAAAAATATCAGACCTTCTGGCAGCAGTTCGGCCTGGCGCTGAAAGAGGGCCCGGCGGAAGACGCCGCGAACCAGCAGACCATCGCTAAGCTGCTGCGCTTCGCCAGTACGCATACCGACTCCGCGGCGCAGACCGTGTCGCTGGAAGAGTACGTCTCCCGTATGAAAGAAGGGCAGGAGAAGATTTACTACATCACCGCCGACAGCTATGCCGCCGCGAAGAGCAGCCCGCACCTCGAGCTGCTGCGTAAGAAAGGCATCGAAGTGCTGCTGCTCTCTGACCGCATCGACGAGTGGATGATGAGCTATCTGACCGAGTTCGACGGCAAGGCGTTCCAGTCGGTGGCCAAAACCGACGAGTCGCTGGATAAGCTGGCGGATGAAGTCGATGAAAGCACCAAAGAGGCCGAAAAGGCGCTGGAGCCGTTCGTTGACCGCGTGAAAACGCTGCTGGGCGAGCGGGTGAAAGAGGTCCGCCTGACCCATCGTCTGACCGATACGCCGGCCATCGTCACCACCGATGCGGATGAAATGAGCACCCAGATGGCGAAATTGTTCGCCGCTGCGGGCCAGGCGGCGCCGGAAGTGAAGTACATTTTTGAGCTGAACCCGGCTCATCAGCTGGTTAAACGCGCTGCGGATACCCTGGATGATGCTCAGTTTGGCGAATGGGTTGAGCTGCTGCTCGATCAGGCGCTGCTGGCCGAGCGCGGTACGCTGGAAGATCCTAACCAGTTTATCCGTCGCATGAACCAGCTGCTGGCATCGTAATTCCTGCCCCTAATCTCCTCTCCCGAAACGGGGGAGGGGATTTACCCCAGACCTTCTGAAATACCCTCTTCAGCCAAAATAAACTGACCATTAACCGTTTCAGCCGCTCTGCCTTCCTTGAGCCATCTGCGTTCTGGTGGTATGGTTTAGCGTTTTTGAAAAATAGAATCGACTTTTGAGGGGATTTTCGTAATGCGTATTATTCTGCTTGGCGCTCCGGGCGCGGGTAAAGGAACTCAGGCTCAGTTCATCATGGAGAAATACGGTATTCCGCAAATCTCTACCGGTGATATGCTGCGCGCGGCTGTGAAATCTGGCTCTGAGCTGGGTAAGCAAGCTAAAGACATTATGGACGCCGGCAAGCTGGTGACCGATGAGCTGGTTATTGCGCTGGTTAAAGAGCGTATTACTCAGGAAGATTGCCGCAACGGTTTCCTGCTGGACGGCTTCCCGCGCACCATTCCGCAGGCTGACGCCATGAAAGAAGCGGGCATCGTCGTTGATTACGTTCTTGAGTTTGACGTGCCGGACGAACTGATCGTCGATCGTATCATCGGTCGTCGCGTACACGCCGCTTCCGGCCGCGTTTACCACATCAAATTCAACCCGCCGAAGGTTGAAGGCAAAGACGACGTGACCGGCGAAGAGCTGAGCACCCGTAAAGACGATCAGGAAGAGACCGTGCGTAAACGTCTGGTGGAATACCATCAGATGACGGCTCCGCTGATCGGCTACTACCAGAAAGAAGCGCAGGCGGGCAACACCCAATACGCCAAAGTCGACGGCACCAAAGCCGTGGCTGAAGTTCGCGTTGAACTGGAAAAAATCCTCGGTTAATCCAGTCCGTTCTCATCCCGTGGTGACGGGATGAGAACACCTCTCATTCTACCTTTTTCTATGATTGGTTCCGTTTAGCGCCATTTAAGCTACAATTGTCTGCGATTCAAATGGTTAAGAGGCGGTAATGCATCAGACGAAAACAGGTATCTTGCTAGCCAATTTAGGCACTCCCGATGCGCCCACGCCCGACGCGGTGAAGCGCTATCTGCGACAATTTCTGAGCGACAAACGGGTCGTTGATACGCCTCGTCTGCTGTGGTGGCCGCTGCTGCGCGGCGTGATCCTCCCTCTGCGTTCCCCGAGGGTGGCGAAGCTTTACCAGTCGGTATGGATGGAAGAGGGCTCGCCGCTGATGGTATACAGCCGTCAGCAGCAGCAGGCGCTGGCCGCCCGACTGCCCGACACGCCGGTGGCGCTGGGGATGAGCTACGGTTCGCCTGCGCTTGAAAGCGCGGTGGATGAACTGCTGGGCCAGGGCGTTGACCATATCATCGTGCTGCCGCTGTATCCCCAGTACTCCTGCTCCACCGTTGCGGCGGTATGGGACGAGCTGGCGCGGATCCTCGGCAAAAAGCGGGCGATCCCCGGGATCTCCTTTATCCGTGATTACGCCGACGACGCGGGCTATATTGCGGCGCTCGCCGCCAGCGTTCGCGCTTCGTTTGCCGAACACGGCGAGCCGGACGTGCTGCTGCTCTCTTATCACGGTATTCCGCAGCGCTACGCCCGCGAAGGGGACGACTACCCGCAGCGCTGCCGCGACACCACCCGGGAGCTGGTCTCCGCGCTGGATCTCTCTCCCGATCGGGTGATGATGACCTATCAGTCGCGCTTTGGCCGCGAACCGTGGCTGACTCCGTATACCGACGAGACGCTGAAAATGCTGGGCGAACAGGGCGTGAAGCACGTCCAGGTTCTCTGTCCTGGATTTTCCGCCGATTGCCTGGAGACGCTGGAGGAAATTGCCGTGCAGAACCGCGAGTTCTTCCTCGAGGCCGGCGGGCAGAAATATGAATATATTCCTGCTCTCAACGCGGACGCGGCGCATATTGAGATGATGGTTAACCTGACGGCAGCGTATCGCTAATCGCGTGCGGCGCGGGGAATATGCTACTATTCCCCGCCTGTCCACTGCCACTAAATCACCACTATGAAATTTCCCGGTAAACGCAAATCTAAACACTACTTTCCCGTAAATGCCCGCGATCCGCTGCTGCAACAAATTCAGCCGGAAAATGAATCTAATATTTCCTGGGTGGTCGGCATCGATCAGACTCTGGTGGATATCGAAGCGAAAGTGGATGAGGCGTTTATTGTGCGCTACGGCCTGAGCGCCGGACATTCGCTGGTGATTGAAGATGATATCGCCGAGGCGCTTTATCAGGATCTGCTGCGCAACAATCTGATCACCCACCAGTTTGCCGGTGGGACCATCGGCAATACCATGCACAACTATTCGGTGCTGGCGGATGACCGGTCGGTGCTGCTCGGCGTGATGTGCAGCAATATCGAAATCGGCGGCTACGCCTATCGTTATCTTTGTAATACCTCCAGCCGTACCGATCTTAACTATCTTCAGGGCGTGGACGGGGCGATCGGCCGCTGCTTCACCCTGATCGGCGACTCCGGCGAACGTACCTTCGCCATCAGCCCAGGGCACATGAACAAGCTGCGTCCGGAAAGTATTCCGGAAGAGGTGATTGCCGGCGCTTCAGCGCTGGTACTGACCTCTTATCTGGTGCGCTGCAAGCCCGGCGAACCGATGCCGGACGCCACGATGAAAGCGATAGAGTACGCGAAAAAACACGACGTGCCGGTAGTGCTGACGCTGGGAACCAAATACGTCATTGCCGACAACCCGCAGTGGTGGCAGACCTTCCTGAAGGAAAATGTTTCGATTCTGGCCATGAATGAAGAAGAGGCCGAGGCGCTGACCGGGCTTGCCGATCCGCTGCTGGCCTCAGATAAGGCGCTGGAGTGGGTGGATCTGGTGCTATGTACCGCCGGACCTGCGGGCCTGTATATGGCCAGCTTCACCGAAGACGAAGTTAAGCGCAAAACCCAGCACCCGCTGCTGCCGGGGGCCATTGCCGAATTTAATCAGTACGAGTTCAGCCGCGCGATGCGCCATCAGGATTGTCAAAACCCGCTGCGTATCTACTCGCATATCGCCCCGTACATGGGCGGGCCTGAGAAAATCATGAATACCAACGGTGCCGGCGACGGCGCGCTGGCGGCGCTGCTGCACGATATTACGGCGAATAACTACCACCGTCATAACGTCCCCAACTCCAGCAAGCACAAGTGCAAGTGGCTGACCTACTCATCGCTGGCGCAGGTGTGCAAATACGCTAACCGCGTCAGCTATCAGGTACTGAATCAGCACTCGCCGCGTTTAACCCGTGGGCTGCCGGAGCGTGAAGATAGCCTGGAAGAGGCGTACTGGGAGCGCTAAGCGCGTTTCCCTCGCCGCAGGGGGAGGGAGACGTTTGACCGGATCGCGCCCTCTGCCGATGCGAGAGGGCGGCAGAGCTTAGCCGGTGACCACTTCACCCGCCGGCGGCGTTTCCAGCAGCAGCAGCATAGCGCGGGCGATTTCCCGCTCGCCCATCACCACCTGATTCGCGCCGCGTTCGACAATATAGTCCACTTCGTCATCATAGTGCGCGCGGGCGATAATCTCGATATTCGGGCATTTCTCACGCGCAGAGGCAACGATTTCTCCCGCCTCGTAGCCGTTAGGGATGGTCAGAAGCAGCCAGCGGGCGCAGTCCAGATGCGCCAGATTCATAATCTCTTCGTTTGCCGCATTGCCCAGCACCGCGCGGATGCCGCGCTCGCGCAGCTCGTCCACGCGGGTGCGCGACGTTTCGATAACCACCAGCGGAATACCCTGCGCCATCAGCTTCTCGCCGAGCAGGCTGCCGACGCGGCCAAAGCCAACCAGCAGCGCGTGATTGCAGATATCGACCGGAATTTGCTTCTCTTCTTCCAGCACCTCTTCGAGGGTTTGCTCGTCGAGGGTTTCGGTTTTATCGAGGTATTTTTCCAGCAGCGCGAACAGCACAGGGTTGAGCATAATGGAGATGATCGCCCCGGCAAGCACCAGGTTTTGCCCGGCCTGCGGCAGCAGATCCAGCGCCATACCGAGGCCGGCGAGGATAAAGGCGAACTCACCGATCTGCGCCAGGCTGGCGGCGATGGTCAGCGCGGTACGCGGGGAGTGGCCGAACATCCGCACGAGGAAGAAGGCCACCACCGACTTACCGAAGATGATAATCGCCAGGGTTGCCAGTACCGCCAGCGGCTGCTCCAGCAGGATCATCGGGTCGAACAGCATGCCGACGGAAACAAAGAACAGCACCGCGAACGCGTCGCGAAGCGGCAGCGTATCGTGGGCGGCGCGGTGGCTGAGTTCGGATTCGTTCAGCACCATGCCGGCGAAAAATGCGCCGAGGGCAAAGGAGACGTCGAACAGCTCAACCGCGCCGAAGGCAATCCCGAGCGCCAGCGCCAGCACCGAAAGCGTAAACAGTTCCCGTGAGCCGGTCGCGGCGCTGCGCGACATAATCCACGGCACCAGGCGGCGGCCAACCAGCATCATAATGGCGATAAAGGCGACGACTTTACCGATAGTGATGCCCATATCAACGGCCAGCGACGCCAGGCCGACGTTGCCTTTTTCCGTCATTCCGGCGACGGCGGGCAGCAGGACCAGCGTCAGCACCATCACTAAATCTTCGACGATTAGCCAGCCGATGGCGATTTGCCCTCGCTGACTATCAATAAGCTGGCGTTCTTCTAACGCGCGCAGCAGCACCACGGTACTGGCGGTAGAAAGACACAGACCAAAAACGATACCGGTCATCAGCGACCAGCCCAACATCGCTGAAAGCGCCATACCTAGCAGCGTTGCCACGCCTATCTGGGCAATCGCGCCGGGAATGGCGATCGACTTTACCGCCATTAAATCTTTTAAAGAGAAATGCAGACCGACGCCGAACATCAGCAAAATGACCCCAAGCTCGGCCAGCTCTGGCGCCAGTTTGGTATCAGCAACAAAACCCGGGGTAAAGGGGCCAGAGAGTACGCCCGCTAATAAATAGCCCACCAGTGGAGAAATACGTAACTTATTGGCAATCATGCCAAAAATAAAAGCGAGGACCAGCCCGCCGACAATGGTGGTGATAAGCGGTGTTGCGTGGTGCATTCCGTCTCCTTGCATGTGGTGAGCCAATCCATTTTCGGTATTAAACACGTCCTTCTTCAGGCTGCCTCTGCGTTAGCTTCGCGCGTTCGCCCCGACCACATAGTTATCTATGCTCCAGGGGTGTCGTCCACTCGCCGGCTTGATGCAACCCGAATGATATTGTGCATAAACCTAAAAAACCGAGTAATAGTTTATGACACTTTTAGCTGTTTTGTTTATGAATAATTATTGAATTCTTCCGAAAACTGGAATTAGCCCGCAAAAAAGCACAGATCGGAAAACAGGGGCAGGTAATGCAGGAGCGATCCTGATGGGGTAAGGGATTACGGCAGCCAAAGTTTCACTTTGGCTGCCGTATAATCACGCTTTTTGGTGATTGTTAGGGAGGAATATCGTCAATATACCCAGCAGAGGCAGGAAAGCACAGATTTTATAGACCAGTTCGATGCTGGTATGATCGGCCAACAGCCCCAGCACCGCGGCTCCCAGGCCACCCATCCCGAATGCAAAACCGAAGAACAGGCCGGAAACCATGCCAATTCGACCCGGTAATAGCTCCTGAGCGTAAACCAGAATGGCAGAAAACGCCGATGCGAGGATAAAACCAATTATCATGGTCAAAATCCCCGTCCATTCGAGGGTTGCATACGGTAAAATAAGGGTAAACGGCGCTACGCCGAGGATTGAGCCCCAAATCACGTATTTCCGCCCAATTTTATCGCCTACAGGCCCACCAATCACCGTTCCTGCGGCAACCGCGAACAGGAAGATAAACAGGTGTATCTGCGCGTTTTGCACCGATAAGCCAAACTTATCCATCAGATAAAAGGTGTAATAGCTGCTAATGCTCGCCATATAGAAGTATTTCGAGAAAATAAGCATCAGCAGGATGCTTACCGCCAGAATAACTTTATTTTTGGGCAGCGGATTGGCGATGACAGCCTTAGGTTTACCTTTGTTCATCCGATGCTGCGCCGCGTACCAGCGGCTAATTTGCGACAGCACGACGATCGCCAGCAGCGCGGCCAGCACGAACCAGGCGACGTTGCCTTTACCGTAAGGGGCAATGATGACTGCCGCCAGCAGCGGGCCCAGAGAGCTGCCAAAGTTTCCGCCAACCTGGAACAGCGACTGGGCCAGGCCGTGGCGCCCGCCGGAGGCCATGCGCGCCACGCGAGAGGATTCCGGATGGAAGACCGAAGAGCCGGTACCGACCAGCGCGGCGGCCAGCAGCACTGTGCCAAAGCTTCCCGCCAGCGCCAGCAGCACCAGCCCGCAGAGGGTAAAGCACATTCCGACGGGCAGCGACCACGGCATCGGGTGCTTGTCGGTTATATAGCCCACCACCGGCTGCAGGAGCGAAGAGGCGAGCTGGAAAGTGAGGGTGATCATGCCGATCTGCACAAAGGAGAGGGAGAACTCCGACTGTAGCAGCGGGTAGATCGCGAGGATCAGCGACTGGATCATATCGTTCAGCAGGTGGGAAAGGCTGATGGCCCCCAGAATGCGAAACGAGGTGCGGGCTTTTTGCGGCGGCGCAGCGGAGCCGGATAAGGGTTGAGCGGTCTGATTCATTGCCATAGATTCACTTAAAGGTTCTTATTAGAGGATGCAGGTGGAATTATTATCTGACTAACATACCTGCGCCTAAGGTTTGAAGGAAGTCGCAATTCTGAAAACATATTTGTCTAATCGCGTAACTCGCTATACTTTCGGCACTTGTTATTAAATCAGGGAGAGAAGCATGCAATTTGTGAAACGCGGGGTGGCGCTGGCGCTATTCGCGGCGCTATCGCTGGGAAGTCTGTCAGCGCAGGCCTATGAGCAGGATAAAACCTACAAAATCACCATCCTGCATACCAACGATCATCACGGGCATTTCTGGCGTAGCGATTACGGCGAATATGGTCTCTCGGCGCAAAAAACGCTGGTGGACGGTATTCGTAAAGAGGTTGCCGCCGAGGGCGGCAGCGTACTGCTGCTATCCGGCGGCGATATTAATACCGGGGTTCCGGAGTCTGACTTGCAGGATGCGGAACCCGATTTTCGCGGCATGAACCTGGTTGGCTACGACGCTATGGCGGTGGGCAATCATGAGTTTGATAATCCCCTCAGCGTGCTGCGCCAGCAGGAGAAGTGGGCTAAATTCCCGTTCCTTTCGGCCAATATTTACCAGAAAAGCACCGGTGAGCGCCTGTTTAAGCCCTGGGCCTTATTTAAGCGCGGCGGACTGAATATCGCGGTGATTGGCCTGACGACGGACGACACCGCCAAAATTGGTAACCCGGAGTACTTCACCGATATTGAATTCCGCAAGCCGGCGGAAGAAGCGAAGCTGGTTATTCAGGAGCTGCAGCAGAATGAAAAGCCGGACGTGATTCTGGCCACGACCCATATGGGCCATTATGACAACGGCGAGCACGGTTCGAATGCGCCGGGCGACGTGGAGATGGCGCGCAGCCTGCCTGCCGGAGCGCTGGCGATGATTGTCGGCGGTCATTCGCAGGACCCGGTATGCATGGCGGCGGAGAATAAAAAGCAGGTGGATTATGTTCCCGGTACGCCGTGCGCGCCGGACAAGCAAAACGGCATCTGGATCGTCCAGGCGCATGAATGGGGTAAATACGTGGGCCGCGCGGATTTTGAATTCCGCAACGGCGAAATGAAGCTGGTGCACTATCAGCTGATCCCGGTCAACCTGAAGAAAAAAGTGACCTACGACAACGGCCAGAGCGAACGCGTGCTCTATACGCCGCAGATCGCGGAAAACGCGCAGATGCTATCGCTGCTGACGCCGTTCCAGAATAAGGGCAAAGCGCAGCTGCAGGTGAAAATCGGCAGCGTCAACGCTCATCTTGAGGGCGATCGCAGCAAGGTGCGCTTCGTGCAGACCAACATGGGGCAGCTTCTGCTGGCGGCGCAGATGGCGCGCAGCGGCGCCGACTTTGCGGTGATGAGCGGCGGCGGTATTCGCGACTCCATCGAAGCCGGAGATATTACCTATAAAGACGTGATGAAGGTGCAGCCGTTCGGCAACGTGCTGGTGTACGTCGATATGAACGGCCAGGAGGTGACGGAATATCTCACCGCCGTGGCGCAGATGAAACCGGATTCCGGGGCCTATCCGCAGTTCGCCAACGTCAGCTTTGTGGCGAAAGACGGCAAGCTGAATGATTTGAAAATCAAAGGCCAGCCGGTCGATCCGACGAAAACCTACCGCATGGCGACCCTGAGCTTTAACGGCACCGGCGGCGACGGTTATCCGCATATCGACGCTAAGCCAGGCTACGTCAATACCGGCTTCATCGACGCCGAAGTGCTGAAGGAGTATATCCAGAAGAACTCCCCGCTGGACGCGGCGGCGTTTGAACCGAAAGGCGAGGTGAGCTGGCAGTAACGGAGCCGCGCCGCTCGCCGGGTCGTCAGTTTAGCCCGGCGAAGCGCAGCGCGATCCGGCTGCGAGGATTAATCGCGGCGGGCGATATCGGCGAACTTCGCATCCAGGATTTTCGCCAGGTCGCTGGCCGCCAGCTCGATATCCAGCCCGCGCTTGCCGCCTGAGATATACATGGTGGCAAACTCCTGTGCCGGGGCGTCAATCACCGTCGGCAGGCGTTTTTTCTGTCCAAGCGGGCTGATGCCGCCGACCAGATAGCCGGTTACCCGCTGCGCCACCATCGGGTCGGCCATATCCACTTTCTTCGCGCCCAGCGCTTTGGCCACTTTTTTCAAATCCAGCTGACCAGCAACCGGGGTGACCGCCACGGCCAGATGCTTCATATCCCCGTTGAGCGCCACCAGCAGCGTTTTATAAACCCGATCGGCGTTCAGGCCGAGTTTGCGCACCACTTCGTCGCCGAAATTGGTTTCGCCAGGATCGTGATCGTAGCTGTGGATCGTAAAAGCAATTTTGTTTTTTTCGAGTAACTTAACGGCGGGAGTCATCGTTATCCTTCTTACCAACCGATCTAATGTACGTTAAGCATACGCCTGATGATTGTGTAAAAAATAGTACCATCTTGCGCAATAGTATTGGCAGTGATGGTCACTTTGAGCGACAATCGAACGATCCGAGGTGCGAATCTCGGGATAATAATAATGATGAAATTCCTCTTTGACGGGCCAATAGAAATATTGGCCATTTTTTTACGTCAGCATATCAGGCAGGTTCCCTTCACCGTATAAATGCAGCGCGCCCACGGCGACAACATAGCGCCCCGGAGGCAGAGCCAGCAGTACCTCGCGCCAGGCGAGGTTGCGTTGATGCATCAAAACATCGTACAGCGACTGGCTAAAGGTCGTGGGTAGCGAGGTGGCCCCTTTTGCCGGCGGCTGCTCCAGCCACCAGCCGATCATCACCTGCAGAAGACGGGCGTTGGTTCGCCAGTGGGTCAGTGTGTCTTCCAGCAGCGCCAGCCCGCCATCGGGCAAATCGCGCAGCAGCGCTATCTGGCTATCGGTTCCCTCCAGCTCCATCACCCGCACGCGGCTTTCGCGTGCCGCCATCAGCAGCTGATAATCTATCCCGTAATCCGGACGAAGCCCCAGCTTTTGCGCCTGAGTAGCCTGCAGCGCCATGGCAACCTGCCATAGCGGCTGGCTGTCGAAAATGGCGGTTGCCAGCCCCAGCTCCGCGGCGCGGGCTTCCAGCTCAAGGATCTGTTCAGCGCTCAGGCGCTCGGCCAGCGGCGGATAAGAGGGGAGGTTGCTGAAGGGCGTCTCGTTACCGGTAATGTCGGCTTCGACAATCAGCGCATCGGCCTGGCGAATTTTTTTCAGCAGCCTGGCCGGCGGCGGCGACATATCCCGGGTGCCCATGTGAATGCTGCCGACGAGGTGCAGGTAGCGTCCGCCGGGAAGGGTAATATCCAGCGCCGGCCAGGAATAAGACGAGCCAAAGGCGGCTCGCCACAGCATTTTTATTCGGTTTAACAGGCCCATACGCGCTCCGCAATGTGAAGAACTCATGCTAGCGCGCGCGGCCGGGAGGCGCAAGCGTGGGCGGGGGATAAGCGTGCGGTAGCCCGGACAGGGCGTGATGCCGCTATCCGGGAAGGCTCCAGGTTCGGGCCCGCGTGAGAGTCTACTCTTTTGGTTTAAAACGCAGCAGCCGGTTGGCGTTGCTCACCACGGTTATCGAGGAGAGCGCCATCGCCGCCCCGGCAACCACCGGGTTGAGCAGCGTACCGGTGAGCGGCCAGAGGATCCCGGCGGCAATCGGAATGCCCAGCGAGTTATAGACAAAGGCGCCCAGCAGGTTCTGCTTCATATTACGCAGCGTGGCTTTTGCAATGGCCAGCGCGTCGGCCACGCCGTTCAGGCTATGGCGCATCAGGGTAATCGCCGCCGTTTCAATGGCTACGTCGCTGCCGCCGCCCATCGCAATGCCGACATCGGCCTGCGCCAGCGCCGGGGCGTCGTTAATGCCATCGCCGACCATCGCGACCTGATGCCCCTGGCTTTGCAGGCGCTTGATGGCATCGGCTTTACCGTCCGGCAGGACGCCGGCAATCACCTCGTCGATACCCGCTTCTTTGGCGATAGCGTTGGCCGTAACCGGGTTATCCCCGGTGAGCATCACCAGACGGTAGCCCTGGCGATGCAGGCGGGCCAGCGCCGCCACGCTGTCGCTGCGCAGCGGATCGCGAATGGCGATCAGCGCGGCAACCTCGCCGTCTACCGCCAGCAGCACCGGCGTGGCGCCCTGCGAGGCCTGAGCGTTGAGGTCACTTTCCGCCGCGTCGGTGGCAATATTCTGCTCGTTGAGCAGCGCCTGATTACCGAGCAGGAGACGATGGCCGTCGGCTTCACCGCTCACGCCCAGCCCGCGAAGGGTACGGAAGTTCCCAACCTCCGGCAGCGCGCTATCCGCCGCTTTGTCGAGGATCGCCCGCGCCAGAGGGTGGCTGGAGCCCTGTTCCAGCGCGGCGGCCAGGCGTAAAGCGGTCGCCTCATCGATAGCTGTAAAGGTTTTCACCGCCACAACCTGTGGTTTCCCTTCGGTCAGGGTACCGGTTTTATCGAATACGACGGTATCCAGCTGGTTGGCGCGCTGCAGCGCATCGGCGTCGCGAACCAGCACGCCGTACTCCGCCGCCCGGCCGACGCCGGAAATAATCGACATCGGCGTTGCCAGGCCCAGCGCACATGGGCAGGCGATAATCAGCACCGTGGTGGCGATGATCAGGGTATAGACGATTTGCGGCGCCGGGCCGAAGAAGTACCAGATTGCCGCGCTGAACAGCGCAATGACCACGACCGTCGGGACGAAGACGGCGGAAATTTTATCCGCCAGCTGGCCGATTTCTGGTTTACTGCTCTGCGCCTGGCGCACCATGCGGATAATTCGCGCCAGCGTCGTCTGACTCCCCACGGCGCTGGCGGTAAACAGGACGCTGCCATCCTGCACCACCGTACCGGCATGCAGGGGATCTCCGCCGCTTTTCTGCTGCGGGATCGGTTCGCCGGTCAGCATGGCTTCATCAAGCCAGGCCTCGCCCTGGGTGATGGTGCCGTCAACCGGCACCCGGTCGCCGGTGGTCAGACGCAGGGTCATGCCAGGCAGAACTTGCGCCAGCGGTACGCTTTTTTCACCCTCAGGAGTGACCACGCGTGCCGACGGCGGCGTCAAATCGAGCAGTTTTTCCAGCGCCCGCGAAGATCGCTGCCGGGCGCGGGCTTCCAGCATATGGCCGAGGTTAATCAGACCGATAATCATGGCGCTGGCTTCATAATAGAGGTGGCGGGCTTCCATCGGGAACCACTGCGGCCACAGGTTGACGCTCATTGAGTAGAGCCAGGCGACCCCGGTGCCCAGCGCCACCAGCGTATCCATAGTGGCGGTGCCGTTTCTCAGGCTTTTCCAGGCGCTGCGATAGAAGTGGCCGCCGGCAAAGACCATTACCGCCAGGGTGACAAGCCCGATAGCCAGCCACAGCGAGCGGTTGTCGTCGGTGACCATCATGTTGTCACCGAACATTCCCCACACCATCACCGGAACGCCCACCAGCAGGGCGACGATCGCCTGCCAGCGGAAGCGTTTCATGGTGGCGATGGCGGTTTCCTGCTGGCGCTCGCGGCGTTTCAGATCGTCTTCGATAGCTTCTGCGCCATAGCCCGCTTTTTCCACCGCCTGCACTAATTCTGCGGCGGACGCGCTGCCCATGACCAGCGCAGTGCGTTCCGCCAGATTCACCCGCGCCTGCGCGACGCCCGGTACCGCGGCAAGCGCCTTCTGTACCCGGGAAACGCAGCTGGCACAGCTCATGCCGTTGATCAGTAGCTGTTGACTGTCATCGGTGTCATGGGCTGCCGGAAGCTCAGGAGGGGCCGCTGTCAGTGCTTCCGACGGGAGTATTGATTCCGCCAGCGGTTTAGCCTTTGGGTGGCTGAGCTCCGCACCGTATCCGGCTTTCTGAATCGTATCGATTAGCGCTTCGGCGCTGGCGCTACCGGTGACATGCGCTTCGGTAGTGGTGACGTCCGCCAGTTCAACGTCAGGACGCTGCTCCAGGCTCTCTTTTACGCGTTTGACGCAGTGGCCGCAGGTGAGGCCATCGAGCGTCAGGTCGATGGTTTGTGACATAACAAACTCCTTTATTACGTGGATGAGCTGACTGTGATAAAGGTTAAACCTTCCAGCAAGGGGAAGGTCAAGGCGGTTTTCGTCAATGCGGCAAAAAGACGCCGGCTACGGGGGCGCTTCGACCGGGGAACCCTGAGCTTAATAATCAAGAACGATCAGCGGCGTTTGATTTTCAGACTCTTTAATGACCGTAATGTCGGCCCGATAGAGCGTCTTTAGCGCCCGCTGCTGCAGAACATCCTGCGGGCTGCCGCTATCGACGACGCGCCCTTTATCCATCAGCACCACGCGATCGGCATAGCGCGCGGCAAGATTAAGGTCGTGCAGGACGCAGCAGACGTTGAACTGCCGCTCGCGCACCAGCCGGCGCAGCAGGCGAAAAAGATGCTGCTGGTGGTGAATATCGAGGGCGGAAGTGGGCTCATCCAGAAACAGCCATTTGGGGGAGGGGATGGGCTCCCAGAGCTGCACCAGCAGGCGCGCCAGCTGTACCCGCTGCTGTTCGCCGCCGGAGAGCTGCCGGTAGTCGCGGGCGGTCAGCTCGCGGCAGTCGCACAGCGCCATGATGCGATCCGTTTCATCACGCGAGCTGCATGTCCGCCAGGGATGTCTTCCCATGCGGATCACTTCCTGTACGCTGAACGGAAACGCCATATGGCCGTTCTGCCGCATCACGGCGCGGGTTTTCGCCAGCTCGGCTATCGACCACTCCTCCAGCGGCGTACCCAGCAGGGAACATCGCCCGCCGTGCGGCCGCAGATAGCCCGTGAGCTGGCGCAGCAGCGTGGATTTCCCGGCGCCGTTCGGACCCAGAATGGCGACGATCTCCCCGCCGGGCAGCGCCAGGGAGACATTATCGGTCAGGCGACGTCCCTGCAGGGTATAAACCAGATTTTCGGCCAGAATCATGCTGACCTCCGGCTGCGCAGGATCAGCCACAGAAAATAGGGGCCGCCGATCAGGCTGGTCAGCAGGCCGACGGGCATTTCTGCCGGCTGCACCAGCGTGCGGGCCAGGGTATCGGCCACCAGCAGCAGGCAGGCTCCGGCCAGCGTCGAGCAGGGGATAAGCCAGCGATGATCGGCCCCGGTGGTCATGCGGATCAGGTGCGGGATCACCAGGCCAATAAAGCCGATAACGCCGCTCACCGAAACGGCCGCGCCGACCAGCAGCGAGCTGAGCAACAGCAGCTGCTGACGTTTACGCTTAACGTTAACGCCGAGATAGTGCGCCTCTTCATCTCCCAGCTGCAGCAGGTTGAGCGTCCCGGCAAGAAACAGCGTGGCGACAATCGCCGGCAGGACAAACGAGCTGGCGACCAGCAGCGTAGGCCACTGCGCCTGGCCAAGATTGCCCATCATCCACAGCGTGAGCTGGCGCAGCTGCTGCTCGTCGCCGACGTAGCTCAGCACGCCGATCGCCGCTCCGCACAGCGCGTTGATGGCGATTCCGGCTAACAGGAGCTGCATCATGCCGCCGTGAGCGTGGCGCCGGCTGATGAGAAAAATCACCGCGCAGACCGCCATACTGCCCGCGACGGCAAAAATCATCTGCTCGTACAGCGCCAGTACCACCGGAAATGAGAAGGGCAGAACAATCGCCACCCCCACCATCAGCGCGGAGCCGCTGCTGACGCCAAGCAGGCCGGGGTCGGCCATCGGGTTACGAAACAGGCCCTGCATAATGACCCCCGCCGTCGCCAGCGCCGAGCCCACCAGTACCGCCAGCAGAACGCGGGGCAGGCGAATGTTCAGCCAGATATCACGGTATTCCTCGTCAAACAGCGCGCTGAAGCTGATGTTCAGCGCACCCTGGCTGGCGCCAACCAGCACCAGCGCGGCCAGCAGCAGTGAAAGGCCCGTCAGTACGCTGACGGAAGAGAGTGAATCCTTGAGCACGCAAAACTCCATAACGTCTTTGCGGCGCGGATATGCCGCGCTGCAGGGGATTACGCCGGCTTCAGATCCGGCTCAATCAGGCTGTAGACCTGATTGTTGAGCGCCGGCGCAGCGGCCAGATCGTGAATGTGCGCGGCGACGTCCGCACGCCTCACGAAACCGTGGCACTCCTGATTCTGCAACCGTTGCGCTTTACCGGTGGCCTCACCGTTGAGCAGGCCGCCGGGGCGCAGGATGGCATAATCGAGGCCGCTGGTTTGCAGCCAGCTTTCCGCCAGCGTTTTTTCGCGCACGGCCTGACCAAACGCGGCTTTGGCTCGGGGGGATAAAAAGGGCCAGCTATCGCCGCAGCCCAGCGAGGTCACCAGAATCATCCGCCCGATGCCCGCTTTTTCTGCCGCATCAATAACGGTCCTGTGCGCCAGGTAGTCCTGGGAGCCGCCCATAGAGGAGACGATCAGCGCATCCGGACCGGCAGCATGACAGGCGTCAGCCACCGCGGCGGCATCGCAGGCGTCGCCGGCGAAAACCCGCACGCCTTTAGCCTCAAGGGCGGCTACGGATTGCGGGTTGCGCACCACCGCCAGCACCGGACGCTGCTCCGCCAGCGCCAGTTCAAGCACCTTTGCGCCCGTGCCGCTGCCGCCGGCGCCAAAGATTAACCACGGCGTCATCAGGCGGTTTCCTTGAGGGAAGCGGCCAGGGCCTGGAAGGCGCTAACCTGCTCAGCGAGCAGCTGGCGATGCTCATCGCGACCGAGGAAAATCTTAAACATCGCGCTACCTGCTTTGTTAAAGAAGATAATCGACGCGGTGTCCATGCCCATAAATTTACGTTCAATCAGCGCGATATGGCTGCAGTTTTCCGCTTTGATATGGCCCGTCATGCCCTTTTTACCACGCAGATTGAAATAGCCGTGGCGATGGAATCCGGAAGGAAGCTCGCCGGTAAACTCGAGGATAACGTCGGCGGTATGGACCAGCGTCGTGACTTTGCCCCATTCGCTGACGGTTTCCCAGATGGCGTCAAACCTTTCACCCGACACGACCGTCGGCGAGGGAAGGTTTTGCACCACCTCCAGAAGGGAAGTTTGGTAGCGATCGGCGATCGCTTCCAGGGTGCCGTCCGGCTCGGTTAGCAAAAAATCCGCTAAAGAAACATGGCTCATAAATCACTCCTGTTAGGGTTGCTCTACCGCAATGTGCGGCGCGTTAAGTTGTTGAATCAGCTCATCAAGAGACTGCAAAATGTTGCTGGCCCAGAAGCGTCCTTCATTGGTCAGGCGCAGACAGGTTGAGGCGTCGCGGGTGAGCCCCGCGCGATGCCACTGGGTCAGTAGAGGGGTCAGCTCCCCGGCGCGCGGGGTCAGTTCATCCAGCGGCACGCGCGCTGTTTCCACGCCCGCCTGCAGCGTATGCCGCCACTGAAAACCGCGCTCGGCGGCGCGCATCATCATCATCATCGGCTTTTTCCCGGCGGCGATCGATTCGTGCCAGGTCGTCAGGTTACGTTCCACCATCCACGAATAGCCGTTGACCGAGCCGCCCGCGCCGGAGCCCAGGGCCAGGCAGTCGGCCCCCTGTTTAATCAGCAGGTTGTAGAGGTTGCGTTCGCGGGTTGTGCGGGCCCAGTGGCTGTTGCTGATACAGCGCCAGCCCGCGTCGTCCATGAAGTCGCAGCCCTGAAGGTAGAGATCGCGTCGCTCTGCCGGAGTGGGGACGGCGGTGCGACCGTTTTCCACGGCTTTACCCAGCGGCGTGTTGGGGAGCAGATTAAGCGCGTAGAGATCGACGCCGTCGAGCCCGATATCGCGGGCGATTTTGAGATCTTCCTCCCACAGCTTTGCGTCCTGGCCGGGGAGGCCGAACAGCAGATCGCACACCACGGCCGCGCGATCCCGCCGCACCAGCCCCTGCATAAAGGCGGCGGCGGTGGGGCCGTCAGAGGTGCGGGCCATTTTCTTGCGCACCTTGCTGTTGAAGGACTGAATGCCGATGGAGAAGCGATTGGCTCCGGCATCCAGGCAGGCGTCGATGCGGTTGTCATCAAAGTTAAGCACCCGTCCTTCGATGGTGATTTCGCAGTCCGGCGCGAGGGGCAGCTTTTCCCGCAGGGTGGTGATAATTCGCGCCAGATCCTGCGCCGCCAGCGCGGAAGGCGTACCGCCGCCAAAGTAAACCGCGTGGATCGGCGCCGACTGGTGCAGGACGCTATCGGCCTCCATCTCGATTTCGCGCAGCAGCGCGTCGGTATAGCGGGCGCAGTGGTCATCTTCGTAACGGTTCTGATAAAAACCGCAAAAAGTACAGTGGGTTGCGCAAAAGGGAATATGCAGGTACAGCAGTCTTTTACGCGGCGGCGCGCTGCGGCTGATGACCTCCTGCCAGGTTTGCTCCAGCTGCTCTTTTGCCACCGGGATCGCGCCGCGCCACGGCATGGTGGCCCGACGATCTTTAAATGGCTGGTTTCCCTCCAGCGCGAAATGCGCAGAGAGATCCAGGGCGTTGTTAGTCTTCATAGCGTCAACATCAAATCCAGTTATTGGGGCCAAAACTGCTGGTGCAGGGACTCAACCGCGTCGGCAACCCGGGGGCCCATACCGAGGATCAGCGCCTGATCGACGGTAACAATGCGCTGATTTTTCCATGCGGCGGTGTGGGTTATGCCGGCGACGGCGCGCAGCCGGTTAATATCGCCGTCCACCATTTGCGAGGTCACGACAATAACCTCCGGGTTTGCCGCAATCAGCGATTCCGCGCTGTAGCTTTTATATTGCTCGTGCGAAGCCACATTCCGTGCGCCCGCGAGGGTCAGAATGGCGTCGGCAACGCTGCCCTTACCGGCCACCTGCGGCGCGCTGCTGCCCGCGGAGAGAATAAACATCGCCCTGACCGGCGCCTTTTGCGCCGCAACGCTGTGCTGAACGCGCTCCAGACGCTGATGAATCTGGTTTACCAGCGCATCTCCTCGTTCGGGAACCCGCAGCGTCTTCGCCAGCTGGCGAATGTTGGCGTACATCTGTTCAACCGTGGCCGGCACGCGCGGCAGGGTGACAACGTTAACTTTTTGCGTCCGCAGCTGATCCAGAACGATCTGCGGCCCGGCATCCCGCCAGGTGATAAAAACGTCCGGCCTGAGGGATAAAATGCCTTCGCTGCTGAGCTGCTTCCAGTAGCCGATATGCGGCAGCCTGGCCGTTTCCGGCGGCCAGGAGGTGGTTTCATCGACGCCGACCACCTGATTTCCGGCTTCAAGCGCGTAGATCAGTTCGCTAAGCGAGCCTCCGGCAACGACGATACGTTCGCTGGCATAGGTTGCGCAGGCGGCACAAAGCGTCAGCAGGGCGAACAACAGTTTTTTCATCATCAGAAGTTCCACGCAAAACCGACCGCTGCGTTAAATCCGGCCGCCGGAATGGTTTCATGGGCGGTTTGATAGCGTTTGTTGGTCAGGTTATTGAGCGCCAGGTTGACCTGATACTGCTCCTGCGGGCCAAACTCGGTATTGAACGCGAGGTTAAGCGTTGCCCAGCCCGGATAGCGAATCTCCCTGGTGCCGGTTTTATCGTTGGCGCTGGAGGCGGCGCGCACGAAGAGATCGGAGGTCACGTTGGCGCTATTCAGAAGCAGCGTGTGCTTAAGGCCAGCCCTTCCCGTCACGGTAGGTTCGCCGGTATCCCAGGTTTTAATGGCTTCGCCTTCATACTGCCGGCGGATAAGATTGCCGCTCAGATAGGGCGAAACGGCCCAGCCGTTGTACTCCGCCGTCAGCTCCATCCCCCAGGTTTTGGCGCGATCGATATTGTCGTAATAGAAGTACTCGCCGCGTGAAGAGGTGCTGTTGCCGTTGCAAATCGTCTGACCCGAACAGGCGAGGCTGGCGATATAGTCTTTGGCTTCGGAGTAGTAAATCGCGCCGTCAACCAGCCACATATTGCCTTTGTAACGGGCGCCCAGCTCATAGTTGTTGGAGTGTTCCGCTTTCAGGCCGGTGTTGCCATAGGTGATGCCGCCGCCGGCCGAGGTCTGCATAAACAGCTGGGTCAGCGTCGGGAAGACGTAGCCCTGGGCGTACGCCGCGCGCAGTTCAATGTCTTTAAAGCCGGAATAGCGCAGGCTGGTCGAGGTGACCAGCTTATCGTCATGCGCTGATTTTCCGCCCATTGACTGGCTGACCGTGCCGCTCTGGCTGTCGTTGCGGTTAAGCTCAGAGGAGAGCCAGTACTGACGCGCGCCAACGGTCCAGGTCCAGTCATCGGCGAAGCGCCAGTCGTTTTGGGCAAACACCGAGGCGTTGCTTTGTTCCGCTTCAGTATGCGACAGCGTATGGGTCTGGATATCGAATGCGCCGGTCGCCGCCGTCTGGCGCGTGCTGCTGCTGGTATCCTGCTTCACTTTGTCATGCTGATACTGGGTGCCGATAACCAGCTCATTGTTTGCCGGCAGGGAGAAGTTGCCCTGCAGCGTTACGCCCTGGGTATATTGCTTATCGTTGGTATTGGTCTGGTTACTGACCGTCAGCGCCTGGATCGCCGGGCTGGGGATCGGCTGGGTGGTCTTAATCCGGTTTTCAAATTTACGCTCAATGGTCTGGCTGTAGGCGTCGAAGTGAATTTTTTTCAGGTAATCGCCGTCGGCGTCGTAATCATAGAACACGCCGACTTTTTCGCGTTCCAGCTTCGGAATACGAACGCTGAAGTCTTCATATTGGCCGTCCGGATCGTCAAACCAGGTTTGCGTGGAGGTTTTGTAGCGGTCGAGCGACAGGCCGAATTTATGGCGATCGAGATTGTAGCCAAGCCAGACGCCCTGGCTGTTGTTGCGGAAGTTGGTGTTCTGCAATCTGCCGTCCGGCGTATCGCGGTTGCCCTGGTCGGAGTAGCTGCCGTTGATCCGATAGTCGAACTGGCCGATGCTGCCCCAGGCCGCAGCGGACTCTTCCCAGCCCGCGGTCGCCGAGTTATAAACGGCCTTCACCGTCCCGGCGACGGGCTTATCCCCGCCTTTTTTAGTGATAAAGTTAACCACGCCCCCGATGGCCTGCGATCCGTACAGTACCGAGTAGGGGCCTTTTACCACCTCGATCCGCTCCAGCGCGGATTCATCGATCAGCAGCCCGACGCCGTAGTTCTGCCCGGCGCGCTGATAGCTGACTACCTGACCGTCAATCAAAATCAGCACGCGCGAGGAGGCCTCGCCGCGGATGCGGATTTGCTTACGTCCGGCCAGAGAGTTATCGGTCACTTCAACGCCGGGGATATCCCGCAGATCGTCGGCGATAGAGACGCTGGTTGAGTTATTTAGCGTTTCCCGGTCGATAACCTGAACGGTCGCCGGGCTTTCCCAGAGGCTCGATTCGGTACGATTAGCCGTGACGATCAGCGTCTCTTCGTCGGCCGTTTTGGCTGTGCTGGCCGGGGTTGCCGCAGAAACGTTAGCGGCAACAAACAACGACAGGCTGGAGAGTAGCATGCTCCCCCGGTTTGTCCTTTTCACCATTAGAGTAACCTTTATTATAATGATAACTAATATCATTCGCATTTATATTTGTTTCTAAAGTGAACGTCCAGACGCTAAGGGGTAAATGGAATGCACCTTTGATGTGGGTCAATTTCGAACGGTGCGTAAATACTTTTTTGTGAGATTCATCACATTATGGGAAAGCACAGGCGCGGTTAACCTGAGAAAAAATATGGCTTATATTTTTCCTCTCCACATAGGGTTGGTTATTGCGCGAATGGTCCTACAATAGGAGCAGTGCGAGAGGCAGCGAGGTGCAGAGGCGATGAATATCAGCGATGTGGCAAAAAGGACCGGCTTAACCAGTAAAGCGATTCGCTTCTACGAAGAGAAGGGGTTGGTGACGCCGCCGCTGCGTAGTGAAAATGGCTACCGCAGCTACAGCCAGCGGCATCTGGACGAGCTGACCCTGCTGCGCCAGGCGCGCCAGGTCGGTTTTAATCTGGAGGAGTGCCGCGAACTGGTCGGTCTGTTTAACGACCCGTCGCGGCATAGCGCCGACGTAAAACGCAGAACGCTGGATAAAGTCGCTGATATTGAGCGCCATATCAGCGAGCTGCAGAGCATGCGTAGCCACCTGCTGGCGCTGGCGGAGTCCTGTCCCGGCGATGACGGCGCGGACTGCCCGATTATCGACAATCTCTCCGGCTGCTGCCATCGCAAGGCGCAGGTTTAGCGGTGGGGAGGGGCGAGCCTGATCCGCAGCGTGATGCCCTCAACGGCCAGCACTTCGACCTTACTGCCGGCGGCGAGGTCCTCGTCGGCGACTACCGGCCATGAGCTATCGCCAACGCGCACGTGGCCGCGGCCGTTGACCAGCGCCGTTTCCAGCGAGAAGACGCGGCCGATCAGCTGATTTCCGCGCTGGTTAAGCCGGGCGTCGGCCGGCTTCTGCCGCTTCAGCTGGCCGCGCAGCCAGCGCGACCATAGCCAGGCCGCCAGCAGGGTCAGCGCGGCAAACAGCGCGCCCTGCCACTCCCAGTCCAGCGGCAGCATCCAGGTCAGGGCGCCGGTGATCACCCCGGCAACGCCGCTCCACAGCAGATAACCGTTGCCGCCTAGCATCTCCGCCGCCAGCAGCAGCCCGCCGAGGCTCAGCCAGAAGAGGTGCGGATGAACCAGTATCATCGCAATCATAGTTTTTTCCGTTCGCCGGCGCCTTCTTTAAGCAGTTCGCTAATTCCGGCGATAGAGCCCATCAGGCTGGTCGCGTCGAGCGGCATCAGCACGACTTTGCTGTTATTTGATGCGCCAATCTGCTGCAGCGCGTCGGTATATTTCTGCGCAACGAAGTAGTTAATCGCCTGAATATCCCCGGAGGCGATAGCGGAAGAGACCATTTGGGTGGCGCGGGCCTCCGCTTCCGCCGAACGTTCACGCGCTTCCGCCTGCAGGAATGCCGACTGGCGCTCGCCTTCTGCTTTCAGGATTTGTGACTGCTTTTCGCCTTCGGCTTTGAGGATCTCCGCCTGACGTATCCCTTCGGCCTCCAGAATATAGGCGCGCTTGGTACGCTCGGCCTTCATCTGGGCGTTCATCGAGGCGATAAGCTCCGCCGGCGGGCGCACGTCGCGGATTTCCACGCGGGTGATTTTGATCCCCCACGGGTTGGTGGCCTCATCGACGATATGCAGCAAGCGGGTGTTGATGCTATCGCGCTGGGAGAGCATTTCGTCGAGCTCCATCGAGCCGAGTACGGTACGGATGTTGGTCATCGTCAGGTTGATAATCGCCAGCTCCAGGTTGCTGACTTCATAGGCCGCTTTCGGCGCATCAATAACCTGAATAAAGCACACCGCATCAATGGTGACGTTGGCGTTATCGCGCGAAATAACCTCCTGCGAGGGAATATCCAGCACCTGCTCCATCATATTAATTTTTCGCCCGATGCGGTCCATGAACGGTACCACCAGGCTCAGCCCCGGCTGGAGAGTCATGGTATAGCGGCCAAAGCGTTCGACGGTCCACTGGTAGCCCTGCGGAACAATTTTCACTCCGGCAATAACGATAACCAGCGCGACGAAAATAAGAACGGGGATAAAAATTAGCATCAAAAAACCTCCTGTTTAATTGCCTGCCAGACGTCAGCAAAGTGACGCATGTTTAAACCGAGTATATCTTTCTCCTCATCCTGGCGAAAGAAAAGTGGAGTAAACTAGTCGGGTTTTGGGAAATATATGGAACGATAATGAAGGAAAATAACGCTATCTTGCGCCTTGAGGATGTTGGCTTTCAGGTCGATAAGTCGATCATTTTGCATAATATTAATCTCGAGCTGAGCGCCGGGGAATTTAAGCTGATTACCGGGCCCTCCGGCTGCGGTAAAAGCACGCTGCTTAAAATTATCGCCTCGCTGCTTAGCCCGACCAGCGGGAAGATTTTTTATTCCGGCAAGGATATCAATACGCTATCGCCGGAAACCTACCGCCAGCAGGTCTCATACTGCGCGCAAACTCCGGCGCTATTTGGCGACTCGGTCTATGACAATCTCATTTTTCCCTGGCAAATTCGCCACCAGCAGCCGGACCCGCAGGCGCTGGTTGCCGATTTACGCCGCTTTGGGCTGGCGGAAAATACGCTGGGCAAATCGATCAACGAACTCTCCGGGGGAGAAAAGCAGCGCGTTTCGCTTATTCGCAATTTGCAGTTTTTGCCGCAGGTGCTGCTGCTCGATGAAATTACCAGCGCGCTGGATGACAGCAATAAGCGCAACGTTAACGATATTATTCATCGCTATGTGACGGAAAAGAATATTGCGGTGCTGTGGGTGACGCATGACCGTAATGAAATCGACCACGCCGATGAAGTGATGACGCTGCAGCCGGCTAGCGCAGGCGGTCAGGAGGTTATCAATGAACGGGCATAATATCACCAACGAATCGCTGGCCCTGTCGATGGTGCTGGTACTGGTAGCCATCGTGGTGAGCTATCGCGAAAAGCTGGCGCTGGAGAAAGATATCGTCTGGAGCATCTGTCGGGCGGTGGTGCAGCTGATTATCGTCGGCTACGTGCTGAAATATATCTTCAACGTTAACCACGTCCTGCTGACGCTGCTTATGGTGCTGTTTATCTGTTTTAACGCGGCGTGGAATGCGCAAAAGCGCAGCAAATATATCGATAAGGCCTTCATCTCATCATTTATCGCCATTACCACCGGCGCAGGGCTTACGCTGGCGGTGCTGGTCTTCTCCGGATCGATCTCTTTCGTGCCGATGCAGGTGATCCCTATTGCCGGCATGGTCGCCGGCAACGCGATGGTGGCGGTGGGGCTGTGCTACAACAATATGGGCCAGCGCTTCAGCAGCGAACAGCAGCAAATTCAGGAGAAGCTGAGCCTCGGCGCGACGCCAAAGATGGCCTCGGCCAGATTAATTCGCGACAGCATTCGCGCCGCGCTGATCCCGACCATCGATTCGGCGAAAACGGTGGGGCTGGTGAGCCTGCCGGGGATGATGTCGGGGCTGATTTTTGCCGGGATAGACCCGGTTAAAGCGATTAAGTATCAGATAATGGTCACATTTATGCTGCTATCGACCGCCAGCTTATCAACAATCATCGCCGGCTATCTGACCTACCGGAAATTCTTTAACCCTCGTCACCAGCTGGTGGTGACGCAGTTGAAAAAGAGCGAGTAGCGTCGTTCCCGCAGAAGGCGCTGGACGCCTGACCCGGGCTACGGGGGGCCGTAGCCCGGTCAGCGAAGCGCCGCCTGGGCGTAACGATCAGTACAGCAGGGAGTAGAGCTGACGGCGATATTTCGCGGCCAGCGCATCGCCGGTGCCGAGGGCGGCAAGAATTTCCTGCAGCATCTTGCGCACCTGGCCGTCGCCGGCGTCTAAATCTTTCTGCAGATGGCTGAACAGCAGAGCCAGCGCCTCTTCGTTGCGGCCAACCTGATGCAGCTGCAGGGCCAGCTGAGCCGCCAGCGCCGCGTCTTCCGGGTTTTGCTCAACCTGCTGCTGGAGCAGCTGGATTTCCGGCGTATCGGCCGCCTGCTTGAGCAGCTCAATCTGCGCAACCAGCCCCTGGTAGCGGGTATCCTGATCCTGCAGCGGAACCGTTTTCAGCACCGCTTCGGCTTCGTCGGAGCGGTGCAAGGCGATCAGCGTTTCCGCCAGCAGCAGGCCAATCTGGCTCTCCTGAGCGGAGAGCTGCCACGCCTCTTTCAGCAGCGGCAGGGCTTCGGCGTACTTCTCTTCCTGCATCAGCGCCAGCGCCTGCTGGGCTTTTAACTCTTCTTCGCGCGGCAGCACTTTATCAAGCAGCGCGCGGACGGCGGCCTCCGGCTGCGGGCCTTCAAAGCCGTCTACCGGCTGACCGTTCTGGAACAGATAAACCGTTGGAATCGAGCGCAGGCCAAACTGCGAAGCCAGCATCTGCTCGGCATCGCAGTCCACCTTCGCCAGCGTAAACTGACCGTTGTACTGCGCCGCCAGACTTTCCAGAACCGGCGTCAGCTGCTCGCAGTGCTGGCTGCGCGCGGACCAGAAATAAAACAGCACCGGCGCGGTAACGGATTGTTCCAGCGTCTGGTGCAGGTTAGCTTCGGTAATGTTGATAATATTCTGTACTGACATAAGCGCATCTCTTTAATCAATTTTTTGTATACATGGGGGCGACGGCCGGAGCTTCAACTCAGCCCTGGATAATTTTGTCCATCATCCGCGTTGGCAACAGGCGTTTGAGCAGGGCCACCGCGTGCGTGACTAAGGTCACCGGATAGCGCAGCCTGGGTTTATCGCTAACGAAAGCATGGCGCACTTTTTCCACCACCGCCTCCGGCCCGAGGGTAAAGCGCGCAGCGATACCGGGGTTTTCCACCGGCTTATCGCTCCGGGTTTGATTGACGTTGCTCGTAAAGCGGGTGCGAATCGGCCCCGGCTCAATCAGGCTGACCTTAATGCCGCTATAGCGCAGCTCCATGCGCAGGGCGTCGGACCAGGCTTCCAGCGCGTATTTGCTGGCGGCATAGGCGCCGCGACCGGGGCTGGAGATGATCCCCATGACCGAGGAGGTCATCACGATACGGCCCTCGCCGTGCGGCTCCATAGCCGGAAGCAGCAGCATGGTGAGCTGGTGGGCGCCAAAAAAGTTGGCGGAAAACTGCTGCTCCATCTGCTGGCGGCTAACGGCGTTCAGCGGGCCATAGACGCCGTAACCGGCGTTATTAAACAGGCCATACAGCCGATTCTCGGTCAGGGCGATAACCTCTGCCGCAGCGCGCTCCACGCTCAGCGGATCGTCGAGATCCAGCAAAATACCGGTCAGTCCGAGTTCCTGCATCCGCGCAACGTCGTCAGCCTTGCGGCAGGCGGCCAGAACGTTAAAGCCCTGACGTTTCAGATCGAGCGCGCTTTCAAGGCCAATACCGCTGGAACATCCTGTAACTAAAACCGTTTTTTGCATAACTTTACCTGCAAACAACCCCTGAGGATCAGGAGTCATGATTAACTAAGGGAGCCAGCCGCGTCGCCATCCAGTCGGCAATAAACGGCTGGGCGTCGCGGTTGGGGTGGATTCCATCATCCTGCATCCACTGTGGCTTCAGATAGACCTCTTCCATAAAAAAGGGTAACAGAGGAATATCAAACTCTTTGGCCAGTGCGGGATACATTGCGCTAAAGGCTTCATTATAACGACGCCCATAGTTGGCGGGCAGGCGAATTTGCATCAGCAGCGGCTGGGCATTCGCCGCTTTGATATCCTGCAAAACGGTGCGCAGAGTCTGCTCCGTTTGCTGCGGCGGGAAGCCGCGCAGTCCGTCATTGCCGCCCAGTTCGACCAGCACCCAGCGCGGTTGATGCTGTTTAAGCAACGCCGGCAGACGCGCCAGCCCCTGCTGCGACGTGTCGCCGCTGATGCTGGCGTTAACTACCGGCGTTTTTGCCTGCCACTTATCGTTAAGTAGCGCAGGCCACGCGGCGTTGGCCGCCATTCGATAGCCGGCGCTCAGACTGTCGCCGAGAACTAACAGCGTGTCCGCCGCCATCGCGCGGCAGGTAAACAGGACCAGAAACAGGAAAGGCAAATGCCAGCGGAAAACATACTTGAAGTTCATCATCTTAAGAAGTCCGTCGGTCAGGGAGAGCATCAGCTTTCCATCCTCACCGGAGTTGAGCTGGTTGTCAAACCGGCGCAGACCATCGCCCTGATTGGCGAGTCGGGTTCCGGCAAATCCACGCTGCTGGCGATCCTTGCCGGGCTGGACGACGGCAGCGGCGGTGAAGTCTCTTTACTCGGGCAGCCGCTGCACCGCATGGACGAAGAGGCGAGGGCGCAGCTGCGCGCGAAGCACATCGGCTTTGTTTTTCAGTCCTTTATGCTGATCCCGACCCTCAATGCGCTGGAAAACGTCGAGCTTCCGGCGCTGCTGCGCGGCGAGAGCGACAGCCAGAGTCGGGGCAGCGCCAGGGCGCTGCTGGAGCAGCTGGGGCTGGGTAAACGCCTGAACCATCTGCCGGCGCAGCTTTCCGGCGGCGAGCAGCAGCGGGTGGCGCTGGCCCGCGCCTTCAACGGGCGTCCGGAGCTGCTGTTTGCCGATGAGCCGACCGGCAACCTCGATCGGCAGACCGGGGATAAAATTGCCGACCTGCTGTTTTCGCTCAATCGCGAACACGGTACGACGCTGATCCTGGTGACGCACGATCCGCTGTTGGCGGCGCGCTGCGACCGGCGGCTGCGGCTGGTTGATGGTCAGCTGCGGGAGGAAGCATGATTGCCCGCTGGTTCTGGCGCGAATGGCGATCGCCATCGCTGCTGATCGTCTGGCTGGCGCTGAGCCTGGCGGTGGCCTGCGTGCTGGCGCTGGGGTCGATAAGCGATCGCATGGAAAAGGGGCTGAGCCAGCAGAGCCGTGAATTTATGGCCGGGGACCGGACGCTGCGCAGCTCGCGCGAGGTCCCCGCCGACTGGCTCGCGCAGGCGCGTCGGCTGGGATTAACGGTCGGCGAGCAGCTCAGCTTCGCCACCATGACCTTTGCCGGCGATACGCCGCAGCTGGCCGACGTCAAGGCGGTTGACGACACCTATCCCCTTTACGGTCAGCTGGAAACCCAGCCGCCGGGCTTAAAACCGCAGGCGGGCAGCGTGCTGCTGGCCCCGCGATTAATGGCGCTGCTGAATTTAAAAACCGGCGATACCATTGATGTCGGCGACGCCACGCTGCGCATTGCCGGCGAAGTGATTCAGGAGCCGGACGCCGGGTTCAATCCTTTTCAGATGGCGCCGCGGCTGATGATGAACACTGCCGATGTGGCAAAGACCGGGGCGGTGCAGCCCGGCAGCCGCGTCTCCTGGCGCTATAAGTTCGCCGGAACCGCGCCGCAGCTGGCGGAGTATGAGCGGTGGCTGTTGCCAAAGCTGGGGGCGGAACACCGCTGGATTGGCCTGGAACAGGATGACAGCGCGCTGGGTAAATCGCTCGAACGCTCGCAGCAGTTCTTACTGCTTTCGGCGCTGCTCACGCTCCTGCTGGCGGTGGCGGCGGTGGCGGTAGCCATGAGCCACTACTGCCGCAGCCGTTACGATCTGGTGGCGATCCTTAAAACCTTAGGTGCCGGGCGGGCGCAGCTGCGCAAGCTGATCGTCGGGCAGTGGCTGATGCTGCTGGCGCTGGCGGCGATTGCCGGCGGCGCGATGGGGATGGGGCTGGAGACGATCCTGCTGGTGATGCTGAAACCGGTTCTCCCGGGCGCGCTGCCGGCCGCCAGCCTCTGGCCGTGGCTGTGGGCGATTGGCGCGATGGTGGTGATTTCGCTGCTGGTGGGCCTGCGGCCCTATCGGCTGCTGCTGGCGACGCTGCCGCTGCGGGTACTTCGTCAGGACGTGGTGGCTAACGTCTGGCCGCTGAAGGTCTATATTCCGCTGGTGTGCGCGGTGGTGGTTATCCTGCTGGCGTGGCTGATGGGCGGCAGCCCGCTGCTGTGGGCGGTACTGGCCGGCGCGGTGGTGCTGGCGCTGCTGTGCGGCCTGCTGGGATGGGGGCTGCTGTGGCTGCTGAAGCGGGTGACGCTGAAGGCGCTGCCGCTGCGCCTGGCGGTCAACCGGCTACTGCGCCAGCCGTGGTCGACGCTAAGCCAGCTGGCGGCGTTCTCGCTGTCGTTTATGCTGCTCGCCCTGCTGCTGGTGCTGCGCGGCGATCTGCTGGATCGCTGGCAGCAGCAGCTGCCGCCGGAAAGCCCCAACTACTTCCTGATTAATATTGCCCCGGATCAGGTCGCGCCGGTAAAAGCTTTCCTCGCCGGGAACCAGACGGCGGCGACGGAGTTTTACCCCATCGTCCGCGCGCGCCTGACGCAGATTAACGCTCAGGCGATGGAGGGCAATAAGGACGAAGCGCTGAATCGCGAGCTGAACCTGACCTGGAGCGACGACAGGCCGGATCATAATCCGCTGGTGGCCGGCGCCTGGCCGCCAAAAGCGGGTGAAGTGTCGATCGAGGAGGGGCTGGCGCAGCGCCTGGGGGTTAAGCTCGGCGATAGCGTCACCTTTACCGGCGATACCCAGGACTTCAGCGCTAAGGTGACCAGCGTGCGCAAAGTTGACTGGGAGAGCCTGCGGCCAAACTTCTTCTTTATCTTCCCGCCGGGCGCGCTCGACGGACAGCCGCAGAGCTGGCTGACCAGCTTCCGCTGGGATAACGGCAGCGGCATGTTGACGCAGCTGAACCGCGAATTCCCGACCGTCAGCCTGCTGGATATTGGCGCCATTCTGCGTCAGGTGGGTCAGGTACTGACTCAGGTCAGCCGCGCGCTGGAAGTGATGGTGGTGCTGGTGACCGCCTGCGGTATTTTACTGCTGCTGGCGCAGGTTCAGGTCGGGATGCGCCAGCGCTATCAGGAGCTGGTGGTCTGGCGCACGCTGGGGGCCGGAAAGTCGCTGCTGCGCACCACGCTATGGGCGGAGTTTGCCCTGCTGGGCGTGGTGTCCGGGATCGTGGCGGCGATAGGGGCTGAGGTGGCGCTGGCGATGCTGCAAACCAAAGTCTTTGATTTCCCCTGGTCTCCGGACTGGCGATTGTGGGTGATGCTGCCGCTCTGCGGGGCGCTGCTGCTCTCCCTGTGCGGCGGCTGGCTGGGGCTGCGTTTGTTAAAAGGCAAAGCGCTGTTCCGCCAGTTTAGCCAGTAATTCAGCGCGCTTGGCATCTGCAGGCCCGGGGTTGAGTACCAACGCCCCGGGCTTTTTACTGCGTTCCGTTTAAGCCTGACGCGCGGTTAGCGGTTCATTCATTGCTCTGCGACGGCAAAGCGCGCCCCTGAAAGCGTGGCGGCGGCGCGACGGAGGTAGTGCATTTGCATGACGGTTTGATGAAATTCGCGGCGGCTTTCTTTTAACGGCACAAAATGATAAGTCACTGATTTTTAAGAGCACGAAAGCGTAAAAAAGCGACAACACGGAGTTGGTAATCACGGTTAATATTCACCTTGCAAATATAAGGTTGCTTATTACTCAAGGAAAAAGCATGGCACATAAAATAAAAGCGCTGGCGATGACGATCGGCGCAGTACTGGCAGTGACTTCTTTTGCTTCCCAGGCTGAGATTACGCTGCTGAAACAAGATCCGCAGGCCGGCGACCCGTTAAGCCGCCTGAACTTCACCGTCGGCGGAAGTATTCGTCCGCAGTTCAACATGATGTCCGGCGATGGCGATAAAGGCTCCTATAAGCGTAACGGTTTCGACGGCGGTACCCGTTTCCGCTTCGCCGCTGATTATTATCTGTTTGATGATATTAGCTGGATCAGCTATTACGAACTGGGGGTCAATATTCCGGCGCTGTTCGACTGGGATAATCACTATGCGGAAGGCGCTAATAACACCTCTCGCCGTATGCTGTATACCGGGCTGAAGAGCGACACCTGGGGGACGCTAACCTACGGTCAGCAAAACAGTATTTATTACGATGTGGTCGGCGCCAAGACGGATATTTGGGATTACGACATGATCGCCCAGGCGCCGGGTAACGGGATCAACGGCGATTACGATGGTTCTTACCGCTCGCGCAATATGCTCAAGTATAAGAAATCTGCCGGCGACGTCGATCTTTATGCTTCTTATCTGTTTGAAGATAATGAGTATCTGCCGGGGAATGGCCTGCGCTATAAGCGTAAAGGCGGGGGCTCCGTTGGCGTGGATTATCACATCATGAAGAACCTGACCTGGGGTACGGCGTGGAACTATACGCGTGCCGAAATGCGCGATCCGTCCAGCGCTGAGAATAAAACCTATGACCAAAATATCCTCGGTACCGCCCTAAGCTGGACGCCGGATAACTGGACCTTCTCCTTCGGCGGCGGCTGGTATCAGAACTTCCTGACCACCAAAAAAGCCGATGTGAATAACTACTTCGCCGGCGATGCCTGGGGTATTGAGTACTTTGCGGGCTATAAAATCCCGGTTGGCCAGTACGCGCTTAAATCCGTTCAGCCGTACTTTATGGGCGACCGCCTGGAATACGTGAACGGACGTAACTACCAGCGCATTGATAACGGTCTGGGGATCAGCTTCCAGCTGGATTATGGCTTCCGCGTTGATTACGAACACGTCTTTACTTCGAGCACCGACAACCTGGGCGATATGAACCTGGTGCGTCTGCGCTACGACTTCTAAACCGCGACCTCCCGCGCAGCGCGATGCCGAAAATCCCGGCTTGCGCTGCGTTTACGCGGGCTACCGCGCCAGCCAGGAGGCGACGTCCTGCCAGGTTCCGCGAAAGATAATCTTCTCTGCCTTTTTACCCAGCTGATAGCGATACATTGGGTCGTAGTACTCTTTCAATAGCGGAACAAGCCACGCAAAATGCGCATCGGTGCTCGCCGTACGCAGCTGTTCAGCCAGCGCGTCATCAAGCAGGGCGGTGAGCTGAGCAAAACGCTGGAGCCCCAGGCGACGGCGGATAGCAAACAGGCCGTGGTGCAGATACGCGCTGTACTCCTGCCAGCCCCGATCTTCGCCGTACGCGGCTATAAAGTCGCGGTGCATCCGGTCAAAATACTCCTCCCGCAGGCGCGCCAGGCGGACGTCAAACGGGTCCTCCACCACCGCCAGCGGCGATTGCGCCATGCGCTCGCGCAGGCATTCCGGCAGATGGTTGGCGCCTATCATATGCCCTTCATCCTCCAGCACCCAGCGGCGCTGGCTGGCCGCTTTTTTCAGCATTGCGACCGCGAGGTGGTTTTCAAACGTTGCCTGAGCATGCTGGTCGCGCAGCGTCCGCCCGAACGATGAGCCGCGATGGTGGGCGAGCCCTTCGAGGTCGATTCCGTCGGGCCGCGCGCCGACCAGCTGAGTTTTACCGTTGCCGGTGCAGCCGCCGATAAGCACTATCGAGCGCTGGACCAGCTCCTGCGTCAGCTGGATGGCGGCCTGGCGCAGCGCCTTATAGCCGCCGACGATCAGCGGATAATCGACGCCCGATTCGCGCAGCCACTGCTGAACAATGTGCGAGCGCTGGCCGCCGCGGGCGCAGCAAAGATAGCCCTGAGGATTGCGTAAGCAGGCTTCACGCCACGCCCGCATGCGTTGGGCGCGAATGTCGCCATTGACCAGGCGATGGCCGAGCGCCAGGGCGGCTTCTGCCCCCTGACGTTTATAGCAGGTGCCGACGGCGGCGCGTTCTTCATCGTCCATCAGCGGCAGGTTGAGCGCTGCGGGGAGAGCGCTTTGGCTGAATTCAACCGGGGCGCGTACGTCAATGAGTGGGGTATCCGCGGCGAGAATTGCGCGGTAATCCGTCCCATTATTCATGGGTCTTCCTTTTGCAGTGAAACCGAGATTTTCTGTAAAGCGAAGGAGGGATTCTACGCGCCTGAAGGCGTGCCGGGGAAGGAATAACGCGCTTCCCCCGGCACGAAAGGCTTAGTTAAGCTGTGACTGCGCCCAGAAAATACCGCTGGCGTACTCCGGCGGCAGCAGCGGCTTTAACGCTTCGAGCGTGGCGCTCAGGCGGTCGGTATCGCTGTCGGTGAGGTTCAGGTGGCCCACTTTGCGGCCCGGACGAACCTCTTTGTCATACCAGTGCAGGTGCACCAGCGGCAGCTTCAGCCAGTCGTAATTGAGATCGGTGCCGATCAGGTTGATCATCACCGACGGGCTGTTGACCACCGGCGGCGGCAGCGGCAGGTCGGTAATGGCCCGCAGATGCAGCTCAAACTGGCTGATGGAGGCGCCGTTCTGCGTCCAGTGGCCGCTGTTGTGCACGCGCGGGGCCAGCTCGTTGATCAGCAGACCATCGGCGGTGACGAAGCACTCCATCGCCATGACGCCGACGTATTTCAGCTCTTCCATAATGGCGGACAGCATGCCTTCGGCCTGATCCTGCTGGCGAGCATTGGCCTGCGGGAAGGCCACGCTGGTGCGCAGAATCCCGTCCTGATGCAGATTGCGGGTCAGCGGATAGAACACCGTGCTGCCATCCTGAGCGCGGGCGCCAACCAGCGACACTTCGCCGGAGAAGTTAATTCCCCGTTCGACGATGCATTCGCCGTAGTTATCGTCGGGCAGCTGCGCGCAGTCGTTCTCACGCAGACGCCACTGGCCGCGCCCGTCGTAGCCGCCCACGCGGCGTTTAACGATAGCCAGCTCGCCCAGGGTCGCGAAAATCTCCGGCCACTGGTTTTTATCCGCCAGCAGCTGCCACGGCGCGGTGGCCAGGTCCAGCCTGTCGAACAGCTGCTTTTGCGTCAGGCGATCGGCAATAATGGGAAACACGTCGCGGTTAACAAACGCCGGGTGACGCGCCAGTTCGCGGGTGAGGGCCGTTTCCGGCCAGCGCTCGATTTCAGCGGTGATGACGCTTTGCTGAAACGGCACCGCTTCAGGATCGGCCTCAAGGCCAACCGGCCAGACCGCGATACCCAGCGGCTCTCCGGCCTGGCGCAGCATGCGGCCGAGCTGGCCGTTGCCGAGGATACAAACCTGCTTCATGCCGCACCCCGTGGGTCCGGATTATCCAGCACTTCATCGGTTTGCGCCTGGCGCCATGCGCTCAGGCGCTGGTGCAGTTCGGCGTCGTGCACCGCCAGGATCTGCGCCGCCAGCAGCGCGGCGTTGGCGGCGCCGGCTTTGCCGATAGCCAGGGTGCCGACCGGGATCCCGCGCGGCATCTGGACGATGGAGTAGAGGCTGTCAACGCCGCTCAGCGCTGCGCTCTGTACCGGCACGCCTAAGACCGGGACCAGCGTTTTCGCCGCAATCATGCCCGGCAGATGCGCCGCGCCGCCCGCGCCGGCAATAATCACCTGATAGCCGTTGCTTTCCGCGCCTTCGGCGAAGCTGAACAGCTTATCGGGAGTACGGTGCGCGGAGACCACTTCAACATGGTACGGAACGTTCAGGGCATCAAGGATTTCTGCGGTAAACTGCATGGTAGCCCAGTCGCTTTTGGACCCCATCACGATGGCGATACGCGCCGAATTATTGCGGGAAGACATGCGTCTTAAAACTCCTGTGGGTGTGCTTCACACTGCTTTAGAGGCCACAGAGAATAACACGATATACGGGCGAGGAAAACGGTTGCGTAGGCTGATGTCGGCGGAAAATAGCGCGATAATTAAAACGGGAAAGGGATCAGTTCAACGTCGTCTTTGGTGACTTTGACCATCGAACCTTCGCTGTGCCACGCGCCGAGGACCACGCGAAAAGCCGGCATGCCGTTAGCCTCCATTTGGTGGATGGCCGGGCGATGGGTATGACCGTGGATCAGCCACTGTACGCGATGCTTTTCCAGGGTCGCCACTACCGCCTGTTGGTTAACATCCATAATCTCCATCGACTTACTGCTGTTGGCTGCGGTGCTGTTGGCGCGCATTTTAGCGGCGATACGGCGGCGAATAAACAGCGGCAGGGCAAGGAAAAGACGTTGGATCCACGGCGTATGCACCTTAGCGCGAAACGCCAGATAGCCGGCATCGTCGGTGCAGAGCGTGTCGCCATGCATAATTAAAACGCGGCGGCCGTAGAGATCGAGCACGTTCTCTTCCGTCAGCAGCGTCATACCGCAGGCGCGGGCAAAGCGCTGGCCGATAAGAAAATCGCGGTTGCCGTGAACGAAAAAGCAGGGGACGCCGGAGCGGGTCAATGCGCTGAGCGCGGCGGCGATTTCCTGATGCAGCGGGTTAGGATCGTCATCGCCGATCCAGGCTTCAAACAGGTCGCCGAGGATATAGAGCGCGTCCGCCTCGCGGGCCTGGCCGCGTAAAAAGCGGAGAAAACCGGCGACGATCGCCGGTTCTTCGGTTTGCAGATGCAGGTCTGCAATAAAAAGTGTCGCCACGAATTATTCGCTGACGCTGACGCTTTTGATCACCACATCTTCTTTCGGCACATCCTGATGCATGCCGCTGCGGCCGGTAGAAACCGCTTTGATTTTGTCTACCACGTCCATGCCTTCAACGACTTCAGCAAATACGCAGTAGCCCCAACCCTGCAGGTTTTCACCAGAGAAGTTCAGGAAGTCGTTATCAGCCACGTTGATGAAGAACTGCGCGGTGGCGGAGTGCGGCGCCTGAGTACGGGCCATCGCCAGAGTACCGCGGGTGTTTTTCAGACCGTTGTTAGCTTCGTTCTGGATCGGAGACTTGGTTGTTTTCTGCTCCATGCCCGGCTCAAAACCGCCGCCCTGGATCATAAAGCCGTTGATAACACGGTGGAAAATGGTGTTGTTGTAGAAACCTTCGCGGCAGTAGTCCAGGAAGTTTTTAACTGTTTCCGGCGCTTTTTCGTCAAAGGTTTTGATTACGATATCGCCATGATTAGTGTGGAAAGTAACCATTTTTGCATCCTGTTCCGATGATTGTGGTGCTTGAACCCAAGGTTGGGCGTGACATAGTGGGCTGTTATAGCATAACCGCGGGGTTGGATCACCTTGCATTGTGTGCTGCTTCGGGGTTGAATTCAGGTTAGAATACGCGGCTTATCACTACACACGTTTACACGGAATCTTCGATGTTAAAAATTTTTAATACACTGACGCGCCAAAAAGAAGAGTTTAAACCTATTCATGCCGGGGAAGTTGGCATGTACGTGTGTGGTATCACCGTTTACGATCTCTGTCACATCGGTCACGGCCGTACTTTTGTCTCTTTTGACGTGGTGGCTCGCTACCTGCGCTTCCTCGGCTATAAGCTGAAGTATGTGCGCAACATTACCGATATTGACGACAAAATCATTAAGCGTGCGAATGAGAACGGCGAAAGCTTCGTGGCGCTGGTCGATCGCATGATTGGCGAAATGCACCAAGATTTTGATGCGCTGAATATTCTGCGCCCGGACCTTGAGCCGCGCGCGACGCATCATATTGCGGAAATTATTGAAATCACCGGGCAGTTGATCGCCCGCGAGCACGCCTACGTGGCGGATAACGGCGACGTGATGTTCTCGGTTCCGACCGATCCGAACTACGGTCAGCTGTCGCGCCAGGATCTGGAGCAACTGCAGGCGGGCGCTCGCGTTGACGTGGTTGACGTCAAGCGTAACCCGATGGACTTCGTGCTGTGGAAGATGTCGAAAGAGGGTGAGCCGAGCTGGCCGTCTCCGTGGGGCGCAGGGCGTCCGGGCTGGCACATCGAATGTTCGGCGATGAACTGCAAACAGCTGGGCAACCATTTTGATATTCACGGCGGCGGTTCGGATCTGATGTTCCCGCACCACGAAAACGAGATCGCGCAGTCTACCTGCGCGCACGACGGTGAATACGTGAACTACTGGATGCACTCCGGCATGGTGATGATTGACCGCGAAAAGATGTCGAAATCGCTGGGCAACTTCTTTACCGTGCGCGATGTGCTGAAGTTCTACGATGCCGAAACCATCCGCTACTTCCTGATGTCCGGCCACTATCGTAGCCAACTGAACTACAGCGAAGAGAACCTGAAGCAGGCGCGTTCTGCGCTGGAGCGGCTGTACACCGCGCTGCGCGGTACCGACAGCAGCGTAGCCCCGGCAGGCGGCGAGGCGTTTGAAGCGCGCTTTGTGGAAGCGATGGACGATGATTTCAACACCCCGGAAGCCTATTCGGTGCTGTTCGATATGGCGCGCGAAGTGAACCGTCTGAAAACCGAAGATGCGCAGGCGGCGAACGCGCTGGCGGCGCATATGCGTAAGCTCTCCGGCGTGCTGGGCCTGCTGGAGCAGGAGCCGGACGTGTTCCTGCAGAGCGGGGCGCAGGCGGACGACGGCGAAGTGGCTGAGATTGAAGCGCTGATTCAGCAGCGTCTCGATGCGCGTAAAGCGAAGGACTGGGCCGCAGCGGACGCCGCGCGTGACCGTCTCAACGAGATGGGGATCGTGCTGGAAGATGGCGCTCAGGGCACCACCTGGCGCCGCAAGTAGGCCTGGAGCCGTACCCCGGGCGAGGCGTCCGGGGATGTCAGAGCCTTGCGCGAAATAAATTAAGCGAAATAAAAATGCCGGACCTTCAGGGGCCCGGCATTTTTTTATTCAGCGACGGCAATCAGGCGGTGATGGTTACGCTCTGGCCTTCAAAGCTCACCGTCTGGCCGGCAACGATCTTGCAGCGCTTGCGGGTTTCAACCGCCCCGTCGACTTTAACCAGACCGTCGGCAATGACGATTTTTGCCTGCGCGCCGCTTTCGCTCCAGCCTTCCAGCTTCAGCAGATCGCACAGCTCAACGTGCGGGTGTTTACCCAGAGAAAAAGTCGCCATCTTAGGCCTCCTGAATGTCGTGATACTCTTCGCACGCCTGCAGCGTGTTCTGAATTAGGGTGGCAACGGTCATCGGGCCGACGCCGCCAGGGACTGGCGTGATGTATGACGCGCGCGCGGCGGCATCTTCATAGACCACATCGCCAACCACTTTGCCGCTTTCCAGGCGGTTAATGCCGACATCGACCACAATCGCGCCTTCTTTAATCCATTCTCCCGGAATAAAGCCCGGTTTACCGACCGCGACGATCAGCAGATCGGCATTTTCGACGTGCTGGCGCAGGTTTTTGGTAAAGCGGTGGGTAACGGTGGTGGTGCAGCCTGCCAGCAGCAGCTCCATGCTCATCGGGCGGCCGACGATGTTAGAGGCGCCGATCACCACCGCGTTCAGGCCGTAGGTATCGATGTTGTAGCGCTCAAGCAGCGTCACAATACCGCGCGGCGTGCACGGGCGCAGACGCGGAGCGCGCTGGCACAGGCGGCCGACGTTGTAGGGATGGAAACCATCGACGTCTTTGTCCGGCGCAATGCGTTCCAGTACTTTCACATTATCGATCCCGGCAGGCAGCGGCAGCTGCACCAGGATACCGTCGATAGCCGAATCGGCATTCAGCGTATCGATAAGCTCCAGGAGCTCCGCTTCGCTGGTGGTTTCCGGAAGATCGTATGAGCGGGAGATGAACCCCACCTCTTCACACGCTTTGCGCTTGCTGCCGACATAAATCTGCGATGCCGGGTTGCTGCCAACCAGCACGACGGCTAACCCTGGAGCGCGTTTTCCGGCCGCAGTGCGCGCCTTCACTTTTTCCGCGACTTCAGAGCGCACCTGCTGCGCAATCGTTTTACCGTCAATAATTTTTGCTGCCATCAGAGAGAGGATTCCATCTGTATCTTAACGAAAGGGGGATGCGGATATTTTGTCAGAAGCCAGCCTCCCTGTCAGTCCTCGTTTGATTTTTTATCGCTTTTCGGCGCGAGGGGGGACGATAAACCATATCGTTGAGGCGGGTTTAAGATGAATAAATGGCGGACCAGCACGCATTTAAGCCGATGTTATGCTGGGAAATGACCGCGAGGATTGGATAATCCTTAGGCATCGCCTGTCGCATAAGTAGACAAGTGACCTACAGAAAACAGTTTGATGGCAAAATGCATTGACTCATCAGGCGTGCACCGTATAATTCCCGGCGATTGCACATCATGAAGCTCCCGCTTCTCAGTGCGCCCTTAGCTCAGTTGGATAGAGCAACGGCCTTCTAAGCCGTAGGTCACAGGTTCGAGCCCTGTAGGGCGTACCATTATCACTTCTCTTAACGTCTCCTGAAGTCTACTAAATCCAGCATACGCGCGGCATTCGCCAATATCCCATTACCTCAACGCCTGCTATCGTCTACTGAAATCGCCATTCATGTGGGGTAGATTCCGGCTCAATGAAATGAGATACCCCAAAATGGGGCTACCATCCCGCCGGGTCGATATATCTAAACTTAAAGATAAATCCTCCAGGTCATTGCGGACAGCGTCCTCAGCCGCCAGAACGGTACGTCCTGGAGGCTGGTCAGGGCCGCAGGGAGAGGCAGCAGATGCGCTGGGTCCGGGAACCGCAACCCGGCAGAAAAGGCGTTGTTGCCTCGTCTGAATCACCGGCGGAAAACCCGACGGCTTAACGCTTTCGTCGATCAGCAGGCGGCGAGGTGTCCGCCGCCAAAATCAGTAAAGCGCTGCCGGACGCTCTGCCAGCCCAGGGGTTTGATGGGGTCAGGGCGCTCCGGTATTGCGCTGGCGACGCGGGGTTCGCGCTTGCGCTGCACGTCCGGCATAGGAACGGCGCTGAGCAGGTGTCTGGTATAAGGATGCTGCGGATGGTGCAGTACCCGATCGCGCGGGCCGATCTCCACGATCTGGCCGCCAAACATCACCGCCACCCGGTGGCAAATGCGTTCCACTACCGCCATATCATGGGAAATAAACAGATAGCTGAGCTGGTAGCGCTGGCGCAAATCCTCCAGCAGCGTCAGCACCTGCGCCTGTACCGACACATCCAGCGCCGAGACCGATTCATCGGCGATAATCACTTTAGGGTTCAGCGCCAGGGCGCGCGCGATGCAGATGCGCTGGCGCTGGCCGCCGGAAAACTGGTGCGGATACCGCCGCATCGCGTCAGCAGGCAGGCCTACCTGCTGCAACAGCTGCGCCACCCGCTCCGTGCGCTGTGCCACAGGCATCTGCTCATGAATCAGCAGCGGTTCCCCCATCAGATCGAAAATGGTTTTGCGCGGATTGAGCGCCGCAGAGGGATCCTGAAACACCATCTGCAAATCACGCCGTATCGCTCTTAACGCCTCACCCTGCAGGCCGTGCATCTCCTGCCCGCTGAGCTGCGCGCTGCCGCTAAACGGCACCATATTCATCAACGCCTTCGCCGTCGTTGATTTACCGCAGCCGCTTTCCCCGACGATGCCCAGCGTTTCGCCGGGGAAAAGATCGAAGCTGACGCCATCTACGGCATGAACTTCGCGGCGCACGCGCAGGCCGTCGCCGCGTACCGGAAAGCGTACGCAGAGGTCGCGGACGCTGAGCAGCGGTTGGGTCTGTTCAACCGGCGCCAGCGCGGGCGCCTGGCCCAGCACCGGCACCGCCTGCAGCAGCTGGCGGGTATAGGGCGCCTGCGGCGCGGTAAACAGCGTTTTTACCGGGGACTGCTCCACGATTTTGCCGTGATTCATGACCAGCACGTCATCGGCCATTTCCGCTACCACCCCCATATCGTGGGTGATCAGCAGCAGGCTGGTGGAAAACTCCTGCTGCAGCTCGCGCATCAAATCGAGAATTTGCGCCTGAATAGTGACATCAAGGGCCGTCGTCGGCTCATCTGCAATCAGCACCTGCGGTTGACACAGCATCGCCATGGCGATCATCACCCGCTGGCGCATGCCGCCGGAAAGCTCGTGCGGATACTGCTGCAGGCGCTTCTCCACCTGGCCGATTTTGACCGCGTCCAGCATCGCGCCGATCCGCCCGCGCCGCTCGCGGCGGCCCAGCGCTTCGTGCCGTTGCAGGGTCTCTTCCAGCTGCTGGCCTACCGTCATCAGCGGGTTGAGCGAGGTCATCGGCTCCTGAAAAATCATGGCGACCGCTTTGCCGCGCAGCTGCTGCATTTGCCGCTCCGGCAAGCTGAGCAGATCCTGATCAGCAAAAATCACGGCGCCGCCAGGAATATGCGCCTCCTCAGGAAGCAGTCCCATGATCGCCAGCGAGGTCAGCGACTTACCGCTGCCCGACTCGCCGGCGATGCACAGGGTTTTTCCTGGCCAGAGCGCAAAGCTGACGTCATCCACCACCCGCTGTGTACCAAACTGGATCGACAGGCGCTCCACCGAGAGTAGTGGCGCCGGGAACATGGCTGCTGACATAACGCTCCTAATTAAACACGCTGTTGGGAAAATAGAACGACACCACCCAGTTAGGCCGATCGACGATTTCGCTGATGCGCAGATCGCCGCACACGGAACAGAGCATATAGGCCTCTTCTGCCGACATTCCCTGTTCGCGGCACAGGGCATCGATGGTGTAGCTTACCGCGTCGCGGGCGGCGGTCATCAGATCCGGGCCAATGCCGGTGAAGGCGCTGTAGCCTTGCCGATCCAGATGACGGGTCACCGGACCTGGGGTGGTAAAACGCGGCGTTTTCAGCGGCATATCCTTAACCACCTCCAGCTTTACCACCACATCCATGGCGCTTTCGATCGCCGTGCCGCAGACTTCGCCATCGCCCTGTGCGGCGTGGGTGTCGCCAATTGAAAACAGCGCGCCTTCTACTTCCACCGGCAGCCATAGCGTGCAGCCGGCGGCCAAATCGCGAATATCCAGATTGCCGCCGACGCGGCGCGGCGGCACCACCGAATGATGGCCGGCGGCGGCGGGGGCGACGCCGATGGTGCCGGCGAAGGGCTTCAGCGGCACGCGGCCATAGCGGCCAAAGGCGCAGGGGGATAAGTTCTGTCTGTCATACTGCCAGAGCGTCAGCGCCGGCTCGGGAAACGCATCGGCCAGCAGGCCGAAGCCCGGGATATTGGCGGTCCAGCCGAAGCCGCTGGGATGAAATGATTCCAGCGTGACCTTCAGCGCATCGCCCGGCCGGGCGCCCTCCACATAGACCGGCCCGCTGACCGGGTTGAGCTTATCAAAAGGCAGCGTCGGGATATCCGCTGCGGTTGAGCCGGCGCTGAACCAGCCGTTAGCGGCATCCAGGCAGTGAAACTCCAGCTGGCTGCCGGAAGCCACGCGCAGCGCCGGGCTCAGGCTGTTGTCCCAGCCGAAATGGTGTTGCGTATGATGAATGGTCTTCACCAGACAATTTTGGCACATCTTGAATCCCCTTTAAGCAGCGGCACCGTCCCGGTAAACGCGGCACGATGCCGGCAGATTATTTCAGCCCGATATAGTCGTAGTTGACCGGTACATGGACCGGATCCACATAGAGGGCATCCTCGCCGCCCATACGCGCGGAGTGCACGGTGTAACGCTTCTCGTTGAATACCGGCACCCAGGGCGCGTCGCTCATCGCCGTGGTAAAGATTTTGCGCCAGGCTTCAATACGCGCGGCCTGCTGGTCAGGTTTCACCATGTTGTCCGCCGCGGCCGCCTGTGCGTCCAGCGCCTTGTTACAGTAACGCGCCCAGTTCCATCCGCCCTCTACCGCCCCCGCGCAGCCTAGGATCGGGCCATAGAAGTTGGAGGGGTCCGGAAAGTCGGCGATCCACGCCATGCCGCCGGACCAGACCATCGGCGCCTGGCTAGCGGAACCGCCCGCCGCAATCACGTTCGCCTGGGCCAGGGATTTGATGCTGGCGCGAATGCCCACTTTAGCCAGATCCTGCTGGATGGACTGGGCAATTCGCGGCTGCGGATCGGTATTCATCACGTACAGTTCGGTCGCAAAACCGTTGGGAAAGCCCGCTTCGCTGAGCAGCTGCTTCGCTTTTTCCGGATCGTAGCTGAAACCCTGATAAGCCTTGTCGTAGCCGGGCATAGCGGGCGGCAGCGGCTGATTGGCCGGCGCCGCGCGTCCGTTGATGATGCGCACGATGCGGTCTTTGTTGACCGCCATGTTCACCGCCTGGCGAACCTTGAGGTTATCGAAGGGGGGCAGCGTGGTTTTCATCGTCACGTAGCCGGTCTGCAGCTGGTCGCCGGTGACCATCAGGCCCTTATAGGCCGGGTTGTTTTTAAACGCCAGAAACTGCGCGGGCGGCACGCCGTCGCCGGCGATATCCACTTCGCCTTTTTCCAGCCGCAGCAGGGCGACCGAGGGATCCTGGCCTATTTCAAACTTAATGCGATCCAGCCGCGGCACGCCGGCTTTAAAGTAGTTCGGGTTCTTGCGGAAAATCAGCTCCTGGCCCAGCTTCCACTCCTGCAGCTCAAACGCGCCGCTGCCGACCGGATGCTTGCCGAAGTCCGGGCCCCATTTCGCCACCTCCTCATGCGGCACCACCGAGGCGAAGTTCAGCGCCAGCACGTGCAGGAAGGTGGCGTTGGGCTCTTTCAGGGTGATCTTTACGGTATGATCGTCCACGACCTCGATGCCGCTCAGGGTTGTGGCTTTACCGCTGGCCTCTTCGTCATAGCCCGCGATGGGGCTGAAGAATCCGGCGCCCGGGCTCTGGGTTTTCGGGTTGACGGTACGCTCCAGCGAATATTTCACGTCCGCCGCCGTGACCTCGCGGCCGTTGTGGAATTTCACCCCTTTGCGCAGCACAAAGGTGTAGACCTTGCCATCGTCGGAAACGGCGTAGCTTTCCGCCAGATCGTTCACCAGCTCGGTGGTGCCGGGGCGGTAGTCCATCAGGCCGTCGAACAGGCTTTTGATCATCGACCAGTTTTGCCAGTCATAGCCAATGGCCGGATCCAGAGTCGCCACGTCGTTCTGGTATGTCACCACGATATCGCCGCCGGTCTTCTCGTCAGCCTGCGCGCCATAAGAGAAACAGGCTGCGGCCACCGCCATTGTCAGTAACGCTTTTTTCATCATTTTCCCCTGCTACTTTTTGACATCAATGCGCGGATCGACCCACGGCAGCACCAGATCCGCAATAAGGTTGCCGCCAACAATGGCAACCGCTGAGACGGTGGTGACCCCGACAATAACCGGAATATCCACCTGTTGAATCGCCTGCCAGGCCAGCTGACCGATGCCTGGCCAGCCAAAGACCGACTCGACCACCACCAGCCCGCCCATAAATATGCCGATATCAATGCCGATCATCGGAATCAGCGGCAGCACGGCATTTGGCAGCACGTGGCGCAGCAGCACGCGGGTTCTGCCGAGCCCTTTTGCCCGCGCGGTGCGGATAAAATCCTGGTGCAGCACTTCAATCATCGATGAGCGCAGCATGCGCGAGTACCAGCCGCTGCCGAGCAGGCCGAGGGTGAGCGCCGGCAGCGCCAGATGGCTGAAGCCGCCGTAGCCCCCCATCGGGAACCAGTTGAGCACCACGGCGAAAAGATAGAGAAACAGCATCGCGGCGATGAACTGCGGTGCCGAGACGCCGATAAAGGAGAGCGCCATCAGCAGCCGGTCCGCCAGCCCGCCGCGCTTTAGCGCCGCCAGGGTGCCGAGAGCGATCCCCAGCACCAGCTCGCAGAAAATCCCCGCCGCCATCAGCTGCAGCGAAGGCCCGATACGGGCGGAAATCAGTTCGCTCACTTCGCTGCGCTGAATAAACGAGCGACCCAGATCGCCGTGCAGCAGCCCGTTCAGATAGCGCAAATATTGCTGATAAAACGGCAGATCCAGCCCCAGCTGATGACGGATGTTTTCGACCACTTCCGGCGTGGCGCTGCGTCCGGCGATTTGGCGTGCCGGATCGGCGGGCAGCATAAACAGCAGCAGGTAGCAGATCAGCGTGACGCCAAGCAGGATCAGCCCGGCATGCAACAGACGTTTTCCCAGAAACAGCATCAGCTTCTCCGTTTTAAACCAGGGTCGAGGGCGTCGCGCAGGGCGTCGCCGGCGATATTGAAAGCGAGCGACAGCAGCACGATCGCCGCACCGGGAAAGAACACCAGCCACGGGGCCGAGGTGAACCAGGTCTGGCTTTCAAAGATGATATTGCCCCAGCTCGCGGTCGGCGGCTGTACCCCCACCCCGAGAAACGAGAGGGTGGCCTCCAGCAGTACCGTGGTGGAGATGCCCAGGGTGGCCCAGACCAGTACCGTAGGCACCAGATGCGGAATTAGATGCACGCCGAGAATGCGTAAGGTTCCGGCCCCCAGGGTACGTTCCACGGCGATAAAGTCGCGGGCGCTGAGGGCGCTGGTTTCGGCGTAGATAACCCGGGCGATCTGCACCCAGTTCACCATGGCGATCACCATCGCCACGATCCAGACGCTGGGCTGGAAAATCGCCGCCAGCGCAATCGCCAGCAGCAGCGCCGGAAACGCCATCATCAGATCGGTAAAGCGCATCAGCAGCCCTCCGATACGCCCCTGCATATAACCGGCGCTCAGCCCCACCAGTACGCCAGTCAGTACCGCAATACCGTTGGCGACCACGCCGATCAGCAGCGAAGTTCTCGCGCCGTAAATCAGCCGCGAGAACAGATCGCGCCCCAGCAGATCGGTTCCCAGCCAGTAAGTTGCGTTGGGCGGGAGCGGGGCGCCCTCAAGGCTCAGCCCCTCGACAAACTGTTCATTGGGATCGAAGGGCGTGAGCCAGGGGGCGAACAGCGCGGCCAGCACCACCAGCAGAATAAACAGCAGCGAGAGCAGCAGCGCGGGCCGCCGCAGGAGATACCCCATCCGGCTCATTGCGCCCCCCGTTCGCCGGGCGCCATCCGCAGCAACCACTGCTGCGCCACCTGCGCCACCGGCTGGTTGGTGCGCATCGATTCCGTGCGCAGGCGAACCCAGGCCTGTTGTTCATCAATATTTTCCGCCATCATCAGGGCCGCCAGCGCCCGGGTAATCTGCGGCATCGCCGCCAGACGCTGGCGCAGCAGCGCCTGCTGCTGCCGGCCGTCATTCAGCTGCTGACGCAGCCCTACCGCCATCATCAGGGTGGTATAGATGGCCCGCTGGGTAATGGGTTTGGCGAGGATTGCCGTGGCTCCCAGCTCCAGCGCGCGCTGTACCTGGGAAAGCCCCTCGTGCGAGGTCAGCGCAATCACCGGTATCCCCGCCAGATTGACCTGTTGCAGGGTCAGCGGGCTGGCGAACGCCTCCAGCTCCACCAGCACCGCGCAGGGGGTAAGCGGCGGCGCGGCCTCATCCGCCGTCAGGTGATGCCAGCGAATGCCCATCCGCGTGAGATTCTTTTCCAGCGCTTCACGGCTCCTCGCTTCACAATCCACCAGCAGGAGCGGCTGAGCATCAAAATCCGGGGACAGTAGCGTTTTCATTTCACAATCCTCAGGGCAGGTCTGGCCGAAACCGTCCGACCGTGGCGCAGGTCGGTCGCAGAAAGATAGGGGTCGGGCATCACCGGCTGCGGTTCGCTATGCAGCAGTTGAAAGCGGGTTTGCTGCAGCTCGGCGATATGGCAGGGCAGGCAGGCGTGGTTGTTTTGCGCCAGCACCGAGCGAGCGCCAGGCGACCGCGCGTCATGCTGGCGATACAGCGCCGCCAGCACCGCTTCCGGCTGGCTGTCTCCGGCCTGACGCAGGCTGTCGGCAAACAGCCTTACCGCCCGCCAGGCGCCGATGTAGTAGTGGGAGATGCGCTGCGCGCCGTGCAGCAGGCGCTGCCGCGCGCAAAAGTCGGGGTCGACGCTTTCAAAAAACGGGCCGCAGGAGAGCAGGCGCACCGCCCGCAGCGGGGCAACCTCATCGACTTCCGCTTCGGTAAAGTTACAGCTGAGCACTGCTAGCGTCCGCCGCTCGCGAACACAGGCCGCGTCCAGTGCGCGCAGAAAAGCGTAAGAGGTTTCGCCCACCAGGTTGTTGAGCACAAAATCGACATCTGTGCTGAGAATCGCCTCGACCAGCTCCGTTACGCTGCTGTTTCTCAGGTGCAGATATTTTTCACCCGCCACCGTGCCGCCGGAGGCTTCCACCACTTCGCGGGCGATGCGGTTGCTCTCCCAGCCCCAGACGTAGTTGGAGCCGGTCAGCCAGGCGCGGGTTCCGAACGTATCCAGCGCCAGCCGCAGCAGCGGCAGCAGGGTCTGGTTCGGGCAGCCACCGAGATACACCACCTGCTCGCAGCTCTCGAACCCTTCGTAAGGACAGCCGTACCACAGCAGCAGGTTATGCTGCTCCAGGTCAGGGATTATCTCCTTACGGCTGGCGGAGGTTATGGTGCCGAAAATATGGCGGATGCCGCGATCGATAAAGTCGCTCACCGCTTCGCCGTAGGCCGCCAGCTCGCCCGCCGGGTTGATATGCCGGGCCCGGAGCTGAAATGGGGAAGCGGGATCGGCATTGATTTCCGCCAGCGCATGGCGCGCGCCGGACAGCGCGCTGTTCGCCATATGGCTATAGGTCCCTTCCGTTGACAGCAGAATGCCGATATCAATGGTTTGCACGTGCTTTGCTCTCCGCCTCAATAAAAAAAGCCCGATCGTCCTTAGCAGGACAATCAGGCTTCATTACCTGTCGATATTTAATGGGAACAAGGCTTAAGGGTTGCCCCGGCTTGTATATAACCGGCATGAAAAATTCATGCCATCTTTAAAGTTCTGCGAGATCATCAGGTTAGAATTTTTGATTTGGCGGCATTGCACTACGAGGATGCAGATTCCCCAGCATAGTGCAGGGTTCTACTGCATGGAACAGGAAGATCTCTCGATCAATATTGCGGGATATGGCTGCTAGCTTTAGCCCAGAGGGCAGGGATAATGCTTATTCGTCCTCACCCTCGGAGAGGTCTGTGTAATCATAATAACCGTTGTGACAGTTAAGAATGACGTACGCTGAGTATCGACTCTTTTCGCCAATGACCAATAATTTCCCGGACCAGGCGTTGTCTGAAAAGGAGGGCGTTGTAATGAATGCCACCTTAGATAACCCCATCTTTTCCAGACGATCGTCCTTTGCCGCCATCCTGAACCACGACTGAATGAATTTTGTTTTTATCTCTTCAGCATCAAACTTTCGACAGGATTGTTGAAATTCATCGCTGGCTGGGAAAACCCGAGAAAACGCCATCATCACGAAAATGGCGGAAATCGTCAAAACGGCCCCACATAATATCATCAGTAAGCTATACGCTAGTTTTCTCATCATTATCCATCTCCCTGTGAAAGTTTTTTCACTTCAGCCATCGCGTATTTATGCCGGGTCTGCACTATGCAGCTGGCAAAGATCTGGATGGTTCAATCTATTGATGCATCAGTATAGCGATCGGCCCGATCCGTCCAAACTTTTTCAAAGAACGATCGGTAAACAGAACGCTCCCCCGGCAGCATTGCCGATAGTCGGTGCCATACGCGGGCCATCATGGGTCCGGAAGTCATTTATCTGTCTCACTTTGTCCAATTTTCACAGATGCGGATGATTACTATTAGCGTTTTTGTCGGGGGCGTTAATCAATCATGTGCAACTCAATCATTAAATTTAAACGAACTGAATTAGCCAGTCTGATCCTGCTATTCACCTCAGCGGCCAGCGCCGCAGAGTCAGAGACGATGGTGGTCACAGCATCCGGATTTGAACAGCGGCTGGAAGATGCACCCGCGTCAGTGACCGTGATTTCAGGCGAGGATCTCCGTAAACGTTCTATCCAAAACCTGGCTGATGCCGTTCGCGATGTCGAAGGTGTAGCCGTCATCGGCGGCGCCAATGAAAATGACATCTCCATTCGCGGCATGCCGGGAGATTACACGCTCATCCTTGTTGACGGAAAGCGCCAGAGTGGTCGCGATTCCCGGGTGAATGGCAATGCCGGTTATGAGCAGAGTTTTATCCCGCCGGCGGCCGCCATCGAACGTATTGAGGTGATTCGCGGGCCAATGTCATCGCTTTACGGGTCAGATGCGATTGGCGGAGTCATCAATATCATTACCCGTAAGGTCAATAAGCAGTGGGGCGGGTCGCTCTCCTGGGACTATGCTGCTCGCCAGCATGACGACCAGGGCAATGCGGCAAACACGCAGTTTTACCTGGCGGGTCCCCTGGTCGATGACAAGCTGGGCTTACAGCTATGGGGGCGCTATCTGGATCGTCAGGCCGATGATGATGTGCAGAACACCAATGGCTTCAGCAAAGCCGACCATAAGGACGTAACCGGGAGGCTGTCATTCGCGCCAACCGATAACCAGGAGCTGCAGCTTGAAGGCGGCGTCAGTCGCCTGAAAAACGGTGACGGCGAGAGTGCAAACTGGGCGACGCGTGAACAAAAAAATAACCGCGATCACTGGTCTGTCAGCTACGACGGCCGCTGGGACTGGGGAACATCGACGGTTTCTTTTGCTCAGGAAAAAACCAGCCGTGAAGGATTAGCCAGCCCTTCACAGAGTGACGTTTACGGCCGTAAACCCACCATCAAAAATAGCGTGCTGGATGCAAAACTGATCGTGCCAACCATGTACCATACCGCCACGCTGGGCGGACAGTGGCAGGAAAATGAGCTAAAAGACTGGAACCAGGGAGATGGTACACGCCAGGATCATCGCTATAGCGTGGTGCAACGAGCGCTGTTCATCGAGGACGAATGGCGGCTCGCTGAAGCGTTCTCGCTCACCGGTGGATTACGCCTTGATAATCACGAACAGTACGGCAATCACTACAGCCCGCGCTTATATGGCGTTTGGTATGTCAGTGATGAGTGGACCCTGAAAGGCGGCGTCGCGCGAGGCTTTAAGGCGCCGGAAATTCGCGCAGTGATTGACGATTACGCGGTACTGCGCCGCAATACCTGGGCCATGCTCGGTAATCCCAATCTGAAGCCTGAAACCAGTACCAATTACGAGCTTTCCGCGATGTGGTCGAATCGTGACGATCTTTCTGCCAGCGCTACGCTCTTCTACAACGATTTCCAGGACAAGCTTTCCACGCTAACGACGGATCGACGCTGGAACGGTTATATCGTGATGGAGCGTATCAATATTGATAAAGCGATCATCAGAGGCGCGGAATTAACCGGCAGCTGGAAGATAACGCCTGAGCTATCGTTAAAGGCTAACTATACCTTCCTGGATTCAGAGCAGAAAAGCGGCAGCAATAAAGGGGCGCCGCTGGCTTTAACTGCTAAGCATAAAGCCAGCCTGCGCAGCGAATGGGATTACACGGGACAAACGCAGTTTTGGGCAGCGGCTAACTATTACGGTAAAGAGTACGGGACCTCCGTTACCGCTGAGCCGGCCCCCGATTACCTGACGGCAGATGTTGGCGTGTCGCATCAGCTTAGCCGGAATCTGGCCCTCAATGGCGCTATTTACAACATTGGCGATAAGCGTCTGAACGACGAAACCTACGGTACGGTCAACTACGGTCGAACCTTCTGGGGGGGAGTGACGCTCAGCTTCTGATCGCTCCTGGCAGCAAAATCGTTGCACATAAACCGGCGGGCGAGCGATTCTTCAGGCTCAGCTCGCCGCCGTGGGCATGGACGCAAGCACGGGCAATCGATAAACCTAAACCCAGCCCGCCGCCAAAGTGGTGTCGGGCGGCGCGATTATCATTCAAACGAACGAAGGGTTCGAAGACCTGCTCAAGCTGTTTCTCCGGGATACCCGGACCGCTGTCCAGAACATCTATCCTTACCATGTTGCTCTCCGTTGTGAGTATGACGGATGCCTCGCCTGCATAGCTCAATGCGTTCTCAATAAGATTGCTTAGTACCCGTTTTATCGCCAGCGGTCGGCAGTTGATCGTAATTTCTGCCTCTCCCTGCCAGTTAACTGACTCGCCTTTTTGGCCGTAACGATGCGTCAGATCGCTCAGTAACTTGCTCAGGTTGCAGCGGCAGGTCTTCTCCTGCGGCGTTTCATCACGGATAAAGTTCAGCGTTTCACTGACCATACTCTGCAATTCAATGAGACTTTCCAGCATGTCATCACGAGCCTCTCCGGCGTCCATGAGTTCTATCTGCAGGCGCAGTTCTGTCAGCGGCGTGTTGAAGTCGTGGCTCATTGAGGCCAGCATACGGGTCTTGCCTTCCAGATGTCGGGCAAGACGTTGCTGCATCAGATTAAAGCTACCCGTCAGGTCTTTCGATTCCCGCGGGCCAACGAGAGGTAGACTACCGGTCCAGTCTCCCCGACTAAGGGCATCAGCGGCGGCGGCAAGTCGCTGAATCGGCCTGACAACGCGGTGGGTGAAGTAAAGACTCAGCAGGATCAGCGGAACCGTCATGATGACCAGTGACAGTGAGAGCAGCTGTATCCATGCATATGCCGGATCAAGCGGCTGTATGCCGTTCAGATAAGTCCCGTCAGGCAAAGAGAGCGTCGATCGCAGCCTTAAAGGGTCGCTATTTTCCGTACTAAAGAGATGCCAGCGCGCCGGCCCACCGTTGGAACGCTCGAGCTGAAACGTCACCTGCATGTCCGGCGCAAATCCCTTTAACTTCAAAATAGCGTCACGCAGGCGCCGCTCTTCACGCCGCATGGGGAAAGGCGTCACTTCAGCATGATCGGCAATCCAGAACCTGGCGCCATCCTCACGAAGAATATGTAACGGAGAACCAGCCGCCAGCTGGCTGGTAAGATAGGCCAGCTCAATACGTTCCACAGCCAGATTACGCGTGGCAGGAGAGAGCAAATTACCGATCAGCTGAAGGCCGCCCACCGCGAGCAGATTGGCAATCACAATTGCCGAAACCATCAGCAAACCAAGCTGGCTCATCATTCTCTGCGGCAGCAGGCGTTTTAGCTGAGGCATTCGTCGCGCGCCTCAACCTGCGAAGCCAGACGGTAGCCCTCTCCCCATACCGTATCCAGCAGAACAACGCCCGGAAGCAACTGCTGCAGGCGGTTTCGTAGGCGGCTGACCTGTCGATCGATTGCCCGGTCAAAAACCTCATTTCCGGGCGTTATGCAGCGATCCATCAGCACTTCCCGGCTGAGTACAGCACCCGGGCTGGAGAGAAAAGCGGTCAGGAGCCTGGCTTCCACAGTACTCAGCTTCAGCGTTATCCCCTGTGGATTGGTGACCGTGCGGCTGACCGGCCGGTAGATCAACCCGGAAAAATTCATCGTACGATCGGGCCGTTGGTGAGCAGTATGCTGCGGCCCATCCGTTCTCCGGGCACGCCTCAGAACGGTATGGATGCGGGCAAGTAGCTCACGCGGCTCGAATGGCTTTACCACGTAATCATCAGCCCCCATCTCCAGCCCACTGATGCGGTCGTCAAGCGCGTCCTTCGCCGTAAGCAGGATGACAGGCGTTTTGTATTTGCGCTGAATCTGCTGGCAAAGCAGCATGCCGTCACCGTCAGGCAGCATGACATCCAGAACGATCAGGTTAAAGGTGTTTGAACGCAGCATTGACCACATTGAGGTGGCATCATCAGCCGTGATGACATTGAGGCGCTGACGCCGCAGCCATGCAGCAAGCGGTTCGCGAATTTTTCGGTGATCATCAACGACTAAGATACTGACAGGAAAAGAAAAGTTATCCATTATTACTGACGACTTAGACGCGGCGGAGGGAAGAATAGCATAACAATATAATGAGAATGAGTGTTATTTTCAATAATAGTGTTGGCCTCTTTATCGCAAATGGTTGGCTGTCAGTTTGCCGTGTTTCAGTTCAAACCAGACGTTCAAGGTTAAGATACTATTGAGCATGTGTATAAGAACGCCCGGTTAATATGAGCGGCATTTATTCGAAGGAGGACTTATGGCGATGAATAAAACCGCTATAAGCATTATCGCCGTTATGCTTTGTGGTTGCGTGGATCCTGGTCGTGTTGGCATTCACCCGGAATTAAAAACGGTATATTTCGACGGGCAAAAGACCGCTGTAGAGAATTGTCTGTACTCAGCAGCGCTCTCGCAGAAATTGTCCTTAATGAAGGATGACCTTTTGCCTGGAGGGACGCAACGCTACAATTTGCAGGACGCCAACTATGAAGATGTGGCGTGGGTTGATGTCTCATCCTTTGGTAAAAAACAAACAAGCGTAGATTTTTATTATGCCCCTCATGCTCCGGACTTACAGAGGGCCATTTTGTCTATGATATCCAGCTGCCAAAACGACCTTTAATTACACGTTCTGCCGTGTAGCGGTTATCCGGAAGCAAATATTACGTCAGCGCGAGAAAATCAGTATGACATTCAAATTAACGGTGGCGATTGGCGTAGTTCTGGTAGCGGTAGCGACAGCCCTGTTTTTTCCCAAAATATTTCGGGAGTTGCAAACCAATAGTGAGTTAGAAAAAATGTTGCAGCAACCCGACAATACTTATCTCCTTTTCAGCCAGTGCAAAAAGGACGTTTCGGATGTTGATCGCTGCTACAACGCTTACAGTGCTGCGGTACAGCTAGCTGACTCAAAAAACTGTACTCCGTCCGGTATTGAGCTCAAGCGTAAATTTAAACGACTGGTAGAGCACTCGAAAGATCGAGATATTGAGAATGAAATAAACAAAGAGTGCCGCCTGAAGTGAGCGTTCCTTATGCAACCAGATGCCCTTCTTAACAGGGCAGCATCGATTGCGTTACCCTCAAAGGACCCCAAAAGCCGTTTTTCGGCACGTAGCGTAGCGTTTCCATGTCCATAAATATCCCAAGGCGCGAATACGGCGTATCGGCTATGGGCTGTCAAATATGCGGGTATTTTTTAGATTTAAAAACATTCAATAATAGTGGTGACAAACTCCTGCCACGTACGGCATTCGCTGGCCTTTTTCAAATTCGGCGGCTCGAGGAGCAGTACGATAAGGTTATCGAAGATATCGTAGAACAGGGCCCTCTCGGCCTGATTAATCGAAAATAGCAGCACTACATTGACCATGTTATTGCCCCACGGGAAGCTTTTCTCGCTAATCACGACGCATAGCCCGGTTTTGTCCGCATTCATCTTCATTGAATGCGGAACGGCGATATTGCCAAAGGTGGTGGAGTAGTTGTGCTCCCGCTGGAAAACATCGTGCACGAAATCCGCATCCACGTAGCCGTGGCGGTGCAGCGCATCCGCCATAAACGGAATCGCTTCGTTTTCATCCGCCAGCTGCGGATTGTGGAAAAACAGTTTTTCGTTGGAGATAAGCTGCAGGTTTTCCAGCAGCCGGGCCCGTTTCTTCTTCTGCCGTACGCGCTCGATTTTATACTGCAGGGCCGAAATATCCCTGTCGGTCAGAAACGGATTAATATAAACCCATTCCATCAGGGTTTGCGGGATCCGCAGCGTGGAGATCAGAAAGTCAGGCGCCGGCAGGTTGGCAAACTCTTCATAGGAGGTAATTATAGCCCGAATAATAAGCTGCTGGCCGAACAGGCTGTCAATCTGCGATATTAGCTGGTTGGTATGGTTATGATAGTGCGGCACCAGCAGCACGCAGCTCACCTTATTTTGTCCGGCGATCTGGTTGCCCAAAATGCTGCCAATATGCAGCGCAATATAGGCAATTTCATGCTCGTCCACGGTGAAGCCGGTGGCCTGGCGAATTTTTTCCGAAATCGCCACCGCGCAGTCAAAAATAAGCGGGCAGGATGTCCGAATCTGTTCAGTTAGGGGATTACGGGTAACGTGCCCATGCTGAAGCCGCACCAGCAAATTTTTAATATGGATGGTGAATCGCACCAGGAACTGCTCGCTGTCGCCATCAATAAAATCATAGCGCCGCATTTCTTTGCACAGTATCGCCACCAGCTCCATGCACTCTTTGCCGGCCAGCACCTCGATATTCCCGGCGTGGATTTCGTCCATGTCGATTCTGATAAGACTGCTGAGCAGAACCACGGTGAGCGCTTCGGCTTCCTGTTCGCTATAAATCACCTCGAAGTGCTGCTCAATTTCGTTAATGACGTGGCGCGCCAGCGTTGTTTCACGCTCATCATATTTTCTTTCACCGGCAGCGGGCGAGGCGGCGGAACACGGATTAAAGGTGTGGTCGTTCCGAATGCGATCAATACTGATAACGACATCCAGCACCAGGCTTAGCAACGCATATTCGTTGATGAAGTAGTGCCAGGATTTACATGATTCGACCAGAATAGAGACCAGCTGGTCGATATCGTAGCGGGGAAATATCCGTCCGATTTCCGTCAGGCTGAGAATATTCGCGCTAAATTCCGCGTACAGAATGCTGGAAAACATCCGCCGTTTGTCCTGCTCCAGCCCCTCAATAGCCAGACAATCGTTGGTCACGGTGAGGTACAGATTAAAATCTTTCAGTTTTTTTCTGACCAGCAGCAGATCTTTTTTGACGGTTTCATAACTGACGCACAGCACATCGCTCAGACCGTACAGGTCGGGCAGTTGCGCCGTCGGCTGGCGGCTGTTGAGGAGCTGGGTCAGTAGGTAGTTAATTCTTTCTTCCGGCGTTTGCGGCATTTTATGGGCATGGCTGGAGAGCACGCGCATGATGCGCTCTTTATCCACCGCATAACCGCGGTGCGAAGACTGGATAAGCCCTGGCTCATGCGCGTTTATCTCGGCAATGTAGTTCTTCACGCTGCGATCGCTGACGGCCATATTCATAGCCAGCATCTGTGCGGTTTGCGCGTCAGCGCCGTCGAGAAACAGCCGCAGCAGTTTCAGATGCTTATTTTGCATTTCCTCTCCTTTGTCTGACGCGTTTCAGCGCGGATCTGAGCCTGCCGACAGGGCGTCTTTCCGCCGCGGCGAACGGTTCATCACCGTGAGCCCGGCGATCGTCAGCAGCATACCCAAACATGCCCACAGCCCCAGCGTTTCATGGAAAAATATCATTCCTGACAGCGTAGCCACTACCGGTTCTATCGAGGCCATCATCGCCGCCTTGCCTGCTTCTCCCTGGCCGATCGCCTGAGTATAAAGCAGATAGGGGAGCGCCGTATTCAGTATGCCGATAACGGCTATCCAGAGCACCGACCCGGGCGCCGCGTACAGGATGGCAAGTCCATGAGGTATATCGACCGCACACAGCGCGGCCGCGGTGCCGAAGATAAAACACCAGGCGGTGATCGTCAGCGGATTGCCGCGCCGCGCCTCTATTTTCGCCAGCACGGCGTAAAGCGCATACAGCAGCGCGGCGAGAAGACCAAAACCGATCCCGCGTGCGGAATAGTGCTGAGCCGCGGGGGAGACGCCGGCCGCAAGGCAGATCCCGCCTAAAGTTAGCCCCAGCGCTACCGTTTTACGCGGCGTCAGCGGCTCACGAAATACCCGGACTGAAAGCAGCATGACGATGGCCGGAGACGTATAAACCAGCACCGCAGTCAGCGAGAGCGAAAGTTCCCGTACCGACAGCACGTAGCACAGCGAGTAGAAAAACAGGCATCCTGCGCCCATTATCGCCAGCGAGGGAAGCTGGCGCAGACGGATATGCATTCCGCCGGGGCGGCGCAGCGCAATGATGCTCACCGCTGCGGCGGCAACCGTCAGGCGCAGGGCACCGATTTCGGCCGCCGTGAAGCCATAGGCGCCAAGATGGCGCATTACCAGGCCAGACGTACCCCAGCAAATGCCGGCGCCCAGCGCCAGCAATGCGGGTTTTTCTGATGCTATCAAAGCTCTTCACCGTGGCTGGCAATTGCCCGCTGATACCAGCTATAGCTTTTCTTCGGACTCCGCGCGGCGCTACCCCGGCCGTAATCGTCTAAATCAACATAGATAAAGCCGTAGCGTTTGCTCATCTCCGAGGAGGAACAGCTGACGATATCAATAGGCCCCCAGGGGAAGTAGCCAATGACATCAACGCCGTCACGGACCGCTTCTTTCACCTGCGCCAGATGTGCGCTCATATAATCGATGCGATAGTCGTCGTTAACCTCGCCATTCTCTTCTTTCGTGTCGAATGCGCCAATCCCATTTTCGGCAATCATGACGGGAACCTGATAGCGATCCCAGTAGAGGTTGAGCTTGGTGCGCAGGCCGATGGGATCGATGCCCCATCCCCAGTCGCTGGCCTGAATGTTTGGGTTAGGGTAGGACGTTTTATGCTTCAGCACGCTCTGCGCGTCGCTTATACGGGTGTAGTAATATGAGATAGCGAGAAAGTCGGCCGTATTGCGTAAAGCCTCTTCGTCGCCGGGATAGAAATGCAGCTGAATATTATGCTCTGCAAAATAGCGGAACGCATATCCCGGATAGCGGCCCCGCAGCAGCACATCGCCGTAAAAATACTCCATTTGATTGCGACGCACGGTCGCCAGCACGTCTTCCGGCTTGCAGGTCGCGGGGTAGCTAATGCCGTCGGCAAACATCATGCCGATACGAAATTCCGGGTTGATGCGGCGCGCAATCTCGGTAGCTTTTGCGCAGGCGACCATCTCGTTATGCACTCCCTGATATTTTGCTTCATGAAGATTGGCTACTTTATCTTCCGCAATCCCGAGGTGGTTGAATGACTCATGAACGATCAGGTTTATCTGGTTCACAATAATCCAGTACTTCACCTTGTGCTGATAGCGGGTAAAGACCGTCTCACAGTAGCGGACGAAGAAATCAACCAGCTCTCGTGAATACCAGCCGCTATAGGCGGTAGTCAGATGCAGCGGCATTTCATAGTGGGAGAGGGTGATCACCGGCTCCATGCCGTTGGCGATAATCTCATCGATCAGGTTATCGTAAAACTGCAGTCCGGCCTCGTTTGCGACCCGATCGTCGCCGTTAGGGTAGATTCTCGACCAGTTAATCGAGGTACGGAAAGCATTCATGCCGGTGGCGGCTAGCAGCTGCAAATCTTCTTTATAGGTATGATAAAAATCGATGGCATTACGTTTTGGATAAACGCCCTGGTCATCCGTCATCGCATTGCGGATATATTCGGTCGTGATCTCTTCGTTGTATTTTTTTTCGAGCGCAACATCATTACGAAAAAGATTAATATCCGCCACACACCATCCTTTACCATCCTCCTGCCAGGCTCCTTCACATTGATTAGCGGCTACCGCGCCGCCCCAGAGAAAGTTATTGGGAAATCCATCAGGAACGCGTTTACTGGTCAAAATAGGTCACTCCTTTTATTAAGCGGCCGGCTGGCCGCTGCTCGGGAACAGGGTATAAAGTACGGTTTCAGGATGCCGCAGCTTCTGATTCAACCTGCTGTTTTTCATACATTTTGAAAAAGGGATACCAGATCAACGTACTGACGGTTGCCACGACGGCGAACAGCACCAGCCCGCTTAAATCTTGCGATACAATCCACGTCGAAATAGGGAACGGGCAGTACCACATATCAAAGACGGCGGCCGGGATATTGACGACTCCCATATCGAGAACGACATAGGTAATTAGCGGTAAAATAATGCCCTGGAGCCACAGCGGGACCATTAATATTGGGTTCCACGCTACCGCGCCAAAAATGACCGGTTCATTAATATTAAAGATTCCCGGAACCAGCGATGCCGACCCTAGCGCTTTCAATCTTTTAGATTTCGATCTGACCAGCATAATCACCAGCGGTAGGGTTGCGCCTATCCCACCGATCGCTACCCACCCGGAATAGAGCACTTCTGCCGTCACAATGTTTTTGGCTACCCCACCGGCGGACACCGCTGCCATATTGGCGGTAATACCGGCGAGAAAAATAGGCTTGGTTATAGGGAACAGCACCCAGCCGCTGATCCCCATCGAGTAGAGAAATACGCCTAAAAAGGTAATCAGTAAAAATCCTGGCAGCGTCTGCGCGAAGCTGGTGATCGGCATAAAAATATTAAGTAATATTTGATACAGATCCAGCTGCAGTACGTATACCGCCAGCCATCCGGTCACCGTCACCACCAGGATTGGAATAATCGCATCAAACCATACCCTGACAAAATCTGGAATCGCGCTGTCTTGTTTAAAGAATGAATACCTGCCGGCAATCCCCATAATAAAGGCAACATAGATCCCGGCAATAATAGAAACAAACATCCCGCCGGCGCCAAAGTATTTAAATTGCAGGACTGAAACCTCCTGCAGTTTGACAATAATCATAAACAGGGCAATTCCGGACATACCGGCAATTAAGCGCATTTTGTTGATTTTCTTTTTTTCCATATAGTTAAATGGAATCAAAAATGCAATAAATACGGAAAGCAACCCCATCGTGTAGCTGGATATTGTCGATAGGTTGGGGAACCACGGCAGAAAATTTTTCAGAATCGATAAAACGGTTACCAGCGAGCCAACCAGAATCATCGGCAGCACCTGCATGATTGAGTCTTTGAGCGTTAAAACCCAAACATTGCGGTTGACCTTGTTCATTGGCGGTGCAAAATGCACCTCCATCCAGTCGATAAATTTTTGCATATCGGTTATGCCTCGCTTAACCTTTCTTTAATTCGCCAAGAAGATGATCCAGCGCTTTAGCGCCATCCAGCAGTGAATAATAAGATTTATCCATTAAGATGACTTTGATGTTCATGGTTGCCACTTTTTCTTCCAGTTCCGGAATTAAATATTTGAGGTGTGGCCCAACCATCAGGCAGTCGATTTCCTGTAAAAAGCTTTCAACTTCGGCTTCGCTACGAGCAACGACGCTACAGTCGAGCCCGCGCTTTGCCGCTTCCTTGCGAATGTTCGCGGCAAGAAAACCGCTGGATGCTCCCGAGCCACAAATCAGCAATACGTTTAATTTCTTCATTTGCGTATAAACCTTTATATAAGTGTTGTGATGTAGGGTCATTTTATTATGGTCATCATTATTGCCGGCATTCAAATATGCTATTTCACTGTCGAAGTGAAAATATTTACTTACGCCGGCAGCGATGAAAATAAGTGATCGCCATCACGCTGAGTGAACGTTTTTATTTCAAAATAATTTGCTGAATCGCTTTTTTTAACGGCAATAGTCCCGGTGGTGATACTGAAAGTTCAGCAACACCCAGACGAATAAAATATTCGCTCAGCGCTAAGTCTGCCGCCAGTTCGCCGCAAACGCCCACCCATATTCCATGCTGATGCGCATGGGCGCAGACCTGCTCGATCAGGCGTAATAGCGCCGGGTGCGTCGGATCGCCGTAGGGGGCAAGCGCCTGGTTCTGGCGATCGACCGCCAGGGTGTACTGCGTTAAATCGTTGGTGCCGATACTAAAGAAATCCACCTCAGGCGCTAACAGGTCGCCGGTCAGTGCGGCCGCGGGCGTTTCGATCATTATCCCCAGCTCAATATCCGCCCGGTAGGGGACACCTTCCGCATCCAGCTGCTGGCGACACTGCTGGTAAAGATCTTTCAATGCCCGCACTTCCCAAAGCGACGCCACCATCGGGAACATAATGGCAATGCGTCCCCAGGCGCTGGCCCGTAAAATTGCGCGGAGCTGGGTTATCAGCAGTTCTGGTTGCGACAGACACAGGCGAATTGCCCGGCAGCCCAGCGCCGGATTTTCTTCTTTCTCCAGGCGCAGCGCTGCGGTCTGTTTATCCGCGCCGAGGTCCAGCGTACGAATAATCACCCGTTTGCCGTTCATGCCTTCGGCAACGGCGCGATAGGCGGCAAACTGCTCCTCCTCGCCGGGTAGATCCTGGCGCCCGAGGTAGAGAAATTCGCTACGAAACAGGCCGATGCCTTCTGCTCCGTTGTCCAGGGCCGACGCCAGCTCCTGCGCTGAGCCGATATTCGCGTACAGCTCGATGCGGCGTCCGCAGCGCGTGATGGCCGGTTCGTCTTTGGCGGCGAGCAGAATCTCGCGCTGCCGGGCCTGCTGTTCCAGCTCCTTACTATAACGCCGACGCGTTTCATCATCGGGCGTCAGGCAGAGGCGGCCGCGATTGCCGTCAATCACCGCCTCCAGGCCGTCCCATGCGGAGGGGAGTTCCGCCAGATCCAGGCCGACGAGCGCGGGGATCCCCATTGCGCGAGCCAGAATAGCGGTATGGGAATTGGATGAGCCCTGGCGGGTGACGATGCCGGCGACGCGCTGCCTGTCGAGCTGTACGGTCTCGCTGGGGGTCAGATCGTCGGCAAGAAGAATTGCCTCTCCGTCGGGCTGCCGTAGCCCGGGGGCCTGATGGCCGCAGAGAATGGCAACCAGTCGCCCGGAGACATCCCGCACGTCCGCGGCGCGCGCCTGGAAATAGGCATCTTCCATGGCGGCCAGCTGGTTGGCAAACAGCTCTCCGGCCTGCTCGACGGCCCAGGCGGCGTTGAGCTTCTGCTCGCCGATCGCCTCGCGTATTTCCTGCTGGAAATCGTCGTCCAGCAGCATTAGCTGATGAGCTGCGAACAGCTGGGCGGTTTCTTCTCCGCTCTCCGCGCGGACCTTATCCTCCAGCGCCTGCAGCTGTATTAGCGCGGTACTGCACGCGCGCTCCAGTTTTGCCAGTTCCTGCTGCGGGCTGTCGATAGGCTCCGGGCTGACGTGCGATTTTGCTGGCCGGTAGCACCATATTTGCCCCCGTGCGATACCTGATGAAACGGCTTTACCTGCTACGATCTGCATGAACTTTCCTTAAGCGATAATCAAAGATGCTGCTGGAAAAAGTCGTGCAGCGCGGCGATCGCCTGCTGCTCATCCGCGCCGCTGGCGCTGATCGTCACCGTATCGCCGACCTTCACGTTCAGGCCCATTACGGTGAAGATTTTTTTCAGGCTGACCTGCCGATCTTGCCTGGCAATATGCAGAGTGGAGCTGTAGCCCAGCGCCAGCCGCACCAGCAGACCCGCCGGGCGAGCGTGGATGCCGAGATCGTCGCGGATAGTGTATTGAAATTGTTCCATTAACGTTTCCTGTTAAAAGGGAGGCGGGTAGTTTTATCGCATGCTTTTACCGCTATCTACGTGGTTCCAGCTCGCCTATGCGCTTATCAAGGGTGCGAAAGATTTTGAGCAGATGACGGCTCATCAGCAGCTCGCTATTAATGGTCATCAGCGTATCCTGCGCGTGGGTAAATAGCAGAGATGGCGGGAAGACTTCACCGTGGATTTCGCTCTGCACAATATCGGTCTGGTTGCCGTGGGCTGTTTTTATTTTCTGCTGGGCCTGGGTGATTTTTTCATCCGCGAGGCTAAACTGGTTTTTTTCAATGGCAGAGAGCGCATCGGTAATTAAAGCGCGGGCATCGCCGGCATCCATAATAATATTCATTGCCGTACTATTAATCTGTTCTGTTTTATCCATTGGTTATCTCACTATGCAGTTAATCTCTTTATTGCCGTTGTTTATTAGCTTCGGATGGAGAGAGAAAATGAACTCTTGCTGAAGAGCAGTTCACCACAGGCTTTCGGTGAGCAACAAATAAATAATTTCCCACCTGCAAGGAAGACTTTTACTTTTTTTTGGCTTATATATTGTAACTTGTTGTTTTTGTTTTTTTTAATTTTGAGTGTGGTGGTGTTTTTTACTATTTATTATAGTTGGGTTGAGTCGATTTTAATTTAATTGTGAAGTGTGTCACATTATTAGACTATCGTATGTAGGTGACTGCTGCTCCGATCTTTTTCTATCGCCGCTTAATAACGCTAGTATCCGCATGGAAATGATGATCCTGTCGCTATTGAATGGAATGCAAGGTGGTTTTTATCGAGCAGTATTCCAGCCAGGCTATTTAGCATTACCGTTCCTGGCAATAAATTAGCGGTGTTCAGCATTGAAACCGATGAAATCACTGCCTTAACCAATAAGAGTGATGAGCTAAGGTATGCAGATATTATCGCTACCAATATCTAATATGGCCGGATACCGGCAGAAGGGCGGACATGAGTCTGAGCCGATGGCGTTTCACTCCCGCCGCTTTTGAGGGGGAGATTGCCCGTGGTTTAATTCACGTCCGTTTGCGAAGGCATCGGAAAAGGCCGGCATACCGATGCCGGAGGGGGGAGCTTGCGGTTCGTATCCTTCCGTCCACTGCCGCCGAAAGCTCATCATCTGCTCCGGGTCGGCTGCCCGCTGGCGGAGGGCGGAAACACCCGAGCGCACAGAAAATCGACCATAGCCCGAACTTTCGGCGAGGGATGCCTGCTGGCGGGCCAGAGCACGTGGAATACGCCAGCGCGTTCCACGCGATCGGCCAGAATGGCGCACAAGCGTCCATCCGCCAGCGCTTCCCCGATCGAGAATTCCGGCAGATAGGCGATGCCCAGGCCTTGAAGAGCAAAGCACACTCGCGTCTCAATGTTGTTGCAGATCATCGAGGTGGGAAGCTGCAGCTCGGGGTCTCCAGGCGCCTGCCGTAGCGCCCACGGCTCCAGCTTGCCGCTGTTGGGAAAGCGGTAGTGCAGGCAGGTGTGCTCCAGCAGATCGGCAGGCACTTTGGGTATACCTCGCCGCGCCAGGTAATCGGGAGAGGCGACCAGCATCGAGCGGAAGGTGCCCAGCCTCCGCGCCGACAGGCGCGAGTCCGTCGGGTTTCCCGTTCTCACCACCACGTCGAAACCTTCTTCGATCACATCGACCAGCCGGTCCGTGAAGTCGAGATCCAGCTCGATGGCCGGGTACTGGCGCATGAACTCGCCGAGCACCGGCAGCACCAGCGAGCTGACCAGAGGCAGGCTGACCCGCAATCGGCCGCGCGGCGCAGCCGTCGCCTGCGACAGCTCCAGTTCCGCGGCCTCAATCTCGGCAAGGATGCGGCGGCTGCGCTCCAGGAACAGCGTACCCTCGGCCGTCAGCGTGACGCTGCGGGTGCTGCGATGAAACAGGCGCACGCCGAGCTTCTCTTCCAGCCTCGCCACGCTTTTGCCGATGGCCGATGCCGATACGCCCAGCAGCCGGCTGGCCGCGACGAAGCTGCGCGTCTCGGCGACCCGCACGAACACCACGAAGCCGTTAAGGTTGTCCACTTCACCCCTCCATTGCGGACAAATAGTTCCGCTAAGAAAGGAACTGTACCCTACTTTTTCTTTAATAGCTGCGTTTCTATCATGGCGGGAATGTTCACTGATGAAAGGAATTTCCCATGTCGGTTCCCGCATTTTCGCTGCAGGCTGGCGTCCCGCTTGCGTCTCTGTCCGCCCGCATTCAGGCCGTTGTGCAACAGGCGCTGGACGAGCGACGTCTGGTCGGTGTCGTGGTCCTGGCGGCCCGCGACGGCGCGCTTATTCACCGCCAGGCCGCCGGCTGGGCCGATCGCGAAAGTCGTCGGATGATGACCGCGGATGCGCTCTTCCGCCTGGCATCGGTGAGCAAGCCTATCGTCTCAACGGCGGCGCTGGCGCTGGTGGCGCAAGGCAGGCTCAGCCTGGACGACAGCCTCGATCGCTGGTTGCCCGAGTTCAGGCCACGATTGGCCGACGGCCAACCTGCGCGGATCGCCGTATGGCAACTGCTAAGCCATACGGCAGGGCTGGGCTACCGATTCTTCGAGGCTGATGCCAACGGGCCCTATGCGCAAGCCGGCGTGTCGGACGGCATGGATGCGTCCGGGATTAGCCTGGCGGAGAACCTGCGCCGTATCGCCAGCGTGCCGCTGCTGTACGAACCAGGCACGAGCTGGGGTTATTCGCTGGCCACCGATGTGCTGGGCGCCTTGATCGAGCGAGTGCATGGCGAACCGCTTGACGCAGCCGTGCGCCAGCTCGTGACCGGCCCGTTGGGCATGGCGGATACCGGTTTTGTCGCGCCGGATGCGCAGCGCGTAGCGACCGCCTACGTGAGTGATGAGCCTCAGCCGCACCCGCTGGCGGAAGGTGAAACCGTTTCGCCCTTCGAGGGGGCGGTCGGCATTCGCTACAGCCCTGCACGCATCTTCGATCCGCAGGCATTCCCTTCGGCTGGCGCGGGCATGGCGGGCACGGCCGAAGACTTTCTGCGCCTGCTGGAAGCCCTGCGTCAGGGCGGCGGTGCGATTCTGCCCAACGCATTGATTGCGGAAATGGCGCGCGATCGGACGGGGGATCTGGAGCTGCCCAATGCGCCGGGATTCGGCTTTGGGCTGGGGTTTTCGGTCTTGCGCGATCGGACGCTGGCCGCTTCGCCCGAGTCGGAGGGCACCTGGCGTTGGGGAGGCGCCTACGGCCACTCCTGGTTCGTGGATCGGGCGCTGGGGCTTAGCGTCGTCGCTTTCACCAACACCTTATACGAAGGGATGTCGGGCCGTTTCGTCAGCGATCTGCGCGATGCGGTCTACGGTGCCCTGGAGGCTGAGCGATGAGTTCGACTCCTCAGGATCGCATGCCTGTCGCATCGCTACTGGCGCTTGCGATGGCGGCTTTCATCACTATTCTGACCGAAGCGCTGCCGGCCGGCCTGCTGCCCCAAATGGCGCAGGGCCTGGCCGTCTCCGAGGCGTGGGTTGGCCAGACGGTCACTATCTATGCCATCGGTTCGCTGGTGGCGGCCATTCCGCTGACCGCCGCGACGCAAGGGGTCCGTCGCCGCCCGCTGCTGCTGGCCGCTATCGCCGGCTTCGCCATCGCCAACACGGTGACGACGCTTTCCGCCAGCTATGCGCTGACGATAGTGGCACGCTTCCTGGCGGGCGTTTCTGCTGGGCTACTGTGGGCTCTGCTGGCCGGCTATGCGGCGCGGATGGTGCCAGAACATCAGAAGGGCCGCGCCATTGCTATCGCGATGGTGGGCACGCCGCTGGCGCTTTCTCTGGGGGTACCTGCCGGTACTTTGCTTGGCAATCTGCTGGGTTGGCGCATCTGTTTTGGCATCATGAGCCTGATGGCGCTATTGCTGATGGGCTGGGTGAGGCTGAAAGTGCCGGACTTCGCGGGGCAGTCGGTGGAAAAACGCCTGTCGCTGGGGCACGTGTTCACCCTGCCGGGTATTCGCCCGGTGCTGTTCGTCGTGCTGGCCTTCGTTCTCGCGCATAACATCCTCTACACCTACATTGCTCCGTTTCTGCTGGCGGCGGGAATGGTGGAGCGCACGGATTTGGTACTGCTGGTTTTTGGTATTACGTCGGTATCCGGTATCTGGATCATCGGTGTGCTGATCGACCGGTATCTGCGGGTGCTGACTCTGGCAAGTACGGTCTTATTCGGCGTTGCGGCGCTGATGCTGGGCATAGCCGGCACCGAGCCCATCGCGGTCTATGCGGCGGTGGGTAGCTGGGGGCTGGCTTTCGGTGGCGCAGCGACCTTGTTCCAGACCGCGCTGGCCAGAACCGCCGGCGATGCTGCCGATATCGCGCAGTCCATGCTGGTTACAGCCTGGAACGCGGCGATTGCCAGCGGAGGTATTGTTGGCGGCGTGCTGTTAGATCGTCTTGGCGTAGGGGCATTCTCTCCTGCGCTCCTGGTGCTACTGCTGGCTACGCTCCTGGTGACCTGGTCGGCCAGATATCACGGCTTTCCCGCGTCAGTGGGATGAGATCAGATGGAGCCGCGCCATCTTTCTTATTTCCTTGCCGTAACGCTCACGCGGCCATCAGCGTGAGCGTTACATGGTTCGGCGCAACCGGCTGAGCGCTATTAGGCAAATCCAGCCTGTTACAGCATTTTTGCCCACGCGTGGCCAGGGTGCAGGCGATCGAGACAATCCCGCAGCCATAAGCGCTCAGACGGAAGTAATCCCGGCGCGGCCTTCGCGAAATCTTCCTCGTCCTTCGCCCGGCGGTATCTGGCCTTGAACAGCAGCACGGCAGAAGGGGTGAGGTAAGGGACTCCTTCCGCGGTCAGCGCGACCATTTCGCTGCGGGGGCGCGTGATTTGCCGATCCCGCTTATAGACCCAATGCTCATCCGTTCCCGGCTCAATCATCATATCCGCCCGCCAGCGGTCAGCGGGGCGATCGAAACACCAGATCTGGGCAATCTCCGCCTTCGGTTCCCGGTCGGCCGCCAGCCGTTCGAGCACACCGTCATTAACGGTGTAAAATTCCAGATCGCGCAACTCATCGCGGAAAATGCGCAGATCTTCGCGCAGGATCGTGAACTCGAGATCCTCATGCTCGCGCGTCTTCTCCCCGTGCCACAGGTCGAGAGCCCAGCCGCCAACGACGCACCAGGGCCTCGATACGCGGCTCAGCCGACCAGATAGCTCGGCGGGGCTCCAGGGCTCCCACTTTTCCTCGTCCGGTACAACCTGTCGATCGTTCATGCTATCGGTTCTCATTATCTGGTTGTCATCGGCCGGCTTTGGCTTTGGCTTTGCTGACGCCGGATCGCCGCCTCGGTTACGCCGTCAGAAACACTACCGCAGCGGTGAAGACAATCACAGGAAAAGTAATCCCTGTTTTATCATCCCTCATTGTGGTGCTGGCCTGATAAATTCCCGTTTTTTTCCCGGATGGCGTTGTAACAGAAGTCTTTTTTATTTTTTAAGTTCAGCTGGCTGGATGATTTTAGCGCGTTGAAATTCTTCTTTACTCTACCGACATCAACCGGCATCAAGTAGTATCTGTTGGTATATGTGATGGTACGCCTGTTCCATGAAACCCTGTACCAGCAGCCAGCAACTAAACGGCAGGTCGCTAATGGCATTGGCCTTAGCGAACAGAAACAGGCTTGCTTGATTATTTATGCAGGAGATGAGATATGACAGATGCGCCACGCGGGCGGGGAAGGCCCCGGAAAACGGAGAGTACATATTCAGATACGCGTAATGATTTGATCCGCAGCGGGCTCGAACTTCTGACGCAAAATGGTTTTCTTTCTACCGGCGTCGATGCCATCGTCAAGAACGCAAATGTCCCTAAAGGCTCATTTTATTACTACTTTCAAAGCAAAGAAGAATATGTGCAAACCGTGCTGGGCGCATATGACAGTTTTTTTGAACACAAACTAAAAAAACATCTTCATAATAAATCCGGTACCCCGATGGAGCGCATGGAAAACTTCATCAACGACGCCTGCGAGGGGATGAAAAAATACGAATTCACCAGAGGGTGCCTTGTTGGCAATATGATGCAGGAGAGCCCGGGGCTTCCGCCGTCATTTATAAAGCAGCTTCAGGATATTTTAGATAGCTGGCAAAACATCGTTTCCTCCTGTCTCTACAATGCGCTATTAGCTGGTGATATCACCTCCGATGTTAATGAAAAACAGCTGGCGGCTATTTTCTGGAGCGGTTGGGAAGGGGCCGTGATGCGGGCGAAGCTTTATTGTTCAACGCAACCCATTCACGACTTCTGGGACTATTTTAAAATCTCCGTCAGATATCGCCATGAGCAGAATGAATTCAGTGAGAAGCTGGTTTAAGGGCCCGGAAGCGAGCCCTTGGCAAAGTTTGATACTTAGCTATCCGTCTGTTTTTCTCTCAGGATATATTGGCAGCGGCCTTAGTTGCACTGAATAACCGCGCGCCCGCGGATTTCGCCATTAAGCAACTTTTCAGCGACATTGATTGCTTCACTGAGAGGGTAAACGGTGGTCATGCTCTCCAGCTTAGCGAGCGGTAAATGTTGTAAAGCTTTCAGCCAGATGCCCGCTCTTTTCTCTTTAGCGAACATGACGCTGTCAACGCCCTTTAAGGTGATCCCGCGGAGGATAAACGGCGCCACGTTGCCCATCAGCTCCATACCCTGAGCCATACCGCAGGCAGCAACAATTCCGCCATATCGTACCCCGGCACAGGCGTTGCAGAGGGTGTGGCTACCAACGGTATCAATGGCCGCCGCCCAGCGTTCTTTTTGCAGCGGCTTGCCTGGGTTTGAGAGTTCTGCACGATGAATAATGTCGTTTACGCCTACCGTTTTATAGAGCCAGGGCGCCTCTTCAGGACGGCCGGTAGAGGCCGTAACGTGGTACCCCATAGACGATAGGATCATCGCCGCGATGCTTCCTACCCCTCCGCTGGCGCCGGTAACCAGTATCGGGCCATCTTCAGGCTTAACGCCATGATTGAGAAGCGCGTCCACGCACAGCATCGCGGTGAAGCCTGCGGTCCCAATGGCCATGACGTGTTTGCTGCTTACCCCGGCCGGAACAGGGGTCAGCCAGTCGCCATTAACCTGGGCCTTCTCTGCAAGTCCGCCCCAGTGTTTTTCGCCAACGCCCCAGCCGGTCAGGAGGACCTTATCACCAGCCTGATAGTCGGGATGAGAGCTGGCGGAAACCGTACCGGCGAAGTCGATGCCCGGCACCATCGGGAAATGGCGGACGATAGGGCCGCGTCCGGTGATGGCCAGGGCATCTTTATAGTTGATGGATGAGTAGTCGACATTGACAGTCACATCCCCCTCGGGTAGCTCACTTTCCGCTATTTCAGCAAATAGTGCGGCGTAGCGATTTTCTACTTTATTGATTAATAATGATTTAAACATTTTCACCTCGTGTGTCTGGTTGTATGACAGTCAGGTATTCAGGAGTATATAAAAAATATTGACCGATCGTCTAATAATCATCATTACTATCCCTGTGCTGTCCGATATTCAAGAATTGTTCGACTTGTCATCGCCTTATCGAAGGCGTTCTTGATAAATATCAACGTGAGGTCAGATTTGTCGTGTCTGAAAAGGGGAGGCATTCAGGGCTAAGCGAGCACCCGATACCGCCGAACGGTGATGGACGACCTCCACTCCGGTCGTCGTCACGTCCGTTGCGGCGGTAGTACCTTTATGCTAATGCTCTTAGGAAAATCAGCGTAAACTCGGGGCCTGTTAACGATGGCAGAAGAAGACGGTATTTTTGATACGATTATTAACCGGGCCGATTCTCCATCAATCAAATGGGGAGGTTCCCGGCAGGCTGAAGTCATTTCGTTTGGCATAGCTGATATGGATTTTCAGTCCCCATCCTGCATTCGCAATGCATTAATAAACAAAGCTAAAAGCGGTCTCTATGCGTACGAGTATAAAACGGATGGTTACTACCAGGCGATTAGCGGTTGGTTCAACGATCGTCACCACTGGACAATTGAAAAAGAGTGGCTGACCGACGGCCCCGGAAGCTGGGCCATGCTCGCTCTGTGCCTTCAGGCATATACGATGCCAGGAGATAACATCCTCATCCACGCTCCCCATTTTCATCCTGCGGTTAGCGTCATAGAAAGCGCAGGGCGAAAGATTGTCGCGCAAGCGCTCGCTTTCGATGGCGTCAGATACATTTTTGACCCGCGTATCTTTGAGGAAACTCTCGCCAGACAAAACGTCAGACTGTTTTTCCTTATGAATCCTCATAACCCAACCGGCCTGATGTTCAGCAGAGCAGAGTTATCTGTTATCGCAGAGATCTGTGAAAAGTACGGCGTGCTGGTGGTTTCAGATGAAATCAACGGCTATCTGACCTACGACGATGCCGTATTTGTTCCCTACGCCAGTCTATCTTCGGTTAGTCGCCTTAATTCAATCACGCTTACCTCCCCGTCCAAGGCCTTCAATCTGCAGGGGCTGACCTATGCGATCGGCATCATCCCCGACAAAGTAAAGCGGCAGAAACTGCAACAAGTCCGGGTCGGTATGGGCGTTGATTTTGCGACTAATGTATTTAGCATTGCGGCAGCCGAAGCCGCTTATCGCTATGGAGGAGAATGGCTCATTTGCCTTAACCGCTATCTCCAGGGCAATCTGGATTTTTTGGATAGCTATCTGAAGACCAACCTGCCGCAGGTAAAACTGATCAGACCGCACGGCGGTTATATCGCCTGGCTGGATTTCACCGCGCTTCGCCTCACCCCGGAGGCACTCAGAAACATCATCCTCGAAAAAGCCAAGGTAAACCTGACATGGGGAGAATCGTTCGGTCACGAAGGCGAGGGATTCGAGCGTATCAATTTTGCCTGCCCCAGAGGAATCCTGGAGAAAGGGCTTGCGCGAATCAAAAACGCATTTTCCTGACTCAGGTACCGCAGACCGGCCCTGCATTAAAACGGTGCCGGGTTTTGCCTCAGGATCGTTCCTTTGCCAGCCTGCGGGCCTGCCCGTTCACGTCAGCCACGCCCGGCGCGCGATTACGCAGTAAACAGCAAGAAAATGGCGAACTGCGGGTCCGGGCTGATCCACCGTCGGGCCACCGTCCAGCCCTCGCGTTCCACCAGGGTTGTAAAGGCCGCGGGGGTGAATTTATACGAGTTTTCCGTGTGCAGGGCTTCCCCCGCCGCGAAGTGGAAGACCCGGTCGAGAACGCGTACCTCCTGTTCGCGCCGGCTGACCAGCCACATTTCCATCCGGCTCGCCGCGGCGTTCCACACCGCACGATGCTCGAAGGCGTCAGGGTCGAAGTCGCCGCCCAGTTCGCGATTGATCCGCGCCAGCAGATTCCGGTTGAACGCCGCGGTGACGCCGCCGGCGTCGTCGTAGGCGGAAAGCAAAGTCGCTTCATCTTTCACCAGGTCGACGCCGACCAGGAACTGCGATCCGGCGCCGAGCAGCCGCCGCACGCGGCTCAGAAACGCAGCCGTGTCGCCGGGCGAGAAGTTGCCGATGGTCGAGCCGGGGAAGAAACCGATGCGGGGACGACCGTGAGCGTCCGGAGGCAAGGACAGCGCGGAGGTGAAGTCCTCCGCCAGCGGGCAAACCGCCAGGCCGGGATAGTCGTCGCGGATCGCCGCCGCGGCCCGCTCCAGCGCATCTACGCTGATGTCCACCGGCACGTAGGCAGCGAGCCGAGGCGCGGCGTCAAGCAGCACGCGGGTCTTCAGGCTCGCGCCGCTGCCGAACTCGACCAGCACCGCGTCATCGGCAATGCGGTCGGCTATTTCGGCAGCGGCCGCGCGCAGCAGCGCAAGCTCGGTTCGCGTTGGGTAGTACTCAGAAGTCTGGCAGATGGCTTCGAACAGACGCGAACCCTCATCGTCATAGAAATATTTCGGCAGGAGGTACTTGTCCGGTCGCGCAAGCCCTGCGAGCACGTCCTCGGCAAAAGCCGACGGCAGTCGCGCGTTCTCCCCGGCGGCGTCCCCGGCAAGCCGCACGCCGCTGAACATCCACCGCGCCTCTGGCGGGAAAAAATTGCGATAGGTCGCGCGCGTATGGCCGGGGGGCGTGATCGACGAGCCGCCGCGCAGGCTCATCTGCCCGACCATGAACTTGCCGTTGTACTCACCGACGGCTCCGGGCTGCGGATGAAAGCCCGGGTAGGCGTCGTAAGCGCTGCGGGTCCATTGCCAGGCTTCGGTATACAGATCGCGCAGGCCCGCGGCGGTCACCGCCGCATGCTCCCATTCCGCCTCGGTCGGCAGGCGTGCGCCCGCCCATTCGGCGTAGGCGACCGCTTCGTAGTAGCTGACGTGCAGGACCGGCGCGCCGGGATCGACAGGAGCTCGTCCTTGCAGGCCAAACTCAGACCAGCCATCGGATTCGCGACGCCAGTATAGCGGCGCCTGCCAGCCCTCGGCCTGTACCGTAGCCCAGCCACTGGCCAGCCAGAGCTCCGGCCGGCGGTATCCGCCATCGGCTATGAAAGCCATCCACTCTCCGTTCGTCACCAGGCGGTCGGCCAGCGCATAGGGCTGCAGATAGACCCTATGACGCGGGGTCTCATTGTCGAAGGCAAAGCGGTTCCCGACGGCGCCAATCTCGACGATCCCTCCCTCGACCCGGCACCATTTCAGCGGGGCGGCTGGCGGATACGTTCGCGCTGGCCCCGGCCGATAGGCCGGAGTGAACGGCGAACGTGAGAACAGGTGCAGCACATCCATCAGGATGAGCTCCTGGTGCTGCTCCTCGTGAGCCAGACCCAGCTCAATCAGCGGTGCCAGGGCCGGGGAAATCGAGCGCAGCAGGCGCGCCATACCCGCATCGACGTAGGCCCGGTAGCCCAGCACATCGCGGGCAGAAGGGCGGGTAATAAGGCCTCGTTCGGGGCGGGGCTGGCGCGGCCCCACGGCCTCGTAGTAGGAGTTGAACAGATAGCCGAAGGACGGGTCGAATGCGACGTAGTCCGCCAGGTGCGGCAACAGCAGAAAGGTCTCGAAGAACCAGCTGGTGTGGCCCAGGTGCCATTTGGTCGGGCTGGCATCGGGCATCGATTGTACCACCTGATCCTCGGGGCTCAACGGCGCGGCCAAAGCCTCGCTCCTGGCACGCACCTGGCAATATAGCTGATAAAAATGGTCCCCGTTGTCGACGGGGACGGGCGCATTGCAAAGTTGTCTCATTTGGGTCATTCCTGAACGTCCAAAGACAGGGAGTCATGTCGCCCTGGCTCAGGCGATGCTGCTGTCCAACGGGTAGAACCGATCAGTCGGCGAGCACGGCGCGCTGGCGGACATTCTTGACGGTCAGCCAGATCGCAGAGACGAGGAAGTAGAACGCGCCGAAGGCCGCATAGGGAGCAACCGTGGTCACGTCCAGCGCCATGCCGCTATGAGCCTGCTTGAACATGAAAGCGCCGGCGAGCGCGGACTGGGCGCCGCTGAGGATCATCGGCCATTGGCCGCTCGTCGTTTTCCAGCGCCGCACGCCCGTAGCCAGCTGCAGCAGGCCGGAGAAGATCGCCCAGGCGCCGAACACCGTAATCACCATAGGCATGCCGACGGTAAGCGCTCCGCAGACGGCGAGGGCGATGATGATGCTGACGATGAAGTTGAACTTTTGCGATGGATTCGCGCCCAGGCCGCCGCTTCTGCGCGCGTCCAGATAGTTAGCAAAGGCGTCCCAGGCCGGATACAGGATCAGCAGGGCCGCACCGACGGCGGGATTGTGCTTGCCGACGAAAGCGGCAAGAGCGATCCAGACAATCGACACCCCGGTGCGCAGGAAGTAGTAGGTCTGGAGCCATTGGTTCAGCGACCGATTAGCGGTGGCAGCGGTATTTGGCATGTCAGTTCTCCCGGTCGTCAGGCCATCAAAGCCGTTAACGACCTATTAGTAGGTAGAATGTGAGAGTGGTTGTGTCCCTGCCATACGCGCGGGGACTGACTTGAGTACAGGGCAGCAAAGTGACGGCTGGATGAGACGGTTCGTCTAATGATGTTTCTGCTCAAGTGAACAGACATTAACCTACTAGTAGGTAGGTGGTCAATGTGTTATCTTGCATAACCGTGGGGGCTGGCGCGAGGGAGTGATAGCTATGGCAGGGTTTATGCGAACTTTAACAAATATTCAGGTGATAAACACTCTGCTTTTAGGCGCAATCGTGGGCTTTAAGCCGGCCTGTTAAGCTTTTCCGGTCATAGAAAAACCGATCCGCAGCCTGACCGCGGACCGTGTGAGAATATCCCTCCAGCCAGGAACGTTTCCTTGCTGATGACGCTGCGATTCTGAGACAACACATGCCATATAAACCACAGGATATAGGCCATCTGGCTGCCGGTTTGCCATCCATTGAGCGGCTTTTTATGGCGTCGGTGACTTTAGATATCAGCGTAGGTGGGACATCGGCGACGTTGCTTTAAACGCGCTGACGATTGCGTGCGCGGCCATGCCGCTGGCGTACAGGCATTAATTTGGCCGGCCATTTGGCGTGATGTGGGGCAGGATCTTCTTAATCAGCCGGCGATTCAGATCTCTTTTTTCAGCAGCTGGAAAAACTCTGCGATTTTCTCATTATCACGCTTGTAGTATGTCCAGGGGCCGATGCGCCGGGATGTGACAAGCTGCGCTCGCTGCAGGGCGGCAAGATAAAGCGATACGGTAGACTGCGACAATCCCACCTTTTCCTGGATAATGCTTACGCACACGCCAACCTCATCTGCATCAGCATCTGGCTGATGAAAATGTTTTTTAGGTTCTTTAAGCCACTGGAGAATTTCTTTTCGCACTGGATTGCTTAGCGCTTTCAGAACCTCATTTAGTTTGATTTCAGACATTCTCGCTAAGCTCCTGTAGATAAGTTGTCATATCCCAATATTACAATACTTAGATATGATATGCATCATCTCTGCCTGGGCGGCAGAGATGATGTTTTACCAACTGATCATTTGTAAAGAGGATAGTCGGTATAACCTTTTGCTGCGCCGCCATACATAGTGGAAGGATCGACTTCATTGAGCACCCAGCTATTTGCCAGCCGGGCTGGTAAATCAGGATTCGCGATGAAGGGGCGGCCAAACCCAAAAATGTCTCCCCAGCCGGCATTCAGGATCCGCTCAGCACGCTCTTTTGTATAACGACCGGCATACATTATGGTGCCGCTGAAAATGCTGCGCACCTGCTGGTAGAACGATTCCGGCAATTCAGGCGCGTTATCCCAGTCGGCCTCAGCGAGGGAAAGGTAGGCGATGCCGATTTCCTGAAGAATTTTAATCGCTTCAGTGTAGGTTTCGTGCGGATTGTCCTCCACAAGCCCGAGATATACGCGCTCTTCATTGGTGCTGGCAAACAGAGGAGCAAAACGCACTCCTACGCGATCTTTACCGACCACGTTTGCCACCGCTTCAACCACTTCACGCAGAAATCGCAGGCGATTCTGCAGCGAACCGCCGTACTCATCATCGCGTTTGTTGCTATGAATGGACATGAACTGGTTAACCAGATAGCCATTTGCGCAGTGGATTTCTACCCCATCAAAACCGGCGTTCAGCGCATTTTGCGCGGCGCGGGCATACATGCGGACAATCTCCTTTACCTCGCCGGTTTCGAGGGCGCGCGGCATCGACGCGACGGCCAGGGTGCCGGTTCCAGGCCCGGTTTCGATGAAAACTTTAACGTTATTACCGGCGGGAGTCGCGGAAGGTGCGACGGGGGCTGCACCTCCTGGCTGCAGGGACGTATGGGATATCCGCCCGACGTGCCACAACTGGGCAAAAATAATCCCTCCTCTGGCGTGTACGGCGTCGGTAACTTTCCGCCAGCCCTCTACCTGCGCGGCGTTGTAGATCCCCGGAGTCCACGCATAGCCCTGTCCGCGAGGCTCAATCTGCGTCCCTTCAGTCACCATAAAGCCCGCTCCGCTTCGCTGGGCATAGTATTCAGCCATCATCTCATTGGGGATATCGCCCGGCTGCGAGCTGCGTGAGCGGGTCAACGGCGGCAGGACGACGCGGTTTTTCAGCGTAAAATGGCCAATCCTGGCGCTGGTGAAAAGGCTATTCGATTTCATTAAATACCTCGATATATAGAAATTTAGATGTTGGTGGTTAAAGTAAACTCAGAACAGATTGAAAGGCTGTTCAGCCAGACTGATGTAAATGTTTTTCTTCTGCGTATACGCATCAAGGATAGATTTATGGGTTTCACGACCTAAACCGGATCTCTTATAGCCGCCAAACGGGGCATGAGCCGGGATCTCATGGTATGTATTTACCCAGATACGACCGGTTTCTATCGCCCGGGATACGCGTAGTGCCCGGTTGATATCCTGCGTCCATACCCCACCAGCCAGTCCGTATTCGGAATCATTTGCCAGCCTGATAACTTCTGCTTCGTCATCAAACGGGATGACGCACAATACCGGACCAAAGATTTCTTCGTATGCAACCCGCATGTCGTTGCGCACGTCCACCAGGATGGTGGGTTCGATGAAATATCCGTTGTCGTATTTTTCACCCTGGAGACGTTTACCGCCGGTCAGGATGGTGGCTCCTTCCTCTTTCGCGATCGCAATGTAGCCGAGGATACGATTCATCTGGGTTTCGCTGATCTGGGCGCCCATCTGAGTCTGCTCGTCAAGAGGGTTACCAACGCGGACGTGGGTGAAATGCTTCATGAGTCGTGCCAGGAAATCCTGGTACACCGAACGGTGCACAAACAGGCGGGCGCCTGATTCACATACCTGACCCTGATTCCAGAGAATGGCCAGCGCGGCCCCTTCAACGGCACGATCCATGTTGGCATCAGGGAAGACAATGTTGGCAGACTTGCCGCCCAGTTCCAGCGTGGCCGGAATGATTTTCTTCGCTGCTGCCGCGGCGACAATTTCGCCGACGCGGGTAGAACCGGTAAAGGCCAGCTTACGGACGTCCGGATGATCGAGCAGAGCCTGGCCGGCAGTCGCTCCCAGCCCGGTCACGATGTTGACCACCCCGGCCGGAAGAACCCGGGCAAAGATTTTTGCCAGTTCCATAATGGTGACGGGGGTCATTTCTGACGGTTTGATCACCACGGTATTGCCGGCGGCAATCGCCGGGGCAATTTTCCACGCGGCCATCAGCAAGGGGAAATTCCACGGAATAACCTGACCGACTACGCCCAGCGGTTCGCTGAGAACGATGCTAAGGGTATTTTCATCAAGCATCGTCGCTTCATCGGACTGGCTGCGGATAACGCCGGCAAAATAGCGAAAGTGGTCAATGGCGCCAGGGATATCAATCATCCTCGATTCCCGAATCGGTTTGCCAACGTCAAGGGCCTCCAGAATGGCAAAGCGTTCAGCCTGTTCTTCAAGCTGGTCTGCAATTTTAAGAAGGGCGAGGGATCTCTGTGCGACCGTTGTTTTTTTCCAGGATTCAAATGCCTGTGTCGCAGCCTGAACTGCACGGTCGATATCGCCGGCAGTCGCATCCGGGATGCGGGTAATGAACTCGCCGTTAGCAGGATTACGGCTTTCAATAGTTCGCCCGCTTTCTGAATTAACCCACTGATTATTGATGAATAAACCGTACTCCTGGTCTGGTTTGAACGGCGTTTCGGTGGTGTTCATCTATAGCTCCATATGACGTTGTTTTGCGATGTTGCAAATACACTATTCTACATATTTATATTTATCAATATGTATATGTAAAAAATTTAAGCGCAACGAGCGGGGATTTTTAAAAATCCATTAAAAACAAATGATTAATTTTTTTGCGTGAAGTGGTCTGAGCGCTGTGTATAAAAAAGGGTCTCAGCTGATTGGATCGGATCTTCGGAGAAGGGCGTTATACAGAAAAGCCCGGTTTTCGGTCAGGAAAAGCGGCATCATCGGGGGGCCTCCTAAGGAAGGGGAAGAGGAAAACGGAAGCCCCTCGAAATCGGAGGGGCGATTAGCCAATGATTTATTTCGTGGTGTAGCCACCGTTGACCAGAATCGTCTGTCCGGTCATCCACCAGCCGTCGCTAACTAAAAAACGGATCCAGGGAACGATGTCACTGATATCCGTCAGGCCAGTTTTACTGAAGGGGGACAGGGCTGCTGCTGTTTTATGATAGGCGACGGCATCGGCACCTTCGGCGGGGTAGAAGAAGGGCGTGTCCATGGGGCCTGGGCCGATGGCCGTGACGGAAATACCGCGTTCACCCAGCTCTTTAGACGCCGCTCGCGTGAAGTGTTCAACCGGCGCTTTCATACCGGCATATGCCGAATAGAATGGCGTGTAAGCCCCAAGAAGCGAGGTCACTAACGTACAGATTTTTCCGTTATCTTTAACGTGTTTACCAGCTTCTTTCAGGAAAAAGAAGGCAGTTTTAGCGTTAACGGCGCTCATTTCATCGAACTCCGCCTCGCTGATTTCAGCCATCGGTTTCTTGAGAACTTTACCTACGGTATTGATGGCAATATCGGGTTGCCCCACCACTGCCGTGGCATCAGCAAAAAGTTTTTCCATCGCGGCGGCCGAAGTCAGATCGGCCTGCAGCGCAACGGCTTCGGCACCGACGGATTTGATCCAGGCAACGGTAGCTTCGGCCTCTTCACGCGTCGCATTACTGTTGTAGTGGATAGCGATGGCGCGGGCGCCCTGCTGGGCGAAGTCTCGGGCAATGAGTCCTCCGAGATTCTTTGCCCCGCCGGCGATGAGAACGGTTTTACCTTTGATAGCGTGATCTACCATGGTTTAGCTCCTGTTTCGGTTATTGTCCGGGCGAATCCCGTCAATAGCAGCTTAATACCTGCCGGTTATGTATAAAGGGGCTAATCCTGCATACACTATCCAGAATTAACGAATAGTGAGGTGAAAATGGATACGATCGATCTTTTCCGGATATTTATCCGAGTGGCGGAAAACGGCAGCTTTATTCGCACCGCTGAGACCTTGAACCGACCGGCTTCTACTATCTCTGCCGCTATTCGGGAGCTGGAGTCCCGCCTGGGAACTCGTCTTTTACACCGCACCACGCGCAGCGTCTCCCTGACCTCTGACGGGAGCGCGCTGTATGCGCGCTGCCTGGTTGTGGTACAGGACGTAGAGGAGACGGAAAACCTTTTCCGGCAGTCCAGCGGGCAGGTGAGGGGGAAAATTAAGGTTGATGTTCCGGGCCGGGTTGGAAGCCGCATCGTTATTCCTGCGCTACCGGAATTTTTTGCCCGCCACCCGTCGATTCAGGTGGATCTCGGCATAACCGATCGCAGCGTGAATCTCCCGGAGGAGGGAGTGGATTGCGCCGTTCGCGTCGGCGTGCTGAACGATTCAGGAATGGTGGCGCGTCGGGTGGGCGAGCTGAAGTTTATTAACGTGGCTTCTCAAGGCTACATCTCTTCCTTTGGCTCGCCGGCATCGCCGGAACAGCTCGATAGTCACGTGGCCGTAGGATACGTCTCGCCGACCACCGGGCGCAGGGAGCGCTGGGAGTGGGCACGGGACGGGGAGATATTCGGCGCCGACGTCAACAGCCACCTGACCGTAAACAGCGCTGAGGCCTATATTGCGGCCTGCGTAGCAGGAATGGGCATGATTCAGATCCCTGAATATGATGTGAGCGAATGGCTGTCCGCGGGGATACTATGCGAAGTGATGCCGTCCTGCTTACCGCAACCGCTGCCGGTAAGTATTTTGTATCCCAGCCGACGGCATCTGTCGCGGCCACTTCAGCTATTTATTGCCTGGCTTGAGCCGCTTTTACGGGAAAAAATGCGCCTCAGCGCCGGAGCGTAATCGATGCGCCGGGCGCCTGCTCGCGCGGTGGCGGCAGGATATCGGCGGCGAACAGCGGCACCGCGGAAGGTACCGTCATCGGCCCCTTTCCGGCTGCCGATGCTGCCTGCTGATGGCATATAAAATATGCCAAAATGGTATTTGAATGGCGTTTCTTATTCCAATAAGTTTAGCTGATTGTTTAGCCTCACGCTGCCGTGTCTACGGCAGTTAGCAATCGGAATTCGCTTCTATGAACCGCGTGAAAAAGCCGTTGGTGCTTTCGCTGTTGCAGTACCCAAGCGGCCATCATGTCGCCGCGTGGCGCCATCCGGAGACGGACCCAAAGGCCAATATCTCCGTCGAACGCTATATTGCCAGCGCGCGCGCCGCCGAGGAGGCAGGGTTTGATATCACCTTTATTGCGGACCGCCTCGGCATTCCCGAAGGCCCTCTCGAGGCTACGCGGCGCGTGGATGAATGGTCGCATGGCTTTGAGGCGCTGACCCTGGCCGCGGCGATTGCGGCCACCACTCAGCGCATCGGCATTGTGGTCACCGCCAGCACCACCTTCAATGAACCTTACACCCTGGCGCGCCAGCTGGCTTCGCTCGATCTTATCAGCGGCGGACGTCTGGGCTGGAATATCGTGACGTCGGGCCTGTCGAGTGAAGCCACAAATTTTAACCCGACGGAGTTTCGTCACGATAAACGCTACGAGCGCGCAGAGGAGTTTATTGCGGCGGTGCGGGCGCTGTGGGGCTCCTGGGATGTCACAAAATTTCCGCGCGATAAGCAAAGCGGCGTTTTTTTTGAAGCCGATGCGCTGCGTGAGCCTGGCTTTCAGGGCCGCTGGTTCCGCGCGCTGGGCGGGCTGAATGTCTTTCCCTCGGCGCAGGGGCAGCCTGTGCTGCTGCAGGCAGGGGCTTCGCCCGCGGGACGGGATCTCGCCGCCCGCCATGCCGAAGCGATCTTCGTCGCGGCGCCCACGCTGGAAGAGGCGGTTGCCTATCGTCAGGATCTGCACGCCCGTCGTAAAGCGGCAGGCCGCAGCAGCGACGACCTTTATATTCTGCCCGGCATTTTTCCGGTGATTGGCAAAACCGCAGCCGAGGCCCAGGCGAAGTTTGACCAGCTACAGGGGCTGATCGCCGAAGACGTCGCGCTGGCGCTGCTGGGGAGCTATCTCGGAGATATTGATTTAACGGATGTCGATCCCAATGGCCCTCTGCCACCGCTTCCCGCGTCCAATTCCATTGCCAGCCGCCAGCAGCTGCTGCGGGAGCTGGCAGAGCGCGAAAACCTCACCGTGCTGCAGCTGGCGCGGCGCATTGCCGGCGCGCGCGGCCACCTGCAGATCGTCGGCACCCCGGAGCAGGTGGCGGCGGAGATGATCCGCTGGTACGAAGCGGGCGGGGCGGACGGCTTTATGCTGCTGCCTCCAACCTTCCCGGAAGGGCTGGATCTCTTTATTTCCGATGTTGTTCCCCTGCTTCGCGAGCGCGGTCTGCTGACGCCGCTGGAATTTAGCGGCACGCTGCGCGAGAGGCTCTGTCTGCCCGTCCCGCAACCTCATCTCACACACAATATTGACCCGGAAGGATGATAACCAGATGAAATTTTTAGCTAAAAAAATGATTGTCGCCCTTCTGCTGGCGACACCTGCAGCCCACGCCGTAAGTATCGTGGATGCCGGCTATGCCACCGCTCAGGGCACGGCGTATGTCGTCAAACTGCTGCTCGCAGATCAAACGGGGGCGGAGACCAAAATTGTGCCCGTCTCTTCCGTGCCGGTTATCTGGGAAGGGCTGAACCGCAACAACGGCGAGATCGATATCTGGACAGACGTCTGGCTACCCAATCAGGATGCGCTGGTGGCGAAATACGCCGGGGCCGGCAAGAACGTCACCCTGGCGAAAAACGCCTATGCCGGAACGCAGGGTTACTGCACCCTGACGGCGACCGCCGAGGCGCACAACATTCATTCCGTCTATGACCTGACCGACCCTGACAAAGCAAAAGTTTTTGCGCCGAAAGGTTCGGAACGCGGTCAGATCTGGCTGGGCGCGGCGGGCTGGCTGTCCACTAATTATGAAGAGATCCGCGCGCGGACCTATGGCTTCGCGCCGTTCTTCGACCTGACCCGCTCCGATGAGGCGGTGGCGACGGCGGCGCTGGATAACGCCGCGAAAACGGGCGGCGCCTGGATTGGCTACTGCTACGCGCCGCATCAGAACTACGTCCGCTACAAGCTCACAAATCTGCAGGAGCCTGAACATAATCCGGCGACCTGGCAGGTTGCGGATCAGTCGGACCCGGACTGGTTAAAGAAATCGCGCATCAGCACCGGTTATGGCGATGCGGCGATCCACATCGCCTACAGCAATCACTTTGCCCAAACGAACCCTGACGGAGTGAAAATCGTTGAAGCTATCCACTTCAACACCCAGGATGTCAGCGCCCTGGCGTATGCGATTGCCGTTGAAGGGAAGACGCCGGAACAGGCTGCACGCGGCTGGCTGGATGCGAATAAGGCGCGCGTTGCTGACTGGCTGAGTGCGAAATGATCCAGCTGGAAAATGTCTGGAAGGTATTCGGTTGCGATCCGCAGCATGCCATCGCTACGCTGCGGCGCGACCCCGACGCCCGCCTGCCCGCAGGCGGCCTTGCCGCAGTGCGCGGTATCGATATGAGCGTCGAGCGCGGCGAGTTGTTATGTATTTTAGGTCTCTCCGGGTGCGGCAAATCCACGCTGCTGCGCATGGTTAACCACCTGATCGCACCCAGCATCGGCTGCGTGCGAATCGCCGGGGAGCCGATTGCCGATCTCTCGCCTGCCAGGCTGCGTGAGCTACGCGCTCGCCGCATCGGCATGGTGTTCCAAAGTCATGCTCTCATTGAACATATGAGCATTCAGGAAAACGTGGCATTACCTTTGGAAATTCTCGGGGTCGCCCGCGCCCGGCGCGAAGCGCGAGCGGAAGAGCTTCTGGAACGATTAGGACTCGCCGGGATGGGGCGGCGCGGGATCGACACGCTATCCGGCGGGATGAAGCAGCGGGTTGGGCTGGCGCGCGCGCTGGCCTCAGATCCGGACGTTTTGTTGATGGATGAGCCCTTCAGCGCTCTGGACCCGTTAATCCGCGATGACCTGCAGGCCGAGTTTCGCAGCCTGTCGCGCGATCTTAATAAAACCACGCTGTTTATTACCCATGATGTCGCTGAGGCGCTGCGCATCGCGGATCGTATAGCCGTTATGCGGCAGGGCAGATTTGAGCAGCTGGCCACGCCGGCGGAGCTATTGGCCAGTCCGGCCAATGAGTATGTCGCCAGATTTATCCGCATTGGCATGGCGAAAGCAGAGGAAATCACATGATGCACCAGCCGGATGTCGTGACGCCGTTTTACCAGCGCGCGTTTAGCCAACTGCAGGATGGATCGCGCAGGCTGCCGCCTTTTCATACCAAAGCGGCGTTGTTCGGCAGCTTCTGGCTTGGCGCACATCGGTTTCGGGGGCTGTTCTGGCTATTTTTAAGCGCGGAACTTATTGGGGCGGCGCTGATCGTACTTGCCCTGAGTCACGGCCTGTCGCGCGACCAGCAAGAGCGCGTAACCACTCTGGTCGAACTCGCGAGCCAGCGTGCGCAGGAGGCCGCCGTGGCCCACAAACAGGACCCGCAGAGTGCGATGACGCAATCCCTGGAACGATCCGCCGCGTCGCTGAGCAAAGCCGCCAGCGATGCGCGGACGGCGCTTGAGGCCGAGCGGGGAGGGCGCGGTCTTATCCTCGGCGGGCTGGCCGCGCTGCTGGGGACGCGCGTCATTTTGGGATTCACGGCCGTGCCGTTGATGGCCGGGCGTTTGCGCAGAGCGCGCCTGACGGAGGATTTTAGCGGTATGGCCTGTTCGACCGGCTCCGCCATCTTCGCGGCGCTGATTTGGTTGGCTATTGTGCCGATGGCGCTCTTAAACTATGCCGGAATGATCCCCGCTCAGATTTTCAACCCCGCCGGGTTACCCGATCTGGCGTCGAACGCATCGCGGTGGATTGATGAGGGGATGGGCGCGTTGGCCGCGGCCCTTGCTCCCGCTGCGCAGCATATATCCCGGGTGATTGATGCGCTGCTGAGTGGCCTGGAATATGCTCTGATTGCCACGCCGTGGCCCGTGGTGTTTATCGTACTCCTCGCCTTTGCTGCGCAACGCGGCGGCTGGCGTTTGGCATTTGGCGTCGGGGTGGGGCTGGCCTATATCCTCGCCTTTGGTTACTGGATCAAAGCGATGCAGACGGTAGCGTTGCTGGGCACGGCGTCGTTTATCGCCATCGCGATCGGCATCCCGCTCGGCATCTGGAGCGGTTATAACCGGCGCGTGGCGTCCGTTATCAGGCCGGTCCTTGATTTTATGCAAACCACGCCCGCTTTCGTATACCTGATCCCGATCATTGCTCTGTTTGGTATCGGTAAGACGGCTGGGATTATTGCCACCATCATCTTCGGCATCGCCCCGGTGATTCGCCAGACGGCCTTTGGTATTGCCAACGTTCCGGCCGCCGTGCGGGAGGCGGCTCTGGCTTTTGGCGCCGGGAGGGGGTTTATGCTATTTAAAGTCGATTTGCCGATTGCCCGCCCGGCGATTCTGGCGGGCGTCAGCCAGACGGTGCTGATGAGCCTGTCGATGGTGGTGATTGCCGCGCTAATCGGCGCAAAAGGTTTAGGCGAGGATGTCCTTTCCGCGCTGCAGTACGCCGCCCAGGGGAAAGGCATTCTGGCAGGGCTGGCGATCCTGATCTGCGCGATCGTTATTGACCGGATGGTGCAGTTCCGGCGGCGATCCTGAGCCAGCGCCGCGGGCGCGTTTACGCATAGCGGACCCGTTAATCATCGGTTAAATAGTTCTGCCGCATCTTATCAAAGGCCTGTTGTGAAAAACCCAGCTCGCTGTGGATATAGTTAGCGACGCTACCGGAAAGGGCTTTGATGGTGTTAAGCACTTCAATAATAAATGATTCACGGGTATCGATTAACGTATGAAGATAGGCAAGGACATCCTCATCGTCGGTTATTTTGCGGTAGGCGTCCATTTTTATAGCGTTACGCTCCATGCGATTAGCCTGCGTGATCATATAATCGGCGATGATATCCTCTTCGGATACGCCGAGCATCGATAGCGCCAGAAGAACGCCATAACCAGTGCGGTCTTTTCCCCCACGACAGTGCTGGATATTAGGCGCGTTATGGGGATCGAGCAGCACATCGATCATGCGCTTAAATGCGCGCTTAGATTTTTCGCTGGTCACAAAGTGGCGATATTGCTCTAAAACCTGTGCGCCTCGGCCATTAATTAATTCCGCGGGGATGTCGCGCATCACGCTTTCGATTAACGCGCGATCTTCATTGCTGGGTTCTGCAGAAAACTGTGCCGCCAGCTCCGCCGTTTGTGCCGTTGCGTTTAAATGGTAGGTTCTCTCTTCGCCGACGCGGTCGTTCGGGCTTTTGGCGATTTCATTGTCGCTTCGGTAATCGATGATGGATCGAATATTAAGGCGTTGGATGTAGGATAACGCCTGCCGATCGAGTTTGTACAAATGGTTGGAGCGAAATAGCACGCCCCATTTTACGGTTTTCCCCCCGGCTGCGGGATACCCCCCAAAATCGCGGAAGTTATTTAATCCAGAAACCGGCAGCGTTCGCTCGGCGAAAAGGATCGACCGGCCGCTGTGCTCCAGAATAAAATAGATACGCTGTTCGGCCCGTAAAGGGTCCTCCAGTTCATACGGGCTGACGGCATGTTGGGTAATAAGGTAGCGCTCTTTTGTTTTGACATCATTATCTTTGGTCCAGTACAGCGCTGCGTTTTCCGCGGGAGCGGTAAAAGAAAGCGTGAGATAATTTTTATTATTTCTAGATACTGACGGGATCTGACATAAACGCATTTTTTATCCTTAAGCTAAAATACCGAAGGTCGAACAAACAACGCCGAGCACTATCATCGAAATAATGAGCGTTACGGTATATTTCCCGCGCAGCCTTTTGACGAGGAAAAACACGCCTAAAGAAAAAAGCAGGGTTAATAAATTAGGCGTAACTTTATCAAACATCTCCTGCACTTTGATGGACTGTTGACCCACCGCAATGACCAACGGCGTTGATATTTTGACCGTCGTGGCGATTAAAGAACCGAGCACCATAACCCCAACAACGTTGGCGATGTTGGTGATACGTTGAATAATGTTGGAATTTTTCGACTGCTCGATTAAATCTACGCCCTTGTTATAGCCATAGTGGATAAAGAAGTATTTGGTACCAATGTTGACGATATTAAATAACAGAAACATCAGCACCGGGCCAATGAGATTACCCTGTAGCGCAAAGGCCGCGCCAATACTTCCGCAGATGGGTAGCCAGGTAAACTTTAACAGGCTGTCGCCCAGGCCGGCCAGCGGCCCCATTAATCCGGCTTTTACGGAAACAACGGCGTCCTTTTCTTCTTCGCTCGTTTTTTCTTCCAGCGCGGCGGTGATGCCTAAAATAAGAGCGCCGGTGTTTATTTGCGAGTTAAAAAACTCGAAATGGCGCTGCATTGCCTTAATTCGTGTCTCTTTATCGGCTTGCGCGTAGAGTTTATCAAGAACGGGGATCATGCAGTGCGCAAAGCCGATGGTCTGCAGCTTTTCATAGTTATATGAAAAGGACATTGTTTGCAGATTCCAAAAAATACGATTCAGATCTTTTTTATTCAGCTTGCGCGGATGGGAAGCGTGTTCTTCACTGACGTCTGTACGGATATTTTCGGTATTCATAAGTCGTACTCTTCTTCAGATGTCGCGGCGGAGTTTTTTTCGTCCGGCGTCGCATTGTTAGCGTTGTTAATTCCGTTGGTGTAGGCCATGTCATACAAAACGGCAAACGCCAGGGCAATAAAGGTGATAGGAATAATTGGCAGCTTCAAATACGTTGTCAGGATGAAACCGAGCAAGAAGAAAAACCACATTCTGCCTTTTAATAACATCAATAGCAGGATACATACGCCGACGGCCGGGATCATTTTTGATGCGACGCCCATACCGGTTAAGACGTTTTCAGGGATCGCCGCTAAAATTTTACTTACCAGATCGCCGCCGAAGTAGATCGCCAGAAAGCAGGGGATGGCGCGAATTAAAAACCACAGCGGAGTGGAGAAGTAATGCACTTTAACCAGCCCTCGGTAGTTGCCATCATGGATAGATTTTTCTGCCCAGAGGTTAAGAAAGCTGGCGAAAGAGCGCCATACGATAAGCAGCTGCTGGCATAAAATAGAGACCGGAACCGCAAGCGCAATCCCTGCGGCAATCCCCCCTTTGGAGGCAATCCCCAAAGCGACGCCGATGATAGAGCCGGCAATAATGTCGGGGGCGGAGTAGGCGCCAACGTTGCCGATGCCCATCCACATCAGCTCCAGCGTGGCGCCGATCGCCAGTCCCTGAACCGTATCGCCCATGATAATACCGGCAACGGTGCCGGTTAGCAGAGGCCGGCGGAGCATCTGCGGGCCCACGTCATCCATTGAGCAAATGCCTGCCCAGATAGCGACTAAAAGCGCTTCAATTAACATTTGATATTCCTCATTTATTATAAAATAAATGTTCCAGGTACTTATTTAAGTAACGTGTGAAGCTCAATGACGGGGTCTTTAGGCACCATTTGTACTTCTACGGCAATATCTTTGGCGATAAGGGATTTAAACGCCGCTTCTTCTTCCGGCGTAACGGCAACCGCGCGGGTCAGGCTTTTGCGCCCCTCCTGCATGCGCATGCCGCCGACGTTGAGAGTGGTAATGTTTAAACCGTTTGCCACCAGAATATTGACGTCGACGCTATTGGTGAATAACAGCATCGTGCGTTTCTTTATTTCCGTTTTTTTCAGAACATCTATGAATTTTTGTACCCCAAAAACGAGGACCTTCAGCTCAGGCGGCGCGGACATGGTCAGCACGGACTGCTGAACTTTATCGCCTGCGACCTTATCGTTAATAATCAGCACCTGCTCGATATCATGATTTTTTACCCAGGTCGTAATTACCTGGCCGTGGATAAGGCGGTCGTCTATTCTTGCAACATTAACTGGCATGATATTCCCCTTAGAGATCGGCGGCTTGCTGCTGTTCTTCATTTAAAATATCCCCGACGTTGAAACAGCTTTGCGGAAATACTTCAGCAATAAGTTTGCTAACCGCAGGCAGCGGCAGGTCGCGGTTGTTAAAGACTTCAAGCAGCGTTGGAATGTTAAATCCGCAGAATAAAACAACGTCATCATAGGTTAATACTAGCTCGCTGGCTAAATTACAGGGCGAACCGCCCAGCATATCAACCAGAATGAGAACGCCATTTTCTTTATTCAGCGCACGATAGGCCTCGGCCAGCCGCGCGCGCACCTCGTTGATATTGCTCTCTTCCTCAATGGAAATAACCAAAACATGACTTTGCTTACCAATGAGCATCTCCGCGCAGGTGAGGGCTCCCTGAGCAAAGGGGCCGTGGCTGATCAAGATGACGGGAAGTTCGGCTGACATAGCTTTCCTTTTTTGTAATATTGTTACTATGATTAATTTTAATTATAGTAATACTATTACTTTTTGCTTAAGGAAATACCGTGAAACACTATTTTGACCGATATGTGATAACGATCGCTCTTTGGCAATGAGCCAGCTTGAGCTTTCAGAGGCTGTTTTCCGGCCGGGGAGTGAGGAGTAGGGGCGAGCTTAAGACGCGGAGATGAGCGGAACACCGCCGGCGCTGGGAGAGATGCTCAGCCGCGCAAGGCGATCGGCTGAGCGGCGGCAGCTTCAGGGCTTATGATTTTGACGATAAAAACGCTCGGCGCGCATCTGAATTTGTTTGAGCAAGCGCTCGTCATATTGCTGGACGAAAAGGTTGGTCACCAGCATGTTAATCACCGCCAGCTGCGACATTTTGGAGCGGATGGGGATCAGGCGTGAGACGCTCTCCGTAGAAACCGTGTGCAGGACGATGTCGGCTAAGGCGGAAATGCGGCTTTGCCCCATTTTAGTCACGGCAATGGAGGGGACGCGGAGCTGCTGTGCCAGGGTCAATAGCATCACGCCCTCCTGGTTTTCGCCAGAATGCGAGATAATAATCAGCAGATCGTTTTCATCCAGGGTATTAACAATACTAAACTGAATGCTGTAGTCCAGATGGCAGCTGACATCCTTTTTAATTTTGATTAGCTGATATTCAAGTTCTTTCCCCACAAGGCCGCTGCTGCCTGCGCCATAAATAACGATTTTATGGCTTTTCCTGATCAGCGCATTGGCTTCAAGAAGCGTGCCGGCATTAGCAAGAGCGTGCGTCTCATCGATTGATGATTTCTCTATCTGCAGGATTTTAGCATTAACGGCCTCTATTGAGTCATCAAGGCAAATATCCTCCTGGAGAAATTTATTATTGTTTAGCGTGCTGGATGAGGTCATCAAATCAATTTTCAGATCGCTGAACCCCTGATAACCTAGCTTGTGGCATAAGCGTAAAATAGTGGTGGTGCTCACGCCATTTACCTTAGCCAGCATCTGAATACTCATACTTTTTAAGGACTGTTTGTTTTCAATGATATAATTGGCGACATTCCGTTCTTTGGCCGATAGTTCGTGACTAACTTCACGGATTTTTACGTCGAACATTTAACAGCCTTTATCATATTAAGAATATTATTGCGATAATCATACAATTGAAAAAAGAAAACATCAAGTTATAAACATTTCTGCTTAATTCCTTACGTGGCGGCAATTAAATAATATGCCGGGTGCCTTTGTTCGTTAATTAAAATTAAGCCGGGGCAGCGGCAGGCCGCTTTATTCCAGACCAAAACGCTGCCGGTACTGTCCCGGCGTTACGCCGGTGATTTTGCGAAAAATCTTGCGGAAGGCTGAGGGATCGGTATATCCCACTTCCCAGGCAATACGGTCGGCCGAACGCCCGGTTAACTCCAGGGCATCCCGCGCTTTCATGATGCGAACCTGCTGCAGATACTCCGTTGGCCGCACGCCCGTCGCTTTCTGAAAGCGGCGGAGAAAAGTCCGCGGGGTCATCCCCGCCAGCGCCGCCATTTCATCGATGCTTTGCTGTTCAGAATATGTCGCATGGAGGTGATGCTGGACGCGCAGAATGACGGGGTCGCCGTGGTCGAAATGCGGAATAAATGCCGAATAGGTGTTTTGCTTGCGGCGGGGAGGGTCGATAAGTAAAAAACGCGCTGTGGCCAGCATGGTACCGTTTCCCAGCAGCTTCTCTATCAGCGTCAGGCCGAGATCTGTCCAGGCAAGAATGCCGCCAGCGGTGATAATATCGCCGTCGTCGATAACCATATTTTCCGCCGCGACGTCAATCTCCGGGAAACGCTCCGACAGGGTCTGAGCAAACGCCCAGTGCGTCGTTGCGCGACGATGATCGATAAGCCCGGTCTCCGCTAGTACGAACGCTCCGGCGCAGACCGAACAGAGCGTCACGCCGTCATGGTACAGGGCGCTCATCCAGGCGGCAGGGGCCGCCATCGGCTTCATCTGAGCGGGCATAACCAGGCTGGGCGGGGCTATCGCGTGGCTCAGGCGATGCGGCTCGTCCGGATGGCTGTCCCAGACGCACGCCACCGTATCGCCGTCGGGCATGACCTGCCAGTGCGACACCCGGATCGCGCGAACGCGCTCCTCGCCGGAAATGCTCACCGCCCAGTCCGCCGCGATCCTGAACATATCCGTCAATCCATATACCGCCGCCAGCTGGCACTCGGGATAAATCAGCAGACCCACTTCCGCCACGATGCTCTTTTCAACAGAAGGCTTCATTTGTCATTTTTGCCTCTTATAGTGTCATTTTTGACAATTCTATCTCCCGACGTATTCCATAACAATAGCTCCATCGGCCAACAACAGCGATGACCTGAACGAGAAAGGAGCGGGTATGCCAGACGAACGGTTTGCGATTTCACGGCGGCGTCTGCTGATCCTCAGCGGTACGTTGTCTGCCGGTATCGGGCTGTCACTTTCGCCCTTAGGCCGGGGTATGACATCATTCTCATCACAGACAGGAGATATTCCTATGAGCAACGGCATTATTACTACCAAAGACGGTACCCGAATTTTCTATAAAGACTGGGGCCCTAAAAACGCGCAGCCCGTCGTTTTCCACCACGGCTGGCCGTTAAGCGCTGACGACTGGGATAATCAGATGCTGTTCTTTTTATCGCAGGGGTATCGGGTGATTGCTCACGACCGTCGCGGTCATGGGCGTTCCGACCAGACCGATACTGGCAACGAGATGGATACTTATGCCGCCGACGTCGCTGAACTTGCCCGCGCGCTGGATCTGAAAAATGCTATCCATATCGGCCACTCTACCGGCGGTGGAGAAGTGGCACGCTATGTCGCCAGGGCCGAAAAAGGGCGCGTGGCGAAGGCGGTGCTGATGGGCGCGGTCCCGCCGATTATGCTAAAAACGGCCGCTAACCCGGAAGGGCTCCCGCTATCCGTGTTTGATGGCTTCCGCTCCGCGCTTGCCGCCAACCGCGCGCAATTCTTCATTGACGTGCCGTCGGGTCCGTTCTACGGCTTTAACCGCCCGGGGGCCAAAATCAGCCAGGGCCTGATCGATAACTGGTGGCGTCAGGGCATGGCAGGCGGCGCCAAAGCGCAATATGACTGTATCAAAGCGTTCTCTGAAACCGACTTTACGCAGGATTTACTGGCGATTGATGTACCGGTACTGGTAATGCACGGCGAAGACGATCAGGTGGTGCCTGTCGATGACGCCGCGCGCAAATCAATCAAGCTGCTGAAGCACGGGACGCTGAAAACCTACCCGGGGCTCTCGCACGGGATGTTTGCCACCCATCCTGAGGTAATAAACCCGGACCTGCTGGCGTTCGTTAAATCTTGAGCCTATACGCCGGACCCAGCCTACGCTGCGGGTCCGGCTTTTATCCGTGAGCGGACAGGCATCGCCGTCGGGTCGCATGCGGAGGGCGCTGGGCCGCCCGGGCAAAGTAATTATCGGGCGCCGCGCTGCTGCCTGAAACTAACTGATAGCTGACGCTGTCTTTAATTCATTGGCGCAATGCTTTTGGTGTGGAAGATAAAGATGACGTCCGTTTTGTTGATTGAGGATGATAACCGGCTGGCCGGCATGCTGATGCCGTACCTTGCCCAGTACGAATTTAGCGTGGTACACAGCGCCAGCGCGCAGGACGCGCAAAATAAGATGAAGCAACGCAAGTTCGATGTCGTGCTGCTGGATTTGATGCTGGGCGACGCCGACGGCCTGGCGCTGTGTCGGCAGATTCGCACCCGGTTCCAGTACGACCCGGCGATTATTATGGTGACGGGCCGGGGAGATCCGGCGGATCGTATTATCGGGCTCGAAGTGGGGGCCGACGACTATCTGGCAAAACCCTTTGAGCCGCGCGAGCTGCTGGCGCGCATGCGCGCGGTGTTACGGCGTATGAAGCCCGGAGCGGCGTCGGGCGGCGACAGCGTCATTCGTTCCGGCGCGCTGGAAATTGATACCGCGGCGCGCAGCGTCACGCTTAACCAGCAAGCCTGCAGCCTGACCTCCTTACAGTTTGACCTGTTGGTCTCGCTGGCGCGCAATGCGGGCCGCGTACTCAACCGCGAACAGATCTGGCAGTCAGTGCGCGGCGAAAGCTATGACAGCTTCGATCGCGCCATCGATGTCCATATCGGGCGTATCCGACAGGCTATCGAGGACGATCCGCAGGTGCCGAAGCGCATCATTACCGTGCGCGGCGTCGGTTACGTCTTCTCAGCACTACCGAACTCATGAAACGGCTCGCCTGTTTTCCCATGCACCTGCAGATCTTTTTTGCCTTTAGCTGCGCCCTTGCGCTGGTGGTGATCTGCACTATCGCCCTGTGGCTATGGAACAACGATAACAACCGTCATTTGAACGCCTTCGCCACCTTCTCCGAGCTGGTGGAACAAAATCTTCCGCCAGCTTCCGCTCCGCGCGCCGTGCAATTCCAGGCCATCGATAGTTGGATCCAGCGCACCCATACGCGCTTCTCCCTGTACGCCGCCGATGGCTCTCCGCTTAGCCGCCCGCTTAATCCGCCGCTCTCTTTCCCGCTGCGCGTGGCGTCAGGAGGATTATTTGATGACTGGTACGGCACGCGTTTTGTCTGGCAGCTCAAGGATAAGCGCGTGCTGGTCATTCAGCTAAGCAGCGACCGGCAAAAGCGCCCGTGGCTGTTTATTCTGATGCTGCTGGCCATGACGACCAGCGTGGTGCTGGTGTCGTTTCCGGTGATCCGTCGCTTAACGGCCCGCCTGGAGTCGTTACAGCAGAGCGTCGAGTCGCTCGGCAAAGGCAATCTTGGCGCGCGCGTGCAGGTTACCGGGCGCGATGAAGTGGCGCAGCTCGCGGCCAGTTTTAACCGTGCTGCCACACAGATTGAGCAGCTGGTTCAATCACAAAAAACGATGCTGGCTAATGCCTCGCACGAGCTGCGTTCGCCGTTGATGCGTATTCAAATGGCGGCGGCGTTATTAGTGCAGAAGGAGTCGCCCGCCTCCCGCGAGCTGCGGCGCAGCGTCGGTGAGCTGGATGAGCTGGTGGAGGAGATTTTGACGCTGAGCCGCCTGACGCTGGCGACCAGCGTCATTACCGGCGATTTCCAGCCGGCTGATATAACCGCCATTGCGGCCGAGGAGTGCGCCAGCGCGCAGGTGGAGTTACGGGCTGAGCATGTGACAGCCGAGGTGGATGCGCGGTTAATACGGCGCCTGCTGCGCAACCTGATTGAAAATGCGCGGCGCTATGCGGGTCATGATATTTCGGTCGTCCTGAAGCTTACCGACCGGGAGCACTTCACCCTCGAGGTGAAAGATCGCGGCCTCGGCATTCCGGAAGCGGAAATGGAGCGTATCTTCGAGCCATTTTATCGGCTCAGCAGCAGCGGAAACGGCTACGGGCTTGGCCTGGCGCTGGTTCGTTCAATCACCGAATACCACCGGGGCGCCCTTTCGGTACGCAACCGTAGCGGCGGGGGAGCCTGTTTTCAGGTGCGTATGCCTGTCGCAGTTACATAACTTTACCGGAGGTAAAAAGAGGGGTTACAGGAGCCTGTTCTAATAAGCCAACTCATTGTCGGCTTCCTGTAACGGTAAGGATCATCTACATGCTATCCACGTTGGCTAAACCCTTTACGCTCCTGTGCCTGCTCTCTACGGCAACTTTTCCCGCCATCGCCGAGCCGTCTGATAACGGACTTTCCGGTTTTATCGGCGGCGGCGTGGGAGTAAAGCCGAAGTACTCCGGCGCTAAAGAGTCCAAAACGACGTTCGTACCCGCATTAAAGCTGGCTTACGGGCCGTTTTTTGTCGGCGGAGTGGACGATCTTACGGCGCTGGGGTGGGAGTTTGCCCGCACCGAAAGCTGGACTTTTTCGCTTGGCGTGGGCGCGGATCTCTCTCCCCGTCAGGAGTCTGATGATGAACACCTCAGAGGGCTGGGCGATATTCGCTTCTCGCCGCGCGCCTTTAGCTCGGCTGTGTATGAAAATAGGCTCTTCAACGGCGGCGTGATTTTGACCCAGGATATCGGGGGGAATCAGCAGGGCTTTAAGCTCATCTCCTGGGCGCATCTTCAGTGGCGGCCGCTGGAGAGCCTGCGCTTTTATACCGGCCCAAGCCTGAGCTGGGGGGACAGCGATTACATGCAGACGCAGTACGGCGTCACCGCCGCTCAGTCGGCGCGCAGCGGCCTGTCACGCTACGACAGCGGGGCCGGGCTGGAGAAAGTAGGCTGGCAGCTGGGTATGGACTATTCGGTGACGCCGGCATGGCTGATCGGCGCCCGGATCAGCGCGCAGCATCTGCAAAACGATGCCGCCGACAGCCCCGTTACGCAAAAGTCAGGGCAGGTTAACGGCGTCCTGTTTGCCGCATGGCGCTTCTGATAAGCGCGGACCTTTTCCGCTCAGGCGGGGGATCGCGCATCAAATGCCGGACGGCGCGCTCGTTTTAGCCGCTGGTCGGGGCGTTTTTCCGGCGTCCCGCTAAAGCGACATTCCAATCACCGCGTTGACAACGGCGGAGGATATCAGCACGCCGCCAACGATAAAGCACGCCCGGTTCTTCCTGGTCGCGCCCAGGGTTAAGAGAACAACGGCAAGAGTGAAAAAAGGTATGGCAATAATGCTGAACGTGTTCAGGATGACCTCCGCGAAGAGTAAGAAAAGCCGGCCGTAATTAAGGAGCGGCTGATTATTAAGCAACTTAGCGTAATTTGCAGCAGGCCGGTAGCGCCGGCTTATTTTATCCGCCGTCAGCCGATGAGCAGAGCAGCCAGCGCCGCGATGGCCGGGAAAGCCTGAACGTAGAGTATTTTCCTGCTTGCCGTAATCGAACCGTATATCCCGGCAAGCAGAACGCAGCACAGGAAAAAGACTTTAAACTGCAAGCCGCTCTCTCCCGCCCATAACCCCCATAGTAAACCCGCCGCTAAAAAGCCGTTGTACAGTCCCTGGTTAGCGGCCAGCACCCGAGTGTCGCGAGCAAAATCAGCGCTCAGGTTAAAGGCTTTGTGACCAGTTTTTGTATCCCATAGAAACATCTCGAGGATCAGTATGTAGAGGTGGATGGCGGCCACCAGGGCGATAAGGAGATTGGCTAACACGACAGGCCTCGCTGAAAATGTAGGTGCTGGGTGATTATAGTTAAAACTCGTTTGCGCCGCTGCCCGTTATTTCTCAGGGGGAGCGGCGCCTTTCCGCAGCCCTTCGCGATCGCAGCAAATGCGCCTGGATTAAAATCGGCACAATACTGGTATCGAGAATAGCCTCATGCGGACTTTATCGCGCCATCAGCTTGACATATTAAGCGTGCTTGCTATTGCTTAATCAGGCAATAGGCTGAGCCTTAAAGCAATGTTTCCTTGTAAATCATCGGCCTTATAGTTTACAGGCGAAGCGGCGGGGTGATGAATGGCAGGTAATAAGGTGAAGTTGCCCGGTATAAAAGAGAGTCAGCGCTTGCTGAATTTTGAGGCGGCCTCAAGGACGGTGGGGCTGGTTATTCTGCTGGCTATTATCTGCGCTGCATTAGCCGGTGGATTTTCTGTCGGGTATTTTAGTGAGGCTGAAAAAGTCAATGCGCCGCGAACGGTAAAAGTCGACTATGAATATTTTGGTCGGTTACAAAAAGAGTTTCGCCTCAAAATCACGGCACTTCCGCTCCCGGCTGATAAATATGTATTCAGCCTCGGCGGCGATTTTATTGAAAATTATGAGCCGGGCAGCATCTGGCCACAGCCGGACGGTATGTATAGCCAGGGAAAGACGCTGTATCTGATTTATAACAATGTGAAAAATAAAGGTGATTTCTCCATCTGGCTGTACGTCACGCCGGCGAAGCCGGGGAGATCGGAGAATTCCATCCAGGTGAACGCCGAGCCTGAAATCCGCTTTTGGCAGTTTATTTATCCTTAGGGGGCTGGTATGGAGATGGTTTTCCGGGCGTTAGCCATTTATTTAATCCTGCTGGTGGTATTTAAAATTGCCGGACGCCGTGCATTATTACAAATGACCAGTTTCGATCTGATCCTGCTGCTGATTATCAGCGAGGCGACGCAGCAGGCCCTGCTAGGCAACGATTTTTCGGTTACCGGGGCAATGCTGACGATTATTACGCTGGTGGTGGTCGATATTCTGTTTGGGTTAATGAAAAAGTATATTTCTGGCGCGGAGTCGGCGCTTGACGGCTCCCCTGTTGTGCTGGTGGCCGACGGGGTGCCGTTAACCGATAACCTGAAAAAGGTCGACGTCTCTTGCGACGACATCCTGGTCGCCGCGCGTCAAAATCAAGGCATTACGGAATTTCGCAAAATAAAGTATGCCATTCTGGAGCGTAACGGCCATATATCGGTTATCCCGGCAGAAAAGTAGGGAGCGCATCATGGCGGGCTCAGGCCATCGAGCTATTCAACCGTCCAGGCCTGGCTGAAGTTATCATTGATAAAAATCTCCGCCAGCCCGCTAATCTGCTTCAGGCGTAAAACCTCATCTTTGTCCATTCCCAGCTCCTGGCCGATGCGCATATCGTCCCAGCCCAGGCGGTAAAGATCGCGCACAATATCCGACATCGCGGCGATCTGGTGTTTCCCTCTGGCGCGGTTGTGGCGAATGGTCGCGGCGATACGCTCTTTCTTCCCCTGACGCGATGAGTTAATCAGCGTAACCGGCAGATAGCCATGAAGGCGATGGTGAATCTGCGGGTTGGAAGCGCTTATCAGGTGGCGATGAAAGCCATCGACAACCAGATACTGCTCCTGCTGGCGAGCGACCACCACCGGCTGGGTGAATCCATCCATTTCTACCGAGCGTTCCAGCAGCTTTTTTTCCGTTGCGCTCATGCTATTGGGATTATAGTCATTGGCCGTGACTGATTCGGCGTCGACCCACAATACGCAGTCCACGGGCTCATCGCAGAAGGGACTGTGCCGGTGGATGAGCATTTTAAGCTGGTTAATGGCGTCAATCTTACTTTCTGTATCTGAGAAAGAGTCAAGGTATTCGGCCACGACCTTGTTGATATCCGTTGACATTACAGCGTCCCCCATGTCTTTCGTTTGTTACTGATATTGTTGCAGTATCTCTTATAATGCTGGGATTGGGTCGGGCTGAATGACAGCGTCCGGCACCAGTAATCATTCTTGAGAATCGTTTTGCAGATCCTGCGCCAGGAGGGGATATCGCGGAAGCCAAGGTCCTTCTCCTGGGCATCGGGAATATCCTGCGGAAAGCCGCGCGTCTGGTACCAGCGCAGGTAGATGGCGATCTTGTTGCGGTAATGCTCCGCGGTTTTATCCGGCATGCTTTCAAGCAGGAACAGCGCGTAGCTGCGCCAGGTATGCTGCTCCGGTTTACGCATTTGCGTCCTGAGGGCGAAATAGTCGCCGCTTTCGTTCGCATATTTCGCCGCGCCGTGCGCGCCGCATACCCGGCGACACATCTTCTCCCATGTTTCTGGTTCGAGCGTGTGGTACAGCCACAATCCGCGACGCTGTTCCGGGCCAAAAGGCTCGCAAACGCGCATGTTTTTCAGCGTGACGCCGGCGCGGTACATCAAATCGTACAGCGGGTTATAGGGCAGCTTTGATTTCGCATTGAAGATCCAAATATCCTGAGTTCGCCAGTCGTACAGCGGATAGCAGGTGTAGCTGTCGCCCCCCGGCAGCGCGGTAGTCCAGGGTTTTTCATTATCAAAGCGCGATTTTGTCTGCGATGTCAGCGCCATATAGCGGTGCAGAGATTCGTCGGTACGAATGCCGATCAGCGAGGCCAGGCTGCGTCCGGCGGCCAGCCACTGAATAAATGCCGGCACAAAGGATTCGAAGGTCATCGGATATTGGTAGAAGGGAAGGTCGGCGCTGCGGGTCACAGCCCCAGCCGGCGGCTGGCGCACCCATTCGGCGCCGGGTTCCCAGCAGATCCATTCCGGCTGGTGCTGCGATACGCCGCTTACCGTGGTCAGCGGCAGGGCGATCCAGTAAAACTTGCTGATTACGTCCTGATAGAGCGCCCGCATTTTTTCCACATGCTCAATCGTTAATAAATACTGCGCCTCCCAGTCAATAAACAGAACCACGAACTTTTTCCGCTTCTTGCGCGCCACGGTTGCCGCCAGGTGAAATAAGACGGTTGAGTCCTTGCCCCCGGAGAAAGACAAACAAACCTGGTCAAATGATTCAAATACCCAATCCAGGCGGAGTAGCGCCGCGTCAAAAACGTCCATGTCGAGCTTTATTTTCTTCACCAGGCCTCCTGGTTGTTAAACGTAGGTGTAGGGGGGCAGGCCCAAATTGGTTAAGGGAATAACCAGCCAATATAGTTGAGCAGAGCGATTTTATTATTTACGCCGAGCTTATCTTTAATTCTCAGATAGTAATGGGAGACCTGTTTATTGCTCATGCAGAGTATGCGTTCGACGCCACCGCGGGTCGGCGAGGTATATGCGGCACGAAGAACGTCATACTCTCTTTTTGTTAAATGGCCGCCGCTGCGCATTTGGCTATAATATCTCAGCAGCTTACCAATGCTGGCGACATTGTTGCTCTTGAGCTTTCTACGCCATTCCCGTAAGCCGGCCTGTTTAGAGATGAAAAAATCAGCCATGCCGTCTTTTATTTGGCGATCGCTGATAATTAAAACCGAAGCGTTGCCGCGAATGATCAGCACCTGAATAACCGCGAGAAGAGCGCAGATATTAGGAAAGTAGCTTTCTTCAAGAACAAAGAGATCCCCGGCGCCGCAGGGCCTTATCGACGCTTTTAGTGTCTCAAGGCCGTCGCTTACGTACTGGTTCGCCATATATGAATAAGAAGAGATCTCCGTTGACGGCGGGATATCCGTAAGGCGACCGCCGCTATAGTTTTTTAATAATAATTCAAGATCCAGGTAAGCGTAGTGTTCGGTATCGGGTTTAATTATCTTACTCTGCCGATCGGGTGAGCTTATTTGTTCATGCATAGAAAATGCCCGCAATTTTAATTGTTCACAGGGAGCGTCTGAACTCATGGTGAAAATGATAAGGCGGGTTGTGTTGTTTTTGGTAGTTAATTTATCTTAAGTAATCTTTAGTACGGAAGGTTGCCATTTTAATCATTGAACCTCAGATCTTTTTATTTCTTATTTTTCTTTAGGTTCTGACTTATATCATTGACATTTTTAATTTATTTCATTGCTGGTTTCGACAGGGCGCGATCTAAAGACGGGAAGGCTCTATTTTTGCCCGTGCTGAAGCGGAATAAATGCTTAACTTTCGCCGCCGCCGCAAAAGATCGTTATAAGTAAGGGATCCTCTATCAGGCCGGAGATGAAGTCAACACTATTCGCCCCTTCCTGAACGGCTATTTAAAACAATGTGTAGCGATAAAGTAAAAATAAAGCGATGTCATTAATGCTGGCGATAAATAATAAAGGAGAGCGGAGTGCCATTCATCCGCCGTTTTGTCCCCTCATGAGGGCTCATAAGGGGATTTTCCGGTGCGTAAAGCCAACGGCCAGCCGCCGCCGCGGCTCAGGCATGCGATAGCGTCGGGAACATCAGCTTGTTGCCCTTAAAAATGTTCTCTTTTGCGGTATAGATAAATAAAAAGTCGTCACCCTCGATTTTTTCATACTCGCCGATTCGACCTTCGATCGGGGTGAAGCCTAAAATCGCCAGCTGAGTTTGTTGGTCGGCGAGCTCATTGACGATCGCTGACATCGAACCGCTGGCGTCGCAGAAAATATCGAAGCAGATTAGCGCACGATCGTTTTGCATCGCGATCGCCACGGCACCATTTTTTTCCGAATAGTAGACGAAGTGCTTCATAAACGCGGAGCAATAGAACATCAGCAGGCCGAAGTTATCGTGCGCCGAGAGCTGAGAGAAGGGATTGGATTTTTGATAATAGTGCTTCAGGATCGCCACATCGCTCTCTTTATCCATATCAAGCCGGCGGAAGTCTCCCGGGGTTGGAGTCACCGGCAGGGTATATTGATACTCATCGTACTGCTCGAAACCAAATCGTGGATAGAAATCCACGGTAGTAGAGTTAGCAAACAGAAAGATCGCATCAGCTTTATCTTTCCAGTCATCCAGAATGTGGTTAATCAACTGCGTCGCGAGGCCTTTATCGCGATGGTCGGTATCGGTCATCACGGTGCCGATCTGAATATAATGGACGATCTTTCCTTGCCACTTCAGATCGATGACGTTGGCGGAGGCATTAGCGATAACTCTATTATTATCAACGAAAGCGTAGGGAATATATGACCCGGTCCAGTAGCCTTTTTTGTACCAGTCCTTAAATGAGAGATCAAAGGTCTTAATAGCCAGGTCAATGAAGCTGTTCCTTAATGCATCATTATCCATAACCTGTTTGACTAATTTGTATTTCATTGGCCGGTCTTCCTTTTTATTTATTGTGCTACACGACAGTGCTAATACTAAATTAATATTAAAAATCAATGACTCATCTATACAGTTAAGTATGAACGGTTCACGATATTTGTACACCCCGCAGCCCGCAGTCATTTCTCAGGACGTTGGCTCGGTCACAGTAAATAAGGGGAAGCGGGCTCTTTGCCGACTTTGCGGAGGTTGTTGCGCGAGGGGACGGCGATTGCCGCCGGAGCAGTGGTGACCAAAGACGTGCCGCCGTATGCTGTGGTGGGTGGTAATCCGCCAAATTTATCAAATACCGCTTTGCGGAGTCAGATATTCAGCGTCTGCTTGCGCTGAACCTCTACGTTTTGCCGGAAGACGACCTGCTGGCGCTGCTGTCCGGCGAGGATATTACGGCGCTGGAGCAGGCGGTGCGGCGCTATCGCTAGCTCGTCAGGCGCGAAAAGGCCCGGAGCAAAAGGGCTCCGGGCGAGTCCCGGTTTACTTCGCCGCGACGGGGGGAGTCGAGATAGCCCTCCTGGCCCCCGCCTTTCAGCGCAGCGCGGATAAAGGGTAGCGATTAAATAGCATGATGCGTCTCCCAGGAGTCCGTTCGCCGCCGGCGCGTAAACCCTCGCGCCTCCCGGAACGGACCCTGAATAAATGATGGACGCAGAATAGTCCCCGGCTATTTTTAATGAAATGACAAAAGTGTTAATAGACTATTGCTGATTTTGTCTAAAAACAAAAAATGGCTAAACTTAATAAATGCAGAGTGATATAACGCGCTCAAGGTCATGACCCCTATCATAAATAGGTAGGGGAAATGTGGTATCATCCCGCCTTTCCCTTTTCGTTTGGGCTCTTTTTATGCAACAACCTGTTGTTCGCGTTGGAGAATGGCTGGTTACCCCCTCTGTTAACCAAATTAGCCGGAAGGGACGCCAGCTTACCCTTGAACCGCGCTTGATCGATCTTCTGGTTTTCTTTGCCCGCCACCCTGGCGAGGTGCTCAGCAGGGATGAACTTATTGATAATGTCTGGACGCGCAACGTTGTGACCAGCCATGTTGTCACCCAGAGCATTTCTGAACTGCGCAAGTCGTTGAAGGATGGCGACGACGGTAGCCTCGAATATATCGCAACGGTACCGAAGCGCGGCTATAAGCTGACGGTACCGGCTATCTGGTGTACGGAGGAGGGGGAAGAGCTGACGCCGCTCGCACCGCAGGCGATGCCGGAAGCCACTGCGCCATCTTCGCCCGCCGCGCCCGACGTTCAACCCCCAACCAGAACCGAGAAACGTAAGCGGATCAGCACCTTTATTGTCTGGGGTCTGTTCCTGCTGGCGCTGGGAACCTGCGTGGCGCTGGTGGCGCTGTCGAGCATCGAATCGCGCCCGCCGGTCAATAAAGCCCGCCTGCTGTTAAACCCGCGCGACATCGATATCCACCTGCTTAACGGCAACTCCTGCACCAACTGGGCGTCCCAGCACTCCTACGCGGTGGGGCTTGGCAGCCTGGTCACCACGTCGCTGAATACCTTCTCCACCTTTATGGTGCATGATAAAACCAACTACAACATCAACGAACCGAGCAGTTCCGGTAAAACCCTGACCATCGAGTTCGTCAACCAGCGGCACTATCGCGCCCAGCAGTGCTTTATGTCGGTGCAGATGGTGGATAACGCCGACGGCTCCACCATGATGGACAAGCGCTATTTCATCACCAGCGACAACCAGCTGTCGATTCAAAACGACCTGCTGAACAGCCTGTCGGAAACGCTGAAGCAGCCGTGGCCGGAGCGTATGCAGACCATGCTTAAGCAGTACCAGCCGTCGCAAAGCATAGCGCTGACCCATTTCTATCAGTCGCATCAGCTATTAATGAATGGTGATGTCGATTCATTAGGGAAAGCCAGTGCGCTGCTTGATGACGTGATTAAACAAGCCCCTGACTTTTCCTATGCGTATGCGGAAAAGGCGCTGGTAGATGTATTACGCCATTCGCAACAGCCGCTGGATGAACAGCAGCTCGCGGCGCTGTACGCAGAAATAAACCGGGTTGGCGATATGCCGGGTATTAAAGATCTGGCGGTATTTTATCAAATTAAAGCCGTCGATATGCTAGGGCAGGGGAAAGTAGACGAAGCGTACCACGCGATTAATACCGGCATCGACCTGGAAATGTCGTGGATGAATTATGTGCTGCTGGGTAAAGTCTACGAAATGAAGGGGGAGAACCGGGAAGCCGCCGATGCTTACCTGACCGCCTTTAATTTACGTCCGGGCGAAAACACTTTTTACTGGATTGAAAACGCGGTATTCCAGACCTCGGTTACGCGCGTTGTGCCATATCTCGATAACTTCCTCTCTTCAGAATAAGTAAACCCTCACCGCGCGAATGGTTTCGGGCCTGGTGAGGTTAAACTTATGTTTCTCATGAGGCCGGTGATTGTTATATTTATGCGGTAATTTAATTGCCGGTTGCAACACATTTTCAACACCGCGAGCGTCTTGTAACTGACTGTAATTTAATGGTGTTTATCTTTTTATGATATCAACATGTCATCCTGATATGTTAATCCAAAAAGGTCAAAATATCATTTGTCTGACGTTTGCTGTTATTTCACTTTATCTTTAGGACTTATCTCGTATGAGTCAGTAATCTTATTGGCAGTTGGTCGGGTCAATAAAAGGTTCACTATCATGATCTGTACCTCCAAAATAAACTTAGGAGAAAAGAAAACATGAGTTCTGCCAAGAAGATCGGGCTATTTGCCTGTACCGGCGTGGTCGCCGGTAATATGATGGGGAGCGGTATTGCATTATTACCCGCGAACCTCGCCAGTATCGGTTCAATTGCTATCTGGGGGTGGGTGATCTCTATTATTGGCGCAATGTCTTTGGCTTATGTTTATGCCCGGCTGGCGACCAAGAATCCGCAGCAGGGGGGGCCAATTGCGTACGCTGGTGAAATATCTCCGGCGTTCGGTTTTCAGACCGGGGTGCTTTATTATCATGCCAACTGGATTGGTAACCTGGCGATCGGGATTACCGCCGTATCTTATCTGTCGACATTCTTCCCAATATTAAATAACCCGGTTCCGGCCGGTATCGCCTGTATCGCGATCGTCTGGGTATTTACCTTCGTTAATATGCTCGGTGGGACCTGGGTTAGCCGCCTGACGACAATTGGTCTGGTGCTGGTATTAATTCCGGTGGTCATGACGGCGGTTGTCGGCTGGCACTGGTTTGACGCTGCAACCTATCAGGCCAACTGGAACACCTCCACCACCCCCGACAGCCACGCGGTAATCAAAAGTATCCTGCTGTGCCTGTGGGCTTTCGTCGGGGTTGAATCCGCTGCCGTCAGTACCGGGATGGTGAAAAACCCGAAACGTACCGTGCCGCTGGCCACCATGCTGGGTACCGCGCTGGCAGGTATCGTTTATATCGCCGCAACTCAGGTGATTGCCGGGATGTACCCTGCAGCCCAGATGGCCGCATCGGGCGCACCGTTCGCCATTAGCGCTTCAACTATCCTCGGCGGCTGGGCGGCTCCGATGGTTTCCGCCTTCACCGCCTTTGCCTGCCTGACGTCTCTCGGTTCCTGGATGATGCTGGTTGGACAGGCCGGCGTACGTGCCGCCAACGACGGCAACTTCCCGAAAATCTACGGCGAGCTTGATAGCAACGGTAACCCGAAAAAAGGCCTGCTGCTGGCGGCGGTGAAAATGACCGTGCTGATGGTGCTGATTACCCTGATGAACTCCAGCGGCGGTAAAGCATCTGACCTGTTCGGCGAGCTGACCGGCATCGCGGTACTGCTGACCATGCTGCCTTACTTCTACTCCTGCGTTGACCTGATTCGCTTCGAAGGCATCAACATCCGTAACCTGGTTAGCCTGATTTGTTCGGTGCTGGGCTGCGGCTTCTGCTTCATCGCCCTGATGGGGGCAAGCTCCTTCGAACTGGCCGGTACCTTTATCGTCAGCCTGATTATCCTGATGTTCTACGGCCGCAAAATGCACCAGCGCCAGCATGAAAATGACCCTGCTGACAACTCTACCGCTGGCGCGCATTAATCAGTAACCCCTTTTCCTGGAGCTCCTTCCTGCACCTGTCACCACGCGACGGGAGGGGCTTTCTATATCTGGAGATTTGACTATGAACGTTATCGCAATCATGAATCATATGGGCGTCTACTTTAAAGAAGAGCCTATCCGTGAGCTGCATCGCGCCCTTGAACGCCTGGACTTCCGTATTGTCTATCCGAACGACCGCGAAGATTTACTGAAACTTATCGAAAATAACTCCCGCCTGTGCGGCGTTATCTTCGACTGGGATAAATACAATCTTGAGCTGTGCGAAGAGATCAGCAAGCTGAACGAATATATGCCGCTGTACGCTTTCGCCAACACCTACTCCACGCTGGACGTAAGCCTCAACGATCTGCGCATGCAGGTTCGCTTCTTCGAATATGCGCTGGGCGCGGCCGACGACATCGCCGACAAAATCAAACAGAACACCGATGAATATATCGATGCTATTCTGCCGCCGCTGACCAAAGCGCTGTTCAAATACGTGCGTGAAGGCAAATACACCTTCTGTACCCCAGGCCACATGGGCGGTACCGCCTTCCAGAAAAGCCCGGTCGGCAGCATCTTCTACGATTTCTTTGGCCCGAACACCATGAAATCGGATATCTCCATCTCGGTTTCTGAGCTCGGCTCCCTGCTGGATCACAGCGGCCCGCATAAAGAAGCGGAAGAGTATATCGCCCGCGTATTTAACGCTGAACGCAGCTACATGGTGACCAACGGGACCTCTACCGCCAACAAAATCGTCGGCATGTACTCCGCTCCGGCCGGCAGCACCGTGCTGATTGACCGTAACTGCCACAAATCGCTGACCCATCTGATGATGATGAGCGACATTACGCCAATCTACTTCCGCCCGACCCGTAACGCCTACGGTATCCTCGGCGGTATCCCGCAGAGCGAATTCCAGCACGCGACCATCGCGAAGCGCGTTAAAGAGACCCCGAACGCCACCTGGCCGGTGCACGCGGTGATCACCAACTCCACCTACGACGGTCTGCTGTACAACACCGACTTCATCAAGAAAAACCTCGATGTGAAATCCATCCACTTTGACTCTGCGTGGGTGCCTTACACCAACTTCTCGCCAATCTATGCCGGTAAATGCGGGATGAGCGGCGGTCGTGTGGAAGGGAAAATCATCTACGAAACCCAGTCCACCCACAAGCTGCTGGCGGCGTTCTCCCAGGCTTCAATGATCCACGTGAAAGGTGATATCAACGAAGAAACCTTTAACGAAGCCTACATGATGCACACCACCACCTCCCCGCACTACGGGATCGTGGCGTCCACCGAAACCGCCGCGGCGATGATGAAAGGTAACGCCGGTAAGCGTCTGATCGACGGCTCTATTGAACGTTCTATTAAGTTTCGTAAAGAGATCAAACGTCTGAAAGGCGAGTCCGAGGGCTGGTTCTTCGACGTATGGCAGCCGGAGCATATCGACGGGGCTGAATGCTGGCCGCTGCGCTCTGACAGCGCTTGGCACGGCTTCAAAAACATCGATAACGAACACATGTACCTCGACCCGATTAAAGTCACTCTGCTGACTCCGGGGATGAAAAAAGACGGCACCATGGACGAGTTCGGTATTCCGGCCAGCATCGTGGCGAAATACCTCGACGAACACGGCATCGTGGTGGAGAAAACCGGTCCGTACAACCTGCTGTTCCTGTTCAGCATTGGTATCGACAAAACCAAGGCCCTGAGCCTGCTGCGCGCGCTGACCGACTTCAAACGCGCGTTCGATCTGAACCTGCGTGTGAAAAACATGCTGCCGTCTCTGTACCGTGAAGATCCTGAATTCTATGAAAACATGCGCGTTCAGGAGCTGGCGCAGAACATTCACAAACTGGTTGAGCATCACAACCTGCCGGACCTGATGTTCCGTGCGTTCGAAGTGCTGCCAAAAATGATAGTAACGCCGTACGCCGCGTTCCAGAAAGAGCTGCACGGTCAGACGGAAGAAGTCTATCTCGAAGAGATGGTCGGTCGCGTCAATGCCAACATGATCCTGCCGTATCCTCCGGGAGTTCCGCTGGTTATGCCGGGTGAAATGATCGCCGAAGAGAGCCGTCCGGTGCTGGAATTCCTGCAGATGCTGTGCGAAATCGGCGCCCACTACCCGGGCTTCGAAACCGATATCCACGGCGCATACCGTCAGGCGGATGGTCGCTACACCGTTAAGGTGCTGAAAGACGAAAACAACAAGTAACTGAAGCACCGAAGGGAAGTGGCCTGCCGCTTCCCTTTTTCACGCTGCAAGGAGACCTCATGAAAACACCCTCACAGCCGCGCGCGATCTATTACATCGTGGCGATTCAAATCTGGGAATACTTCAGCTTTTACGGCATGCGTGCCTTACTTATCCTCTATCTCACCCATCAGCTTGGCTTTGATGACAGCCACGCCATCAGTCTGTTTAGCGCCTACGCCTCTCTGGTTTACGTTACCCCCATTCTTGGCGGCTGGCTTGCCGACCGCCTGCTCGGCAATCGCACGGCGGTCATTGCCGGCGCGCTGCTGATGACGCTCGGCCACGTGGTGCTCGGCGTCGAATCCGACTCAACCTGGAGCCTGTACCTCGCGCTGGCGATCATTATCTGCGGCTATGGCCTGTTCAAATCCAACATCAGCTGCCTGCTCGGCGAGCTGTATGCCGTTGACGATCATCGTCGCGACGGCGGTTTTTCGCTGCTCTACGCGGCGGGGAACGTCGGCTCAATCGCCGCGCCGATTGCCTGCGGGCTGACGGCCCAGTGGTACGGCTGGCACATTGGCTTTGCGCTGGCGGGGATCGGCATGTTTATCGGTCTGCTGATTTTCTTAAGCGGCAGCCGCTACTTCAGCCACACCCGCGGCGTCGACAAGCAGGCGCTGCGGGCGGTGACGTTTGTGCTGCCAGCCTGGGGCTGGCTGGCGGTGATGCTGTGCGTGGCGCCGGTGTTCTTTACGCTGCTGCTGGAAAATAACTGGTCCGGCTATCTGCTGGCGATCGTCTGCGTGTTTGCCGCCCAGATGGTGGCGCGGATTATGATCCGCTCTCCGCAGCACCGCCGGGCGCTGTGGCAAATCGTTCTGCTGATGCTGACCGGCACGCTGTTCTGGGTTCTGGCGCAGCAGGGCGGCAGCTCGATCAGCCTGTTTATCGACCACTTCGTTAACCGGCGCCTGCTGAATATTGAAGTGCCGACGGCGCTGTTCCAGTCGGTCAACGCGGTGGCGGTGATGGCGGCGGGCGTAGTGCTGGCATGGCTGATGCGCCCGGAAGGCGCAGCCCGCTCCGCGCTGCGGGTATGGCTGAAATTTGCCTTTGGCCTGGTGCTGATGGGCTGCGGATTTATGCTGCTGGCGCTTAACGCCCGCCACGCAGCCGTCGACGGCCAGGCCTCAATGGGGCTGATGGTCGGCGGGCTGGCGCTGATGGGATTTGCCGAGCTGTTTATCGACCCGGTGGCGATGGCGCAGATTACCCGCCTCAACATGCCCGGCGTGACGGGGGTGCTGACCGGTATTTACATGCTCGCCACCGGCGCGGTCGCCAACTGGCTGGCGGGGATGGTGGCACAGCGGACCACCGAATCGCAAATCAGCGAAACGGCCATTGCCGCTTATCAGCACTTTTTCTCCCGGATGGGCGCATGGACGCTCGGCTGCGTGGCGGCGATCGTGCTGCTGGCGTTTGCCGCAACCTGCAGCCTCGGCAAACGTCGCGCCGCCGGCGAAATTCCCGGCGGCGGCGCGTAAGCCATGAGGCTATCGCAAATGCGGGAGCGGCATACGCTCCTTGCACCGTTCAATAATCAGGAGGAGGATATTCTGGATGGAGAGGAAGCCGAAGACTAAAAATCGTTACTGAAGCGATGGCTGAGTGAGATCGGCCGGAAGTGAAGCCAGGCTCGTTAAGATTGTTCTCCGGTGATGACGCCCGAGACGGGCCGCGCCGGATGGTGACCTGGTTCAATTATCGAAGCAAGTTTGAAAGCAGGGTTATGAGGAACCAACATGTCTGAACAACAAGCACAAAGTGCCGATGAGGCAATTGACCTTAATAATGAACTGAAAAGCCGTCGCGAAAAGCTGGCTGCGCTGCGCGAGCAGGGTATCCCGTTCCCGAACGATTTTCGCCGTGACCATACCTCTGACCAGCTGCACGCTGAATTTGACGGCAAGGACAACGAAGAACTTACCTCCTTGAACGTTGAAGTCTCCGTGGCTGGCCGCATGATGACCCGTCGTATCATGGGTAAAGCCTCCTTCGTCACCTTGCAGGACGTCGGCGGCCGTATCCAGCTGTACGTGGCGCGTGACGATCTGCCGGAAGGCGTCTACAACGAGCAGTTTAAAAAGTGGGACCTCGGCGACATCATCGCCGCCCGCGGCAAGCTGTTCAAAACCCAAACCGGCGAACTGTCGATCCACTGCACCGAGCTGCGTCTGCTGACCAAAGCCCTGCGCCCGCTGCCGGACAAATTCCACGGTCTGCAGGATCAGGAAGCGCGCTATCGCCAGCGCTATCTGGATCTGATTTCCAACGACGCCTCGCGTCACACCTTTAAAGTGCGCTCGCAGATCCTCGCGACGATGCGTCAGTTCATGGTGGCTCGCGGCTTTATGGAAGTCGAAACCCCGATGATGCAGGTGATCCCCGGCGGCGCCTCCGCCCGTCCGTTTATCACCCACCACAACGCGCTGGACATGGACATGTACCTGCGTATCGCGCCGGAACTGTATCTTAAACGGCTGGTTGTTGGCGGCTTTGAACGCGTGTTCGAGATCAACCGTAACTTCCGTAACGAAGGCATCTCCGTGCGCCATAACCCCGAGTTCACCATGATGGAACTCTATATGGCGTACGCGGATTACAAAGACCTGATCGAACTCACCGAGTCGCTGTTCCGCACCCTGGCGCAGACCGTGCTGGGTAAAACCGAAGTGCCTTACGGCGACCAGATTTTCGACTTCGGCAAGCCGTTTGAAAAGCTGACCATGCGCGAGGCTATCAAGAAATATCGTCCGCAAACCGAGATGGCGGATCTGGATAATTTCGATGCGGCGAAAGCGATTGCCGAATCTATCGGCATCAACGTTGAGAAGAGCTGGGGCCTGGGCCGCATCGTCACCGAAATCTTTGACGAAGTGGCGGAAGCGCACCTGATTCAGCCGACCTTCATCACCGAGTATCCGGCAGAAGTTTCGCCTCTGGCGCGGCGTAACGACGTCAATCCGCAGATCACCGACCGCTTTGAGTTCTTTATCGGCGGACGTGAAATCGGCAACGGCTTCAGCGAGCTGAACGATGCCGAAGACCAGGCGCAGCGTTTCCTCGATCAGGTGAACGCCAAAGCCGCCGGCGACGACGAAGCGATGTTCTATGACGAAGACTACGTGACCGCGCTGGAGTATGGTCTGCCGCCGACCGCCGGTCTGGGCATCGGCATCGACCGGATGGTGATGCTGTTTACCAACAGTCACACCATCCGCGACGTGATCCTGTTCCCGGCGATGCGTCCGCAGAAATAAGCGGCCGTAAAAAGCAAAGCCCCGAGGCGCGTCGGCATCCCGGGGCTTTTTTATGTCAGCTGGCCGACGATCGGGCGCGGCCCACGCTCCCCCAGACCATCCGCCCCCGGTGGAAGGTTGCGGTGCGCGGCGAAATTCGCGCCACCGCTTCGGCGGAGCAGGAGGCGTCAACCAGCACGAAGCTGGCGTCGTCCTGGACTTTTGGCCACACGCGCTCGCCCTTATCGTTCAGCGGCAGCACGTCGCCGGTGGCAATCGCCAGCGAGCGGGAGAGCGTCTGCTCATTTGGGCGAATGTAGAGCTGGGCGTAGAGGTTGGCCTTCTCCAGCATGTCGCCGAGGCCGTACGGCGACCAGTGATCGATGACGCTGTCGGTGCCGGTCATCACAAACACGCCTTTCTCACGCAGCTGCCGCAGCGGCATATGCAGGGTGCCGATCGGCACGGTTGAGGCGATGGTTATCCGCGCCGCCGCCATGCGGTCAGCAATCGCATCGACCTGCTGTTCGTTGAGGGTCGCCAGGGCAAAGGCGTGGCTGATGGTCAGCTTGCCTTTCAGCTGCGGGGTTTTCTCCACGGTTTCTACCATGTAGTTTATCGCCGCCACGCCCGCCGGGCTGGTTTCGTGCAGATGAATATCCACCCCTTTGTCATAATCCAGCGCGATCTGGAACATGGTATCGAGCGACTTCTCCATCGCGCCGTCAACGTTGGTCGGATCGAGCCCGCCGACATAGTGCGCCCCGGCCTGCATCGCTTCGCGTACCAGCGACTCGGAGTGCGACAGCAGCAGGCCGTGCTGCGGGAAGGCGACGATTTCACATTCGAATCCCGGACTGCGCCGCGCCAGCACCGCCTGCAGGTTTTCGAGGTTTTTTAGCCCCGAAGTTGGTTCGATATTACAGTGGCTGCGGGCAACGGTGGAGCCTTTGGACTGGATCAGATCGATCAGCTTCTCCGCGTGCTGCTGGGTATAGGGCTGCAGCTCCGGCAGGAGCTTCTGCTCAAGCTTAATCATATCCTGAATCGTGGTGCCCGCCGGGCGGTTCAGGGAACGCCACGGGCCGCCGTAAAAGGTTTTATCGAGGTGGATATGCATGTCGCGCATCGCCGGGAGCATCAGCATTCCCGCCGCGTCGTAGCGGGGAAGGGTGGCATCGGGATGGCTTTTATTGGGCCGCAGGGCCGCTATCTTCCCGTCGCGAATCTCCAGGGTCTGCAGCTCGGTGCGGGTATGGACCACCGCTCCGTTTTCATAGCCGAAGCCGCTCTCCAGCAGCACGTTATCGAGGTAATAGTGTTTATCGCTGAGGCTCATGGTCCCCTGAGGATCGCTGCAGGCGGCCACTGCGCTGCTGTCCGCGTAGGCGGACGGCGCCGCGGCGCCGAGCAGGGCCGCGGCGGCGGCTATTTTTCCACTGCGGGTGATAAATTCCCGGCGGCTATTGTCTTTGTTCATCTTTCTTCCTTTAGTCATGCACCGTTAGTCATGCACAATGTGGGTGCCCGTTTCCCCGCGCAGCGCGGCGGGCAGGCGCTCCGGGGTGGTGATAATGACCCGGCTGCCGCCGTGCTTTAAGAATGCCAGGCTGGCGACGATTTTCGGCAGCATGCTGCCCGCCGGAAAGTGGCCTTCCTGCATATAGCGGGTCATCTCGCCGACCGTCACCGTTCCCAGCGCCTGCTGGTTGGCTTTGCCAAAATAAATGCACACCTTTTCAACGCCGGTGGTAATAACCAGCACGTCGGCGTGAATTTCCCGCGCCAGCAGCGCGGTGGAAAGGTCTTTATCGATGACCGCATCCACGCTCTGATAATCGCCCTGTTCGCCGCGCACTACGGGAATGCCGCCGCCGCCGGCGCCAATCACCAGGAAGCCCTGGCGGGTGAGGGTTTTAATGGCCTCGGCCTCGACGATGCGTTTTGGCTCCGGCGAGGCTACCACCCGGCGATAGCCGCGTCCGGCATCTTCGACGAAGCGCCAGTCGGGATGCGCCCGCTGCAGCTCGTCGCGCTGGGCGGCGCTAAAAAATGCGCCAATCGGCTTGGTGGGATGAGCAAACCCCGGATCGTTTTTATCCACCTCAACCTGGGTGACGATCGTGACCGCCTTTTGCTCGCCGCGATGGGCCAGGCGATTATTGAGCGCCTGCTGGATCAGATAGCCGATGCCGCCCTGGGTATCGGCGACACAGTTGGCCAGCGGCGTTAGCGGCAGGCCTTCGCGCTCGTGGGCGATTTCGGCGCGACGTAAATCCAGCCCGACCTGCGGCCCGTTGCCGTGGGTCAGCACGATGTTATAGTCCGATGCCAGCATCTCCAGCACCGTATCCGCCACGGCTTTCACGGCCTCGGCCTGATGCTCAATCGACTGGCTGGCGTTATCTTTTATGATGCTGTTGCCGCCAATGGCAACGACCACGAGTTCTTTCATTGTCCAGATTCCGCTACAGAGGGTAAGAGAGCTTGTTGTTCACCGTTGCCCGGACGCGGCGCCTGCGCCGCTCCCGGACTACTCTTTGCTACGCGAGGTAGCGCTCGCTCCAGCGCAAAATCGCCTTTTCAAAGCAGGCGAACGGCGGGTGGACAATGCCGGCGCCGATCATGCCGATCCCGGCATCTTTATGCGCGATGGCGGTATTGATCACCGGTAGAATGCCGCTGCTGCCGACGCGGGTGATATCGATAGCGGTCGGGATGCCCATAAAGCCGAGCAGCGGAATGGTGACGTTGGGGTTTTCACCGAGGGTGATTTCGCGCATCTGGCGTGAAAAATCGATAGCCTCCTCAACCGTGCCGCCAACCAGCGCGACGATAGCGGGGGCCGTCGCCATCGCAAAACCGCCGATGCCGTAGGTTTCGGTAATCGCGCTATCGCCGATATCCAGCCCGGAGTCTTCCGGTTTATAGCCGGCAAACATCGGGCCGATAACCTGCTGGGCCGGGCCGGTAAACCACTCTCCCGGCAGGCCGCTGACGCGCAGGCCGAACTCGACGCCGTTGCGCGCCATGGTGGTGACCACGGTGCTGTATTCAATGCCGTGGGCCGCATCCATCGCCGCTTTACACATCGCCATCCACGTCGGGCCGGAGAAGTAGTCGCTGCTGGCGACAAACTCGAAGACTTCGCGCTGCTGCTCGACGGAGTAGCCGGCCTGGATAATGCCCGGCGTCAGCGCCTGGATCAGCAGGGTGGTGCCCGCATTGTTGCGGTTGTGGCACTCGTCGCCCATATGCAGAGCCTGAGCCAGCATCAGGCGCAGATCGATTTCGCCAACGATCTTCATCGCATCCCGCAGCATCGGTCCCTGAACGTCGCGCATCCAGTTGAGGCGATCGATCACGCTCTGGTCGTTGGCCCCCATGCGCAGGATCTTCGCCATCTGCTCGCTCATGTTGGTAAACGCCACGTTGCCGTAGGTTTTATTCTCGACAATATGCATAAACATTGAGGCCGATGTGACGCCCGCCATTGAGCCGACGCAGTCGTGCTCGTGGCACGGCGAGAAGATGATCTCCCCGGAAGCCGCCAGCTCTGCGGCCTCATCCAGATCCTGTGCCAGGCCTTCAAACACCAGCGCCCCGGTCACCGCGCCCTTCATCGCGCCGCACATCTGCTCCCACTGCACCGGCGGCCCGGCGTGGAGAATGGTTTTGGCGGTCATGCCGGGAACCACGTTAATGGCCTGGTCGAAGCCGGTCAGCACCGGGTGCGACTGAATAATGCGCTCCAGCGCCTGCCGGTTGGCGGCGGCGATTTTGTCGGCCAGCGCGGAGTCGGCGATGGCGTCCAGCGCCTGTACTATCCGCATATTTCCCTGGCCCGGCGGCGTCCAGTCGAGCTGGGTAACGGCGGCGTGCTGCTTTTTCAGATCGTCGCTGAACAGGGCGATCCCAACGTTAATCACGTTCAGCGGCTGGTTGAATAGTGGCTGGCTCATCAGGCTTTCTCTCCTTTGCAGATAAACTCGCGCGCCAGCAGGCCGGTATGGCTGCTGCTGCTGGTCAGAATGACGCCCGCATCGCTAAGCATGCGGCGCTGTTGCTCCAGGGAAGGGGCGTCGAGGTCGGTGCCCAGCACGTAGCCGAGGATCGCCAGCGGGCGCCCGTCGGCGGCGGCAATAGCCTGCGCCTGCTTAATCGCCTCCAGCATCGCGCCGGCCGGGTCTTCATGGGAGCCGAAGCCGAGCACGAAATCCATGACGATGACGCCGACCTGCGGATCGCGGGCCTCCTGCAATAGCCGCTGGATGCGGTTGGTCGGGTCGATCATTGGGTGCGGCTTGCCGTTGGTGAAGTCGTCGTCGCCAAAATCGAGGAAGGTATGCTTAATGCTGCGGTTGATATCCGTCAGGCGCAGGGCCGGATCGGGCTGGATATTGCTGTAGACCTCGGCCTCTTTTTCCAGCAGCGCGAACATCGTTTCATCGCACAGGGTGCCGCCGCAGAACAGGCCGCGAATATACTTCTGCTGCGGAGTCAGGCGCCCGCGAACCTCGGCAATCAGCGCCCGATCGGCAGCCTGGCGATCGTCGTCTGCGGGCGTAATGCCGCAGAGCGCGACCGCTTTCAGCGCCGCTTCGTAGGTTCCGCGGGCAAACTGCAGGCCGCTCTCATCCGCAGGCGCTTCGGCGCGACCGAGGAAGCAGGCCACCACCGGCTTGCGGCAGGCGCGAGCGCGCTCAACGACCTTCCGCGCCACCGTCGGAGCCGGGGGTTTGGAGATCAGGACGATGATTTCGGTCTGCGGATCGTTTTCCAGCATCCCGATGGCGTCCAGCATCATCAGGCCGCCGATTTTTTCGCTCAGATCGCGGCCGCCGGTGCCGATAAGCTGCGATACGCCGCCGCCGAAATCGTGGATCCTGACGCTCAGCTCCTGGCTGCCGGTGCCGGAAGCGCCGATAATCCCGATATTGCCGCGGCGCACCGCGTTGCCAAAGCACAGGGCGGTGCCGTTAATAATGGCGGTACCGCAGTCCGGTCCCATCATCAGCAGACCTTTTTCATGGGCCAGCTGCTTAAGCGCCAGCTCCTCTTCTACCGTGACGTTATCGGAGAACAGCATAACGTTAAGGTCGTTTTGCAGCGCCTGGCGGGCTTCCCGGGCGGCGAACAGGCCGTTGACCGAAATCACCGCGAGATTGCTCTCGGGAAGATGCTTTTTGGCGCTGGCAAGCGTGGCATAACGGGCTTCATGCTGGCCGCTCTGCGCCTTGTTGTGGAACAGCTCTTCGATGGCCGCCAGGGTTTGTTCGTTGTCCGCGCCGTCGCGACCCTTAATGACGATCATCAGGTCGCCGTTTTTCGCTGCCGCCAGCTCCGGCGTCAGCAGCCCGAGATTTTTCAGCACCCCTTTGTTCATTTCCGTGGCCATCGCCACAAACGCCTGCTCGACGCCGTCGAGCTTATTAGCCCGCGTCGAAATCGACATCAGCGAAACGGAATCAAAATAGGTATTTGGCTTAACGATTATTTTAACTGACATCATTTCCTCCATACGCCTGGCTCAGGGCGCAGGCGTCCGCCATGCCGTACAGCATGTCGCAGCCGGAACTTGAGCCAATATTTTTAATATCGCCAATAGCGTCGACAGAAAAAGATTCTGGTTCATTCAGTAAATAATGAATAAAGCGCGCAATACTTTCTCTGTAACGCTGGTTTAATGCAGCCTCTAAGGTTATGGCGCTGAGCGTCGTGGTATTATTCCCGGTGCGCTGGAGGGCCAATAAAAAATCTTCCCGGTATTTTTCTGCCGGGTGTCCTGGGAGCAATAAAATAGTGCTCATGCCAACCAGGTAATCATCCGCCGACGGCGTCAGGCCAATACCCAACCCCAGCATCGAGGATACCGCAGGCGTAATTTCTTCTCCCTGCTGCAGGGCCGCTAGTAAAATGCGGCGGCGTTGCCGTAATTGCCGGCTAATTTCCTGATGAAAAGGATTATTGCCGCGATAGAGAAATAAAGTTTCATCTTCGCGCAGCTGCTGGCGGAGCGTTTGGCTCCAGCGCCGCCACGGAATATGCCGCAGGCGGTCGACGCTCAGCGTCGGTTTGGCCATTTGCCAGCGCCGGCATAGCGATGTCTCTATCCATCCGCTATCGCCGAACGCGATGCCTGAATCAAGAAAGCGAACCGGCTGGCCGGGCCGCAACAGATTGTCAAAGTGTGTGAGTGCCAACCTACAGCTGTTGGGCGCGTTATCGTAATCCGCGCAAAGCAGCGTCAGCATCCGCTGCGGACCCGGAACAAACAGATTTACCGCCCGGGAAAAGAGCTGTTCAACCCGCCCGCTGCCGCGCTGTGCGAGAAACCGTTCGTCCGCAGTTAGCGCTTGCACACACCGCCGTCCGGAGGTGTCGATAGCGGTTCTCCTCGGCTAGGCGCCCGCGGCAATCAGCAGCCGGGCTATTTCGCTAAAGCCTTTATCCCGCGCCAGCTCCAGCGGAGTTCGGCCATATTTATCGGTCATATGCGGGCTGGCGCCGTGCTCCAGCAGCAGCGCAACGATCGCCTGCTGCGTGTCGCCGCCGTCGTTGAGCACGATGGCTTCCAGCAGCGGCGTCCAGCCGACAAAGTTGGTGTGATTAACGTTAATCGCGGTGTGCGTCAGCAGCTCTTTGACGATCGCCAGATGGCCTTTTTCACAGGCTGGGGTCAGGCCGACTCCGCCGAAACGAGTTAAACAATTCAGGTCCGGAGCGGCGGGAAGAATTAAACGCAGCAGCGTTAAATCATTATTCAGGCAGCTTAGCAGGAAGGGGGTAAAACAGGTCTGGTCCTGTTTATTAATATCGATTCCCGCATCGATAAGCTGCTCCACGCAGTCATAGTGTTGATGGAGGCTGGCAAGGACAATTGCCGTCTGGCCGAGGCGGTTAGTGCTGTTAATATTAACGCCCTGGAGCAGGCACTGTTTTAATTGTGCGAGGTTTCCTTGCTCCGCCGCTAACAGGTATTCAGTGATGAGATTTTCCCTGGACATAAACCGGCTCCGGATAAATTTGCGCTGATGCTTTTGGTCGATGGGCTGAGAATAGCAATGAAAAAATGATAAAAGAACCCGCTTAAAATTTATTCGCCGGAAAGCGGCCGATTGTTGAATTTTATTTAATAATGGATGCAGACTGTGCGGTGGTGCACCCTTTGCTGGTTTCTCCGTATTCCCCTTAATGCAATCGGGTTTTATTTATATATAGTTGCCGAACGTAATAACGACTCCTGGAAACGATTATCCGGAGGAGGACAAGATGAACGGACTCACGGCTACGGGGATTACTGTCGGAATTAGCGCCGGCGTCTGGCAGCTGATCTCCTCGCAGGTTGGGCTTGAGCACGGCTGGGAATTATTAGGTACGATTGGCTTCGTCGCCTTCTGCAGTTTTTACGCCGCGGGCGGGGGAAAAGAGGGGTTTATCAAAAGCCTGTTTGTTAACTATTCCGGGGCGGTGTGGGCGTTTCTTGCGGCGCTGGCCTCGGGATGGGTCGCCGCGCTGAGCGGTATATCGGGCTTCTGGGCCAGCGTCATCGTCACGGTGCCGTTCTCGGCCGTGATTGTCTGGCAGGGACGGTTTGCTCTGACTTCATTTATTCCCGGCGGCTTTCTCGGCATGACGCTATTCTTCGCCTCCGGGCTGAACTGGCCGGTGACGCTGCTGGGCTTCTTTGCCGGCAACTGCGTCGGCCTTATTTCCGAGTATACCGGCCGTCGGCTGAGCGAAGCGACGTCGAAACCCGAGGCCTGAAACGACGCCGCTGGCCGAAGGAACCGGGAGCTCCTTCGGCCAGGCTGTCAGCATGGCGTTAAAAGTTATTCAAAAATGGTTGCCCAATCATCAGCGCAGCAAATACATTCAGCATGAGAATTTAGCGGATGGCCGGTTGACGAGAGCAGGAGCGGGCGCATGAACTCAATTTTTACCGAAGAGAATCTTCTGGCGTTTACCACGGCGGCGCGCTTTGGCAGCTTTAGCAAGGCGGCGGATGAGCTGGGGCTCACGACCTCCGCCATCAGCTATACCATTAAGCGGATGGAGACCGGGCTGGACGTGGTGCTGTTTACCCGCAATACCCGCAGCATTGAGCTCACCGAATCCGGCTACTACCTTTTTCGCAAAGCCACCGACCTGCTGAATGATTTCCACGCCATCAAGCGCAGCATCGATACCATCGCCCAGGGCATCGAGGCGCGGGTGCGGATCTGCATTAATCAGCTGCTGTATACGCCGCGCCACACCGCGCGCCTGCTGCAGGTGCTTAAAAAACAGTTTCCCACCTGCCAGATAACCGTCACCACCCAGGTTTATAACGGCGTCTGGGACGCCATTATTAATAATCAGGCCAACATTGCCATCGGCGCCCCGGATACGCTGCTTGACGGCGGCGGCATTGATTACACCGAAATCGGCGCGATTCGCTGGGTATTCGCCATTGCCCCGGATCACCCGCTGGCGTTTATGCCGGAGCCTATCTCCGAAAGCCAGCTGCGCCTGTATCCGAATATCATGGTGGAAGACACCGCGAATACGATTAATAAAAAGGTCGGCTGGCTGCTGCATGGTCAGGAGGCGATCCTGGTGCCGGATTTTAATACCAAGTGCCAGTGCCAGATCCTCGGCGAGGGAATTGGCTTTCTGCCGGATTATATGGTCCATGAAGCGATGGACGAGCGGCTGCTGGTGACGCGCCAGATCCACAACCCGCGCCAGGATTCGGGAATGCTCCTCGCCACCCAGCACGCGGCGACCGGGCAGGTGACCCAGTGGATTAAAAAGGAGTTTCGTCCGGGCGGCCAGTTGACCGCTATTTATCAGGATTTACTCCATCGGGGGAAATAACGGGAACGGACCCGGCCACTTTATGTGATATAACAGCGGGTATAAAAACATAAGGTGTTAATTAAATGAGAAAATTAAAGCTAATTGTTGGCGGCTTGATCTGTGCTGGTTGTTTATTAACGCCGGTATTATCGCTGGCAAATTATAAAATAATAAATACCCAGCCGATTCATTTCGCTAAAGGCACCAGCGGCGCCACGCTCCATAATGCGGTGAGCGGGGCCGATGTGAAAGACTATACGCTGGTGGCTAAAGCGGGCCAGACGATGCGCGTCAGTATGAAAAGCAGCGCCCACCATCCCTATTTCAACGTCATTAACCCGGCTAATGAAACGGTTTTTAATGGCTCCATGCGTGAAGGCGATTTCGAGCAGCGCCTGGCGACCGGCGGGAAATATACCGTTCGCGTGTACCAAATGGGCGGCGCGCGCGATGAGGGTAAAACCAGCCCCTATGAGCTGACGCTTAAAATTATCCACTAGCCTGCGGGCGGCTATTTAGTGCGCTTATAGCCCGCCGGCGGGAGTACCCTGCGCCCACCGCGATCGCCAGTGCGCGATATACTTCCTCGCAATCTCCGGCCGGTTACGAATAACCACCACGTTTTCGCTATTCATCGTTTCCGCCGAAGGGGCGTAGTTAAATGACCCGGTTTCCACCGTTGCGCCATCGGCGATAATCGTCTTGTCGTGCTGAATGTGATAGTGGCCATCGACGCGGAGCGGCACGCCATGTTGCACCATATATTGCATCATGAGCCGGCTGGCTTTCGCGCGGTTGCGCTTTTTATCCACCACGATCCGCACGTCAACGCCGCGATCCTTGGCGGCCACCAGCGCACGGGCAATATCTGGAGCCTGAAAGGCGTAGGCGATCATGCGGATCGAGATGTGGGCCTTATTAATCGTTTGTAGAACCAGCTGCCGGGCCGACCCCTCCGGTGAAAAGCCCACCTCGACATCAGGTGCGGCCTGGGCGAAAGCGGACAGCGATAGCGCCGTTGCGAATATCAGCGGCTGATAGATTGAGGAGCGCAGCATAACTGTCCTGTCGAGATCGGGAGAACCGGAAGGGCGCAGTCTACGCTCCCGGCGGCGCATCGTTCCAGTGTCTATCCATGATAAAGCATGTCCATCCATGAATGATTCCCCAATGAAACCATCTCCTGCTGAATGCCAGTCCCGCCCCATCGGCTCGTGAGCAAACTGCTGGCCGCCTCTCATTTTTCGCTCGTTTATGCAGCAATGTTAGATATCTGTCAAAGTTCTGTTACTACGTGGTTTTAAAATTTTCATTTCAGTTATTTAATTATAAAAGTTTCAAATTAGTTGTTAATGAAACAAATTGACTGAAATGTGATGACCGCAAGCGTAGATGATTAATGAACTGCTGTTTTAATAATTCATTATAAATCAACTGATTTTAGCGGTTTTAAACGAAAGGTGAGCCGACGGCGCTGGCAGAGACGCGTGCTCTGGCCGAAGGACAGGCAGGTGTTTGCCTCGTTATTTATGAAATGAATTTTTCATTTATCTCAATAAACTGGCGTATCAACGACGCTCAAGGATCAACTGTGAATATCAAGAAAACGATTGTTGCCTCTTTGTTAGCCTGTATGTTGCCTGCGGTTGTTATGGCAAAAGATATTTCCGTCGGCGTTTCGATGGCGCTTTTTGATGATAACTTTCTGACGATCCTGCGTACCGCAATGCAAAAAGAGATGCAAAAAGATGGCGTCAAGTCGCAGGTTGAAGACGCCAAGGGCGACGTGGCGCAGCAGCTCCAGCAGGTTCAGAACTTCATCGGCCAGGGCGTTGATGCCATCATCGTTGCCCCGGTCGACACCAACGCGGTGAAACCGATTATAGATCAGGCGACCAAAGCCGGTATTCCGCTGGTGTTCGTTAACCGTCGCCCGCAGCTGCCGCTGACGGACAAAATGGCCTACGTCGGCTCGGATTCAGTCCTCGCCGGTCGTCTGCAGATGGAAGCGCTGGCGAAGGCGATGAACGGTAAAGGAAACGTCGCGATCCTGCTGGGCGATCTGGCGAATGAATCGACCCGCGACCGCACCAGGGGCGTGGAAGAGGTAGTGGCAAAATACCCGAATATTAAAATTGTGCAAAAGCAGACCGCCAAATTCATGCGTAATGACGCGGTGGACGTGGTGAGCAACTGGATGACCAGCGGGGAAGATATCCAGGCCATTGCGTCAAACAATGATGAAATGGCCATTGGCGCGCTGCAGGCGCTGGGCAGCAACCCAAATCATATTCTGATCGCCGGCGTTGACGGCACCCCCGACGCGCTGCAGATGCTCAAAAACGGCAAGATGATCGCCACGATTTTCCAGGACGCGAAAGGTCAGGGTGAAGGCGCGGTCAACGCCGCCATCAAGCTGGCTAACGGTGAGAAAGTAGAAAAATTCATCGACGTCCCCTACCAGCTGATTACCAAAGAAAACATGTCTGATTTCGTCAGCCGCAACCAAAAATAACCATTCCAGGCCCAGCGGTACGGAGGTTGATGTATGAACGCTTTTGCCCTAGAAGCCGAAGGTATCAGCAAGTTCTTTCCCGGCGTGAAGGCGCTCGATAATGTCTCATTACGCGTGCGCCCGGGAACGGTGCACGCGCTGATGGGCGAAAATGGGGCCGGTAAATCCACGCTAATGAAATGCCTTATCGGGATTTACCGGCCCGATAAGGGCGCAATAAGAGTCAAAGGCCAGCCGGTTCAGTTTCAGAACACGATGGATGCGCTGCGATCGGGGATCTCGATGATCCACCAGGAGCTTAATCTGGTGCCGCATATGACGGTGGCGGAAAATATCTGGCTGGGCCGCGAGCCGATGAAGTATGGCTTTGTCGATCATCGCCAGCTGATTAGCCAGACCCAGGCGCTGCTGAATAAACTCAATATTCGCCTCGCTGCCGATCGGCTGGTGGGCGATCTTAGCATCGCCGCCCAGCAGATGGTCGAAATTGCCAAAGCGGTCTCGTGGAACGCCGATATCGTCATTATGGATGAGCCGACCTCGGCATTAACCGAAGGGGAGGTCGCGCACCTGTTTACGATTATTCGCGACCTCCGCGCGCAGGGTAAAGCCATCATCTATATCAGCCATAAGATGGATGAGATTTTTGCTATCACCGATGAAGTCAGCGTCTTTCGCGACGGCAGCTGGGTGGACAGTAAACAGACGGCGGAGTACACCCGCCAGTCGTTAATTACCCAGATGGTCGGGCGTGAATTAACCCAGCTGTTCCCAAAATTCAATAATACGATTGGGGAGGATGTCCTGAGCGTGCGGAATCTGTCGCGAAAGGGCTATTTCGATGACATCAGCTTCAGCGTGCGTCGCGGCGAAATCCTCGGCGTTGCCGGGCTGGTCGGGGCCGGACGCAGCGAGGTGATGGAGTGTCTGTTCGGCATGGAGAGCTTTGACGACGGAGAGGTCCTGATTGATGGCGTCCCGGTGAAGATCGATTCTCCTTCCGTGGCCATCGAAAAAGGGATGGCGCTGCTGACCGAGGATCGCAAAAAGTCAGGCCTGTTCCTCGTCCTGTCGGTGCTGGAGAATATGAGCATCGTCAATATGCCGGAATATGTCGGCAAAAGCGGGTTCGTGAAACATATGAAAATGGCGGAAGACTGTATGGCGCAGATCCGCCGCCTGAATATAAAAACTCCGACGATGGATCAAATTATTAATAACCTCAGCGGCGGTAATCAGCAAAAAGTACTGATTGCCCGCTGGCTCTTAGCCCAGCCCAAAATATTAATTCTCGATGAGCCGACCCGCGGTATTGACGTGGGAGCGAAGGCTGAAATTTACCATCTGATTAGCGAACTGGCGAACCGTGGCGTCGCGGTGATTATGGTTTCTTCTGAACTACCGGAAATTCTCGGGATGAGTGACCGCGTGATGGTCATGCACGAAGGGCGTATTACCGGCATCCTTGAAAAAGATGAGGCCGATCAGGAAACCATTTTGTCGCTAGCATCCAATTGAGGCGTAGAGAATGAGCAATATGAAATTGACCGCAGCTCCCGTAAATGAGAAACCCTCTTTCTTTCGTCATCTGCGGCATAAAATGCCGAAAGATACCGGGATATTTATCGTCATGGTGGTGATTGCCCTGACTTTTGAAATTGCCGGCTGGTTCGTTCGCGACCAATCATTTTTAATGAATAGCAACCGCCTGGTGCTGATTGTTTTACAGGTGGCAATTATCGGTATTATCGCCGTTGGGGTGACTCAGGTGATTATTACCACCGGGATTGACCTCTCCTCCGGTTCGGTTATCGCCCTTGCGGCGGTGGTGGCGGCGAGCCTGGCGCAGACATCGGACAGCCTGACGCCGATGTTTCCGTCGCTGGTCAACCTGCCGGCGGCGATCCCCGTTTTGGCCGGGATCGGCGTCGGCCTGCTCTGCGGATTGACCAACGGTTTTCTGGTGACCCGCACCGGGATCCCGCCGTTTATCGCCACCCTCGGGATGATGGTCTCCGCCCGCGGTCTCGCGCAGTATTACACCCAGGGCAACCCGATTAGCTTCCTGTCCGACAGCTTTACCGCCGTGGGGCAGGGGGCGATGCCGGTCATTATTTTCTTTGTGATCGCCGCGCTGTTCCATGTCGCGCTAAAGCATACCCGCTACGGTAAATACGTCTACGCCATCGGCGGCAACATGACCTCGGCGAAAGTTTCCGGCATCAACGTCAACAAGTATCTGGTTATCGTTTATACCATTGCCGGCGCGCTCTCCGGCCTCGCCGGCGTGGTGCTGGCGGCGCGCGTCAGCAGCGGCCAGTCGAGCATGGGGATGTCCTATGAGCTGGACGCCATTGCCGCCGCGGTGATCGGCGGCAGCAGCCTGATGGGCGGCGTCGGGCGGATTACCGGAACGCTGATAGGGGCGGTGATCCTGGGGCTGATTAAAAGCGGCTTCACCTTCGTCGGGGTGGATGCCTACGTGCAGGATATTATTAAAGGCATCATTATCGTGGCCGCGGTGACCATCGATATGCGCCGCAACCGTAAAAAACACTAGGTTTTAAAAATGGCCCGCTGCGGGCCATTGGTTTTCATACGCGGGGGGGTTACGCCTCGTTTGCCGCCAGCAGCAGGCTGTGCAGCAGGACGTTGGCCCCTTTTTCGGCCCAGGCGGGCAGAATATTTTCGGCCTCATTATGGCTAATCCCCTTCTCGCAGGGGATAAATATCATGCTGGCGGGGGCTACCTTGCTGATATAGCAGGTATCGTGCCCGGCGCCGGAAACCATCCGTCTGGCGCTGTAGCCGAGCGCCTGGGCGGCCCGTTCGCTGCGCGCCAGGCAGTCGGGATCGAAGGCGATGGGCGCGTAGTCAAAAATGCGCTCGACCTCTGCCGTCACGCCGCGTTCGCCCAGCGCTGCGGCGGCGCGGCGCAGCGCGAGCTCCATCGCTTCGAGGGCGTCGCTTTGCGGATGGCGAAACTCGACGCTGCACTCCACGCGGCCGGGCACCACGTTGCGCGAACCCGGCGTCACCTGCACGGTGCCGACCGTCGCGCGGCCGTCTGGCTGGTGGGCAAGACCGATCTCTTCCACCGCCAGCGCCAGCTCGGCAAAAGCGGTTAGCGCATCGCGACGGCTGCCCATCGGCGTGGTGCCGGCGTGGGCGGCGAAGCCGGTCAGGCTGACGTTGAACCAGCGCTGGCCCATTGCCGCGTGCACGAGGCCGATATCAATTCCTTCGTCTTCCAGAATCGGCCCCTGTTCGATATGCACCTCGTAGCAGGCGTGCAGGGGAAATGCGGCCGTCGGGTGCTGGCCGCGATAGCCGATAGCCTCCAGCGCCGCGCCGACGCTGACGCCGGTGCGATCTTCGCGGGCAAGGGCCCACTCTTCGCTGAACTGCCCGGCCCACACGCCGGAGGCGAGCATCGCCGGGGCAAAGCGCGCGCCCTCTTCGTTGGTCCAGTTCACCAGCACGATATCGCGCTCGGTTTCGCTGCCGCGTTCGTTAAGCGCCCGCAGCGCCTCCAGCCCCGCCAGTACGCCGTAGATACCGTCATAGCGGCCGCCCAGCGGCTGGGAGTCGACGTGCGAACCGGTCAGCACCGGCGCCAGCGCCGGGTTTTTACCCGCCCGGCGGATAAACATATTGCCCATGCTATCGACCCGGTAGCCAAATCCCGCCTCCAGCGCCCAGTCGCGCAGCAGATCCCGGGCCTGGCGGTCCTCTTCGCTCAGCGTCAGCCGGGTGACGCCGCCGGCGGGCGTCGCGCCGATGGTCGCCATTGCGTTAAGCGTTGCCCACAGGCGCTCGCCGTTGACGGTTATCATGATGGGTCCTTCTTTACGCGATAGCGGAAATCACAGCACGGCGCGCCCTGCATAATGGTCGTCGTGCGGGTCAGCTCAACCTCCGGAGCATAGCCGACGATAAACTTGTCATCGCGGGCGCAGGAGAGCAGGTGGCCAATCTCGCCGAGGCCCATCTGGTGATACATTTCGGCATAGCGGCAGCGGTTAACGTTGTAGTTGTACTGCCGATCGTCGGCATCCAGCACGGTGACCTCCAGCGCGTTGTCCTTTTCCCACAGATACTGCAGGGCGACAAAGCTCTGGATATCCGCGCCGTTGGGCTCTTTGGCGGCGAAGGTTTTCCCCGCCTCAATGGCGGCGTTTTCAATCGCCTCGCCGATGACCGCCTGGGCGCGAGCTTTGCCAATCTCGCGGACCAGGATGTCGTAAATCGGCTTAATAATCTCTGCTTCAATTTTGCGGCGGGCGAGAATGCCCAGCTCATTATTATCACTCATCACGTTGCCTCACTGCGTTACTTCGTGGCGCCGCCGCCGAGTACGGTTTGCGGCTGCCATTTACCGTCGACGACTTTGTAGACGGTAAAGGTTGGCGACTTCAGGTTGCCCTCTTTATCAAAGGCGATCTGCCCGGTAACGCCTGAGTAGCTGATGGCGCGCAGGGCGGGCAGGTAGACGGCCGGATCGACGGAGTCGGCTTTTTCCATCGCCGCGACCAGCACGCGCGTAGCGTCGTAGGCGAACGGCGCGTGCAGCTCGATATGGGTGTGATAGCGCGACTGATAGGCCTGCTCGAAGGCCTTGCCGCCCGGCATCTGCTCTACCGGCAGCCCCGGCTCCAGCGCCACCACGCCGTTGCCCTCTTTTTGCGCCAACTGCAGGAAGGTCTGGCTGACGAAGCCGCCTGCGCCCATCAGGGTGGCGCTGAGCCCCAGCTGCTTGATGCGGCGCGCCAGCGGTGCGGCCTGGCTGTCGACGCCGCCGAAGAAGATCAGATCGGCGTTTTTGCTGCGAATCGCCGTCAGCACGGCGCTGAAGTCCACCGTTTTGTCATCGACGTACTGGCGATCGACGATATCGATCCCCTGGGCCTTCAGCGACTTAATAAACTCATCCGCCAGGCCCTGGCCGAAGGCGGTGCGATCGTCGATCACCGCAATGCGTTTGGCCTTCAGGGTCTGCACCGCGTACTGGCCGGCAAACTGGCCGCCGTCATCGTCATGGCCCATCACCCGGAAGCTGGTATCGAAGCCCTGTTTGGTATACGCATGACCGGTCGCCACCGGCGCAACCTGGGCGATCCCGGCGTCGTGATAGACCCGCGCCGCCGGAATGCTGGTGCCGGTATTCCAGTGGCCGACCACGCCCGCCACGCCGCTATCCACCAGGCGCTGAGCCACGGCTACCGCGGTGCGCGGGTCAGACTGGTCGTCTTCTGATTGCAGCTTAAAGGTTACCGCCTTGCCGCCGATCGTCGGGTGCTGCTTGTTGATATCGTCAATGGCCAGCCGGGCGCCGTTTTCCAGGTCCTTGCCGATACGCGCGGAAGGGCCGGTTAGCGGGCCGGCAAGGCCGATAGTGACGGTTTCGCCAGCGGCGGACCATGCGGCGGTTGAGGCAAAACCGCTGAGCACAATAGCGGCGCTGAGCGCACTGATTTTTGCTGTTTTCATTGTTTTTCCCTGATGTTGGTTGGTGTGTTAAACGGGCATTTCGCCCAAATAAATCTGTGCAATGCGGTCGTCGGCCAGCAGCGCCTGCGATGCGCCGCGCTCAACGATGCTGCCGCTGTCCATCACCCACGCGCTGTCGGTGGCCTCCAGCGCCAGGCGCGCGTTCTGCTCGATCAGCAGCAGCGCCACGCCGCGCTGGCGCAGGGTGGCAATAACGCGAAAAACATTCTCCACCATCAGCGGCGCCAGCCCCATCGACGGCTCGTCGAGGATCAGCAATCGCGGGCGGCTGAGCAGGGCGCGGTTCAGCGCCAGCAGCTGCTGTTCGCCGCCGGAGAGCAGCCCGGCCAGCTGATGCTGGCGCTCGCCGAGGCGGGGAAACTGGCTGAAGATGTCGTCCATCTCCCGCTTAACCGCCGCGCCGTCGCGGCGCAGCCAGGCGCCCATCTGCAGATTTTCCAGCACCGTCATGCGGGCGAAAATGCCGCGGCCTTCCGGCACCATCACCAGCCCTTCACGCAGCAGCGTTTCGGCCCGGCGTTTGCGTACCGGCCTGCCGTTGAAGAAGATGTCGCCGCTAAACGGCTCCAGGCCGGTAACGGCGCGGACGGTGGAGCTTTTGCCCGCGCCGTTGGCGCCGATAAGCGTCGTCTGCTCGCCCTCCTGGACGCTAAACGACACCTCGCGTACCGCCTGGATGCCGCCGTAGTGCACCCCAAGACCGCTGACGGTTAACAGATCAGACATGCGCATTTCCTCCCAGCCAGGCGGCGATAACCGCCGGGTCGCGACGTACGGTTTCAGGCGTGCCGCTGGCCAGCGTTTTGCCATAGTCCAGCACCATCAGGCGATCGCAGATCCCCATCACCAGCTTGACGTCGTGCTCAATCATCAGCAGCGTTTTGCCGTCGTTACGGATGCGCAGCAGCAGCTCGCCAAGCGCCACTTTTTCCGCGGCATTCATCCCGGCGGCCGGCTCATCCAGCGCCAGCAGACGCGGATCGGTAGCCAGCGCGCGGGCAATCTCCAGACGCCGCTGGTGGCCGTAGGCGAGGTCGCAGGCGCGGTAGTGGGCGAACTGCGCGATGCCGGTATACTCCAGCCAGTGCCACGCCAGCTCGCGGGTTTGCGCCTCTTCGGCGCGGGCGCGGCGGTGGCGGCTTAGCGCCGCCCACAGGCCGTTGCGGGTGCGTACGTGGCGGCCGACCATCACGTTTTCCAGCACCGACATCTGGTTAAACAGCCGCACGTTCTGGAAGGTGCGGGCGATACCGGCGGCGGTGACTTTCTCGATGTTCTTCGGGAAGTAGGGCTGACCGGCAATGGCGAACTCGCCGCTGTCCGCCGGATAGAGCCCGGTTATCAGGTTAAAGCAGGTAGTTTTACCCGCCCCGTTGGGGCCGATAAGACCGTAGATTTCGCCCTCGTTGATGGTGAGCGAGACGTTATCGACCGCCGTCAGGCCGCCGAAGCGCTTTGACATATGGCTAACGCTTAGCAGGCTCATGCTTTGGCTCCTTTATGTCCGGCGGGCCAGATGCCCTGCGGGCGCAGCAGCATCACCAGCACCAGCGCCAGGCCGTAAAAGAGCTGGCGCAGAATTTCCGGGTCAATCAGTACTTCGCCAAACAGCGCCTGCTGCAGCGGGGCGGCCTGGCTGCGCAGCAGCTCGGGCAGGGCGGTCAGCAGCACGGCGCCGAGGATAACGCCTGGGATATGCCCCATTCCGCCGAGCACCACCATCGCCAGGACCGCAATCGACTCCTGCAGGGTGAAGGATTCGGGGGAGACAAAGCCCTGGAATGCGCCGAACAGCGCCCCGGCGACGCCGCCGAACGACGCGCCGATGGCGAATGCCAGCAGCTTATAGTTACGCAGATTAATGCCCATCGCCCGGGCAACGTCCTCATCCTCACGGATGGCGTGCCAGGCGCGGCCGATCCGCGAGTGCTGCAGGCGCAGGCAGACGAAAATAATCGCCACAATCACCAGCATCAGCAGGTAGTACCACAGCCACAGCGCCGGAACCTTAACGCCGAACCAGTGATAGACGCCGCTGAATTTAAGACCAAACAGGCTGAGCGTATCGATGCCGGAAATGCCCTTTGCGCCGTTGGTAATATTCACCGGGCGATCGAGGTTGCGCATCAGAATGCGGATAATCTCGCCAAAGCCGAGGGTGACGATGGCCAGGTAGTCACCGCGCAGCTTCAGGGTCGGCGCGCCCAGCACGATGCCGCAGCCCGCCGCCACCAGCGCGGCGAACGGAATAATCAGCAGCCAGGAGGTGTGCAGGCCGTCAGGGAACCAGGCCAGAAGCTGCGGGAACGCCTCCAGCAGATGCGGGGAGGCCAGCAGCGCCGCCAGGTACGCGCCGACGGCGTAAAAGGCGATAAAGCCCATATCCAGCAGGCCGGTGTAGCCGACCACGATGTTGAGACCCAGCGCCAGCATGATGTACAGCAGGGCGAAGTCGATGACCCGCACCCAGTAGTTGCCGCCGAGCTGGCTGGCGACCATCGGCGCCACCAGCAGCGCGCAGATAAACAGGGTCATGCCGGACCAGAAGCGACGGGAGGCGGCGGGGGCCGCGACGAGTTGTGCCGTTGTCATATTTTTTCCTATGCCCGATGCGCGACGCGCTCGCCGAGTAAACCGGCGGGACGGAATACCAGCACCACAATCAGCACCATAAAGGCAAAAATATCCTGATAGTTGCTGCCGAAGACGCCGTGGGTCAGGTCGCCGAGATAGCCGGCGCCCAGCGATTCGATGATCCCCAGCAGCAGGCCGCCGAGCATCGCGCCGCGAATATTGCCGATGCCGCCGAGTACCGCCGCGGTGAAGGCCTTAATGCCGGGGAGAAAACCCATTGAGAAGCTGGCGCTGCCGTAGTTGCTGGCCATCATGACGCCCGCCAGCGCCGCAAAAGCGCCGCCAATCGCGAAGGTGAGGGTGATAATGGCGTTGGGGTTCACCCCCATCAGCGTGGCGATGCGCGGGTTCTCCGCCACCGCGCGCATGCCGCGGCCTAAGCGGGTAAATTCCACCAGCAGCCACAGGCCGAGCATGACCGCAAAAGCCAGCGCAACGGTGACGATGCCGGTCACGGTGACGATCGCCGGCGGATGCGCTTCGCTGCCGTGGGTAATGGCGATCGGCTCCATCGGCAGGATCTGCGGGAACATCTGCGGGTTGCGGGTCCAGATAATCATCGCCACGGTTTGCAGCAGCACCGATACGCCGATCCCCGAGATCAGCGGCGCCAGGCGCGGAGCGTTGCGCAGGCGGCGGTAGGCAAAGCGCTCAACCGCCATCGCCAGCAGCGCGCATACAGCCATAGCCAGCATTAGCGCCAGGATCAGCTGGGCCAGCGGCGGCAGGTTGGGAAAATGGGCGTTCAGCGCGTTCATTGCCGACAGCGTCGTCAGCGCGCCGATCATCAGAATATCGCCGTGGGCAAAGTTAATGATGCGCAGGATGCCGTACACCATGGTGTAGCCGAGCGCGATAAGGGCATAGATGCTTCCCAGCATGATCCCATTGATGAATTGTTGTATGAGTGTGTCCAACCGAGTTACCCGACAATTTGCTCAAATTACGGCTACCATCCAATAAATGAATTAAATTGTAAAATACGGATATATTCTTTCTTATTATGATCGCGAATTTATCTATCTATATGATATTTAATATAATTAAATAACGTACCGGATCTCATTTAGCGCTAAGAAAATCAATATATGAAAAAAACAGAACAGTCAGTGGAGCGGGAAGTATGGACGGAAAGCGGCCTGGTCAACGATCCGCCGCTGCGGGCAGTGCGCGCATTTGAAGCTATCGCCCGTCTCGGCAGCATCACCCTGGCCGCCCGGGAGCTGGCGATATCGCCGTCGGCGGTCAGTCATCAGCTGAAGGTGCTGGAAGGATACCTGCAGATCCCGCTCACCGAGCGGCAGGGGCGACGGCTGACCCTCAGCCTGCAGGGGCGCGAATACTACCGCTCCATTCGCGCGGCGTTTAACGTTCTGCGCCAGGCCACCGAGCATCTGGTCGATCAGGTCCAGAGCCAGCAGGTGACGATCAGCCTGATCCCGCTGTTCGGCATGGGCTGGTTTATTCCACGCCTGCCGTCATTTGTCCACGCCAACCCGCAGACCGAAATCAACGTGGTTTACGCCAACCACCGTAACTACCTCAGCGACGCCTCGGATATGTCGATTCGCTTCGGCAACGGGCAGTGGGCGGGATATCAGAGTGAAAAGCTGATTTCCGGCAGAATGGTGGCGGTGTGCAGCCGGGCGTTTATCCGCCTGCACGGGCATATTGATACGCCGGAGCAGCTGCTGCAGATGCCGCTGCTTCATGACGAGGAGCGCAGCACCTGGAACCAGTGGTTTGTGCAGCAGGGGGTGAGGCGCCCGCCGCGATCGACGGGGCCGCTGTTCGAGGACGGGCTGTTAACCCTCGCCGGCGTGCAGGCCGGGCTGGGCTGCGCGCTGATGCGCGAACCGCTGATCGCGCCGTACCTCAACAGCGGCGAGCTGGTGAAAATCTTCGACGCGGCGATCGATGACGGCCGGGATTACTATCTGTGCGTGCGCCAGGACAGCGAAATGACGCCTAACGGCAGGCTGCTGCAGAGCTGGCTGCGCAGCGAGGCGCTGGGATAGCCCACTAGTCATCGACCGTTGACGTTTGCGCATACAGGATCACGATGCCCAGCGCGTTGCTGCGTTTTATAATCGTAATCCGGTTGTCACCGGGATAGTAGCCAAAGGGGTAGCAGATGCGGATCTCTTTTTGTAGCTCCGGTTCTTCAACGTACGCCCCGGAGCAGCTGCGCGAGCCGCCGGAGGCATACTGGTAGGGGGCGGTATAGGTTGATACTTCACCGGGCTGCAGCCAGGTCAGGGTGATCAGTATCACATGCTGAATTAACATGGCGAGGGCAAACGTCACCACAAAACTGCCGACTATGGCGTTGAACAGCTGGCGAGGAGGCATATTGCTGACGACGCCCTTACGGATGATTAACCAGATAAACAGGGCCATGATAAGCAGGGCCAGCGCTAAGGCGGCATACAGCATGCCGCGAATCACGACCGGATTGAGAAATGTTTCACGGTCGATTTCAACGCTCCACGCCACGGCAAAAAAAATCACCAGCAGCGTAGAAACGGTGACGGATATTAACCACGGATATGAATATTTCTTCACTGACTAGCCTCCCTGCTGCAATCAGTATGCGCTTAAGAATTTACCCAATGCCGCTCATATTTTTGCCTGGTGACGAATTTGCAGCGTCGCCGGCAGGTAGCGCTGCAGCGGCTCCGGGGCCGCGCCGTCGATTAGCTGGCTGATGAGGTCATAGCAGTGCCAGGCCAGCTGGCGATTATCCTGCTGGACGGTATCAATGCGCAGCGACAGCGAGTCATACAGATAGTGGTCATCAAAGCTGGCGAGGTGGATGCCGGAATCCAGTAAATTATGCTGGCTCATATAGCGCAGCACCCCTTCCAGCAGGCCGCAGGCGGCGGTGAACAGCGCCTTCGGCGGTCGCCCCAGCCGCGCGCAGAGCGCGGCAAACATTTCGTAGCCGGAGCTGGGATGATAGTTGCCGTTAATCACCCATTCGGGGCGGAGCTCAACGCCCGCCTGCGCCAGTCCCTGGGTGAAGCCGGCCAGCCGGTCCCGCGAAGGCGAAAGCCGCGGCTGGCCGCCGAGAAACCAGAACTCGTCGGCGTGTTGGGGGGCGATCCGTGAGATCAGCTCGGCGGTGGGGGTGATGGAGTCGGTCATCACCAGCGGCAGGCTGCTGCCGCTGGGGCTGCGGTCAAACAATACTACCGGCAGCTGTTCGCTGAGCTTGAGATAATCCGCGTCGTTGTGCATGCAGGAGGCGACGATCAGCCCGTCAACCTGGCGGGCAATCATATTATTGACCACCATGCTTTCCTGAGCCGGGTTTTCGTCGGTGCAGGAGATCAGCAGCTGAACGCCCGCCTCGCGGCACAGCATCTCCAGCTCATGGGAGAAGACCGCGAAGCCGTAGTTGGTGATTTCAGGCACCACCAGTCCGATGGTATGGCTGCGGTTATCGCGCAGGGAGCGGGCGTGAATGCTCGGCTGATAGTGCTGCTCGCGGGCTATGGTCTGGACGCGTTCGCGGGTTTCCTGAGCCACGCGCAGCTCTTTGCCACGACCGTTCAGCACGAGGCTGGCGGTCGCTTTCGAGACGCCCGCCAGCTCGGCGATATCTTTAATGGTAACGCGTTTGGTTTTCATCACGACAGCATACGCCCGAAATTAAAACGCTGATTCTACCATGCATGGCCGCAGCGGCCAGTAGCAGAATGCAGCCGGCGTCGCACCGCTGAAAATCATTTGTCCGGGATACTGCGGGAAATAGCGGCTGCTCATCACGCCTTCCCCTCCGTTGATGAAAACCTCAGCGCTTGAGCTGTCGCATAAAATCCGCAGGGCATGCACCTCTCCCCGCCAGTAGCGGTAGAGCGCTTCGTCGGAGGCCAGGCTGCGCCGTTCGAGGCGAATGCCGTCGGCGTCGAGAGTGAGCTTGAGGGCGCCGCCGAAATCAATCGCCAGCTCGTCGCCGGGTGCGACCTCAAAGGCGATGTCCACTGGCGCCAGCGGCAGGGTTGGTCCCTGCCAGCCGCGGGCTTCACCGCGCAGGTCCGCCAGTTCGCGCACCGGATGCTGGTAGAGTTTTCCGTCGCGTAGCTCCAGCTCCCGCAGGCAGGTCATCTGGTGGATCCAGCCGTGGGCGAGGGTCGGCTGGCGCATCTCTTCGCCGTCCGGAACCCCCATCCAGCCGACCAGCAGCCGACGGCCGTCGGCGGCCTGCATGGTCTGCGGGGCGTAAAATTCGAACCCGGCATCCAGCTCATTAAGCGCGCCGTGGTCAAAGCTGGCGCTGGCGCTGGCGTAGTCGAAGCGGCCCGCCATCCACACGGCGGGGTAGGTGTTGAGGTAGCGGTCGGTCTCGCGGGCGATGCCCTGGGGGCAGCAGATCAGGATATGCTGGTCGGCGAGCGGGAACAGATCCGGACACTCCCACATATAGCCGGCATCGTGCAGGCCGTTGACGTCGCTGCCGGCAATTTCGCCTTCCGCCTCCCACTGGTGCAAATCCGCGGAGCTGAACAGCAGCACCTTACCGCGCTTTTGCAGGTCCTGGGCGCCGAGGACCATGTACCAGCGGCCTTCGTGCTGCCAGACCTTCGGGTCGCGGACGTGGCCGGTATAGCCCTTCGGCAGCGGCAGCACCGGGCCGGTTTTGCTAAAGGTACCGTCGCTGTTTTCCGTTGCCAGGCACTGCCACGCGGTTCTGCTGCCGTCTTCAAACTTCACGTTGCCGGTGTAGCACAGGGTCAATTTTCCGTCGTTATCGACGGCGCTCCCCGAGTAGCAGCCGCTGCGGTCGTACTCTTCGTCCGGCATCAGCGCGATCGGCTCATGCTGCCAGTGCAGCAGGTCGGCGGAGCTCCAGTGCCCCCAGCACTTGAACTTATGATCGCAGGCTATCGGGTTCCACTGATAAAACAGATGATAGCGCCCGGCAAATTCGATAAAGCCGTTAGGATCGTTCATCAGGCCGGTGGTCGGGGCCAGGTGCCACTGCGGATAGTGGCTATCGCGCAGCGCGCGCGGCTGGCCCTGCATTACGGCCCGTAAAATTGCCGGCAAACGTGAAGGAAGTGACATTATTCAGCGTCCGTTTTGTATTTCAGCAGCAGGGAAACGGTGAAGGCCACGCCGAAGGCGATAACCATCCCGATGATGTAGTTCAGCAGCGAGCTGGCCTGCACGATAGCCATGCCGGGGATTGCCGTCAGCCCGACCGCCGTCATGTAGACGTGCATCGAAACCACCCACGCGCCGCCCGCCGCGCCGCCGATAAGGGCCGCGATAAACGGCTTCACGAAGCGTAGGTTAATACCGAATATCGCCGCCTCGGTGATCCCCAGCATAGCGGAAAAGGCTGAGGGCAGGGTGATGGCTTTGATTTTGGCATCTTTGGTTTTAAACCATACCGCCAGACAGGCGCCGCCCTGGGCGACGTTGGCCATGGCCCAAATCGGCAGCAGGAAGTTGACGCCGATCGACGGGTTGCCCAACAGCCCGGCCTCAATGGCGTGGAAGCTGTGGTGAATACCGGTGATCACGATAACCGAGTAGAGGCCGCCGAACAGCAGCCCGGCCAGCCAGCCGGCGTGGGCGATCAGGGTGCTAAGAATAAACGAGATGCCATCGCCCAGCGCGCGGCCGGCGGGGCCGATAATCAGCAGAGCGATAAAACCGGAAATGATAACCGTCAGGAACGGCGTCAGGATCAGATCGAGGGCGTCAGGGATCACCCGGCGCAGCTGTTTCTCGACGATGCTCATAAACCATACCGCCAGCAGCACCGGGAATACCGTGCCCTGGTAGCCGATCATGGCGATTTCCAGACCGAAAAAGTTCATCGAATGGAAACCGGCGGCCACGCCCCAGGCGTTGGTGAGCGCCGGGTGGGTTAAGATGCCGCCCAGGGTTGCGCCGAGATAAGGGTTGCCGCCAAATTCGCGCGCGGCGGTGAAGCCAATCAGGATCGGCAGAATGATAAATGCCGCCGAGCTGCACATATCGAGAATGATATAGATGGCGTTGCTCGGATCGACCCAGCCGTAGGTTTTTACCATCCCCAGCAGGCCCATCAGCAGGCCGGAGGCGACGATAGCCGGGATAATGGGGACGAAGATGTTCGACAGCAGGCGCGCAATGCGCTGGAAGGGGTTGAGCTTTCTCGCCGCAATATTGGCGGCTTCCGACTTGCTGGACTCGCCGATCCCGGCGGCCTGGATAAACGCGGCGTAGACTTTGTTCACGATGCCGGTGCCAAAGATAATCTGCATCTGGCCGGCGTTATTAAAGCAGCCCTTCACCCCTTCGATTTCGCCGATGGCCTTCTTGTCGGCCAGCGAATCATCGACCAGCACCAGACGCAGGCGCGTGGCGCAGTGCGCGGCGCTGGCGATATTTTCCTTACCTCCCAACAGCGGAAGCAGCGAGCGGGAAATGTGTTCGAAATCCATAGTACCCTCTGAATGCGTAATGATTTGCGTGTTTGGTCCCGTGGTGACGGGGGCGCAGTCTCTGCGTTGTTATTGTGTCCGGGGCGATGAAACGCGCTTTGTCGCCCCGGTTGTTTCTGTCGTCAGGTGTTAACCATCAGAACCAGGTTTCCATTTGCATACCGAACGACCATTCGCCGCCCGATTTAAAACCGCTGCTGCCTAAAGCGTCATCGCTGGCGTAATTATCCAGTTTTTTGCTCCAGTCCATCCACGAGGTGTAGAGACGGATCTCCGGACGACTGAAGAAATCACCGATGCTGCCGACCTTAAAGGTCGGTGCGAAGGTGAGCTTATAGAAGCTACCGTTCACCGCATGACGGTCGTTATAGCCCTCGGGTTTGAGATCCATGTATTGGTAGGTGCCTTCGTAAGCGAGGGCGAAGTTCTGGTTGATCTCCTGAATCAGACGCATGTTGAGGGTCGCCCACTGATAGCTGTCGCCATCGACATAACGGTCTTTACTGCTCTGCGCCAGTACCGCCGGGGCGATAAACCAGTTCTCGCTGAGCGGCGTGGTGCCGTAGCTGGCGAAGCGCCAGGTATTGGCTCCCGGACGCAGTGCCCCGTCGGAACCGAGGCCTTTCACCTCTGCGCCCAGACCGTGCCCGTAGAGCAGGGCCGTTTTGCTGCTCCCTTCCCGTAGGCCGTAAAAACTGTCGTTGTGCAAACCGAGTAGCGTATGTACCCCGGTATTTGCCGCATCGCCTTTGACCAGATTGCCGTTGGTATCTTTCCGCTCGTCATTATCTTTCGCCCGCATCCCGCTGACCATCACCTGCACCGGGCCGATGAAGTTGTTCATGCTGAGGATGTAGTTCTGCACGCTATTGCTCGAATCATCAATATCGCCGAAGTTGCGTCCGTATAGAGAGAAGTTACTGCGCAGACTGTCGTTCCACTTCACGTCGTAAATACCGCCGCCGGTACCCGCGAGGAATACCACGTCGGAATCGACCCAGTGAATATCAAAGTTGTCGCGGTCAAAGCGTTTCCCGGCCCACAGGGTTGAACCTTTGAACGGTCCTTCGAAGGTCGGCAGGTTGCCCAGTTCTACGAAGGCCTGGCGAACGTTCAAATCGCTGGTGCTTGCCGTCCAGTCGTTGTAGGTGGTTTGTCCGTCGGCCACCATCACTTTGAAGCGGGTCGTCGCGCCGTTATCCAAGGTCTGCTTATGTTCAAGATTCATTTCAACATAGGTGTCGGCCTGGTTCCCCAGGCGGCCGATAGCCCCACCGGTTTCCCCCGCAGGCGTCATATATGCGCCGGATTTAGTACTGGAGGCTGAGTCGTTCATGATTACGCCGGAGCGGGCGTAGCCGTGGAACTCAAAGCCGCTCTTTTCATCGGCTTTCTTCTCCAGCTGGGCGGTGCGCTGGGCCACCTGCTGGGTGTTGTCCTGGGTTTTCTGCTGCTGCGTGGTGAGCTGCTCGACTTTCTTCTCGGCCGACTCGGCGCGGTTTTCCGCGGTCTGCGCCCGGTTTTCCGCATCCTGCAGGCGTTTTTCCAGGGCGATCAGACGGGCTTCGATGGTGCTTAAATCCGTTTGCGCATGGGCCGATCCGGCACCGGTTAGCAAAGCAATAAGGACGGCAAGTGTGCGTTTTTTATACATGCTGTTCGCATCCCAAAGGTAAAATTGAATGGTGTGTTGTTTTTGCTAAACCGGTTTAAGTCATATGTTAAACACGACTGATAACATCTTGAAATGAATTTTGCTAAACCGATTTAATAATTGTGACGGAGGCAACAAAGCGGGCCGTTGAGGACGGCCCGCGGGGGATCAAAACTGGCGATTGAGATCCTGCTGCCAGGGGAGGGCGGTCATGGCGCCTTTGGCGGTGGTCGCCAGCGCGCCGCAGGTCTGCGCCAGCAGCAGCGCGGGCTCCAGCGACGCCAGGTCGGTGGGTATTCCGTTGGCGGCGAGGCTGGCGAGCAGCCCGGCGACGAAGGCATCGCCAGCGCCGGTGGTGTCGACGCTGACCACCGGTTTCGCCGCAAAGTGGATCGTCTGCTGCTGGAAAGCCGCCAGCACGCCGGCTTTACCCTGGGTGACCAGCAGCAGCTCCGGGCGGTAGCGCTGGGTTAAGATGGCGATACCCTGCGCCAGATCGCTGCTGCCGCTGATAAGGACCAGCTCCTCCTCTGAGAGCTTCACCACGTTGGCAAGCGACAGCGCCCTGTCGAGGCAGGCCTGCAGCAGCGCCGGGTCCTGCCACAGGTCCTCGCGAATATTGGGGTCGAAGCTCACCCAGCCGCCGACGCTTTTTATCTTCTCCATCGCCGAGAAGGTTGTGCTCCGGCTTGGCTCAGCGCTGAGGGCAATAGAGCAGACGTGGAGCCACTGGCGGGGCGCGAAGAGCGGTAAATCCTCCGGCTGCAGGAAAAGATCGGCGCTGGGGCGCACCATAAAGGTAAAGGTTCGCTCGCCGTAGCTGTCGAGATCGACCACCACGGTTGACGTTCTCTGCTGCGGGTCGAGGCGCATATGGCTCACGTCGACCCGTTCCTGACTCAGCGTCTGGTACATAAAGCGGCCGAAGGGATCGTCGCCGACGCGACCAATAAATCCGCTCTCTCCGCCGAGGCGGGCAATGCCTACCGCGACGTTGGCCGGCGCGCCGCCGGGACACTGCAGCAGCCGCCCTCCGCTCTCCGGCAGCAGGTCCACCACCGCATCTCCGACCACCCAGACTTTTGCGTTCATGCTCATTTCACCTCATTGCTAAACTATATTAAACCGGTTTAGCTTTATTAAAGCATAGCCCTGTGCAGATCGAAACGCCGTGATGCGTAAAGTGGGAGACAGGACAAAAAAACGCGGCGCCAGGATTGACGCCGGAAAATGGCCGCCGGGCGCGGCGGGAATATGCCCGTTTTGCGATCGGGGATGAAAAGGGCGACTTTTCCGATCCAATGGTCGATACCCGTCGCCGGACGTGGAAAGCGGGCGAAGCCGCGTAGCGGCAGCAAAAGAGAACGTTGTTCAGGCGCGTAATGCCCTGCACTCCGCGGTTGGCGGGGAAAATACCCGGATTGCCTCGCTATCTCTCTCGATCGCTCATTCCCGCACCAGGCCGGCGCTGTTTAACATTGCCCCCGCCTACGTCGGCACCGCGCTACCGACCAGACCGTCAATAATCACCTGCATGACCCCCTGGGAGCAGGGCTCAATGCGTCCCCGCACGCCGTACACCTCGGCTAATATCTGCGGAGTAATAACCTGCGACGGAGCGCCTTCGGCCAGCAGAAGCCCCTCTTTTAACATCAGCACGCGATCGGCATGGCGTAGGGCGATATTAATGTCATGCACCACCACCAGGGTGACGATGTTGCGCCTTCGGGTCTCTCTGCGCACCAGATCCATCACGTGAAACTGATAGTTTAAATCCAGCGCGCTGAGCGGCTCATCGAGCAGCAGCAGCGCAGGCTGGCGGATAAGCGACTGGGCCAGGCCGACGAGCTGCTTCTGCCCGCCGGAAAGCCTATCGAGGTAGCTTAGCGCCAGATGTTCAATGCCCAGCTGGCGCAGCAGGGACATCACCTGCGCCTCGCTTTCCGCGCCGTGCAGCCCGCCGGCCGCGCGCTGGGCGACGATAATCGACTCCAGCACGTGCAGGTGGACGCCCGCCGGCAGCGTTTGCGGCAGATAAACCACCTTTTCCGCCCGCCGGGCAAACGGCAGCGCCAGCAGATTTTCCCCGTCAAGCGACAGCTCGCCCGTCGAGGGGCCCAGACCGGCCATCGCCCGCATCAGGGTCGATTTGCCGCTGCCGTTGGGGCCCAGCAGGGCGGTGATTTTACCGCGCGGCAGCTGCGGTACCGTCAGGTCGCGGATAACCTGGCGCTTCGGATAGCCGGCGCTAAAGCGCGACAGCGCCAGTCCGGTACAGGTGTGCGGATTCATACGTTCCCCCGATGGCGTAAAATGATGCTCAGAAAGAACGGAACGCCAACCAGGGAGGTGACGATCCCTACCGGAATAATGGCGCCAGGGATCAGATTCTTCGACGCCACGGACGCCAGCGACAGCACCAGCGCGCCGATCAGGGCGCTGGCCGGGAGATAAAAGCGATGGTCTTCGCCGAAAATCAGGCGCGCGATATGCGGGGCCACCAGACCGATAAAGCCAATTGGACCGACGAACGCCACCGAAATAGCCGACAAAATGCTGATCCGCAGCAGGGTGGTTAAGCGCAGACGACGCACGTTAATCCCGAAGCTCATGGCCCGATCTTCGCCAAGGCGCAGCGCCGTCAGCTTCCATGAGCTCAGCATCGATAGCGGCATCACCACCGCCAGCACCGCGAGTAAAATGCCGACCTTCTGCCACGAGGCGCGGTCAATACTGCCCATAGTCCAGAACACCAGCCCCTGCAGCGTGTCTTCGTTGGCGACAAACTGCAGCATCGAGACCAGCGCGTTGAAGGTAAAGACCAGCGCGATACCGAACAGAATCACCCCGGAGGAGGCCACCTGCGTCCAGCGGGTAATGCCGTCCAGCAGCAGCGCGGCCAGCAGCGCGAAGATAAACGCGTTGGCCGAGATAAACCACTGGCTGGGGATACCCGGAATGCCGATCCCCAGCACGATGGCCAGCGCCGCGCCGAACGCCGCCGCCGACGAAACGCCAAGGGTAAAGGGGCTGGCCAGCGGATTGTTGAGGATGGTCTGCATCTCCGCTCCGGCGAGGCCGAGCGCGAGGCCCACAATAATCGCCATCAGGGCGTACGGCATGCGGATATCCCAGACGATGACCCGCGTTCCGGCGCTGGCGCCGGCAGGATCGATCAGGGTTTGCCACAGCGTATGCAGCGGCATCCCGGACGGGCCCATCATAAAATCGAGCAGCAGCGAGGTGACAATCAGCACCACCAGCAGCAGCATAAAACCCACACGGCGGCGCACGATGCGGCGATAGTTTGCCATCACCTCCCGTCCGGCGCTGAGGACGCCGATGGCGGATTCAGTCGTCGAGCTCATGGGCGCTTACTCACCTTGTTTCCAGGAAAAGACGAAGGGCAGATCGGGCAGCGAGGTGAAATGGCGCACGATATAGTGGTAACTATCATCCGGATTAAGGCTGTTAAACGTCTGCGGATAGATATCTTTCGCCAGATACTCCATGCCAACGATATTCCACGGATGGTTGTAGAAGTGGTGATAAATCCCGTAGGCCCGGCCGGCCTTCACCGGCGGAATGTCGCTGACCCCGGTCCGCGACAGCAAAACCTGAGCCTGAGCGTCCACCTCCTGCTGATTAACCCGGTAGCCCAGCGGCAGAACCTGGCTGTTGCCGCGTTTTGAGCCGGTCATGATATAGGCGTCGGGCTTCATGCTGATAACCTTCTCCAGCGCCACAAAACCGGAGGCGCCGGGCAGCACCTGCGCGCCGATGTTGTTGGCCCCGACCGCTTCAACCAGCCCGCCCCAGCCGCTGTGTCCGTGGGTAAAGCAGCAGGCGTCGCTATTGCCTGCCAGCGCCTCCACGAAGACATTCGCCTTTGGCTCGATGGCCGCGGTTTTCTGGCGAATGGCCTGCAGCTGCTGGCGATAGTAGTCGGTATAGGCTTTGGCGTTGTTTTCACGGTTGAGCACCTGGCCCAGCAGGTCGATGCTCGGGGCGGTATCTTTCGCCGGATTCACTTCGTAATCGACAAACAGCACCGGAATATTGAGCGCGCCGAGCTTGCTGATAATGCCGCTCTCTTCCAGCGCCGGCTTCGCGCGCAGCTGGGCAATCATCAGGTCCGGCTGGCGGGAAATCACGCTTTCAAGGTCAATATTGCCCTTGTCGCTAAAGCCCATATCAAGAATGCTCGCCGACTGCGGCCACTTCTGCTGCAGCATTTTCCAGGTTTCAACATCTTGTTTTTTCGCCAGATTATTCCAGGCGACCAGCCGCCTGAAGGGATTATCCCGGTCCAGAAGCGCCAGCGCCATAATATCCCGGCCATCCTGCAGGATGATGCGCTGCGGCTCGTGCTGGAGAGTAATGCTGCGGCCGTCGAGGTCGGTTACGGTGAGCGGATATTGGGTGGCATAGCCGTATAGCGGAGCGGAGATTAGCGCAGTGAAAATAAGCGAACCTACTGATTTTATTGCCATAATGTGAGTTCCGTTTGCTAATTATAAATATAATGATTTTGATAATTATTCTCGTGTGAAAATAAACGGCAGATATATGAATCGTTGATTTCATAAAATGTAACAACTTTACTGGAATTTATAAGAGTGGCCGGAATCCGCCATTCGCTGCTTAAAAAACAGGCAATTAACGTTAAAGGAAGTTTTAAGAACTATCCCTAAAGCCAAACGGCAGCATCTTGTGCCATGCTGAATGCGACTCATAACAATAAGCACGTTAGAGAGGATATTATGAAAAAGGCAATGATTGCGTTATCTGCGATTCTGGTAGCAGCTCCTGTTTTTGCTGCGACAACCACCACACACGCAACTGATGAAACCGTCGCGGTGGCCCATGAAGGGGCAAACACGGCGAAAGAAAAACTGCATAAGGCCCAGAATGAGGGCGATGAGCTGAAGCTCAAATCCCAGCACGCGGCTGAAGGCAAAAGCGATAGCTTAGGCAGCAAGGTCAGCGAAGGCACGCAGAAAACCTGGAACAAGACCAAAGAAGGGACTGAGAAGGGTTGGGATAAGACCAAAGAAGGGACTGAAAAAGGCTGGAATAAAACCAAAGCCGCCACCGAGAAAGGCTGGGATAAAACCAAGCAGGGTGCTGAAGATTTAAAAAAGAAAGTCACTGAGTAATCACTGACTGTTCCACATAAAATGGCCGCGCAAGCGGCCTTTTTATTTTGCTATTTCAGGCGTAATCCCCACAGTTCGATTAAGGTAACTGCCCCGGCAATATGCCAGGAATACTCCTGGTTATCCCGATACTCACCGTTTCTCCACATTCTGGCGGTAAAAAGGAAATACATCAGGAGGTGGACAATGAAAAAGATTATTTCTCTGGCGGTTATTTTATCCTGCACGTTAACGTCTCTGGCCTATGCCGATGGCCCGAACGGCAACAACAACCCCGGCCAGCAGCAGGTATGGCAAAATGAATCCGGGCACGGAAAAACGGACGGCAATCGTCAACAGGGCCCCGGCAACGGGCCGCAGGGAAAGCAGGCGAACGGCCATCAGGATAGTGGCAATAATCGCGGACCGAATCGCGGCGAGCAGGAGCGCGGTAAGGCTTCGCAGGCGCGCCATGAGCAGGAGCATTTTGCCTGGAACGGCCATGACTTCCGCAAAGGACAGCCCGCGCCTGAGCGCTTCCGCGGCAATGCGTATCGGATTAATGACTGGAACGATCGCGGCCTGCCGGCGCCTCCTCAGGGGCAGCACTGGTCCTATATTGACGGCAACTACGTCCTGATTGCGGCGGCGACCGGGATCATCACCTCAATTCTGGTGAATGGTCTTCTCAACCACTAGCAGTCGATATCCCGGAGCGGTATTCCGTACCGTCTCCGGGAATGCCCGCCGTCAAGCCTGGGACGACGCTGCTCCCTGTCCCCGAACCCGATCCCGATCCGTGCGGCCTGTTCTCTATTTAGCCCATCATCCGGCCAGTCGCTGTAGCCGTTAATCATAAAAGGCCACGACGGTTCGCCGCCGCTTTCTGCGAAAGGGAAATAGCCCGCTCGTTGGCGCGCTTTTTTAATGCGTCGGGCGGCGGCGTATTTTCCCGGGCCGCTTGATAAACCGCTGAATAATCATTAGTAAATAAGATGACGCCCCCCTCAGGAATTAGAAATCCTGCTTGCATTAAACGCTTATCCAGATAAGTTATTCAGTCTGAGTATATTCTTCGTCCTTCAGGTTTTCAGCGCCGCTGGAGCGTGAATTATTGAAGATATCTTTACCCAATGGCTTTTGAGTTGCGGCAAGGCGGCAGCGCATCCCCCCCGGAGCTGACATAAGCAAGCGGCCGTACGCCGCGCCCGTCGGGGCGAAACCTGGTATTGCCAACGCAGATGCGGCCTGAACGACAGGGGGTATATCTTATTTCCCGGAGACCGGCATGACAGATTTTGTAATTCCAGAAATAAAAGCAGCTGAAGATGAAATGATTGCGATCCGTCATTATTTACATGCCAATCCGGAATTAAGCCTGGAAGAGTTTAATACCAGCGAGCTGGTGGCCGGAAAACTGGCGGAGTGGGGCTACCAGGTGACCCGCGAGCTGGGAAAAACCGGGCTGGTAGGCTCATTAAGCAAGGGCGACTCGCCGCGCACCATCGGGCTGCGCGCCGATATGGACGCGCTGCCGATTTTTGAAACCACCGACCTGCCCTGGGCCAGCACCGTTGCGGGAAAAATGCACGCCTGCGGCCATGACGGCCACACCACCATTCTGCTGGCGGCGGCGAAGTATATCGCTTCTCCGGCCTGCGAATTTAACGGTACCGTGCACCTTATTTTCCAGCCCGCGGAAGAGGCCATCGGCGGGGCGGATTTAATGATCAAAGACGGGCTGTTCGAGCGTTTCCCCTGCGATCGTATTTTTGCGCTGCACAACATGCCGGGGCTGCCGGTCGGCAAGCTGGGCTTTTACGCCGGGAATTTTATGGCCTCGGCGGATACGGTCAAAATCACCGTTCATGGCTACGGCGGGCACGGCGCCCACCCGGACCGCACGGTTGACCCCATTCTTGCCGGCGCGGCGCTGGTCATGGCCCTGCAAAGCATCGTCGCCCGCAACGTGCCGCCGGGAGAAACCGCCGTTGTCACCGTCGGGACCTTCCAGTCGGGCATCGCCTCCAACGTCATTCCGGAAAGCGCGGTCATGGAGCTGACCGTGCGGGCGATGAAGCCGGAAGTGCGCGATCTGCTGATTAAACGCATCCACGAAATCACCGAGTTCACCGCCAAAAGCTACGGCGCAACCAGCGAGATCGAGGTTTATGACTCCTATCCGGTGCTGACGAACAGCGTTGAGGAGACCGCGTTTGCCAGGGAGCTGGCGCTGGAGGTCTTCGGCAGCGAGAAGGTGCTGCCATCGATCTCGCCGATGAACGCCAGCGAAGATTTTGCCTTTATGCTGCAGGCGCGTCCGGGCTGCTACTTCCTGCTGGGCAACGGCGAGAAGGGCGGAAAGGGCAGCTGCATGGTGCATAACCCGGGCTATGACTTTAATGATGACATTATTAGCACCGGCGCGACGCTTTTCGCCCGGTTAGTTGAAACGTACTGCCGCTGATCTCTGGAGCTCGTAAATAATGAAAAAATCTCTTCTGCTGTGGGTTGCGCTGATGGCCTCAACGTCGGCGCTGGCCGCAGAAAATAAGGAAATTCGCTTTGGCGTCGATCCGACCTTTGCGCCGTTTGAATGGAAGGACCCGCAGGGCAAGCTGGCGGGTTTCGATATTGATTTAGGCAACGCCATCTGCCAGCAGCTGCAGGCCAAATGCGTGTGGGTGGAAAGCAACTTCGACGGCATTATTCCGGCGCTGAAGGCGCGTAAATTTGATGCCATTCTGTCCGGTATGTATATGACCGAGAAGCGCAAAGAGCAGATTGGCTTTAGCGATAAGCTCTATAACGGCCCGGTGTTCCTCGTGGCGCGCAAAAATACGCTGAGCGGCAATACGCCGGAGCAGCTGAAGGGCAAAACCATCGGCGTGGAGCAGGGCTCGGCGCAGGAAACGTACGTTAATCAGCACTGGCGTCCGGCGGGAATTAATATCGTGGCCTATCAGGGCGCCGACAGCGTGGTTCGGGATCTGGAGTCCGGGCGTATCGACGGCGCGGTGCTCTCCGGGATGATGGCGGACTATAGCTTCCTGCAGCAGCCGCAGGGCAAAGATTTCGCCTTCGTTGGCGGTCATTTGCAGGACGATAAGCTGTTTGGCGCCGGGGCGGCCATTGGCCTGCGCAAGGACGACGAAGCCTTACGTCAGGAGATTAACGGCGCGATTGCCAAAATTCTTGCCGACGGAACCTATAAAAAACTGGCCGGGAAATATTTTAGCTTTGACGTCTATTCCGGGACATAATGCGGTTATGCATTCGGCGGGCACGGAAAGCCCGCTTCAGGCTTCCTTTCTCTACTATCATTTCTGACCCTGGCTCGATTTCTCAGGACGCAGAATATAAACGAGACCCTAACTAATTCGAGTTGAACCAGGCCGGGCGCGGGCAACCTGAAGGATGACGGGTCAATAAGGAGTGAACGGCATGATGACACGTCCATTGGGCAAAACCGGATTTTCCATTGCGCCGCTGGTTTTTGGCGGCAACGTTTTCGGCTGGACCTGCGATGAAAAAAACAGTTTTACCATTCTTGATGCTTTCGTTGACCACGGCTTTGACGCTATCGATACGGCGGACGTTTACTCCCGCTGGGCGGACGGCAATCAGGGCGGAGAGTCGGAAACGATTATCGGTCGCTGGCTGCAGGCGCGGCCAGGGATGCGCGACAGGGTCAAAATCTTCAGCAAGGTCGGTTCAGATATGGGGCCTGCCGGGCAGAAGGGACTGGGTAAAGCCTGGGTCCAGCAGGCGGTAGAAAACTCGCTGCGCCGCCTGAATATCGATTATATCGATCTCTATTTTGCCCACTGGCCGGATCCGCAAACCCCGCTGGCGGAAACCCTGGAAGCGTTCCAGGCCCTGCAGCAGGCCGGAAAAATTCGCGCGACGGGCGCGTCAAACCTCGATGCGCAGCAGCTTTCAGCGGCGCTGGAGGTGGCGCGTAAGGGCGGCCTGCCGGCCTGGCAGGTGCTGCAGCCGGAATATAATCTTTATCACCGCTCCGCTTTTGAAGGCGCGCTCTGCGATCTCTGCATCAGCCGCGAGATTGGCGTGGTGACCTACTACAGCCTGGCCTCCGGCTTTTTGAGCGGCAAATACCGCCAGCAGGCTGACCTGACGCAGAGCCAGCGCGGCGGCGGCATCGCTAAATACCTCAATCCGCGCGGTATGCGCATTATCGATACCCTGGAAGAGGTCGCCGGGCAGCACCATGCTAAACCGGCGGAAGTGGCCCTCGCCTGGCTGATGAGCCGGGAAGGGGTGACCGCGCCGATCGCCAGCGCGACCAGCGTAGCCCAGGTTGAAAGCTTTGCTCGCGCCGCCGGGCTGACGCTCAACGCCGCGCAGCTGGCGCGGCTCGAAATTGCCAGCGCCTGACGGCCGCCCGCCGGAGCCGTCGGGCTCCGGTTTCCCGGCTAGCGGTGCGTCGTAACGTTCAGCACCTGCGCGCTGGCGCTCCCCTTTGGCGGCATAAAGGGTCAGGCATCGGCCGTGAGTCTGGCCGCGCGTTTATCGATAATTACGCCGGACTTAAATCCGTCATGGTGCGTTATTAAGGCGGGGCTGACCTGACGAAATATACTCGTTAGGGCTTACCTGTCGTCGGGAATAAAATAATACTTTTGGTTTATATTTAAATCACCCTCCCTCCGGCCGCTAACTAACAATTTAGTGGCCGTTTTATTTACCTCATATATGCCTGCCGGTTAATTCACCGAAAACTTGTACAATAATAAGCTGGTTGGAAATTGGCGCTTATCCATTTTGACCTTATTACTACAGGCTGCGGAATTATTTCTTTTGCTTATCGCTTCTCGGCGAACTGTTGTTAATTAAATATTAATTAATGATTTTTAATTAACATTTGTTTTTTATTTTCAGGAGGTCGCAGTGACTGCGCCATTAAAAAAAATTGTCATTGTCGGCGGCGGCGCCGGCGGGCTGGAGCTGGCCACGCAGCTGGGGCATAAGCTTGGCCGCCGTAATAAGGCCCAGATTATCCTCGTCGATCGCAGCCAGAGCCACCTGTGGAAGCCGCTGCTGCATGAGGTGGCGACCGGATCGCTGGATGCCGGCGTGGATGCCCTGAGCTTTATGGCGCATGCCAGTAAGAATTATTTTGAGTTCCAGCACGGTTCCGTTATCGATATTAATCGCGACGCGAAAACCATCGTGCTGGCGGAGCTGCGCGATGAAAGCGGCGAGTTGCTGGTTGCCGAACGCACGCTTGGCTGGGACACCTTAGTGATGGCGCTGGGCAGCACCTCTAACGACTTTAATACCCCGGGCGTGAAGGAGAACTGTATTTTCCTCGACAGCGCCGAACAGGCAAAGCGCTTCCATCAGCAGATGCTTAACCTGTTCCTCCGGCATTCGGCTAACCCGCAGAACCTCGGCAAGGTGAACATTGCGATTGTCGGCGGCGGGGCGACGGGCGTCGAACTGTCGGCCGAGCTGCACAATGCGGTGAAAGAGCTGCGGCGCTACGGCTATAAGCGCCTGACCAACGAGGCGCTGAACGTCAGCCTGGTTGAAGCCGGGGAGCGTATTCTCCCGGCGCTGCCGGAGCGCATCTCCTCTGCGGCACGCGACGAGCTGACGAAGCTGGGCGTCAAGGTGCTGACCCAAACCATGATCACCCGCGCCGACGAGCGGGGCCTGCATACCAAAGACGGTAACCTGATTAGCGCGGACCTGATGGTGTGGGCTGCCGGCATCAAGGCGCCGGACTTTATGCACGAGATTGCGGGCCTTGAGACCAACCGGATCAATCAGCTGGTTGTTGAGCCGACGCTGCAGACGACGCGCGATGCCAATATTTTTGCCTTCGGCGACTGCGCCGCCTGCCCGCGTCCGGAGGGCGGATTTATTCCCCCGCGCGGCCAGGCGGCGCACCAGATGGCCCTGTTCACGGCGAATAATATTATTGCGCAGATGAAAGGCCGGCCGCTGAAATCGTTCGTCTACCGCGACCGCGGCTCGCTGGTCTCGCTCTCCGGCTATACCACTCTGGGGAGCATTATGGGCCATCTGCCGGTGGGGCCGATGATGGTGGAGGGGCGTCTGGCGCGTTTGGTCTACGATTCGCTGTACCGTATGCATCAGGTGACGCTGCACGGCTATGTGAAAACCGGCCTGCTGATGCTCTCCGGCGGGATCAACCGCATCATTCGTCCGCACCTCAAGCTGCACTAAAGGTGAGATAACCTCCCGGACGGCGGCGCAGGCGGCGGTCCGGGAGGCGTTAAATCCGGCTGCCCGTCCCGGCGCTAATCCGGCGACAAAACCCTTCGCGTATCATCCTCTAAAATCAGCCGATTACTGTTTTTTCCCTCGGCGGAGGCGATTGCGCTTGCCTGATTTTCGATAATGAGTATAGTTCTCATTCTTCTTTTTGTTTGCAGGCTAAGTAGGGAATGACCTGCGTTAGTGAGTCGCTCACAGGGAAACAGCGAAGGCGTAGGGTGGGGCTCAGTACGATAAGGCTGAAGAAAACAATATCGGCCAGGAGCTACCATCAGGTCATTGATTTTGTAAAGGATACCTCCTGTGAAATACGCTATCCCGGCCCTCGCGCTGGCTATCTCTGCGGTCTTAAGCGGCTGTGCCGCTACCCATACTCCTCCTGTTACTCAACCGGTTGCCGAAAGCGCCGCCGCTGCCGCCGTGGCTCAGCCGCTGAAGCGCGAGCTGGCCGAAGGTCTCTACGAAATGGCGCTGAGCCCGAAAGGCGATGCGCTGTATGTCGCCAGCGCGGAAGGTTTTAAAGACGTGCAGGGCGGGGCGGTATATAAGCTCGACCCGAAAACGCTGAAAACCATCGGCCTGAGCTACACCGACCTGAAAAACTTTGCCGTCCAGATAACGCCGGATGGCGAAACGCTGTTCGTCACTAACTCGCTTGACGGCGGCATCAGCGCCATTGACACCGCCACCGGCAAAGTCAAAAAACGCCTGCTGTTTAGCGAGCGCAACGAGAAGGGGCTGCCGTACGGCGCGCGCCAGATCCTGCTGCTGAATAATACCCTCTACGTGGGTGCCGTTGCCGATCCGGCGCAAATCTGGGTGGTTGATGCCAATACGCTGAAGCTGAAAGCCCGGATTAAAAACACTGGCAAATGGATGACCGGCCTGCACTATTCCGCGCAAACCGGGCGTCTGTATGCGGCCAACGGCGGCGGGGAAATCCTCGTAATCAACCCGCGCAATAACCGCATTGAACAGCGCTGGAAGCCGCTGGGCGACAAGCCGGCGCTGCTGCTGAATATCGCCGAAGATAGCGAGACCGGCCGCCTGTTCGTCACCGATAACTCAAAAGCGAAAACCACCCTGGTGCTGGATATTCACAGCGGCAAGGTGATTAAGCAGCTCGACGTGGGCGACTCGCTGGCGGTGCTGTTCAACCCGAAACGCAATGAGATTTATATCTCCCAGCGCGAGTCCGGCAAGGTTATCAGCCTCGACGGCACCAGCTACGCGCAGAAACATCAGTGGGATATTCCGGCCAACCCGAACAGCCTGCTGCTCTCAGCCGATGGTCAGACGCTGTTTGTTACCGTCAAGCAGCCGTTTAATAAAGATCATTCGACCAAAGGTCCGGACAGCGTTGCCCGCATCGACCTGACGAGTAAATAAATAAAATTGGCCCGGCAGCGGGCCCTTTGTTTCACTTCTTTTTCTCCTCCACGGGACAAATTATGCACGTCACTCATACTTCATCTTTCCCGCTACGTAAAACGCTGCTGGCGTTAACGATTGGCGCCATCACCCACGGTGCTGCGGCGGCGGACGACGCGGCCGGCGGCAAGAAAAGCGAAGAGGTTATGGTCATCCAGGCGAGCGAAGGCGGCGACTTTAAAGCCGGCGGCGACCTGGTGGTTCCGGCATTCCTTGATGGGCAGATTGCCCACGGCGGCCGTCTGGGCATGCTGGGCGAACAAAAGGCGATGGACGTCCCCTTTAACGTCATCGGCTACACCGCCAAACTGATCCAGGACCAGCAGGCGCGTACCATTGCCGACGTGGTCAGCAACGATGCGGGGATCCAGACGGTCCAGGGCTACGGCAACTTTGCCGAAACCTATCGCATTCGCGGCTTTAAGCTCGACGGCGACGATATGACTATGGGCGGCCTCGCCGGGGTGGTGCCGCGTCAGGTGATGGATACCCAGATGCTGGAGCGCGTGGAGGTCTTTAAGGGCGCCAACGGCCTGCTTAACGGCGCCGCCAGCAGCGGCGTCGGCGGGATGATTAACCTTGAACCGAAGCGGGCTGAGGATCTTCCCACCGCCCGGGTGGGCGTCGACTATACCTCCGATTCTCAGATCGGCGGCAGCCTCGACCTCGGCCGTCGTTTTGGCGACGATAACCAGTTCGGCGCGCGCGTAAACCTGGTGCATCGCGAAGGCGAGGCGGCGGTGGAGAACGACCGCCGCCGGACGACGCTGGCCTCCCTGGGGCTGGACTATCGCAGCGACCGCTTGCGCTCCTCGCTCGATTTTGGCTACCAGAAAAAGACCTTCCACGGCGGCGAGATGGGGGTTAACGTCAGCGGCGTCGACTTCGTGCCCGCGGTGCCGGATAACCGCAAAAACTACGGCCAGAAGTGGGGCTACAGCGATATCGAAAACGAATTCGGGATGGCGAAGGCGGAGTACGATCTCAGCGACAGCTGGACGCTGTACGGCGCCCTCGGAGGCCAGCATGCGCACGAGACCGGCACCTACAGCACGGCGAAGCTGCTGAATAAAAACGGCGACGCCACCGCCGGGCGTCTGGATACCAACCGGATTATCGACGCCTTCAGCGGCATGGGCGGCGTGCGCGGCAATTTCAACACCGGCGCAATTTCCCATCAGATCAACGTCGGCTACTCGGCGCAGATCAAGCGCGATAAAACCGCGTGGCGGATGTCGACGAAAAACCCGGCCATCAATATTTATGACGGCCACGACGTGCCGATGCCGGATAACACCGCTTTTGGCGGCAACTACTTCGACCCGCTGACCACTTCGCGCAGCCGCACTCAGGGCTGGCTGCTGAGCGATACGCTGGGCTTCTTCAACGACAAGGTGCTGCTGACCGCCGCCGCCCGTCATCAGAAGGTGGTGGTGCGTAACTACAGTAATAAAACCGGCGTGGAAGATCCCACTTCGCTCTATACCCAAAGCCGCTGGACGCCGACGGTGGGGCTGGTCTACAAGCCGTGGGAATCCCTGTCGCTGTATGCTAACCATACCGAAGCGCTGCAGCCGGGCAGCGTGGCGCCGAATTCCGCCGCCAACGCCGGGCAGAGCACCGGGATCGCGCACTCGAAGCAGGATGAAGTGGGCGTGAAGGTTGACTACGGCACCGTCGGTGGGTCGCTGGCGCTGTTTCAAATCAAAAAGCCGAACGCGATTTCCGATGCCAACGGCTACTACGGGCTGGACGGCGAACAGCGCAACCGCGGCGCCGAGCTGAACGTCTTCGGCGAGCCGATGCTGGGACTGCGCCTCAACGGCAGCACGCAGTGGCTCGATCCTGAGCAGAGCAAAACGGCTAAGGGCGCCAACGACGGTAAAGACGCGGTGGGCGTCGCGCGCTTCTATGCGGTGCTGGGGGCCGAATATGATATCAAGCCGGTCGAGGGCCTGACGGCGACCGCCCGCGTTAACCACACCGGTTCGCAGTACGCCGATGCGGCTAACACGAAAAAGCTCGACAGCTACACCACCCTCGATCTGGGCGTTCGCTACCGCATGCGCCTCAACGCCGATCGTAACGAGATGGTCTGGCGCGCGGGCGTCACCAACGTGACCAACGAGAAGTACTGGTCCGGCGTCGATGATTCCGGCACCTATCTGTCGGTGGGCGATCCGCGCACCCTCCGCGTATCGATGAGCTACGATTTCTAATGCCAAAGCGCGGGGCGGGCCCGGACGGCTCGCCCCTCGTCGCCGGCAACAAACGCAACTGCGGCTTGAAGTCGGACGAGCATAAGTGTAAAAGGACCCCCTTCACTAAAACTGACAGGGGATCGACGTGAAAGACGCGTCAACGCAGTCGGATACCGTAGAACAAAGCGGTCCGATGCTTCATCGCGGTTTACAGAACCGACATATCCAGCTCATCGCCCTCGGCGGCGCTATCGGCACCGGCCTGTTTCTCGGCATTGGCCCGGCGATTCAAATGGCGGGACCGGCAGTTCTGATCGGCTACGCCGTCGCCGGGATCATCGCCTTTCTCATCATGCGCCAGCTTGGCGAAATGGTCGTGGAAGAGCCCGTCTCCGGCTCGTTTGCCCACTTTGCCTATAAATACTGGGGCCCGTTTGCCGGCTTTCTTTCCGGCTGGAACTACTGGGTGATGTTCGTGCTGGTGGGCATGGCGGAGCTGACCGCCGCCGGCATCTACATGCAGTACTGGCTTCCGGACGTGCCGACCTGGGTGTGGGCCGCGGTCTTCTTTATTATCATTAACGCCGTTAACCTCGTGAACGTTCGCCTGTACGGCGAGGCGGAGTTCTGGTTTGCGTTGATTAAAGTGCTGGCGATTGTCGGGATGATCGGCTTCGGCCTGTGGATGCTGTTTGGCGGCCACGGCGGCAGCAACGCGGGATTCGATAACCTGTGGCGTCACGGCGGCTTCCTGGCCACCGGCTGGCATGGCCTGGTGATGTCGCTGGCGGTGATTATGTTCTCCTTTGGCGGCCTCGAACTGATCGGCATTACCGCAGCGGAAGCGCAGAACCCGGAAAAGAGCATTCCGAAAGCGGTGAACCAGGTGGTCTACCGTATCCTGCTGTTCTATATCGGTTCGCTGGTGGTGCTGCTGGCGCTCTACCCGTGGGTGGATATCAAATCTGACAGCAGCCCGTTCGTGATGATTTTTCATAATCTCGACAGTAACGTGGTAGCTTCTGCGCTCAATTTCGTCATCCTGGTGGCCTCGCTGTCGGTCTATAACAGCGGCGTGTATTCCAACAGCCGGATGCTGTTCGGCCTGTCGGTGCAGGGCAACGCGCCGAAGTTTCTCGCCCGGGTCAGCAAGCGCGGCGTGCCGGTCAACTCCCTGATCCTCTCCGGGGTGATCACCTCCCTGGTGGTGCTGCTCAACTACCTGCTGCCGCAAAAGGCGCTGGGCCTGCTGATGGCGCTGGTGGTGGCGACGCTGCTGTTGAACTGGATAATGATCTGCATGGCGCATCTGAAATTCCGCGCCGCGCAGCGTCGTAAGGGGCGGGAGTCGAAGTTTAAGGCGCTGCTGGCGCCAGGCGGAAACTACCTCTGCATCGCCTTCCTGGCGCTGATTCTGGTGCTGATGTGCACTATCGACGGAATGCGGCTGTCGGCCATTCTGCTGCCGGTGTGGATCCTGTTCCTGTTTATCGTCTTCAGGCTGCTGCGCCGCCCGGCGTAACGCCCGCGGCTCCGTCGTCCGGCGGAGCCGTTACCCTTTATTGTGATCTTCTTCGCGCTTAGCGCATTTGCTTAAGGATCTTCTTTTTGTAATCGATTACTTTGTTTGTCGAGCGGTTTTGTAATCGATTACTTTTTGAGGGCGATCAAAATGGTATCAACAGCTGAAGGTCGTGAAAGTGCCCGCGTACAGCACCGGTTTCTGGTGCCGCGCCTGTCGTTAATGATGTTTATGCAATTCTTTATCTGGGGGAGCTGGTCGGTCACCCTCGGCCTGGTGATGACGCGCTACGATATGGCGCTGCTCATCGGCGATGCGTTCTCTGCCGGGCCGATTGCCTCAATTTTATCGCCGTTTGTGCTGGGGATGCTGGTCGATCGCTTCTTCCCGTCGCAGAAGGTGATGGCGGTGATGCACCTGGCGGGGGCGGCGATCCTGTGGTTTGTCCCGCAGGCGCTGGTTGCGCAAAACGGCGCGCTGCTGATCGGCCTGCTGTTTGGCTATACGCTGTGCTATATGCCGACGCTGGCGCTGACCAATAATATCGCTTTCCACAGCCTGGCGAACGTCGATAAAACCTTCCCGGTGGTGCGCGTCTTCGGCACCATCGGCTGGATTATCGCCGGGATCTGTATCGGCGTCACCGGTATTTCCAACACCACCGCCATCTTCAGCCTTGCGGCGCTGTGCTCGGTGGCGCTGGCGCTCTACAGCCTGACGTTGCCCCATACGCCGGCGCCGGCGAAGGGGATGCCGGTAAAGCTGCGCGATCTGCTCTGTGCCGACGCCTTTGCGCTGCTGAAAACGCGCCACTTCTTTATCTTCTGCCTGTGCGCCACGCTGATCTCCATTCCGCTGGGGACCTACTACGCCTACACCGCCTCATACCTGGCGGATGCCGGCGTGGCTGACGTCAGCACCGCGATGTCGTTCGGCCAGATGTCGGAAATCGTCTTTATGCTGGTGATCCCGCTGCTGTTCCGCCGTCTCGGGGTGAAATATATGCTGCTGGTGGGGATGCTGGCGTGGTTCGTACGCTACGCCTTCTTTGCCCTTGGCGTCAGCGAAGAGGGGCGCTTCCTGCTTTATCTCGGCATCCTGCTGCACGGCGTGTGCTACGACTTTTTCTTTGTCGTCGGCTTTATCTATACCGACAGGGTGGCGGGGGAAAAGGTAAAAGGCCAGGCGCAGAGCATGATCGTGATGTTCACCTACGGCATCGGCATGCTGCTCGGTTCGCAAATCTCCGGGGCGCTGTATAACCAGCTGGTTGCCGGACAGGCCGTACCGCAGGCGTGGGTCACCTTCTGGTGGATCCCGGCGATCGCGGCGGCCGTTATCGCACTGATTTTCCTTTTCTCTTTCCAGTATCGTGAGAAAGAGCAGCACTAATTATTTCGGAGGTGGTGATGAGAACTATCAAGGGGCCGGGCATTTTTCTGGCGCAGTTTATCGGCGCGCAGCCGCCGTTTAACACCCTCGACGGGCTGGCGGAGTGGGCCGCGGGTCTGGGCTATCGCGCGCTGCAGATCCCGTGCAATCATCCGGCGATCTTTGACCTTGAGCAGGCGGCCGCCAGCCAGACCTACTGCGACGACGTTAAGGGGCGGCTGGCGGATCGCGGGCTGGTGATTAGCGAGCTGTCTACGCATCTGGAAGGGCAGCTGGTGGCGGTGCATCCGGCGTACGACGCGGCGTTTGATGGCTTTGCGCCCTCGGCGCTGCGCGGAAATCCGCAGGCGCGTCAGCGGTGGGCCAGCGAAAAGGTGAAACAGGCGGCGATCGCTTCCGGGCGATTAGGCCTGGCGGCGCACGCCACGTTTTCCGGGGCGCTGGCGTGGCCCTATTTTTACCCCTGGCCGCCGCACAACCCGCAGCTGCTTGAAGACGCGTTTAGCGAACTGGCCCGCCGCTGGCGGCCGATCCTCGATTGCTTTGACGAGCAGGGGGTGGATCTGTGTTACGAAATTCATCCCGGCGAAGATCTGCACGATGGCGTGACCTTTGAGCGTTTTCTGCAGCTGGTTGATAACCACCCGCGCTGCAATATGCTCTATGACCCCAGCCATCTGCATTTACAGCAGATGGACTATCTGGCCTACATCGACATCTATCATCAGCGGATAAAAGCCTTCCACGTCAAAGACGCGGAGTTCCGCCGCGACGGCCGCTGCGGCGTTTACGGCGGCTACCAGAACTGGCTCCAGCGGGCGGGGCGCTTCCGCTCGCCGGGGGACGGGGAGATCGATTTTAAGCGTATTTTTAGCAAACTCGCCGAGTATGACTATGCGGGCTGGGCGGTGCTGGAGTGGGAGTGCTGCCTGAAAGAGGCGGAAGCCGGCGCCCGCGAGGGCAGCGAATTTATCCGCCGCCATATCATTCCGGTCTCCGGGCGCGCGTTTGACGATTTTGCCGCAGGAAGCGAGGTGCAGGGATGATTCAGGTCGGCATTATTGGCAGCGGGTTTATCGGCCCGGCGCATATTGAGGCGCTGCGCCGGGTAGGCGATATAGAGGTGGTGGCGCTGGGCGACCATAGCCTGGCGCAGGCGGAGCAAAAGGCCCGGCAGCTGAACGTAGCCCATGCTTACGGCAGCGTCGAAAGCCTGCTGGCTCATCCGGGCCTGCAGGTGGTGCATAACTGTACGCCGAACCATCTGCATGCCGGGATTAATCGCCAGATCCTGCGCGCCGGGCTGCACGTATTCTCGGAAAAGCCGCTGTGCATGCTGCCGGAAGAGGCGCGCGAGCTGGTGGCGCTGGCGGAAAAGGCCGGGGTGGTGCACGGCGTGAGCTTTGTCTACCGCCAGTATGCGATGGTTCAGCAGGCGGCCAGCATGATCCGTGAGGGCCTGGTCGGGCGGCTGTTTTCGGCGCACGGCGGCTATTTACAGGACTGGATGCTGCTGCAAACGGACTACAACTGGCGGGTGGAGTCGGCGCTGGGCGGGGCGTCACGGGCGATGGCGGATATTGGCTCGCACTGGTGCGATACGGTGCAGTTTATGACCGGACGCCGCATCACCGAGGTGATGGCCGACCTCTCTACGGTATGGCCGACCCGCCGGGCGGCTTCGCAAGGCGATGCGACCTTCGGCCAGCAGGATGACGGCCGGGGCGACGAGGAGCGGGCGGTGGATACCGAAGATCGGGGATCGGTGCTGGTGCGCTTTGATGACGGCAGCAAAGGCTGCTTCAGCGTCTCGCAGGTGAGCGCCGGCAGGAAGAATCAGCTGACGGTTGAAATCAGCGGCAGCGCCTGCGCCCTGGCGTGGGATCAGGAGATCCCCCAGCGGCTATGGGTCGGCCAGCGCGGGCAGCCAAACCAGATCCTAAGCGATGACCCGGCCTTGATGCAGCGGGACGTTGCCGGCAGCGCGCACTTCCCCGCCGGTCATATCGAAGGCTGGCCCGACGCCTTCAAAAACATGATGCTGAGCTTCTACCAGGCGGTGCGCGCCGGGGCAATGCCGGATGCGCGCTCCCGGCGATTCGCATCGTTTTATGAAGGGGCGGACGTGATGTATATCGTTGATGCTATTTTGCGCAGCCATCAGCAGCAGCGCTGGGTCAGCGTCGAGAGGTAGCGTGGGGATAATGCGCCGCCTGAGGCGGCGCATTGACGGGCTATTTCACGCCGAGATAGCCATCGAGATAGGCGGCTGAAAGCTCGCGGCCAAACAGCTGCGCGTCTTTATCCTCCATCGATGAGGTCCACTTATCGTCAGACTTACGGTCAAAAGAGTGCTCGGTCTTCGTCCCCTGGCTGGCCTGCTGCTTAATCTGCTCGGCCCTGCTTCTGGCGTCGCTTTCACTCATTCCCGCCGCGCGATCCTCTTTGCCGAGCTGATAGATTTTACTGAACGTCGGCAGATTTAAGCGGTAATTATCCTGGACATTGACGGCAAAATTACCGCCGACAAAATCGGAGCGATGGGAGACAAAATAGTAGGCGTGGCGCTCGGGGGAAGGCTTTGAGGCGCTGCAGCCGGAAAGAACGGCCGCCGCGCAGGCGATGGCGATAATCGTTGATTTTAATTTCATTGTAACATCATCCCTAACTATGAGTGGTTTAACTATTTGAAACTTAATAATTATTAATTAATCGGAGGCGTAAATAACGCTCTGTTTTTATCTTCTTTTGGACCTATTTTGCATAAAAAAAAGACAGCGTAAACGGCAGAAGAGAATAGCCCTGATAATTGATAGTTTTTCGCCGCAGCCGCAGCGGCGAACGATTTTACGGCCCGGGCGGGCCATCGTGCCGCTCCCGACGATGCTGGATGCCTGCGGCACGCTCATTTATGATAGCCTGCGTCATATTACGCTTATCGCAGGAAGTGCAGCCCCTATGTCAATTCAGAAAATTGCTCGTCTGGCGGGCGTCTCGGTGGCGACGGTATCGCGCGTGCTCAATAACAGCGAGACCGTTAAAGAGAAAAATCGCGAGCGCGTGCTGCAGGCAATTGCGGAAAGCAACTATCAGCCCAATCTGCTGGCTCGCCAGCTGCGCACCGCCCGCAGCTATATGATCCTGGTGATGGTCTCAAATATCGCCAATCCCTTTTGCGCCGAGGTGGTGAAGGGGATAGAAGAAGAGGCCGAAAAGCACGGTTATCGTATTTTACTCTGCCATTCCGGCTCCGATTTGGCGCGCTCGACCTCCGGATTACGGCTGCTCTCCGGGAAAATGGTTGATGGCGTCATTACGATGAACGCGCTCGCCAGCCTGCCGGAGCTGACCACGCTTATCGGCGACGCGCCCTGGGTGCAGTGCGCCGAGTACGCCGATGCCGGCAATATCTCCTGCGTGGGGATTAACGATCTTGATGCGGCCCAGGGGGCGGTGCTGCGCCTGGCGGAGAGCGGTCGTCAGCGTATCGCCCTGATTAACCACGATCTGAGCTATCGCTACGCCCGCCTGCGCGAGCGCGGCTATAAAAGCGTGCTGCACGTGCGGGATCTCAGCTATCAGCAGGTGGCCTACGCCAGCGAACTCAGCGCGGCGGCCGGCAAAGCGGCGATGGAAACCCTGCTGGCGGCGAAAGAGCGGCCTGATGCGGTTTTCGCGGTGGCGGATTCACTGGCCGCCGGCGCGCTGCGGGCTATTGCCCAGGCCGGGCTGCGGGTGCCGGAAGATATTGCGGTGATCGGCTTTGATGGGACCGAGCTGGCGGAGATGGTCTCGCCCCAGCTGACCACCGTTGAGCAGCCCTCGCGCGATATTGGCCGCACGGCGGTGAGCCTGCTGCTGAAGAAAATCGATAACCCGACGGCGGAAGCCGAGCGGGTGATGATGGACTGGCGCGTGATTATCCGCGCCAGTGCCTGAGGTCAGGAGCCGATGCTCCCGGCCAGCGAGCGAATGTCGTTGCCGGTAGGCGACTGGTGAATGCGCAGGCCAAACTCGTCGACCACGGCGAAGATGTGGTCGAAGATATCGGCCTGAATGCTCTCATATTCCGCCCAGACCACGGTGTTGGTGAAGCAGTAGATCTCAATCGGCAGGCCGTTGGCATCCGGGGCCAGCTGGCGCACCATCATCGTCATATCTTTACGCAGCCGCGGATGGTTGCGTAAGTACTCCTGCAAATAGGCGCGGAAGGTGCCGATATTGGTCATCTTGCGCAAGTTCAGCACCGAGAGATCGGCGGCATTTTGCTGATTCCACAGGCTGATCTCCTCATGCCGCGAGTTCATATAGGGTTTCAGCAGCTTTGCCTGAATTAACCGCTGCTGCTCCTGCTCATCGAGAAAATGGATGCTGGTGGTGTCAATATTCAGGCTGCGCTTAATTCGACGGCCGCCGGAGGCTGACATTCCGCTCCAGTTTTTAAAGGAGTCAGAAACCAGCGACCAGGTCGGCACGGTGGTGATGGTATTATCCCAGTTGCGGACTTTTACCGTCGTCAGGCCAATATCGATAACCGCGCCGTCGGCGCCGTATTTCGGCATTTCCAGCCAGTCGCCGAGCTTGAGCATGTCGTTGGCGGAGAGCTGGATGCCGGCGACCAGGCCGAGAATAGGGTCCTTAAATACCAGCATCAGGACCGCGGCCATTGCGCCAAGGCCGCTAATCAGAATAGCCGGCGACTGACCAATCAGCAGTGAAATCACCAGAATCCCGATGATAATGGCGCTGACCAGCTTAATGCCCTGGAATATGCCCTTCAGCGGCAGCTGCGACGCGGTGGCGAAATTTTGCGAGAGATTGAATACCACGTCCAGCAGCGAAAAGAAGGACAGCAGGGCATATATCATCACCCACAGCTGAGCGCAGGTGGTTAATATGTCGGCGGCTTCGCTGCCTTTTTGCAGCCACAGAACCGCCTGCACGTTGACGATAATCCCCTGGAGGGTAAAGGCCAGCCGGTGAAACAGCTTGTTCTGGGTAATGATTTGCAGCCACAGGTGGCTGCTGGCCTGCGCGCGCTTTTCGAAGGTCCGTAGCACTACCTTATGCAATATAAGATGGACAATGATTGCGGTCAGAAAAATAATGCCGAAGATAATAATGAGCGAGGTCGTAGGGGTAATTTTGATGCCTGCTGCGGCGATTTGCGATATTAATTCCTGCATAACGTCTCCTTTACATCCAGCGGTTATGATGACCGCTGGATGTCTATTATGCAAATCTCCGGTTACGCGCCGATGAACTATGAGGCGGCGACCAGCGGGCGGATATTAAGATGGTGACGCAGGCGCAGCGCGATGGCGCCGAGTAGCAGCATCATCACGACCTCAACCGCCAGAAAGTCGATCAGCGCCAGCGCGTAGTCGCCGCCGCTGCGCCGGGCGAGGGCTAAAAAGAGCGAACCCAGCAGCGCCGGGCCCAACCCCAGCGAGGCCTGCTGAAGCGTGCTGAGGATCGCGCTGCCGGCCCCCGCGTCGCTGGCGCTAATATCGCGCATCCCGATACGGTAAAAGCTGTTCACGATCAGCGCCTGGCCATAGCCGACCAGCACGGTGGAAGGGACCAGCGCCAGCGCCGAGGTGCGGGTGCCGAAATGATAAAAGGTCGCCATCAGCAGCAGCAGGCCGATAATCTGCACCGTCAGGCCGATCAGCAAAATTCGCCCCATGCTGTAGCGGGCAATCAGCTTTGGCGCGTACAGCGCGGAGACGAAATAGGCCACCCCAAGGGCGATAAAGCTGTTGCCCGACTGCCACGGCGCCATGCCCATTCCGGCCTGCATGGTCAGCGCCATGCAGAACATAAAGCCGGACCAGGCGCTGAAAAACAGCAGGGCGGTTGCCATGCCGAAGCGGATGCTGGTGAGCCTGAGCAGGCGAGGAGGCAGCAGCGGCTGCTCGCCGCGACGCTGTTTGCGCAGCGCGCTTACGCGCATCCATGCCAGCAGCGGCAGCACCGCCGCCAGCATCAGCTGCAGCGTCCACGGCCAGTGCAGCTCCGGCCCCAGCGCCATCGGGAACAGCAGGCAGCAGAGGATCAGCGCCAGGCTGAAGGTGCCCTGCCAGTCGATTCTGGAGCGCCTTTCGCGGCGCGTTTCCGGTACGTAGCGGCGGCTGAAAGCCAGCACCAGCAGGCAGATTGGCACGTTGATAAAGAACGCGTTGCGCCAGCCCAGCCCGGCAATATCCGCCGACACCAGCCAGCCGCCGCCCATCTGGCCGACGATAAACGCAATCCCGCCGATGCCGCCATAGAGGCTGATGGCGCGCGCGTGGGCGGTGCCCTTGAGGGTTACGTGCAGGGTGGCGAGGATCTGCGGGACGATCAGCGCCGCCCCGGCGCCCTGCAGCGTACGGGCCGCCAGCAGCGCGCCGATGGAGTTGGCCATCCCGCAGAGTAGAGAAGCGACGCCGAATAGCGTCACGCCCCACATAAACAGGCGCCGGCGACCGTAGTTATCGCCAAGCTTGCTGCCCATCGCCAGGCACACGGCAAAAGCGACGCCGTAGAGCGCGACGATCAGCTCCAGCTGGGTGGCGCTGGCGTCCAGCGAGCGGGTGATTGAATCCAGCGCGACGTTGGTAATTGAGGTATCGATCAGCGGCAGCATCTGACCGGTCAACAGCAGAAATAAACCGGCGCGGCCGGGTGAAACAGCAGACGAATTCATTGGATCTCTCCATTGCGTCATTCAGCGGATGGACGTAGCATCAACGATAAATTAAACGGGTACCAGTTCCTGCTTATACTGGTATTGGCACTACCATGCTGGAGGTCATATGACCGTAATGCCGCAACGCGCGCCGCTGCCAGTCGCGCCCGATGACAGCCGTAAGCAGCTGGGCGCCTTTCTGCGCGCCCGCCGTGAGAGCCTCGATCCGCAGCGTCTCGGCCTGCCGCGCGTCGGGAGGCGGCGAACGCCCGGCCTGCGCCGCGAAGAGGTGGCGATGCTCGCCGACGTCGGCGTAACCTGGTACACCTGGCTGGAGCAGGGGCGGGACGTTAATCCCTCTGAATCGGTGCTGGCCGCGGTGGCGAATGCGCTGCAGTGCAGCCCGCTGGAGACCCGGCATCTGTTTGTGCTGGCGGGAGTGACGCCGCCGGAAGCCGCCCAGGTTACGGTTTGCGAAGGGATCAGCCCCGGCACCCGGCGGATGCTCGATAGCCTGATGCCGCAACCGGCCAGTATCCAGAAACCGAACTTTGATATCGTGGCGTGGAACGAGAGCTTTTGCCGGCTGATGGGCCTCGATTTCGCCACCCTCCCCGAGGAAGACCGCAACTGCATCTATCTCTATCTGACCAACGAAACCTGGCGCAGCCGGATCGAAAACCGCGACGTGCTGGCGACGTTTGTCTCCTATTTCCGCGCGGCGATGGCCGAGCATCGGGGCGATCCGCTATGGGAAAATAAGCTGGCGCGATTTTTCGCCGCCTCGGCGGAGTTTGAGGCGCTCTGGCACCAGCGCTACGAGGTCCGCGGCGTGGAAAATCAGGTGAAAAACTTCAACCATCCGCAGCTGGGGCGCTTCAGCCTGCAGCAGATGTACTGGTACTCGGCGCCGCGCAACGGCTCGCGGCTGCTGGTCTATCTGCCGATGGATGAGGCCGGCGAGCGGGCGCTGGCGTGGCTGGATAACCAGTAGGGCCGGCGGATTTCAGACGCCTGAAGTCGGCGTCGGGGGCGGGAAGCCGGCCCGGGCGAGGGCGCAAGAGCGCCGCCCCCGGGCTTTCTGCGGGGCGAGATTAAATCTCGGTAATGGTGGTCGCCTGCGGCAGGCGTGATTTTGGCAGCGCGGCGTTGAAGTCTTCGACGCTATGATGGCCAACCGGCACCACCACCAGGCTGGTATAGCCCTGCGCTTTGAGGTCAAACTCAGCATCAAGGATCGCGAAATCGACGCCTTCAATCGGCACCGCATCGAGGCCCATCGCGGCCACGCCGAGCAGGAAATTACCGACGTTCAGATAGACCTGTTTGGCCATCCAGTGGTTAGCGTCTTTAAAATCTTTGCGGTGCATATCGGCAAAGAAGGTGCGGCCTTTGTGATTACCCGCTTTCGCTTCCGGCGTCGCGAAACGGCCGTCGGCCTCCTCCTGATCGACCACGCGTTCCAGCCAGGCATCGTCTAGCTCGGTTTTTGCGCAGAAAACAACCACGTGAGAAGCATCGAGAATTTTACGTTCGTTGAACACGTAGGTGCCGCTGGCCGCTTTAGCCACCCGCGCTTTGCCTTCATTGGTGCTGGCAACGATAAAGTGCCACGGCTGGGAGTTGGTGCTCGACGGGCTGAACTGCAGCAGCGTTTTCAGGTTTTCCGCCTGTTCTGCCGTCAGTTTTTTGCTGGCGTCAAATGCTTTGGTGGAGTAGCGCTTTAGGGCGACAGAAACGATATCCATAACTCTTCCTCAGGTTTAATCTCAAGATAATTTGAGTTTACAGCCCCTTACGGAGCGTTCGGTGAAGGAAGAGTACAGCGATGCCGGGGAAATGATAAGAGACAAAAATGCGATAACACTTATCGCGCTGCGCTGAAAATCATTCAGGGCGCAGCCGCTGCTGGACTTTTTTCGGCAGTTTGTTCACCACCTGGTTCCACGAGTCGTCAATCAGCTCCGCCAGCAGATCTTCGCTGATGTCGGCGCCGGGAACTACGGTAATCCAGTGCTTCTTGTTCATGTGGTAGCCCGGCTCAATGCTGCGATAAATCTCCTGATTAAGCAGCGATTTTTGCGGCTCGGCCTTCAGATTCACCAGCGCCCGGCCGCGAATGTGCGTGGTCAGCATAAAAATGCGTCCGCCCACTTTAAACACGTCGTACTCCGGGCCGAACGGCCAGCAGTGCTCGGTAAACGGATAGGCCAGCGCCATTCGGTGGGCGCTGGCGTGCAGTGACGCAGGTGTCATCAGGCGGTATCCTCATGCAGCGCCTGCCACATGGCTTCAAACCCGAGCGCGATCAGCTCCCGGGCGCGGTGCGGGTCGTGGCTGGCAAATTCGATAGTCGTTTCCGCCAGCGACAGAAACAGCGCATCGCAGAAGGCGCGATAGGCGTCGCTCTGAAAGATAGCCTTTATCGACAGCTGGCACATCTCGTTGAGTTCGGGGAACATCTCTTTAACGCGAGTGCGGGTTTCGTCGGTGATCCTTTCGCTAAGCGCCATCCGGCGGATGGCCTTGTGCTCCATCGGGCTGCGAATACCCCAGTCGATATAGCTGTTCCAGATATTGCGCGCGTTCTCTTTTGGACGCTTCTCGTTCGGCGTCAGCCCGGCCACCATCGAGGCAACCAAACCCGATTTGATAGAGAGGTACAGTTCGTTGAGCAGATCGTCCTTGGTGGCGAAATAGCGGAACAGCGTCCCCTCGGCAACCCCCGCGCTGCGGGCTATGGCCGACGTTGAGGCGGCAATACCTGACTGGGCGAAGGCGGCGGTTGCGGCCTCCAGTAACGCCTGCTTTTTATCTTCACTCTTAGGACGAGCCACTGCGCTTTACCTCGCACGTAATTAAACCCGGATCTAAGCATGCCTGGTCATGGCACTGCAACGGTGTATGTCAAAAATTGAAAATCGTCTTGACGACTTTCGTCTTCTTCCTAATAATGAGTGCTTACTCACTCATAATCAAGTCTTATAGTAGCAAAACCTTTGGGACAGAGGGTTGAGCCTGGTCCGAATATGAACCGTGTCATTGTCAGCGTGGTCGCCATCATGTTATTAGCCTCAGCAACAGCTTTACCGTTTGTGTTAAATGCCGGGTTTGGTAAGGCGCCACAGGGCGCACAGCTTAGCCTCGTTGAACAATCGCCGCACTATCATGACGGCCAGTTTCATAACCAGCTGTCCACGCCGAGCTTTACCGGACAGAAAAATATGCTGGCCGCGATGTGGGATTTTCTGGTGACTAAACGCGAAAACGCCAGGCCACAGCAGCCGCTGCCGCTGGTCAATACCGATCTTGCCAGCCTTCCTGCAGGGCAGGACGCGATGGTGTGGCTCGGCCACTCCTCCTGGTTTTTGCAGCTGGCGGGCAAACGTATCCTGATTGACCCGGTCTTCAGCAACTATGCCGCGCCGTTTTCGTTTATCAACAAAGCCTTCCCGGGTGACTACCCGTGGCGCGCCGAGCAGATGCCGGAAATCGATCTGCTGATTATCTCGCACGACCACTACGACCATCTCGATTACGCAACCATCAAAGCGCTGATGCCGAAAATTAAGCGCGTGGTTACGCCGCTTGGCGTCGGCTCACACCTGCGCTACTGGGGAATGGACGGGGCGATTATCAGCGAGGCGGACTGGAACGAGTCGGTGAAGATCAGCGATGAGTTCACCGTGCACGTGCTGCCGGCCCGCCACTTCTCCGGGCGCGGCCTCAAGCGCAACCAGACGCTGTGGGCCAGCTTTATGCTGGTGACGCCGCAGCAGAAAATTTACTACAGCGGCGATAGCGGCTATGGCCCGCATTTCAAGGCCATCGGCGAGCGGTTTGGCGCGGTGGATCTGGCGATTATGGAAAACGGCCAGTACGACCAGGACTGGAAATATATTCATATGATGCCGGATGAGACGGCGCAGGCTGCCGACGATCTCGGCGCTCGCGCGGTATTGCCGGGACATGCCGGGCGTTTCGTGCTGGCAAAGCACAGCTGGGACGACCCCTATAAACGGCTGGCTGCGGCCAGTGAAAAACGCGCATGGCGTTTGCTGACGCCAATGCTGGGCGAGCCGGTTTGGGTCGCTGATAAGACACAATCATTTAATGCCTGGTGGCAGTAATCGCCAGTATGGTTCAAGAGGAGAGAGGACTTATGACTATTTCCGCTCAGGTGATTGAGACTATCGTCGGGTGGATTGATGACAATTTGCATCAGCCGCTGCGTATTGATGATATTGCTCGCCACTCCGGTTACTCAAAATGGCATCTGCAACGACTGTTTTTACAATATAAAGGGGAGAGTCTGGGGCGCTATATTCGTGAACGTAAGCTGCGGCTGGCGGCGCGCGATCTGCGCGATACCGACCAGCGGGTTTACGATATCTGCCTGAAATACGGCTTTGATTCGCAGCAGACGTTTACCCGCATTTTTACCCGGACGTTTAACCAGCCGCCGGGCGCCTACCGTAAAGAAAACCACCATCGCGCCCATTGAGACGCATCCGCCGGGGGAGACCGGCGGATGCTTTTCTTACCAGGCGTAGTTCACCGTCGCCGTTACCGTTCTGCCAATACCGTAGAAACACGCGCTATCGCTGGCGCATGATGCGACGTATTTGGTATCGGCGATATTATTCACGTTGAACTGCACCTTCGCCCCCTGCAGGCGCGGGCTAAGCTCGCCTAACTCATAGCTCACCATCGCGTCATACAGATCCACCGACGGCACCTTGAAGGTGTTTTTGGCGTCACCGTAGCTGGTGCCGATATAGCGCATGCCTACCCCGGCGGTCAGGCTTTTCAGCGCGCCGCTCGGCAGCGTGTAGCTGGTGAAGGCCGACGCCATATGCGTCGGGATACGCGCCGGCGTTTTCCCTTCGGTTCCCGCCACGGTGGTGCTGACGGTTTCGGCGTCCGTCCAGGTGTAGGACGCAATCAGGTTCAGGTTGTCGAATACCGTGGCGTGCGCCTCGGCCTCAATCCCTTTCGAACGCACTTTGCCGCTGTTTTCAAACCATCCCGCCGCGCTGTTGTAGGTGGCGACGTTGCTCTGCGTCAGGTCGTACATCGCCAGGGTCATCAGCGCATTCTGGTTTGGCTGATACTTCAGGCCCACCTCCAGCTGCTTGCCCACGCTGGGGTCGAACGGACCGACTCCCGGCGCCCGGTTGGTTTGCAGGTTAGGTTCAAAGGAGGTGCTGTAGCTGATATACGGAGAGAGGCCGAAATCAAAGGCGTACAGCAGGCCGGTGCGCCAGGTGAACTTGCTGTCGTTTTTCTGGCTGCGACTGGCGTCGGTAAAATCGGTCGTCCGCACCTCCGCCCAGTCATAGCGGCCGGAAAGCAGCAGCTCCCAGTTCTCCCAGCTCAGCTGATCCTGCAGATAGACGCCCAGCTGGTCGAGATTCTGCTGCTCATCGCTGGCGGTGCTGAAGGTACTTTCGTCGACGTTAACGCCGTACGCCGGATGGCGCCAGTCGAGATCGTACTGCGATCCGCCGGCGCGGCCGAGGTACTGTTTATCCTTGCTGGTCTTATAGTCCAGCCCGCCGATGGCGGTATGCGTCAGCTGGCCGCTGGTAAACTGCGCCTCAAGCTGGTTATCAATGCCGAACTCATCGGTCTGCCGCTCCTCGCGCTGGGCGCGGCGCGACAGTACCGAACTGTTGGCGTCGCTGGTGGTGTACACCAGATAGCGATACTTCTGCTTGATGGTGGCGTAGCGCGCGTTCTGGCGCAGCGTGAAGGTGTCGTTAAGCTGATGCTCAAACTCATAGCCGATCATCGTTTGCTCGCGCCACGACTGATTATAGTTAGGGTCGCTGACGTTAAAATCGCGCGGAATATAGCTGCCGTCGACGCTGCTGACGGTGCCGTAGCGCGGCAGGAAGTTACGGTAGCCGGCATCGGGATCTTTTTGATAGCTGGTGAGCAGCGTGAAGCGGGTGGCCTGGTTTGGATACCAGGTCAGCGCCGGCGCAATCGCCATCCGCGTCTCTTTGTAGTCGTCGATCTGGTTATTCTGGCTGCGGCCGATACCGTTCAGGCGATACAGCAGGCTGCCGTCATCGTTCAGCGGGCCGCCAAAATCGAAGGCCCCTTCGGCCAGATTGTTATTGCCGGTGCGGAACTGCACTTCGTGAACCGGCTGGCTGGTAGGGCGTTTGCTGGTCATGCTGATAAGCCCGCCGGGATTGACCTGACCAAACAGCACCGAGGCCGGGCCGCGCACCAGCTCCACGCGCTCCAGCAGCCACGGGTCGAAGGTGCCGGTTTGCGATGAGGCGGTGGCGCCGTAGCTCAGGCCATCGAGATATTTTGGCACGTAGCTGAAGCCGCGAACGAAGACTTCGTCATTGCGGTTGGAGGACCCGCGATACTCGGTAAAGACGCCGGCGCTGTAGCGCAGCGCCTGGGATACCGAGGTAACGTCGAGGGCCTTCATCTGATCGCGGGTGACCACCGAGACCGACTGCGGCGTTTTGATAAGCTCGGCGGCGGTTTTGGTGGCCGATAGCGTTTTTGTCGCCACGATGCCCCTGAGCGGCGCGGTAGGATCTTCGCCGCTGCCCGCGGTGACCACCAGCGTCTCCTCCGCCGCCCGTACCTGCCCCGCGCATGAAGCCAGCGCCAGACCCGTGACCCAGATTTTTGTTATATTATTATTTTTAAACATATTTTCTGCTATATCCTTGGTTTTAATTGCCATAGAAATCCGTTTTTCCGCTAAGGGAAAATCTAACGGTCATCACTAACCTCCTGGATGTTATTGCAAATCATTCCCATTTGCATTAGCGTTGTTAACAAATTCTTACAGGGATAATCGGGCAATGAAGATGGCATGGAGTGGTCTGCTGGTGGGGATGAGCGCGCTACCGGCGGCGGCAATGAACTGCGAGTCTCCCTCGCTGCAGGGAGAGTTGCAGGGAAAATTCGATGCCAGCGGTGAGGTCTGTTTTGACCTGCCGACGTTGGGTGAAAACTACGTCACCGCGACCCTTTCTGGGGTGACGGATGCCCGTCTGCTCGATGAGCACAGCCGCCGTCTGCGCACGCTGCTGGCGGGCGGGCCGGCGGACGGCGAACAGACGCTGCTGTTCTCTCTGCCGGTCAACCGCCCTTCGGCGCTGGTGCTGCACGGCGAAGAGGGCACCCGCTGGCGCTTTCAGTGGCGGATGAAGGAGACGACCGCGCTGGCAAAAAACCAGCCTCTGGACCCCGTTAGCCCGCGTCTACAGCTGCTGATGCGGGAGCTGGCGGCGGGAGGCTCAACGGCGGGCTTCTGGCAGGAGCGCGAGCAGGAGGGGACGCCGATGGTTGAGGCGCTGGACGCGAGCCATAAGCGCGTCACCTTCCTGTGGCGCGGGGCGAGCCGCAACGTGTTTATTCTGGGATCGCCGGCGGGCGATCACGATCCGCTGTTTCGTCTCGGCAGCTCCGACGTCTGGTTCCGCAGCTACGTCGTTCCGGCGGATACGCTGATGCAGTACAAGCTGGCGCCGGACGTGCCGGTGATTGACGGCAGCGCGCGCGACCAGCGGCGGGCGATTCTGGTCAGTGCCCAGGCCGATCCGCTGAATCCGCAAAGCGTCAACGCCGCCAGCGATCGCTGGAACCGCTATTCGCTGCTGGCCCTCAATCCGGCGCGTTTCTGCACCCCGCAGCGGATGGCGCAGCCGCTGCGCTACGGCACCTTGACCCGCCATCAGCTGTACAGCGACTTTTTGCAAAATAGTCGGGAGGTATCGATCTATCGCCCGCGCCTGCCGCAGCCGGCGCGCTGGACGCTGATGCTGTTTGATGGCAAAACCTACCAGGATGAATACCACTTCGCCAACGTCCTCGATAGCCTGATCGCCAGCCACGCGCTGCCGCCGGTTAACGTGGTGTTTATCGATAGCCTCGATCACCCGCGGCGGGCAAAAGAGCTGCCGCCCAACCCCTTCTTCGCCGACTTTATGGCCCATGAACTGCTGCCCTGGCTGCGCCAGCAGGGGCTGAGCCTGACGCGGCAAAAAACCGTGGTCGCCGGTTCGAGCTACGGCGGCCTGGCCGCTTCATGGGTGGCGCTGCGCTATCCGCGCCAGTTCGCCAACGTGCTCAGCCTGTCGGGTTCGTACTGGTGGGCGCCGAAGGGGGAGGAGGCGAGCTGGCTGACGCGGCAGTATCAGCAGTCGCCGCGCTATCCGGTGCGCTTCTGGCTGCAGGCGGGTAAGTTTGAGAGCTCGGGGCCGGACGGCGGGATTTATGCCAATACGCTGGAGTTTGAGCAGGTGCTGCGCGACAAAGGCTATCGCGTCAGCTTCCACCCCTCCTCCAGCGGCCACGATTATGCCGCATGGTGCGAGGCGCTGGTGGCGGGGATGCGCGATTTTACCGGACTAACGCTCAAGGGAAAACCAGCGGCGCCAGATCCAGCGCAGCACCACGTATTCAATCGCGCCAAGCGCTAAAAACCACAGGCAAAACAGCAGGGTGTAGAGCTGGTTGAGATCGAGCAGGTGAAAGGTCGCAACCAGCTTCTGCGCCAGCGTTAGCCCAAGGGAGGGGGCCGGCAGCAGCAGGCAGGAGAGCAGAGCCAGCAGCAGGATACCGGCGGCAGAGATCAGCGTTTCAAGCGGATGTTTCATTACTTGTTAATCGTCAGTTAAAAAACATATTGTCGGGCAAAATATTCTTTAACGCAATATTCTTTCGCCGGCTATTATTTTCTCCTCTCTGTATTATATCTGATACTTCAATTTTAATTTTTCTGTTAATTTAAATGGAGACTTTTGTGATTAAGTTAATAACACTTTAATGTAAATTAAAGTCATTATTAGATCGTCGCTTTTACAAAACTATAGGTGCTGTAGCCCACCAGAGTGGCGATAATGATAGCCAGCAGGATGTACAGCACCAGGCGGCGTCCGCGGTAGATTCCAAACATAATAGGCCTCGTTTAATATAGGTTTATTAATCTTCTGTAATAGTTGCTTAGAGAAATAACTTATCACATATTTTGATTTTTGCGAGAGATTAAAAGTTGCCCTTGGGTAATCTCTTGCACCCCGTGAAATTATAATCGTTCATTGGCCAGAAATGATTTCAGGCTTTCCGAATCACGGAGTTTATAAGGAAAATTTAATTTGACCAGAATGATAAATCCCCGCAACGCGCCCCTTTCGGGAGAGGCCGCATCCCGTCAGGCTTATCAGCAGACCGTGGCTGATGTTCTGGCGCAGAAAGAGAGCCGTGCCGACGGCCTGACTTCCGCCCAGGCCGCAGAGCGCCTGGAAACCTATGGCCCTAACGCGCTGCCGGAAAAGAAAGGCAAGCCGGGCTGGCTGCGCTTTCTCGCGCATTTTAACGACGTCCTGATCTTTGTCCTGCTGGCCGCCGCCGCGCTCACCGCGGTGATGGGCCACTGGGTGGATACGCTGGTTATTCTTGGCGTCACCGTTATCAACGCCCTGATTGGCCACGTGCAGGAGAGCAACGCCGAAAAATCCCTGCAGGGCATTCGCAATATGCTCTCCAGCGATGCGCGGGTGCAGCGCAACGGCAGGCACGAAACCGTGGCGACCCGCGAGCTGGTGCCGGGCGATATCGTTATTCTGCGCGCCGGCGACCGCGTCCCGGCGGATATGCGCCTGATTGAAACCCACAGCCTGCGGGTGGAGGAGGCGATCCTGACCGGCGAATCGACGGTCGTGGATAAGACCACCGACGCGCTGCAGGGCGAGCTGCCGCTGGGCGATCGCACCAATATGCTGTTCTCCGGCACCACCATCAGCGCCGGCGCCGGCGTTGGCGTGGTGACCGCCACCGGCCAGGAGACCGAGCTCGGCCATATCAACCAGATGATGGCGGGGATTGAGAAGCACCGCACGCCGCTGCTGGTGCAGATGGACAAGCTCGGAAAAGCGATTTTCGTCATCATCCTGGCGATGATGGCCGCGCTGTTCATCTTTAGCCTGGCGCTGCGCGACATCCCGATTGGCGAACTGCTGCTGTCGCTGATTAGCCTGGCGGTGGCCGCGGTACCGGAAGGTTTACCGGCCATCATCTCGATTATTTTATCGCTGGGCGTACAGGCGATGGCGCGGCAGCGGGCGATTATCCGCAAGCTGCCGACCGTCGAAACCCTCGGGGCGATGACCGTGGTGTGCTCGGATAAAACCGGCACCCTGACGATGAACGAAATGACCGTCAAAGCGATCGTTACCGCCGACTGCTGCTACCGCGTCGAAGGTGACAGCTACGAGCCGCAGGGCGATATCTGCCTCGAAGGCAGCGACGAGCCGGTGCAGATTAAGCCGGGCAGCGTGCTGGAAAGCTGGCTGCGGACCATCGACCTGTGTAACGACAGCCAGATCGTCAAGGACGAGCGCGGGCTGTGGGGCATTACCGGCGGGCCAACCGAAGGCGCGCTGAAGGTGCTGGCGGCGAAAGCGCAGCTGGCGCCGGTTGACACGCGTCTGATTGCCAAAATTCCGTTCGACTCGCAGTACAAATATATGGCCACCCTGCAGCAGATTGGCGATGAGGCGCGGGTGCTGATTACCGGCGCGCCGGACGTTATTTTCGCCATGTGCCGCCAGCAGATGAGCAAGCAGGGCGCGGTACCGTTCGAGCTGCAGTACTGGGAAGATGAGATGGCGCGCTTCGCCCGTCAGGGCCTGCGTATGGTTGCCGCCGCCAGCAAGCCGGCGGCCGCCGGCAGCGCGACGCTGACCCACGATGATCTGCGCGAAGGCCTGGTGTTCCTCGGCATCGCCGGGATGATGGACCCGCCGCGTCCGGAAGCCATCGACGCCATTCACGCCTGCCAGAATGCGGGGATCCGCGTGAAGATGATCACCGGCGATCACCCGCAGACGGCGATGAGCATCGGCCAGATGCTGGGGATCACCAACAGCAGCCAGGCGATGACCGGCTACCGGCTGGAGCACATGGATGATGCCGAGCTGACAAAAGTCGCCGCAGAGTACGATATTTTCGCCCGCACCAGCCCGGAGCATAAGCTGCGCCTGGTGAAGGCTCTCCAGGATAACGGCGAAGTGGTCGGGATGACCGGCGACGGCGTTAACGACGCGCCGGCGCTGCGTCAGGCCGACGTCGGTATTGCGATGGGGATTAAAGGGACGGAAGTCACCAAAGAAGCCGCCGATATGGTGTTGACCGACGACAACTTTGCCACCATCGCCAGCTCGGTAAAAGAGGGGCGCCGGGTCTACGACAACCTGAAGAAAACCATCCTGTTTATCATGCCCACCAACCTGGCGCAGGGGCTGCTGATTATCATCGCCCTGCTGGCGGGGAACATTATTCCGCTGACGCCGGTGCTGATCCTGTGGATGAACATGGCGACCTCCGCCACGCTCTCCTTCGGCCTCGCCTTTGAAGCCGCCGAGCGCAACGCCATGAACCGTCCGCCGCGTAAAACCGGCCAGCACGTGATGGATGCCTTCGCCGTCTGGCGGGTGGCGTTCGTCGGCACGATGATCGCCGTCGCCGCCTTTATCCTTGAGGCCTGGCTGGCGCCGCGCGGCCACAGCCCGGAGTTTATCCGTACCGTGCTGCTGCAGATGCTGGTGACCGCCCAGTGGGTGTATATGATTAACTGCCGCAGCAGCGACAGCTTCTCGCTGAACATGGGCCTGCTGCGTAATAAAGGCATCTGGCTGGTGAGCGGCGTGCTGCTGCTGATGCAGCTGGTCATCATCTACGTCCCGGTGATGCAGACGATGTTTGGCACCGAAGGGCTGCCGCTGCGCTACTGGTTTATCACCCTCGTCATCGGCATGGTGATGTTCCTGGTGGTGGAGGTTGAGAAACGCCTGACCCGCCGTTGGCGTAAAACCGCCTGAACCTTCGCGTCCCTCCCCGTCCGGGAGGGACGCGATAACGTCAGCAAGGAATTCCCCTCATGAAAAAAATACTCCGCTGCGCCTTACTGGCCTGCGGCCTGGCCGGCTGCACCCTCAGCGCCGCCGCCGCGCCGGCGATCCCGGTCCGCGTGGCGACCGTCGAACGCACCGCCCATGTCGATGAACGTCAGCTTCCCGGACGCGTCGAGGCGATTCACGCGGTCGAGATCCGCGCCCGTACCGAAGGCGCGATCGTCCAGCGCCATTTTGCGGACGGACAGTACGTCAAACAAGGCGATCGCCTGTTTACCCTCGATGACGCCCAGCCCCGCGCCGCGCTGGCGCTGGCGCAGGCCGAGCTGAAAAGCGCGCAGGCTTCGCTGCGCCAGGCCGAACAGCTGCTTAGCCGCTATCAGCGCCTGAAAAACAACCACTCGATTAGCCGCAACGATGTCGATAACGCGCAGATGCAGCGCGATGTCGCCGCCGCCGCCGTGGAGCAGGCGCGGGCGCGCGTTGCCGCCGGACAGATTACGCTCGGCTACACCCGCATTGATTCGCCGGTGACCGGGCGCGTGGGCCACAGCCTCTTTCACGTCGGCAGCCTGGTGAATCCGGCCAGCGGCATGCTGGTGGATATCGTGCAGCTTGATCCGATCCGCGTCTCTTTCGCCTTAGATGAAAGCGCTTTTTATAGCAAGGCGGGGCAGCACGACGATATTGGCGCGCTGAAGCAGGCGTGGCAGGCGCAGATCGCCCCGGGCGGCGAGCGCGAAGAGGGCGTGCTGACCTCGGTTGATAACCGCATCGACAGCCGCACCGCCAGCGTCGTGATGCGCGCCGAATTTGCCAATCCGCAGCATCGCCTGCTGCCGGGCGGCAGCGTGACGGTGATTTTGCGCCCGCGCCAGCAGCAGGAAAGCCTGACGATCCCGCTGGCGGCCGTGCAGCAGGACGTGGAGGGCTTTTACTGCTGGGTGCTGACGGCAAATGACACCGTCGCGCTGCGTCGGGTGACGCTGGGCGCGCAGCAGGGGCAGCGCTACGCGGTAGCGCAGGGGCTGGATGTCGGCGAGCGCGTGGTGACGGAAGGCGTACAGCGCCTGCGTGACGGTGCGGCCGTGCGGCTACTGAAATAAGGAAGGAGAAGGGATGCTGACGTTTTTTATCCGTCGCCCGCGCTTTGCGATGGTGATTGCGCTGCTGATAACCTTTATCGGCGCGGTGTCGCTGAAGCTGATTCCGGTTGAGCAATATCCACAAATTACGCCGCCGGTGATCAGCGTCAGCGCCAGCTGGCCGGGCGCCAGCGCGGGAGATGTGGCCGAGGCGATCGCCGCGCCGCTGGAAACCCAGCTCAACGGCGTTGACCATATGCTGTACATGGAGTCCACCAGCTCCGATGAGGGGACCTACAGCCTGAGCCTGACCTTTGCGGCCGGCACCGACGCCGACCTGGCGGCGATCGATGTGCAAAACCGCGTCTCGCAGGCGGTGGCGCAGCTGCCCGCCGAGGTGCAGCAGAACGGGGTGCAGGTGCGCAAGCGGGCGACCAATCTGCTGATGGGGATCAGCCTCTATTCGCCGACGGAAACGCTCTCGCCGCTGTTTGTCAGCAACTATGCCAGTACCCAGGTGCGCGAGGCGCTGGCCCGGCTGCCGGGCGTCGGCGAAGTGCAGATGTTCGGCGCCCGCGACTACAGCATGCGCGTCTGGCTGCGTCCGGATCGCATGAATGCGCTGAACGTCACCAGCGAAGATATTGCCCAGGCGCTGCGGGAGCAGAACGTGCAGGGCGCCGCCGGGCAGGTGGGAACGCCGCCGGTGTTTAACGGCCAGCAGCAAACGCTGACCATCAACGGTATCGGGCGTCTGAGCGATGCGGCAAGCTTCGGTCAGATAGCGATCCGCAGCGGCGAGCAGGGGCAGCTGGTGCGCCTTTCCGAGGTGGCGACTATTGAGCTCGGCGCGCGCAGCTACAGCTCCGGCGCGCAGCTCAACGGTCGCGACTCGGCCTATCTCGGGGTTTATCCCACGCCGACCGCCAACGCGCTGCAGGTTGCCAGCGCGGTGCGCGCCGAGCTCACGCGGCTACACGCGCGCTTCCCGCCGGATCTCACCTGGGAGGTGAAGTTCGATACCACGCGCTTTGTGTCGGCGACCATCAAAGAGATTGGCGTTTCGCTGGTGCTCACCCTGCTGGCGGTAGTCGCGGTGGTTTCGCTGTTCCTGCAAAGCTGGCGGGCGACGCTGATTGTCGCCCTGGCGATCCCGGTATCGCTGATCGGCACCTTCGCGGTGCTCTATCTGCTGGGCTACAGCGCCAATACCCTCAGCCTGTTTGCCGTTATCCTCGCCCTGACGATGGTGGTGGACGACGCCATCGTGGTGGTGGAGAGCGTCGAAAGCCAGATGGCGGAAGGCGCGGGCCGCCTGGAGGCGACCGCCCAGGCGCTGCGTCAAATCGCCGGGCCGGTTATCGCCACCACCCTGGTGCTGCTGGCGGTGTTTGTGCCGGTGGCGCTGCTGCCGGGCATTGTCGGCGAGCTCTATCGCCAGTTTGCGGTCACCCTCTCCACGGCGGTCACGCTGTCGAGCATCGTGGCGCTGACGCTGACGCCGGCCCTGTGCGCGCTGCTGCTGCGCCCGCGTCCGGCGCAGCCCGCGGCCGTCTGGCGGCTGTTCAATCGCGGTCTCGATCGCCTGCGCGACGGCTACGGGGCGATCGTCGCTCGCATGAACCGCCGTCCGTGGCTGGCGCTGACGGCGGTCGCGCTGGCCGCCGGGGTGGTGGCGTTCAGCTTCAGCACCATGCCGAAGGGCTTTCTGCCCGAGGAAGATCAGGGCTACTTTTTCGCCAGCGTTCAGCTGCCGGAGGCTGCTTCGCTGGAGCGCACCGAAGCGGTGATGGCCCAGGCGCGCGAGCTGCTGCTGGCCAATCCGGCGGTGGAGGACGTCATTCAGGTGTCGGGCTTCAATATTTTGAACGGCACCAGCGCCTCAAACGGCGGGTTTATCTCGGTGATGCTGAAAGATTGGCACCTGCGGCCGCCGCTGGAGCAGGTGATGAGCAAGCTGCAGGGGCAGCTGCTGGCTCTGCCGGAGGCGACGATTATGGCCTTTGCGCCGCCGACGCTGCCGGGGTTGGGCAACGCCTCGGGCTTTAACCTGCGCATTCTGGCCCAGGCCGGACAATCGTCGGCGGAGCTGGAGCGCGTGGCGCTGCAGGTGCTGCAAATTGCCAATCAGAATCCGCATTTGAGCCGGGTCTTTACCACCTGGAGCAGCAACGTGCCGCAGCTGACGCTGAGCGTCGATCGCGATCGCGCCGCCCGGCTGGATGTCCCGGTTTCGCGGATCTTCAGCAGCCTGCAAACGGCATTTGGCGGCACCCGCGCCGGGGACTTTAGCATCAATAATCGGGTCTACCACGTGGTGATACAAAACGAGATGCAGTGGCGCGAGCGGGCGGAGCAGATAAGCGAGCTCTACGTGCGCAGCAACCACGGCGATCGGGTGCGCCTGAGCAATCTGGTCACCGTCACCCCGGCGGTGGGGGCGCCGTTTATCCAGCAGTACAATCAGTCCCCGTCGGTATCGATAAGCGGCTCGGCGGGAGAGGGCGTCAGCAGCCGCGCGGCGATGGCCGCGATGGCGGAGATTCTGCAGGCCAATTTGCCGCAAGGTTACGACTACGCCTGGAGCGGGATCTCATGGCAGGAGCAGCAGACCGGTAATCAGGCTATCTGGATCGTGCTGGCGGCGGTGGCGATGGCGTGGCTGTTCCTCGTCGCGCAGTATGAAAGCTGGACGCTGCCGGCGAGCGTGATGCTGTCGGTGCTGTTCGCCATCGGCGGGGCGCTGCTGTGGCTGTGGATCGCCGGCTACGCCAACGACGTGTACGTGCAGATTGGCCTGGTGCTGCTCATCGCCCTTGCGGCGAAGAACGCGATCCTGATCGTCGAGTTCGCCCGGGCGAAGCGCGAAGAGGGGATGTCGATAGCCGACGCCGCCCGGGAAGGGGCTATCCGCCGCTTTCGCGCGGTGCTGATGACCGCGGTCTCTTTTATTATCGGGATCATGCCGATGATGTTCGCCACCGGCGCCGGGGCGCAGAGTCGGCGGATTATCGGCACCACCGTGTTCAGCGGCATGCTGGTGGCGACGCTGATTGGCATTCTGTTTATTCCCTCGCTGTTCGTGCTCTTTCAGCGCCTGCGCGAGTGGGGACACCGCCGGATGTAGGTCCGGCGCTACCGGGCTTCCACCGTAATCATGCTGACGAACGGATGGTACTGCCAGGGTACGCCGCCGCCCCGCTGGTACATTTTCGAAATGGTGCCGTCGAGGTAGAGCATCTGCCGGACGTTGAGCTTTGACTGCGCGTAGCAGGCGAAATCGTAGAAATTGGTTTCCCGCGCGCTGAGCATGAATATTACCTGTCCCTGGCGGGTGAGGCCGACGCCGTTGCGCAGCTTGCGCGAGGCGGCCGACGGCTTCAGCCGCCAGTTTATCCTGCCGTTTTCGATCAGCATCGGGCCGGACTGCACGGCGTAATCGATGGCCGGCGACGGCCGGTATTTATCGATGCTGACAATCCCCGCCTGCTGGCCTTTAACAAAAAAGACCCCGCCGGGACGAATGAAAAAGTTGCCGCCGCCGGAGGCGCGGTTGAGCGCGGTCAGCCGTTTGCCCTTTTCGATATACAGCCCCAGCGGGGCATAGGCTTTATCGTAAATCCCGCCGTTCATCGCCATCCGCACGCGGCCGTCGCGATTGATATCCGCCAGCAGCGATCGCAGGGAGCCCCAGGCGCTACCGTCGCCGTTTTTCCAGTACATCGCGATCCGCTCCTGCTGCGGATTGACGGCGTAGCTTTGCAGCGTCAGCGACGGGTCGGTGAGGGTGCATTTTCCGGCGGCAAAGGCCGAAAACGGTAACAGCATCAGCGCGACGAGTCGCGGAGAGAGGCGCGGGAGCATGGGCATTCCTTGAAGCGGCTAAGGCGGGCAGTATACCTTTTTGCCGGCGCTACGCCGCCCAGATCTCGCAGTGCTTTTGCACCAGGCCGATCAGCGAGCCGCCGTTGGCGACAAATTCGCGCATGCGCCGGGCTTCGCTGCGATCCTGCTGCGCCTGGCGGACGATGGCGTCGAGGGCGCTGGTGGCATTGAGCCTGTGGGCGAAGGGGACCAGGCGATCCGCCAGGCGTAAAATCTCCTCCCGGACGGTGCGCCGCTCGCCGGAGCGGACGTCGGTGACGATCCCCGCGAGGCCGTAGCGGCAGGCCTGGTAGCGGTTGAAGGGATAGAGCAGATAGTCCTCGGGCTGCGGATTAAACGGCCTTTCCGTCAGCAGCCAGCAGGCAAGGATCTGAATATAGCCGGCAATATTTACCGCCTGCGCAACGGTCAGCGGGGTATCCATCACCCGCACCTCAACGGTGCCGAAGCGCGGACTGGGACGAATATCCCAGTGCAGATCCTTCATGCTGTCGATCATGCTGGTATAGCTGAGGCGCCGGAACAGCCCGTTAAACGCCTGCCAGCCGGTGACCCACGGCATCGGACCGTTGTCAGGGTAGGCGGAAAAGAGGTTCAGGCGGGCGGTGGCGAATCCGCTGTCGGCTCCGTCGAGCCAGGGAGATGCCGCGTTAAGCGCAATAAAATGCGGCACGTAGCGCGACAATCCGTGGACAAGATAAATCGCATCGTCGCCGTTTTGGCAGCCGACGTGGACGTGCTGGCCGAACACCGTTGACTGCTGCGCGAGGTAGCCAAAGTGCTCGACGGTCTTCAGGTAGCGCGGGTTGCTGCTGATCTGCTGGCGCTGCCAGGCCTGAAACGGATGAGTGCCGCCGCCGCATATTTGCAAATGCTGCTGCGCGCCGGCGCGCAGTATCTCCTGCTGAATAGTGGTCAGCTGCGCCATCGCCTGGTGAATGTCGTGGCAAATCCCCGTCGCCACCTCAAGCATGCTCTCGGTGATATCGTGCTTAACCTCCCCGGCAGGAATGGCGTCCTCCACGGCCGCAATCAGCGCCGAGGAGTCCTGGCTCAGATCGTATCCCGGCGGGTTGACCACCTGCAGCTCCAGCTCGATACCGAGCGTAAAAGGGGCCGAAACGTGAAAATCAGGTAATGACATGGCGATTCCTTGCGTACGGATATGCCAAAAGTATAGGTAAAATTTTTCCGGCTTAGAGCCTGTCCCGTCGGATGAGTGGGACAAACGCTTATAAATTGAGGGGGATTATGAATTTATTTTATATAAGCTTCCGCTGCGTTATTATTACCTGCCGCGACAAAATAAGCTGGTGCAGTTCTGCAACATATTTCACGATGGCGGTGCGGGAGAATAAGCTGTTATTATTTTATTAATACATATCATGTAGATACCATAATTTATTCTTATTTTATAAGCGCTTTCACACTTATTTTCCTGACGTTCAGATGTGGTATGCATCTTGCCTGCTAAATAACGACTTTTTATTTAACAGGGACATTGTGATGCTCAAAAATACCTTACCCTTGCGTAAACGCCGCCCCGTGGCCGCGGCGGTTGGGGCGCTGGCGCTGCTGACCTCCCTGCAGGCGACCGCCTCAACGCTGCGAATTGCGATGACCGCGGCCGACATCCCGTTAACCCTCGGCCAGCCTGACCAGGGCTATGAAGGCAACCGCTTCACCGGGATCCCGCTGTACGATGCGCTGGTGGAATGGGACCTCTCACAAGGGGAGAAACCGAGCGGGCTGGTACCGGGCCTGGCGACGGAGTGGCACGTTGACCCGCAAAATCAGACCCGCTGGATCTTTACCCTGCGCCCCGGCGTGAAGTTTCATGACGGTACCGACGTTAACGCTGACGCCATCGTCTGGAACGTCGATAAGGTCTTAAACAAAAATGCGCCGCAGTATGCCCCAGGGCAGATCGGCAATACGCTGTCCCGTATGCCGACGCTGACCGGGGCCGAAAAAATTGACGATCGCACCGTCGCGCTCACCACTTCCGAAGCCGATGCCCTGCTGCCGTACAACATTACCAACCTGTTTATCGTCTCGCCGACGGCATGGCAGAAACTGTATGCCGCGGTACCGGCCAGCGCCGGCGATACCGCCGCGCGCGGCAAGCTGGCGTGGACGGAGTTCGCCGCCCATGCGGTGGGCAGCGGCCCGTTCAAAATGGAAAAACTGGTTCCTCGCCAGCAGCTGATCCTCGATAAAAACCCGGACTACTGGAATAAAGACCGCATCCCGCGGGTCGATAAGGTGGTGCTGATCCCGCTGCCGGAGGCCAATGCCCGCACCGCGGCGCTGCTGTCGAAGCAGGTGGACTGGATTGAGGCTCCGGCCCCGGACGCGGTGGATCAAATCAAAGCCCAGGGCTTTAAAATCTACGCCAACACCCAGCCGCACCTGTGGCCGTGGCAGTTCTCATTCGAAGAGGGCTCGCCGTGGAAGGATATTCGCGTGCGTAAGGCGGCCAACCTGTGCCTTAACCGCGCGGAGCTGAAGAGCTACCTTGGCGGCTATATGACCGAAGCGACCGGCGTCTATGAGGCCGACAGCCCGTGGCACGGCAAGCCCTCCTTCCAGATCAAATATGACCCGGAAGCCGCCCGTAAGCTGATGACCGAAGCGGGGTACAGCACCGGCAAACCGCTGCACGTTACCGTCGCCACCTCGGCGTCCGGCTCCGGACAGATGCAGCCGCTGCCGATGAATGAGTACATTCAGCAGAGCCTGAAAAGCTGCTTCTTTAACGTCGACATCAAGGTGACCGAATGGAACACCCTGTTCACCAACTGGCGCCTCGGGGCAAAAGACCCTTCGGCAAAAGGCATTGATGCCATCAACGTCAGCGCGGCGGTTAACGACCCTTACTTCGGCATGATCCGCTTCTCAACCGCCAAAGCGTTCCCGCCGGTGGCGACGAACTGGGGCTATTTCTCCACCCCGGAAACCGAAAAGCTGGCAACGGCGGTGAAGCACGCCTTTACCCCCGAAGAGATGAACAAAGCGGCCGGCGAGCTCCACGCCGCGCTGGTGGACCAGGTCCCGTTCCTGTTCGTCGCGCATGACGTGGGACCGCGGGCAATTTCGCCGGCGGTTAGCGGCGTGGTGCAGCCGCAGAGCTGGTTTATCGATCTCAGCCTGGTGAGTAAGAAAGAGTAATCGTGACGGGAGCCAAAGATGATCAATACGCTGCTGTACCGCGTTCTGCTGGCCGTGCCGACCATGCTCGGCGTGGCGGTAATCTGTTTCATGCTGGTGCAGATTGCGCCGGGGGATCCGCTGGTGTCGGTGATGCCGCCGGACGCCTCGGAGGCGCTGCGCCAGACGCTGATGCAGGCCTACGGTTTTGATAAACCGCTGCCGCTGCAGTTCGTTCACTGGCTGTGGCGGGCGCTGCACGGCGACTTAGGGATGTCTGTAGCCACCGGACGACCGGTGATCGGCGAAGTGATGACCGCCGTCAGCTACTCCCTGCGCCTGGCGCTGCTGGCGACGATTATCGGCTTCGTGCTCGGCAGCCTGTTTGGCTTTGTCGCCGGCTATTTTCGCAACAGCATCATCGATCGTCTGGCATCGGTGCTCTCGGTGTTTGGCGTCAGCGTGCCGCACTACTGGCTGGGAATGCTGCTGGTGATTGCCTTTAGCGTCAAGCTGGCGGTCTTACCCGCCACCGGCGGCGGGCCGATCGGCGAAATCGGCTGGCAGTGGGATTGGGATCATCTGCAGTTTATGCTGCTGCCGGCGATCACCCTGTCGGTGATCCCGACCGGGATCATTGCCCGCACCGTGCGTTCGCAGGTCGCCGACATTCTGAGCCAGGAGTTTATCGTCGGGCTGCGCGCTCGCGGGCTGGGCGAATCGCGCATTTTCCTCCACGTGGTGAAAAATGCCGCCCCCACCGCGCTGGCGGTCATGGGGCTGCAGGTGGGGTATCTGATGGGGGGCTCGATTCTGGTGGAAACGGTATTCTCGTGGCCCGGCACCGGTCTGTTGCTCAACACCGCTATCTTCCAGCGCGATCTGCCGCTGCTGCAGGGCACCATCTGGGTGCTGGCGCTGTTCTTTGTGCTGCTCAATCTGCTGGTGGATATTCTGCAAACCGCCCTCGATCCGCGCATTAAGAGGAGCTGACAATGGTGGATACCTTGACGACGAAAGCGCGACCCGCTTCCCCGGCCATTCCCGCCCGGCAGGGCTACTGGCGCGGCGTATTCCGCCGCCTGCTGCGCGATCCCGGCGGCGTGGCGGTCGGGTCAATTATTCTGCTGCTGCTTATTCTGGCGCTGTTTGGCCCGTGGCTGATAATGAAAGACCCTTACCAGACGTCGATGTTTCTGCGCCTGAAGCCGATTGGCACCGACGGCTTTCCGCTGGGCTCCGACGAGCTGGGCCGGGATATGCTGTCGCGGCTGATTCTCGGCACCCGGCTGTCGCTGTTTATGGGAATTGTCCCGGTGGTCTTCGCCTTTTTCATCGGCGGAGCGATCGGCATCGTCGCCGGCTACGCGGGCGGTAAAACCAACACCATCATCATGCGCACCATCGACGTGTTTTACGCCTTTCCCTCCGTCCTGCTGGCGATTGCGCTCTCCGGCGCGCTGGGGGCGGGCATTGGCAACGCGCTGCTGTCGTTAACGCTGGTTTTCGTCCCGCAGGTGGCGCGCATCGCCGAAAGCGTCACCGCCCAGGTGCGGCACATGGACTATATCGACGCCGCCCGGGCAACCGGGGCCAGCGCTTTGACGATTATCCGGGTTCAGGTGTTAGGCAACGTGCTGGGACCGATCTTCGTCTTCTCAACCGGTTTAATTTCGGTCTGCATGATCCTCGCCTCCGGGCTCTCGTTCCTTGGGCTGGGCGTGCGTCCGCCTGAGCCGGAGTGGGGATTGATGCTCAACACGCTGCGCACGGCGATTTATACCCAGCCGTGGGTGGCGGCCCTGCCGGGATTGATGATTTTTATCACCTCCATTTCGTTCAATATCCTCGCGGACCGCCTGCGCGCGGCGATGGCGATCAAGGAGTAAACGATGCAACCTTTTGTCAATATTGACCTCGGCGGCCCGGCCCAGCCGCTGCTGCAGGTCAACAATCTGTTGAAATACTTTCGCGCCGGCGGCGGGAAGGGACATGAAGTGGTGCAGGCGGTGGATGACGTCAGCTTTACGGTGGTCAAAGGCGAAACGCTGGGCGTCGTCGGAGAGTCGGGCTGCGGGAAATCAACCACCGCGCGGCTGCTAATGCAGCTCCTGAACCAGGATCGCGGAGAGCTGGTTTTCGACGGACTTGAGGTGGGATCATCCCGCCTGCCGATGAAAGAGTACCGTCGCCAGGTGCAGATGGTGTTTCAGGATAGCTACGCCTCGCTCAACCCGCGGATGACTATGGAGGAGAGCATTGCCTTCGGCCAGCGCGTGCACGGGGTCAGCGCGAAGGAGGCCAGCGAGTACGCGCGCTATCTGCTGGCGCACGTTGGCCTTGAGCCGGGGCGCTTTGCCCACCGCTATCCGCACGAGCTTTCCGGCGGCCAGCGCCAGCGGGTGAATATTGCCCGCGCGCTGGCGATGAAGCCGCGGCTGGTGATCCTCGACGAAGCGGTCTCGGCGCTGGATAAATCGGTGGAGGCGCAGGTGCTGCAGCTGTTGCAGGAGCTGAAGCGCACGCTGGAGCTGACCTACGTATTTATCAGCCACGATCTGCACGTGGTGCGCTGGCTGTCGGATCGGATCCTGGTGATGTATCTCGGCGAGGTGGTGGAAATCGGGCCAGCGGAGCAGCTGTTTACCGCCTCGGCCCATCCCTATACCCGGGCGCTGCTGAGTTCGATGCCGTCAATGGACCCGAAAAATCGCACCCTGACCTCGCCGCTCAGCGGCGATCCGCCCAGCCCGATTTCACCGCCAGCGGGCTGCCGCTTCCATACCCGCTGCCCGCACGCCAGAACGGTCTGCGCCGAGGTGAAACCCGCCCTCGAAAGCGTGGGGGAGGGGCATCAAAGCGCCTGCCTGATGGCGCAGCCGGCGTCGCCCTGGCATCACGCTATCGCCGTACGGGAGGTACGCCATGTCGCATGAAGCCTTTGTCCATATCCGCGATCTGCGGGTTGAATTCCGCCGCGATGGTCAGACGATCAATGCGGTAAACGGCGTCTCTTTTGATGTGCAAAAGGGCGAGGTGCTGGCGCTGATTGGCGAGTCCGGCTCCGGAAAAAGCGTGACCCTCAGAGCGCTGATGCGCCTGCATCCTCCCAAAAGCAGCGTCCTTTCCGGAACCCTGCGGGTGGATGGCGAAGCGGTGCTGGAGATGAGCGCTTCCCGGCTGCGGCGCTATCGCGGCGCGCGCTGCGCAATGATATTTCAGGAGCCGCTGCTGGCCTTCGATCCGGTGTATACCGTCGGCCAGCAGATCGTCGAAGGCCTGCGCCGCCATGAAGGGCTTTCGCGCCCGGCGGCAAGGGAGCGGGCGCTGGAGGCGCTGCGTCAGGTGCGCATTCCGAGCCCCGAGCGGCGGCTGGATGCCTATCCGCACGAGATGTCCGGCGGGATGCGCCAGCGGGCGATGATCGCCCTCGCGCTGTCGTGCAACCCGCAGCTGCTGCTGGCGGATGAACCGACCACCGCCCTCGACGCGACGGTGCAGATCCAGATCCTGATCCTGCTGCGCGAGCAGCAAAAGGAGCGCGGGCTGTCGATTATCTTTGTTACCCACGACATCGGCGCCGCGGTGGAAATTGCCGACCGCGTGGCGGTGATGTACGCCGGGCGCATCGTCGAAGAGGCGTCGATGGAGGATATTCTCTACCGTCCGCGCCACCCTTATACCCAGGTTCTGCTGGGCAGCCGCCCGAAAGAGGGGCTTAAAAAAGGCGATGCGCTGCGCTGCATCCCCGGCTCGCCGCCGGACTTAGCGCGCCTGCCGGCGGGCTGCGCGTTTGCCGACCGCTGCCCCCATGCGAGGGCGGTCTGCGGGCAAAGCCAGCCGGCGACGGAGCAGGTTGGTCAGCGTCACGTGGTGAGCTGCCATCGCTGGCGGGAGCTGGCCGCCAGCGTCGAGAACCAGGCGCAGTACGCCTGAAGCAATAAGGAGACAAGCATGCAGGATGATATTCGCGCGTTTATGCCCTATCCGGCGCACCCGGTTCCGCACGCGCACAGCGGGCCGCTGAGCGGCATGACCTTTGCGGTAAAAGATCTGTTCGACGTGGCGGGCTACCCGACCGGCGGCGGTAATCCGCATCTGCTGGCGCTCTCCGGGATTAAAAGCCGCACCGCGCCGGTCGTGCAGACGCTGCTGGATAGCGGCGCGCGGTTTATGGGCAAAACCCACACCAGCGAGCTGGCCTATTCGATGAGCGGCCACAACGTTCATTACGGCACCCCGTGCAACGGCGCGGCGCCGAATCATATTCCCGGCGGCTCCTCCTCGGGCTCGGCCTCGGCGGTCTCCAGTGCGGCCTGCGATTTTGCCCTCGGCACCGACACCGGCGGTTCGGTACGCACGCCGGCGAGCTACTGCGGGCTGTTCGGCCTGCGGCCAACCCACGGGGGGATCTCCCTCGACGGCTGCCAGCCGCTGTGCGCCACGATGGACACCTGCGGCTTCTTTGCCCGTTCGGCGGAGGTCTTTAGCGTCGTCGCCGGATGCCTGCTCGGCGGCGAGCGCCCGGCGGTCGATGACGTCAGGCTGGCCTGCCACGAGGCGCTGTTTTCACGCCTGCCGCTGCGCAGCCAGCAGGCGCTGCTGCCGGTACGCCAGCGCCTGAGCCGCGCTTTTGGCGAAATAGCCTCGCTTAGCGCGCCGCTGCCGGACGTCGACGATATCTATCTCGCCTTCCGCCAGATTCAGGGTTATGAAGCCTGGCAGGCGCAGGGAGAGACGATTGAGCGCTACGGGCTGCAGCTGGGGCCGGACGTGCGCGAGCGGTTCCTGTGGGGGAAAGCGGTGACGGCGGCGCAGTTCGACAGCGCCTGCCAGCAGCGGGCCCGCTTCAGCGCCTGGTGGGATCGGCAGCTGGGCGAGGCCATCTTAGTGCTGCCGACGGTGCCTGACGGCGCGCCGCTGCTGACGGCGCAGGCCGATGAAATTGAGGCGGTGCGCCGCCTGTCGCACGATCTGTTGCTGATTTCCGTTATGACCCGGCGCCCGCAGGTGACGCTGCCGGTCGCCCTGGTGGGCGGCCTGCCGCTGGGTATTTCATTCCTGGGGCCGCGCGGCAGCGATCGTCTGCTGGTGGAGCTGGCCGCCGCTTTTGTGCAAGGAGAAGACAATGAGCAGTGATGTCCTTTTTACCCCGGTCGCCGGGGTTGACGCCGATCGGGTCAACGGCGAACGGCTGTGGGATTCGTTAATGGCGCTGGCGGAGATTGGCGCGACGCCGAAAGGCGGCTGCTGTCGTCTGACCTTAACCGATCTCGACAGGCAGGGGCGGGATCTGGTGATCGGCTGGGCGAAAGAGGCCGGGCTGAGCGTCACCGTTGATAAAATCGGCAACGTTTTTATGCGCCGGGAAGGGCGCAACCCTCAGCTGCCGCCGATCGTTTCCGGCAGCCATATCGATACCCAGCCCACTGGCGGCAAGTTTGACGGCAACTACGGCGTGCTGGCGGCGCTGGAGGTGGTGCGCACGCTGAACGACCTCGATATCGAAACCGAAGCGCCGATTGAGGTGGTGTTCTGGACCAACGAGGAGGGCTCGCGCTTTGTACCGGTGATGATGGGCTCCGGGGTCTTTGCCGGCGTGTTTGCGCTGGAAGATATCTATGCCGTGCAGGATGCGGAAGGGAAAACGGTGGGCGAAGAGCTGGCGCGAATTGGCTATATCGGCAGCCAGACGCCGGGGGATCGGCCGGTCGGCGCCTATTTTGAAGCGCATATTGAGCAGGGACCGATCCTCGAAGCCGAAGAGAAGGTGATTGGCGTGGTGCAGGGCGTGCTGGGCATTCGCTGGTACGACTGCGTGGTCAGCGGCCAGGAGTCTCACGCCGGGCCGACGCCGATGCGCCTGCGAAAAGACGCCCTGCAGGTGGCAACCCACATTATGCAGGAGGTGGTGGCGATCGCCGGGCGCAGCGAAGAGGGGCGCGGGACCGTTGGCCGGGTGCAGGTGTATCCGAACAGCCGCAACGTGGTGCCGGGCGAAGTGACCTTCTCTATTGATATGCGCAATCTCAGCGACGAGCTGGTGGATGAGATGGACCGCCAGCTGCGGGAGTTTATCGCCAAAGTCGAACAGGAGAGCGGCCTCGCGGTGGCGCTGAAAGAGGTCAGCCACTATCCGGCCGCGCCGTTCAATCCGGATTGTCAGGCCGCGATTGCCGCAGCGGCGCAGCGGCTGGGCTATCCGGCCCGGGCGATCGTCTCCGGCGCCGGGCATGATGCGGTGTACATGAGCTATCTGGCGCCAACCGGCATGATTTTTATCCCCTGCAAGGACGGCATCAGCCATAACGAAATCGAGTACGCCTCGCCGGAACACGTCACCGCCGGCGCTAACGTGCTGCTGCAGGTGATGCTGCAATACGCCCGGGCGGTATAGTCCTGCGCAACGGTAGCCCTTAGCCGGGCTACCCCATCTGCTCCAGCTGGCCGCACAGCACCTCAACCCCCTGTTCGATGGCGTCGGGGTTGATGGCATGGAACCCCATACGAAAGAAGTTATCCGGCGGAGCGTCGCTGAGAAAATGGCGCGCGCCGGGCTCAATCAGCACTCCCGCATGGGCGGCGCGCCAGGTGAGCTGCTGGGTATTGATATGTTCCGGCGTCGCCAGCCAAAAGGCGTTGGCGTACTCGCTGCCGGGTATGATCCGGCAGTCCGGGAGATGGTTCTGCAGGGCGCTATTGAGCCGATCCCAGCGCTGGGCCGAATCGTAATGGTAGCGCCGCAGGTGCGTTTCATAGTGCCCCTGGGCGAGGAAGTGCGCCATCTGATACTGAATATTGGTGGGCGGATGGCGATAGATCAGGCGCCGCAGCGCCCGCGCCTCGTCGATAAGATCCGGGTCGGCCACCATAAAGCCCAGGCGCAGCCCCGGCGACAGCGCTTTTGACAGGCTGCTGACGTACACCACGCGCCCGCTACGATCGCTGGCCTTCAGCGCCGGCAGCGGGTTGAGCATAAAGTTACTCTCCGAATCGTAATCATCCTCAACGATCACCGCGTCATGGCTCGCGGCGTACTCCAGCAGCTGGCTGCGCCGGGCCTTACTCATCGCCACGCCGGTGGGGACCTGGTGGCCGGGAGTCACGTAGTAGTAATCGCAGGGGGCGTCGTTGAGCACAATCCCTTCGTCATCCACCGGATGCGGCACGATGTCGGCATCCGCCAGCAGGAAAGTATTAATCGCTTCGCGAAAGCAGGGATTCTCCACGCCGACCCGGGTCGCGGAGGACATCAGCAGACGGGTGAGCAGGTACAGCGCGTTCTGCGAACCGAGGGTTATCAGGATTTCATCCGCAGCGGCCACAATTCCGCGCTTCGGCAGTACCCGGGTGCGGATTTGCTCAATCAGCATCGGCACGTCCTGGTCAACGTGATCGACAACCCATGCCGGATCGCGCACGCCGCCGTGCAGCCAGTTGGCCGCCGAGCGCCAGGTCGCCAGCGGGAACTGGCGGGTATCCGGCTGGCCGTAGATAAACGGATAGCGGTAGTTCATCCAGCCGGCGGGTTTGAGGATCGACTCCTGCTGGCTGGGCGTCATCTGCAGCCGGGTGCCCCAGCGTGGTGCAGCGGCCTCGTCTTCCGGTGCACTGTGAACGGCGGCGCCGGCGGTGGGCTGCGGATAATCCGGGTGCAGATAGAACCCGCTGCGCGGCCGGCTGATGAGATAGCCTTCGTTGACCAGGCTTTCAAAAACCAGGGCCGTGGTATTGCGCGAGACCCGCAGCTGGCTGGCCAGCTGGCGGCAGGAGGGGAGCGGGGTATCGGCGGCGAAGATACCGCTCAGAATGGCGTTAATCAGCGTCTCTCGTACCTGTTCCTGCAGCCCGCGATGCGGGTCGAAATCGACGTGTAAAAGGTGACGGATCATGCTCAGCTCCTTACGCAAAAACGGTATCGGGCATGTTGCAAACTCCATACCACCCTGAAAATGACTGACACATCTACGCGGCGAATCTGGCTCTATGGAGAAATTGAAAACGCTCCATACAGTAAGAAACCATCTATCGGTCGTGGACCGGAACGTCCGTCGGCACATATTTTGCAAAACCTTTCCGTGTTCCGGAGTGAACCAGTCTGGCGAATTAATGAGGGGTAGATTGATGAACAAATCATTGGGTTCAGTTTGTCTGGGCGCCGTTATGGCAATGGCCTTTTCTTATCACGCAGCCGCCGCCGATCTTCCGGCAATCGAAAAAGCGGGCACCCTGAAAGTCGCGACCGAAGATGATTACGCGCCTTTTAACTTTATGAATAATGGCCAGGCAGATGGTTTTAACAAAGATATGCTCGATGAATTGCGTAAATATGCGAAATTCAACGTCGACCAGAGCATCCTGCCGTGGACCGGCCTGCTAGCGGCGGTCTCAACCGGCCAGTACGATATGGCCCTCACCGGCGCGGTGATTACCGACGACCGGCTGAAGGTGTTTGACTTCACTCCGCCGTGGGCATCGGCGCAGCACTATTTCGTGAAACGCGCCGGGGATAACTCCCTCGATACCATCGCCGCGCTTAGCGGCAAAAAGGTTGGCCTGCAGGCCGGCAGCGCGCTGCTGGCGCGGCTGCCGGAGCTGAAAGCGATGCTGGAGAAAACCGGCGGCAAGCTCGGGCCGGTGGTGGAGTATCCCTCTTACCCGGAAGCCTACGCGGATCTTGCCAACAAGCGCCTTGATTACGTGATTAACGTGGTGATTTCGGTGAACGACCTGGCGAAGTCTAAGCCCAAGGTTTTTGCCAAAGGGCTGGCGGTTTCCGGTCCGGGCTATATGGCGTGGCCTATTCCTAAAAACTCACCGCAGCTTTTGGCCTATATGACCAAATTTATCAACCATATGCGAGAAACTGGCCGCCTCGCAGAGCTGCAGAAAAAATGGTTTGGTGAAACCTACGACAACCTCCCGACGGAGGCGATAACCAGCCCTGAGCAGTTCCATAAGCTGGCGGGTCTGTAACACGTCGCGGCGGGCAACCGCCGCCTGTTGATGCGAAGGAGGGCCACATGGATGCAATTTCCTGGCAGTTATTGATTGAAGGCGCGTGGACGACCCTCTGGATTTCGGCTATCGCCATCGCCCTCGGGGTGGTGATTGGCCTGCTGATCGCGCTGGTACGGATGCTGCGAATTCCGCTTATCGATCAGCTGCTGGTCGTCTATATCAGCCTTGCCCGCGCCACGCCGCTGGTGACGCTGGTGCTGTTTCTGTTCCTTTCGCTACCGACGGTGGGGATCAATCTCGATAAGAACCTGTCGGCAATCGTGGCGCTGACGCTGAATACCTCGGCATTTAACGCCGAGATCTGGCGCAACGCGTTTCGCACCTTTCCCCGCGAGCAGCGCGAGGCCGCGGAATCCGTCGGCATGCGGCGCTGGACCTACTTCCGCTACATCATGCTGCCGCAAATGTGGATCGAGAGCCTGCCGGCGCTGGTTAACGAAATGTCCTTTCTGATCAAAGGCAGCCCGGCGATTGCGGTGATTGGGGTGGTGGACTTAACCCGCGTCACAAACCGTATCTCCTCGGTGACCTACGAACCTTTATCGCCGATCCTCGCCGCGGGGCTGCTGTATGTGGTCATTATCGGGCTGCTGCTGAAGCTGCAGAGTATGGCGGAACGCAAAGCTAAACGCCTGGCGCGCTAAAACAGGAGATCCTATGAATCAGTGGGCCGTTATCTGGTCGGTGCGCGACAGCTTTATTGCCGGTTTGTTTGCCACCCTTGAACTATTTATCATCGCGGCGCTGGCCGGTTTATTTATCGGGATTATGCTGTGCTATCTCACCGAATATCAGAAGAAGTTCCTTAACCGGCTCATTATCGGCTTCGTCAGCCTGATGCGGGCCATTCCTTTTTTAATTCTCGCGTATCTGCTTTATTACGGACTGCCCGAAATCGGTATCAGCCTGGAGGCCTGGACGGCAGGGCTGGTGGCTCTGATTATTTATCATGGCGCCTATTTCTTTGAAATACTGCGCAGCCAGCGGCGGGTCTTCTCCAGCGGCTATATTGAGGCGGCGGTGGCCCAGGGCTTTTCGCGCTACAAAATATTTATCCGCATTATTCTGCCCAATATCGTTTCATCATCGCTGCCGCTGATGGGCAACCAGCTGATTATTTGCCTGAAAGATACCGCGTTTCTGAGCATTATCACCGTCCAGGAAATTACCGCCGCCGCTAACAGCGTCCAGGCGACCTATTTTATCCCGTTTAACGCGTTTATCGTCGCCATTGCGCTCTACTGGGCGATCGGCATTCTGCTGGAGCTGCTTGTTAAGCGGCTGAGCGCCTGGGGAGCGAAAAGAGGAATGAGCCATGCCTGATTCAACCGCTGTCAGCATTAAAAACGTCTCCAAACAGTTCGATAATATTGAAGTGCTCCGCGACATCAACCTGACGGTTGAAAAAGGCACGGTGGTCAGCATTCTGGGGTCGTCGGGGTCCGGAAAATCGACGCTGCTGCGCTGCATGAACTGGCTGGAGCAGCCGGATCGCGGCGAGATCCATATCGGCGGCCTGCGCCTCGGGGTTGATGAACGCAGCGGCCGGGCCATGTCCCACCGCCAGCTGTCAAAGGTGCGAGAGCGGGTGGGCATGGTATTCCAGAGCTTTAACCTGTGGCCGCACCTGACCGTGCAGCAGAACGTCAGCGAAGCCCTGCTGCACGTGAAGGGAATGAAGCGCGGCGAAGCCAATGAGATGGCCCTGCGTCAGCTGGAGAAAGTCGGCATGGCGCACAAAGCGGACGTCTATCCGATCACCCTGTCAGGCGGGCAGAAGCAGCGGGTGGCGATTGCCCGCTCGCTGGCCATGTCGCCGGAAGTGATTCTCTTCGATGAGCCCACCTCGGCGCTGGACCCTGAGCTGGTCAACGAAGTGCTGGGGGTGATGAAAGCGCTGGCGGCCGAGGGCTACACGATGGTGGTGGTGACCCACGAGATGGACTTTGCTCGTCAGGTATCCGATGAGGTGGTGTTTCTTGAGAAAGGGCTGCTGATTGAGAAAGCGCCGCCGGAGAAGTTCTTCACTAATCCGGACTCCGAGCGGGTACGGCAGTTTTTGCAGAGCAGCCGCTAGCGCTAAAAAGCCCGGTCGGCTGGCCGACCGGGCCTGTTCAATACGCTGTTTTAATCGCGATCGATGGCGAACGGCTGCCAGGCCTGACGTACCGGCATCACCTCCACGCGGTTGATATTCATATGATCCGGCAGGGTGGCGATATAGAACATCTGTCCGGCAATATCCTGCGCGCTCAGCGGCGTGGTGCCGCGATAGAGGTTATCGGATGCCGCCTGGTCACCTTTGGTGCGTACCAGGGTGAATTCGGTCTCGGCGATCCCCGGCGCGAGGTCGGTGACCCGCACCCCGGTCCCCAGCAGGTCGCAGCGCAGGTTGTAGCTGAACTGCTTCACGAACGCTTTGCTCGCGCCGTAGACGTGGCTGCCCGGATAGGGCCACTGGCCGGCGATAGAGCCGATGTTGATAATCGAGGCCCCGGCGCCGTGCTTAATCAGCGTCGGAAGCAGCGCGTGGGTGACGTTGACCAGCCCGGTGACGTTGGTATCGATCATCGTTTTCCAGTCCTGCAGGTCAACCTTTTGCGCCGGCTGCGGCGCCAGCGCCAGCCCGGCGTTGTTAATCAAGGTTTTGATATCGGCGAAGGCCGCCGGCAGCGCGGCCACCGCCGCCTCCACCGCGTCGCTGTCGCGCACGTCGAGCTCGATAATATGCACCGGCACCTTTTGGCTCAGCGCATCCTTCAGCTTCTCCAGCCGCGCCAGACGGCGGCCGCTGAGCACCAGCGACCAGCCCGCCTCGGCAAAAACCTGCGCCGCCGCTTCGCCAAAACCCGAGGTTGCCCCGGTAATAAATACCACGTTGTTGGTCGTCATTTCATTCTCCTGTGTGCCTGGTTCACCCACTATAAAAATCCGCGGCGGGCGCGCACAGGGCCAGTCGTCATGCGGCGATGTGACACCGTGTCACATCGTCTGCCGCGCACTGGCTCTATCCCTTTTTCGGCAATGCGCCCAATGATAGGGACAACAACAACGCCATCAGAGGGGCAAGGTATGAAGCTGGCACTACAAGACGATGTATCGGTAAGCAACGATGACGTACGCCAACTGGATCGCGCTTATGTATTTCACTCATGGTCGATGCAGGGCAATTTGAACCCGCTGGTGATTGCCGGAGCCAAAGGCTGCGAGCTGTGGGATTACGAAGGTAAAACGTACCTTGATTTCAGCAGCCAGCTGGTCAACGTCAATATCGGCTATCAGCATCCTCGGGTGCTGGCGGCGATGAAGGCGCAGCTGGAGGAGCTGGTGACCATCGCGCCGGCTACCGCTAACCTCGCCCGCGGCGAAGCGGCGAAGCGCATCGTTGAGCTGGCGCCGGAAGGCTTTAGCAAGGTGTTCTTCACCAACGCCGGCGCGGACGCCAACGAAAATGCGATCCGCATGGCGCGGCTGTATACCGGGCGCGATAAGGTGCTGTCCGCCTACCGCTCCTATCATGGCAATACCGGCAGCGCGATTGCCGCCACCGGCGACTGGCGTCGGGTGCCGAACGAGTATTCGCGCGGCCACGTTCACTTCTTCAACCCGTACCTCTATCGCAGCGAATTTAATGCCGCCAGCGAAGAGGAGGAGTGCCAGCGCGCGCTGGCGCACCTGCGCAGAATGATCGAGTGCGAAGGCCCTGGCGCTATCGCCGCGATCCTGCTGGAGTCTATTCCGGGCACCGCCGGGATCCTCGTGCCGCCGGATGGCTATATGCAGGGCGTGCGGGCGCTGGCCGACGAGTTTGGCATCGTGCTGATCCTTGATGAAGTGATGGCCGGCTTTGGCCGCACCGGCAGCTGGTTCGCCTTTGAACAGGATGGCGTTGTGCCGGATCTGGTGACCTTCGCCAAAGGGGTTAACGCCGGCTACGTGCCTGCGGGGGGCGTGCTGATTAGCGAGCCGATAGCCCGTCACTTTGACGATCATTTCTTTGCCGGCGGCCTGACCTACTCCGGCCACCCGCTGGCGATGGCGGCCATTGTGGCCACTATCGACGCGATGAAAGAGGAAAAGATCGTCGAAAATGCGGCGACGATTGGCAACGGCGTGCTGCGCCAGGGGCTGGAGGCGCTGGCGCAAAAGCACGCTATCATCGGCGACGTGCGCGGGCGCGGGCTGTTCCAGGCGCTGGAGCTGGTCAGCAGCCGCGCGCAGAAAACGCCGCTGGCCGCCTCCGATATGGCGGCGATTAAGGGCGCATTAACCGAGGCCGGACTGCTGGCCTTCGTGGTGGAAAACCGGATCCACGTGGTACCGCCCTGCACCATCAGCGCCGAGCAGGTCGAAAAAGGGCTGGCTATTTTTGACGCGGTGTTCGCCCGGTTTGCCGATCTGGCGAAGTAGAACACGCGCCGCGGCCGCCTCCCGGATTGGGCATTTACGCCGGGGCGGCCTGCGGATCGACAACCTCAGCTCATCCGATGCTCGCCGTTGACCAGCGCTTCGCGGTTGAAGAAGCGCTGGATCGCCCCTTCCGCCATAAACGCCGCCCGGTCCGACATATGGGCAACCACGTCCGCATCGTGACTGACCAGCAGGTAGGTCATACCGTGTTCCTGCTTCAGCCGGTTCAGCAGGTTGAGGATCTCCGCCTGTACCGACATATCCAACGCCGACGTCGGCTCATCCAGCAGCAGAATCTGCGGGCGCAGCAGCAGCGCGCGGGCAATCGCCACGCGCTGGCGCTGGCCGCCGGAAAGCTGGTGCGGATAGCGGCGCGCGGCATCGGCGGGCAGCCCTACCTGCTCCAGCGCGGTGGTGACCCGCTGCTCAATATCGCTGATGCCGTGAATTTTCAGCGGCTCCGCGAGGGTGCGCCACAGGGTATGGTTTGGATGCAGCGAGGCGTACGGGTCCTGAAACACCATCTGCACGTTGCGCCGCAGCTGGCCCTGAAAGCGAACGCCCGGCGTAATGGCTTTGCCGAACAGCGCGACGTCGCCGCTCCAGTCGCGCTGCAGGCCGCCGAGTACCCGCAAAATGGTGGATTTTCCGCAGCCGGAAGCGCCGATCAGGCTGAAGGTCTCCCCGGCGTCAACGCTAAAGCTGGCGGCAGAAACCGCCGTTTTATCGCCGAAAATAACCTGTAACGCTGCGAGATTAACGACCGTCATGCGCCGCCTCCGTAAAGGATTGATTTCTGTCGAGGGTCGGCAGCATCCGGCCGTAGGTCTGCGCGTCGGGACGGCAGGTCCACAGCGTGCGGGTATACGGGTGGGTGGCCGCAGGCAGGTCGCGCGCCGCCATCTCGTCGACCTGCGCCCCCTGATACATCACCAGCACCCGATGGCAGTGTTCGGCCACCAGCGGCAGGTCGTGGCTGATCAGCAGCATCGCCATCTGCCGCTGCTCGCACTGTTCAACCAGCAGTTCGAGGATCTGGCTGCGCAGGCGGGCGTCGAGGGCCGAGGTTGGCTCATCGGCAATCAGCACCTTCGGGTTGTTGAGCAGCGCCAGGGCAATCATCACCCGCTGGCCCATGCCGCCGGAGAGCTCCCCCGGATAGCGGCCGAGCACCGGTAAATCGAGGCCCACGGCGGCAACGGCGGCTTTTACCGCCTCCAGCCGCTGGCGGCGGTTCAGGCGCTGGTGGAGCGTTAGCGCCTCCTCCAGCTGCGCCTGGATGCTGAGCACCGGGTTTAGCGCATAGCGCGGGTCCTGCAGCACCATAGCCATATCGTTGCCGCGCAGCGCGCGCCAGCCGCGGTTGTTGAGGGTTAGCGCGTCGCGGCCCAGCACGTTGAGCGCGCCGGCGCTGACCACGCCCGGCCTGCGCACCAGCCCCATCAGGGCGCGGGCGGTCATCGATTTCCCGGAACCCGATTCGCCAACCAGCGCCAGGCGCTCGTTGCCGAGCGTAAAGCTTAAATCGTTCACCACCCGGGCGCCGGGGTAATCAATGGAGAGCCCCTGAACGTTGAGTCGGATATCAGTCATGTTGCGGCTCCAGAACGTCGCGCAGGCCGTCGCCCAGCAGGTTAAACGCCAGGCTGGCGATCAGGATCGCCGCCCCGGGCGCGGCGGCAATCCACCATTGGTCGAAAATCACCTGCATTCCATCGGCGATCATCGCCCCCCATTCCGCCATCGGCGGGCGGGCGCCGAGGCCAAGAAAGCCCAGCCCGGCGGCGGCGAGGATAATGCCCGCCAGATCCAGCGCCAGGCGCACGATGGCCGAAGGCAGGCACAGCGGGAGAATATGGCCCATCAGCAGCCGCCAGCCGCGAATGCCCATCATTTCCGCCGCCGCCAGGTAGTCGCTATGGCGCAGGCGCTGAATTTCGCTCCGCGCCTGGCGGGCGTAGGCCGGCCAGGTGGTGAGCGCCAGCGCCAGCGCGCCGTTGACCAGACCCGGGCCGAGCATGGCGACAAAGGCAAAGGCCAGAATCAGCCGCGGCATCGACATCACCACGTCGGTAAAGCGCATCAGTCCGCGTTCCAGCCAGCCGCCGTAGTAGCCGGAGAGAATGCCCACCAGCAGGCCGGCTGGAAGGGTAATCAGGGTGACCAGCGCGACCAGCCCTAGCGCCGGCCGGGCGCCATAGATCAGGCGCGAAAGCAGGTCGCGGCCGTAGCTGTCGGTGCCGAGCCAGTGTTGGGCTCCCGGCCCCTGCAGGCGGGCGGCGGCATCCTGCCAGTTGGGGTCCAGCGGCGCCAGCCACGGCGCGAACAGCGCCACCAGCACCAGCAGCAGAATAATCACCAGCCCGCAGAAGGCGGCGGGGGAGCGGCGCAGGCGGCGCAAAAACAGCCATGTCGGCATCAGCGTACCCTCGGGTCGGTTAACCGCACCAGCAGGTCGGTGAGGTTATTAATCAGGACGAAGCTGGCGCCAATCAGCAGCGTGCCGCCCATGATCGCCGTGGTGTCGCCGGCAAACAGCGCGGTGGTCAGATAGCGCCCAATTCCCGGCCATGAGAAGACGGTTTCGGTGAGCACCGCGCCTTCAAGCATGGCGGTGTAGGCCAGAGCGATCACCGTCAGCAGGGTGCCGCGAATATTGGGCAGCACGTGGCGCAACAGGATCGTCATTTCGCTGGCCCCTTTGGCGCGCGCCAGCAGGATGTACTCTTTGTTCATCTCGCTCAGGCAGGCGGATCGCGTCAGGCGGGTGATGCTGGCCAGCGAGTAGTAGGCCAGCAGCAGCACCGGCAGCAGCAGGTGGCCGACGGCATTTTTAAACGCCTCTTTGTCACCCGACAGCCAGGTGTCAATCAGCGCAAATCCAGTGCGCGGCTCGACGCTGTACTGATAGATATCGTCCAGCCGCCCCGGGCCAGGCGTCCACTGCAGCCTGGCGTAGAACAGCGCCAGCATCAGCAGGCCGAGCCAAAAAATCGGCACCGAGTTGCCGAGCAGGGTAAAGGTGCGTACCGCCAGGTCCCACGGCGAGCCGACGTAGCGGGCGCAGAGCACGCCGGCAATGACGCCAAGCAGGGCGCCAATAATCAGCGCCAGCGTCGCCAGTTCGAGCGTCGCCGGGAAGGTGGAGAGCAGGTCGTGAAGCACCGGCTGACCGGTGGCGCTGGCGGTGCCAAGATCGCCGTGCGCGAGCCGGGTGAGATAGTGCCAGAACTGTACCGGCAGCGGCCGGTCAAGGCCGAGCTGGTGGCGTACCTGATCGTAGGTGGACTGGCTGGCGTGGTCGCCGACGATTTGCAGAACCCGGTCAACCGGCGACAGCGCCGAGAGCGCGAAGGTCACCAGCAGCAGGCCGAGCAGAGTTAGCGCCAGGGTGAGCAGCCCCTGAAATAGCGCGAGCAGAGGGCGCTTTGCGCGCCGCTCCGCTCCGGTGGGTGAAACAGCAGACATGGTTATTCCGTAGGTAAAGAGTGCAGTGTAACCGTTGCGGGTAAAATCCCCGGACCGCGGCGTAACGCCGGTTCCGGGTGACTAAAATATCGCTATTTGCTTACCCGATCGTACCAGACCATATCGGCGTTCAGGCCCTGCTGGTAACCCTTCACGTTGTCGCGGACCACAATCTGCGTTTTTCCCTGATCGACAAACACGTACGGCGAGCTGCGCTGCAGCTCTTCCTGCATCTGTTTATACAGTCCGAGGCGTTTGGCGGCATCCGGCTCGGCAACCGCCGCGAGGGTGGCTTTATTCAGCTCCGGGATTTGCCAGCCGTTAAGACCGGCCACGGTGCTCGACTTCCCGTCGTTGTAAGCAAAGGCGCTGGCGTTGGAGTGGGCATCGAAGTAGTCGGGGATCCACAGGCGAATCGCCGCCTGATGCTGCTTCGCCCGCACCCGGGCATACACCTGGCTACCGGCCGCCGGCAGCAGATCGATCTTCACGCCGCCCTGGGCGAAGCTGGCCTGCATGGACTGGGCGATAGTGATAAACGGCGGTTTGTTTTCGACATCGAGGGTGAAGTGGGCGTCTTTAATTCCGGCTTTGGCGAGGATCGCTTTGGCTTTCGCCGGGTCGAATTTAAACGGATTGTTGTCCAGCGCCCCCGGCAGACCGACCGGCAGGAAGCTCTGATGGACAAAATACTGGCCTTTGAGCAGGTCCTTCGTGATGCCGTCGTAATCCACCAGCCAGCGCGCGGCCTCCCACAGCGCCGGGTTTTTCAGCAGCGGGTTGGCGGTGTTGCCGGTGTTAAACGCCAGATAGTTTTGTTCCGCCGACGGGATGCTCAGCACCTTCACGCCGGGCTTGCCCTGCAGGGCGGCAATCTGATCGGCGCCCAGATCGCGCGCCACGTCGGCGTCACCCTGCTGGATCAGCAGGCGGCGGGAGGCCGGATCGGGCACGTTTTTGATGATGATGCTTTTCAGCTTCGGCGCGCCGGTGGGCGAGCTGTCGTTAGCCTCCAGCACGATGGCCTGATGCGGTTGGTAAACGCGCATTTTAAAGGCCCCGCTGCCCGCCGAGTGCATCTTCAGCCAGCCGTTGCCGAAATCGTTATCTTTGGCATTCGGCGCCACCAGCTTTTCATCGACGATAGAGGCGATAGGCGTGGAGAGAATATTCAGCGCCACCGCCGGGCTCACCTCGGCGGTCCAGTGCAGCGCCAGCGTGTGGTCATCCACCTTTTTCAGCTGGCCGGCAATGTTGTCCGCCTGCCAGCCGAGGACGTTGAGGATAAAGGCCGGTGATTTATTCAGGGTCACCGCGCGGGTGTAGGAGAAAATAACATCTTCCGGACGTAGCGGGTTACCGGAGGCGAACTTCGCCTCGGGCTTGAGCTTAATGGTCAGCGTTTTCGCCGCCGGGTCCGCCTGCCAGCTCTCTGCCAGAATAGGGGTGATTTTTTCAGGGTTGTCGCGGTCCGGCTGCACCAGACGCTGGTAGAGGCTCGGTACCGTCTGGATGCTGGAAAGTTCGTTGGCTTCCGCCGGGTCGAGGCTGACGATGTCGTCGAGGCCTTGGGCAACGACCAGGGTAGTTGGCGGCGTGGCGGCATGGACGGCGGCGGATAGCGCGGTCAGCACCAGTAATGACAGCAGTTTTTTAGTCATGAGCAATCCCTGAAAAATGATGTTTTGATTATTTATGTGTCGCTAAATTAGGCCCCTTCATGAAAGGCGTAAAGTCAAAATGCGGATAAGCTTATGCTTAAAAAGCATAATCAATATCATCGGGCTATGAGTGAAAAATAACGCGGTCGTCTTTCTGCGCGTTGTGCTTCTTGATATAACGATTTGATCACAATTTAACGGAACTTAAAGATGCCGGAAATCAATCAGTATGGCCAGCAGGTGAACGATGTGGTCGTTGGCTGGCAGGGCGCCAGCGTGCTAAAGCGAAGCGCGTTAACGGGACGCTATTGCCGGCTTGAACCGCTGGATACCCGGCGACACGCCGCCGATCTGTTTGCCGCCTACGCGCTGGGCGACGGCAGCGACTGGACCTAGCTTGCCAGCACACGCCCCGAAACCGTGGAGGCCACGGCGCACTGGGTGGCAGGTAAAGTTGGCGACGACGCGCTGGTCCCCTTTGCGGTTATCGATCTCGGCTCCGGTCAGGCGGTGGGGCTGGTGAGCTTTATGGCGATTGAACAGGCTATGGGCTCGGTCGAAATCGGCCACGTCACCTGGTCGCGAAAGATGAAAAATACCCCGCTGGGAACCGAGGCGGTTTGGCTGCTGCTGAAGTACGCGTTCGCAGCCGGCTACCGGCGTCTGGAGTGGAAGTGCGACTCGATGAATATCGCCTCCCGGCGGGCCGCCGAGCGGCTGGGCTTTACCTGGGAGGGGCGCCTGCGCCAGAAGATGGTGCGCAAGGCGCGCAGCCGCGACAGCGACATGCTGTCGATTATCGATGGCGAATGGCCGCAGCGCGACGCCGAACTGCGGGCGTGGCTGGCGGCGGACAATTTTGATGCCCAGGGGCGGCAGATAAAGCGGCTGGATGAGTTCAGGGAAGCAATCTCCCCCGCCTGAATAACCGGAGGGGGAGGCGCGTAGCTGGCCGCGTCAAAGGACTGACGCGGTCGAAGAGGCGGCGCGGTTTACCAGCAGATAAATCCACCGTCGACCACCAGGTCGACGCCGGTGCAGAATGACGCGGCGTCGCTGGCGAGGAACAGCGCCGGGCCCGCCATCTCCTCAACTTTCGCCATCCTCTGAACCGGCGTCTGGCTTTCGAATTCGCGGGTCTGATGGACCATTTCCGGACGGGTGTTCATCGGCGTGGCGGTATAGCCGGGGCTGATGGAGTTCACGCGGATCCCTTTACCGACCCACTCCATCGCCAGGCTTTTGGACAGATGGATGACGCCCGCTTTAGAGCTGTTGTAATGCGCCTGCTCAAGGCCGCGGTTAACGATAATGCCGGACATGGAGGCGATATTAATGATCGAGCCGCCGCCGGATTCCAGCATCAGCTCCGCCTCGGCTTTACAGGAGTTCCACACCCCGGTGAGGTTGATATCAATCACGCGCTGCCACTGCTCGGTTTCCATCTCCAGGGCCGGGTTGGCGTTGGCGATACCGGCGGCGTTAACGGCGATATCCAGGCGTCCGAAGCGGCTTTTCGCCAGCGCTACGGCCGCGCGGAGATCGCTGAGCTGGCGTACGTCCCCGGTGTACAGGCAGGCCTGCCCGCCGATGGCTTCGATATGATTCACGGTATCAGTGAGGCCGCCGTCTTCCCGCAGATCGAAGCACACGACCCGCGCACCCGCGCTGGCAAGTCCGTAAGCAATGGTCTGGCCGATCCCGCTGCCCGCGCCGGTTACGAAAGCGACGCGTCCCTGCAGATTAAACAGCTGTTGAGCAAAATCTTTTGCGATCATAGTTATCACTCTTTTAATGAATGTCCCGTAGCCCGGAGCGGCGCAACGCGCGGCCTCCGGGCTATCTGTTATGAACCATCGCTGAACGGCGCTGCCCGATAATCCCCCTGAGGGGCATCAGGACATAATCAGGCCGCCGTCGATGTTAATCGTTTGTCCGGTGAGGTAGCGCGCGTCGTCGGAGGCGAGAAACGCCACCAGCCCGGCGACATCCTCCGGTTTCCCCGCGCGCTTCATCGGAATACCTTCAACCCACTCGGCCATCAGCTCGCCTTTGGCGTAGCGTTTCCGATCGCTGCTGAGGACTTCCCCCCACACGCGGTCGTTGTAGTCCCACATTTCGCTCTCGATGATCCCGGGGCAGAAGGCGTTAACGGTGATATTCCACGGCGCCAGTTCATGGGCCAGGCTTTGGGTGATCCCGATAACGCCCATCTTGCTGGCGGCGTAGTGCGGGGTATAGATAAAGCCCTGGCGGCCCTGGCCCGAAGAGGTATTAATCAGGCTGCCGTGGTTTTGCTTGACCATGTATTTAGCCGCTTCGCGGCAGCACAGCCAGACGCCGGTGGTGTTCACCGCCAGCACCTTCTCAAAATCAGCCTTTGGCATACGGTCGAAGTAGTCGATAGTGATCACCCCGGCATTTTGAATGGAGACGTCAATGGTGCCGAAACGCGCGGCGGCCTGTTCATAAAGAGACTGAACCTGGGCTTCGTTGGTCACGTCGACCTCCAGTGACAAAATGTCCGCCTGGTAGCGCTGACGCAGGGTTTCCGCGGTTTCATGAACGCGAGCGGCGTTAGAGACCATCACCAGCCTGGCGCCATCGCGCGCAAAGCGCTCGGCGATCCCCGCGCCAATGCCGCGACAGGCTCCGGTAATAACAATCGTTTTGTTGTGAAAATTTCTGTTCATATTATTTTCCCTTTAGCGAGGCCGGGCGGTGTACGCCCGGCGCAATGATCGTTGTCTGTCGGCGTATTAGCTGGAGGCAGCGCCGCCAGGCAGCGCGGTGGTCTGCTTTTCTTCATGACGACGCATCAGGATGACTTTGTTCTGTAGTTTTTGCTGGAACTGGTCAACGACGACGGCGGTTACAATCACCACGCCTTTAATGACCATCTGCCAGAAATCGCTGACGCCCATCATGACCATGCCGTCGGCGAGGAACACGATAACGAAGGCGCCAATAATGGAGCCTGTGACCCGGCCTCGGCCGCCTGCCAGCGCCGTGCCGCCAAGCACGGTGGCGCCGATGGCGTCCATTTCAAACATATTGCCGGTCATCGGGTGGGCGGTTTGCAGCTGAGAAGCAACGATCAGCCCAACGAACGCCGCGCAGAGGCCGGAGAAGGCGTAGACGAAGATCTTCGCTTTCACGATGGGCACCCCGGCGAGGCGGGCAGCGGACTCGTTGCCGCCGATCGCGTAGATGTAGCGACCGAGCGGCGTTTTTGTCGTCAGCCAGTAGCCGAGCACAAGGAAGGCGATCATCAGCCAGATGGGCAGATAAATGCCGAGCACGGTGCCGGAACCGAGGATCGAGAAACCGGTATTTCCCAGCGCTTCCATGCCGTTGAGGTTAGGGTAGGTGCTGCCGTCATTAAACAGCAGCGCAGAACCCCTGGCGACGTACATCATCCCGAGCGTGCAGATAAAGGGAGCGACGCCAAAGCGGGTGATTACGGCGCCGTTAATAAAGCCGACCAGGATGCCAAAAATGGCCACGCAGAGGATCACTTCAGGCACGTTGAAGAAGATCACGCTGCCGTTCCATAGCGGCAGCCCGTTGGTCAGCAGCGCGCCGGCGACCATGCCGCAGATCCCGGCGACGGCCCCGACCGAGAGGTCGATACCGCCGGTAAGGATCACCAGCGTCATCCCAATGGCCAGCAGGCCGGTAATCGCCACGTGCTGGGTCATAATCAGCAGGTTAGAGGTGGTCAGGAAATTCGGTACCATCACGCTGAAGAATGCAATTACCAGCAGCAGAGCGATAAACGTTCTGGCCTTCAGCAGGTACATATAAATCATATATTTCTGGTTCATGATGGATTCCAGCCTGATTAATCTTGGGGTGTTGAAGCCGCGATGAGCTTTTCGCGGGTAACCGCATGGCGCGGTAAATCGGCGGTAATACGGCCATCGGCCATCACCAGAATGCGGTCGGCCAGGGCCATCACTTCATCCAGTTCCGAGGAGGAGAACATGACGGCCAGCCCCTGATGCGCCATTTTGCCAATCAGGTGATAGACGTCCGTTTTGGCACCGACGTCAATCCCGCGGGTGGGTTCATCGAGAAACACCACCTGTGGCTGCGTCATAAGCGCTTTACCCAGCACGACTTTCTGCTGGTTGCCGCCGCTCAGGGAGGTAATGGGCAGCTCGGGGTCGCTGACCTTGATGGCGAGCTGGCGGATCATCTCCTTCACGCTGGCGCTCTCTTTCTGCGGATTCAGCCACTTCCACGCCCGGCGAAAGCCCTGCAGGCTAAAGTCAGAGAGCGTCATGTTGGATTGAATGGACATCATCTGCACCACGCCTTCGCCCTGGCGGTCTTCTGGTACCAGCGCCAGACCCTTTTTTAAGCGGGTTTGAAAGTGGGCTTTGCCGATATTCTCCCCGTTGAGATGGATGCTGCCGGTCTGGCAGGTCATCAATCCGATCAGGCCCTTAAACAGCTCGGTGCGCCCGGCGCCCAGCAGGCCATAGATGCCGATGACCTCGCCTTTATTCAGCGTGAAGGTCACGTCATTAAGCTTGTAGCCGCCGCTGTGATGCAGCGCGGTCAGGCCCTCGACGGCAAGAACCGCCTCGCCCTGCGGGGCCGGCTGATAGTCGAAGTGCTTTTTCTTATCCCCGACCATCTGCTCAATGATCCAGGGAATGCTGGCATCGCTGACGGTGCGTTCGCTGATAAAGCGGCCATCGCGGAAAATAGTGATGTGGTCGCCAATCTCCATCAGCTCTTCCAGGCGATGGGAGATATAAATAATGGTGACGCCGCGTCGTTTTAGCTGCTCAATGACGTTAAACAGGACCTTAACTTCCGACTGGCTGAGCGCTGAAGTGGGCTCATCCATGATCAGGACCCGGGTGTCCTTTGAGAGCGCGCGCGCGATTTCCACCAGCTGCTGATGGCCGATCCCCAGCTCTCCCAGCGGGGTGTAGGGATCGACATCAAGCTCCAGTCTTTCCAGCAGCGATTTCGCCAGTTCATACTGATATTTTTCGTTAATCCGGCCTTTCTGGAAAAATTCGTTCGCCATGAAAATATTATCCATGACGTTCATATTGGGGAATAAATTGAGCTCCTGGAAAATAATGCTAATGCCCTGACTTTCCGCCTGATGAGTGGAGCTTAATGACACTTCGGCACCGTCGAGAATAATCTGTCCGGAGGAGGGCGTTTCGACACCGGCAAGCATTTTCATCATGGTGGATTTACCCGCACCATTTTCTCCGATCAGAACGTTTACTTTATTTCGATATACCCGGTAATTGACATTATCTAAGGCAATAACGCCCGGATAAACCCGCGACAGCTCGCGCGTTTCGATAATAACTTCAGATTCGACTGGTTGGGGAGCGACGATAGGTTGCGACGGCATCTTATTGTCCTCCGGAACGTTCGATTTTTGCTGGCGTAATGTCGGGTAGCGTCTGCGGAATATCCCAGGCGGAGAAGACGCCGTATACCTGGGTCATTTCGCCGCTTTTCACCTGCGCGGCCTGGATCATTTTCACCGCCTGTTCATTAATGGCCCGGCCGTATTCGCCAAACAGTACCTGGTCATTAAAATCCTGATAGCTGGCGCCTTTATAGCCATCCCGCAGCTGGGTGCCGCGAAGCGTCGGGCCAATTTGCACGACAGCCGGGCCGCCGGCGCTATCTTCGACCGTCATTTTTCCGCTGCGGGAGGCTGAGTCGATCCCGGTGATTTTACCTGCTACTTTGACGTAAAAAATGCAGGGATTCTCCTCCTGGGCGCGATAGCCCAGAGCCTGACAGGCGCTATCGAAATCTTTAGCCGCGCGCAGTGCGGCCATCAGTTCGCTGACCGGGCGGGCCTGCGCCACAACCTGCGGCACGATTTTGTTCTGCCACGTTTGATCGATATTTGCCATGTGCGGATTGGGCGGGGATTTAAGATCGGCCAGCTCCTGCTGGGAGACGATACGACAGCCCCCGAGAGCAAGAACGGCCAGTGCCAGCCAGGTTTTTTTGTACATATCACTCTCCTACGCGCCCCCGAAGGGGCGCAACAACCCGAACTCAGGATTTGATGTTGAAGTCCTGAACTTTATCTGCGTTATCTTTGGTTATCAGAATTCCGCGGAACATGACGCGTTGCTTCGCGGGCTTCACGCCTTTTTGCAGGTAGTTATCGAGGTCGGTAACGCCCTGCGCCGCAATAGCCTGGGCCTGCAGCATGACGGTTGCCTGCAACGTGCCGGCCTTAACCGCATCGCGCTCGTCGTTGCTGCCGTCGATGCCGACCACCACGACGTCGGTACGGTTGGCCGCCTTCAGGGCGGCGATGGCGCCAAGAGCCACCGGGCCGTTGCCGCAGATCACGCCTTTGACATCAGGGTGGGCCTGCAGAATGCTGTCCATGATGCGCTTGCCGTCAATTAACGTACCTTTGGCATCCTGTTTAGCTACGCTGACCATATCCGGATACTGGTCAATAACCTGGTGGAATGATTTAGAACGCGTGACGCAGTTATTATCTGCAAGGTTGCAGGTCAGTTCGGCGTATTTTCCTTTTTCCGCCATTTTCTCGACAAATACGTTGGCGACTTCCGAACCAGCCTGGAAGTTATTATGCGTAATCTGCTCAAGGGCCACGTCATCGACAGGAATTTCCCGGTTAATTAATATAATCGGAATGCCTGCTTGTTTCGCTTTTTCAATCGCCGCGACGCTGGCGGTTGAGTCGGCGTTATCCAGAATAATACCCTGAACTTTTTTGCCGATGGCTGTATCAATCAGTTCGTTCTGTTTTTTTACATCTTCGCCATGAGACAGAATGGTTGTTTTATATCCGAGTTCTTTTGCTTTCTCGCTGGCCCCTTTGGCTTCAGAAGCGTAATACGGGTTATCCAGCGAGTTAACCATGATCATGATGGTGCCTTTTTCTACTGCCTGAGCAGTAAAAGAAAGCGCGGTCAGGGTTGCAACAGTCAAAAGCGTTAAACGTAATTTCATGACAATGTTCTCTCTATGTTGTTATTGTCGGGTACGGTGAAACAACGTAAGGCCGGAAAGGCGGTTGTATGGGCCGGAATTCTCCTTCTGTTAATGATTAAGGTTCGTCACCTTCGTTTTCCCTGGTGGGCGTCAGGCGGACGTAGCCGGTTTCCATAATGTTCTGTCCACCGCATGGCGCCACTCCTGCCACCTTGCCTGCAGGCGCTGATGGCGGGCCATGTCGGGGCTAAATTCACTGTGTTCGGTTAAAAAGGCCGTCAGGTCGACGGGCGTATCGGGATTGAGCGCCTTGCGGGCAAGCAGGGCTGCGCCGATGGCGGAGAGTTCAGGCACATCGCTGCGCATGACCGGGCAGCCCAGCAGATCCGCCTGGTACTGCATGAGCCAGTCGTTTTTGGTCGGTCCGCCGTCGACCATCAGCGCCGACAGGCTGAAATCATCATGCTGGCGCATGGCGACCACCACATCGGCTATCTGATAGGTGATGGATTCCAGCGCGGCGCGGATCAGGTGCGCGCGCTTAACGCCGCGGCTCAGTCCACAAATCACGCCGCGGGCGCTATCGTCCCACCACGGAGCGCCAAGCCCGGTCAGCGCCGGCACAAAATAGACTCCCATCGTCGAGTCAACCGAAGCGGGCAGGGTGTTAAGTTCGTGGGCCAGCTCGTCGGCGGAGAGTTCGCTCAGGCCGGTGCTGTCAGCCATCCACGCCACGGCATCGCCGGTATGGGGAATATTGCCTTCCAGTCCATAGGTGATGCGCTCGCCGTCATGCCAGGCAATGGTGGTGGCCAGCGCGTCAATATCGCACTGCGCTGATTTAACCGGCGCCATCACCGACGAGCCGGTACCGTACGTGGCTTTCACGCACCCGAGTTCCCCTAATGCATGGCCAAAAAGCGCGGCGTGAGAGTCGCCGACCATCGCCATGATCGGAATGCCGTCAGGTATCGCCGCGAGCCCGCGGGTGTAACCAAATAATCCGCTGGATGGCTTAATTTCCGCCAGCGCGGCGCGGGGGATCTGGAACAAGGCCAGCATGTCGTCATCCCACTGCCCGCTCTGTAAATTGAGCAGCTGGGTGCGCGCGGCGTTGGAGTAATCGCAGCAGAAGGCGTCGCCGTGGGTTAAATTCCACAGCAGCCAGCTATCAATGGTGCCGAGGCAGATCTCACCGCGTTCGGCGAGAAGGCGACCCTCGGGGATAGACTCCAGCAGCCAGCGCATTTTGGAGGCGGAAAACAGAGGAGCAATCGGCAGCCCGGTCGTGGTTTTAATCTGCTGCTCTTTGCCCGCATGGCGCAGATCGTCGCAAAAAACGGCGCTGCGGGTGCATTGCCAGGTGATGGCGGCGTTAACCGGCTTTCCGCTATGGCGATACCAGCCGATGGCGGTTTCCCGCTGGTTGCTGATGGCTAATGCGGCAACATTTTCCGCGCCAACGTGCTCAACCGCTTTGGCAATCACCTCAAGCGAGGCCTCGATCAACGTCTCGCCAGATTGCTCTACCCAGCCATCGCGAGGGGTTTGAATCGCCAGGGGTTGTGAAAATTTCACAATAACGTTGCCGCGGCCGTCGAGCACCACCGCTTTTGCATTGGTCGTCCCTTCGTCGAGCGCAATAATGAACTCTTGTTGTGTTGCCGGCATTAGATAGTCTCCTGAGTCACACTTCGTCCTGGCGCTGAGGGGGCGAACATTCCTCGCTATCGCGTTGCTACTTAGCAGGCCATGATGTGACATTTCGTTATCACTTTTGTAATCACTGAATATATATTCGATAGTGATTATTTATTTAATACCTTAGCCAGAAACTTTCCCCGGGGCTAGAGGAAAAGTTATCAATTGTGCTGGCAATCACACTTATCTGCATGGATAAATGCGCGGAGGGCTGGAGGGGGAAGCGCCAGGAAATTTAATCAGGATATTGAAATATAAATGTTTATTTTGCACGCCTCGGCATCAGAAAAGGTGGCGCAAAGGCATGCAAAAAGATGTCTGATGGAAAATTAGCCGGTGACCAGCAGCCTCGCGGTTGGATAATCGGTGATTAAAACATCGATATAGCCGCCGGAGAGGGCGCCTTTGATCGCCGCAACCTTATCGCTACCGCCGGCCAGCGCCACGACGTTGGGGCATTTTTTTACTTTTTCCAGCGCCATGCCGATAACAGGATCTTCATCATCGCTTAACACGGCCTGGCCTTTTTTGTCGTAATAGTGCAGGCAGATATCCCCCACCGCGCCGCGCTCGGCGAGCACCTGCAGCATATCTTCGTGGTAATAGTTACCTGACGTTTTCAGCAGCTGAGAAGGTTCGAGAATACCAATCCCGACGATGGCAATATCGACCTCGTCGAAACGCGAAACCACATCGGCGACGTCCTGGCTGGCGATGAGACGGTTTTTCTCCGCCATCGAGCCCTCAATGCTCTGCGAAGGAAGCAGCCAGGCCTGGCAGTTAAGATGCTGAGCGAGCGTCTGGGTCAGGATGGTTGCCTGTACGTTGCCGTTCGGCCCCACGCCGCCGAGCAGCTGGATAACTCCGCTGGCCTTCAGGTTTTGCGCGTGGACCTCATCGACCATGGCCCTGATGGTCGAACTCCATGAGGAGACGCCGATCAGATCTTTTGGCCGCAGGCGGGTTTCCAGATAGTGGGCCGCAGCGGACCCAATCGCGCGTTTGAGGGTGTGATCGCTGGCATCCTCTTCGGTATCGACGACGATAGCCTGCTTAATTCCGTAGCGATCTTCGATGCCTTTTTCGAGGTTAAGAAAAATATTCGAGGGCTGAACGACGCTAATTTTTACCACCCCTTCTTTCTGGCAGCGGGTGATGGCACGGGAGACAAATGACTGGGAAAGCGAAAGAAGTTGTGCAATGTCGGACTGCTTTCGTCCTTCAAGATAGTAAAGTGTGGCAATCTTAACTAACAGCCTTTGTTCATCCTGCTTAGCCATATATATCCCCGAAAATCATTAACGTATATCCATTATGTTATACCCGTCAGGCCGAAAACTACATGTCCGCTGGCTGCGTGCGTCTACCGCGCCGGCCCCTGCCTGAGCAGACTGTAATTCGAATAATTCAGGGTATAGAGGCTTTTATCATACGTGAAAAAGAAAGAGAACTAAGTGTGATGAAACTCTAACTTTTATCAATCCTCAAAATCAGCTATGGACAAAAACAGAACAGCTGTCGCATAATTGAATAAAGAATCATTATTGAATATATATTCATGGTGATATCAAGTCAACTGAAAACTTATCCAGGCACAGACATGCCTGATAGTAAGGAGGCAGAATGTTCCTGAGTATGATGCAGCGGCGGAAGCCTGATGATGCGCTGCCTGGGGATGTCTGGTTTTTTTAGTCCCTTGTGGAATAAATATTCCAAGTTGAAATTAAATTCAGAGGTATTAAATGAATCCCTATAGCTACGATGTCCAGGCACTTGAGCGTAAAGCTCGCGCGGTACGCCGCCATATTATCAGATTGAATGCCAACAGCCCGGCCGGGGGGCATACCGGCGCCGATTTGTCGCAGGTAGAGCTATTAACCGCCCTCTATTTCCGCGAGCTAAACGTCTCCCCGGAGCAGATTGCCGACCCGGAGCGGGATATTTATATCCAGTCTAAAGGCCACGCGGTGGGGTGCTACTACTGCGTGCTTGCGGAAGCCGGCTTTTTCCCGGTCGAGTGGCTGGCGACCTATCAGCACGCGAACTCGCACCTTCCGGGCCACCCGGTTCGTCAAAAAACCCCCGGCATCGAACTGAATACCGGTGCATTGGGCCACGGTTTGCCTGTTGCGGTGGGGCTGGCGCTGGCTGCAAAGAAAAGCAACAGCACCCGCCGCATCTTTTTAATTACCGGCGATGGCGAACTGGCCGAGGGCAGCAACTGGGAGGCGGCGCTGGCTGCGGCGCATTACGAGCTCGATAACCTGATTATTATCAACGATAAAAACAACCTTCAGCTCGCCGGGCCGACCCGCGAGATTATGAATACCGACCCGCTTGCCGATAAGTGGAAAGCGTTTGGCATGACCGTGACCGAGTGTCAGGGAAACGATATGGCCTCAGTAGTGGCCGCTCTGGAAGGGTTGCAGCAGGCAGGTAAACCTAACGTCATTATCGCAAATACGACAAAAGGCGCCGGTATTTCCTTTATTCAGGGGCGTCCGGAATGGCACCACCGGGTACCGAAAGGCGAAGAGATTGAACTGGCACTGGAGGAACTGAAAGATGAGTAATGCAGAACACCTGGCGAGCGTAATGGTGCAAGCGTTTATTGACGCGGTAGAAAGCGGTGTTGATCTGGTGCCGGTCGTTGCTGATTCCACTTCGACGGCGAAAATTGCGCCCTTTATTAAACAATTTCCCGGCCGTCTGGTTAACGTCGGGATTGCCGAACAAAGCATGGTCGGCATGGCGGCCGGGCTGGCGCTGGGCGGGAAAGTTGCTGTGACCTGTAACGCCGCGCCCTTCCTGATTTCGCGCGCCAATGAGCAGATCAAAGTCGACGTCTGCTACAACAACACCAACGTTAAGCTGTTTGGTCTGAACGCCGGGGCCAGCTACGGCCCGCTGGCGAGCACCCATCACTCCATTGACGACCTTGCCGTGATGCGCGGGTTCGGCAATATCCAAATCTTTGCCCCCTCTACGCCGCGCGAGTGCCGGCAGATAATCGACTACGCCATCCAGCATCAGGGGCCGGTCTACATCCGCCTTGACGGCAAGGCGCTGCCGGAGCTGCACGACGAGAGCTACCGCTTTGTGCCGGGGGCGGTGGTTACCCTGCGCGAAGGCCGGGATATTGCGCTGGTTGCTACGGGGTCGACGGTGCATGAAATCGTCGACGCTGCGCAACTGCTGGCGGAACAGGGCATTGAAGCTAAGGTGGTGAGCGTTCCGTCGATTCGCCCTTGCGACACTCAGGCGCTGCTGGCGGCGCTGGAGGGCTGTAGCGCGGTCATCACGGTTGAAGAGCACAACGTGAATGGCGGACTCGGCAGCCTGGTTGCCGAAGTGCTGGCCGAAGGCGGCGCCGGTATCCCCCTGAAGCGCCTGGGGATCCCGGACGGTGAGTATGCGGCGGCGGCAGACCGCGGCTGGCTTCGTCAGCACCACGGTTTCGATGCGCCGGCGATCGCGGCGCTGGCGCCTACGCTGCTCTAACCGTAGCCAGATAACCCGTGCGGGCAGCCCGCGCGGGTGATGCTATTTTGGCAACCCGCAGAGCGTGATGACCCGCGCGTCGCTTTGCATCCAGTGAACCTGAACTATCTCATCATCAATTTGCATCCGCAGCATTCCTTCCTCTATATACGTCACCCGCATGCGCAGAAAATCCATCCCGAGCTGGCGGGGGAGGGAGAGCGCCTTAAACCCGCTCTCTTTTGCCGAGAACGCCAGCGTCAGCGCCAGCGCAAAGGGCAGCCCGCTGGCCGCCAGCAGCGTTTTTTCCACCGGGTTGATAATGCTGCTGGCAAGTTCCTCCGCGAGGATTGGAGTAAAGCGCCGCTCAATATCAATCCCTATCGGGCGAGAAGAGACTACCGCCAGGGCGCTATTTTCACAGTGACTGATGCTGCCGAACCACGGCGCGGGCCACAGCGGCTGGCGCTGCTCTCCGGGCGGCGGCGGCATTTTTTCGCCAACTTCGCGCAGGGCGTGAACGGCGGCGATGCGTCCGGCAAGATGTTCGGCCTGGCGCTTACGGCCGCCTGCGGCGAGCAGGGCGTGATGGGGCAGCCACAGCAGATCCGCGGGCTGGAAGCTGGCTGGGTCGAAATCAATCCGCTGGAGAGGATGGCCGGCAAGTAAAAGAGTGCTGTGCTGTGTCTGCATGAAAGGATGTTAACCGATTTCCCGGCCGCCCTCTATGGCTGGAGGGCGGCTGGGATTCAGGCGAGCAATCAGAAGTGAGTGTTGACGCCCATATACCAGGTACGGCCCGATTCGTTATAGGTTTCGGCGCCCGCGCCGTACATATAACCGGTGGTGCCGCCGGTGGTCTGGGCGTTACCCGCACGCCAGTGGCGCTTGTCGAAGACGTTATCCACGCCGCCGGTCAGGCTGACGTTTTTGGTGACGTCCCAGGTCGCGCTCAGGCCGAGGATGCTGTATGGGCTAACCTCGTTCTTCTCGCTGCCGGTAACCGGTTCGCCCTTGTAGTTATACTTTTTCGGCTCCTGCTTGCCGTACCAGGTAAAGGTCGACTGCACGGAAACATCCTGGTATATCTGCCAGCTGAGGGTCGAGTTGAGCGTATATTCCGGGATAATCGACAGGCGATCGCCGGTCTCTTTGTTCTTACTCTGCAGCATGTAGGTGATGTTGTTGGTCCAGTTAACGGTCTCGCTAACCGGCACGTTTAACGTCCCTTCCAGGCCCTCAACCACCGCTTTCGGCACGTTCTCCCACTGGTAAATATCGGTTTTCACCTTACCGCTTGATGTAGAGGAGAGCGGCGCGTATCCCGCTTCGATTTTGTCGCGGTAATCGTTGCGGAACCAGGTCACCCCGGCCAGCCAGCCGTCTCGTTTAAACTCAAGCCCAATCTCTTTGTTGATGCTGGTCTCTGCCTTCAGGTCATCGTTACCCACCATATAGCAGCCGGTGCCGGTTGCGCTGGCGTAGCAGCCCTGGCCCTTACTGTACAGGATGTAGTTCGGGTTGGTCTGATACAGGCTCGGCGCTTTATAGGCGCGGGCAATACCCATCTTCAGGGTAAAGTCGTCGCCCAGGCCCTGGGACAGGTTCAGCGACGGGCTCCAGTTATTGCCGACGATGCTGTGGTGATCGAAACGCAGCGCCGGCGTCAGCATGGTGGAGTCGGTTAGCTCAACGTTGTCTTCGGCAAACAGCGAGAAGATCTCCGCCTGTGAGTACGGGCTGCGGTTGGTACTGCTTGCGCCCGGAATATCGCCACCCATAAAGGTCTGGGTATTGGAGGCGTTATCCTTCATCCGCTGCTGGTTCCATTCGCTCCCCAGCGTCAGGTTCTGATTGACCCACAGGTCGAACGGAATGCTGATTTCGCTGTGCAGCATCACGTCGGAAAGGTCGGTATCGGAGAACAGGTTGCTGTTGAAGATACCTTCCGTACCCCCGGCCAGGCCTTCGCCCTTACGCGAGTTGCGGGTGTGCTCGTACTGCGCCCAGTTGCTGGTGGTGATACCATTATCCCAGCCGCCGTTCCAGGTGACGGAGTAGGTCTGACGATAGAGACGGTTGGTCTCTTTACCGTAGTTCTCTTTCACCAGGTCGTTGGTGTTGGTGTTCTGCGTGTCGCCCGCGTAGAGGTTGCCCTGGCGGCTGTAGCCCGACTCAAACTCCAGCGACTGCATCGGCGCGAAGTCCCAGCGCACGACGCCGTTGATACTTTTGTTTTTAACCCCTTCACGCCCGGCAGGCATGGTATCGGCGTAGATGCCGGTACGCTCGGACTGATGCCCCTGGTTAATATCCCAGGCATCGGCCTGCGTCTTCTCAAGGTTGCCGAACAGGCGGAAGCTGAAATCGCCGCCCAGCGGACCGTTGAGGCTGAAGTTAGTGCGCTTGGTGGAGCCCTCGTCTTTATGCTCCGGGGCGTTCATGTAGGTATTCCATGAACCGTGCCACTCGTTGCCGCCTTTTTTGGTGATGATATTGACCACGCCGCCCGCCGCGCCGTTGCCGTAGCGCGCCGCAGCAGGGCCGCGAATGACCTCAATGCGTTCGATCATTTCCGGCGGCACCCAGCTGGTATCGCCGCGGGTGTCGCGCTCGCCGCGCCAGCCGAGACGAATAGAGTTGCGGCTGGTGACCGGCTTACCGTCAATCAGGATCAGGGTATTTTCCGGGCCCATGCCGCGAATATCAATCTGGCGGTTGTTGCCGCGCTGGCCGCTGGTGGAGTTGCCGGTCAGGTTAACGCCCGGCATAGTGCGGATAATTTCTGAGACATCGCGGGCCGGTGGACGCTTACGAATTTCATCGGCGGTGATGGTGGAGACGCCGGGAGCCTGCAGATTCTGTTCCGCCGCGGTAACGACCATAGTCTCTTCAGCGGCCGCTTTTTTGCTGTCTGTAGTCTCTTCCGCGCACAGCGGGAAGGCAACACCATAAATTCCCAGATTGACCAGCAAGGCCAGGGATTTGATCCTGTTATTCATTTTAAATCCTGCTGTCTGTTGCCGCTTTCCCCAAAGGCCCCTTCCCACCGGGAGAGGAGACGGCATACACCAATGTTGCCAGTAGAGGACAAATGGGTTCCATCTCTGGCATGTTTTTAGAAGTTACTCTTACCAACGCGCGGTAATACGCTATTGCAAATGCAAATAGTTATCAATAATATTATCAATAAAATATTACGTTTATTGATAAATATCACGATAAACATAGGGTTATTGAATGCTCAAGACAGGAAGCGATGACTGGTGGCAGAACCTTACCGGCCCGCAGTCAGAGGCGTCTGGCGATGCATACCGGGTGACGTTCTGGTGGCGGGACCCGGCGGGCAGCGAGGCCACTTCGGCGACGCGGCGGGTGTGGATTTACATCACCGGCGTCACCGACCACCACAAAAATGCCGTCCCGCAAACCCTGCGGCGCGTCCCGGGCACCGATGCCTGGCAATGGCAGACCACGCTCTCGCCGACCTGGCGCGGCAGCTACTGTTTTATCCCCTCCGAACGCGATGACGATTTTGCTCCTGAGATTTTTAACGGCGACAGTCCGGACCGCACGCTGCTGCGCGAGGGCTGGCGACGTCTGCTGCCGCGTGCGGTTGCCGACCCGCTCAATCCGCAAAGCTGGAAGGGCGGGCGCGGCCACGCGGTCTCCGCGCTGGAGCTTCCGCAGGCGCCGGAGCAGCCCGGCTGGGCGCTGCGCGATGAAAGTTACGCCCCGCCGGTCTGCATTCAATGGCGCAGCGCGCGGCTTGGCAACAGCCGTCGGGCGTGGGTTTATGCCACCGGCGAGGGCGCGGCGGAAGAGCGCCCGCTGGCGGTGCTGCTGGACGGCCAGTTCTGGGCCGAGAGCATGCCGGTATGGTCGCCGCTGGCCGGACTCACCCGCGAGGGCCGGCTGCCGGCGGCGGTATATCTGCTGATCGACGTGATTGATAACGCGCACCGCGGCCGCGAGCTGCCCTGCAACCGCGATTTTTGGCTGGCGGTGCAGGAGGAGCTGCTGCCGCAGGTGCGTCAAATCGCGGCCTTTAGCGACCGGGCCGAGCGGACCGTCGTGGCCGGGCAAAGCTTTGGCGGCCTGGCGGCAATGTTCGCCGCCCTGAACTGGCCGCAGCGTTTTGGCTGCGTGCTCAGCCAGTCCGGCTCCTACTGGTGGCCGCACCGCGGCGGCGCGCAGGATGGCGCGCTGATTGAAGGCCTGAGTTTGGGCGAGCTGCGCGCCGAGGGGCTGCGAGTCTGGCTCGAAGCCGGCGAGCGGGAGCCCCTAATTTTCCGCGCCAATCAGGCGCTTTTAGCCCGGCTGCAGCGGCCGGAAGGGACGGTGTTCTGGCGCCAGGTTGACGGCGGACACGATGCGCTGTGCTGGCGCGGCGGGCTGACGGCGGGACTGATTCAGCTGTGGCAATCTACAGAATCCGCCCCTTCGCAACCCAATCATTGATCGTGCGCCAGGGCTGCCGACGCGGCCAGCAGGATAGCGAGTATTAACAGGAGTTTGAAATGCAATTCAGTAACCCCTTCGATAATCCGCAAGGGCAGTTTTACATTCTGCGTAACGAGCTGCAGCAGTACAGCCTGTGGCCCCATCACTGCGCGCTGCCGGAGGGCTGGACGGTAGAGTGTCCGCCGCAGTCGCTGGAAGCGTGCAATGCCTGGCTGGCGGCGAACTGGTCAACCCTCACCCCCGCGCACTACGCGTCCTAAGGAGCCGATGATGACCACTCGTTTACCGCTGGTTGCAGCGCAGCCGGGGATCTGGATGGCGGAGCGGCTGTCTACGCTGCCCGGCGCCTGGAGCGTCGCTCACTACGTCGAGCTCTGCGGCAGCCTCGATCCGGCGCTGCTCGGCAGGGCGATCGTCGCCGGTCTGAGCCAGGCCGATACGCTTAGCATGCGCTTTTGCGAAGACAACGGCGAAGCCTGGCAGTGGGTTGATGAGGCCCGGGCCTTCGACGAACCGCAGTACCGCGACCTGCGCGAGGCGGACGATCCGCACGAGGCCGCGCTGGCAATTATGCGGGCCGACCTCGGACAGAATTTGCGCGTCGATAGCGGGAATTCGCTGGTCTGCCACCAGCTGCTGCGCACGGCGGATAATCGCTGGTACTGGTATCAGCGCTATCATCATTTACTCGTAGATGGCTTTAGTTTCCCCGCTATTACCCGCCAGATCGCCGCCATTTACCGCGCCTGGCAGCGCGGCGAGGCGACGCCGGAGTCGCCGTTTACGCCGTTCGCTGAGGTGGTGGAAGAGTATCAGCGCTATTACGGCAGCGACGGCTGGCAGCGGGACAAGCAGTTCTGGCAGGAGCAGCGCAAGGCGCTGCCGGCGCCGGTCTCGCTCTCCGCCGCGCCGCTGGCGGGACGGGCAACGGGCACGGAGATCTGGCGCCTGAAGCTTGACGCTGACGCCGCGACGTTCAGCCGTCTGGCCGCCGGCGCCCCGCAGTGCCAGCGCGCCGACCTGGCGCTGGCGCTTACCGCGCTGTGGCTGGGGCGCCTGTGCGGCCGTATGGACTATGCCGCCGGCTTTATCTTTATGCGCCGCATGGGATCGGCGGCGCTGACCGCGACCGGGCCGGTGCTTAACGTCCTGCCGCTGGCGATAAACATCGATGCCCAGGAAACCCTGGCCGAGCTGGCGCTCCGCCTGGCCGGACAGCTGAAAAAAATGCGTCGCCACCAGCGCTATGATGCGGAACAAATCGTCCGCGATAGCGGCAAGGCCGCGGGCGATGAGCCGCTGTTTGGCCCGGTATTAAATATCAAAGTCTTTGATTACGTTCTCGATATTGACGGCGTGCAGGCGGTGACGCATACCCTGGCGACCGGCCCGGTTAACGATCTTGAGCTGGCGCTGTTCCCGGACGAAGCCGGCGGCCTGTCGCTGGAAGTGCTGGCCAATAAGCAGCGCTACGATGAGGCCACGCTGCGCGCGCACGTTGAGCGCCTCTCCGCGCTGCTGACCCAGTTTGCCGCCGACCCGGCGCTGCGCTGCGGCGAAGCGAACATGCTGTCAGCGCGGGAAACGCAGCGGCTGGCGGAAATCAATAATACCGGCATCGCGCTGCCCGCCACGACGCTGAGCACGCTGGTCGCAGAACAGGCGATGAAGACCCCGGATGCGCCCGCGCTGGCGGACGCCAGCTGGCAGTTCAGCTACCGCGAAATGCGCCAGCAGGTTGTGGCGCTCGCCGAGGTGCTGCGCGCGCGCGGGGTTAAGCCCGGCGATAGCGTGGCGGTGGCGCTGCCGCGTTCGGTCTTCCTCACCCTGGCGCTGCACGCCATCGTTGAAGCGGGCGCCGCCTGGCTGCCGCTCGATACCGGCTATCCTGACGATCGCCTGCGCATGATGCTCGAAGATGCGCGCCCGACGCTGCTGCTGACCTCTGACGATCAGCTGGCGCGCTTTAGCGATATCCCCGGGCTTGCCAGCCTGTGCTATCAGCAGCCGCTGGCGGCGGGGGATGACGCGCCGCTGGCGCTCTCAACGCCGGAGCATACCGCCTATATCATCTTTACCTCCGGCTCGACCGGACGCCCGAAAGGGGTGATGGTGGGGCAGACCGCGATCGTCAACCGCCTGCTGTGGATGCAAAATCACTATCCGCTCGGCGCCGATGACGTGGTGGCGCAGAAAACGCCGTGCAGCTTTGACGTCTCGGTATGGGAGTTCTGGTGGCCGTTTATCGCCGGCGCTCGCCTGGTGATGGCGGAACCCGAAGCGCATCGCGACCCGCTGGCGATGCAGCAGTTCTTCGCCCGCTACGGCGTGACCACGACCCACTTTGTGCCGTCGATGCTGGCGGCGTTCGTCGCTTCGCTCGACGCGGAAAACGTCACCGCCTGCCAAACGCTGCGGCGGGTATTCTGCAGCGGGGAAGCGCTGCCGACCGGGCTGTGCCGCGAATGGGAGGCCCTGACCGGCGTGGCGCTGCATAACCTCTACGGTCCGACCGAAGCGGCGGTAGACGTCAGCTGGTACCCGGCCTGCGGCGCGGAGCTGGCGGCGGTGACCGGCAGCAGCGTGCCGATCGGCTGGCCGGTGTGGAACACCGGATTACGTATTCTTGATGCCGCGATGCGCCCGGTACCGCCCGGCGTCGCAGGCGATCTGTACCTTACCGGCATCCAGCTGGCGCAGGGCTATCTCGGACGACCGGACCTGACCGCCGGCCGCTTTATTGCCGACCCGTTTAGCGCCGGCGAGCGCATGTACCGCACCGGGGACGTGGCGCGCTGGCTCGATAACGGGGCGGTGGAGTATCTGGGGCGCAGCGACGATCAGCTGAAAATTCGCGGCCAGCGCATTGAGCTGGGCGAAATAGATCGCGTCATGGCGGCGCTGCCGGAGGTGGCTCAGGCGGTCACCCACGCCTGCGTCTTTAATCAGGCGGCGGCGACCGGCGGCGATGCGCGCCAACTGGTCGGTTACCTGGTGTCTGAATCCGGGCTGCCGCTGGATACCGCGGCGCTGAAAGCGCGTCTCGGCGAGCAGCTGCCGCCGCATATGGTGCCGGTGGTGCTGATCCAGCTGCCGGCGCTGCCGTTGAGCGCTAACGGCAAGCTGGATCGTAAAGCGCTGCCGCTGCCAACGCTGAGCCAGGAGCGTCGCGGCCGGCCGCCGGAGTCAGAGAGCGAGCGTGCGGTTGCCGAGGCGTTCAGCCAGCTGCTGGGCTGCGAAGTGAACGATATTGAAGCGGATTTCTTTGCGCTTGGCGGCCACTCGCTGCTGGCGATGCGCCTGGCGGCGCAGCTGAGCCGCCGGTTTGCGCGTCAGGTGACGCCGGGACAGGTGATGGTCGCCTCGACGGTAGGGCAGCTGAGCGCGCTGCTGGCGTCCGATCTGAGCGACGAGCAGGCGCAGCGCCTGGGCTTTGATACGATTTTACCCCTGCGTAAAAGCGACGGCCCGACGCTGTTCTGCTTCCATCCGGCCTCCGGCTTTGCCTGGCAGTTCAGCGTGCTGGCTCGCTATCTCAATCCGCGCTGGTCAATTACCGGCATTCAATCGCCGCGCCCGGAAGGGCCGATGGTGAGCGCCGCCAGCCTTGATGAAGTCTGCGAATCTCATCTGCAAACTTTACTGGCGCAGCAGCCGCACGGGCCATATTACCTGTTCGGTTATTCCCTCGGCGGCACCCTGGCGCAGGGAATTGCCGCGCGCTTACGCCAGCGTGGCGAAGCGGTAGCGTTCCTCGGGCTGCTGGATACCTGGCCGCCGGAGTCGCAAAACTGGGCGGAAAAAGAGGCCAACGGCCTCGACCCGCAGGTGCTGGCCGAAATTGACCGCGAGCGGGAAGCGTTCCTCGCCGCGCAGCAGGGTCAGCCGTCCGGCGAGCTGTTTAGCGTGATTGAGGGCAACTACGCCGACGCGGTGCGCCTGCTGACCACCGCGCACAGCGCGAAGTTCGACGGCAAGGCGACCCTGTTCGTTGCGGAAAAAACGCGCCAGCCGGGGATGGACCCGCGGGCGGTGTGGGGGCCGTGGATCGGCGAACTGGAGGTCTTCAGCCAGGCGTGCGCGCACGTCGAGATCATCTCTCCGCAGGCCTTTGAGTCGATAGGTCCGGTGGTGCGGGAGATTCTGGGATAGGTAGAGCGTCGTCCGGAGTTATCCGGGCGACCCCGGCGCATAATCCTGTAACCCCGGTAAGCGTAGCGCGACCGGGGTTTTTTATGCTTTAGCCTGGGAGAAAAGGGGAGGCTAGCGTCGGCCCAGTGGCACCACCAGCGGCGTATGGGCGACCGGATCGTCGATGATCGTGCAGCGCAGGCCGTAAATCCGCTCGATAAGCTCGGCGGTAACGATCTCTTTCGGCGCCCCTTCGGCGATAATTTTGCCGTCGCGCAGGGCGATCAGATGGGTGGCGTAGCGGCAGGCCTGGTTGAGATCGTGCAGCACCGCCGCCAGGGTATAACCCTTCTCGCGATTCAGCTCGCTCAGCAGCTCCAGGAGATCGATCTGATGGCTGATATCCAGCCAGGTCGTCGGCTCATCGAGCAGCATGATGGCGGTTTCCTGCGCCAGCACCATCGCAATCCACGCGCGCTGACGCTGGCCGCCGGAGAGCGTGTCAACGCTCTGCAGCGCAAGGTCGGTGATGCCGGTGGCCCTCATCGCCTGATTGACCGCGTCATCGTCTTCTTTACGCCAGCGGGTGAACATCGGCTGATGCGGATAGCGACCGCGGGCAACCAGCTCCTGGACGGTAATATCGCCCGGGGTGGTGGCGTTTTGCGCCAGCAGGCCGATCCGCCTGGCCACGTCCTTGCTGGCGTAGCGCTGGATCTGCTCACCGTCGAGATAAACATGGCCGCTGGCCGGAGTCATCAGGCGGCTGAGGGTGCGAAGCAGCGTCGATTTGCCGCAGCCGTTGGGGCCGATAATGGCGGTGAAGTGGCCGTCGGGAATGGTCACGTTCAGCGATTCGGCGATGATCTTTTTGCCGTATGCCAGGGTCAACTGGTCGCCGCGCAAACGGGGGGTTACAGCGGTCATTTTTTGCGGGACTCCTGAATTAACAGTGCGATGAGATAGATACCGCCGAGGCTGACGGTGACGACCCCCACCGGTAGCTGATAGGGCATAAACAGACGCTGGGCGCTGTAGTCGGCCAGCGCCAGCAGCAGCGCGCCGCACAGCGCCGACTGGGTCAGACCCCAGCGCGTGGTGCCGCTGAGGCGGCGGGCGATATGCGGAGCTACCAGCGCAATAAAGGAGATCGGACCCGCCAGCGCGGTGGCGGCGGCGGTCAGCACCACCCCCACCAGCATCAGCAGCAGGCGAGAGCGCTCAACCCGCACGCCCAGCGCGCAGGCGGTGTCGTCACCCATTTCCAGCAGGCGCATACGCCGCGCCAGCAGCACGCTGCACGCCAGCATCAGCACAATAAGCGGCGCCGATGGCCAGGTTTTACTCCACGTCAGCCCGTTGAGCGAACCGGCGTTCCATAGCCCGGCGGAAAGCGCGGTTTCCAGCGACGCGCGCAGCAGCAGCCAGGTATTGAACGCCACCAGCATCGCGCGGATACCGATGCCGATAATAATCAGCCGGAAGGTTTCAATCCCGTTACGCCAGGCCAGCAGCCAGACCAGCAGGGCGGTAAGCACCCCGCCAACCATCGCCGCCAGCGCGATAGCCGTCAGGTTCTGGCCAAAGATCACCATCGCCACCAGCACGCCGCTCCACGCGCCGGTGTTGAAGCCCATGACGTCCGGGCTGCCCAGCGGGTTGCGCATCAGCGACTGAAAAATCGCGCCGCTGACGCCCAGCGCCGCGCCGATCAGCAGCGCCATCAGCACCCGCGGCAGCCGCCATTCGGTGACTACCATCGTAATATTACGCGGCGCATCGCCCAGCAGAGCGGAGATAACCTGCTCCACCCGCAGCGGCACCAGGCCGCTGCCGAGCCCCCAAAGGGAAACCAGCACGCTGGCGACGATCAGGATAAAACAGCTAAGCAGCAAACGACGGGAAGGGGCGATCACATTGCACCTCCGCGCGGCTGACGACGCACCAGCCAGATCAGCACCGGCGCGCCGATAAAGGCGCTGACTACCGATACCCGCAGCTCTCCGGGAACCAGCAGGCGGCCAAGAACATCGGCAAACAGCAGCAGCGCCGGGGTTGCCAGCAGGGTGACCGGTAGCGACCAGCGGTGGTCGGCGCCCACCAGCCAGCGCGCCATGTGCGGCATCATCAGGCCGATAAAGGCGATTGGGCCGACCACCGCCGTGGCGCTGCCGCAAAGGACGGTTATCGCCAGCAGGCCGATAAACTGCGTGCGCGCTACCCGGCTGCCGAGCGCGGTGGCGGTATCGCTGCCGAGGCTCAGGCTGTTCAGGGCCCGGCTGAGCAGCAGCGTGACGGCGCCGGCGATCAGCACCGGGATCAGGACAATTTTAAGCGTTTGCAGGGTACGGATATCCAGCGAGCCGGCCTGCCAGAACCGCAGCTGGTCGTATACATCGGGGTTAAGCAGCGCAATGCCGTTAGAGAGGCCTTCGAGCACCGCCGCCAGCGCGACGCCGGCCAGCGTCAGGCGCACCGGGCTAAGCTGACCCCCGCCCTGGCTGCCGGTGAAGGCCACCAGCAGCGAGGCGGCAAAGGCGCCGCAAAAGGCCATCAGCAGCTGTTCCTGCGGAGAATGAATGCCGAACAGCGCGGCGCCGAGGACGATCGCGAAGCTGGCGCCGGAGTTGACGCCCAGAATGCCGGGGTCGGCCAGCGGATTGCGGGTGAGGGTCTGCATCAGCGCCCCCGCCAGGCCCAGCGCGACGCCGGCGAGCAGTCCGGCAAGGGTGCGCGGCAGTCGGGCATCGAGCACGATGGTGCAGTCAGCGCTCTGGCAGGTGCCGGTAAAGGCATCCACAACGACGTTGAGTGGCAGAGGTTTGGCGCCGACCAGCAGGCTGAGCGCAATCGCAACGGCTAAAACCAGCAGCAGACCAGGCACGGCAACGGCGCGCACCGTGGTCGTAGAAAACGACATAGTTCACATCCCTGACATGATAATGATAGTAATTATCGTTATCGATTCTATCCAGTTATGTTAGCATGGCGGCCCCTAAGAATGGTATACGCAAATCATTCGGGATGCATCGCGACGGCAGGGCGTGGGCGCCCGGGCGCTGACGCACAGCGCCGCTCGGGCGAAGAGTCAATCCGCCCGCAATGGCCCGAGGTGCAGCGAGGCGGGGTCGTTCGGTCGCCGCCGGCGCATCTGCAGCCCGACGTATGACGAGTATTGATGGAAAATAATAACAAGGTGTTGTAATGAACCGACAATCCCGGCTGCTGGACCTGAGCCTGCTGAAAACGCATCCGGCGTTTCGCGCCGTCTTTATCGCCCGCTTTATCTCTATCCTCTCGCTTGGCCTGCTGGGCGTTGCGATCCCGGTACAAATCCAGATGATGACCCACTCCACCCTGCAGGTGGGACTCTCGGTCACTCTGACCGGCGGCTCGATGTTTATCGGCCTGATGGTGGGGGGCGTGCTGGCGGATCGCTACGAGCGTAAGCGCCTGATCCTGCTGGCGCGCGGTACCTGCGGGATCGGTTTTGTCGGCCTGTGCCTGAACGCGCTGCTGCCCGAGCCTTCGCTGATCGCCATCTACCTGCTGGGCATCTGGGACGGCTTCTTTGCCTCGCTGGGCGTGACGGCGCTGCTGGCGGCAACGCCCGCGCTGGTCGGGCGGGAAAATCTGATGCAGGCCGGGGCGATTACCATGCTGACGGTGCGCCTGGGCTCGGTGATTTCGCCGATGATCGGCGGCCTGCTGCTGGCGACCGGCGGCGTGGCCTGGAACTACGGCCTGGCGGCGGCCGGAACCTTTATCACCACCTTGACTCTGCTGCGCTTACCGCAGCTACCTCCGCCGCCGCAGCCGCGCGAGCATCCGCTGAAGTCGCTGCTGGCGGGGCTTAAGTTCCTCTTTAATAGCCCGCTGATTGGCGGTATCGCGCTGCTTGGCGGCCTGCTGACGATGGCGAGCGCGGTGCGCGTGCTCTATCCGGCGCTGGCCGAAGGCTGGCGGATGTCGGCCTCGCAAATCGGCCTGCTGTACGCGGCGATCCCGCTGGGCGCAGCGCTCGGGGCGCTAACCAGCGGCCAGCTGGCGCAAACCGCCAGACCTGGCGCGCTGATGCTGGGCACCACCGTCGGCTCCTTTGTCGCCATCGCGCTGTTTAGCCTGATGCCGCTGTGGCAGCTGGGCGCGCTGTGCCTGGCGCTGTTTGGCTGGCTGAGCGCCATCAGTTCGCTGCTGCAGTACACCCTGATTCAAACCCAGACGCCGGAGGCGATGCTTGGGCGCATTAACGGCCTGTGGACCGCGCAGAACGTCACCGGCGATGCCATTGGCGCCGCGCTGCTGGGCGGCCTCGGCGTGATGATGACCCCGGTCGCTTCGGCAAGCGCCAGCGGCTGGGTGCTGGTTATCGTTGGTGCGATTTTGATCGGGCTGCTGAGTGAATTACGCCGCTTTCAGCGTCCGGAGACGGTGAGCGAAAGTTGAGCCTGCTTCCCGGCCAGGCGTTGCGCCGGCCGGGAACAGGGTTTAGCCGAAGAAGGTTGCGAGACGCTGCAGCACCAGCATGGCGCTGTAGTAGTCGAGTCGGAACGTTTCGATGCCCAGCGGATAGACGCGTTTGGCTTCGACCGCAGGCAGGTGGGCCAGCAGCGGATTAGCGTAAATCGCCTTAACGTCCTTCTCGTCGCCGGCGAACAGGAACAGGCTTTGACCATTGAGTCCGGCGGCTAAATTCTCCCCGCCAAGCTGGACGATATCGTGACGTTTACCCTGACTCTGGCTGGCATGCAGCCCGGCGGGCAGGGTGGCCAGCGTAAAGCCCAGCTGTTCGAGCATCTGGCCCTGAGCCGACTCCGGCGTCCACAGATTGGCGCTATGGGCCGCGGCGGTATAAACCAGCGCGCTAACCGGCTGCGGCGGCAGCTTCATCTGCTGCTTCAGCGCCGCCAGCTGTTTATCAAACTCAGCAATGCGCACCGAAGCCTGCTGTTCCTGACCGGTAATCTGCCCGAGCTGGGTGAGCAGCGCCTGCCAGCTTTTGTCGTCGTAGTTGATGATAAGCGTTGGCGCAATAGTAGAAAGCTGATCGTACAGCGCCAGCGCGGAATCGCCCCCGGTGGCGCTAATCAGGATCAGGTCCGGCATCTGTGCGGCGACGGCTTCAGCGCTCGGCTCGCCGATATAGAGTCGCGCCAGCTTACGATCCCGGGCGACTGTGCTCCACTGACGCAGAAATCCCTGAGCATCGGCCACGCGGTTATTCGGCGTGGTGGCCCCGCTGGCTACCACCGGGGCATCAATCGCCAGCAGCGAGCCGGTGAGGGTGACGCTGGTGGAAACAATGCGCAGCGGCTTGTGTTCGAGGGTGTGCGCGCCGCGGCTGTCGGTAATCTGACGCGGCCAGTCGGCGGCGAGCGCTGAGGTAATTCCTAAATACGCCAGCCCGCAGGCCAGCAGAGTACGGCGGCACAAAGTGGAGAAATTCACGAATTTGCATCCTGATTGAGTTGAGATAAATGCGTCTCATTTTCAGCTTTGTGCCGCATGGATGCAAGCCTAAGTAGCACAACATGCTGTTTATACGGTTGACATGTAGAGCAATACCTTTTAGGTTAGCCAACCAAAATATAAATGATAATTATTCGTAATATCTTTATCGTTTTTGGAGGATGATATGGAAACGTCACTGGCCGAGGATGTACGGGAACAAAAAATGACTCTGGCACCAGAAAGCTTCTTCTTTATGTCGCCGTACCGCAGTTTTAGCACTTCAGGCTGTTTCAGGCGCTTCTCCCATTCCGCCGCCGACGGCGATGCGCTGACCGGTGAATTCCAGCAACAAATGGCCGCCGCGTTCCGGGAGGCGAAAGCCGCCGGGATCCACAAGCCGGTGATGGTCGGTGCGATCCCCTTTGATACCCGCCAGCCGTCCGAACTGTTTATTCCCGAGCGCTGGGAAACCTTCTCCCGCACCGGCAAGCAGCAGTCTGCGCGCTACGCGTCAGGCCAGGCGGCGATGGACGTCGTGGCCCGGCAGGAGATCCCCGAGCAGGACGCATTTATGGCAATGGTCGAGCGCGCCGCCGCGCTGACCGCTACGCCGGAAGTCGATAAGGTCGTATTGTCGCGCCTGATTGATATCACCACCCGCGATCGCGTGGACAGCGGTGCGCTGCTGGAGCGCCTGATTGCGCAAAACCCCGCCAGCTTTAACTTCCATGTGCCGCTCTCGGACGGCGGCGTTTTACTCGGCGCCAGCCCGGAGCTGCTGCTGCGTAAAGAGGGCGATAGCTTTAGCTCCCTGCCGCTGGCGGGATCGGCCCGGCGCCAGCCGGACGATGTGCTGGATCGCGAAGCGGGTAATAAGCTGCTGGCTTCCGGCAAAGATCGCCACGAGCACGAGCTGGTGACCCAGGCGATGAAAGCGGTGCTCGCGCCGCGCTGCCGCGAGCTGTCGCTGCCGGACTCTCCGCAGCTGATCACCACCCCAACTTTATGGCATCTGGCGACGCCAATCGCAGGGACCGCCGCGGCCGGGGAAAACGCCATGTCTCTGGCGTGCCTGCTGCATCCGACGCCGGCCCTCAGCGGTTTCCCGCACCAGGCCGCCACGCGCCTGATCCGCGAGCTGGAACCGTTCGATCGCCAGCTGTTCGGCGGCATCGTCGGCTGGTGTGATGACGAAGGCAACGGTGAGTGGGTTGTGACCATTCGCTGCGCCCGCCTGCATCAGCACACGCTGCGCCTGTTTGCCGGCGCAGGGATCGTTCCGGCCTCCTCTCCGCTGGGGGAGTGGCGCGAAACCGGCGTCAAACTGACCACTATGCTGAACGTGTTCGGCTTGTATTAAGAGGCGATGATGATTGCATTTAACCGCTGGCCGGAAAGTTTTGCCGCCCGCTACCGTGAAAAAGGCTACTGGCAGGATCTGCCGTTAACTCAGCTGATTACCCGTCACGCGGCGAGCGATGCCGTGGCGATTATCGACGGCGAAGTCCAGTACAGCTATCGCCAGTTCAACCAACTGGTGGATAATCTCGCCTGCTCCCTGCAGGGCATGGGGCTCAAACGCGGTGAAACCGCGCTGGTGCAGCTGGGCAACGTCGCCGAATTCTATATCACCTTCTTTGCGCTGTTGCGCATCGGCGTGGCGCCGGTCAACGCGCTGTTCAGCCATCAGCGCAGCGAGCTCAACGCCTACGCCACGCAAATTGAACCCGCGCTGCTGATTGCCGATCGCCAGCATGCGCTGTTTGCCGACGATAGCTTCCTTAACGGATTTATCGAACAGCATCCGTCGGTGCGGGTGGCGCTGCTGCGCGGCGATAGCGGTGAGTATGACCTGGCCGCGGCGATCGCCCAGCCGGCCGCAGGCTTCATCCCTAACCCGACGCCTGCCGATGAGGTGGCTTTTTTCCAGCTCTCCGGCGGCAGCACCGGTACGCCAAAGCTGATCCCGCGCACCCACAACGATTACGAATACAGCATTCGCCGCAGTAATGAAATTTGCGCTATCAGCGCCGATACGCGCTATCTCAACGCGCTGCCCGCGGCGCATAACTATGCGATGAGCTCGCCGGGATCGCTGGGGGTGTTTCTTGCCGGAGGACGGGTGATCCTTGCCGCCGATCCGAGCGCCACGCTGTGCTTCCCGCTGATTGAAAAGCATCAGATTAACGTTGCCTCGCTGGTGCCGCCGGCGGTCAGCCTGTGGCTGCAGGCGATCCACGAATGGGGCAGCAATGCGCAGCTGCAGTCGCTGCAGCTGCTGCAGGTTGGCGGAGCGCGCCTGTCCGCGACGCTCGCCGCGCGCATTCCGGCCGAGATTGGCTGCCAGCTGCAGCAGGTTTTCGGCATGGCGGAAGGGCTGGTGAACTATACCCGCCTCAACGATAGCCAGCAGCGCATTATCAATACCCAGGGCTGCCCGATGAGCCCCGACGACGAAGTGTGGGTCGCGGATGCCGAAGGCAACCCGCTGCCGCGCGGCGAAGTCGGCCGCCTGATGACCCGCGGGCCCTACACCTTCCGCGGCTACTATAAAAGCCCGCAGCATAATCTGGAGGCGTTTGACGCCGACGGGTTCTACTGCTCAGGCGATCTGATCTCGATCGACGAAGACGGCTATATCACCGTGCAGGGGCGTGAGAAAGATCAGATCAACCGCGGCGGGGAGAAGATCGCTGCGGAAGAGATTGAAAACCTGCTGCTGCGCCACCCGGCGACGATCCATGCCGCGCTGGTGAGCATGGAGGATAGCCTGCTGGGCGAGAAAAGCTGTGCGTATCTGGTAGTCAAAGAGCCGCTGCGCGCGGTCGCGGTACGCCGGTTCCTGCGCGAGCAGGGCGTGGCTGAATTTAAGCTGCCGGATCGCGTGGAGTGCGTGGACGCGCTGCCGCTGACGCCGGTGGGCAAAGTCGATAAAAAACAATTACGTCAGTGGCTGGCTGAACGCAAGCTGGGCTGAAGGAGAAGACAGAATGGCCATTCCTCAATTACAGGCTTACGCGCTGCCGGAAGCCAGCGATATCCCGGCGAACAAAGTAAGCTGGGCCTTTGAGCCGTCCCGCGCCGCGCTGCTTATCCACGATATGCAGGAGTATTTCCTCAACTTCTGGGGTGAAGATAGCGCGATGATGGCGAAAGTGGTCGCCAACATTGCCGCGCTGCGCGATTTCTGCAAGCAGCACAATATTCCGGTGTTTTACACCGCGCAGCCGAAAGAGCAGAGCGAGGAAGATCGCGCCCTGCTGAACGATATGTGGGGACCGGGCCTGACCCGCTCGCCGGAGCAGCAGCGGGTGATTGCCGCCCTGGCGCCGGACGAAAACGACACCGTGCTGGTGAAGTGGCGCTACAGCGCGTTCCACCGTTCGCCGCTGGAAGAGATGCTGAAAGAGAGCGGACGTGACCAGCTGATCGTCACCGGCGTGTATGCTCATATCGGCTGCATGACGACCGCTACCGATGCGTTTATGCGCGACATCAAGCCGTTCTTCGTTGCCGACGCGCTGGCGGACTTTAGCCGCGAAGATCATCTGATGGCGCTGAAATACGTCGCCGGACGCTGCGGTCGGGTGGTCATGACCGAAGAGCTGCTGCCGCTGCCGGCGTCAAAGGCGGCGCTGCGCGCGCTGATACTGCCGCTGCTCGATGAGTCAGACGAGCCGATGGATGATGAAAATCTGATCGACTACGGCCTGGATTCGGTGCGCATGATGGCGCTGGCCGCGCGCTGGCGCAAAGTGCACGGCGATATCGACTTCGTCATGCTGGCTAAAAATCCCTCTGTTGACGCCTGGTGGGCGCTGCTGTCCCGCGAGGTGAAATAATGGCCGCTCTCGATTTTCAGGGCCAGACCGTATGGGTTACCGGAGCGGGGAAGGGCATCGGCTATGCCACTGCGCTGGCCTTCGTCGAGGCCGGCGCGCAGGTAACCGGTTTTGACCTCGCGTTCGCGGGCGAAAGCTATCCGTTCGCCACCGAGACGCTGGACGTGGCCGACGCGCCGCAGGTGGCTGAGGTGTGTGGGCGCCTGCTGAACGGCATTGAGCGTCTCGACGTGCTGGTTAATGCGGCCGGTATTTTACGCATGGGCGCGACCGATGCGCTGAGCGTTGAAGAGTGGCAGCAGACCTTCGCCGTTAACGTTGGCGGCGCGTTTAACCTGTTCCAGCAGACGATGCCCCAGTTCCGCCGCCAGCGGGGCGGGGCGATTGTCACCGTGGCGTCCGACGCCGCGCATACGCCGCGGATCGGGATGAGCGCCTACGGCGCGTCGAAGGCGGCGCTGAAGAGCCTGGCGCTGACCGTCGGACTTGAGCTGGCGGGCAGCGGGGTGCGCTGTAACCTGGTCTCGCCGGGTTCGACCGACACCGATATGCAGCGCACGCTGTGGGTTAGCGATGACGCCGAGCAGCAGCGCATTCGCGGTTTTGGCGAGCAGTTCAAGCTCGGCATTCCGCTGGGTAAGATCGCCCGGCCGCAGGAGATTGCCAGCACCATTTTGTTCCTCGCCTCCCATCACGCCAGCCATATCACGCTGCAGGATATCGTGGTCGACGGCGGCTCGACGCTGGGGGCATAAATGGCCTGGAAACGTCAGCTGACGCTGGACGAGCTTAACGCTACCAGCGCGAATACGATGGTGGCCCATCTGGGCATTGTCTATACCCGGCTGGAAGAGGGAGTGCTGGAGGCCGAAATGCCGGTCGATGCCCGCACCCATCAGCCCTTTGGCCTGCTGCACGGCGGCGCGTCGGCGGCGCTGGCGGAGACGCTGGGTTCGATGGCCGGCTGGCTGATGACCGAAGAGGGCCAGTGCGTGGTCGGGACCGAACTGAACGCCACCCACCATCGGGCGGTCTCCAGCGGTAAAGTCCGCGGCGAGTGCCGTCCTCTGCACCTGGGCCGCCAGGGGCAAAGCTGGGAAATTGCCATCTTCGACGCCCGCGGACGGCGCTGCTGCACCTGCCGCCTGGGCACCTCGGTGCTCGGCTAAGTCGCCGCTTTCCCCGGCTCGCGCTGCGCCCGTCCGGGCTACGGTCTCATTTCTGTAGCCTGAACAGGCACCGCGCGAACGCCTTTATGACGCCACGGTTTTCATCCATTTTCCTGCCAGAAGTGATCTCGCTAGCAATGTGAGATAAATCCCTGCCCCTGGGCGACATCTACACGGTTCCGAAGTTGTTAAAATCTGCGTTGTGTTCTAGAAACAAAATGTAACAGATTGATTACCCTACCCGTGGAACCCGATAATGAATAATTCAGGGAAATACCTCATCTGGACACTGCTCTCCGTCATTGGAGCCTTTGCCCTCGGCTACATAGCTTTAAACCGCGGTGAACAGATTAATGCGCTATGGATTGTCGTGGCGGCAGTCTGCATCTATCTGATTGCCTATCGCTTCTATGGCCTCTATATCGCCAAAAACGTGCTGGCGGTTGACCCGACGCGGATGACGCCCGCGGTGCGGCACAACGACGGCCTCGACTACGTTCCGACCGATAAAAAAGTGCTGTTCGGTCACCATTTTGCGGCAATTGCCGGCGCCGGACCGCTGGTCGGGCCGGTGCTGGCGGCGCAGATGGGCTACCTGCCGGGGATGATCTGGCTCCTCGCCGGCGTGGTGCTGGCCGGCGCCGTGCAGGACTTTATGGTGCTGTTTGTCTCGACCCGCCGCGACGGGCGCTCGCTCGGTGAGCTGGTGAAAGAGGAGATGGGGCCGACCGCCGGGGTGCTGGCGCTGGTGGCCTGCTTTATGATCATGGTGATCATCCTCGCGGTGCTGGCGATGATCGTGGTTAAAGCGCTGACCCACAGCCCGTGGGGAACCTACACCGTCGCCTTCACCATCCCGCTGGCGGTCTTTATGGGGATCTACATTCGCTATCTGCGTCCTGGGCGCATTGGCGAAGTGTCGGTGATTGGCCTGGTGATGCTGGTGTTTGCCATCGTTTCCGGCGGATGGGTTGCGGAAAGCCCGACCTGGGCGCCGTGGTTTGACTACACCGGCGTACAGCTGACCTGGATTCTGGTGGGCTACGGCTTTATCGCCTCGGTGCTGCCGGTCTGGCTGCTGCTGGCCCCGCGCGACTACCTCTCGACCTTCCTGAAAATCGGCACCATCGTCGGGCTGGCGATTGGTATTCTGATTATGCGCCCGACGCTAACCATGCCGGCGCTGACCAAATTTATTGATGGCACCGGCCCGGTGTGGAGCGGCAGCATGTTCCCGTTCCTGTTTATCACCATCGCCTGCGGCGCCGTTTCGGGCTTCCACGCGCTGATCGCCTCCGGCACCACGCCGAAAATGCTGGCCAACGAAGGCCAGGCCTGCTTTATCGGCTATGGCGGCATGCTGATGGAATCATTCGTCGCCATTATGGCGCTGGTGGCGGCCTGCGTTATCGACCCCGGCGTCTACTTTGCGATGAACAGCCCGATGGCGGTGCTGGCGCCTGCCGGAACCACCGACGTGGTGGCGTCCGCCGCGCAGGTGGTCAGCAGCTGGGGCTTTAGCATCACCCCGGATACGCTGCGCCAGATAGCCAGCGAGGTCGGCGAACAGTCGATTATCTCCCGCGCCGGCGGCGCGCCGACGCTGGCGGTCGGGATGGCCTACATCCTGCACGGTTCGCTTGGCGGCCTGATGGATGTCGCCTTCTGGTACCACTTCGCCATTCTGTTTGAAGCGCTGTTTATTCTGACGGCGGTGGATGCCGGCACCCGCGCGGCGCGCTTTATGCTGCAGGATCTGCTCGGCGTGATAAGCCCGGGGCTGAAGAAAACCAGCTCGCTGCCGGCGAACCTGCTGGCGACGGCGCTGTGCGTACTGGCCTGGGGCTACTTCCTGCACCAGGGGGTGGTGGACCCGCTCGGCGGGATTAACACCCTGTGGCCGCTGTTCGGCATCGCCAACCAGATGCTGGCAGGGATGGCGCTGATGCTCTGTGCGGTGGTACTGTTTAAAATGAAACGTCAGCGCTATGCATGGGTCGCGCTGCTGCCCACGTCGTGGCTGCTGATTTGTACCCTGACCGCCGGTTGGCAGAAGTCGTTCAGCCCGGATACCAAAGTCGGCTTCCTGGCCATCGCCAATAAGTTCCAGGCGATGATCGACAGCGGCGCCATCCCGCCGCAGTACACCGAATCCCAGCTGGCGCAGCTGGTCTTTAACAACCGTCTGGATGCCGGTCTGACCATCTTCTTTATGGTGGTGGTGGTCGTGCTGGCGCTGTTCTCAATCAAAACCGCGCTGGCGGCGCTGAAAGAGGACCAGCCAACGGCCAAAGAGACGCCGTACGAAGCGATGCCCGCCGATGCCGAGCGCCTGGTCACCCAGGCGAAACGCGCGCATTAGCGAGCCGCTTTTTGTTAGCCAAATCCTCTCCCGTAAGGGAGAGGATGATGTGAGAGATGAAAATGTTCGATAGCCTTTCGAAAGCGGGAAAATACCTAGGCCAGGCGGCAAAAATGATGATTGGCGTGCCTGATTACGATAACTACGTCGAGCATATTCGCCAGACTCACCCTGAGCAGACGCCGATGACCTACGAAGAGTTCTTCCGCGAGCGCCAGGACGCGCGCTACGGCGGCAAGGGCGGCGCTAAGTGCTGCTAGGCCGCTCCCTCAGGCGTTAAACCCGCCACCTACGTCCAGACCGGCGCCGGAAATCTTCCCGGCGGCCGGGCCTTTCTTACGCTTTCCCGCGCTCAGTGCACCTGGCGGCGGAAATTTTCCACTTTCTCAAAGGCGGCCATCAGGGTCTGCGGGGTCAGCTCCACCGGCAGGAAGTGGATCGATTCCACCGGGCGCAGCGTATGGGCAATCACCTTCTCCAGCTCGGCCTGGTTGTGGATATCTACGTCGAGCTCCGCGAGGGTGGTCGGCAGGTTAAAGCGCTGATAGGCCGCCACCAGCTGAGCCAGCACCGCATCCTGGCCGAGCAGGGCGCTCTGCACCAGAATGCCGTAGGCGACCTTGGTGCCGTGGAGAAATTTATCCGTCTGCGGCAGCACCGTCAGGCCGTTGTGCACCGCGTGGGCGGCCGCAACCCGGGTGTAGCGCTCGCCCAGGCCGCCGACCATCCCGCCGCCGGCGATAATCGCATCGATAACGTCCAGAAGCGGCTGGCTCAGCTCGCCGCGCTGCCGGTCGGCGAGCGCCGTTTCGCTGCTCTCCAGCAGGACGTCGCGGATCGCCAGCGCGCCGTTAATCCCCAGGCGTACGGTCAGCGGCAGGGTTTCCGGACGCGGCGCCAGCACCACCGCCTCATACCATTTCGCCAGCGTATCGCCGATCCCCGCCAGCAGATACTCCTCCGGCGCGTTGAGGATGATCCTCGGCTCCACCAGCACCAGGAAGTTGGCGTCGTCGAAAATTTCAAAATGCAGCGCCTGGCCGGCGTCGTTGTACCACACCGATAGCGGAGTCCACGCCGCGCAGGTGGCGGCGATGGTCGGGATCGCCACCACCGGTAGCGCAAGCCGCCTGGCCACCGCTTTGGCGGTATCCAGCAGCGCGCCGCCGCCAACGCCAATCACCACGGAGCGGTCTTCACCCGCCTCGCGAACCAGTCGGGCGACGTCGCTTTCGCTGCAGTGGCCCTTAAAGAGGATTTTTTTGGCGCCGGGCGCATTGAAGGCCTCGGGTAAAAAGGGTTCTGCGCCCGCTATTGCCCGCTCGCCGTAGATCCACAGCGCCCGGGAAAGCTGCTCTGCGCTGTAAAAATCATTCAGCCGCGCGAGGCTGCCGGGATGGGAGAAGTAGTTGGCGGGGCCGGGGACCACGCGGATATCGCTGTTGCTCATAGAGGCTGACCTTATTGTCGTTTCGCTAACCTGATGTTATGTCTGGACATCCGGATGGCTAATATTATTTCGTTTTATCTTATGCCTTTTACGCAGTTGTCAGTCAAGGGCGGCTGTGAAAAATTCATTAAATCAAAATATTAATCGTAAAGGGTAGCAGGGGATGACAGCCAATCGCCTCGAGATGCACAACATTAACCTGGCCTTTTCCGGCTTTCGGGCGCTGAACAACGTGGCGTTTTCCCTGAAGGGGGGGACCGTGCACGCGCTGACCGGCGCCAACGGCGCGGGAAAATCGACGCTGATGGCGGTGCTCTGCGGGACGCACGCGCATTATGAGGGCGAGATTGTCATCAATAATCAGCCGGTAAATATTCGTTCTCCACGCGATGCAAAGCAGCTTGGCATTCATCTGGTGCAGCAGGAAGTCGACGTGGCGCTCGTTCCCGGCCTGAGCATTGCCGAGAACATCATGCTGGACCGGCTGGCGCTGCCGGGCCAGGGCTTTAGCTGGCGGCGGGTCCGCGAGCAGGCCCGGGCCGCGCTGGCCCAGCTGGATATCGTTCTTGACGTGCGGCGCTCTATCGATAGCTGCTCTCTGGCCGAGAAGCAGCAAATTCTGCTGGCGCGGGCCCTGTCGCATCACTGCCGCTTCCTGATCCTTGATGAACCGACGGCGCCGCTGGATCGTCACGAAAGCGAACGCCTGTTTACCGTGGTGCGCCGCCTGCAGCAGCAGGGGATCGGCGTGGTGTTTATCTCGCACCGCATTCATGAGCTGAAGGCCATTTGCGACACCTTAACGGTGCTGCGCGACGGACGGCTGATCGAAAGCGGCCCGATGGCGGAGCTCAGCGGCGAGCAGATCGTGGAAAAGATGCTCGGCCATGAGCTTAGCGATATTTTTCCCCCGAAGCGCCCGCCGCACGGTGAAGAGGTGCTGCTCCAGGTGGAAGGGCTGCACGACGAGGGGCTGCTGCAGGATATCTCTCTGCGCCTGCGCAAAGGCGAAATTCTCGGCATCGCCGGGCTGGCGGGAGCCGGTAAAACCGAACTATGTAAGGCGCTGTTCGGCGCCAGTAAAAGCCGTCTGACGCGCGGCGAGCTGAATAGCCAGCCGTGGCGCCCGCGCGACCCGGCGGACTCCGTCGCCCACGGGCTGGCGCTGGTGCCAGAGGAGCGGCGCAAGGAGGGGATTTTTATCGAAGAGCCTATCGCCATGAACCTCGCGGTGAGCGACGATAGCAGCTTTTCGCGCTGGAGCCTGTTTGGCCATCGTCAGGCGTGGCGCTGGGCGGAGGAGGTGGTGGCCCGGATCGGTATTCGCACCACCGGCCCAGGCCAGACGCTGCGTCGTCTCTCCGGCGGCAATCAGCAGAAGGTGGCCATCGGTAAATGGCTGCGCGGTAGCGCCAACGTGCTGATTTTTGATGAGCCGACCAAAGGCGTCGACGTGAAGGCAAAGACCGACCTGTTCAATTTAATCGACGGACTGGCGCGAGAGGGCAAAGGGGTGATCTACGCCTCGGGCGAATTCTCGGAGCTGGTTGGTTTGTGCGACCGTATTTGCGTGCTGTGGGATGGCCGCATTGTGGCAGAAATAGCGGGCGCAGAGGCCCGCGAAGAGACCCTACTTTATTACTCCACCGGAGGAGCAGCAGCGTGAGCAAGGCCCTGACCGCTACCGCGACGGCATCGAGCCGTCAGCGATTTTTCGATTTTCTCTACAAATGGGGCATGTTGCTGACCGTTGTGCTGCTGATCGCCGTTTTTGGCCTCGCATCGGATAACTTCCTTGACCCGTTCAACATCATCAACATCCTGCGCTCGATTGCCATCGTGACGGTGATCGCCATCGGGGTGTCGATTTCGCTCACCATCGGCGGATTCGATCTGTCGGTCGGCTCGACCGCCTCGCTGGCGAACGCGCTGGTGATTTCGCTGTTCGTCTGGCACGGATTTGGCACCACCGAGGCGATTCTGATCACCCTGGCGCTGTGTACGCTGGTGGGGCTGTTTAACGCCTTTCTGATCGTGGTGCTGCGCATTCCCGACATGCTCGCGACCCTCGCCAGCCTGTTCGTGATTCAGGGCGTGGCGATGACCTACAGCTACGGCGGCTCGATTACCGAGAACATGGTGCTGCCGAGCGGCGAGATGGCGGAAGGGACCATTCCGGCGGCGTTCGGCCTGCTGGGGCAGGTTCCGACGATTGTCATCATTATGCTGGCGGTGACCGTGGTTGCCCAGCTGGCGCTCTCTTTCACCACCCACGGGCGGCGGATGTACGCCATCGGCGGCAACCCGGAGGCCGCGCGCCTCTCCGGCCTGCGCATCACGCGCTATAAGGTGGCGGCGTACGTTATCGCCTCGCTGCTGGCGGGCCTCGGCGGCATCCTGCTGGCGTCGCGCATCGGCTCCTCCCAGGTTAACGCCGGCGGGGGATACCTGATGGACGCGGTGGCGGCGGCGTGGATCGGCTTCTCGCTGGCGGGCTCGGGCAAACCGAACGCGCTGGGCACGCTGGTGGGGGCGGTGATCCTCGGGGTGCTCTCCAACGGCCTGGTGATGCTCTCGGTTCCGTACTACGCAATGGACATTATTAAAGGGCTGGTGCTGGCTGGCGCGTTAGCACTGACCTATTTTCAGCGCCGCACTTAATTATAAACAGGGTAAACATGATGAAAAAAATAACGCTTTCTCTTATTGCGCTTGGGCTGCTCAACTCCGTAGCCGCCTATGCTCAAACCCCAACGCCGGTGCCGGCCGCTATCGCTGAACATAACGGGCCGATCCGCATTGCGGTGATCCGTAACCTGGGTTCCGATGATAACACCACCCAGTTTGTGTCCGGGGCTATCCAGGAAGGCAAGAAGCTCGGCTTTAAAATGAGCACCTTCCTGAGCAACGGCGACGACGCGAAATTCCAGGACTTCGTCAATCAGGCCATTAGCCAGAAATATGACGGCATTATTCTCTCCCAGGGGCGCGATCCCTACTCGACCGCGCTGGTGAAGAAGGCGGTGGACGCCGGGATTAAGGTCGCGGTATTCGACACCGCCGTCAGCGGCGAGATCCCGGGCGTGACCGTGACCCAGCAGGATGACGCCTCCCTGACCGATCTCTCTTTTGGTCAGCTGGTGAAAGATTTCAACGGTAAAGCCAACATTATCAAGCTGTGGGTCGCCGGCTTCCCGCCGATGGAGCGCCGTCAGGTGGCTTACCAGGCGCTGCTCAAGCAGAACCCGGGCATCAAAGAGCTGGAGTCGATCGGCGCCGTCTCCTCCGACGTGCAGGGCGATACCGCCAACAAAGTCGGGGCGATCTTAGCGAAATACCCGAAAGGCAAAATTGACGCGATTTGGGGCACCTGGGACGCCTTCAGCCAGGGGGCTTATAAGGCGCTGAAAGAGAACGGCCGTACCGAAATTAAGCTCTACAGCATTGATATCTCTAACCAGGATCTGCAGCTGATGCGCGAATCCGGCAGCCCGTGGAAGGTGAGCGTGGCCGTGGATCCGAAGCTAATCGGGGCGACCAACGTACGTCTGGTGGCCAACAAGATTGCCGGGGAGCCGACGCCTGCAACCTACGATTTTAAAGCCGCGGCAATCCCTCAGGCGCTGCTGGCCGCGCAGCCGGGGGCGGTAAACGTGGCGTCGCTTGGCAAAATCATTCCGGGCTGGGGCCAGACCGAAGACTTTATCGCCCCGTGGTTCGCCACCCTGGAAGCTAAAAACAAGTAAGGAGCAGGTATGGCGACGGAACTCCCGCGTCCCGATTACAGCCGCAATATGCGGCTGATTGGGCATAGCGATCAGGGCGGACGCCCGGATGGCGTCCAGCTGATGGTGCATCGTGGTTTTGCCTATATCGGCCACATGGTGTCCCAGGGTTTTTCGGTGGTGGACGTTCGCGATCCGAAAAACCCCAAAGCGGTGAACTACATCGCCGCGCCGCGCGGCACCTGGAACGTGCACCTGCAGGCGCACGACGATCTGCTGCTGGTGATCAACGCCCGGGATCTCTTTGCCGACGCCCGCTTTGCCGACGAGAAGGTCTACTATACCCGTTCGGTGGGCGAGACGGTCAGCGACGTACGGGAGAAGGGCTGGAGCGCCGGGCTGCGTATTTTTGATATCTCCGTTGCGGATAAACCGCGTGAAATCAGCTTTCTGTCGCTCGACGGGATCGGCATTCACCGGATCTGGTACGTCGGCGGCCGCTGGGCCTACGTTTCCGCGCTGATCGACGGTTTTAGCGACTATATCTTCCTGACCATCGATCTCGCCGATCCGCGCAAGCCGCAGGTCGCCGGGCGCTGGTGGCTGCCGGGGATGAACCAGGCGGCAGGGGAGACGGCGAGCTGGCCGCAGGGGAAACGCTACGCCCTGCATCACGCCATTATCGCCGGAGATACCGCCTACGGCAGCTGGCGCGACGGCGGTCTGACCCTGCTCGACGTCAAGGACCGCACCCAGCCGAAGCTGATTAGCCACCGCAACTGGAGCCCGCCGTTTGGCGGCGGCACCCATACCGCGCTGCCGCTGCCGGATCGCGATTTGCTGGTGGTGCTCGACGAAGCGGTGCTCGACAACCAGCAGGACGGCGAGAAGCTGATCTGGCTGTTCGATATCCGCGACCCGGCGAATCCGGTCAGCATCTCGACCTTCCCGCAGCCGCGGGAGAGCGACTATGTGGCGAAAGGGGCGCATTTTGGCCCGCATAATCTGCATGAGAATCGCCCCGGAAGCTTCGTCAGCTCGACGCTGATTTTCGCCACTTACCAAAACGCGGGCGTGCGGGCCTATGACATCTCCGACCCGTACCGGCCGGTAGAAACCGGGGCGCTGGTGCCCGCGGCGCCGGAGAAGATGATGGATACCCGTCCGGGTCGCCCGCGGGTGATCCAGTCCTGCGACGTGTTCGTTGACGCGCAGGGGATTATCTACAGCACCGACTATAACGGCGGGCTGTCGGTGATCGAGTATTTGGGGTAGGGAAGTGCGGTGAGCGGGTAGCCCGGGCAAAGCAGCGTTAGCGCCGCGCCCGGGAATACACGGGGAACGGCTTAGCTGTACTGGCGAATGCGGGCGATCAGCTCGTCGACGCTGTCGATACGTTCGGCAATCACGATCAGCGCTTTGCCGAGCGAAATCGCATGGCGCAGACATTCATGGCGCATGGCCCGATCCTCAATGCTGTCGATATCGGCAACGTGCGACAGGCCGACGCTGCGGCGAATCAGCTCGGTTCCGCAGAAGCCAATCGCATCCGCCCACACTTTTTTCAGGAACGCTGAGGCATAGCCGGGATAAGCCAGCGCCGCATCGCGGCTCTTCTCCGCCGCCAGCGCCTGGAAGCGTTCGGCAAAGGTCGTCCACAGCGCCTGAATATCGTTCAGGCGCTGTTCGCGCGCGGCGGCGGCGTCGCGAATGCCCAGATGGCCCGGCAGGCCGCAGTAGTTCAGCAGCAGGTTGCCGATGGCGGTGCCGACATCAAAGCCAATCGGGCCGAAATAGCCGAACTCGGCGTCGATGGCCTTAAAGCTGCCCTCGGCAACGAAAATTGAACCGCTGTGGATATCGCCGTGCAGCAGCGCTTCCGCCTGGGAGAAGAAGCGGTGCTTGAGCGAGGCCACCGCCAGCCTGAGCTGGCTATCGTGGCGCAGGGCGGCAATATCGTCCTCCAGCTCCGGCGGATAGCTGTTGCGTTCATGAACCTGGTAGGGGTCGTTGAAGAACAGATCCTCGGTTATTTCACACATCTCCGGGTTAATAAAGCGCGCGACCTGGGCTTTTTTATCGTGAGGATGGAGATAAAAATCGCTGGTATGGAACAGCGCCTGGGCCAGGTATTCGCCCAGCTGGCTCGCCGCCTGCGGATAGTAAACGTTGGCGATAAGCTCGCCGCGCCAGATGCGGTGATCGGAAAGATCCTCCATCACCATCACCGCCAGTTCAGCATCGAAATGGTGAATTTTTACCGTGTGCTGCGGGCAGTGTTGATAGTGGGTCACCAGCGTCTGCGCCTCGAGTCGGGCGCGATCGAGCGTCAGCGGCCAGGACTCCCCGACGCAGCGGACGTAGGGCAGCGCCTGCTTAACGACAATGCGGCTCACGCCCTGGGTATCAAAAATTTTAAATACCAGGTTGAGGTTACCGTCACCCACTTCCTGCGCGGACACCAGTTCCGACGGGTCGTCGAGACCGCCAAATTGTTGTGCATAAGCCACCGCATCGCTGGCCGTGAAGGTATGGTATTGCGACATTGCCTCGATCCTCAAAAGTTCCGGTTAAGCCGTTCAGACGTCTATACTTCTGGATTCCATCCTGACACAATGTGATACAACAACGCAACAGGGATTTAACGACATGCAGACACTACAGACCACCAGCCTGCGGGTAAGCGAAAATCAGCTTTTTATTCTTGACCAGCAGGCATTGCCGCAGGAAAAACGCTGGCTGGCGGCAGATAACGTTTCGTTACTGGTTGACCATATTCACGCTCTGCGGGTGCGCGGCGCGCCGTTAATCGGTCTCTCTGCCAGTCTGCTGTTAGCGCTTCTGGCGCAGCGCGGCCTGACCCGCGATGAGCTATCGCAGGCGCTGGATACGCTGCGCGCCGCGCGCCCGACGGCGGTCAACCTGATGAATAACCTCGACCGCATGAAGCTGGCGCTGGCGAAAGAGAACTATATTCCGGCTCTTGAAGAAGAAGCGCTGCGCCTGATCGCTGAAGATAAGCAGCTGTGCGCCAGCATCGCGGAAACCGGCGTCAGCCTGGTCAAAGCGGGCAGTCGCCTGCTGACCCACTGCAACACCGGCGGGCTGGCGACCGCAGGGGTGGGCACGGCGTTAGGGGTGATCGCGCTGGCCCATCAGCGCGGCCTGGTGGCGAACGTGTGGGTCGACGAGACGCGCCCGCTGCTGCAGGGCGGCCGTCTGACCGCATGGGAGCTGGGTGAGCTGGGGGTGCCCTATCAGCTGATTACCGATTCGATGGCCGCCAGCCTGATGGCTAAAGGGCAGGTCGATGCGGTGTGGGTTGGCGCCGATCGCATTGCCGCCAACGGCGACGTGGCGAACAAAATCGGTACCTATTCGCTGGCGGTGCTGGCGAAATATCACGGTATTCCGTTCTATGTCGCCGCGCCGCAAACCACGCTCGACCGCGGCTGCCCGAACGGCGAGGCCATTCCTATTGAACAGCGCGCGGCGGCGGAAGTGACCGGCGTGGCCGGCAGCTTCGGCGCGGTGCAGTGGGCGCCGGCGGATGCATCGGTTTATAACCCGGCGTTTGACGTCACGCCTGCGGCATTAATCAGCGGCTGGGTGCTGGACAGCGGCGTCGTTACCCGCGAGCAGGTGGCGGCCGGAGCATTTGCGCCAAATATTGGCTAACGGCGCGGGTCTGCCGCCGGATAGCGGATCTGCTCCGGCTGGCGCTGCAGAATGATTTTGCCGCGGCGAATGGAGGTCAGCACTTTGGCCTGACGCCGCACGGCGTCATAGTCATTTTCCGCATCAAGGATCAGCAGGTTCGCCGGGCGGCCTTCGGCGATACCGTAATTATCGCCCAGGCACAGCGCCCGGGCGCTGTTATCGGTAATCAAATCGAGACAGCGCTGCAAATCTTCATACCCCAGCATATGGCAGATGTGCAGCCCGGCATCGAGGATGCGCATGATGTTGCCGTTGCCCAGCGGGTACCAGGGGTCCTGAATGGAGTCCTGGGCAAAGCAGACGTTAATCCCGGCGCGGTCCAGCTCCGCCACCCGCGTCACGCCGCGGCGTTTTGGCCAGCTGTCGAAGCGCCCCTGCAGGTGAATGCTTTCGGTTGGGCAGGAGATAAAGTTGATGCCCGACGCCTTGAGCAGGCGGAACAGCTTCGAGCAGTAGGCGTTATCGTAGGAACCCATCGCGCAGGTATGGCTGGCGGTGACCTGCGCGCCCATGCCGCGTACCCGAGCCTCTTCCGCCAGCACTTCCAGAAAGCGCGACTGCGGGTCATCGATTTCATCGCAGTGCACGTCCACCAGGCAGCCGTGGCGCTGGGCCAGGTCCATCAGAAAGGCCAGCGAGCTGACGCCCTTGTCGCGGGTGTTCTCGTAGTGCGGAATGCCGCCCACCACGTCGGCGCCCATTTCAATGGCGCGGGTCATCAGCTCTCGTCCGCCGGGGAACGACTCGATCCCCTCCTGCGGGAAGGCGACGATTTGCAGGTCGATAAGATCGGCAGCCTCTTTTTTCACCTCCAGCATCGCCTCCAGCGCCGTCAGGGAAGGGTCGGTGACATCAATGTGGGTGCGCACGTGCTGGACGCCGTTATCGCGCAGCATACCGATGGTCTTCAGCGCGCGCTGGCGCGTATCTTCTACCGTGACGCTCTCTTTACGCTGGCTCCAGCGGGTGATGCCCTCAAACAGCGTGCCGCTCATATTCCACTCCGGCTCGCCCGCCGTGAGGGTGGCGTCAAGGTGGATATGCGGCTCGACGAACGGCGGGATAACCAGCTTTTGCTGCGCGTCGATATCGCTGGCGTCAGCCGCCCGCGCGGCGGCCTGCGGGGCGATGCTTTTAATCATGCCGTCCTGTAACTCAAGGGTATAGAGCGCTTCTTTATGGCGCAGGCGCGCGTTGATAATTTTCATGGTTGTTCCCGTAAATGGTTTTGCGACATACGCCAGATCGCTAAGGCGACCGAGGCGTTGAGATGAAACTGCGGATGGCTGACCGGATAGCGGGTCAGCTTTTCAATACGTTGGATACGCTGATGCAGGGTGTTGCGGTGAATGCCCAGCCGCTCGGCGGCCCTCATCACGTTGCCGTTCTCCTGGAGCAGGGTTTCCAGGGTCTCCATGAGCAGCCACGGGCTTTTACGATCGGGTTCGATCAGGCAGCCAAGGGTGTCGTGCATAAAATCGCTCAGCAGCGTGGGATCGCCGACGGCGGAGAGCAGCTTGATAAAGCCCAGCTGCTGATAGTCGCTGATGCGCTGAGCCGGGCGCAGGGTATCGCTGAGATCCAGCGCCTGGCGCGCCTGCGACAGCGCCCGCTGATAGCCCTGCAGCTCCTGCACCGGCGCGGAGAGGCCGCACAGCAGCGACATCCCGTCATCGCCCTCCGCAAGCTGGAGCAGCCACTGCTGTAGCCACTTTTTCTGCTGATAAAATTCGCCTTCCTCATCCGGGAGCAGGAACAGCAACATATTGCTGCGCTCTACCAGCGGGAAGGGGTTGCCCTGCTGGTTAAGCTGCTGCTGCAATCGCTGGCGCACGGTGCGACGGGCCTGCTGCAGCCAGGCTTCGGCCTGCTCCGGCGGAAACTGGCGAAACAGGCGCTGAATCCCCTCAAGGCGCAGCGCCGCCACCCGCAGCGGGCGGGTAAAATCCAGCTGCTGATGAAGCGCGCGTTGATGCAGGATTTGCAGGTCGGGATAGTCGCCGGTTAACAGCTGCAGCAGAATATCGCGCTGCGACTGCAGCGCGTTTTCGCTGCGCACCAGCGCGGTACCGATGCGCTCGGTGACGATCACCATTTTGAGCAGATAGGGCTGTTCGATCAGCGGAATGCCCAGCTCGTCGGCCAGCGCGATCAACCGCGGAGGGATCGTCTGGATATAGGCGTCGCCGGTCAGGATCACCATGCCGGCGATCCCGCGCTGCTTGCCCTCCATCAGCAGATGGATCAGGTTCTCCTCATTGCGGGGATGGTTGATCCCGGTGATAAACACCAGCTCTCCGCCCATGATCCACTCGGCGATATTTTCATTTTCCGCGACGTAGTACCAGCGCACCGCCAGCTGGAGCCCCTGCCGCCCCGCGCGCAGCCGCATCGCCGAGAGTCCCTCCAGCGCGAGGATTTCGCTGACCGTCAGGCTCATGGCTACTGCTCCGCAGCCGCGTCAGCCGCGGGCTGGCGTTTGCTCAGGCGGGTCAGGATGATATAGACCAGCGCGGAGACGGAGATGCCCACCAGCGGCGCAACCCACGGCGACAGGTAAGCCACCAGCGCGCCGACGGCATAAGCGCCCAGGCCCAGCCAGTTGAAGCGCGGTAAGCGCGCGGTTTGCAGCAGAGGATAGCGTCCGCCGCGATAAAACCAGTAGTCGGCGAGGATCACGCCGCCGATGGGCGGGATGATGCTGCCCAGCAGAACCAGGAACGGGATCAGCATTTCGTACATCCCGCCAATGGCCAGCAGAATGCCGACGCCGGCGGCGACAACGGTCAGGGTCCGGCGGCGTTCGCTGCGCAGCAGGTGGCAGGCGGCGGCCGAAACGTTATAGATTGTCGGTCCCTGAATCGTCAGCAGATTGAGGCACAGCATGACCACCGCGGCGACGGAGAGCCCCTGCAAAATCAGCACTTCCACGATATCGGCCTGCTGATAAACGATGGCGCACCAGGCCCCGGCCACAATCATCAACCCGTTACCGATAAGGAAGCTGCCCATGCTGGCGAGGATGGCGGTGCGGCTGGAGTTAGCCAGCCGCGTCCAGTTCGTCGCCTGGGTCGCGCCGCTGGCGAAGGTGCCAAATACCATCGTGATGGCCGCCGACCAGGTCATGGTTTCGCCCGGTTCGATTTTGGTCATCGCCTGCCAGCCGCCGGCGTGGTGGGCGGCAAGGTACATCGAGACCACCAGCAGGATAAACATCAGCGGGACCGAAACCCTCGATAGCGCATCCAGCCCCTTATAGCCCACCAGCGCGGTGACGCAGAACAGGATGCCGAACAGCACCATCAGCGGAATGGTCATCGCCTCGGGCAGGGCAAGGATTTTGACCAGCGAAATAGCCACCGTTGCGGTACCCCAGGCGTACCAGCCCAGCTCGGCGAAACCGAGAATAAAATCGGCGAGCCTGCTACCGATCTCGCCGAAGCAAAAACGCCCCATCAGTACGGTGTTCAGCCCGCTGCGGGCGGCAATCCAGCCGAGCGACGCCGCGTACAGGGCCAGCAGAAAGTTGCCGATAACCGCAATCCACAGCAGGTTAACGATGGAAAAAGAGACGCCGAGCTTACCGCCCGCGAACATCGTGCCGGTAAAAAAGGTAAAGCTGAACAGAACCATGGAGATTGAAAACAGGCCCTTGCGCCCTGAGGCCGGCGCTTCGACGAGCGGGAAATCGTTGCTGTTTGACATAGTGGAACCTCTGAGTGGTCACCCGAATGGCGATGCCAGAGGGGTAGCAAGAGGTGTGCCAAAAAAAGCGGGGCAACGGGAACATATTGGGGTATGCAGTGTGCACATAAAAAGGCGTTAAACGGCGCCGTTTTGCCAGAATGGTGTGCATGGTGCAAAGTTTTGCACCAGCGTGGAGCAGCCGTTCGGACTTTGCCATCGCGCGCGGTCGCTATCGCCGGCGCTGAAATTTACGCCAGCCGCACGCAGAACGATCCCCCGTCTTTTTAGCGGCCCGCAGCGGGTAATATTGGCGTTATGAAAACGTTCAGTTGTATCACTGTTAAAAACGGTAATTTCATATGCATTTCTGATATAACCATTCTTAATGTAAGCCTTTCCTGAAATATTGTTCAGCCGGGCAGGCGGTGTTAGTATCGGATAAATAGCCATTTAGACGGCTAAAGAACGTTGTCTCGGGATACCCTGTTTACCATTTTGAGTCACAGCAGCGCCCACGCTGCCAGCAACAACGGCGCCCGAGCGTCAAGGTTCTCAAAATACCATCGCTAAACTAAGGAACTGCTATGTGGCAAGAAAGACTCGCGCAACTGGTCACCACCTGTCATTGGATCGGTGCGAAGGGCTGGGCGCCGGCGACCGGCGGCAATATGTCCGTGCGCCAGGATGAGACCTGGTGCTGGCTCAGCGAGTCGGGACGCGATAAGGGCAGCCTGACCAGCGAAGATTTTCTGCAGGTTGATATTGCCAGCAATACCGCGCCTTCCGGGCGCAAGCCCTCGGCGGAAACCGGGCTGCATACCCTGGTCTATCGCCTGTTCCCCGAGGCCAACGTCGTGCTGCACGTCCATACCGTCAACGCGACGGTGCTGTCGCGCATCGAGAAGAGCGGGACGCTGGCGCTGCAGGGCTACGAAATGCAGAAAACGCTGACCGGCCAGCACAGCCATCTCGACACCGTCCCGGTGGCGATTTTTGATAACGACCAGGATATCGACGCCCTGGCGGCGCGCATCGAAGATTATGCGCAAACCCGCCCGCTGCGCTACGGCTTCCTGCTGCGCGGCCACGGTCTGACCTGCTGGGGGAAAGATATTAACGAGGCGCGCCGTCAGCTGGAAGGTCTGGAATTCCTGTTCGAGTGCGAGCTGATGCGTCGCCGCTACGAGCGCGACTAATTTTCAATAAGCGATCGGATCAGGCATGGATTTTTATCTGGGTATCGATATCGGCACCTCGCGCGTCAAGGCGGTGCTGTTTGATGAGCATTTTCAGGCGCGGGCCAGCGCGGCGGAGAATACCGGGCCGCGTCTGTCGGCTAACGGCTACGCCGAGCAGGATATGGCGCAGCTGTGGCAGTCGGTCATCGCTATTTTGCGCCAGATTGCGCAACGCCCGGAGCTGCAGAGCGGGCGCTTAAGAGCCATTGGCCTTGCCGGGCAGGGCGAAGGGGTGTGGCTAAGCGATGCCGAGGGCGAGCCGGTCGGGCCGGGGATCCTGTGGAGCGATACCCGCAGCCGGGAGCTGATGAGCGATCTGCTGCGCCGCCCGGGCTTCGATCGCCGCTTTTTTGCCGAGACCGGCACCCACCTGCAGCCGTGCAATACCAGCATGCAGCTATGCTGGCTCCGGCATTATCAGCCGGAGCGGCTGGCGGCGGCGCGCTATCTGTTTTTTGCCAAAGACTGGATCCGCTTTCGCCTGACCGGCGTCGCGGCGCTGGATATCACCGATGCCAGCACCTCGCTGCTCAATCAGCAGAGCGGGGAGCTGTCGGCGGTGGTGCTGAATGAAATGGGGCTTGCCGACCTGCATCATCTGTTCCCGCCGCTGCTGGCGCCGGATGCGCAGGCCGGCGCCCTGCGCGACGAGGTGGCGGAGCTGACCGGGCTGGCGGCCGGTACGCCGGTGGCCGCCGGCGCGCTCGACGTGTGCAGCGCGGCGCTCGGCTGCGGCGCGGTGAATGACGGCGATATCTATACGATCCTCGGTACGACCTGCTGTACCGGCATCGTGTGCCACGGTCGTCAGACGGTGAACGAAGGAACGCGCTACGTCACCCATACCGAAGCGGGGAGCTTTATTAACCTCTTTCCGATGCAGGCCGGAACGCCGAATATCGACTGGCTGCAGCAGCATATCTCCCTGAGCCCGGATCTCCAGCAGCTTGAGCGGGCGATTGCCGACGTCGAGCCCGGCAGCGGGGGCGTGTTCTGGCAGCCCTATCTGAACGGCGAACGCGCGCCGTTTTATAGCCCGGATGCGCGGGCCGGCTATTTTGGCATCAGCCAGCATACTACCCGCGCCGAGCTGCAGCGGGCGGTCTTTGAGGGGCTGGCTTACGCCATCGTCGACTCGCTGCAGGGCTATCCGCAGGGCGGAGAGCTGTACCTGACCGGCGGCGGCGCGGCCTCCGCGACCTGGCTACAGATTATTGCCGACTGCAGCGGCAGAACGGTGGTCTCCAGCACCTTTAACGAACTCAGCGCCCGCGGGGCGGCGATTCTGGCAGCCCGCAGCGTTAACGGACTCTCGCACTACCCGCAGCTGGAGCAGACGCGCTATCAGCCAGATCCGCGGGCGCACGCCCGCTACGCCGCGCTCTATCCGGTTTATCGCCTGCTACGCGAACAGATGCTGCCCGTCTGGCAGGCCAGGCAGGAGGCGCTTCAACGTATTTCTCAGGAATCAGACCAATGAAAATTGTATTTACCGCTGAACACTCCGGCGATCTTGCGGCGTTCCACCAGCTGGGCGATCTGCGGGTTGAGGGATGGGCGCTGGGCAAACCGAAGCTCAGCGCCGACCAGCTGATCGATCTGGCTCACGATGCCGAAGTGCTGGTGACCAGCTACGACGACGTGACGGAAGAGGTGATCGCCGCCTGCCCGCGCCTGAAGGTGATTGCCTGTACCCGCGCCAATCCGGTGAATATCGACGTTAAAGCCGCGGCGGCGCGCGACATTCGCGTGCTCTACACGCCGGGCCGCAACGCCGACGCGGCGGCGGAGCTCACGCTTGGGCTGATGCTGAGCCTGGCGCGGCATATCCCGCAGGCGCACGCGGCGCTGAAGCGCGGCGAGTTTACCAACGCCGACAATGCGGCGGCGGTCACTCAGGCCGGGCTGCGCCGCGACGTGGTGTGGGACGTGAGCCCGCAGAGCCCTTACGAGGTGTTTAAAGGCAGCGAGCTGCGCAATAAAACGCTGGGGCTGATTGGCTACGGGAATATTGGTCGCCGGGTGGCGCGTATCGCCCGCGCGTTCGGCATGGCGGTGCTGGTGGTGGACCCGTTCGTGGCGGGCGAGGATATCAACGAGCCGGGGCTGCGGAAAACCACTCTCGAAGCGCTGTTCCGCGAGGCGGATATCGTCAGCCTGCATCTGAGCAGCGGCGCCGGCAGCGACGGCCTGGTAAACGCGCCGCTGCTGAACAGCATGAAGCCCGGCGCGCTGCTGATTAACACTTCCCGCGCGGCGGTGGTTGACGAGGAGGCGCTCATTCACGCTCTGCGCCACGGGCCGCTGGGCGGCGCGGCGCTGGACGTTTATCATCGCGAACCGCTGTGGCGCGATCACCCGTTTGTCACCGAGTTTGCTAACGTGATTATCACCCCGCATATTGCCGGCGCGACCCGCGAAAGCATCAGCAAGCATACGGCGATGATTGCCGCCGATCTCCAGCGCTACGTCGCCGGCGAGCCGCTGTTATACCAGTGGCGCTAAGCGCGGGGTCGCAGGCTATCCGGCCCGATTCGCGGCCATAAATGCCAGGGTGTGGTCCCAGTCGATCACGCCCGCATCCGATCCCAGGCCGGTGGCGACCAGCGCCGCCGCGGCCGATGCCACTTCGCAGGCCTCTTTTTCGTTCAACCCGCGGGCCAGCGCGGCAATAAAGCCGCCGCAGTAGCTGTCGCCGCAGCCGGTAGTATCTACCGCCTCTACGCGCCACGGGGCGATATGCTCGACGCGACCGTCGCGGGTCAGCAGCCAGGAGCCGTTGGCGCCGTCTTTCAAAATACAGGTCCCCACGCCGAGGTCGAAGAAGAAACGGGCGATTTCGGCGGGCTCGCTGCGTCCCGACAGATAGGCGGCCTCCTCCAGCGAGGGCATAAAGTAGTCTACCGACGGCAGCAGCGGGCGCAGCAGATCCAGGGTTCGCTCATCGGGGGCGATCAGGTCGAAGCTGGTGGTGACGCCGCGCGCCCTGGCCGCCGCCAGCAGTCGCGCGCTCTGACCCTGGTCCATTGCCGCCAGCAGACCCGTGCCGCCGTGATGCAGGAAGCGGCAGTCGAGAATCGAGGCGAACGCCTCTTCGCCGACGAACAGCGCATCGGAGGCGCCGCGACAGTGCAGCGCGGGCCGCTCGCCGTTCGGGCGGATAGGCAGGATCGTTGCCGAGGTCTCCTTTTGCGTCGTGCGCTGAATCAGCGAGCAGTCGATTCCCAGGCGCGCGTAGCTGGCGAGAATAAAATCGGCTTTTTCATCGTGGCCGAGGCAGGCGACGGCGGCGGTGCGAACGCCGAGCTTCGCGGCGTTGATATTCGCTCCGGCGGCGGTGCCCGCCGGGTTCAGGCGAATTTGTTCGATAAAGGCCACCCCGCCGCGGGGCGGGATGTCGAGAACCGGTCGACCGGCGATATCAAGGATCGTCAGGCCGACAAAAACGGCGTCAAAGGCTGCCATAGATACTCCGTTAACGATGCTGCTGACGCAGACGCGCCTGCCAGAAAGAGAGGGCCAGCGCGACCACCAGAATGACGCCGACCAGCGCGTCTTTGACCAGGTAGTTAAGACCCATCAGGTTCAGGCCGTTATCAATGATGGCGAGGAACAGTACCCCGCCGAGGGTACCGGCGATGCTGGCCCGGCCCTGGCGGTTAAAGGCGGTGCCGATAAAGACGGCGGCAATCGCATCCATCAAATAGGACTGGCCGGCCAGCGGCGTAAACTGCCGCAGGTTAGCGGAGAGGATCACGCCGCCGATGGCGCACAGCGCTGAGGCCGCGACCAGCACCCATAGCATGGTCAGCCGATCGCGGATCCCGGCGATGCGCGCCGCTTCCCCGTTCTGGCCAATGGCGCGAACGTACTTGCCGAAGAGCGTGCGCTCGGTAATCAGCCAGGCCACCAGCCACAGCGCCAGCACGATAACCACTGGCGTCGGAATACCGGCGATATTTCCCACTGCCAGATCGTGGTACTCCGGCGCCATCCGGCGATAGGCGATCGAGCCGCCGCCGTCGGTATAGATCCGCTCCACGCTGCTGGCAATAAACCAGGTCCCGAGGGTGGCAAGGAACGGACGGATCTGGCAAATCAGGATCAGAAAGGCGTTCAGCAGACCGATGATCGCCCCGCCGAGCAGGGCATAGCCCACCGCGGCCTGCCACGGCAGGTGCCAGGTTTTCAGGGCCACCAGCGCAAAGGCGGCGCCAAAGTCGAGCGCGACGCCAACCGAGAGATCGATGGCGCCCGCGCTGACGATGAGGGTCATCGCCATCGCCACAATCAGCAGAATCGCGCTGCCCTGGAGCAGGTTTGCCCAGTTATCAACGGTCAGAAATACCGGGTTAGCCCAGCCGAACAGGGCAATAGCCAGCAGGGTGATAATGCCGAAGCCCGCCCGCGACAGATAGGCCAGCGGGCCGCCGGCGGTCTGCTCCGGCGATGAGGATTTGAGCGTCAGCTGGCTCATTGATTGCCTCCGTGATGTCTGACCGCAGAAGCCGCCAGCACGATAAGGATCAGGGTGCCTTTGATGGCGCCCATCCAGAAAATATTGACCCCCAGCAGCCCGAGGCCGTTGGAGAGGGCGTTGACCAGCACCGCGCCAAGCAGCGCGCCCCAGATGGTGACGACGCGCCGGCGCGAGAAGGCGGCGCCGATAAAGGTCGCCAGCACGGTCTCCAGCAGCAGCGGCGTGGCGGTACCGCTGGAGCTGCCCGAGCCCTGGCTCAGCAGCGGCAGAATCGCCAGACCGGCGGCGATGCCTGCCAGCAGCCAGACGTAAACCGTCAGCCGGCGCACGTTAAGCCCGCTCATTTGCGCCATATCGCGGTTGCCGCCGACCGCCTGCAGATGCTGGCCGAAGCGCGAGTGGTGCACCAGCAGCTGGAACAGGACGAATACCGCCAGCAGATAGATCAGCGGCCAGGGGATGCCGAGCAGCGTCTGGTCGCGAAAAGCCACCATCAGCGGATCGCTGACCGCAATGCGCCGCTGGCCGGTGAGTAAATCGGTCAGGCCGGTAAAGGCCACGGAGGTTGAGAGCGTTGCCAGCAGCGGCGGCAGCCCGGCGACCAGCACCAGCCCGGAGTTGATCGCCCCGCAGGCGAGGCAGACCACGAGCGGCAGGAGCAGCAGCCACAGATAGGACATCTGCCACTCCACCATGCCGAGGCTCAGAAGCGCGACCCCGAGCACCGCGATGGCGGGAAGCGAGAGGTCGATCCCGCCGGTGACCACGTCATCGCCGCCGACGGCAATCACGCAAACCAGTCCGAAGCAGAGAATGGCCAGCGGCACGCTCTGCACCAGCATCATGCTGATATTCTGCCAGCTTAAAAAGAAGGGCGACTGGAGGCTAAGCCAGACCAGCAGGGCAAAGAAGAGAATCAGCGGAAATTTTTCGATAAGCGTCGTTATGCCCGGCAGGCCGCGGCGTTGGATACCCGTACTCATAACTGTTGTTCCTGTCCACCGTTAATCGTTGCCAGCAGGGCGTCGAGCGTCAGCCCCTGGGTGGTGAGATTCGCCACCAGCTCGCCGCGCCACATCACGAGGATCCGATCGCATAGCCCCAGCAGCTCCGGCGCATCGCTGGAGGAGACCAGCACCGCGCGTCCGCGATCCGCCAGCTGGCGGGTTCGCTGATAGATATCGCTGCGGGCGCCGATATCGACCCCGAGGGTCGGTTCATCGAGAATAAAAAGCCGCGCATCGGTGCCCAGCCAGCGGGCCAGAATCGCCTTTTGCTGGTTGCCGCCGCTCATCAGCCGCACCGGCAGCTCCGGGCGGCCGGGGCGGATAGAGAGCTGCTCAATCCAGCTGCGGGCTTTCTCCAGCGCCAGCCCTCGGTGTTCCCAGCCGAAGGTGGCGGTGTCCGACAGGGAGGCCAGATTAATGTTATCGGCGGTGGTGAAGGGGAGGATCAGCCCCTGATGGCGGCGGTCGCGGGGCACCAGCGCCATGCCGGCGCGAATCGCCTGCTTCGGCGTGCGTATGCGCTTCGGCTGACCGTCGATGCTAATCACGCCGCTGTCCACGCGCTTCAGGCCGTAGAGAAGGTCGACCAGCACGTCCCGCCCGGCGCCCAGCAGGCCGGCGACGCCGACGATTTCTCCGGGCTGGATATCAAAGGTAATGTCGCGCAGCTGATGGCCGTCGCCGAGCCCGCGCACCGACAGCAGCGGCGTGCTGGCGTCGGCTTCAGGCGGCGCGGACTGGCGCGGGGTATAGAGCTGCTCTATTTCCCGGCCGACCATCATTTTGATCAGCGCATCGGTATCCTGCAGCAGCGAGCGGTCAGGGTAGCCCACCACCTCGCCGTTGCGCAGAACGGTTCCGCGATCGCAGAGGGCGGCGATTTCGTTCAGATAGTGGGAAATATAGAGAATGGCTATCCCCTGCTCGCGCAGGCGCAGGATCGCCGAGGAGACCAGGCTGGCCTCCTGCGCTTCCAGCGGCGCGGTGGGTTCATCAAAGACCACCAGCTTCGCGGCGCCGTCGATCAGCGCCCGGGCGATTTGCACCAGCTTACGTTCGGCAAGGCTGAGATCGCGAATTAGCCGCCGCGGGTTAATGCTCAGCTGCCAGCTATCGCGGAAAAAGGCCTCGGTGGCGGCGTTCATGCGCTTTCTGTCCAGCGCGCCCCAGCGGTGGCGATACTCCTGGCCGAGAAAAACGGATTCCGCCACCGTGAAGTGGGCAATCAGGTTGAGTTCCTGGTGGATAACGCGGATGCCCATTGCTTCAATGGCCGCAGGGTTGCCGAACGGGATCGCCGCGCCATCGAGGGTGGCGCTGCCGCTATCGGCCTGGTACACGCCGGCAAGGATCTTGATCAGGGTGGATTTTCCGGCCCCGTTTTCGCCGATCAGACCGTGAATTTCACCGGGGTTAAGAAGCAGCGTGACCGCATTTAATGCAGTCACGTTGGCAAAGCTTTTGCCGATCTGGCTCATGACCAGACCAGCGGCGGGGCGCTCCCCGCCGAGGGGTTGATTAATCACTGCAGTTCGCCATATCCCAGCTGTTTGTAGACCGCTTTCGCTTCCTGCGGGCCCTTCACCGGGACCACCGGAATAAAGGTTTGCAGCGGCAGAGCCTGTTTAGCGAAGTAGTGCGCGACGTTGTCGGCCGACGTCTGGCCAATCAGGTGCGGCTGCTGAGCGACGTTAGCGACGAACGGGCTGCCGGGTTCGGCCATAATCTCCAGCGTTTCCGGGCCGGCATCGATGGCGGTGACCTTCACGTCTTTGTCGCGTCCGGTCTCTTCCAGAGCCTGCACGATCCCGATGGCCGGCTGATCCCAGCAGGCGACGTGGATGGCATCCAGTTTGCCTTTCGGATACTGGCTGAGCAGTTCGAGGGTTTTCTTACGCGCATCTTCCGGAGAGTTGGCAAACTGTTCGGCCAGCTCCGGCTGAATAATATGAATATCCGGATAATCCTTAAGGACATATTTCCACTGGTCGTAGCGGATGCCGCAAATTCGCAGCGAGCTGGAGAATGCATTAAATACCGCAACGTTACCTTTGCCGCCTAATTCATCGGCCATATAGCGGCCAATGGTTGAACCCAGGGTGTAGTTGTCGGAGGTCGTGTTATTGACGGAGTATTTAGACACGTGGTCCACGGTAAATACCGGGATGCCGGCATCGCGCAGCGCTTTAAATTTAGGTTCAACGGCGCTGTCGCCGAGAATACTAATTACGGCATCGACCTTGCGTGATAATAAAATATCGTGGTTATTGGCGTGTACCTGATTATCACGACCGCCGTCGACGCCGATGACTTTACCACCCAGTTTTTCAACCTCTTCGGTGGCGCCTTTATAGGCTTCGCGATCCCAGAAGTGCTGGGTGCCGACAACGGCGACGCCGATGGTTTTCCCCTGCAGCGACAGGGGCTCTGCGGCGGAGGCGCTGACGGAGACGAGCGTCATCAGACCCAGTGCGGCGGGCAGTAATTTTATTCTCTGCGACATTCTTATTATAGTCCTGTGATAAAGGTGTTTGCGGATTCGTAGCATGACAATAACGACCACGCAACCTCAAATACAAAATATGTCTAAGTTATACCAATAATGGTATATCGACGGAATAGGGCAGGAAAACTTAATTTTACCCGCTATAACCTGAAAATATTTCATGATGCTGAAATTAAGCCGTATTTATATTGTGGGTATAAGGTAAACGCGCTGACTTTTATTGCAAACGGTAATTGCTGCTTAATGATGGCTATATTTATGGTGGGATATGGTGAATATAACCCAGGGCTCGCGTCATGCGGATGGTTATCGGCTAAAGTGACAGGATATTATAGTGTCATCGGCATTTTATCTTCAGCCAGCTCCCGACTTATTATAGCGGCCTTTATCGGGTGACAAAAAAACGGGCAACATGAATAAACAACATAATCTGGCGGTGATGCACTGGGGAACCTGGCAGGTGCAAACCCGCGATGGCGCCATTGATGCCGTCGTACCGGTCGCCTGGGATAAAAATCCCTCGCGCATCGGTCAGTCCCTCACCGATGCGGTCACCAGCAAAACGCGCATTCGTCGTCCGGCGGTGCGGGCCGGCTATCTGAAAAATGGCCCCGCGTCGCGGGAAGGTCGCGGCAAAGAGCCCTTTGTAGAGGTGAGCTGGGAGGTCGCCCTCGACCTGCTGGCCCGTGAACTCACTTCGGTGAAGGCGCGCTGCGGGAACGAAGCCATATACGGCGGCTCCTACGGCTGGGCCAGCGCCGGGCGTTTTCATCACGCCCAGAGCCAGCTGCATCGTTTCCTGAAATCTTTCGGCGGCTACACCGCCAGTACCAATACCTACAGCAGCGCCGCCGGCGAGCGTATTTTGCCGCATGTGCTGGGGCCGCTTAGCCCGCTGCATCGTCAGCATACGCACTTCTCTGAGCTGGCGCGGGAGTGTCAGCTGTTCGTGGCGATTGGCGGCCTGCCGCTGCGTAACTCTCAGGTTAACGGCGGCGGCGCCAACGACCATATGCTGAAGCACTGGCTGGAGAAGATGCAGGCCAACGGCACGCGCTTTATCAATATCAGCCCGGTCAGCAACGATCTGAGCGCCGTCGACTCCGCGCAGTGGCTGGCGGTGCGTCCGGGGACCGATACCGCGCTGCTGCTGGCGCTGTGCTACGTCCTGGTTACCGAATCCCTGTACGACAGTGACTTTGTGGCCAGCCACACGGTGGGCTTTGCTCCCTACCGCGCCTATCTGCTGGGAGAGCGTGACGGGGTGGCAAAAACGCCGCGCTGGGCGGCGGCGATCGTGGGGATTTCCGCGGAGCAGATTGTCTCCCTGGCGCGCGACATGGCCAGCCAGCGCACGATGGTCAATATCTCCTGGTCCATTCAGCGCGCCCGCCAGGGGGAGCAGGCCTACTGGGCAACGGTCGCCCTGACCGCGCTGCTGGGGCAGATTGGCACCCCGGGCGGAGGGCTGGGCTTCGGCTACGCCTGTACCAACCTGGCGGGCGCGGCGCGCAAAGCCTTTTCCGGCCCCCGTCTGCCGGCGGGGAAAAATGCGGTTAACAGCGCGATCCCGGTGGCCCGGCTGGCGGACATGCTGCTGCACCCCGGCGGCGAATATGAGTTTGATGGCCAGCATCTGCGCTACCCTGATATCCGCCTGGTCTACTGGGCGGGGGGCAATGCTTTTCACCATCATCAGGACCTTAACCAGCTCTGCGAGGCGTGGCGACGGCCGGAAACGGTGGTGGTGCATGAGCAGTACTGGACCGCGCAGGCGAAGTTTTCCGACATTGTGCTGCCGGTGACCACCTCCCTGGAGCGGGAGGATATCGGCAGCGGCGGGCATGACGGATTTATGATTGCCATGAGCGCGCAGATCCCGCCGGTTGCCGAGGCCCGCGACGACTACGCGATTTTCTGCGATCTTGCCGCCCGGCTGGGCTGCGGCGAGCGCTTCAGCGAAGGGCGCAGCGTCGGGCAGTGGCTGCGGCATATTTATGATGAGTCGCGCCCGCGGGCCCGGGAAGAGGGCATTGAGCTGCCGTCGTTTGAGGATTTCTGGCAGCAGGGGGTGCTGGAGTACAGCGCGCCGGAGCAGCCGCAGGTCTTCCTGGCCGATTTTCGCGCCGACCCGCTGGGCTCTCCGCTCTCCACGCCGTCCGGCAAGATTGAGCTCTTCTCGCAAACCGTCGCCGACTTCGGCTACCGCGAGTGCCCGGGCCATCCGTGGTGGGATGAAGAGGAAGCGAGCTGGCAGCGGGAAGAGGCCAGCCGCTGGCCGCTGCATCTGCTGTCCAGCCAGCCGCGCACGCGTCTGCACAGCCAGTACGATCATGGCAGCGTCAGCCGGGCGACCAAAATTCAGGGGCGCGAGCCGCTGTGGATGCATCCGCAGGATGCGCAGGCGCGGGGAGTAACCGAAGGCAGCGTGGTGAAGGTGCATAACGCCCGCGGAGCGATTCTGGCCGGGGTGCATCTCAGCGAAGGGATCCGCCAGGGGGTAGTGCAGATGGCCACCGGCGCCTGGTACGATCCGCTGGACCCCAGCGAAAAAGGCTCCCTGGATAAGCACGGTAATCCGAACGTGCTGACCGAAGATCGCGGCAGCTCGCGGCTGGGCCAGGGCTGTAGCGCGCAGAGCTGCTGGGTCGAGATTGTCCCGTGGCGCGAGGCGCTGCCGCCCATTACCGCGTTCGATCCGCCGGCGTTTATCAGCGCGGACGCGTTGCCCTGAACGGCAGCCCGGCGGCGCAGGGCCGCCGGGCTGGATGAAGGAGATTACGCCAGCCGTGGGTAGGCGTCGGCAATATCATCCCCGGTAAACTTCGCCACCCAGCCTTCCGGGTTATCGAAAATTCGGATGGCGGTGAAGTTCGGTTCCGAGCCCATATCAAACCAGTGCGGCGTGTCGGCGGGGACGGAGATTAAATCGTTCTTCTCGCACAGCACCTGGAACACCTCATTGCCGATATGCAGGCAAAACAGCCCGGCACCCTCGACGAAGAAACGCACCTCGTCCTCGCCGTGGGTATGCTCGTTGAGAAACTTCGCGCGCAGCGCCTCTTTCTGCGGGTTGTCCGCGCGCAGGCTGATAACGTCCCAGCTCTGGTAACCCTTTTCGGCAACCAGCTTATCAATCGCGTGCTGGTAGGCCTCAAGCACCGTTTCCGGCGTTGGCGCGACGCCTAAATCGCGGTCGGCCTGCCAGCGCTCAAAGCGTACGCCTTTCGCCTTTAGCTGCTGCTGAATTTCGTCGGCGTCGGTGCTGTGCCAGATGGCGTTCCCGGCGTCCTGGTCAGAAAAAATCGTTAATGCGCTCATGCAGGTATTTGCTCCGGATGAATGTCGTCAAAACGCTGAATCTGCGGATGATGGCTGGCGGGGTCGCGATCGCCGCGTACCAGCTGCAGGGTGCGAAAACCGGCCTCCTCGGCGGCATCCAGCTCCTGATGGATATCGGAAAGGAACAGGATGGCGGCAGGGTGGTGACCCAGCTGTTCAGCAATGTTGCGGTAGGACTGCGCTTCGCGCTTCGCGCCTACCAGAGTATCGAAATAGCCGTTGAACAGATGAGTAATATCACCTTCGTCGCTGTAGCCAAATAACAATTTCTGCGCAGCGACCGAGCCTGAGGAATATACATATAAATCAATTCCCTGCGACTTCCACTTTTCCAGCGCCGGCAGAACATCGGGATACAGATGGCCGGTAAAGTCGCCGTTAAGGTAGCCATCGCGCCAGATAATCCCCTGCAGCGCCTTCAGCGCGGTGGATTTGCGATCCTCCTGCATAAAGGCAAATAGCGTATCGATAAGCTCGGCGGTGCTGGCAGCGGGAGCGGCGATTTCGTGGCGGAGGTTATCAAGGATCGTTTTGACCGGCTCAGCGTACTGCTGGGCGGTCACGAAGCCTGCTAATCGTTCACGGGCGTACGGAAACAGAATGTTATGTACGAAGCGAATGTCGCTGGTGGTACCTTCAATATCGGTCACGATGGCGCGGATCATGGTTTCTCCAGAGTGGGCGTTACGCCGCATTGATGGTGGCGGCAGACCATAGCCGGCCTGACATCATCATTTATACACGTCATTGCGCAAAGCGCGTTGCGGCTTTTTTGCATAACGGCGCATATAGACGTCTAAGCGTCTCGATTGCCAAATATTAACATCGTGTTATAGTGGCTTCAACAACAGCATTACAATCGGTAATAACAAAATGAGCAATAAGCCACTGATTCCTGAGAGTAAACTCCCTTCACTGGGCACCACTATTTTTAGCCAGATGAGCGCTCTTGCGCAGCAGCATCAGGCGATAAATCTTTCACAAGGCTTCCCGGATTTTGACGGGCCGCGCTACCTGCAGGAGCGACTGGCTTTTCATGTCGCCCAGGGCGCCAACCAGTACGCCCCGATGACCGGCGTACCGGCGCTGCGCGAAGCCATCGCCGATAAAACCGCCGAGCTTTACGGCTACCGACCGGACGCCAACAGCGATGTGACCGTTACGGCGGGCGCAACCGAGGCCCTGTATGCGGCCATTACCGCCCTGGTGCGTAGCGGGGATGAGGTGATCTGCTTTGACCCGAGCTACGACAGCTATGCCCCGGCGGTTGAGCTCTCCGGCGGCGTGCTGAAGCGCATTGCCCTGCAGCCGCCGCATTTTCGCGTTGACTGGCAGGAGTTTGCCGCCGCGCTGAGCGAGCGTACCCGGCTGGTGATCCTCAATACCCCGCACAACCCGTCGGCGACGGTCTGGCAGCATGAGGATTTCGCCGCGCTGTGGCAGGCGATTGCCGAGCGTGAGATTTACGTGGTCAGCGATGAAGTCTACGAGCATATCTGCTTTGCGGCGCAGGGACACGCCAGCGTGCTGGCCCATCCGCAACTGCGCGAGCGGGCGGTAGCGGTCTCTTCCTTTGGTAAAACTTTCCATATGACCGGCTGGAAGGTCGGCTACTGCGTCGCGCCTGCGGCGATCAGCGCCGAGCTGCGTAAAGTGCATCAGTATCTGACGTTCTCGGTGAACACGCCGGCGCAGCTGGCCATCGCCGATATGCTGCGTCACGAACCGGAGCACTATCGTCAGCTGCCTGCGTTCTATCAGCAGCGTCGCGACCTGTTTATCGAGGCCCTGCGCGCCAGTCGCCTGGAGATATTACCCTGCGAGGGCACCTACTTCCTGCTGGCAGACTACAGCGCGGTTTCCGATCTCGACGACGTCAGCTTTTGCCGCTGGCTGACGACTGAAATCGGCGTGGCGGCGATCCCGCTGTCGGTGTTCTGCGCCGATCCGTTCCCGCACAGGCTGATTCGGCTGTGCTTTGCCAAGCAGCCGGCAACCCTGCTGGCCGCCGCGGAGCGTCTGCGCCAGCTGTAGCGCGCCGGCGTCGGGTCGCTGAGAGAATTGATGGTCGCCGGACGTTTTAAGCCGACCATTAATTTTCTCCGATGGCTGTTTTCGCTATTTTATTTTTCTGATTTATGTGCGGATATTCACGTGGTCGATAATTAACGGCGGCCACTTTTATTATAATGCCGCCTCTTTAATAAGAGAGGCTAAAACAGGGTGGTCCATCTGCACCCGATTATAAATCATATGAATCATCGCCCGGGGAATATCCGCCGGAGCAGGTATTATTCTCAGCCTGAGGTCGAAGAGCTGCGGGGTTGACGCAATTTTTGGCATAAAGCCGATAAAATCAGTCTGGCTAATAATATTGAGGATGGCAATGTGTGAGTCGCTGCTGAAGGCAATATTTCGTTCGGGGAACAGTTTCTCAAGCCAGTAGTCAACCGCCTGCATCCCCGCCTCTTTGGTCAGATAGTCAGTAAAGCTCTCCCGCGCAATGGCTTCTGCGGAGGTGAATTCGGCTATTCGCGGATGATTCTGCCGGCAGACCAGCACCATCTCTATTTCCTGAAACGGCAGGCATACGGTGGTCGGGCTGGCAAGCGGTGAAAGGCTAAAAATCAGATCGGCTTTGCGGTAGGCGAGCAGGCTCTCCGCCGACTCCGAGGCGAGCTGAAGGTCGTGGTGCTCCACCTGCAGGTTGGGGTCACGGTAGAGCGTGCTGATGAGCGTTGCGGAGGAGGGCGAGAGGAAAAACTGCGGGCTGTAGATAACAAAGCGTTTTCTCAGTTCGGCGCCGTGGACGATATTGATCGTCTGCTCAAGCTGGTTGAGATTTTTTTCCAGATGATGATGAAGGTTAACCGCCAGGGTGGTGGGGCTCATCCCTTTACCGGTGCGGATAAACAGCGGATCGTTGAGCTGATTGCGCAGGCGCTGCAGCGACTGGCTGACGGCTGAAGGGGTAATAAATAAGGTTCCTGCGGCCTGGCTTATACTTAAATGCTGATAGATACATTCAAAAATAACCAGTAGGTTAAGATCGAACTTTTTAAGTTCGTAAAGTTTAGCCATTGCTAGCATCCTGTCCGTTGCTGTGTCTGGTGCGAATTATTATCTTTTTATTCTATTTTTTTATTATATTTAATTTGCGTAGCGATTGATGGGCTGAATTATTTAAGGCCGGTTTTATTAATGACTCTGAATGTATACGACGAAAAGTGATTTAGCCAGACCCTTTTTGGGCGAGTAGTCCGGCTAAAAAGGGTCTGACGGGACGCTTTATTTTTCGCCCATCATCACCTGGAGCTTATCCGCTTCCGGTAAGCCGACAACCTGCTGCAGCATATTTTCTTTATTCATATAGTAAATAGCCGGCGTGGCGTTAGCCCCTAGCCGATCCATCAGCTGCTGGTTTTGGTTGAGGATGCGCATTTTTTCCGCCGGGATGTCCGCCGGGATCTCAACTTTCATTTTCCCGGCCGATTTTTCGTAATCGTGCCAGGTTTTTGCCGGATCGCGGCTGGCGAGAATGGCGGCGGCCACCGGCGTACTTTCCGGTTTGATAACGCCTACCAGCAGCGTGCGAATCTGCACTTTCCCCGACTCCACCCAAGGTCGAGCCTGTTGCCAGAACTGCTTGCAGTACGGGCAGAAGGGATCGGCGAAGACGTACAGGATAATCGGCGCCTCTTTTTTGCCGTCAAGCAGCCAGCTGGCGGCCTCCATTTGCTTCCACATCTGCTGGCCCGCCGGAGTATAGAGCTCTTTCTGGAACAGCTGTTCGCTAAGATTGGTGCCGTTTTCGTCATACATGTAGCCGGAGATGGCGTGCTTGCCGTCAGGCGTCAGATAGATAGCGACGCCCATATCCTGATATTTACCCAGCCAGCCTTTCACTCCGCCCGGCGCTTCGAAGGGTTTAATGATGGTAATACCCTGTTTTTCTATCGCTTTTACGGGGGCAGGGAGATCTTCTGCATAGCTGCAAAGGGGCAAAAGGCTCAGGAAAAGCAGACGTTTTAACATGATTATTCCTTGTGAAATCAATGTATAAGGCACAGCAGATGATGGAACCTATCGCAGCTATAGGCAAGACCTGCGCCCGGGCAGATTGCCCTTTGCTGAGGCGGGTGGTGTAATCGCCCATGCTGTTACATTAAGGTAATGTAGAGCGCAACGCATAGCCAGCTTGCCTGGCGCTGAAGCTACCTGCGGGTATTTCAGGTAATAGGGCCGCCTGAGAGGGCGGCCTTTTTACTTTATCGGCTTAGCGGGTGCGTTCGGCGGCGCGACTTGTCCCGACGGGTTCACAAAGTTGTCTTGTTGCGGTTGTTAGATATTGCTTATTGATTTGATAATGCAAACGCATTGGTCGGGTCAGGAAAAATTAGTTACCTTAGACCTCAACGAAAACACGGAGGAAGTATAGATGTCCTTAATTAACACTAAAATCAAACCTTTCAAAAACCAGGCGTTCAAAAACGGTGAATTCATCGAAGTTACCGAGAAAGATACCGAAGGCCGCTGGAGCGTTTTCTTCTTCTATCCGGCTGACTTCACCTTCGTATGCCCGACTGAACTGGGTGACGTTGCTGACCATTACGAAGAGCTGCAGAAACTGGGCGTAGACGTCTATTCCGTCTCCACCGATACCCACTTTACTCACAAAGCATGGCACAGCAGCTCTGACACCATCGCTAAAATCAAGTATGCGATGATTGGTGACCCGACTGGCGCCCTGACCCGTAACTTCGAAAACATGCGTGAAGACCAGGGCCTGGCCGACCGCGGCACCTTTATCGTTGACCCGCAGGGCATCATTCAGGCGATCGAAGTTACCGCTGAAGGTATCGGCCGCGATGCGTCTGACCTGCTGCGTAAAGTGAAAGCAGCTCAGTACGTTGCTTCTCACCCAGGCGAAGTTTGCCCGGCTAAATGGAAAGAAGGCGATGCGACTCTGGCTCCGTCCCTGGACCTGGTCGGCAAAATCTAAAATTTCCATGTCTTTCACGCCATGGCGGCGTTGGCGTCACCTGCTCACCCCGGTCACTTACTTATGTAAGCTCCCGGGGATCCCCAGGCTAGCCGCTTTGCCCTGACGCGAAATCCAAAGGGAAATTGATACCGAATAACGGGTGTTTTATTACGCCCGTTTTTCTTCCAAACCCCATGATGCAAGCCGCATTCAGGCAGCCGTGAGGCCGCTTGCATGATGACGTTTTAAGAGAGGGATAACGAGATGCTCGACGCAAATATGAAAACCCAGCTCAGGGCCTACCTTGAGAAACTGACCAAACCTGTTGAGCTGATTGCTACGCTGGACGACAGCGCTAAATCGGCAGAAATCAAAGAGCTGCTGGCGGAAATCGCTGAGCTGTCTGAGAAAGTGACGTTTAAAGAAGACAACACGCTCGCCGTGCGCAAACCGTCTTTCTTGATAACTAATCCAGGTTCTACCCAGGGGCCGCGCTTTGCCGGTTCTCCGCTGGGGCATGAGTTTACCTCTCTGGTTCTGGCGCTGCTGTGGACCGGCGGTCATCCGTCGAAAGAGACCCAGGCCCTGCTGGAACAGATCCGCGACCTTGACGGTGATTTTGAGTTTGAAACCTACTACTCGCTCACCTGCCATAACTGCCCGGACGTGGTGCAGGCGCTGAACCTGATGGCGGTGCTGAACCCGCGCATTAAGCATACGGCGATTGACGGCGGGACGTTCCAGAATGAGATTACCGATCGTAACGTGATGGGCGTTCCGGCGGTCTTTGTCAACGGCAAGGAGTTTGGCCAGGGGCGCATGACGCTGGCGGAGATCGTCGCGAAAGTTGACACCGGCGCGGAGAAACGTGCCGCAGAAGAGCTGAACAAGCGTGATGCTTACGACGTGCTGATTGTCGGCTCCGGCCCGTCCGGTGCGGCGGCGGCGGTTTACTCGGCGCGTAAAGGGATTCGTACCGGCCTGATGGGCGAACGTTTCGGCGGCCAGGTGCTGGATACCGTGGATATCGAAAACTACATTTCGGTACCTAAAACCGAAGGTCAGAAGCTGGCCGGGGCGCTGAAGGTTCACGTCAATGAATATGATGTCGACGTCATTGACTCACAGAGCGCGTCGAAACTGATTCCGGCGGCGGTAGAAGGCGGCCTGCATCAGATTGAAACCGCCTCCGGCGCGGTGCTGAAGGCGCGCAGTATCATCATCGCCACCGGCGCTAAATGGCGTAACATGAACGTGCCTGGAGAAGACCAGTACCGGACGAAAGGGGTGACCTACTGCCCGCACTGCGACGGCCCGCTGTTTAAAGGCAAGCGCGTGGCGGTGATCGGCGGCGGTAACTCGGGCGTCGAGGCGGCAATCGATCTGGCGGGCGTGGTGGAACACGTTACGCTGCTGGAATTCGCGCCTGAAATGAAGGCGGACCAGGTGCTGCAGGACAAAGTCCGCAGCCTGAAAAACGTCGATATCATTCTTAACGCGCAGACCACGGAAGTGGTCGGCGATGGCAGTAAAGTGACCGGATTGCAGTATCGCGATCGGCTGAGCGGTGATGAGCATCACGTCGAGCTGGCGGGGATCTTCGTACAGATTGGTCTGCTGCCTAATACCACCTGGCTGGAAGGCGCGATTGAACGTAATCGGATGGGTGAAATTATCATCGATGCGAAGTGCGAAACTAACGTCAAAGGCGTGTTCGCGGCGGGCGACTGCACCACCGTACCGTACAAGCAGATTATTATCGCCGCCGGCGAAGGGGCAAAAGCATCCCTGAGCTCGTTCGATTATCTGATTCGGACAAAAACCGCATAATAAAAGAGAGTAAGATCGACCTGCACAGCAAAGAGGCTACCCACCGGTAGCCTCTTTTTTTATCGCCTTTCTTCACGCCGTCGGCAGGCGAGCGGCGTCTCCCGCTTATCGGACAACCATTACCGGGATATGCGCGTGGCGAATGACGCTCGAGGCATTAGAACCGAGCAAATGGGTGCTGATAGACGGATTGCGTGAACCAATGACGACCACGTCGGCGTTAATTTCGTTAGCCAGCTCGTTCACCATATCCCGCACGTTGCCGAAGCGTACGTGCTTTTTAATTCGTGAGGGATCGATGCTGAAGTGCCCGGCCATGGTGGTTAGCCGCGTTTCCGCCTCATGCTGCAGATGTTCTTCAAAGCGGCGCAGGTCGGCGGTGAATCGACTCATGGTGAAGCTGGATGAGCCTGGCAATACGTGGAGCAGGTGAATAATTCCGTCCTGCTGGGCCAAAAACTCCGCATGGCGGACGGCTTTGTCGCTTAACTCCATCTCAAAAACGTCAACCGGCATAATGATTGTTTTATACATATGCATTCCTCCTTGTTCGACTGTTTCTATATCAACATATTATACGAAGATATTGTGCCATTCAGGTCGCAAAACTGTCAGCTGAGGCTCAGGGCGGCGTAAAAGTTTGTCAGAGCAGGGAGGGGCAGAAAGAGGATGCGAAGACATCCTCTGAATAAAGCGCAGAACGCCTCAGGCGGCGGGAGGGTTAGCGGTGAAATTCACCCGCGGCTTCAGGCTGGTACAGCAGTTCCAGGACTTCGAGGTGCGCAGAGGCGCCGCCCGGTAATTCCCAGTGAATGGCGCTGCCGACCTTCAGGCCCAGCAGCGCGGCGCCGACGGGGGCGAGTACCGAAAGCTGGGTGGCGCTATCGGTTACCTGCGAGGGGAAAACCAGCGTCCGCACGCGCTCTTCGCCGTTGGACAAATCACGGAATCTGACGGTGCTGTTCATGCTGACGACATCATGCGGCATCGCTTCCGGCGCCAGCATTTGTGCGCGATCCAGCTCGTCGTTCAGCGCATCGGCGACCGGTGAACTGGCGAACGCCGGCTGCTCGAGCAGTCTGTCGATGCGTTCGGCATCGAACTCATTGATGATGATTGCGGGTCTGGTCATTGCGTACTCCATGTTATCCAGGAACCTGTCCGTAAAAGAAAACCCTCACCGAAAATGGCAAGGGTTAATGTCTTCCCATCATACTGAGACTTGTCGGCGGTTTGAAGTGATTAAACGCACATTAAGCAACGATCGCGAACGGCATCATATGAAATTTATGCTGCTGCCGTCGCAGTAAGAAAAATTGTCTTATCCTTTTTAGGCGATATCAGGCACGTCCTTTCCAATACATGCAGGAGGACTCTATGAGCGGTTTTGACAAACTTACTCTCGATGACGGCAGCTATCTCTATTTTAAAGACTGGGGGAGCGGGCAGCCGGTTGTATTTAGCCACGGCTGGCCGCTAACGGCTGACGCTTTTGAAGATCAGATGCTGTTTCTGGCCGATAACGGATTTCGGGCGATAGCGCACGATCGCCGTGGTCATGGCCGATCGGCCCAGCCCTGGGACGGCCACAACATGGATCGCTATGCTGACGATCTGGCTCAGCTGACGGCACATCTCGACCTGCGCGATGCGGTGCACGTCGGCCATTCGACCGGCGGTGGCGAGGTGGCGCGCTATATCGGGCGCCACGGGACCGAAAGAGTGGCAAAAGCGGTGCTTATCAGCGCCGTGACGCCGATAATGATCCGCACGGATTTTAACCCGGATGGCGTGCCCAAAGAGGTATTTGACGGCATCAGAGAGGGCGTTATCGAGGATCGCGGCGCGTTCTTCTATGAGCTGACCGCCGCGTTCTACGGCTACAACCGGGACGGGGCTAAAGAGTCAAAAGCGGTACGCGAAGGGTTTGTCGAACAGGGGCTGCAGGGATCGATTAAGGCGCTCTATGACTGTATCAAAGCTTTCTCGGAAACCGATCTGCGCGAGGATCTGCGCAAGATGACCATTCCGACCCTGGTTATCCACGGCGATGACGACCAGATCGTACCTTTCGAAACCTGCGGTAAAGCGGCGGCGCAAATATTGCCAGACGCCAGATTAACCGTCTATAAAGGCGGGTCGCACGGGATTTGCACGACCCACAAGCATCAGATAAATCAGGATTTACTGGCGTTCATTCGCGAATGAAGCCTCTGTGGCGGCTGGCGCCGCCGCATGATTAATTACCGACCTTATCCAGAACAAACTGCTTACCGCAGTTGCCCGGATGGGGTTGGGGCAGGAAGGCATCGGCGGAGAGCGGCGTATTGATAGCCGCGGCCTTAATGGCGATCTGTATTTCGGTTAAATAGGCCGGATTGCCGTTGCAGGTCAGCTTGAACGCCTTAACGCTCTGTTTTCCGTAGGCCTGGGCGATGGCCGCATCGAAGTCCTCGCGGCTGATGCTCTGCCCGTAGCGTTGCGCCAGGAATGTCCCGAGGGCGCTGCGCTTCACTTCACCGCCGAGGCGGACCATCGTGCCGAAGTAGCTGTCAGGATCGAAGCCAAAACAGACGCCGTGTTTCGCGTACTCGTAGCGCTCAAGGCAGGAGTTGCCGCCGGCACCGGGCATCACGCTGTTGAGCTTATTGGCCATCTCCAGCGACAGGCCGGTTTCCGCTGCCTGGCATTTCCGCCCGGCTTTGACTTCCGGCATATTGGGTATCGGGCGCGTGGCGCAGCCAAAACGCATCCAGCGGCGATCGTCCACGCCGCGAGCGGCGATGGATTTCGGCAGGCCCGGCCACAGGCCGTGCACGGTAAGATGATCGGTTTTGTTGGCCGTCTCCTGCTGCAGACGGCACTCTTCCGGCTCGCTGCGGTTTCGGTCATGCATGCTCTGGCAGAAACCGGTTTGCCAGGATAAGGCCAGAACGTAGCGGTCGAAATCGCCGTATTGTGTTGCGGTGAGCGGTTCAGCGCCGACCTGAGTTGCCGTTAGCAAGAGGGCAATGGCGACGAAATCCTTCCTGAACATTTTTATTCCTGATAGTGGATGGTAATGAGTTCCTCGAATTATTAAAGCATAAAAAAGGCGCCTGCTGGCGCCTTTTCACGTTTATTGAACGGTGGTTCCGGGCACCAGAATCTCGGTGGCGATAATCACCACCAGCAGGCCAACAAGAACCGGTACCGAGGTCCGTTTCACCACTTCAAATGGCGAGATTTTTGCCATCCCGGCGACGGCGACCACCACGCCCGATACGGGGGAAATGGTACGCCCGAGGTTCGACGCCTGCAGCATCGGGATCGACAGGTAGGCCGGGTTAATACCCGATGAGTGCGCCAGCTTGGGGATCATCTCAACGAAGGCGTAAAACGGCGCGTTGCCTGAACCGGTTGTCATGGCTGCCAGCATCGTCAGCACGACCAGCACCAGCATCAGAATGATGCTGGCGGAGCCAAACGAGGTCGCAATCGAAATCAGGCTATTGATAAAGCCGATGGTGCTCAGGCCTTGGGCAAAAACGCCGGCGGCGACCAGCAGCATGACCACGCCGGCAAAGGCGTCGGCCATGCCGCGATAGGCGGCTTCCAGTCCGCTAAAGACGTTTTTGGTGTTAAAGCCGCGGCAGAATTCCAGCACCGCCGCCAGCAGCATGCAGATAACCAGGATGGCAATAATATGCAGCTCCGGGCCCCATTTCCCGTCGAAAATCAGCACGCCGATAATGGGCGTGAAGGGCAGAATGGCATAGAAGGAGGGGGCGGTAGTGGTTATCTCGTTCACATCGAGCATTTCGTGGGAGGCGTTCTCTTTTTTATCCAGATAGCGCTGCCAGAAAAAGTGGGCAATCGCCATACTGACAATCGCCACGATGGAGATCGGCAGCGTGGTTTTAAAGGCAAAGTCGATGAGCGGCATTTCGGCGGCCTTCGCGGCCAGGACGACATCGCCGGAGGTCGGGGAGAGGATAATGGCCGCCGGGGAGGCGCAAATGGCCGCCGCCGCGCCGCGGCTGATGCCGACGTTCACCATCACCGGGAACAGCGTTGCCATCAGCAGGACGCCGAGGCCGGTCGCCGAAGAGACGGCCAGCGACATCAGGCAGGCGACAAAATAGGCGGCGATCATCAGCAGGTAGGGGGAGTTAATGTAGCGCAGGGGCTTCGAGGCCAGTTTGACCACCATGTCGTTGGCGCCGATATGCGTCATGTAGGTGGCAAATCCGCAGAGCATCATGATCATCATGCCGAGGTCGCCGCCGCGGCTCATCAGCAGAATTTTGATGTATTCGATGATGTCGGTTGCGGAATAGCCCGTGCTTTTCGCCTCGCCGGGTAAAATTTTATGTCCCATCAGCGCGCTGACGATAAGCAGCGTCAGACCGCCAACAAAGAGCACGCCGGTGGCGGAATACCCTTTGATGATATAGCGGGCGACGCCCACAATGACCACAATCCCGATAAGGATCTCAACTAGCGTAAGCATTATTTTACCCCTGAACCATTAACCCAAAGAATCTGCTGATAAATAAGGTTGTGCAAAAATTAAGTCAGGGAATGTGCCGAATAAATCGACGAAACATGCTGATGCAAATCAATAAACTGATGAGAATTATCTAATCATCAGCCGGTGCGGGGGCGCTATCACAAAGTCGACGGGCAGGGTTGTTGCGATTTGGTAGGCGGTAAATCAAGACTTTGCCGTATTTCGTTAAGGTTATATTAAGATTATATTTGCTACTTTATTCCGCTTTAAAATCGATATTGGTAATTGAGAAGTGTTAAGACTACGTTATGTTGTACTGTTTTTGCTCAGTTTTTCCGGGCTGCTGCTCTCCAGTGGGATAGCAAATGCGTCATTCAGCTCGACGATTCGCGATGGCTATAGCACCTTAAGCGATAACGTCGTTGAGACCTGGCAGGAGCCTGAACACTACGACCTGTATATTCCCGCGATCACCTGGCACGCCCGTTTTGCCTATGACAAAGAAAAAACCGATGCGTATAACGAACGTCCCTGGGGGGCGGGTTTCGGCGTGTCGCGCTGGGATGATAAAGGCAACTGGCATGGCCTGTATCTGATGGCGTTTAAGGACTCGTTTAACAAATGGGAACCGATCGCCGGCTACGGCTGGGAGAAAACCTGGCGTCCGCTCGCCGACGATAACTTTCATCTTGGACTCGGCTATACGCTCGGGGTGACCGCGCGCGATAACTGGAACTATATTCCGCTGCCGGTGGTTTTGCCGATGGCGTCTATCGGCTACGGCCCGGCGACGTTCCAGATGACCTATATCCCCGGCACCTATAACAACGGTAACGTTTACTTCGCCTGGGCACGCTTTCAGTTTTAAATCCGCAATAGCTTAGTGATAAAAGAGATGAGCACTATGTTGTGTGGAAAAACAATAACTAAAGCGCAACCACTAAAAAAGATAGCGACTTTTGTCACTTTTTAGCAAAGTTCGACTGGACAAAAGGCACCACAATTGATGTACTGGATCGCGACACAGTATCAGTGTCTTTTTTTCATATAAAGGTAATTTTGATGTCTAAGATTAAAGGTAACGTTAAGTGGTTTAATGAGTCCAAAGGATTCGGTTTCATTACTCCGGAAGATGGCAGCAAAGATGTATTCGTACATTTCTCTGCAATCCAGTCCAACGGTTTCAAAACTCTGGCTGAAGGTCAGCGCGTAGAGTTCGAAATCACTAACGGTGCCAAAGGCCCTTCTGCTGCAAACGTAAACGCTATCTAAGCAACGCGTCAGTAGAATATAAAAACCCGCAATTTGCGGGTTTTTTTTTGCCTGTTTTTAACGACTGGCGGCATGAGAAAACAGCCAGAACGCCGCTGCCGTCATGGCGAATGAACCCAGTAGATTGACCAGGATATTGAGCAGGGCCCAGCTGAAACGTCCCTGCTGCAGCAGAAACACCACTTCCGCTGAGAAGGTGGAGAAGGTTGTCAATCCGCCGCAAAAGCCGGTGGTGATGAGCAGCTTCCACATCGGGTCGATATCGGTCAGTCGGTTAAACCAGGCCAGACCGGCACCAATGATAAATGCGCCCAGCAGGTTGGCCGTTAGCGTGCCAACGGGAATGGCATGGTGCATTGGATTAAACTTCATGCCTAACCACCAGCGCAATACGCTGCCGGTGCCGCCGCCAAGAAAAACGGCTAAAAGTAGTTGTGACACTCTCATTCCCTGCTATTTGGTTAATACCGGGAATTGAGTGTAGCGCGCAAAATGCGTCGCTGGCTATGAATTCGCGAACGGGAGATTAAGATGCTGGTTGCTGCTGGACAATTTGCCGTCACCTCGGACTGGCGGACGAATGCGCTGACCTGCGTAGCGCTGATGGCTCAGGCCGCCGGGCAGGGAGCATCGCTACTGGTGTTGCCCGAGGCGCTGTTGGCGCGTGACGATAACGACCCTGATCTATCGGTTAAATCGGCGCAGGAGGTGGATGGCGGCTTCTTACAGCTGCTGCGCGAGGAGAGCCGTAATAACGGCTTAACCACGATTTTGACGATTCACGTACCTTCTGGCGAGGGACGAGCGGCTAATACGCTGGTGGCGATACGCCGCGGCGAGGTTATCGCGCAATACCAGAAGCTACACTTATACGATGCGTTTAATATACAGGAGTCGCGGCGCGTTGATGCCGGCCTGCAGATCCCGGCGCTGATTGACGTCGACGGGGTTCGGGTTGGCCTGATGACCTGCTATGATTTGCGCTTCCCGGAGCTGGCGTTAAGCCTCGCGCTGAGCGGCGCCGAGATCCTGGTTCTCCCCACCGCATGGGTAAGAGGGCCAATGAAGGAGCATCACTGGGCGACGCTGCTGGCCGCTCGGGCGCTGGATACGACCTGCTATATCGTGGCGGCGGGCGAGTGCGGCAGCCGTAATATTGGCCAAAGCCGGATTATCGATCCGCTCGGCACGACGCTGGCCGGCGCGGCGGACCGGCCGCAGATGATTTTTGCCGACGTTTCCGTGGATTATCTTCGCCAGGTGCGCGAGCGCTTGCCGGTGCTGCAGAACCGCCGCTTTGCGCCACCGCAATTATTGTGACGTTTTTTTAAACAGAGCTTGATTCACCTTGTTACAGATTGCTATTGTGTCCGCGCGTCAAATAGCCGTTAATTGTTCGCGTGTATGATGGCGTATTCGCAGATTGTTTTAGAGAAGAAGGTTAGCTATGGGTGAGATTAGTATTACCAAACTGCTGGTTGTCGCAGCACTGATTATTTTAGTGTTTGGTACCAAAAAACTACGTACGCTGGGTGGAGACCTGGGTTCGGCTATCAAAGGCTTTAAGAAAGCCATGAACGACGACGATAGCGCGAAGAAAACCAGTGCGGAAGAAGAAACTCCGGCACAGAAGCTCTCTCATAAAGAGTAATTAAACGCCTGCTCCCCGACAGCGGGAGCAGGCTGCCGCCAGGCGTCAGCCTGCACGGATAAGAGGCCGCAGCGATTATCGTTGCGGCCTCTTTTTATATCCAGCAATGTTATTGGCAGAAAAAATGCAACTGACTGTAACCGCGCCGGCGGATTCGCTGTTGGCAAAAAGATGGCGTAACGGAAGGAGAGCTGACCGCCGCACGCGGGAAACGTGCAGCGGTCGAGGTTGTGAGTGAATTACTTCACTTCCATCCCTTTGGCCTGCAGATCGGCGTGATAGGACGAACGGACGAACGGGCCGCAGGCGGCGTGGGTGAAGCCCATCGCCATCGCTTCGGCTTTCATCTCTTCGAACTCGTCCGGGCTAACGTAGCGCTGTACCGGCAGGTGGTGACGGCTCGGCTGCAGATACTGGCCTAAGGTCAGCATCGTGACGCCGTGGCGACGCAGGTCGCGCATAACTTCAACGATTTCAGCGTTAGTTTCGCCGAGACCGACCATCAGACCCGATTTGGTTGGGATCTCCGGATGCGCTTCTTTGAAGTTTTCCAGCAGCTTTAACGACCAGTTGTAATCGGCGCCTGGGCGTACCTGGCGATAGAGACGCGGCACGTTTTCCAGGTTGTGGTTAAAGACGTCCGGCGGCGTAACCTTGAGGATTTCCAGCGCGCGATCCATACGGCCGCGGAAGTCCGGAACCAGAGTTTCAATCTTAATCGACGGGCTTTTCTCACGGATAGCGCTGATGCAATCGGCGAAATGCTGAGCACCGCCGTCGCGAAGGTCATCGCGGTCGACGGAGGTCACGACGACGTACTTCAGGCCCATGTCGGCGATGGTTTGCGCGAGCTTCTGCGGTTCATTAGCATCAGGCGTCACCGGACGACCGTGCGCGACGTCGCAGAACGGGCAGCGGCGGGTGCAGATAGCACCGAGGATCATAAAGGTTGCCGTTCCGTGGTTGAAGCATTCCGCAAGATTCGGGCAAGAAGCTTCTTCGCACACGGAGTGCAAACCGTTCTTACGCATCGCTGCTTTGATACCCTGGATACGGGACGAGTCAGCCGGAAGTTTGATTTTCATCCATTCCGGTTTTCTGAGCAGAGCTTCACGCTCAGTTGCCACGTTTTTCACCGGGATAAGGGCCATTTTATCGGCGTCGCGGTACTTAACACCGCGTTCCATCACAATGGGTTTACTCATAGCGTGCGTGTTCCAGTTGCGAGTACGAAGGAAAACGAATTAATTCAAGTAAATGTTGTATTTATCAACTATTTTTGAATCAAGGACAGGCAGTATACCATTGATATGGGACAGAAAGCAGCCTACCTGTTCGGCAAATTGTAAAATAGTTGTTGTTTTATGCTTTCCCTCACGTGCGGTATGGTTTAAAAAGCCTGACGAATCGCCTCAATGACCTCATTTAGCAACGGTTCCTGGGCGCTGAGTTTGTTGTAATGCAGTGAAATATCGATATTTTCATCCGCGAGCGGCGGGTAGTCCAGCGCCGCCAGGGGCCACGTTTTGGCCAATAGCGAAAACATTCGCTTCGGCATCAGCCCCAGCATATCGCTCGCGCTAACCAGCGCTGCCTGAGTTAACAGATTGTAGCTGCTAAAACCGCAGCGGCGCTCCCCTGGCAGCTCCTGCAGCCGACGGTGCAGCGCCGCATAGCGCTGGCCCTCGGGCAGCAGCAGGGCAAACTCGTACTGACGAAGATGCTCTTCGTTGTACGGCATACCCAGCGCCGGATGCGCCTCACGGCAATACATCATCACCCGATCCTGAAACAGGACGTGATGCACGATCGACAGGCCGCTGTGCGCGTAGCTGTCGATCAGTAAATCCACCTGGCGCTGATTGAGCTGGCTGGTGGCGTCGATAATGGCGACATTATGCAGCAGCACCTGCGGGAAGCGAGGCTTCAGGGCTTGCGCAATTGTCGGCATGACCAGCGCGCCGACGGTGGGCGAGGTGGCGATGGTGATGACCCGCTGCTGATGCGGGCTACCGGTTAAATCCAGCGCGCTGAGGAAGGCTTCCATGCCTTGACTGATGTACTGATGGAGGTGCGTCGCGTAAGCGGTCGGCGTCACCCCCTGACCCTTGCGGATAAACAGCGGGTCGGGAAACAGCGCGCGGAGTTTATTCATCGACTGGCTAATGGCCGAGGGGGTGATATTCAGCACCCTGGCCGCATTCACGATGCCTTTGTGCACGTATACGGCTTCGAAAATAGTCAGTAAATTCAGATCAATATTACGCAGAATGCGGAATACCTGGCGATCGTTGAGCCGTTCGGTGGGTTCCGGTTGCGGATGATTTTTTTCCACTCTGCGCCTCCTGTCATAGCGAATAGCGCAAGTATAGCGGTCAGCGACGCCGCCGTTTGTGGCAATTAATTGCAAATATAATGGCTTAACGAAAGTCAGGCGCAAAACGCGCCCCGGGAAGCCGGGACGCGCGGATTTACCCTGCGGGAACGTACTCGTGCGGCGGGTTGTTGAGCAGCGCCAGCAGGTTGGCGACCAGGCGCGGCGCCACGATTTGCGGCACCGCTTCGGGCTGCCACTGGCGCATTTGCGCCATTTCCATTCCGGCGTAGCCGCAGGGATTAATCCGCAGGAACGGCGAGAGATCCATCGCGATATTTAGCGCCAGGCCGTGGAATGAGCACCCTTTGCGAATGCGTAAGCCCAGCGAACAGATCTTTTGCTCGCCGACGTAAACGCCGGGCGCATCGGCACGCGGATGGGATTCAATGCCATACTCCGCCAGCGTATTAACCACGGTCTGCTCGAGCAGCGTCACCAGTTCGCGCACGCCCAGCTTGCGGCGTTTGAGATTTAGCAGCACGTACATCACCTGCTGCCCCGGCCCGTGATAGGTCACCTGGCCGCCGCGATCGCTTTGAATGACCGGAATATCACCCGCCACCAGAACGTGTTCCGCTTTTCCCGCCTGGCCCTGGGTAAAGACCGGATGATGTTCAACCAGCCAGATTTCATCGAGGGTTGTCTCATCGCGCGAGTCGGTAAAGTCGTGCATTGCCTGAGAGACAGGAGCGTAAGGCTGCAGGCCGAGTTGCCGAATGAGGATTTTATTGTGCTGCAAAACAACGTCTCCGCACAGATAAGTGATTTAAGGCAGCGAGTATATCACAGCGGGGAAGGGGATTACCCGGCGCGGGGCCGGGTAACGGGATGGGTTACAGCACCATCCGGACGATCTCGATATTACCCAGCTCTTCGTACAGGGTTTCGACCTGTTCGATATGGGTGGCGTTGATGGTGATAGAAACCGAGTGGTAGTTACCTTTGCTGCTCGGCTTTACCTGCGGAGAGTAATCACCAGGCGCATGGCGCTGTACCACTTCCACCACCTGATCAACCAGCTCAGGCAACGCCTGCCCCATTACTTTGTAAGTAAATGGAGTAGGGAATTCAAGCAGTTCGTTAAGTTTGGTTTTCATGTCAGCTCCGGTGTTACGACAAAAAATAATAACTCCCACAAGATGTGGGAGTTATCAGGTTACTTTGATAGTTAGTATATGGGGATGTAAATCACACTTTCAAGCGTTCGATTTTTAACCAAACCAGTGGTGGAACATTAACTTAATGTAATCAATCATTTTGCCGAAGAAATTGCCTTCCGGGATCTCCTGCAGCACAACCAGCGGGCGCTGATCGATAGTTTTGCCGTCCAGCTGGAAATTAATGGTACCGACAACCTGGTTTTTCTGCAGCGGTGCGTGCAGCTCGGTATTGTTCAGTACGTAGCTGGCTTTCAGATCTTTCATCCGACCGCGCGGAATGGTCAGATACACGTCCTTATCGACGCCCAGCGATGCGCGATCGCTATCGCCAAACCAGGCCGGCTCGGAAGAGAACTCTTTGCCCGCTTTCAGCGGATTCACGGTTTCAAAGAAGCGGAAGCCCCAGGTCAGCAGCTTTTTGCTTTCTGATTCACGGCCTTTATAGGTGCGACCCCCCATCACGGCGGAGATCAGACGCATCTGGCCTTCGGTCGCCGATGCGACGAGGTTATAGCCCGCTTTATCCGTGTGGCCGGTTTTAATACCGTCGACGTTGAGGCTGTTATCCCACAGCAGCCCGTTACGGTTGAGCTGGCGGATACCGTTGAAGGTGAACTCTTTTTCTTTGTAGATGGTGTATTCGTTCGGCACGTCGCGGATCAGCGCCTGGCCAATCAGCGCCATATCGCGCGCGGAGCTGAACTGACCTTCGGCATCCAGGCCGTGAACGGTCTGGAAGTGGCTGTTTTTCAGGCCGAGGGCGTTGACGTAGCTGTTCATCAGGCTGACGAAAGCGTCCTGGCTACCGGCAACGAAGTCCGCCATCGCGACGCAGGCATCGTTCCCTGACTGCAGGTTGATGCCGCGGATCAGCTGAGAAACCGGCACCTGCATGCCTGGTTTGAGGAACATCAGGGAGGAGCCTTTAAATACCGGGTTACCGGTTGCCCACGCGTCGTTGCCCACGGTGACCAGATCGGACTCTTTGAATTTACCCGCTTTCATGGCCTGACCAATAACGTAGCTGGTCATCATTTTGGTCAGACTCGCCGGGTCGCGGCGTGAATCGGCGTTATTTTCCGCCAGCACTTTGCCTGAATTGTAATCGATAAGTATCCAGGATTCGGCGTCAATCTGCGGCGCGCCAGGGATCATGGTTTTGAGATTCAGGTCATCGGCGTGGGCTGCGGAGGAGAGCGCGGCAACGGAGAGGGCCGTAACGAGTAAACGTGCGGTGAAAGAGATCTTCATGGTCTGAACAACGGCATCCGTGATGGAGTTAAAAAAGTGCCTTACTATAACAAATGCTCTGCGGACCGGCATCCGACATTGCGCATGACTTTGTTAACGATTTTGTCATGCCCAATGCGATACGGACGGCGGTCCGACGCGTTTAGTTGGCGTGAGTAATAAATGACTGCAGCTGAGCTTCGCTTTGCAGGCGCTGCTGGACGGTACTGGCCTGCGGTTTGCTGCCGAATGGACCCAGCTGAATACGCCACACCGCGCCGTTTTGCACCACGCGGCCGGGAACCGAGAACTGCTGGCTCAAGCGCTGCTGGTACTGTCGGGCGCGCGCCTGGTCGCTAACGGCGCCAACCTGCACCACATAATCACCGCTGGCAGCAGCGCTGGAGCTGGTAGAGGCGGCGGCAACCGCAGTCGTCGCGGCGGCGGCTGGCGCAACGCTGCCCTGGATGGACCCGGGAGCGGTGACCGGCGCGGTTGATGCCGCAGCCTGAGCGACGGGTTCACTGCCTTCCAGCACGCCGTTATTCAACGGCGTCGGGGCGCCAAGGAAGCCGCTGCTGTTGACCGGTGCGCCGACGCTATCGTCTGATTTCAGCGTCGAGTTGCTGATGGCGCGCACGTCGGTTTGCACCGGCTGATCGGCTGAGACGCTGGTGCCGCCGTCCAGATCCGGACGCGCCGGTAGCGCATAGGTTTGTTTGGCGACGGTGGTACAGGCCATTCCCGGGCCTGAGAGCGAGCCGTCCGGCGCGACGACGATCGGGTCGATGCGCACTTTGGTATTATTCGAGGTGTTCAGGCGATCGGCGGAAGCGCGCGAAAGCGATATCACGCGATCGTTGCCGTACGGGCCGCGATCGTTAATGCGCACCACGATCATCCGGCCGTTGGCGACGTTAGTAATACGCGCGTAGCTAGGGATCGGCAGCGTAGGATGCGCAGCGGTGAGCTGGGTAGGATCGAAGGCTTCACCGGATGCGGTCAGGTTGCTGTTGGGCTCAGCATCATAAATCGCCGCCAGGCCGGTCTGGGTGAAATTAGACGGGTCCTGCACGATTTTATAGCTTTTACCGTCGCGTTCGTAATCCTGATTCGCCGTCGGATTCGGCGCTTCATAATGCGGATCGGCGCCGCTGATTTCTACGCTTGGGCCATTACATACCGCCGGCTGCGGTGTGCTGACGGTTTTTTGTTGAACGTCTTCACCCGAACATGCCGCCAGCAGCCCTGCTGCTATGCAGATCCCCAGCCATTGCTTACGCATTGCGAACCCCTTTAAACGCTTTTCGACAACATTTTTCTGTGGGTGTGGATCGACATTACGATACCAAACCCGGCCATCAAGACGATCAGGGCTGAGCCCCCGTAGCTGACCAGCGGCAACGGTACCCCCACCACTGGCAAAATACCACTCACCATACCAATATTTACGAAGACATAAACGAATAAAATCAACATTAAACCACCGGCCATTACCCGGCCAAAGGTGGTTTGCGCCTGGGCGGCAATCCACAGCCCGCGCATAATGAGCAGGATATAGAGCGCCAGAAGCACCAGCACGCCAATCAGCCCAAGCTCTTCAGCCAGTACCGCGAAGATAAAGTCGGTATGTCGTTCCGGCAAAAATTCCAGCTGCGATTGGGTACCGTGCAGCCAGCCTTTCCCGCGCAATCCGCCGGAGCCAATAGCAATTTTAGACTGAATAATATGATAGCCGGCGCCCAGCGGGTCGGTTTCCGGGTCGAGCAGCATCATAACGCGCTGACGCTGATAGTCGTGCATCAGGAAGAACCACAGAATAGGGATAAACGCGGCGACCAGCACCACCGCTACGCCGATCAGGCGCCAGCTCAGCCCGGAAAGGAACAGCACAAACAGGCCGGAGAGGGCGATAAGAATAGAGGTCCCGAGGTCAGGCTGAGCCGCAACCAGCAGGGTCGGCAGGAAAATCAGCACCAGCGCAATGGCGGTATTTTTCAGCGAGGGCGGGCAAACGTCGCGGTTAATAAAGCGCGCCACCATCAGCGGAACGGCGATTTTAGCGATTTCCGAGGGCTGGAAACGAACGATGCCGAGATCCAGCCAGCGCTGGGCGCCTTTCGAGATAGCGCCGAAGGCATCCACCGCCACCAGTAAAATAATACAGAATATATAGAGATAGGGCGCCCAGCCTTCATAAACGCGCGGCGGGATTTGCGCCATGACGATCATAATCACGAAACCCATCGCGATCTGGCCGATTTTACGTTCCATCATCCCGATATCCTGGCCGCTCGCGCTCCAGATAACCAGCGCGCTGTAGGTCAGCAGCGCCAGCAGTATCAGCACCATCGTCGGGTCAAGATGGATTTTATCCCATAGCGATTTTTTGTTTGGATTATCGGTCATTATTGATCCTCCCCCGCCGTCACCGCCGGGTTTTCACTCGGCAGATTCGTGTTGTTATCACCCAGCATAATGTGATCGAGAATCTGGCGCATAATCGTACCGACCGCCGGGCCTGCGCCGCCGTTCTCGAGAATGATCGCCACGGCAACCTGGGGGTTGTTGTAAGGAGCAAACGCCGTCATGAGTTTATGGTCACGCAGGCGCTCAGCGATTCTGTGCGCGTTATAGGTTTCATTGGCCTTCAGGCCAAAGACCTGTGCCGTACCGGATTTCGCCGCGATTTTATAAGGCGCGCTGGCGAAGTACTTATGCGCGGTACCGTTGCCGCGGTTGGCAACGCCGAACATTCCGTCTTTGGCTATCTCCCAAAAACCGGAGTGAATATCGCCGACCGGCGGCTCGTGCGGCTGAACCCACGGCACCTGCTTGCCGTCTTCCACGGTGCTTTGCAGCAGATGCGGCACTTTTACCACGCCGTCGTTAATCAGGATCATCAGCGCCTTGTTCATCTGAATCGGCGTTGCGGTCCAGTAGCCCTGGCCGATACCGACCGGAATGGTGTCCCCCTGATACCAGGGCTTTTTAAAGCGCTTCAGCTTCCATTCACGGGTGGGCATATTCCCGGAGCGCTCTTCCGACAGGTCGATGCCGGTATAGTGGCCGTAGCCGAATTTATTCATCCATTCCGACAGGCGGTCGATGCCCATATCATAGGCAACCTGATAGAAATAGGTATCCGCAGACTCTTCCAGCGCTTTGGTCACGTTCAGGTGCCCGTGGCCCCATTTTTTCCAGTCGCGGTAGCGTTTATCGGAACCGGGCAGCTGCCACCAGCCGGGATCGAACAGGCTGGTATTGCGGGTGATAACGTTGGCGCTCAGCGCCGAGACGGCAACGTAAGGTTTCACCGTCGAGGCAGGCGGATAGACCCCCTGGGTGGCGCGGTTGACCAGCGGCGTATTCGGATCGTTTAGCAGCCCGGAGTAGTCCTTGCTGGAGATACCGTCAACGAACAGGTTCGGATCGTAGCTCGGGGTGGAAACCAGCGCCAGAACGCTGCCGGTGCGCGGATCGGTCACTACCACCGCGGCGCGGCTGCCGGCCAGCAGCGTTTCAATATACTGCTGCAGCTTGAGATCGAGGGTTAAATAGATATCGCGCCCGGCCTGCGGCGGTACCTCTTTGAGCTGGCGAATGACGCGGCCGCGGTTGTTGACCTCTACCTCTTCGTAGCCGGTCTGCCCGTGCAGGACGTCTTCATAGTAGCGTTCGATACCCAGCTTGCCGATATCGTGGGTTGAGGCGTAGTTAGCCAGCTTGCCTTCTTTATCCAGGCGATCGACGTCTTTATCGTTAATTTTTGAGACATAGCCGATAACGTGGGTGAGGGCGGAGTTGTAGGGGTAATAGCGGCGCTTATAGCCTTTAACTTCGACGCCGGGAAAGCGGTACTGGTTGACCGCGAAACGGGCAACCTGCACTTCCGTCAGGTTAACCTTGACCGGAATAGAGGTGAAGCGATGGGAACGCGAGCGCTCCTTTTTAAAAGCGGCGATATCATCATCCGTGAGATCAATGACGTTACGCAGCGCGTCCAGCGTCTGCTGCACGTTATCGACTTTCTCCGGCATCATTTCAAGCTGGTAGATGGTGCGGTTCAGCGCCAGCGGCGTGCCGTTACGGTCATAGATAATGCCGCGGCTTGGCGGGATGGGAACCAGCTTGATACGGTTTTCGTTCGAGCGCGTCTGATAGTCCGTGTAACGGACTATCTGCACGTTATAAAGATTGGCAACCAGTATGCCGGTAAGCAGCAAAATCCCCAAAAAAGCGACCAGCGCCCGGCGCACAAACAGCGAGGATTCAGCCGTATAGTCGCGGAAAGAATTCTGTAATTTCATTCGCTGCTTAGTCTACCCTGGTCATCATTATTCACGGTGGTAAGGGTGGTTGGTTGTAATACTCCACGCCCGATACAGGCTCTCCGCAACCAGTACGCGTACCAGCGGGTGAGGCAAGGTCAGGGTGGAGAGCGACCAGCTCTGTTCCGCCGCGGCTTTACACGCCGGAGAAAGCCCCTCCGGGCCGCCGATCAGCAGGCTGACATCGCGGCCATCTTGCTTCCAGCGCTCCAGCTCGCGCGCGACCTGCGGCGTATCCCACGGTTTCCCCGGAATATCCAGGGTCACGATGCGGTTTTTACCCGCCGCCGCCAGCATCATTTCCCCTTCTTTTTCGAGGATACGCTTGATATCGGCATTTTTACCGCGTTTACCGGCGGGGATTTCCAACAGCTCGAACGGCATATCTTTTGGAAAACGACGCAGATACTCACTAAAGCCGGTCTGAACCCAGTCCGGCATTTTGGTGCCAACGGCCACCAGCTGCAGCTTCACGCATTAACTCCAGAGTTTTTCCAGCTCGTACAGACGACGGCTCTCTTCCTGCATGACGTGAACCATGACGTCGCCAAGATCGACAACAATCCAGTCGGCGGCGCTTTCGCCTTCAACGCCCAGCGGCAGCATGCCGGCGGCGCGAGACTCTTGTACCACGTGGTCGGCGATGGACATTACGTGGCGCGTAGACGTGCCGGTGCAAATAATCATGCAATCTGTAATGCTGGATTTGCCATGAACGTCAATGGCTACGATGTCCTGACCTTTCAGGTCATCAATTTTGTCGATAACAAAATCCTGGAGTGCTTTACCCTGCAAGAGTTCCCCCTGGGTGAGTGAAGAGTGACAATAATAAACAGCCTGGCAGTATACCTGAACTCATAAAGAAGTCGGGATAAATGTCTGCCAACGGGCGTTGGAGGCGGCTATCATCCCATCCATCGCCGTCGATTGCATCGCCATTTTTGTAAAACATCTGTATGGCGGATACCTTCAGGCTGCGGAGAATAACAGCCTGCTCTGACCTGTCAATGGTCTGGGCTGAATTCTTCTTCCGCCCGCCAGACGGCCCGGCTATTTAGTACCCGCAGCGTGGTGAAATCTGCGCGAAGATCGAGCATGCTCCACGCGCCGTGCTCGATGGGGAAATGCCACATCGCCGCCGCTGGCATCTCCAGCAGCAGGGCGGTTAACAGGCTAAGCACGCCCTGATGGCCGACGATGAGCAGATGGTCAAGATGCTGATACTGCGCCAGCTCCTCGCTAAATACCGCTACCCGGCGGGCAAAATTCTGAAAACTCTCGCCGTTGGTCGGCGCCGCGTGCTGCCAGTCCGCGCACCAGGCGGCATAGTTTTCCGCATCTTCGTGCTGCAAATCCCGATGGTGGCGCATTTCCCAGTCGCCGAAGAACATCTCATTGAGGCCAGGAATAATCTCGCGGGGGATCTCTCTGCCGTCCAGTAGCAGGCTGGCGGTGCGCTGGGTACGCTCAAGCTCGCTGCAAAGAACGCGGTCGAACGGAACCGCCTGCAGGCGTTGACCAAGCCAGCTGGCCTGGGCCTCGCCGCGTTCGGTCAGGGGGGTTGGGGCCCGTCCGCTGTACAGACCGGCGGCGTTAGCCTGGGTTTCGCCATGACGAACTAACCATAATCTCATGATCATCCTCACTGAGCCGAAAGGGGAGCGCTGGCCGGGCACCCGCGCTGAGGGTTAGCAATAAAGCTTTTGCTGATGGATGTAATCCAGGACGGCTGCCGGCAGCATATCGGCACAGGATTCGCCTTGTTCAAGCCGCTGGCGAATGAGGGTGGCTGAAATATCAAACCACGGCGTTTCCGCCAGATAGATAGCCCCGGCGGGACGGCGGTGCAGCTGCTCGACATCGTGCGTTAAATGCTTATCAAGCCACTGCTGGTCCTCCGGGCGCTGCATTACCAGCGGATAGCCCGGACGGCGGCAAACGATCAGGTGCACGTTATCAAGAATGCTGGCGTAGTTGTGCCAGGTCGGGAAGGTGAGCAAAGAGTCCTGGCCGATGATAAATGCCAGCGACGGCTTTGGCCCCTGCTCCTGGCGCCACTCCTGCAGCGTTTGCGCCGACCAGGAGGGCGTCTGGCGCTGCAGTTCGCGCTCATCCAGCACGAACAGCGGATTGTCAGCGATAGCCAGTTCGAGCATATGCTTGCGCTGGGCGCTGGTTGCCTCGGGCTGTGGACGATGCGGCGGCACGTTGTTAGGAACGATAATCACTTTTCCCAGGCCGATCTGATTTGCCAGAATCTCGACCGGTTTGAGGTGACCGTAATGCACCGGATCGAAGGTACCACCGTACATTGCCTGCAGCTGCGCCATATCAACCATCAATAAACACGTCCGCCAGCGCTTTGTGGCAGAGCAATAAGGAAAGACTCTCTAACTCGGGCCAGATGCTGGTTCCGTAATCCTGCTTGAAGGTGAGCTCTGTGCGGGTAAGCAGGGTGACGGCCTGACGCAGCTGATCGCTACCGAGGCGCGTGAGCGCGTCAGTCAACAGCGGCCGGCGGTTTTGCCACACGCGATGCTTATCGAACAGCGAGCGCAGCGGCGTATGGGCCGACTGGCGCTTCAGGTTCACCAGCAGCAGCAGTTCTCGCTGCAGCGTACGCAGCAGGATTGCGGGTTCGCTGCCTTCGAGCCGGAGCTGCTGCAGAATATGCAGCACGCGCTTGCTTTTGCCTGCCAGCAGCGCATCGACCCAGTGATACGGCGTAAAGTGGGCGGCATCGTTTACCGCCTGCTCTACGCGCGGCAGCGTGAGCTTGCCGTCTGGCCACAGCAGGGACAAACGCTCCAGCGCCTGCGACAGCGCCAGCAGGTTGCCTTCGTAGCAGTAGCACAGCAGCTGGCTGGCCGCGTCGTCAAGCTGCAGATTGTTCTGCTTTGCGCGCGCGGCGAGCCAGCGCGGCAGCTGGGCATATTCCGGCGTTTGACAGCTTACCTGTACCGCGCGGCTGGCGAGGGCGGTGATCCAGGCGGCGTTCTCCTGCGCTTTGGTCAACTTACTGCCGCGCACAATCAGCAGCAAATCGTCATGCAGCATGCCGATAAGCGTCGCCAGCTGTTCGTTAATGGCCGCATTGGGGCCATTTTCAGGCAGGATCAGGAGCAGCGTCTGACGGCTGGCGAACAGGCTCATGGCCTGACTCAGCGAGAAGAGAGCGTGCCAGTCGGTGCTGGCGTCGATCGTAGCGGTATGGTGTTCGATAAAGCCCTGAACGGCAGCGGCTTCGCGAATGGCATCCTGACTTTCCTGCAGCAGCAGAGGATCGCCACCCAGCAGTAAATAGGCCGCGCGCAGCCCTTCATTGAGCTGCGCGCGGAGCTGTTCCGGGTACAACCGAATCATCAGTTACCCAGCGTGGTGGAGACGCGATTGCCGGAGGTGGAGGAGGCTGGGGTCGTGGTGACCGGCTTCTCCTCGCCTTTGGTGGCTTCGACATCCGCAACGTGGACGCTTGGCAGCTTACGAATCAGCTGCTCTGCCGCTTTGTCGTACATCTCCTGGATTATCATATCCTGCTCGGCATCTTTCGCTAACGCCGCCTGCGGGTTATCGAAGAACGAGCGGTAGACTTTCGTCGTGATCGGATAGATATCATGGCCCGGGATCAGCACGCTGGCATGAACCGTCATCACCATCTGGTATTCCGCGGTACGCCCGTCCTGGAAAATGGAGGCCGTATCTTTCTGAATAGATGATGATTCCAGACGCAGAGAAGGAACATCCTTACGCAGCGTGCTGCCATCGATCAGTTCAACCCCGTTCAGGCGCAGCTGGTTACGCACCGAACGGCTCAGCGGGCCATTCGGATCGCCCGACTGGAAGATCATGGTTTTCATTGCGGTTGGGACCTGGGTAGTACTCCGCAGGTGCCAGCCGCATCCGGCGGTGATTAACACCGCCAGAGATAACAACAATGTTGCCAGATATCGCACGCTTCCTCCTGCGCTTAGCCAACGACCAGATTGAGCAGTTTGCCCGGAACGTAGATCACTTTACGTACGGTGACGCCGTCGAGATACTTCGCGACCAGATGTTCCTGACCCGCGCGGGCGCGGACCTGATCTTCGGTGGCATCTACCGGTACGGTAATTTTACCACGAACCTTACCATTAACCTGGACGACGACCAGAGTGGTATTTTCCACCATGGCGCTGTCGTCGGCGACCGGCCACGGCGCGCTGTCGATATCGCCTTCGCCGCCCAGCTCTCGCCATAAGGTGAAGCAAGCGTGCGGGGTGAATGGGTTGAGCATACGCACTACCGCCAGCAGCGCTTCACGCATCAGCGCGCGATCCTGCTCGCCTTCCTGCGGCGCTTTCGCCAGCTTGTTCATCAGCTCCATGATCGCCGCGATCGCGGTGTTGAAGGTCTGACGACGGCCGATATCATCGGTGACTTTAGCAATCGTTTTGTGCACATCGCGACGCAGCGCCTGCTGATCTTCGCTCAGGCTGGCAGCGTCGAGGGCGATGGCCGGACCCTGAGTGGTGTGCTCGTAAACCAGTTTCCAGACGCGCTTCAGGAAGCGGTTTGCCCCTTCAACGCCGGACTCCTGCCATTCGAGGGTCATATCCGCCGGAGAGGCGAACATCATGAACAGACGCACGGTATCCGCGCCGTAGCGTTCAACCATCACCTGCGGGTCGATGCCGTTGTTCTTCGACTTGGACATTTTGCTCATGCCGGTATACACCAGCTCGCGGCCCTGCGGATCGAAGGCTTTAACGATACGGCCTTTCTCGTCGCGCTCGACGGTGGCATCAACCGGGGAGACCCAGTTACGCTCGCCGTTTTCGCCGACGTAGTAGAACGCGTCCGCCAGAACCATCCCCTGACACAGCAGCTGCTTAGCCGGCTCGTCAGAGTTAACCATGCCCGCGTCGCGCATCAGCTTGTGGAAGAAGCGGAAGTACAGCAGGTGCATGATCGCATGTTCAATACCGCCGATATAAATATCAACCGGCAGCCAGTAGTTCGCCGCTTCCGGGTCCAGCATGCCCTGGTCGTACTGCGGGCAGGTGTAGCGCGCGTAGTACCAGGAGGACTCCATAAAGGTATCAAAGGTATCGGTTTCACGCAGCGCAGGCTGGCCGTTAACGGTGGTTTTAGCCCACTCAGGGTCGGCTTTAATCGGGCTGGTGATGCCATCCATCACCACGTCTTCCGGCAGAATAACCGGCAGCTGATCTTCCGGGGTCGGCATTACGGTGCCGTCTTCCAGGGTAACCATCGGGATCGGCGCGCCCCAGTAGCGCTGACGGGAAACGCCCCAGTCGCGCAGACGGTAGTTCACTTTACGCTCGCCAACGCCCATCGCCGCCAGCTTGTCGGCGATGGCGTTGAAGCCCGCTTCAAAGCTTAGCCCGCTGAATTCGCCGGAATTGAACAGCACGCCTTTTTCCGTCATCGCCTGCCCGGAGAGGTCAGGTTCAGAGCCGTCTGCCGCGAGGATAACCGGTTTGATGTTGAGGCCATATTTGCTGGCAAACTCATAGTCGCGCTGGTCGTGGCCTGGAACCGCCATCACCGCGCCGGTACCGTACTCCATCAGCACGAAGTTGGCCGCCCATACCGGAATAGCTTCGCCGGTCAGCGGGTGAATCGCTTTAAAGCCGGTGTCGACGCCTTTTTTCTCCATCGTCGCCATTTCAGCTTCTGCGACTTTGGTATTGCGGCATTCGTCGATAAATGCAGCCAGCGCCGGGTTATTGGCCGCCGCCTGCTGTGCCAGCGGGTGGCCCGCGGCTACGGCCAGGTAGGAGCAGCCCATAAAGGTATCAGGACGAGTCGTGTAGACGGTCAGCTTGTCGGCGTAGTCGTTGACGTTGAAGGAGATTTCTACCCCTTCAGAACGGCCGATCCAGTTGCGCTGCATGGTCTTGACGGTATCCGGCCAGTGATCCAGATTATCCAGATCTCTCAGCAGTTCGTCGGCGTAGGCGGTAATTTTGATAAACCACTGCGGGATCTCTTTACGCTCAACCTTGGTATCGCAGCGCCAGCAGCAGCCGTCGATAACCTGTTCGTTGGCGAGAACGGTCTGGTCGTTAGGGCACCAGTTCACCGCGGAGGTTTTCTTGTACACCAGGCCTTTTTTATACAGTTCGGTGAAGAACTTCTGCTCCCAGCGGTAGTATTCCGGGGTGCAGGTCGCCACTTCACGGCTCCAGTCGTAGCCGAAGCCCAGCTTTTTCAGCTGGTTTTTCATGTAGGCGATGTTGTCATAGGTCCACGGCGCCGGCGCCGTATTGTTTTTCACCGCCGCGCCTTCTGCAGGCAGGCCGAAGGCATCCCAGCCGATTGGCTGCAGGACGTTTTTGCCGAGCATACGCTGGTAGCGGGCAATCACATCGCCGATGGTGTAGTTACGCACGTGGCCCATGTGTAGTCGGCCAGAAGGATAAGGTAGCATCGACAGGCAGTAATACTTCTCTTTGCTCTCGTCTTCAGTGACTTCAAATGTACGATTATCGTCCCAGTGAAGCTGGACTTTCGATTCTATCTCTTCCGGGCGGTATTGCTCTTGCATGGCAGCCAGTGGTCCTGTTTTCAATACAGCTACATATGTAGCCAATGGATGTGTTATCTCAGATCGGCATAGCATAGCCCAAACGCCCACGTCAAAACAGCCTTTCGCACATTAACATCGGCAAAAGCGGCGGAGAATATTTAGCGACTCTGTGGCCTGGATGGCAAAGCAGCCGGCAGATAACGTCTATTATTAGAATAAGTTAACCACACTGGAGGCGAAATGATGAACAAGGTTGCTCAATTCTACCGCGAGCTGGTGTCAACGCTCAGCGAACGGTTACGCAGTGGAGAGCGTGATATAGACGCGCTGGTGGAGCAGGCGCGGGTGAAAATCAGCCAGTCTGGTGAGTTAACGCATCGCGAAGTTGAGACGCTGACTAAGGCGGTAAGGCGCGATCTGGAAGAGTTTGCCCGCAGCTATGAAGAGAGCCAGGATGAGCTGACGGACAGCGTATTTATGCGGGTCATAAAGGAGAGCCTGTGGCAGGAGCTGGCCGATATTACGGATAAAACCCAGCTGGAGTGGCGCGAGGTGTTTCAGGACCTGAACCACCACGGCGTGTACCATAGCGGCGAGGTGGTCGGGCTGGGCAATCTGGTGTGCGAGAAGTGCCACTACCATCTGGCGGTTTACACCCCGGACGTGCTGCCGCGCTGCCCGAAGTGCGGCCACGATCAGTTCCAGCGCCGGCCGTTCGAACCTTAATATTGCGTTGAGAATTGCCGTGAACAGCGCGCACGGACCCGTGCGCGCCTGACCGTTAGTGAAGGATTTTGGCGAGGAAGTCTTTGGCGCGCTCGGACTGCGGGTTGGCGAAAAATGCTTCCTTGTCAGCATCTTCGACGATCTTCCCTTCATCCATAAAGATCACCCGGTTGGCGACCTTGCGCGCGAAGCCCATTTCGTGGGTGACGACCATCATGGTCATGCCTTCGTTTGCCAGTTCGACCATGACGTCGAGCACTTCGTTGATCATCTCCGGATCCAGCGCCGAGGTCGGTTCGTCAAACAGCATGGCAATCGGGTCCATGCACAGCGCGCGGGCGATGGCGACGCGCTGCTGCTGGCCGCCTGAAAGCTGCGCCGGATATTTTTCCGCGTGGGCGGAAAGCCCCACGCGCTCCAGCAGCTTCAGGCCTTTGGCGCGGGAAGCGGCCTTATCGCGGTTGAGCACTTTTACCTGCGCCAGCGTCAGGTTGTCGATAATCGACAGATGCGGAAACAGTTCGAAGTGCTGGAATACCATCCCGACGCGGGAGCGCAGTTTGGCGAGGTTGGTTTTTTTATCGTTCACCCTGGTGCCGTCAACGGTTATCTCGCCCTGTTGAATCGGCTCCAGGCCGTTAACGGTTTTAATCAGCGTTGATTTTCCCGAGCCGGACGGCCCGCAAACCACTACCACTTCACCTTTTTTCACTTCCGTGGAGCAATCGGTCAGCACCTGAAAGTGACCATACCATTTTGAAACGTTTTTCAGGGTAATCATTACACAGTCCTTTTCTTCAACCAGCTGACCAACAGCGATGCGCTGAGACTAATTGCAAAATAAACGGCACCTGCGAACAGGATCATTTCGACCTGGGTTCCGTCACGCTCGCCGATAGTGGATGCGGTGCGGAAGAAATCTGCCAGGCTCAGAACATAGACCAGCGAGGTATCCTGGAACAGGACGATCCCCTGGGTTAACAGCAGCGGCACCATCGCGCGAAAGGCCTGCGGCAGGATAATCAGCTTCATCGACTGCCAGTGGGTCATCCCCAGCGCCAGCGCGGCGCTGGACTGCCCGCGGGAGATGCTCTGGATTCCCGCGCGGATAATTTCCGAATAGTACGCCGCTTCAAACATGGAGAACGCAATCATGGCCGAAATGAGCCGGATATCGGTCTTCGGCGACAGGCCAAGCACGTTCTGTAAAAAGCCGGGAACAATCAGATAAAACCACAGCAGCACCATCACCAGCGGGATGGAGCGGAATACGTTGACGTAGGTTTTGGCAAACCACGCCAGAGGTAAAAAGCTCGACAGACGCATGACCGCCAGAAGGGTGCCCCAGACAATACCGATAACGATGGCGATAACGGTAATTTTCAGGGTGATGACCAGTCCTGCCAGCAGATACGGCATGGATGGAACGATGGAACTCCAGTCAAAATCGTACATTATTATTTGCCCCCCAAATTGCCCGGCAGGCGAACTTTGCGCTCAACCACATACATAATCAGCATAATCACCGCGTTAATGAACACATAGGCGAGGGTAATTGCGGTAAACGACTCCCAGGCGTGGGCGGAGTAATCCAGCAGCTTGCCCGCCTGCGCCGCCATATCCGCCAGCCCGATGGTGGAGGCGATAGCCGAGTTTTTTACCAGGTTCATCATTTCCGACGTCATCGGCGGGACGATAACCCGATAGGCGTTGGGCAGCAGCACGTAGCGATAGGTCTGCGGCAGGGTGAGGCCCATTGCCAGCCCGGCGTTTTTCTGCCCGCGCGGCAGCGACTGGATCGCCGCCCGCACCTGCTCACACACGCGGGCGGCGGTAAACAGCCCGAGGCAGAGCATGGAGGAGATAAAGAACTGAATATTTGGGTCCAGCTCGGACTTGAACCACATGCCGATATTTTCCGGCAGCAGTTCCGGCACGACCAGGTACCAGGTAAAGAACTGCACGATCAGCGGAACGTTACGGAACAGTTCGACGTAGCAGGTGCCGATGCTGGATAACAGTCGATTAGGCGCGGTACGTAAAATACCGAAGAGCGAGCCGACGAGAAAAGCGATAACCCAGGCGGTAACCGACAGGGCGACGGTGACCTGAAAGCCGCTCCATAGCCAGCCCAGATAGGTGGTGTTGCCGAACGGGGCCTGTTGCAGGAATATCCCCCAGTTCCAGTCTATTGACATAAATGACTCCTGGAAAAAAAAGGGTAGCAGCGCTACCCTCGAAGATCCTTGTCCAGCGTACTTCGGTATTCGCGGCGGCTGGGGAACGACCAGCCACCGTATAGTCTGTCCGTGCTGTGACAACAATCGGGAGGGCAGGATGTCCTGCCCCTTGTTTTTTTAATTAGTTAAGAGCCTTGTCATTAGGTGATTTGAACAGCGCCTTCATATCTTCAGAGAGTTCGAAGTTCATATTCAGGTTCTTCGGCGGGATTGGGTTTTTGAACCACTTGTCGAACCATTTTGCCGCTTCGCCAGAGGTCTGCGCCTTGGCGACGGTGTCGTCTACCAGCGTTTTGAACTGCGGATCGTCTTTACGCAGCATACAGCCGTAGGCTTCCTGGGACTGCGGCGTGCCGATGATTTCCCAGTTGTCCGGCTTCTTGGCCTTAGCGCGTTCGCCGGCCAGCAGCGCGTCATCCATCATAAAGGCCACCGCGCGGCCGCTTTCCAGAGTACGGAAGGAGTCGCCGTGATCCTTGGCGCTGATGATGCGCATATTCATTTTTTTCTCATCGTTCAGCTTATGCAGCAGAATTTCTGAGGTTGTCCCGGAAGTGACCACGACGGCTTTATCTTTCAGGTCAGCAAAGTCTTTGATCGCGCCACCTTTTTTCGCCAGCAGGCGGGTGCCGACGACAAAAATGGTGTCAGAGAAAGCAGCCTGTTTCTGCCGCTCCAGGTTGTTGGTCGTGGAGCCACATTCGAAATCGTAGGTCCCGTTTTGCAGCAGCGGAATACGGTTCTGCGAGGTGACCGGAATCAGTTTTACCTGCAGGTCAGGTTTGTTCAGCTTCTTCTTGATAGCATCGACAATGGCGTTGGAGTAATCCTGCGAGTAGCCGACGACCTGCTGCTGGTTATCGTAGTAGGAGAACGGTACGGATGATTCGCGATGGCCAACGACGATCACGCCGTTTTTGGCAATTTTATCCAGAGTGCTCTGGCCTGTAGCCGGTGCGGCATCTTCCGCGTGCGCCAGGCCGGCGGTCATACCCATGACCAGCATAGCTGTGGCCAGTTTACGTAATTGCATATCCAACTCCTTATCCGCAGCGCCAGGGACGCCATTGATGCCCATTGTGAGTGTGTCTGTGTTTTATTATCGCTGCTGCCTTTAAGTGCAGCGTTTGTATGTGTTTGTTAGCATTTAGTTTGGCTTAATGTAAAGATTTTGCTGTTATATTGTTTATTTTTGCGAAGTGGTCCGCACCATTTAAAGGCAAAAATCGGTCATTGCACCAAAATAGCGCGCAGCAGGTTTACCTGTGGTGCAACCCGGTTGTACCAGCAGCCATAGCGGCGCGATGTAAGTATATTAAGCAATGGGCGTGCCAGATTAGGCGGGAAGAGAAAAATCCCCGGCGATGCGTCTCACCGGGGCGGGGCGGAGAAGGGCTTAGCGGCGGCGCTGACGCAGGCTCATCAGCAGTGCGCCGAAACCAAACAGCGCGGTCAGCGCCCACAGCGGCCAGTTGCCGGTACGGGCGTACGGGGTCAGGCCCGTCGTCGGCGTCACCTTCGTGGTTAACACGGCGCGGGTGAACTGCGGGATCATGTCCTGAATTTCCCCCCGAGGACCAATGACGGCGGTAATGCCGTTATTGGTGCTGCGCAGCAGCGGGCGCGCCAGCTCCAGCGCCCGCATGCGCGCCATCTGGAAGTGCTGCCAGGGGCCTATCGACTTGCCAAACCAGGCGTCGTTGGAGATGGTCAGCAGGAAGTCGGTATCCGGGCGGAAATTATCGCGCACCTGCTCGCCGAGAATGATCTCGTAGCAGATGGCGGCCGTCAGCTTCAGGTTGTGCGCCACCAGCTGCGGCTGAACGTACGGGCCGCGGCTGAAGGAGGACATCGGCAGATCGAAGAACGGCGCCAGCGGACGCAGAATCGATTCCAGCGGTACAAACTCGCCAAACGGAACCAGATGGTTCTTGTTGTAGCGATCGGTGGAGCCGTAGCTGTAAGGGTTATTCTTGCCCAGCGTAATAATGGTGTTGTAGGTATCGTATCGATTCTGCTTGTTCAGCCGGGCATCGACGATGCCGGTCACCAGCGAACTGTTTTTCGACCGCAGCAGGTCATCCATCATGGTGAGGAAATTCTGCTGATTGATCTCCAGATCCGGAATGGCGGATTCGGGCCAGATAATCAGCTGGGATGAGCCCATATGCGGCTGGGTCAGATCCAGATAGGTCTTCAGCGTGTTGAACAGCTGTTTTTCATCCCACTTCAGGGCCTGAGGAATATCGCCTTGCACCAGCGACACTTCGGTCGCGCGCTCCGGCAGCAGCTGATACCACTGGATGTAGCGCAGCGGGAAGGGCAGGGCGAAGAGCACCGCGGCGACGATCAGCGGTTTCCAGCTGCGCCGGACGACGGCCAGCGCCAGCAGGCCGCTGACCACCATCAGCAGGAAGTTAATCGCCTCGACGCCCACGATCGGGGCTAATCCCTTCAGCGGGCCGTCAATCTGGCTGTAGCCAAACTGCAGCCACGGGAAGCCGGTCAGCACCCAGCCGCGCAGGAACTCGGTGATTTGCCAGACTACCGGCGCGGCGATGGCGACGCGCAGCCAGCTGGTTTTCGGCCACAGGCGGGAGAGCAGGCCGGCGAACAGCCCGGTGTACAGCGACATATACGCCGCCAGCAGCACCACGAGGAACACGTTGACCGGGCCAGGCATGCCGCCAAACTGCGCGATGCTGACGTAGACCCAGTTAATCCCCGAGCCGAACAACCCCATGCCCCAGAAGAAACCAATCCAGGTGCTCTGTAAAGGACGACGGTTAAGGGTTAAGCCCTGCAGGCCGATGAGCGAAATAATCGCCGCGGGCCAGATGTCATAAGGAGAAAAAGCCAGCGTTCCGCTGGCTCCGAATAGTAGCGCCAGCAGCAGGCGTACGCGCTGGCGTTCGAGAAGAGAGGCAAATACCATTTAGGTTAGTCGTCCCGTGTGATTAGTCTTCCAGCTTCGGCTGCGGCGCGTCGTCAGGAAGTTTGACATGTACCTGGATAATACGTCGGCTATCGGCCATTGCGACCTTGAATTGGTAACCATCAATGTCGATAGACTCGCCGCGAGCCGGCAGATGGCCAAAGGCCTGCATCACCAGTCCGCCAATGGTATCAACTTCTTCATCGCTGAAGTGGGTGCCGTAGGCTTCGTTGAAGTCTTCAATGGAGGCCAGCGCGCGGACCGTCCAGGTATGGCGGCTCAACTGACGAAAATCGATATCTTCTTCTTCATCGTATTCGTCTTCGATCTCACCGACGATAAGTTCAAGGATGTCTTCAATGGTCACCAGACCGGAGACGCCGCCAAACTCATCGATAACGATCGCCATATGATAACGCTGGGAGCGGAACTCTTTCAGCATGCGGTCGACCCGCTTGCTTTCAGGCACGACAACCGCCGGGCGTAACACTTTTTCCATGCTGAAGGCTTCGGAGTCGCTGCGCATAAACGGCAGCAGATCTTTGGCCATCAGAATCCCTTCGATGTGATCTTTGTCTTCGCTGATCACCGGGAAACGCGAGTGGGCGGATTCGATGATGACATCGAGGCACTCGTCCAGGGTCTGGTTGCGTTTCAGGGTAATCATCTGCGAGCGGGGGATCATAATATCGCGGACGCGCTGGTCGGCGATGTCCATTACCCCTTCGAGCATATCGCGCGTATCTTCGTCGATAAGATCGTTCTGCCCGGAATCACGGATCAGCGCCAGCAGTTCATCACGGTTTTTCGGTTCTCCGTGAAAGAGCTGGCTGAGTAACAGGGAGAAGAATCCCTTTTTGCTGTTTACTGTGTCACTACTGTGTGAGTTGTCGTCGCTCATGGCGTCGTGTGGGTTCTCATGTTAGTTAAATCGTCGCACGTCGCGCGTATACTCAGCGCCCGGCATAGCGGCCAGTCGCCGGCAAAGCCGGCGGCAGGTTATTCCTTCTCGGCAATGTACGGATCCTCATAGCCCAGAGCAAGCATTATCTCTGTTTCGAGGCTTTCCATCTCTTCCGCTTCTTCATCAACGATATGGTCATAGCCCAGCAGGTGCAGGCTGCCATGAATAACCATATGCGCCCAGTGCGCTTCCAGCGGTTTTTCCTGCTCTTTCGCTTCCTGCTCAACCACCTGGCGGCAGATGATCAAATCGCCGAGCAGCGGCAGCTCGATACCCGGCGGCGCTTCGAAGGGGAATGACAGGACGTTGGTCGGCTTATCCTTGCCGCGATAGGTCAGATTTAGCTCGTGGCTCTCGGCTTCGTCTACCAGGCGAACGGTAACTTCCGACTCTTCCTGGAACTGCGGGATCACGGCATCCAGCCAGCGCTGAAACTGCGCTTCATCCGGCAGTCCGCCGTTCTCTTCGCAAGCCAGCTGTAAATCGAGAATGACCTGACTCATTTCTGCTCCTGTTCCTGGGCTTCGCGTTTGCGCTCGGCGGCCAGTTCTGCTTTACGTTTTTGATCCGCTTCTTCCCACGCTTCATAGGCATTGACGATACGGGCAACCACCGGGTGGCGCACCACGTCTTCGCTATTGAAGAAGTTGAAGCTGATTTCATCGACTTCCGCCAGAACTTCGATGGCGTGGCGGAGGCCGGATTTGGTGCTGCGCGGCAGGTCAATCTGGGTGACGTCGCCGGTGATCACCGCTTTAGAATTAAAGCCGATACGGGTCAGGAACATCTTCATCTGTTCGATGGTGGTGTTCTGGCTTTCATCGAGAATGATAAAGGCGTCGTTCAGCGTACGGCCGCGCATGTAGGCCAGCGGCGCGACTTCAATCACGTTGCGCTCGATCAGTTTCTCAACTTTCTCAAAGCCCATCATTTCGAACAGCGCATCGTACAGCGGGCGCAAATAGGGGTCGACCTTCTGGCTCAGATCCCCCGGCAGGAAGCCCAGCTTCTCACCGGCCTCAACGGCGGGGCGGGTCAGCAGAATACGACGCACGTCCTGACGTTCAAGAGCATCGACCGCGGCGGCAACCGCCAGATAGGTTTTCCCGGTCCCGGCAGGGCCGACGCCGAAGGTGATATCGTGGTCGAGAATATTAGCGACGTACTGCGCCTGGTTTGGCGTACGGGGCTTGATAACGCCACGCTTGGTCTTGATATTAATGGCCTTGCCGTACTCCGGGACGCTCTCGGCGCTCTGCTCCAGCACGCGGGCCTCTTTGATGGCAAGGTGAATCTGTTCCGGCTCGATATCGTTAATCTGCCCGCGCATTGGGGCGGTATCGACGTACAGGCTGCGCAGAATATCCGCAGCCGCGTTCACGCATATTGGGCGTCCGGTCAGCTTAAAGTGATTGTCACGGCGGCTGATTTCGATGCCCAACCGGCGCTCAAGCTGTTTGATGTTGTCGTCAAACGGGCCGCACAGTCCAAGCAGGCGCGCGTTGTCCGCTGGCTCCAGGGTGATTTCACGGGTTTCTGTGTTCAAGCTGTTCCTCTTATCTGCGTTTTGCCGGGCGGTAAAAAGGTATACCCGCCTTCATGCAGGCGTTACCCCGGCGGGTAAGGAAATTATTCACGTCACGGGAATATGGCGCAAGCATTGCTATGAATATTGGGTCCGGGAGAGGAAATACAAGGCCTGCCGGAGCCGGCAGGCCTGAACGGATTAAGGCTGATAAAGCGTGACGCCCGAATCGTTTTCTTTACGGGTCCGCGCGATGACGGATTGCGGTGATTCCACAATGCGCAGCCCCATTTCCTCTTCGGTACGCACGATTTTTCCGCGCAGCGAGTTGGTGTAGACGTCGACGATCTCGACATCGACAAACTTGCCGATCATATCCGGCGTCCCTTCGAAGTTGACGACCCGGTTATTTTCGGTGCGCCCGGTGAGCTCCATAATGCTCTTGCGGGAGGTCCCTTCGACCAGAATACGCTGGGTGGTGCCGAGCATCCTGCGGCTCCAGGCCATCGCCTGCTGGTTGATGCGCTCCTGCAGAATATACAGGCGCTGTTTCTTATCTTTTTCCGGAACGTCGTCGACCATATCCGCCGCCGGCGTCCCCGGCCGCGCGGAGAAGACAAAGCTGTAGCTGACGTCGAGATTTACATCGGCAATCAGCTTCATGGTCTTTTCGAAATCGTCGTTGGTTTCGCCAGGGAAGCCGACGATAAAGTCGGAGCTGATCTGGATATTTGGCCGCGCCTCGTACAGCTTGCGAACGATGCCTTTATATTCCAGCGCCGTGTGGGTGCGCCCCATCAGGTTCAGCACGCGGTCAGAGCCGCTCTGAACCGGCAGATGCAGGAAGCTTACCAGCTCCGGGGTGTCGCGATAGACGTCGATAATGTCATCGGTAAATTCAATCGGGTGGCTGGTGGTGAAGCGAATGCGATCGATCCCGTCGATCGCCGCGACCAGACGCAGCAGATCGGCAAAGCTGCCGGTGGTGCCGTCGTAGTTTTCACCGCGCCAGGCGTTAACGTTCTGTCCGAGCAGGTTGACCTCGCGGACGCCCTGAGCCGCCAGCTGGGCAATTTCGAACAGGATATCGTCAGAAGGACGGCTGACCTCTTCGCCGCGGGTATAGGGCACCACGCAGTAGGTACAGTACTTGTTGCAGCCTTCCATAATGGAGACGAACGCCGTCGGTCCGTCGGCGCGAGGTTCCGGCAGACGGTCGAACTTTTCGATTTCCGGGAAGCTTACGTCGACCACCGGGCGGCGGTTGCCGCGCACCGAGTTAATCATTTCCGGCAGGCGATGGAGCGTCTGCGGGCCAAAAATAATGTCGACATAGTGGGCGCGCTGACGGATGAGCTTGCCTTCCTGCGAGGCGACGCAGCCGCCGACGCCGATAATCAGGTTGGGATTTTTTTCTTTCAGTAATTTCCAGCGGCCCAGCTGGTGGAAGACTTTTTCCTGGGCCTTCTCACGGATTGAGCAGGTATTGAGCAGCAGTACATCCGCTTCTTCCGCGATTTCAGTGAGCTGATACCCGTGCGTGGCATCCAGCAGATCGGCCATCTTTGATGAATCGTATTCGTTCATCTGACAGCCCCAGGTTTTAATATGGAGTTTTTTTGTCATCGACATGCTCATGCTCAATTATAGATATCCAAAATGACGGGTACAGACGCTCTATGAATTTCGAATTGCAGGCGGCAGGCCGCAAAATCGCAGCTCGCCAGGGGACCGGGCGCTGCCAGGGCACCTGCAATTTGAAAAACGACGAGTATAGCCAGGATTGCAGGGGGCATATTGTAATGCTTTGGTCGTGCCCTGACCAGTGCGAGCGTAATCGCCGCAGGGCGCCTGAAAATCCGGTAAACTGAACGGATTGAGGTTTTAAGGATAATTGCCATGACAACTCACGCAACGGATATCGCCATTATTGGCGGTGGAATGGTCGGCGGCGCCCTCGCGCTGGGGCTGGCGCAGCGCGGTTTTACGGTGACGGTGATCGAGAAGGCCGCGCCCGCGGCCTTCGATCCGGCGCTACCGCCGGACGTGCGCATTTCGGCGATCGGCTCTTCTTCAGTCGGGCTGTTGAAAAGCCTCGGCGTCTGGGAGGCGATACGCGCGATGCGCGTGCATCCCTATCGTCGTCTCGAGACCTGGGAGTGGGAAGCGGCCCACGTCTCCTTCGATGCCGCGGAGCTGGCGCTGTCTGAGCTGGGCTATATGGTCGAGAATAACGTGCTGCAGCTTGCTCTGTGGCAGGCTCTGGAAGCGCATGAGCAGGTCACGCTGCGGGTTGGCGTTTCGCTGCAGGCGCTGCTGCGCGAATCTGGGGATACGCAATTGCGCCTGAGCGACGGCGGCGAGTGCGCGGCCCGGCTGGTTATCGGCGCCGACGGCGCAAACTCCGAGGTGCGTCGGCTGGCCGGTATTGGCGTACATGCGTGGCAGTACCAGCAGTCCTGCATGCTGATTAGCGTCCAGTGCTCCGACGATCCCGGCGATAGCACCTGGCAGCAGTTTACGCCGTCCGGGCCGCGCGCGTTTCTGCCGCTGTTCGATCGCTGGGCCTCGTTGGTCTGGTATGACACCCCCGCGCGAATTCGTCAGCTGCAGGGGATGAGCATGGCGCAGCTCAGGCAGGAGATCGGGCGCCACTTTCCGTCGCGCTGTGGCGATGTCACGCCGCTAAGCGCCGGCGCGTTTCCGCTGACCCGCCGCCACGCGCTGCAGTATGTGCAGCCGGGTCTGGCGCTGGTGGGCGACGCCGCGCATACCATTCATCCGCTGGCGGGGCAGGGCGTCAACCTCGGCTATCGCGACGTTGATGCGCTGCTGGATGTCTTAACGCGCGCGCGGGATCGCGGTGAGGAGTGGGACAGCCTGCCGGTGCTCAAACGCTATCAGACGCGGCGGAGAGCCGATAATTTCATTATGCAGTCGGGGATGGATCTGTTTTACGTTGGCTTCAGCAACGATCTGGCGCCGGTGCGCGCGCTGCGCAATATCGGCCTGATGGCGGCGGCGCGGGCGGGCATTTTAAAGCGTCAGGCGCTGAAGTATGCGCTGGGGCTGTAGCTAAGCACCTCCCCGGCCTGCGCTGCGCGAAGCCGGGGAGGCGCTTGATGCTAGCGTGCGCTGAAAACGGCGGACGATAAAAACAAAAAAGCTCGCCGAAGCGAGCTTTTTTGTTACTAAGTGGCTGGGGTACGAGGATTCGAACCTCGGAATGCTGGTATCAGAAACCAGAGCCTTACCGCTTGGCGATACCCCAACGGGTGCGCTCACAAGTGAGCGACTTTTTTAAATTGGCTGGGGTACGAGGATTCGAACCTCGGAATGCTGGTATCAGAAACCAGAGCCTTACCGCTTGGCGATACCCCAACAATTTTTTTGGATTTATCGAACTGAATCAATAATTCCCTATCTGGTGGCTACGACGGGATTCGAACCTGTGACCCCATCATTATGAGTGATGTGCTCTAACCAGCTGAGCTACGTAGCCAAATCTTATCATATTCTTCGATGGCTGGGGTACCTGGATTCGAACCAGGGGATGCCGGTATCAAAAACCGGTGCCTTACCGCTTGGCGATACCCCAATAACCGTCGCGGTGAACCGCTAACCTCGAAGAAATATGGCTGGGGTACCTGGATTCGAACCAGGGAATGCCGGTATCAAAAACCGGTGCCTTACCGCTTGGCGATACCCCATCCGCGCAACGCTTTCGGTGAATGGTGCGGGAGGCGAGACTTGAACTCGCACACCTTGCGGCGCCAGAACCTAAATCTGGTGCGTCTACCAATTTCGCCACTCCCGCAAAAAAAGATGGTGGCTACGACGGGATTCGAACCTGTGACCCCATCATTATGAGTGATGTGCTCTAACCAGCTGAGCTACGTAGCCATCTTTTTTTTCGCGTTACCTTATCGGCGTTGCGGGGCGCATTATGCGTATTGGGCCTGCGAGCGTCAACCTCTTTTTCAAGGAAAATCGCCGGAATGTGACTGTTTGGTTAGGTTGCGAACAGCGTGGTGGAATAATCGGCAATTATTGGTTATTTATCGCTTTTAAGCCGTAAATAAAGGCATAAAAAAACGGACCCCGCGGGGTCCGTTTGTCGTCTGGCGTGATTATTTATAGGCCGACTGGTGCACGCCTACCGCGCGTCCTGACGGATCGTTCATGGTTTTGAAGGTTTCATCCCATTCGATCGCTTTAGCCGAAGAGCAGGCGACTGACGGGCCACCGGGGACACACTCCGCGGCGCTTGGCAGCGGGAACAGCTCTTCGAAGATTTCACGGTACAGATACGCCTCTTTCGACGATGGCGTGTTGTACGGGAAACGGAAGCCGGCGGTTTCCAGCTGCTGGTCGGAAATCTGTTTGGCCGCAACTTCTTTCAGCGTATCGATCCAGCTGTAGCCGACGCCATCAGAGAACTGCTCTTTCTGACGCCACGCCACGCTTGCCGGCAGGTAGGATTCAAAGCATTCGCGCAGGATATGCTTTTCCATTTTACCGTTGCCGCACATCTTATCCTGCGGGTTGATGCGCATCGCGACGTCGAGGAACTGCTTGTCGAGGAACGGCACGCGGGCTTCCACGCCCCACGCGGACATCGCTTTGTTCGCACGGGCGCAGTCAAACATATGCAGCGCCTGCAGCTTGCGCACGGTTTCTTCATGCAGCTCTTTGGCGTTCGGCGCTTTGTGGAAATAGAGATAGCCGCCAAAGACCTCATCAGAACCTTCGCCTGACAGCACCATCTTGATGCCCATCGCTTTGATTTTACGCGACATCAGGTACATCGGGGTCGACGCGCGGATGGTGGTCACGTCGTAAGTTTCGATGTGATAGATCACGTCGCGAATGGCGTCGAGGCCTTCCTGCACGGTGAAGTGGATCTCGTGGTGCACGGTACCCAGATGGTTGGCCACTTCCTGCGCGGCTTTCAGATCCGGCGACCCTTCAAGGCCGACGGCAAATGAGTGCAGCTGCGGCCACCAGGCTTCGCTACGCTCCTGATCTTCAACGCGACGGGCGGCGAACTTTTTGGTGATTGCGGAAATGACCGAAGAGTCCAGACCGCCGGAAAGCAGCACGCCGTAAGGAACGTCGGACATCAGGTGGCTTTTCACCGACTCTTCCAGAGCCTGACGCAGTTCGTTTTTATCGGTAACGTTGTCTTTTACCGCGTCGTAATCAAACCAGTCGCGCTGGTAGTATTCGCGGATTTCGCCATCTTTGCTCCACAGGTAGCTGCCGGCCGGGAACTCTTTAATGGTGCGGCACACCGGAACCAGCGCCTTCATTTCTGATGCGACGTAGAAGTTACCGTGTTCGTCGTGACCCATATACAGCGGAATAATACCGATATGGTCGCGGCCGATCAGATAAGCATCCTTCTCGCTGTCGTACAGCGCGAAAGCAAACATTCCCTGCAGATCGTCGAGGAAGGCCGGACCTTTTTCCTGATACAGCGCGAGGATGACTTCGCAGTCTGAACCGGTCTGGAAGGTATAGCGGTCGCCGTATTCTGCGCGCAGCGCCTGGTGGTTATAAATTTCGCCGTTTACCGCCAGGGCGTGAGTTTTTTGTTGGTTATACAGCGGCTGAGCGCCGGCGTTAACGTCAACGATAGACAAACGTTCATGTACCAGAATGGCTTTATCGCTGGCGTAGACGCCGGACCAGTCCGGCCCGCGGTGGCGCATCAGGCGGGAAAGCTCCAGTGCCTTTTTACGCAGTTCTACCGCGTCAGTTTTAATATCCAGTACGCCGAAAATTGAACACATAGCCTTCTCCGTTACCCTGTCGTATTTGATGTTGTGCAGACGTCGTCTTGTTGCGAGGTCTTAGTGCGTGCTTAAGAAAATGCCGCAAAGGAGAGGGCGGTGCAAGGGATTTACGGGGCTAACAGGAAAAAACGCAATTGTGATTGTTGAATATTAAAAAAAGAGCATGTTTTGAGCGGCTTTATTGATGGATATTCAAAAATAAGCTGATTTTATTAGATGAGGTTTTTTAATTGCCGGCGATAAATGAAAAACCACGTCCTGGGACGTGGTTTGGCTTAGAAAATATCAATTTCGGCGACCGACGGATAGATCCACGACGGCCGGAACGGCAGGCTGTCGATATCGTCGAGCGTCGAGACGCCGGACAGCACGAGGATCGTTTCCAGCCCGGCCTGGAAGCCCGCCAGAATATCGGTACGCAGGTTATCGCCGACAATCACGGTTTGCTCGGAGTGCGCCTGCATCTTGTTCAGCGCGGAGCGGATAATCCACGGGCTCGGCTTGCCGACGTAAAACGGCTTGCGGCCGGAGATCTTCTCAATGCCCGCGCACAGCGCGCCGCAGGCCGGGTAGAAGCCGCGGCCGTGGGTGTCCGGATTGGTGGCAATAAAGCGCGCGCCGTTTGCCACGAAGAAGGCCGCTTTGTGCATCATCTCCCAGTTGAAGGAGCGGGTCTCGCCGACGATGACAAAATCCGGGTTGACGTCGGTGATGGTGAAGCCAGCCTTATAAAGCTCGTGGATCAGCGCGCCTTCACCCACAACGTAGGCTTTTTTGCCTTCCTGACGGCGCAGAAAGTCGGCGGTCGCCATAGCTGAGGTATAAAAGGCGCTATCCGGGACGTCAATGCCCGCCGTGGCGAAGCGGTTTGCCAGATCCTGGCCGGTCTGGGACGGATAGTTGGTCAACATCACCAGCGGCATATCTTTTTCGAGAATGCGTTTGATAAATTCAGCAGCGCCCGGTACGGCCACATTGTCGTGCATCAGCACGCCGTCAATATCACAAATTACGTTTTGAATGGTCATGGACAGTCCGACATCGTTGAAGAAAAGCAGAAATTCGTGAACCAGAATACGCTAACTTTCCAGCAAACGCTGGAGCAGGATCCCGTTGAGCATCGCGCGTTTCACCAGCGCAAAGGCGCCGATCGCCGAACGATGGTCGAGCGTGGAACGCACCACCGGCAGATTTTTACGAAACGCTTTTAGCGCCTGGGCGTTAATACAGCCTTCGATGGCCGGCAGCAAAACCTTTTCGGCTTCGATGATTTCACCGGCGATCACCACTTTCTGCGGGTTGAACAGGTTAATGGCGATGGCGATGGTTTTCCCCAGGTGGCGACCGACGTGTTCGATAACCTCGCAGGCCAGGGTATCGCCCTTATTGGCGGCTTTGCAGATGGCTTTTATATTGCACTCATCGACGCTAAGGCGACTCTGATAGCCCTGTTCCAGCAGGTGGCGCACCCGCTGTTCGATGGCCGCATTCGCGGCAACGGTCTCCAGGCAGCCGAAGTTGCCGCAGTGGCAGCGTTCGCCGAGCGGGTCGACCTGGATATGGCCGATCTCGCCCACGTTACCGTTGCGGCCGATAAAAATGCGTCCGTTGGAGATGATTCCCGCCCCGGTGCCGCGGTGGACGCGCACCAGAATAGAGTCCTCGCAGTCCTGACTTGCCCCAAAGTAGTGCTCAGCCAGCGCCAGACTGCGGATATCATGGCCGACAAAACAGGTGACTTTAAAGCGTTTTTCCAGCGCCTCTACCAGACCCCAGTTCTCTACCTGAATGTGCGGCATGTAGCGGATGACGCCGCTTTCCGGATCGACAAGGCCGGGTAAAATCACCGAGATGGCGATGAGTTCGCGGATCTTGCGCTGGCAGCGTTCGCTAAAGGCGGCGATGATGTTCAGCAGCGCGTGTTCGAGGGTTTCCTGGGTGCGTTCCGGCAGCGGGAAGTGCTCCTCTTCCAGCGTCTTGCTGCTTAAATCGTACAGGGTCAGCGTGGCGTCGTAGCGGCCGAGGCGTATGCCGATGGCCTGGAAGCTGCGGGTCTCCGCAATGATGGAGATGGCGCGGCGGCCTCCGGTGGAGGCCTGCTGATCGACTTCTTTGATCAGCCCGCGTTCAATCAGTTGACGCGTGATTTTAGTCACGCTGGCAGGGGCAAGCTGGCTTTGTTCCGCGATCTGAATGCGCGAGATAGGGCCATGCTGGTCAATCAGGCGGTATACGGCCGCGCTGTTCAGCTGTTTTACGAGATCAACGTTACCAATTTGAGCATGTCCGCCTGCTGTCATACTTTTACTTACTCAGTGACGACCTCGTTACCATTAACGATGGTCTTGATGATTTTATAGTCGCGGGTAAAGGCGGTCAGGTTAGCGACCATTCCCGGCGCAATGCTGCCGAGCTGCTTTTCCACGCCAATGGCACGCGCAGGGTAGAGGGTTGCCATCCGCAACACTTCTTCCAGCGCGATACCGCAATGTTCAACGAGATTACGCACGCCTTCAATCATGGTCAGCGAAGAACCACTGAGGGTACCGTTTTCATCTACGCACAGTCCGTTACGGTAGTATATTGTTTTACCAGCAAAAATGAACTGCTCAATATTGGCACCCGCCGGCGCGGTCGCATCGGTTACGAGGCACAGCTTGTCGCCCTTCAGGCGCTTCGCATTGCGTACGTTAGCATAATCAACGTGCATACCGTCGACGATAATACCGCAGTAAACGTCCGGCTCGTCAAAAATAGCGCCCGCCAGGCCCGGCTCGCGACCGGTAATATACGGCATGGCGTTATACAGATGGGTCGCAAAAGTGATGCCCGCGCGGAAACCGATTTTGGCTTCCTTAAGGGTGGCGTTGGAGTGCCCTGCGGAGACGACAATCCCGGCGTTGACCAGCTGGCGAATCACTTCTGGCCCGACGCGCTCCGGAGCAAGGGTCACCTTGGTGATGACATCGGCATTTTCGCACAGGAAGTCCACCAGCGCGGCGTCCGGTTTACGCACGTAGTCCGGGTTGTGAGTCCCTTTTTTTACGATGTTCAGCCACGGGCCTTCAAGGTGCAGGCCCAGCGCCTGGTTAGGATATTTTTGCAGGTACTCGCGCATGACGCGCACGCCCTGTTTCATCAGATCGTCGCTGGAGGTAATCAGCGTTGGCAGATAGCTGGTGCAGCCGGATCGTTCGTTGGCCTTCTGCATGATTTCCAGCGTTTCGACGGTCACCGCATCCGGGCTGTCGTTAAACTGCACGCCGCCGCAGCCGTTCAGCTGGACGTCGATAAAACCGGGGGCGAGAATGGCGCCGTTGACCGAGCGTTGCTCAATCTCGGACGGTAAATCAGCCAGGGAACAGATTCGTTCGATAAGGCCATCAGCGATAACTATCGCATGGTCATCCAGAATTTCATGACCGGTATAGATCCGGCCTTGGGTTAATGCATACATACGACCCCCGGTTTACGCACGCTATCCTTCAAGCCAGCCTCTTTAGCAGACCGTTAATTGACCGTTTTACTGCCGCCTGAATGATTTTGTGCATCAGAAAAAAAGAAATGTCCCGCGGGGGTAGCCGCAGGACGGGACCAGATTACAGCCCTTTGACGTTTTCGGCTTCTAATTCGTTGAAGTATTTCAGCGTCTTCACTTTCAGTTCCATGGTGGACGGCTCGTCGCAAACGATCACTGCTTTCGGGTGCAGCTGCAGACAGGTAATGGTCCACATGTGGTTGACGTTGCCTTCTACCGCCGCCTGCAGCGCCAGCGCTTTCTGATGGCCCAGCACCAGAATCATCACTTCTTCGGCATCCAGCAGGGTGCCAACGCCAACGGTCAGCGCATATTTCGGTACCAGGTCAACGTCGCCGTCGAAGAAGCGGGAGTTCGCCACGCGGGTGTCATGGGTCAGGGTTTTAATACGGGTACGGGAAGCCAGAGAAGAAGCCGGCTCGTTGAACGCGATGTGACCATCGTTACCTACGCCGCCCATAAACAGATTAATTTTGCCGTAGGAGCGGATTTTTTCTTCATAGCGACGACATTCTGCATCGATGTCTGGCGCATTACCGTTGAGCAGGTTAATGTTTTCTGCCTGAATATCAACGTGATCAAAGAAGTTGCGGTGCATAAAGCTATGATAGCTTTCCGGGTGCTCCTTCGGCAGGCCAACGTACTCATCCATGTTGAAAGTAACAACGTGTTCGAAGCTGACCTGGCCCGCTTTGTGCATCTCAACCAGAGCTTTGTAGGCGGTAAGAGGTGTACCACCGGTAGGCAGACCCAGTACAAACGGACGGTCCGCAGTCGGTTTGAACGCATTAATGCGGTTAACGATGTGGCGAGCAGCCCATTTGCCTACTTGTTCAGCTGTTACCAGGGGAATCAGTCTCATTCTTCACCTCTATAGTTAAATTATAACCTGGCGGATTGGCGCCAGTACTCTATGAAGAGTATTGCAGTAACTACGCCGACCGGGTCAATCCGTGTTGATTTTTTGAATGATAAAATAAGTTTTCGTTGTTAGCCAGTCCAGGGGAGGGGTTAATACGATATTTGGTGATTATAGTCACAAAAAATACGCGTTTAATTTGCGATACGAATTAAATTTTCACACACTTTGCGGGTAAGTTAAAAAACTGACCTTTTTACACAATAAAAAAATGGCTTTGAGTGAGCCTCATCGGGGTCTCATAGGGGGAATAAGATGAATATTTTAGGTTTCTTTCAGCGGCTCGGTAGGGCGTTACAGCTCCCTATCGCGGTGCTGCCCGTCGCGGCGCTGCTGCTGCGATTCGGTCAACCCGATCTGCTTAACGTGGCGTTCATCGCGCAGGCAGGCGGGGCGATCTTTGATAACCTGGCGCTGATTTTTGCGATCGGCGTGGCGTCCAGCTGGTCTAAAGACAGCGCCGGCGCCGCGGCATTGGCCGGTGCGGTAGGTTATTTCGTATTAACAAAAGCAATGGTCACCATCAACCCTGAAATCAACATGGGCGTGCTGGCGGGTATCATTACCGGTCTGGTCGGCGGTGCCGTTTATAACCGCTGGGCTGGCATTAAGCTGCCTGATTTCCTGAGCTTCTTCGGTGGGAAACGTTTTGTTCCTATCGCTACCGGCTTCTTCTGCCTGGTGCTGGCGGCCATCTTTGGCTACGTCTGGCCTCCGGTACAGCACGCTATTCACGCCGGCGGCGAGTGGATCGTGGCTGAGGGCGCGGTGGGTTCCGGTATCTTCGGTTTCATCAACCGTCTGCTGATCCCAACCGGTCTGCATCAGGTGCTGAATACCATTGCCTGGTTCCAGATTGGTGAGTTCACCAACGCGGCAGGCGCGGTGTTCCACGGCGACATCAACCGCTTCTACGCCGGCGACGGCACCGCGGGGATGTTCATGTCCGGCTTCTTCCCGATCATGATGTTCGGTCTGCCGGGTGCGGCGCTGGCGATGTACTTCGCTGCGCCGAAAGAGCGTCGTCCGATGGTTGGCGGTATGCTGCTGTCGGTCGCTATCACCGCGTTCCTGACCGGTGTTACCGAGCCGCTGGAATTCCTGTTCATGTTCCTGGCTCCGCTCCTGTACCTCCTGCACGCCATCCTGACCGGCATCAGCCTGTTTGTGGCAACGTCGCTGGGTATCCACGCGGGCTTCTCCTTCTCCGCAGGGGCCATTGACTATGTTCTGATGTACAGCCTGCCGGCAGCCAGCAAAAACGTCTGGATGCTGATTGTCATGGGCGTGGTGTTCTTCTTCATCTACTTCCTGCTGTTCAGCGCGGTTATCCGCATGTTCAACCTGAAAACGCCGGGTCGTGAAGATAAAACTGACGACGTGGTGACTTCGGAAGCCAACAGCAACACCGAGGAAGGTTTGACTCAGCTGGCTACGCAGTACATTGCGGCCGTCGGCGGGACTGACAACCTGAAGGCGATTGATGCCTGTATTACCCGTCTGCGTCTGAGCGTTGTGGATTCCGCGCGCGTTAACGATGCAGCCTGTAAACGCCTCGGCGCTTCCGGCGTGGTTAAACTGAACAAACAAACCATCCAGGTTATCGTCGGTGCGAAAGCAGAGTCCGTCGGTGATGAGATGAAAAAAGTGGTAGCACGTGGCCCGGTAGCCGCTACTGCCGCCGCAACCGACAGCGCGCCTGTCGCCGCCGCGGCTGCGAAACCGCAGGCTGTGGCTAACGCGAAAACTATCGCCGCGCTGGTTTCACCCGTTACCGGTGATATCGTGGCGCTGGAGCAGGTCCCGGACGAAGCGTTCGCCAGCAAGGCCGTCGGTGACGGCGTGGCGGTGAAACCGACCGATAAGATCGTTGTCTCCCCGGCTGCGGGTACCATCGTTAAGATCTTCAATACCAACCACGCGTTCTGTCTGGAAACGGAAAACGGTGCGGAAATCGTCGTCCATATGGGCATTGATACCGTCGCGCTGAACGGCCAGGGCTTCAAACGCCTGGTGGAAGAGGGCGCGGAAGTGAAGGCCGGTCAGCCGATTCTGGAAATGGATCTGGACTTCCTTAACGCGAACGCCCGTTCGATGATTAGCCCGGTAGTCTGCAGCAACAGCGATGATTACAGCGCGCTGGTGATTCTGGCGACCGGTAAAGTTATCGCCGGCCAGACGCCGCTGTATGAGATTAAAGGCAAGTAAGGCTCCTGAGTAGAGTTTATGCCTGTGCGGCGGGGGGAAACCTCCGCCGCTTTTTTTTGCAGCAAATGACCCCATAATCTCCTTCAGATACGTATTTTCAGTAACTAATAGTTGTCTCCACGTCCTGCTTGTAAGATCATGTCCCGTTATACGTTGTTTACGCTTTGAGGAACCCACGATGAGTGAGGCAGAAGCCCGCCCAACTAACTTTATTCGTCAGATCATTGATGAAGATCTGGCTACTGGTAAGCACACCACCGTTCATACGCGCTTCCCGCCGGAGCCGAACGGTTATCTGCACATTGGCCACGCGAAATCGATTTGCCTGAACTTCGGCATTGCTCAGGATTATCAAGGCCAATGCAACCTGCGCTTCGATGACACCAACCCGGTGAAGGAAGATATCGAATACGTTGAGTCGATTAAAAACGACGTGCAGTGGTTAGGTTTCCACTGGTCCGGGAAAGTTTGCTACTCGTCTGATTATTTCGACCAGCTGCACAGCTACGCCGTTGAACTGATTAATAAAGGCCTGGCATACGTTGACGAACTGTCGGCGGAAGAAATTCGCGAATACCGCGGTTCGCTGAAAGCGCCGGGCAAAAACAGCCCGTACCGCGATCGCAGCGTAGAAGAGAACCTGGCGCTGTTTGAAAAAATGCGCGCCGGTGGTTTTGCGGAAGGTAAAGCCTGCCTGCGTGCGAAAATCGATATGGCCTCGCCGTTTATCGTTATGCGCGACCCGGTGCTGTACCGCATTAAATTCGCCGATCACCATCAGACCGGCAGCAAGTGGTGCATCTACCCGATGTACGACTTTACCCACTGCATCAGCGATGCGCTGGAAGGCATCACGCACTCTCTGTGTACGCTGGAGTTCCAGGACAACCGTCGCCTGTACGATTGGGTGCTGGATAACATCAGCATCCCGGTTCACCCGCGCCAGTACGAATTCTCGCGCCTGAATCTCGAATATACCGTGATGTCCAAGCGCAAGCTGAACCAGCTGGTGACCGAGAAGCATGTGGAGGGCTGGGACGATCCGCGTATGCCGACCATTTCCGGCCTGCGTCGTCGCGGCTATACCGCCGAATCGATTCGCGAGTTCTGTAAGCGCATCGGCGTGACCAAACAGGACAACACCATTGAAATGGCGTCGCTGGAGTCCTGCATTCGCGAAGATCTGAACGAAAACGCCCCGCGCGCAATGGCCGTTATCGATCCGGTAAAACTGGTTATCGAAAACTATCCGCAGGGCGGCAGTGAAAATGTGACCATGCCGAACCACCCGAGCAAGCCGGAGATGGGCAGCCGCGACGTGCCGTTCAGCGGTGAGATCTGGATCGATCGCGCTGACTTCCGTGAGGAAGCCAACAAGCAGTACAAGCGTCTGGTGCTGGGCAAAGAGGTTCGCCTGCGCAATGCCTACGTGATCAAAGCCGAGCGCGTAGAGAAGGATGCAGAGGGCAATATCACCACTATCTTCTGCACCTATGATGCCGATACGCTGAGCAAAGATCCGGCGGACGGCCGCAAGGTGAAGGGCGTTATCCACTGGGTGAGCGCGGCGCACGCGCTGCCGGTAGAAATTCGCCTGTACGACCGTCTGTTCAGCGTGCCGAATCCGGGCGCAGAAGAGGACTTCCTTGCCGTAATGAACCCTGAATCGCTGGTTATCAAGCACGGCTTCGCCGAGCCGAGCCTGGCGCAGGCGCAGGCCGGTAAGGCCCTGCAGTTCGAGCGTGAAGGCTACTTCTGCCTCGACAGCCGCTATGCAAGCGCCGACCGTCTGGTGTTCAACCGCACCGTTGGCCTGCGTGATACCTGGGCGAAGATCGGCGCATAAACCCGCGTCGCCGCATCGTCATCAAAAACGCCGCATCGCGCGGCGTTTTTTTATTTCCGCATTTAGCTGACTCATTTGGTTATTTTCGCGATGCGAATTAATCTTGTTTACAGCTTGTAATATATCCCGCCTGGCCCGTCTGTTATTTTTGTGTAAAAAACCGCTGTAAGCGTTTCCATCTCATCTTTTATCCTGATTTTGCAAATACTTCCGTGCTAAATGTACGAAATCCCAGGCTGTAACAAAAAGACATAGATTATGTGCGCTTTGTCATAATCTTAAGATTTGGTCGGCGAAAGAGATTGATAATTCGCGTCACGAAAAATAGTCTATCCAGAGTGGGTATGCGGATTTTTACCGCACCGCTTTTTAGCAGTCTTATTTATTTTCGCGGCTTGCCTTTGGCTCCGCGTTTTAAAACGTCAAAGAGGATATGCACATGCGTACGTTTAGTGGCAAACGTAGTACGCTGGCGCTGGCTATTGCCGCCGTCACCGCGATGTCGTGCTGGATCGTTGTTCCGCAGGCCAGCGCAGCAGGTTTTATTGATGATTCCACGTTAACCGGCGGTATCTATTACTGGCAGCGTGAGCGCGACCGTAAAGACGTCACCGACGGCGATAAGTACAAAACCAACCTTTCGCATTCAACCTGGAACGCCAACCTGGATTTCCAGTCCGGCTATGCTGCCGATATGTTTGGTATTGACGTGGCTGCCTTTACCGCAATTGAAATGGCGGAAAGCAGCGAAAGCGGTCACCCGAACGAAATTGCCTTCTCCTCAAGAAACAAAGCCTACGACGAAGATTACTCCGGCGACAAGAGCGGGATTAGCCTCTATAAAGCGGCGGCAAAATTTAAGTATGGCCCGGCGTGGGCGCGCGCTGGCTATATTCAGCCAACCGGGCAAACGCTGCTGGCTCCGCACTGGAGCTTTATGCCGGGCACTTATCAAGGTGCCGAAGCCGGAGCCAACTTTGATTACGGCGACTCTGGCGCGCTGAGTTTCTCCTACATGTGGACGAACGAATACAAAGCGCCGTGGCACATTGAGATGGATGAGTTCTATCAGAACGATAAGAAGACGAAAGTCGATTATCTGCACTCTCTGGGAGCCAAATATGATTTTAAAAATGACCTCGTGCTGGAAGCCGCGTTTGGCCAGGCTCAAGGCTATATCGACCAGTATTTTGCTAAGGCCAGCTATAAATTTGACGTCGCCGGCGCTCCGTTAAGCACCAGCTATCAGTTCTACGGTACCCGCGATAAGGTCAGCAACGGCGGCGCGAATGATATTTATGACGGCACCGCCTGGCTGCAGGCGCTAACCTTTGGCTACAAGGTTGCCGACGTGCTGGACCTGCGTCTGGAAGGCACCTGGGTGAAGGCTGAAGGTCAGCAGGGCTACTTCCTGCAGCGTATGACTCCAACCTACGCATCCTCTAACGGTCGCCTGGACGTGTGGTGGGATAACCGCTCAGACTTCAACGCCAACGGCGAAAAAGCCGTGTTCTTCGGCGCCATGTACGACATGAAAAACTGGAATATGCCGGGCTGGGCGTTTGGCGCGTCTTACGTTTACGCGTGGGATGCGAAACCAGGCAAAATGGCGACGCCCGATGCGTACTACAACGCGGACAAACGTCTGGAAGAGTCGGCCTACAGCCTCGATGCTATGTATACCGTGCAGGACGGCCGGGCGAAAGGAACGCTGTTCAAACTCCACTTCACTCAGTACGACAACCACTCCGATATTCCAAGCTGGAGCGGCGGTTACGGCAACATCTTCCAGGATGAGCGCGACGTGAAGTTTATGGTTATTGCCCCGTTCACTATTTTCTGATGCCGCAGCGGCGGGCGTAAGCCTGCCGCCAGCCCGTGAGGTTGATTATGAAGAAGCTATTGCTCATCGCCATCATGGCATCGGGTCTGGTGGCCTGTACGCAGTCACCGGCGCCAAAAGAAGATACTAAATTGAAGGATGCCTACAGCGCCTGCATCAATACGGCAGAAGGGAATCCGGATAAAGTTCAGGCGTGCCAGAGCGTGCTGAACGTTCTTAAAGAGGATAAGCAGCATCAGCAGTTCGCTAATCAGGAAAGCGTGCGCGTGCTGGATTATCAGCAGTGTATCCTGGCGACCCGCACCGGCAACGATCAGGCGGTGAAAGCCCGCTGCGACCAGATCTGGAAAGAGATCCGCAGCAACAATACCCGGCCCTGATTTCCCTCGTACTCCGTATTTGCGGGCATAAAAAAAGCCAACCTGCGGGTTGGCTTTTTGCTGCTTACGCTGCGGGAAACTATTTTTCCACCGCGTCGTGCGCGTGTTCATCTTCGCGGCAATCGCCTTCTGCACAGTGGCCGTACAGGTACAGGCTGTGGTTGGTCAGGCGGATACCGTGACGGTGGGCAATTTCACGCTGACGCGCTTCGATGGAGTCATCGCTGAATTCGATCACTTTGCCACAATCGAGGCAAATCAGGTGATCGTGATGATGCTGCTGCGTCAGTTCGAAAACGGATTTACCGCCTTCAAAATTATGGCGGGTAACAATGCCGGCATCATCAAACTGGTTCAGTACGCGATAAACGGTAGCCAGACCGATCTCTTCACCCATGTCGATCAGGCGTTTGTATAAATCTTCCGCGCTGACGTGATGGTTATCCGGCCCCTGCAGCACTTCCAAAATTTTTAATCGTGGAAGTGTGACTTTCAGGCCAGCCTTCTTCAATGCGGTATTGTTGTCAGTCATGCGGAATCTGTCCTGTTGCTAAACGATCTACTTCCATTAGCGGAAGTAATACAGAGAATCACCCGATGTAATGCGTCTCATTATAGAACTGCCATGATGAAATGAAAACCGCAAGCATCGAGCCTTGTATGCTGTCAAAAACGAGGCACACGCTACAAACTGTGTCACGTCTCCTCGTTAAATCAGAGGACATTGTACAGATATGTGATTAAAAGTTAAAAACTTGTAGCTATTAGTTTTATTGCTTTTACCTATCAATACGGCGATACCCGAAGGTAGCGCCGTTTAACGATCAGGCGTTTTTGATTTCTTCGAGATGCAGTTCTTCAGAAATCTGTTTAACCCACTTCTCTACGCGCTCGTTGGTCAGCTCAGGCTGACGGTCTTCATCGATAGCCAGACCGACGAAATGGTCGTCATCGGCGAGACCTTTAGAGGCTTCAAAATGGTAGCCTGCAGTCGGCCAGTGGCCGACGATGGTTGCGCCGCGCGGTTCGATGATGTCGCGAATGGTACCCAGCGCGTCACAGAAGTATTCAGCGTAGTCTTCCTGGTCGCCGCAGCCAAACAGGGCTACCAGCTTACCGTTGAAATCGACCTCTTCCAGCGTCGGGAAGAAATCATCCCAGTCACACTGCGCTTCACCGTAGTACCAGGTTGGGATGCCCAGCAGCAGAATATCATGACCTTGCAGGTCTTCTTTGCTGCTTTTGGCAATGTCGTGAACATCAGCAACATCTTTACCAAGCTGCTTTTGGATCATTTTTGCAATATTTTCGGTGTTGCCGGTGTCGCTGCCAAAAAAGATGCCGATGATTGCCATGAGTAAAATAACCTCTTGAAACTTAATGATGTGGTAGTGGCGTAATGCCCGCAGATAACGGCAATCATAGCAGAACAGGGAAGGGCGCGGAAACAGCAATCACACCCGACTGCACACTCTGCTACATGAAAGTGTTGTTTTTGAGGTTTCTCAGACTTTACCCTGGCTATGCAGGGCTGCCAGCTGGTTCATCAACATCTCTTCAATCAGATCGCTACGGTTCATATTACGGGCATCAGCTAACTCGTTGAGCGCATCAACCGCTTCAGCGTTGAGCTTGAGCTCCACGCGCCTTAAGCCGCGAACTTTGTCGCGTTTAAGCTGGTTGCGTTTATTGATGCGCAGCTGCTCGTCGCGCGAAAGCGGATTGGTCTTTGGTCTACCCGGGCGACGCTCGGTTGCGAACAAATCTAATGTCGTACGGTCCGTTTGTTCTTTTGCCATGATTCAGAGTGACTTCGGGGAAACGAGTTGTCGGGCCATTGCCGACACAGATAGCGCGCCATAATACATCAGGCGAACCGCTGCGCCAACGACCGCGGGCATTCTGCGGCGCGGTCGGGCAGTTTTTAGCCAGTTATGCCGCTAAAGAGGAGAGATATCGGCGAATTGCGCGCAATACCGCTTCCGGTTTCTCCGCATGGACCCAATGGCCTGCGCCGGCAATCACGTGCGCGCGGGCCTGAGGGAACTGAGCCAGCAGCGCGTCGCGATATTCATCGGTCATGTAGGGAGAGTTGCCGCCTGGGATAAACAGGGCCGGATGCGGCCACGCGGGAACCGGCTGCCAGCCGACGATATGGCTATATTGATCCCACAGGACCGGCACGTTAAAACGCCACTGGCCGTCAACGAAGGATTTCAGCAGAAACTGAATGACTCCCTCTTCCTGCAGATGCTCGCGCATAATTGCCGCCGCCTGCTGACGGGTTGCGGCGCCGGCAGCGGTCACGGCGTTAATGGCGGCAAAGATTTCGTCATGGCGACGGACGTGATAATCCACCGGCGCGATATCAATAGCCACCAGGCCGTCGATGCGTTCCGGGGCCAGGGCGCTCAGCGCCATCACCGCTTTACCGCCCATTGAGTGGCCGATAAAGGTCGCTTTTTCCAGCTGAAGATCGTCAAGGGTGTCGAGCAGATCCTGAGCCATAGCGGCGTAGGTCATCTGCGGATCGCGCGGGGAAAGACCGTGATTGCGCATATCGACCTGCAAAATATCGTAGTCGGCGACCAGGTCGCGTGCGAGGATACCGAGGTTATCAAGGCTGCCAAACAGACCGTGAACCAGGACCACAGGGGAATTATTGTGCGGATTTTGTGCAGATTGCGCGCGGCTATTTAATTTCATGGCAAAGTTCTTTTTTTCGCTCCGTCGGGTTAGGGTATTATGTTGGACATTCTGCCATCCGGCTGCAAGACCCAGAGCTATCTGAGTTTTACCGCCATCCTGGTTTGACGCTATCCGCGGTTAGGATTTGTCCTTATAATCCTGACAACTTGTATTCAGAATAAGATATCGCACTGGATTAAGATGAAAACAATTGAAGTTGATGATGATCTCTATCGCTATATTGCCAGCCACACCCAGCATATTGGTGAGAGTGCATCCGACATTTTACGGCGCATGCTGAAATTTTCCGCCGCTTCCCAGACTGCCACCTCCGTCGCGAAAGCCGCGCCGGCTCCGGCTCCGACCGCTGTTGTTGAGGCCAGGCCCGCGAATCCGGTGAAGGATAAGGTCCGCGCCGTGCGCGAGCTGCTGTTATCTGATGAATATGCCGAACAAAAGCGCGCGGTAAACCGTTTTATGCTGGTACTGACGACGCTTTACTCGCTGGACGGCAAAGCGTTTGCTGCGGCCACCGAGTCTCTGCACGGACGTACGCGTACCTATTTCGCTGAAGACGCCCGCATCCTGCTGAAAAGCGGCAATCAGACCAAACCTAAGCAGGTCCCCGGCACGCCGTGGTGGGTGATTACCAATACCAATACTGGCCGTAAATGCAGCATGATTGAACATATCATGCAGTCAATGCAATTCCCCGCGGAGTTGATTGAGAAGGTTTGCGGCACGATCTAGCTTTATTCACCCTTGCATCAGAAGGATCAGGCAATGGCAATCGATAAGCGTGCGGGGCAGCCTGCACAACAGAGTGATTTGATTAACGTCGCCCAGCTGACTGCCCAGTACTATGTACTGAAGCCGGAAGCAGGCAATGCGGAGCATGCGGTGAAGTTCGGGACCTCTGGCCATCGCGGCAGCGCAGGTCGCCATAACTTCAACGAGCAGCATATTCTGGCGATTGCTCAGGCAATTGCGGAAGATCGCGCGAAGAACGGTATTACCGGTCCATGCTACGTCGGTAAGGATACCCATGCGCTCTCCGAGCCGGCCTTTATTTCCGTACTGGAAGTACTGGCAGCTAACGGTGTTGATGTGATCGTGCAGGAAAACAACGGCTTCACCCCGACGCCGGCGATTTCCAACGCTATTCTGGTGCACAACAAAAATGGTGGTCCGCTGGCGGATGGCATCGTGATTACGCCGTCGCATAACCCGCCGGAAGATGGCGGTATCAAGTACAACCCGCCGAACGGTGGTCCGGCTGATACCAACGTCACCAAGGTGGTGGAGAACCGGGCTAACGAACTGCTGGCTTCCGGCCTGCAGGGCGTGAAGCGCATCTCCCTCGATGCTGCTCTGGCCTCCGGCCACGTGAAAGAGCAGGATCTGGTTCAGCCGTTTATTGAAGGGCTGGCGGATATCGTCGATATGGCGGCGATTCAAAAAGCGGGCCTCAAGCTTGGCGTCGATCCGCTGGGCGGTTCCGGTATTGAATACTGGAAGCGCATCGCAGAGTACTACAAGCTGAATCTGACCATCGTTAACGATCATGTCGATCAAACTTTCCGCTTTATGCATCTGGATAAAGACGGCGCCATCCGCATGGACTGCTCGTCCGAGTGTGCGATGGCCGGCCTGCTGGCGCTGCGCGACAAGTTTGATCTGGCCTTCGCCAACGATCCGGATTACGACCGTCACGGCATCGTTACCCCGGCCGGTCTGATGAACCCGAACCACTATCTGGCGGTGGCGATCAACTATCTGTTCCAGCACCGTCCGCAGTGGGGCAAAGAGGTTGCCGTCGGCAAAACGCTGGTCTCCTCGGCGATGATCGACCGCGTGGTCGGTGACCTTGGCCGTAAGCTGGTGGAAGTGCCGGTAGGCTTTAAATGGTTCGTTGACGGCCTGTTTGACGGCAGCTTTGGCTTCGGCGGTGAAGAGAGCGCGGGCGCTTCGTTCCTGCGTTTTGACGGCACGCCGTGGTCCACCGACAAAGACGGTATCATCATGTGCCTGCTGGCCGCGGAAATCACCGCCGTCACTGGTAAAAACCCGCAGCAGCACTATGATGAGCTGGCCGCACGCTTCGGCGCGCCGAGCTATAACCGCCTGCAGGCATCGGCAACTTCCGCGCAAAAAGCGGCGCTGTCGAAGCTGTCGCCGGAGATGGTCAGCGCAAGTACGCTGGCGGGCGATCCAATCACCGCTCGCCTGACCGCCGCGCCTGGCAACGGCGCGTCGATCGGCGGTCTGAAAGTGATGACCGATAACGGCTGGTTTGCCGCCCGTCCGTCAGGCACGGAAGACGCCTACAAGATCTACTGCGAAAGCTTCCTCGGCGAAGAGCATCGCAAGCAGATTGAGAAAGAGGCGGTAGAAATTGTCAGCGAAGTGCTGAAAAACGCCTAAACGAAAAAGGAGCCGCAGGGCTCCTTTTTTATATCACTGTACTCAGATTACCTCACCAGCCGCTCCTGCGCATCGCCGATAATCCGGGTTCGCCAGGTATCAGCCGTGTTTGTTTTTCAGCTCAAAACGTGGCGATACCAGACCATAAAGCGTCCAACCGAGGAAGGTGACGATCGAGCCGTACAGCATGGCTTCTTCGCCGGAGGAGTAGAGCGCGTAAAAGCTATACAGTGCGCCGATAAAGGCCACAACGTTGGCGGATTTGGCTTTCGCCGGATTGACGTTCGCCATTTTCTGAATAATCACCAACGCGGCCATCGACAGAATATACGGGATGATATTGGTCACTACCGCCAGGTTTACCAGTACATTGAACTGGCTGTTCAGCGACGGACTGATAGTCATCAGCGCGAGTCCGCTCTGGATGATCACGATGGTCAGCATACCCTGAACCGGAGCGTCCACTTTTGTGACCCGAGAGAAGATTTTCGGGAAATAGCCTTCATCGGCCGATGATTTAAAGACCTGGGCGATAGTGAACTGCCAGCCGAGCAGCGAACCGCAGCAGGACATCACCATCAGGGCCATGATGACCTTGCCTGCTTCCGGAGTAAACATCTGCGCGAAGGCCAGCCCGAACGGTGCCGTGGAGTTAGCTAAATCCATATTTGGCACAATCCCGGCAATCACGTTGGTTGAGATGATATAAATTACCGCCGCACCCAGCGTACCTCCCAGCACCGCAATGGGCACGTTGCGTTCCGGATTTTCCACGACTTCGGCGTTGGCGCAGGCCGACTCCAGCCCGAGGAAGGCCCACAGCGTCATCGCAATGGAAGAACCAACGGCCGAGAAGAACGGTACGTGGTGCGGATTCCATGAGCTGGCGTAGAGGGTTGGACTAAACCAGAACCAGCCGATGACGCACAGGCCGACAACCGGAATGATCACCCCCCAGACGGTGATACTACTGATCTGTCCGGTAATGCGCGCGCCGCCAAAGTTGGCGACGGTGCACAGCCACAGCACGCCGATGGTTGCGAGACCGATCTGTACCGGCGACAGCGCGGCGCCGAACAGCTCGGTGCCGTAGCCGACGGCGGAGATCGCGATTGCGACGTTGGCAATCAGCAGCGAAACGCCATAGGTATAGTTGGCCATAAAGTTGCCGGATTTACCGAACGCATACTCGGCGTAGCCGCCCATCCCACCGGATTTACGGCTGAACATCCCGCACTTAGCGAATGCCCATGCCAGCGCCATTGAACCGACGGCGGTCACCAACCATGAAATGATCGAGATGGTACCCACCTCCGCAAGCTTGGTCGGCAGCATAATGATCCCGGAGCCCATCATATTCACGATGGTCAGAATAGTGAGCTGGACAACGCCCATTTTGTTGGACTTAGGCTTGCTCATAGTTTTTCCCCTTTCAGCAGAGCGTGCCTGGGGGCGCATTGCTGAATGACGTAGCACCATACCTGCTTACGGCCGTCCAGTTCTTCGATATACACACCCTGCAACTCAGGTGCAAAACCTGGCAACAGATTGATCCCTTCTTCCAGCGCGCTGAAATAACGCAGCGCTGAGCCGCCCCAGACTTCGCCGGGGACAACGCAAAGAACGCCCGGTGGGTAAGGAAGTGCGCCTTCCGCCGCAATTCTTCCTTCCGCATCCCCAAGGCGAACCAGCTCAACCTCTCCGCGCAGATAGGCGTAGTTGGCCTGTTGAGGATTCATACTGACGCGGGGAAAGTGCGTTTTGCGGAACATCTCTTTTTGCAGCTGTTTCACATTGTTGCGGGAATACAGATCGTGCATCTCCTGGCACAGCTGGCGCAGGGTGTAACCGGCATAACGCGCTTCATGTTGCCGGTAGATTGATGGCAGAACGTCGGCCAGCGGCACGTCGGACGCCAGCAGGCTTTCGAAACGCACCAGCAGGGCAACGAGCTGCTGCAGCTTGGCCATATCTTCCGCAGGCGTCAGCAGAAAAAGGATCGAGTTGAGGTCGCATTTCTCCGGGACAATGCCGTTTTCACGCAGAAAGTTGGCGAGAATGGTTGCCGGTACGCCAAAGTCATCATATTCGCCGCTGCGTGCATTGATACCTGGGGTGGTGAGCAGAAGTTTGCAGGGATCAACGAAATATTGCTGTTCCGCGTAGCCCTCGAATGCATGCCACTGTTCGCCGGGGACAAAGTGGAAGAAACGCAGATCGTTGGCGATTTGCGCGGTGGGGTAAGATGCCCAGGGTTTTCCATCGACCGTTTCCGGTACAAACGGTCGAATATGCTGACAGTTATCGAGGATCAGCTTGCGCGCATCAATGCCGTTCGCCACACAATTCATCCACATGTTACGCCCGCCGATCCCCTCATGCATTTTGGCGTTGATATCAAGTGCCGCGAAGAGCGGGTAGAACGGGCTGGTGGAGGCGTGCATCATGAAGGCGTTATTCATGCGTTTATGCGGCACGTAGCGCGGCTGTCCTTTGATATGGCTATCTTTTTTATGGATCTGCGAGGTCTGGGAGAAGCCGGCCTGTTGCTTGTGCACGGACTGGGTGACCAAAATACCCGGATCGTTCTCATTCAGTTCTAATAACAGCGGAGAGCAATCGGCCATCATCGGAATGAACTGTTCATAACCCACCCAGGCGGAGTCAAACAGAATGTAGTCGCATAGATGGCCAATCTTATCAACGACCTGACGGGCGTTATAAACAGTACCGTCATAGGTTCCAAGCTGAATGACCGCCAGGCGGAAGGGGCGCGCGTCCGTGGCCCGCTGCGGCGCGACTTCGCAAATAAGCTCGCGCAGGTAGCCCTCTTCAAAGCAATGGGCGTCAATCCCGCCGATAAAACCATAGGGGTTACGCGCTGTCTCCAGGTAGACCGGCGTGGCGCCGGCCTGTAGCAAGGCGCCGTGATGGTTGGATTTATGGTTATTACGGTCAAAGAGCACCAGGTCACCCGGCGTTAGCAGGGCATTAAGCACAACCTTGTTGGATGATGACGTCCCGTTGAGGACAAAATAGGTTTTATCCGCGTTAAAGACTTTCGCCGCGTGCTGCTGGGCGATGCAGGGCGCGCCTTCATGGATAAGCAGATCCCCCATGGCTACATCGGCGTTGCACAGGTCGGCGCGGAAAAGCGTCTCTCCAAAGTACTCAACGAACTGATTTCCCGCCGGGTGGCGCCGGAAAAACTCGCCTCCTTGATGACCGGGACAATCAAAAGCGCTGTTACCCTGATTGACATAGTCGACCAGGGCGCGGAAGAAAGGCGGACGCAGCTGGGTTTCATAGTGACTGGCTGCGGTTTCCAGCTGGCGGCCGTAGAATGCGCTGCGCGCTTCGTTGTGTTCGAAAACACCCGATATACGCGGTAAATATTCCGCCGGCACCCGCTCTTCGCCATGCGTCGTAACGAAGACCGGGATGCCGTAGCCTGTTGCATCGATTTCGTCGAGTTTTCCTTCTTCAATATCATTGATGGAAAGTACCACTGCAGCAATATCAATAAAACTTGTTTCATTAACATTAATGATGCTGCGCTGCGTCGAAAAACTATCCGGGCAGAGACGACTTACGGCTATTTTTAATTTTGACATTTTTTAACTCTTTATTTTTGGTAATGGCTGGCCCTCAACTTCTCGCATGAGAAATTGATATCTCCGGAAAAAAAGCAAAACCGTCTCGCTGATAATAAAATCAGTAAATTGCTTTTTTTAGATACAATAAACCCTACCGTATCCGGTCATGGTTAATTCAGGGTTTATGTGGGTGAGCACCACGCGGAGTGCAGGAATTCCCCCGTATCACAAGGGATCGGGAAGACCTGCATACTGAGTGCCCGAAGTCAGAAGACTATCGGGCATTAAAGAAATGAAAATCGAAGCTATTGCGGTGAGAGAACATCATAATATGCGTTGTACGCCTTATATGAGGCATTAGTCGGTTATTGTTTTCCATTTTTAACGTTCCTTTCATTTTCTGTTGAAAGTGCAGTCATTTTATTTGTAAAACTGATAGTTTCCGTGAAGTTTATCAATAAAACAGATCAATGGCAATATATTTGACTGGTTTTTGTTGCGTTCTTGTTATGATTGTCTTTGTTGTTCTTGTTAAGTTGATTTTTTGTTACATTATGAGGGTGAAATGATTCGTTGCCGGGGAAATATTATTTCCTCAGCAATGAGATTTTTTCTGCAAATAAAATTATTTTTATTAAAAATAAATGAAAAAGAATTTACGGCATAAACCGGTAGCCAATGCCGGTCTCGGTCAGCAGATGCTGCGGCCGCGCGGGATCAACCTCCAGCTTTTGCCGCAGATGCCCCATATAAATTCGCAGATAGTGGCTGTGCTCCACCGCGTTCGGCCCCCAGACGTGATTCAGCAGATGGCGCTGGGTCAGCACTTTGCCGGCATTATTCAGCAGCGCAGCCAGCAGGCGGAACTCAATCGGAGTCAGATGCACTTCCTCCTCGCCGCGAAGGATACGCCGCGCCGGGATATCAACCTGGATAGTGGAAAAGCGGACGATGGGCTCATCGGCCTGGGCGCCGGCGTGGCGGCGCAGCGCGACCCGCAGCCGCGCCTGCAGCTCGCCAATGCCAAACGGCTTACTCAGATAGTCATCGGCGCCGGCATCCAGCGCGGCAATCTTATCCTGTTCTTCCGTACGTGCCGACAGCACGATAATCGGCATCTGGCTCCACTGGCGCACTTCGCGAATAAAATCGCTGCCGTCGCCATCGGGGAGGCCAAGGTCAAGGATCGTCAGGTCAGGCTTGCGGGTTGCGGCTTCGAGAAGACCGCGCTGCAGCGTTTCGGCTTCAAATACGCGCATGCCGTCGGCTTCCAGCGCGGTGCGCAGAAAGCGACGAATAGCATGTTCATCTTCAATAATAAGAACGTTGATCACGGTTCCTCGGCTAGTGCTTGCAGTCAGGTCAGGCGTCGCCGCACCACTCATCCAGCTCCGGTGGCGCTTCTCGCGGCAGTGTAACACGGAAGCAGGCGCCGCCCTCAGGGCGCGTTTGCGCGGCGATGGTGCCGCCGTGGACCTCGACGATCGCCTGGCAGATTGCCAGCCCCAGCCCTACGCCTGGGATCGCGGACTCTTTATGACCGCGGGCGAACTTATCAAAGATAGCCTGCTCCTGGCCCAAGGGGATCCCCGGGCCATTATCCCACACGTTGAGCAGCAGCTGGCGATCGTCGGCCTGCGCCGTAATGCCGATTTGCGCCTGCGGTCCGGCGTACTTCAGCGCATTCTCCAGCAGATTGATCAGCACCCGCTCAAACAGCGGCCCGTCAACGTGAACCAGCAGCAGCGGGTCGGGTAGCGCCAGCTGAATATGCTGGCCGCCGAGACCCGGCTCCAGCATCCGCAGCGCGCTGCCGACCACCTCTTCGAGGGTGAGCCACTCTTTGTGTAAATTAAAGCCGCCGGACTGGATCCGCGCCATATCCAGCAGATTATTCACCAGCCGGGTGGTGTTGAGCACGTGCTGGCGAATTTCGTTGGCCTGCGGCGCGTGCTTCGATCCTTCGCTCGCCAGGTCGAGGGTCAGAATCTCCGCCTGACCGAAGAGGATCGTCAGCGGGGTGCGTAAATCATGCGACAGCGCCGCCAGCAGGGAGTTACGCAGGCTTTCGCGTTCGCTGTTAAGCCGGGCCTGCTCTTCGCTGGCGGTGAGCGTCAGCCGCTCAAGGGCGCTGGCGACCAGCAGGGTAAAGGTCTCCAGCAGGCGCTGCTGCTCGGGGATCATCAGCTGGCGCAGGTTATCCGGCTCAACCACCAGCAGCCCCCAGCTGCGGGCGGCGCTTTTCAGCGGCAGAATCTGATAGGGAACGCCGGGCAGCGTATCGGTACCCGCGCCGGCGGGCTGGCCTTTATCGAAACTCCAGCGCGCAATCGCATCATCCCACGAGGTGAGCCCCGTCTGCTGGGTCAGCGGGCGTAGAGCTCCGCTATCGTCGGGCAGCAGGAGCTGGCCGCGGGCCTGGAAAGTAGAGGCGATAAAGCGCTCGCTGGTCAGCGCAATATCTTCCCGGCTGCGCCCGACCGCCAGCGCTTTTGACATCTCATACAGGTGGCGGGTGCGCTGCTCGCGGTAGCGGGCCACGCGGGCCTGGTAGCGCACGCCGGCGGTAAGGTTGCCGATCACCAGGCCAACGGTGAGCATGACTCCGAAGGTCAGGAGATACTGGACGTCGGAAACCGCCAGCGTCCCGCGCGGGGCGATAAAGAACAGATCGAAGCTGACGACGTTGATAACCGTCGCCAGCACCGACGGCCAGCGGCCGTACAGCAGGGCGATAACCACCACCCCGAGCAGGTAGATCATCACCAGGTTAGCGGCCTCAAAGGCCACCAGCCACTGCATGGCGACGAGCGTAATTACCGCGCATATTGCCACCGCGACGCAGCAGCCCTGCAGCTGCAGACGCCACTTATCCATCGTGGTGCGGCTATCGCCGGCGCGAGCGGGCAGGGGAGCGCTCTTTTCATCAAGGGCGATAACCACCAGATCGAGGTCCGGCGCGTGGCGGGCCAGGCGGTCGGCAAAACCCTGCCGATCCCACCAGCGGCGCTGACGCTGACGGCCAATAACGATCTTGCCGAGGTTATGTTCCCGCGCGTAGTGCAAAACCGCTTTCTCTTCCGAAGGATCGGACAAGGTGGCGGTCTCCGCGCCCAGCTCCTGGGCGAGCCTGAGCGCCGCGAGGATCGCCCGCCGCCTGGCTTCCGGCAGGCGATGCAGCGAGGGGGTTTCAACGTAGACCGCGTGCCAGACGCTGCCGAGCCTGGCCGCCAGGCGGGCGGCGGCGCGTACCAGCTTCTCGCTGCCGGTATTGTGGCCAATGCACAGCAGGATGGCGTCGCGGGTGTGCCAGACCTTCTCCTGACCCTGGCGGTCGCGCCAGGCGCGCATCTGCTCATCGACCCGGTCGGCGGTGCGGCGCAGCGCCAGCTCGCGCAGGGCAATCAGGTTACCTTTGCGAAAGAAGTTTTCGATGGCGCGTTCGGCCTGGCCGCCGATATAAACCTTCCCCTCGTTGAGGCGCTGGCGAAGATCGTCGGGCGGGAGATCGACCAGCACCACGTCATCGGCGGCATCAAAGAACGGGTCGGGGACGGTTTCGCGGACCTGCACGCCGGTGATGCCGCTGACCACGTCGTTCAGGCTTTCCAGATGCTGGACGTTAACGGTGGTAAAGACGTCGATTCCGGCTTCAAGAAGCTCTTCGACGTCCTGCCAGCGTTTGGGGTGGCGTGAGCCGGGGGCGTTGCTGTGCGCCAGCTCATCGACCAGAATCAGCGCCGGGCGGCGGGCCAGGGCGGCGTCGAGATCGAATTCTTGAACGTAGCGCCCGCGGTGGGAGAAACGGCGCGGGGGGAGGGTGCTCAGCCCCTCCAGCATCGCCGCCGTCTCTTTACGCCCGTGGGTTTCCGCCACGCCAATCAGAATATCGAGCCCCTGGGCACGCAGCCGCTGCGCCTCCGCCAGCATCGCCCAGGTTTTACCGACGCCCGCGCAGGCGCCAAAGAACACCTTCAGCTTCCCGCGATGCGGGTCGGCGGCGTGTTGCAACAGACGGTCAGGGTCCGGGCGCAGCGGCTCGTCACTCATTTTTAGTTATCCTTCAGGGCATCCAGCGCCATATTCAGCTGCAGTATATTTACCACAGGTTGGCCGAGAAAACTGACCAGCGGTTTTTGCGTCGCCTCATTCACCAGCCGGGTGACCTGCTCCGCGCTCAGACTGCGGGCTTTGGCGATGCGCGGAACCTGCCACAGCGCCGCCGCCGGAGTCAGGCCGTTATCCAGCCCGCTCGCCGAGGCGGTGACCAGCTCCACCGGCACCCGTGGGCTGGCGTCCGGGTTGGCGCGGCGTAGCGCCGCGACTCGTTCGCTGATGGCTTTATCCAGCGCCGGGTTGCTGGCGGCGAGGTTGCTTCCGCCGGACGCCAGCGGACTGTCCGCCGTCTGGGCGATAGCCGAAGGACGTCCCTGGAAATAGCCTGCGGCGGTAAAATTTTGCCCAATCAGGCTGGAGCCGCGCACTTCGCCATTGAGGAGGATCGGCGAACCGTTCGCCTGCTGGGGGAACCACCACTGCCCCAGAGCGGTGGTGAGCAGCGGATAGAGCCCGCCGGTGAGCAGCGTTAACAGGATAAATAGCACAACGGCCGGACGAATGAATGACATGGTATTTTCCTCACACCAACCCGGTCAGGGTCAGCAGCAGATCGATGATTTTGATGCCGATAAACGGCACCAGCAGCCCGCCAAGACCGTAGACCCACAGGTTACGGCGCAGCATGGCCGATGCCGACAGCGGGCGATAGCTCACGCCCTTCAGCGCCAGCGGGATCAGGAAGACGATAATCAGCGCGTTAAAGATAACCGCGCTGAGGATCGCCGATGACGGCGAGTGCAGGCGCATCACGTTGAGCATGGCGAGCTGCGGGTAGACGGCGGCAAAGGCGGCCGGAATAATGGCAAAATATTTCGCCACGTCGTTGGCGATACTGAAGGTGGTTAACGAACCCCGGGTCATCAGCATCTGCTTACCGATATGCACCACCTCAATTAATTTGGTCGGGTTGGAGTCGAGGTCGACCATATTTCCGGCCTCTTTTGCCGCCTGGGTACCGGAGTTCATCGCCACCGCGACGTCGGCCTGGGCCAGCGCCGGGGCATCGTTGGTACCGTCGCCGGTCATCGCCACCAGCCGACCTTCGGACTGGTACTGGCGAATCAGCGCCAGCTTGGCTTCCGGCGTGGCTTCGGCGAGAAAATCATCGACCCCCGCTTCGGCGGCAATCGCCGCCGCGGTCAGGCGGTTATCGCCGGTGATCATCACCGTTTTGATGCCCATCTTGCGCAGCTGGGCAAAGCGCTCCTTGATCCCGCCTTTGACGATGTCTTTCAGCGAAATAACCCCCAGCACGCGCTCGCCTTCGGCCACCACCAGCGGCGTGGCGCCCAGGCGGGCGACCTCTTCCACCTGTTTGTCGACGTCCGCCGGGAAGTGGCCGCCGTTGGCCTCGACGTGGCGACGAATGGCATCGACCGAGCCTTTGCGGATCATGCGCTGATCGATGTTGATGCCGCTCATCCGCGTTTGGGCGGTGAACGGAACGAAGGTCGCCTGCAGCGACTGCAGGTCGCGTTCGCGGAGATTGAACCGCTGTTTAGCCAGCACCACGATGCTGCGGCCTTCGGGCGTCTCATCCGCCAGGGAGGAGAGCTGCGCCGCGTCGGCGAGGGTTCGCTCCTCCACGCCGCGGGCCGGCAGGAAGGCCGAGGCCTGACGGTTGCCGAGGGTGATGGTGCCGGTTTTATCCAGCAGCAGAACGTCAACGTCGCCGGCGGCTTCAACCGCGCGCCCGCTGGTAGCGATAACGTTCGCGCCCAGCATGCGGCTCATCCCGGCGACGCCGATGGCCGACAGCAGGCCGCCGATGGTGGTGGGGATCAGGCATACCAGTAGCGCCACCAGTACCGTTACGCTGACCGCATTGCCGCTCCATGCGGAGAAGGGCCAGATAGTGGCGGTGGCCAGCAGGAACACCAGCGTCAGGGCGATCAGCAGGATCGTCAGCGCGATCTCGTTCGGCGTTTTGCGCCGCTGGGCGCCTTCCACCATCGCGATCATCCGGTCAAGGAAGGTTTCGCCGGGATTAACGCTGCAGCGGATCACCAGCCAGTCGGAGAGAATGCGCGTCCCGCCGGTGACCGACGCGAAGTCGCCGCCGGATTCGCGGATCACCGGCGCCGATTCCCCGGTAATGGCGCTCTCATCTACCGAAGCGCCGCCTTCAATCACTTCGCCATCGCAGGGAATGATATCGCCGGCTTCCACCAGCACCACGTCGCCTTTGCGCAAATCCTCGGCCGGAATATGGTCGATCCGGGCATCGTGCTGCGGGGCGCGTAGTTTACGGGCGAATGAGGTCTTTTTGACGCCTTTCAGGCTGTTGGCCTGGGCTTTACTGCGCCCCTCCGCCATCGCTTCGGCAAAGTTAGCGAACAGCACGGTAAACCACAGCCAGATGCTCACGGCGGCGGTAAAACCGGCGCTGCCGGCAATATGTCCGCTGGTCATGCCGATGGCGAGCAGGGTGGTGACCAGGCTGCCGATCCAGACAATGAACATCACCGGGTTACGCCACTGCACCGAAGGGTTCAGCTTTTTCACCGCGTCCAGCAGCGCCTGGCGCACCAGCGTCGGCTCCAGCAGGGCTAATTGTTTGCGACTCATAACAGGTTGCTCCGCATCGCTTAAAGTAAGGAGAAGTGTTCCGCCAGCGGGCCGAGCGCCAGCGCGGGGATAAAGGTCAGGGCGCCAACCAGCAGCACGGTCCCGATCAGCAGGCCGATAAACAGCACGTCATGGGTGGCGAGCGTGCCGGTGCTGGCGGGCTGAATTTTCTTGCCTACCAGCGAGCCGGCAATCGCCATCACCGGAACGATGACCGCGAAACGACCGACCAGCATGCAGAACGCCAGCAGCAGGTTCCAGAACGGGGTGGCCGCGCTCAGGCCGCCGAAGGCGCTGCCGTTGTTATTGGCCGCCGAAGTGACGGCGTACAGCACTTCGCTAAAGCCGTGCGGACCGGGGTTAAACATCGCTGCCCGTCCGGCATCGGTCATCATCGCCAGCGCGGTGCCGAGCAGAACCAGGGTCGGGGTAACGAGGATCGCCAGGGCGATCATTTTCATCTCGCGCACGTCGATCTTTTTACCCAGATACTCCGGCGTCCGGCCGATCATCAGTCCGGCGATAAACACCGCCAGCATGACGAACAGCAGCATGCCGTACAGCCCCGATCCGACGCCGCCGAAGACCACCTCGCCGATCTGCATCAGCCACATCGGCACCATGCCGCCCAGAGCGGTAAAGGAGTCATGCATGGCGTTCACCGCGCCGCAGGAGGCGGCGGTGGTCACCACCGCAAACAGGCTGCTGGCTAAAATGCCAAAGCGGCTCTCTTTGCCTTCCATATTCGCGCTGCTATCGGCGCCAAGCGCCAGCAGATGCGGGTTGCCGTGGGTTTCCGCCCACATCACTACCGCCGCGCAGACGATGAAGATAAGCGTCATGGCCCACAAAATTGCCCGGCCCTGACGGCGATCGCCCACCGCTTCACCGAAGGCAAAGCACAGCGCCGCCGGGATCAGGAAGATCGCCAGCATCTGCACCATATTGCTTAGCGCCGTCGGGTTTTCGAACGGATGCGCCGAGTTGGCGTTAAAGAATCCGCCGCCGTTAGTCCCCAGCATTTTAATGGCTTCCTGCGACGCCACCGGCCCCATCGGCAGCGTCTGGCGTACGCCTTCCAGGGAGGTGAAAGCCTGGTACGGCAGCAGATTTTGCGGCACGCCCTGCTGAATAAAGAACAGGGCGAGCAGCAGCGAGATCGGCAGCAGCAGCCAGAGCGTGATGCGGGTGAGGTCGACCCAGGCGTTGCCGAGGGTGTTCACCTGCTGGCGTGACCAGGCGCGGGTGAAGGCGAAGATCACCGCGATACCGGTTGCCGCTGAGAGGAAGTTCTGCACCGCCAGGCCCACCATCTGGCTGAGATAGCTCATGGTGGTTTCACCGGCGTAGGCCTGCCAGTTGGTGTTACTGACAAAGCTAACCGCCGTGTTCAGCGCCAGGTCCCAGGAGAGGCCGGGCAGATGCTGAGGGTTAAGCGGCAGCGATCCCTGCAGCATCAGCAGCGTAAACAGCGCCGCCATCCCGAGGGCGTTAAACAGCAGAATGGCGAAGAGATACTGATACCAGTTCATCTCCTGTGAACGAATACCTGCGACGCGCCAGATCCCGCGTTCGATCCCGGCCAGGCCGGGCAGCGGGGTATCGGCGATCATTCTGGCAAGCACCGTTCCCAGCGGGCGGGCCAGAACCATCACCAGCCCAATAAAGCTGGCGATAAGTAAAAATCCTTGAGCGGCCATCAGAATGCCTCCGCGTTGATCAGGGCATAAACCAAATAAGCCAGCAACAGGAACACCAGCGCCACGCCAGCGATTACGCCTGCACTCACAATCCACCTCCGGGTGTATTTACGATTTACCCGCAGGATAGGAATTACGGCGCAAAGATTTTGCAAAAATCGGCGGGGGCGGTGTAAAAAAAGTATAAAAATGCCAAAGACCATTATTTAACTAATGGTTAGTATTAATTTAACTTTTCTGTAACTCAATTACCGGATGAATGTAAATAAAGGCTAAATAAGCCGCTTTTAGTGGTCGGATGAGTAGTAAAATTACAACCAAAGCGCTATTATTTTGCGCAGAGAGACATTGATAATTTACCGGCGTTAATTGCCGGCCTGACATAAGGGAGAGAAATTATGGCGTTATACAAAACTTATCCTGCTCACGTAGTCTTCTTACGTCGCGCTTTCGCCGTCGTGGCCGGCGTTGCGGCATTTCCGGTGATGCTGTTCTGGAAAGACAGAGCCCGCTATTACAGCTGGCTGCACCGCGTATGGGCGAAGACCAGCGAACAGCCGGTATGGATGGCGCAGGCCGAAAAGGCCGCCGCTGATTTTTACTGATCGCCATCCCGTCGACTGACAAAGCAACCGCCGGTTTTCCGGCGGTTTTTTTTCGCCCGTTGTGGCTTACACTGATAGCTCTTTAACGATAAAGGAGCCGTCATGAACGATAACTGGCTAGAGGATGATGACAAAACCCGTCTTTACACCCTGCGCGAGCTGGATAATCTGCGCCGCGATGGGCTGACCCGGGGCCGGCTGATGGATTTTCACAGCCGCTATAAGCTGTTGCTGCTGGCCCATTCACAGCCTGAATACCGCCAGATTGGTCCCTTCGTGGCGGAGATCGCCCGCTGGCCGTCGCTGGAGGAGTTTTTTGTTGCCTATCGCGAGCGGCTGGTGAAGCTGCTGGCCCATCCGTCCACTCGCGCCAATCACACCAACGTGCTGATGCACGTTCAGGGCTACTTCCGCGAACATTTGACTGCACAGCAGAAGCAGGAGCTGACGTCGCTGATTGACGAATATCGCCGCGGCCAGCAGCCGCTGCTTGCGCCGGTGAGCCTCCTCCAACACTATATGAGCGAATTTCCCGATCCCTGGCTCGCCGGCCAGCGCTATTTCAACCCCTGGCCTGAGTTGCAGGACTAACGAGACGCTATTAAGAGCAGGAGTTTTATGGCCACCCATCTGGTCTGGTTTCGCGCGGATCTGCGCATTCACGATAATCTGGCGCTGGCTGCGGCCTGCCGCGATCCCGACGCCAACGTTCTGGCGCTATTTATCGCGACGCCCGAACAGTGGCGTCAGCACGGGATGGCGCCGCGTCAGGCGGCGTTTATGGTCAGCCATTTGCGCAGCCTGCAGGTCGCGCTGGCCGAGCGCGGTATCGCGCTGCAGGTGGCGCAGGCGACCGATTTTGCCGCCAGCGTCGCGCTGCTGGCCAGGTTCTGCGAGGAGCAGCAGGTCAGCCATCTGTTTTACAACTATCAGTATGAAATCAATGAGCGCCAGCGCGACGCGGCGGTGGAGAAAACGCTGGGCCGCGTGGTGTGCCAGGGATTTGACGACAGCCTGCTGCTGGCGCCTGGCAGCGTGCTGACCGGCAGTCGTGAAATGTATAAGGTGTTCACGCCGTTCAAAAATGCCTTTATCCGCCGTCTGCGCGAGATGCTGCCGGAGTGCGTGGCGGCGCCGAAGGTGCGTAAAAACGGGCCGCTGACGCCGGCTGCCCTGCCGGAGATTGACTACCCGCAGACGGCGTTCGACCCGCTGCTGTTTGCCGGCGATGAAAAAGCGGCCATCGCCAGCCTGCGCGCTTTTTGCCAGCAGAAGGCCGCCGATTATGACCAGCAGCGCGACTTTCCGGCGCTGGAGGGCACCAGCCGGCTTTCGCCGTGCCTGGCGATTGGCGCGCTCTCGCCGCGCCAGTGCCTGCATCGTCTGCTGGCGGAGCAGCCCGGCGCGCTGGACGGCGAGGGCGGGGCGGTATGGCTCAACGAGCTTATCTGGCGCGAGTTCTATCGCCACCTGATGGTTTACTACCCGGCGCTGTGCAAGGGGCGGCCGTTTATCGCCTGGACCGACAGGGTGGCGTGGCTCGACGATGAGCCGGGGCTGGAGGCATGGCAGGAGGGGCGCACCGGCTTTCCGATTGTCGATGCCGCTATGCGTCAGCTCAACGCAACGGGCTGGATGCACAACCGACTGCGGATGATTGTTGCCAGCTTTCTGGTGAAGGATCTGCGCGTCGACTGGCGCGCCGGCGAGCGCTATTTCATCAGCCAGCTGATCGACGGCGATTTAGCCGCCAATAACGGCGGCTGGCAATGGGCGGCGTCTACCGGGACCGATGCGGCGCCCTATTTCCGCATCTTCAACCCCACGACCCAGGGCGAGAAGTTCGATAAAGCGGGAAAGTTTATTCGCCAATGGCTGCCGGAGCTGGCAGCGGTGCCGGAAAAGGCCCTGCACCAGCCGTGGGTCTGGGCCGATAAGCAGGGCGTAACCCTGGCGTATCCGCGCCCGCGGGTCGATCACAAGCAGGCGCGGCTGGAGACGCTGGCCGCCTGGGAGGCCGCCAGCAAAGGCGCTACTCCAGCGCCAGGCGGCGGGTCCTGACCCGCAGCGAGTGATAGAGCCAGATTGCCAGCACCAGGCCGACGCAGGCCAGCGAGCCCCAGGTAATCTGGCTGAACACGTCGATGTAGGCCTCAATCGCGTAGTGCGCCGCCCCGGCTGAATCGAACGAACCCTGCGACGTCTGGTCGGCGATAACCCCCGCCAGATAGTTGGCGATGGCGCCGGAGAGCAGCATGTAGATGCCGGTCAGCACGCCGGTGACGCCGGGTATTTCAATCCGCGTAATCTGCGACATCGCCACCGGATCGATAAATAGCTCGGCAAAGCCCATGACCGCCAGCCCGAGCACCATCAGCGGCATTGAGGAGTGGCCGTAGGTTGCCGACCAGCGGGCGCTCAGCGTCAGGATACAAAAACCGGCGCTCATCAGGCCAAGGCCCAGCGCAAATTTGCCCCAGATGCGCACGGTGCGGTTGCCGCTGATATTCTCTTTGACCAGCCACGCCAGAACCATCCCGCAGAGCATCACCGCAAAGGCGTTCACCGACTGGAACATCGCGGTCGGGACTTCGTAGCGCATAACATGGCGGTTAACGAAGCGGTCGATGTACAGGCTGATGGAGCTGCCGCCCTGCTGGGCAAAGGCCCAGAACAGCAGGCTGAAGCCGGTCAGGATGATAATCAGCCGCAGATCCCGGCGCTGTTTGGCGGTTTCCGCCCGCAGATAGATTCTTGCCAGCACCGCCAGGCCAATGACGGTGGCGACAATCAGCGCATAGACCGACCACTCCTGCCAGAACAGCACGGTAATCAGCAGCGGGGCGGCCACCAGCAGCACCAGCAGCCAGCCCCAGTTCGGCAGCATAAAGCGGCGGGCGCGCAGCGCCTGACGGTTGACGCCGGAGGTATGGCGAAAATGACGGCTGCCGCAGAGGAAAATCACCAGCCCGGCGATCATGCCGATGGCCGCCAGCGCGAAGCCCATCGCCCAGCTGTACTCTTCCTGCACGTATCCGCAGGCGATAGGCGCGATAATGGAGCCGATGTTGCCCGCGGCGTACATCAGCGAGAAACCGCCGTCGCGACGCGGATCGGTCGGCTCGTATAGCTCGCCGAGCAGGCAGCTGACGTTGGACTTAAACAGTCCGTAGCCGCAAACGATAATGGCCAGCGACAGGTAGAGGAAGGTGGGGGCGATTTCGCTGGCGCCGAGCACCAGGTGGCCAATAGCCATCAGCAGCGCGCCGATCATCACCGCCATGCGGTTGCCTAACAGCTTATCAGCCAGAAAACCGCCGAGGATCGGCGTAACGTAAACCAGGGAACAGTAGGCGCTGAAGAGGGCGTAGGCGTGGTTATCATCATACTTAAGCTGATTGGTGAGATACAAAATCAGCAGCGCCCGCATACCGTAAAAACTGAAATATTCCCAGATTTGCAGCGCGACGACGTAGTAGATGGCGCGTGGCTGCGATGATTGTGTATTCATGTAACGCTCAGTTCCTGCCGTAAAGCGAAAGTCGATCTTCCTGCATGAATAGCGCTTTAGTAGTGGAATTCATGGTCTTAAAGGCTTTCTGATTATTTAATATGCTGTAATGGTGCATAAATATACACGAATGCGCGATGGGGAGGGTAGACAAATTGCGGCTTTAAGCTAAAAGTCAAAATAGAGGGCGTCGCGAGCGTGCTATCGACGGTCAGCGCGGTTATCGTTATGTTATCTTCGCAGATAACCTGACGACCTGATGGAGCGGCAATGAAAAATAGCGAACTGGAACAACTCATTAACGAAAAGCTTAACAGCGCGACGTTCAGCGACTATGCGCCGAACGGCCTGCAGGTGGAAGGACGCGAGACGGTGCAAAAAATTGTCACCGGCGTGACCGCCAGCCAGGCGCTGCTGGATGAGGCCGTGCGCCTGCAGGCGGATGCGGTGATTGTCCATCATGGCTATTTCTGGAAGGGAGAGGCGCCGGCTATCCGCGGCATAAAGCGCCAGCGCCTGAAAACCCTGCTGGCCAACGATATCAACCTCTACGGCTGGCACCTGCCGCTGGATGCTCATCCTGAACTGGGCAATAACGCGCAGCTGGCCCAGCTGCTGGGTATCACCATTATGGGGGAGATTGAGCCCCTGGTGCCGTGGGGCGAACTGTCGATGCCGGTCTCCGGCCTGGAGCTGGCCTCGTGGGTTGAAGCGCGTCTGGGACGTAAACCGCTGTGGTGTGGCGATACCGGGCCGGAAAAAGTCTCGCGGGTGGCGTGGTGCACCGGCGGCGGTCAGGGCTTTATCGACAGCGCGGCGCGCTTTGGCGTCGATGCCTTTATTACCGGCGAAGTTTCGGAACAAACCATTCACTCGGCGCGCGAGCAGTCGCTGCATTTTTATGCCGCCGGGCACCATGCAACCGAGCGCGGCGGCATTCGCGCCCTTAGCGAATGGCTGACGGAAAATACCGATCTGGACGTCACGTTTATTGATATCCCTAACCCGGCCTGAAGGGAGAGAGAAAAGTGCAGCGAGCGCGTTGTTATCTGCTAGGCGAAACGGCGGTAGTTCTGGAGCTGGAGCCCCCGGTTACGCTGGAAAGTCAAAAGCGCATCTGGCGCCTGGCCCAGCGGCTGGTGGATCATGAAGATGCGGTGGACGTTATACCGGGCATGAATAATATCACCGTGGTGCTGCGCCACCCGCAGCTCATGGCGTGGGATGCGATTGAACGTTTGCAGCGCTGGTGGGAAGAGAGCGAAGCCCTTGAGCCTGAGTCGCGGGAGATTGCGATCCCGGTTATCTACGGCGGAGACGCGGGGCCTGACCTCGCCGAGGTGGCGCGCCACTGCGGGCTGACGGAGAAGCAGGTGGTCGAGCTGCACTCGTCGGTGGAGTATGTGGTGTGGTTCCTCGGCTTCCAGCCGGGTTTTCCCTATCTCGGCGGCCTGCCGGAACGGCTGGCAATGCCGCGCCGCGCGGAGCCGCGTCTGCAGGTCGCGGCGGGTTCAGTCGGTATCGGCGGCGCGCAAACCGGCATCTATCCGCTGGCGACGCCCGGCGGCTGGCAGCTGCTGGGGCGGACGCCGCTGGCGCTATTTGATGCGCAGCGCAAGGAGCCGGCGCTGCTGCGGTCTGGGGACAGAGTACGCTTCGTGCCGCAAAAGGAGGGCCTATGTTGAAGATGATTCGCGCAGGGATGTACACCTCGGTGCAGGATGGCGGCCGGGAAGGGCAGCGTCGGTCGGCCATCAGCCGCTGCGGCGCGCTGGATAAGCCGGCGCTGACGATCGCTAACCTGCTGGTGGGGAATGACGCCAACGCGGCCGCTCTGGAGATCACTCTTGGGCAGGTGGATATTGAGTTTGAACAGGACTGCTGGTTTGCGCTGACCGGCGCCGCCTGTGAGGCGACGGTGGGCGGCAGGCCGGTTTGGATCGGCTGGCGGACGGCGGCGCAAGCCGGCCAGCATCTGGTGCTAAAGAACCCTCAGCACGGCATCCGCAGCTATCTGGCGGTGGCCGGGGGCATCGACGTGCCGCTGGTGCTCGGTTCTCGCAGCACGGACCTGAAGGTCGGGATCGGCGGGCTGGAGGGGCGGCGCCTGAAGGACGGCGATCGGCTGACGTCGGGCAAGCCGTCCCGCCATTTCAGCGGCCCGCAGGGCGTCAAACAGCTGCCCATCGGCAACCGCATTCGCGCGCTGCCCGGGCCGGAATATCATGAGTTCGACAGTACCTCGCAGGCCTCTTTCTGGCGTTCGCCGTGGCAGCTGAGCGCGCAGAGCAACCGGATGGGCTACCGCCTGCAGGGACAGCCGCTTACGCGCACGACCGATCGCGAAATGCTCTCTCACGGCCTGCTGCCCGGCGTGGTGCAGGTGCCGCATAGCGGCCAGCCGATTGTGCTGATGAACGATGCGCAAACCACCGGCGGCTATCCGCGTATCGCGAGCATCATTGAGGCGGATATGTACCAGCTGGCGCAAATTCAGTTGGGTCAGCCGATTCACTTTGTTTCCTGTTCGCTGGAGGAGGCGCTGAAAGCGCGCGCCGACCGCCAGCGTTACCTGGACCAGCTGGCGTGGAGGCTTAACGATGAAGATTGACCTTAATGCCGATCTTGGCGAAGGCTGCGCCAACGATAGCGCTCTTTTGCAGCTGATCTCTTCCGCCAATATCGCCTGCGGCTTTCACGCCGGCGATGCGCTGCTGATGCATCAGTGCGTGCGCGAGGCGCTAAAAAACGGCGTTGCGATTGGCGCGCATCCGGGTTATCCGGACCGACAAAACTTTGGCCGTACCGCGATGCAGCTACCGCCGGAGACGGTTTACGTCCAGACGCTGTACCAGATTGGCGCCCTGGCCGCGATTGCCCGCGCCGAGGGCGTCGATCTGCAGCACGTCAAGCCGCACGGGATGCTGTACAACCAGGCGGCAAAAGAGGCACCGCTGGCGGATGCGATTGCCAGAGCCGTTCGCGATTTTAACCCCGGGCTGGTGCTGATTGGGCTGGCGGGGAGCGAGCTGATTCGGGCAGGCCAGCATTACCGGCTATCCACCCGCCAGGAGGTTTTCGCCGATCGGGGATATCTGGCCGACGGCAGCCTGGTGCCGCGTTCACAGCCCGGCGCGTTGATTGCCGACGAGGAGCAGGCGCTGGCGCAAACGCTGGAGATGGTGCAGCACCAGCGGGTGCGCAGCGTGACCGGCGAGTGGGCGCACGTCATGGCTGAAACCGTTTGTCTGCACGGAGACGGGGAGCACGCGCTGGAGTTTGCCCGCCGTTTACGCGCGGCGTTTGCCGGACGCAACATTCAGGTCAGCGCGGCGTTGGAAGAGTAGCCAGATAGTGACAACCTACGATGACGATGCAGGGAGAGGAGAAGGGAGCATGGCTGGCGTATTGATTACCGGTTTCGAGCCATTTGACGGCGAAGCGCTTAACCCTTCATGGGAAGTGGTAAAGCGACTTGATGGCGCTATTATTGCCGGAGAGCGCGTCGTGGCGCGACGGCTGCCCTGCGTTTTTAACGAGGCGCTGACGGTGCTTCACGCCGCGCTGGATGAGCTCAACCCCGCGTTGACCCTTGCCGTTGGCCAGGCGGGAGGGCGGGCTGATATTACCGTTGAACGCGTGGCGATAAACATCGACGATGCGCGGATCCCGGATAACAAGGGCCAGCAGCCGATCGATCTGCCGATCGTGGCCGGCGGTCCGACCGCCTGGTTTAGCAGCGTGCCGATCAAAGCGATCGTCGCCGCGCTGCGCCAGCAGGGCATTCCCGCATCGGTATCACAAACGGCGGGGACGTTCGTGTGCAATCACGTGATGTACGGTTTGCTGCACCGGCTGCAGGGTAAAGCTGGCGCAAAAGGCGGCTTTATTCATATTCCGTATCTGCCGGAGCAGGCTGCGGCCCATCCCGGCGAGGCGAGTATGGCGCTGGAAACGATACGAGCGGCGCTGGAAACGGCGATTGCCGTGGCTCTGACCCACGACGACGATCTCAGCCTTACCGGCGGCGCGACGCACTAACAGAAGGACGACATTATGCCGGAAGGTCCGGAAATCCGCCGCGCGGCGGACAGCCTGGAATTGGCGATTAAAGGCGAGCCCCTGACCGAAGTGTGGTTTGCCTTCCCGCAGCTGCAGCCCTGGCAGCCTGAGCTGGTGGGCCAGCGGGTGACGCATATTGAGACGCGCGGCAAAGCGCTGCTGACGCATTTCTCCGGCGGGCTGACGCTGTACAGCCACAATCAGCTGTACGGCGTGTGGCGCGTGGCGGCGGCAGGAGAGCAGCCGTCGACCAACCGCATTTTGCGCGTCAGGCTACAGACGGCGGAGAAGGCGGTGCTGCTCTACAGCGCTTCGGATATTGAAATATTGACCCCGGCGCAGTTGGCAGTACACCCTTTCTTACTCCGGGTCGGCCCCGACGTGCTGGATATGACCCTGACGCCTGAAGAGGTAAAGGCCCGTCTGCTATCGGCAAAATTCCGTCAGCGTCAGTTTTCCGGCCTGCTGCTGGACCAGGCATTCCTCGCCGGGCTGGGCAACTATCTGCGCGTCGAAATCCTCTGGCAGGTGGGGTTGACCGGGCGGCACAAGGCCTCGGAGCTGACGGACGGGCAGCTTGATGCTCTGGCGCAGGCGCTGCTGGAGATCCCGCGTTTATCCTACAGTACCCGCGGCCAGGTGGATGACAATCTGCATCATGGGGCGCTGTTTCGTTTTAAGGTTTTCCACCGCGACGGCGAGCCCTGCGAACGCTGCGGCACGCTTATCGAGAGAACCATGCTCTCATCCCGACCGTTCTACTGGTGCCCCGGCTGCCAGCTTTAAAGCGCTTGCTAACCCTGCGCGTAGACGGGCAGGGTTAGCGTGTTTTTTGAGGGCTGGCCGTGCCGTATTCAGGCCGCGCTCATCTCGGCGCTGATTTGCTCAAGGGATTTATCTTTGGTCTCCGTTACGCAGAAGAGATTGAGTAAAAACCATAGCAGGCAGCACAATCCGTAGAGCAGGAAAGGGAAACTGCCGTTGAACCACTCGTTGAGCACGCGGCTATCCATCAGCATCGGGAAGGTCTGGGAGACAATAAAGCTACCGCTCCAGATTAAAAATGTCGCCCACGACATCAGCTTACCGCGAATAATGTTTGGTGATAGCTCCGGGATAATTATCCATAGAATAGGTCCGACGGTTCCGCCAAAAAATAAAATATAGATAATCATAATAACCAGCATAAAGATGCTGGTGATGCCCATCCATATTAAAATTCCGAGCAGCATAAGCGATACAAAGCAGACAAACGATCCCACGATCAAGAGCTTACGCCGACCATATTTATCCACCCGGTATACGGCCCATACTGCAGCGGCAAAAAATGCGCTGCCGATAATAATTTGCTGATAATAGGCGGTGCGTTCGTTCGCGATTCCAATATTTTCAAGTAATACGTTGCCATAATACAGGACGGCGTTAATGCCGCAAAGATTTGCCAGCAGCGCCATGGCGAGGATCGTAAATGATACCCGGCGGTATTTTTTCGATAATAGTGAGGTGGTTACCCCTGAGCTACCGGCCCCGCTAGCGGAAAATGAGCGTTTAATTTCCGATAATGCAGTGGTACAGTCATAGTCCTCGCCATTAATATATTTCATTATCTTATTTGCTTCGGCATCCCTGTTTTTACCCATTAGCCAACGCGGGGATTCTGGCAAAAAGCAGACAAGGATCATAAACAAACAGCCGGGAAGCGCCATCGCGCCTAACATAAGGCGCCATGAATATTGGGTCGCCCATGCCTGGTCTGGCGCCTGTGCGGCGACCAGCGCATTTACCAGATAGACCAGCAGGATGCCGAAAGCGATCATCATCTGGTAAAAACCCAGCGTTTTACCGCGTATTTCTTGTGCCGATATTTCGCCGATATACACGGGGGCGGTTGCCGAACCCAGGCCCACTCCGACGCCACCAAGGATTCTGAACAGGATAAACAGGGTAAAGTTATAGGGGAATGCGGTGAATATCCCCGCTAAAAAAACCAGTAACCCGGAGATCAGTAATGCTTTTTTCCGCCCCAAAGAGTTATTGATAAACTGCCCGCTCAGCGCGCCTATCATAAACCCTAAAACGACCGAAGAAACCGCCCATCCGGTACCGATAGCATCGAGTGAAAAATATTTACTGAGATGAGAAATTGCCCCGGCGATAACTGCGGAATCAAAACCATACAACAACCCCGCTAATGAGGCAATGAGGGACAGTTTATAACTCATATGATGTGTTGTATTCATGTGCAGGCATCCATCAGTAAATTTTTTTTATTTTGGGTACGGCCTTGTCGATAATGCGCCGGGAGCGTTCAATATATTCAGGGATGATTTTCATGGAGTCATCGAACCAGGCATCAGGATCGGTGCTGGCGACCAGCGCAAAGTTTCCCCAGGGCATCAGTGAACCTGAACGAATAGTCACTTTAGCCCGCGGATAAATATCGGTAACGAGATTTCTGTGCGGAATCAAGGTGAAGTCCGCACTGCTGCCGGTAAATATCTCGGTTACACGGGTGAGTAGTTTTGGATTATTATCCGGGACCTCATCGGCAAAAATAACTTCTTCGATGAAAATTTCGTTGCGCAGAACGGCGAGAATTTCAAGAAGATTGACGCTCCCGGAATAAAAGGCTAGATCGATGCGATTCGCGCTAGCGGGAATCGGCGCGCCGGCATCGGTAACTAATATAATGTCGCCATGCCCTAAACTGGCTAACGCTGAGGCGATTTGCGGATGTAGGATTTTTCCAGGTCTCATAATGTTCTCCGGATAGTGTTATTTATATAAGTAAAATACGGTACAGGGTGTCAGGCGGTGAAACGCTCCCGCCGTGGGCTAAGGACTATTTACGGTGTAATTCGAGCTCTATTTCTTCCAGCGTCTTGCCTTTAGTTTCAGGAACCATGGTCAGGACAAAAATTAGCGCGACCGCCGATGTTGCGGCAAAAATAAAGAATGTACCTGCCGCACTGATATTTTCTACGAGGACCGGGAAAAAGCGCGACACGAAGAAGTTGCCTCCCCAAAGGGCAAACGTTGCGATAGAAACCGCCACGCCGCGGATGTGAATAGGGAATATTTCTGCGATGATGACGTAGGCCACGGTGCCATAAGAGACGGCGAAAATAGCCACATAGGCGAGAATACTCAGCAGTAGCAGGGTGGTGTGCGCTTCGCTGGCGCGGAACAGCATCCCAATACAGGTTAACGCAATCGTCATACCGATAGAGCCGAAAATCAGCAGCGAACGGCGTCCGACTCTATCAATGATCCACATGGAGAGCAGGGTCGAAATAACCAGCGTCAGGCCAATCAGTACGGTAAAAGACATCGCGCCGCTGACATCCACACCCGCTGTTTTAAAGATTTCCGGGGCGTAGTAAAAAATGGCGTTAATCCCGGTAATTTGTTGAAACAGCGCCACGCAAAAGCCGACGATCAGCGCTTTACGCAGGCGCGGGGTAAATAGCTCGCTCAGCCGGGACTGGCTTTCGTTTTGTAACGCGGATTTGATCGCCGCCAGCTGCTGCCTGGCCGTTGCCTCATCCGGATTAATTTTCCGCAGTACATCGAGCCCTTTCGCATCATGCCCCTTGCGCAGCAGCCAGCGTGGGCTTTCCGGCACCCATGCCAGCAGGATCAGAAAGATCGCCGCCGGGGCGATGCCGGTCGCGAAGATAACCCGCCAGCCGTATTCGATATTCCACGCTTCGCTGGCGCTGCTGGCGATGATTGCCGCAATCGAAAAAATAGCCAGATTGCCCACGCAGTTAAAAAGCTGATTTAACGAGACCAGCCGACCGCGAATGTGCGCTGGAGAAACCTCGGCGATGTAGAGCGGCGCGATGGTTGTTTCCACGCCAATACCAACCCCCACGAGGATGCGAAACCACACCAGCATCTCCGCCGAGGTCGCTATGGCCTGACCGAGTACGCCAAAAATAAAAATCAGCGCCGTCAGCAGCAGAACTTTTTTTCGTCCTACCGCATCGGAAAGCGGTCCCGCCAGCGCTACGCCGATGATACAGCCCACGATAATCGACGACGTCACCCAGCCGATACCGTTCGCATCAAGGGTGAATTTACTTTGTAAAAAACCTACGGATCCGGAAATACTGCCGTTATCAAAACCAAACAGAAACCCGCCGACGGCGGTCACTATGGAGATCAACAGAACGTTACGCATCCAGGCGTTTTTTGCTGAGATAGAGGCATGATTGACCATAATACACTCCGTTATTAAGCGGGTGAGCGTACCGCGCGTACCGCGCAGCGTTGTTGTAATACATGAAGGCTGACATCGGCGGCCAGGCCTGCCGTTGAGCTGGCCGCATTGGCCGCGCCGCAGGCCGCCGCGAGCGTCAGGTGCGCCGCCCAGCCCGACTGCGGTCGGGCCAGCAGGCTGGCGATGAGCCCGGCGCAGTACGCATCGCCAGAGCCAACCGCGCTGAGCGTCGCCACTGCGGGGGCGGCGACTGTAAAATTTCCGTCCGGCGTAAGCGCCTGGGTTGGCTGCTGTCCATCGGTAATAATCACGCAGCGCACGCCCTGTGCGAGCCAGTGGTTGGGTAAGTCGTCCGCCGTCTCTGCGTTGGCCTGCCGCAGCTCATCGCGGTTGATTTTGATGATGTCGGGCAGCGCGGCGGCGGATTGCAGCAGTGCTGCTCCGTGAGTATCGAGCAGCGAAAGGACGCCATGTTCGCGGGCCAGGGATATCCAGCGCCCGTACTCGTCCGGTGTCAGGTTCTGCGCCAGAGAACCGGTGCAGACAACGGCGCTGGCGCGAGGAAGCTCCGTCGCCAGCATGCTCCACAAACGACGGTATTCCTCGGGCTGAATAGCCGGGCCAACGGCGTTGTAGACGCTGGCTTTGTCCGGTGCTTTTTGCTCCGTCACCACCTCACAGATGCGGGTGCTCGCGGCAATCTCGCACCAGCGTCCCTCCAGCCCTTCCTCGGCCAGCAGCTCGCGGCATAGCCGACCCGTCGCGCCGCCAAGAAAACCGAGCAGCAGGGGCTCCGGCGCGTTTTCCAGCTGTAGCTGAAGTTGGCGTAAAACGCGCGCCACGTTTACCCCTTTCCCGCCGGCCAGGGTTTTATCGTTCAGCAGGCGATGGACCGTTCCGGGACGCTGTTGGTCGACCAGCAGCAGACGTTCAATAGCCGTATTCAGCGAGGCGATAAGCACGTTCACAGGCGGTTCTCCCGGTGAGTGGTAATGAGCCAGCTTTCGCGAGCGATCATGGCGGCGCCCGTGGCAACCGGTTCAGCGAGCTCGCTGACGAACAGCGGCATTTTCCAACGGCGTTTGCGGTGCTCAAGCATCTCCTTGCGCTGGAATAGCGAGCCCATCAGCACGGCATCCTGAGGGCGGATTGCGCCAATCTCGCACATCATGGTCAGCAGTCGAAATGCGCGATCGGCGATATGGTTCAAGGTTGCCTGCACGATGCTTGCCGGCTGAATACCGGCAGGCAAATGGTGCAGTGAAAACAGGCCCAGAGATTCGTCTTCATTAACCGAGACCGACACGCCAGGCGTGCGCGCCTCCTCGAGCAGCTCGCGAAACAGCGGGTCGTAATCCCCCTGATAGAGCAGTTCCGCCAGCGTCTGAATGATTTTCCCCGACGGAGTCGCACAGCCCATGACAAATTCTCCCGGCTGCCAGGTTCGTTCGATATCCACGCCAAGCTGCCAGGCGATGGGCGTATCCGGGAAGTGGGGCGTCAGCACCATCAGATATTCCGAGGTGCCGATCGAATCGAAAACGTGAGTGGGCTGGCGACTCTGAACAGCCCAGGCGGCAATAATTTGATCGTGCCCGCCGGCAAAAACGCAGGCCGCGGGATGCAGCGCCACCCCGGGGAGAGCCTGAGGCCTGATCTCCCCGCAATGCTCGCCGGTGTTAACCGTAGTCGGGAAAATTTCGGGGCGCAGTCCGAGCTTATCCAGCGTGGGTTCATGTAGGTACATCGATTGTAAATCGACGCACTGCGAGTGGGTTATTTGCGACGTGCAGGAGCGCCATTCACCGGTTAGACGCCACATGGTGTAGCTGCCGAAATCTACCCACTGGTCGGTTTGCCTCCAGAGATCGGGATGCTGCTGGCGTATCCAGCTCAGCCGTTCCGGACTCTGGTTTGGGCGCGATCGCATCCCGGAAATAGCGTAATGCTCCTGGCTATCCAGCCAGAGATGAACGTCGTCGGGCAGCGCAGTGACAGGATAGTTCTCCCACCACGCCAGCGATGGATAGATAACGTCACCATAGCGATTGACCGCCACCGACTCCTCCTGCCCGAAGGTGCCGATGGATATCGCCGCCAGCGGGCCGCAGGCGCAGGCCTCGCTGCGGGAATAATCGATGATAAGCGCAGCCACGGTTTGCCAAACCGACTGCGCATCGTGGAAGGTCAGCCCGTTGCGCTGGAGGACGGGCGTGCGGCACTTCTTCACCGCCAGCGGCTGACCTTCTTCGTCGATGCCGATAATTTTTATATGCGTGGTGCCAATATCAATGCCGAGAAACCACATGGTGATGACCCTCAATTAAGCGTTATAGCCCCAGTTTGCCAGGGTTGAGAATGCCATTTGGATCGAGCGCCTGCTTGACGCGTCGCAGCAGTATATGCGCCGAACCAAGCGATTCTCGGGCATAGGGTGAGCGTACCAGTCCGCCGCCGTGGTGGTGCGAGAGCTCGGCGTTGTGCGCCAGGCAGACGCGCATCGCTTCCCGCCATATAGTGCGAAGCTTGTCTACCGCCTCGGCGTCGTTGGTTTCGTGTCCGAGAAGGATCATGTACATGGAGGTCCCCTGCGGGTAGACGTGGGAGAAATGCGAGAGAACTTCGCCGGCCAGCGGCGTCAGCGCTTGATTCAGGTCGTGATACAGGCTGGCAATACCATCCCAGGTATGGGCGACTTCGATGGTTTCGGCAAAGCCGCCGCTGCAATCCAGCAGCTTTTCGACCGTTGAGAAGTCGAAGCGGCGATCCATCCACTGGAGTACGCCCTGAGTACCGAGCGATTTGCCGCCGTGACGCTGGACAAGGGTCATAAATGCGTCCATTTCCGCACGGGCAACGGCCTCAACGCCCTGAGTGCCGAGAAACATCACCGGCTTTTCCTGAGCCGGATTTTGCATAGCGTGGCGGGCTTCGGTGGGATCGTACAGCCGGAGGAGGAAAGGGCGCAGCCCGGCCATCGCCTGTTCGCGCATGATCTGCAGTCCGGCTTCTACGGAGGGCAGCTCCAGGGTGTCGTAAAGACGCGTTTGCGGCAGCGGGAATATCTTGAGCTGCACTGAGGTTACTACGCCCAGCGTTCCTTCGGCGCCGATAAATAGCTGGCGTAGATCCGGCCCCATCGCCGCGCGCGGCGAGGCTTTCAGCCGCACCTTTTCACCCGTTGCGAGGATAACCGTATAGGCGGTGATGAGATCTTCAATCCCGCCGTAGTAAGAGGAGAACTGGCCGGTCGCCAGCGTTGATAGCCAGCCACCGACGCTGGACTGGTACAGCGATTGCGGCGAGTGGCCCAGCGTCCAGCCCATCTGCTGCAGTTCATCTTCCAACTGACCGCCGTTGTATCCGGCGGAGACCTCAACGGTCAGGTTGGTCGTATTGATTGCACGCTGATGTGTCATACCGGTGAGATCGAGAACGATACCGCCGCGCGTGGGTAGCGGCTGTCCGGTTACCGAAGAAGCCAGGGCCCGAGGGGTGACCGGCGTATCGTTAGCCGTCGCCAGCGCGAGCACCTGCTGGATCTGTTGCTCATCGGTGACCTTCACCACAACGTCCGCCTGGTAATCATGGCACCCTAAGCGCTTGAGCTTTGTCGACAGTGGCCAGGTATCGTGGCTTGAGGCCTGAAGGGTTTCGCGGTCGCTCAGTACCTGCTGTTCTGGCAATATATTTTTCAAGGCGCTAATGAGATGAGAAATGTCCGGCATACCGACTCCTGCATTGACAATTGTAGAGAACATCCTGGCGGTCTGGCGGAGAGAACGCGCTCAGGGATAATTCATTGACATCGTGTTGGTGGCTAATATACGATCAATTTGCAGAAAGCTGCAAATTGCATTTTATTTTTTTAGTCAACTTTGTGAAGGAGAGCAAGATGGATTCCCGTACCGGCAAGGCAGTTCGTTTAAGTCGTATTTTGCGCCCGGAAACAGGGCACGCGGTGGTAGTGGCCGCCTCCCACGGGGTGATGTCCGGTCCACCGTCAGGGCTGAAAACCCGTGGGGATATTGAAAGCGTATTTGCCCAGCTGCGCGGCGCGGATGGGGTGATGGTATCGCCGGGGATGATCCCGCTGGTGGATAAGACGTTTATGGGGCGCGACAGGCCGGGGTTTGTGCTGCACCTCGACTGGAAAAACCACGCGCGTTCGATTTATACGCCGGGAAAAGATGGCCGTAGCGAAGGCGTACTGGTGCAGCTAGCGGAAATTAGCGAGGTGGCCGCCAGCGGTATTGATGCAGTGATGACCTATATGTACCTCGGTCAGAAGGATACGGCGCTGGAACAGGCGGAAATTGCGCGCAACGCGCGTATTGTTCGCGAATGTGAACGATATGGTATCGCGGTGATTATCGAACCCCGCTCGGCGCTGGAGGGCATCGATCCCGACGCGCTTAGTGTCGGGGTGATGAGTATGTACTGCCGCATTGCCGCCGATATCGGCGCGGATCTGGTGAAAGCGCTTTGGCCCGGTTCGGTGGAGGATTTTGCTGCGGTAACAAGCACCTGCTATACTCCGGTGCTGCTGGCTGGAGGCGCGGGCGGCGAAGATCCGCAGTCAACGCTGCAGTTGGCGGCCGATGCCATGCAGGCGGGGGCGAAAGGGGTCATGTTTGGACGACGTATTTTCCGCGCGCAGCGGCCGGCCGGCGTGCTTCGCGCGCTGAATGCCGTGGTGCATGAAAACCACAGCGTCGAACGGGCGTTGCGGCTTCTGGAACAGTAAGAGTTGACGGAAACAATGACGGTTATTGCGCACGATGCGAAACAGCTTTCTCCGGTCGCATTTATTGCCCGCACGATTATCTCGCTTGGGCTATCCGGCCGTCTGCCGACCACCTCCTGGTTTCAGGAGGTGCTGGATATCGGTTCTGGTACGGTGCAAAAGGCGCTGCAGGAGCTGAAAAAAGACGGCGCGGTCAATCTCGTCTCTCGCGGGCACCAGGGGACTTTTGTCGTCTCATGGGATTTCCCGACGCTCTGGGACGCCGCGCGCATGCCGCCGGTGCATATCCTGCTGCCGCCGCGAGGCTCCCTCGAAGCGACGCAGGTGGCCTCCGCGTTTGTACAGCAGTCCGAATGCTGGGGAGTGGTCACCACCGTCGGCTACCTGCGCGGCGCGCGTTCGCGCCTGGCTGCTTTTGAGCACCATGCGGTGGATATTGTTCTGCTCTCTTCCGGTTCCGCACAAATGCTTATGGCGGATGCCGCCGGACAGGGTTTCGAACTCTTTGACGTCGGCTACGGAAGCTACTATCGACCGGGTAGCCTGGTGGTGGTGGAGAAAACCGATGCGGCGTTAGCCCGGTGCCCGCGCGTCGGCATCGATTTTCATTCCAGCGATCATCAGCGGCTGACGCGAGCTCAGTTCCCGGAGGCGGATTATGAGTATGTGGAGGTGGATTTTACCCTGCTGCCGCGCTCCGTTTTTCTCGGCGAAATTGATACCGGCGTCTGGCATCAGCAAGCATCGCTGATTCCGCTGGATAAGGTTGGGCTGAACATTTGTCCGCTGGATAATCCGTCCGCGCAGGCGCTGGCCAAAGAGATTTCCAGCGCGGTGCTGGTGGTCCGCTCGTCCTCTCCCGTTGCCCAACTGCTGCATCAGCTCGATCTTCCGCGCCTGCAGCAGCAATCATCTCAGGCGTTTGATAGCCTCAATGACGTTCAGCTGGCGTTTCGTCTGCCCTGAATGGTGCTCAGATAGCGGCTATATCGCAGCCATAAAAAAACGCGCCCTGAGGCGCGTTTTTTGTTGCCGGTATTCGGCTTAGTGCTTGATGTCGCACTTGAAATCGCGTTTGTCGTAGCCGGTGTACAGCTGACGCGGACGGGCAATTTTCATGCCGTCGCTGTGCATTTCGTTCCAGTGGGCAATCCAGCCTACGGTACGCGCCATCGCGAAGATAACGGTAAACATGGAGGACGGAATACCCATCGCTTTCAGGATGATACCGGAGTAGAAATCGACGTTCGGATAGAGTTTCTTCTCGATGAAGTACGGGTCGTTGAGCGCAATATGCTCAAGCTCCATCGCCACTTCCAGCAGATCGTCTTTGGTGCCCAGCTCTTTCAGCACTTCATGGCAGGTTTCACGCATTACGGTGGCGCGCGGGTCGTAGTTTTTGTACACGCGGTGGCCGAAGCCCATCAGGCGGAAAGAGTCATTTTTATCTTTCGCGCGACGAACAAATTCCGGAATGTGTTCAACGGAGCTGATCTCTTCCAGCATCTTCAGCGCCGCTTCGTTTGCGCCGCCGTGCGCAGGTCCCCACAGGGAGGCGATGCCCGCAGCGATACAGGCGAACGGGTTCGCGCCTGAGGAGCCTGCGGTACGGACGGTTGAGGTCGAGGCGTTCTGTTCGTGGTCAGCGTGGAGGATCAGAATACGGTCCATTGCGCGTTCCAGTACCGGATTTACCTCATAGGTTTCACACGGCGTGGAGAACATCATGTTGAGGAAGTTACCCGCGTAGGAGAGGTCGTTGCGCGGATAAACAAAAGGCTGGCCGATTGAATATTTGTAACACATGGCTGCCATTGTCGGCATTTTGGACAGCAGACGGAACGCTGCGATATCACGGTGGCGCGGATTATTAACGTCCAGGGAGTCGTGATAAAACGCCGCCAGCGCGCCGGTAATACCGCACATCACCGCCATCGGATGCGAGTCGCGACGAAACGCATGGAACAGACGGGTAATCTGCTCGTGGATCATGGTGTGGCGGGTAACGGTGGTTTTGAACTCTTCGTACTGGGCCTGATCCGGCTTTTCACCGTTCAGCAGGATGTAGCATACTTCGAGGTAGTTGGACTCGGTCGCTAGCTGATCGATCGGGAAACCACGGTGGAGCAGAATACCTTCATCACCGTCGATAAAAGTGATTTTAGATTCACACGATGCGGTTGAAGTGAAACCAGGGTCAAAGGTAAATACGCCTTTTGAACCAAGACTACGAATATCAATAACATCCTGGCCGAGCGTGCCTTTTAGCACATCCAGTTCGATAGCAGTATCACCACCTAGGGTGATTTTTGCTTTTGCATCAGACATTTATGGTCTCCTTAGCGCCTTTATTGCTTAAGACTGCCGGGGGGGATTTGCCTTCGGCTCGTGCCTGATTACGTTACCAGTTTGTTATGTTGCACACAGCTCTGCGACAGCGGAATTGGCAGGGTACAGAGCAAAGGCGCTTGATGGAACGTTTTCAGTTTACGACGAAATAACAGCAAATCAGCGTTTTAGCAGCCCGAATTTGAAAATCGTTATACCACTAATAACCGTCCTGATTACATTGGTCAATACCGTCACACTGTTGCATAACTTATTCTCAGGTGAAAGAGTGACCCCATAACTTTTGAGCATTATTGCATTTATCTGGTGATGGTTGTAACAAGAATGTTTAATATTTGTCAAATCAGGTGATTAAATTTTAAAATAATGTTGTTATCGTGATATTGATCACTGTTCGGGACAAAACCCGACAAACTATATGTAGGTTAATTGTAATGATTTTGTGAACGGCCTATACTGCCGCCAGGTCTCCGGAACACCCTGCAATCCCGAGCCACCCAGCGTTGTTTGGTCACGTTTTCGCTCCTGGAAAGGGGGTTATTCATGACTACAGGTTATAGAAAGGACGCTGTCTGACCCGCAAGCAGACCGGAGGAAGGAAACAATAAGAACAGCATGTGGGCGTTATTCATGGTAAGAAATGTGAAAAAACAAAGACCTGTCAATCTGGATCTGCAAACGATCCGGTTCCCAATCACGGCGATAGCGTCCATTCTCCATCGCGTATCCGGTGTGATCACCTTCGTGGCGGTCGGGATTCTGCTTTGGCTGCTGGGCACCAGTCTTTCCTCTCCCGAAGGTTTCCTCACTGCAGCATCCATTATGGATAGCTTCTTCGTGAAATTCATTATGTGGGGCATTCTGACCGCATTGGCTTATCACGCTGTGGTTGGTATCCGCCACCTGATGATGGACTTTGGCTACCTGGAAGAAACCCTCGAAGTAGGGACACGCTCCGCCAAGATTTCTTTTGTTATTACTGTCGTGCTTTCACTTCTCGCAGGAGTCCTCGTATGGTAAGCAACGCCTCAGCACTGGGACGCAACGGCGTACATGACTTCATTCTGGTTCGTGCCACCGCTATCGTTCTGACCCTCTACATCATCTATATGGTCGGCTTTTTTGCCACCACGGGTGAAATTTCATGGGAAGTCTGGACGGGTTTTTTCTCCTCCGCGTTCACTAAAGTCTTCACCCTGTTGGCCCTCGTCTCCATCCTGATCCACGCCTGGATCGGTATGTGGCAGGTACTGACGGACTACGTTAAACCACTGGCTGTGCGCCTGGTTCTGCAACTGCTTATCGTTGTTGCGCTGGTGGCTTACGTTCTTTATGGATTTGTTGTGGTGTGGGGTGTGTAATGAAATTGCCTGTCAGAGAATTTGATGCTGTTGTGATTGGTGCCGGTGGCGCAGGTATGCGCGCGGCGCTGCAAATTTCCCAGAGCGGCCAGTCCTGTGCGCTGCTCTCCAAAGTGTTCCCTACTCGTTCCCATACCGTTTCCGCGCAGGGTGGCATCACCGTTGCGCTCGGTAATACCCATGAAGATAACTGGGAATGGCACATGTACGACACCGTAAAAGGGTCGGACTATATTGGTGACCAGGACGCCATTGAATATATGTGCAAAACCGGTCCGGAAGCGATTCTCGAACTGGATCATATGGGCCTGCCGTTCTCGCGTCTCGAAGATGGCACCATTTATCAACGTCCGTTTGGCGGCCAGTCGAAAAACTTCGGCGGCGAGCAGGCGGCACGTACCGCGGCGGCGGCTGACCGTACCGGCCACGCCCTGCTGCATACCCTGTATCAGCAAAACCTGAAAAACCACACTACTATCTTCTCCGAATGGTACGCGCTGGATCTGGTGAAAAACGCCGACGGCGCGATCGTTGGCTGTACCGCGCTGTGTATCGAAACCGGTGAAGTGGTCTACTTCAAGGCCCGTGCGACCGTGCTGGCTACCGGTGGTGCAGGTCGTATTTATCAATCAACCACTAACGCCCACATCAACACCGGCGACGGCGTTGGGATGGCTATCCGCGCCGGCGTTCCGGTGCAGGATATGGAAATGTGGCAGTTCCACCCGACCGGTATTGCCGGAGCCGGGGTGCTGGTCACCGAAGGCTGCCGCGGTGAAGGCGGCTATCTGCTGAATAAACACGGCGAACGCTTCATGGAGCGCTATGCTCCAAATGCGAAAGACCTGGCGGGTCGTGACGTGGTGGCGCGTTCCATCATGATCGAAATCCGTGAAGGCCGCGGCTGCGATGGTCCGTGGGGCCCGCACGCCAAGCTGAAGCTTGATCATCTGGGCAAAGAAGTTCTCGAATCCCGCCTGCCGGGTATCCTCGAACTGTCGCGTACCTTTGCGCACGTTGACCCGGTTAAAGAGCCGATTCCGGTTATCCCAACCTGCCACTATATGATGGGCGGTATTCCGACCAGAGTAAGCGGCCAGGCGCTGACCGTTAACGAGCAGGGCGAAGATGTCGTTATCCCTGGGCTGTTCGCCGTCGGCGAAATTGCCTGCGTATCGGTCCACGGCGCTAACCGTCTGGGCGGCAACTCGCTGCTTGACCTGGTGGTGTTCGGCCGCGCGGTCGGCGTGCATCTGCAGGAATCTATCGCCGAGCAGGGCGAGCTTCGCGACGCGACGGAAGAAGAAGTTGATGCTTCTCTGGCGCGCCTGAACCGTTGGAACGGCAACCGTAACGGCGAAGACCCGGCCGAAATCCGCAAAGCGCTGCAGGAATGTATGCAGCACAACTTCTCGGTATTCCGCGAAGGCGATGCGATGGCGAAAGGGCTTGAGCAGCTGAAGGCGATCCGCGAGCGTCTGAAAAATGCGCGTCTTGACGATACCTCCAGCGAGTTCAACACCCAGCGCGTCGAGTGCCTGGAGCTGGATAACCTGATGGAAACCGCATACGCAACGGCGGTCTCTGCCAACTTCCGTACCGAAAGCCGTGGCGCGCATAGCCGCTTCGACTTCCCGGAACGTGACGATGAAAACTGGCTGTGCCATTCCCTGTATCTGCCAGAGTCGGAAGCCATGACGCGTCGTAGCGTCAACATGGAACCGAAGCTGCGCCCGGCATTCCCGCCGAAGATTCGTACTTATTAATGCGGAGACAGGAAAATGAAACTCGAGTTTTCAATTTATCGTTATAACCCGGACGTTGACGATGCTCCGCATATGCAGGATTACAGCCTGGAAGCGGAAGACGGTCGCGACATGATGCTGCTGGACGCCCTGATGCAGCTGAAGGAAAAAGACCCGTCGCTCTCATTTCGTCGTTCCTGCCGTGAAGGGGTCTGTGGCTCCGACGGTCTGAACATGAACGGTAAAAACGGTCTGGCGTGCATCACGCCGATCTCCGCGCTGAATAAGCCGGGTAAGAAAATTGTTATCCGTCCGCTGCCAGGTTTACCGGTTATCCGCGATTTGGTTGTAGACATGGGGCAATTCTATGCACAATATGAGAAGATTAAGCCTTACTTGTTGAATAATGGGCAAAATCCTCCGGCTCGTGAGCATCTGCAGATGCCAGAGCAGCGTGAGAAACTCGACGGGCTGTACGAATGTATTCTGTGCGCATGTTGTTCAACGTCCTGCCCGTCCTTCTGGTGGAACCCGGACAAATTTGTCGGCCCGGCAGGCTTACTGGCGGCGTATCGCTTCCTGATCGATAGCCGCGATACCGAAACCGACAGCCGCCTGGAAGGGTTGAGCGATGCTTTCAGCGTATTCCGCTGTCATAGCATTATGAACTGCGTCAGTGTTTGTCCTAAGGGGCTGAACCCGACGCGCGCCATCGGCCATATCAAGTCGATGCTGCTGCAGCGCAGTGCGTAAGTAACCCGGTCTGTCCCGGATGGCGCTATCGCTTATCCGGGCTACCCGAAGCAGTAGCCCCGGCAGCGTTTGTGCCGCCGGGAAATGAATACCCTAAATAATTCGAGTTACAGGAAGGCGGCGACGCCGCGAATCCCCAGGAGCTTACTCAAGTAAGTGACTGGGGTGAGTGAGGAAAGCCAACGCACATGTAACTTGAAGTATGAAGGGGATGGCAGGAAATCTTTAAAAACCGCCAAATATGTACCAGTAATCAAGGCGTTCAGAGCGAGGTAAGGCGGCAACTGAACGCATCCCCGGGAGCATAGTGAACTATGTGACCGGGGTAAGTGAAGGCAGCTAACGCAACCGCAGCCTGAACGCCGAAGATTAATGGCAGTTTTTAAAGGTTCCTTCGCGGATGCAGAAGCCACAACTCGTCCGCAACAAGTGAACCCCGGCACGTACAATCCATGTGCGTGGTAGTTTCTACGGCGAAATAAGCATATAAATGCTTAAGGGATCACGATGCAGAACGGCGCAATGAAAGCCTGGCTGGACTCTTCTTACCTCTCTGGTTCGAACCAGAGCTGGATAGAACAGCTCTATGAAGACTTCTTAACCGATCCTGACTCTGTTGACGCCAACTGGCGTTCTATGTTCCAGCAGTTACCTGGCACCGGAGTCAAACCGGATCAATTTCATTCCAAAACGCGTGATTATTTCCGTCGATTGGCGAAGGATGCCTCACGTTACACTTCTTCGATTTCCGACCCTGACACCAATGTGAAGCAGGTTAAAGTCCTGCAGCTCATCAACGCCTATCGCTTCCGCGGTCACCAGCACGCGAATCTCGATCCGCTGGGACTGTGGAAACAGGATAGAGTGGCGGATTTAGACCCGGCATACCACGATTTGACCGAGGCCGACTTCCAGGAAAGTTATAACGTAGGTTCTTTTGCCATCGGCAAAGATACGATGAAGCTGGGCGAGCTGCTGTCAGCGCTCAAACAGACCTACTGCGGCGCTATCGGCGCGGAATACATGCATATCACCTCTACTGAAGAGAAGCGCTGGATCCAGCAGCGTATTGAATCGGTAGCAGGGAAAGCCAGCTTTACCGCTGAAGAGAAAAAACGCTTCTTAAGCGAACTGACCGCCGCTGAAGGTCTGGAACGCTACCTTGGCGCGAAATTCCCGGGCGCGAAACGCTTCTCGCTGGAAGGCGGCGATGCGCTGATCCCGATGCTGAAAGAGATGATCCGCCACGCTGGCAAAAGCGGCACCCGCGAAGTGGTGCTGGGCATGGCGCACCGCGGCCGTCTGAACGTGCTGGTCAACGTCCTCGGTAAAAAGCCGCAGGATCTGTTTGATGAGTTCGCCGGCAAGCATAAAGAACATCTCGGCACCGGCGACGTGAAGTACCACATGGGCTTCTCTTCCGATATGGAAACCGAAGGCGGTCTGGTACACCTTGCGCTGGCGTTTAACCCGTCGCACCTTGAAATCGTCAGCCCGGTGGTTATCGGTTCCGTGCGCGCCCGTCTGGATCGTCTGGACGAGCCAAGCAGCAATAAAGTGCTGCCGATTACCATTCACGGCGACGCCGCGATAACCGGTCAGGGCGTGGTTCAGGAAACGCTGAACATGTCGAAAGCCCGCGGTTACGAAGTGGGCGGTACCGTACGTATTGTTATCAACAACCAGGTGGGCTTCACCACCTCGAACCCGCTGGACGCGCGCTCTACGCCGTATTGCACCGATATCGGTAAAATGGTTCAGGCGCCGATCTTCCACGTTAACGCGGATGACCCGGAAGCCGTGGCTTTTGTTACCCGCCTGGCGCTGGATTTCCGCAATACCTTCAAACGCGATGTTCTGATCGACCTGGTGTGCTACCGCCGTCACGGCCATAACGAAGCCGACGAGCCGAGCGCAACCCAGCCGCTGATGTACCAGAAAATCAAAAAACATCCGACTCCACGCAAAATCTATGCGGACAAGCTGGAGCAGGACAAAGTGTCGACGCTGGAAGACGCCACCGAGCAGGTTAACCTCTACCGTGATGCGCTGGATGCCGGCGAATGCGTGGTAGAAGAGTGGCGTCCGATGAACCTGCACTCCTTTACCTGGTCGCCGTACCTCAACCACGAGTGGGATGAGAGCTACCCGAGCAAGGTGGAGATGAAGCGCCTGCAGGAGCTGGCTAAGCGTATCAGCACCGTGCCTGAAAGCATTGAAATGCAGTCTCGCGTCGCCAAAATCTACGGCGATCGTCAGGCGATGGCTGCCGGCGAGAAGCTGTTTGACTGGGGCGGTGCGGAAAACCTGGCTTATGCGACGCTGGTCGATGAGGGTATTCCGATTCGTCTGTCCGGTGAAGACTCCGGTCGCGGTACCTTCTTCCACCGCCACTCGGTTATTCATAACCAGGTGAACGGCTCAACCTATATTCCGCTGCAGCACGTGCATAACGGCCAGGAGCATTTTAAAGTCTGGGACTCCGTGCTCTCTGAAGAAGCGGTTCTGGCGTTTGAATACGGCTATGCCACCGCTGAACCGCGCACTCTGACCATCTGGGAAGCCCAGTTCGGCGACTTCGCCAACGGCGCCCAGGTTGTTATTGACCAGTTCATCAGCTCCGGCGAGCAGAAATGGGGCCGGATGTGTGGCCTGGTGATGCTGCTGCCGCACGGCTACGAAGGCCAGGGCCCGGAGCACTCCTCCGCGCGTCTGGAACGCTATCTGCAGCTCTGCGCCGAGCAGAATATGCAGGTCTGCGTACCGTCGACCCCGGCTCAGGTTTACCACATGCTGCGTCGTCAGGCGCTGCGCGGTATGCGCCGTCCGCTGGTGGTGATGTCACCGAAATCGCTGCTGCGTCACCCGCTGGCGGTTTCCAGCCTCGATGAGCTGGCAAACGGCACCTTCCTGCCGGCGATCGGCGAAGTGGACGATCTTGACCCGAAAGCCGTGAAGCGCGTGGTGCTGTGCTCTGGTAAAGTTTATTACGACCTGCTGGAGCAGCGTCGTAAAAACGACCAAAAAGATGTCGCTATCGTGCGCGTAGAGCAGCTCTATCCGTTCCCGCATCAGGCGGTACAGGAAGCGCTGAAGCCTTATGCGCAGGTGCATGATTTTGTCTGGTGTCAGGAAGAACCGCTCAACCAGGGCGCGTGGTACTGCAGCCAGCATCACTTCCGCGAAGTGATTCCATTTGGGGCCTCTCTGCGCTATGCAGGCCGCCCGGCCTCCGCCTCTCCGGCGGTAGGATATATGTCCGTTCACCAGAAACAGCAACAAGATCTGGTCAATGACGCGCTGAACGTCGATTAATTAAAGGATACATAATGAGTAGCGTAGATATTCTGGTTCCCGATCTGCCTGAGTCCGTAGCTGACGCGACCGTTGCAACCTGGCATAAAAAACCGGGCGATAGCGTCCAGCGTGATGAAGTGCTGGTGGAAATCGAAACTGACAAAGTGGTACTGGAAGTACCGGCATCAGCGGACGGCATTCTGGAAGCAGTGCTGGAAGATGAAGGCGCGACCGTGCTTTCTCGTCAAATTCTTGGTCGTCTGCGCGAAGGCAACAGCGCGGGCAAAGAGTCCGGCGCGAAAGCCGATGCTAAAGAGTCCACCCCGGCTCAGCGTCAGCAGGCTTCTCTGGAAGAGCAGAGCAACGATGCGCTCAGCCCGGCGATCCGTCGCCTGCTGGCTGAACATAACCTCGATGCGAGCGCGATTAAAGGCTCCGGCGTTGGCGGCCGTCTGACCCGTGAAGATGTTGAAAAACATCTGGCGGCAGCGCCGGCTAAAGCGGAAACCAAAGCGCCGGCTGCGGCCGCTGCTCCGGTTGCTCAACTGGGCCACCGTTCTGAAAAACGCGTTCCGATGACCCGCCTGCGCAAACGCGTAGCCGAGCGTCTGCTGGAAGCGAAAAACTCCACCGCCATGCTGACGACCTTCAACGAAGTCAACATGAAGCCGATTATGGATCTGCGTAAGCAGTACGGCGACGCGTTTGAAAAACGTCACGGCATCCGTCTGGGCTTTATGTCCTTCTACGTGAAAGCGGTTGTGGAAGCGCTGAAGCGCTATCCGGAAGTGAACGCCTCCATCGATGGCGACGACGTGGTTTATCACAACTACTTCGACGTCAGCATGGCCGTATCGACGCCGCGTGGCCTGGTAACGCCGGTTCTGCGCGATGTTGATCTGCTGGGCATGGCGGATATCGAAAAGAATATTAAAGAGCTGGCAGTGAAAGGCCGCGACGGCAAGCTGACCGTAGAAGATCTGATTGGCGGTAACTTCACCATTACCAACGGCGGCGTCTTCGGGTCTCTGATGTCTACGCCAATCATCAACCCACCGCAGAGCGCAATTCTGGGTATGCATGCTATTAAAGATCGTCCGATGGCGGTCAATGGCAAGGTGGAAATTCTGCCGATGATGTACCTCGCGCTCTCCTACGACCACCGTCTGATCGATGGGCGTGAATCGGTAGGCTTCCTGGTAGCGATTAAAGAGCTGCTGGAAGACCCGACTCGTCTGCTGCTGGACGTGTAGCGAACATGGCCCGGCAGCGTTCAGCTTACCGGGCCAATAAAAACATCATCAGCGCTGTAAACCGCGATTTATCGCCTTACAGACTAAATGATAACGATTACCTGAAGGATGGACTGAACACATGAACTTACATGAATATCAGGCGAAACAACTGTTTGCCCGCTATGGCTTACCGGCGCCGGTGGGTTATGCCTGTACTACTCCGCGTGAAGCAGAAGAAGCCGCTTCAAAAATCGGTGCGGGTCCGTGGGTAGTGAAATGTCAGGTTCACGCTGGTGGCCGCGGTAAAGCGGGCGGTGTGAAAGTAGTTAACAGCAAAGAAGACATTCGCGCATTTGCTGAACATTGGCTGGGCAAACGCCTGGTGACCTACCAGACGGATGCGCACGGCCAGCCGGTTAACCAGATCCTGGTTGAAGCTGCGACCGATATCGCCAAAGAGCTCTATCTTGGTGCGGTAGTTGACCGTAGCTCCCGTCGCGTAGTGTTCATGGCTTCCACCGAAGGCGGCGTGGAAATCGAAAAAGTGGCGGAAGAAACTCCGCACCTGATCCACAAAATTGCCATCGACCCGCTGGCGGGCCCGATGCCTTACCAGGGTCGTGAGCTGGCGTTCAAACTGGGTCTGGAAGGTAAGCAGGTTCAGCAGTTCACCAAAATCTTCATGGGCCTGGCGACCATCTTCCTGGAGCGCGACCTGGCGCTGATCGAAATCAACCCGCTGGTAATCACTAAGCAGGGCGACCTGATCTGCCTCGACGGCAAGCTGGGCGCCGATGGCAATGCCCTGTTCCGTCAGCCGGATCTGCGTGAAATGCGCGACCAGTCTCAGGAAGACCCGCGTGAAGCTCAGGCGGCGCAGTGGGAGCTGAACTACGTTGCTCTGGACGGCAACATTGGCTGTATGGTTAACGGCGCAGGCCTGGCGATGGGCACCATGGACATCGTTAAGCTGCACGGCGGCGAACCGGCTAACTTCCTTGACGTTGGCGGCGGCGCAACCAAAGAGCGCGTTACCGAAGCATTCAAAATCATCCTTTCCGACAGCAATGTTAAGGCCGTACTGGTTAACATCTTCGGCGGTATCGTTCGTTGCGACCTGATCGCCGACGGCATCATCGGCGCGGTAGAGGAAGTTGGCGTTAACGTTCCGGTGGTCGTTCGTCTGGAAGGTAACAACGCCGAACTGGGCGCGAAGAAACTGGCTGACAGCGGCCTGAATATTATTGCAGCGAAAAGTCTGACGGACGCAGCACAGCAGGTTGTTGCCGCAGTGGAGGGGAAATAATGTCCATTTTAATTGATAAAAATACCAAGGTTATCTGCCAGGGCTTCACCGGTAGCCAGGGGACTTTCCACTCCGAACAGGCGATCGCTTACGGTACGCAAATGGTCGGCGGCGTTACGCCGGGCAAAGGCGGCACCACGCATCTGGGCCTGCCGGTGTTCAACACCGTGCGCGAAGCCGTTGACGCAACCGGCGCTACCGCGACCGTTATCTATGTACCGGCTCCGTTCTGCAAAGACTCCATTCTGGAAGCTATTGATGCGGGCATTAAGCTGATCATCACCATCACCGAAGGTATCCCGACGCTGGATATGCTGACCGTGAAAGTGAAGCTTGATGAAGCTGGCGTACGCATGATCGGCCCTAACTGCCCGGGCGTTATCACCCCAGGCGCATGCAAAATCGGCATCATGCCGGGTCACATTCATCAGCCGGGTAAAGTGGGCATCGTTTCCCGTTCCGGTACGCTGACCTATGAAGCGGTTAAGCAGACTACTGACTACGGCTTCGGCCAGTCTACCTGCGTCGGTATCGGCGGTGACCCGATCCCGGGTTCTAACTTCATTGATATCCTGAAGCTGTTCCAGGAAGACCCGCAGACCGAAGCGATCGTGATGATCGGTGAGATCGGCGGCAGCGCTGAAGAAGAAGCGGCAGCCTACATCAAAGAGCACGTGACCAAGCCGGTGGTAGGTTACATCGCCGGTGTGACCGCGCCGAAAGGCAAGCGTATGGGCCACGCTGGCGCCATCATCGCTGGCGGTAAAGGTACGGCTGACGAGAAGTTCGCTGCCCTGGAAGCGGCCGGTGTGAAAACCGTCCGTAGCCTGGCAGATATCGGCGAAGCGCTGAAATCTATCATTAAGTAAATGTAATAAACGGCCCCTGCTATTTGATGGTTGCTATTGAATAGACCGGGGCTGGTCCAGTTTCGACATGGTTGGCCACCTTCCGGTGGCCTTTTTTACGCCAGCCTCTCTGCTATCCTCGAATTTTTCGATCACGCCGGCTATGATGCTCAGCGGTAATAATACGAATAACACGGATTAGTTTTTTTGAGCCACCCTCGGGATCGCCGACGATCGAAAAGAACGATGGCTTTATACTTGAATAATCCCTGTTAAATCAATATTAATCAAAGGGTTACTTCCGTTTTTGTTTGCGGAGTGCGGGCGATGAACAGCGCTTTAAATAAGCATGAATTTATATTTATAGGCGGGCTGTTATTTTACCGCCGAGGTGAAATAAATATTTAATAACGTCGCGGAATTGCTTTTTAATTATGTGATAAACGGCGTGAAGAAATTTCCAAAGGGGATTACGTTTTTCGGTAGATACATTTTTTAATGTAGGTAATAACAGCGAAAACGTCTGTTATATATTCATTTGTGTTGGCAGGCGCTGAAGGCGAGAGGGTAGGCCAACGCGCGGAATTATTCTTTGCGCCATCAGCGGCGGTGCGCTACGCATTTGCGGAACTGAGGAGCCGGCGGCGGGGCGGTATCCCGATTTTGTCGATTTGGCGATAGTTTCCCTGCGGTGTTAAGTGTAAGTAAAAACAATGATAAATAAAATAAGTAGAAATTAAACGGGTAATAACTTGATAAAAAAAATCCGTGAGCTACGCGACATTATTTGCCGATAGTGGCCAACCCGGCACTGTTTCCCCGGCTTAAAAGGCGATCCGGCTTTAAATAAATCGACTATCATTTTTTAGTAACTGATGACACCTTCACAAAACATATCTTTAACCTGCCGTTTACTAGCGTTGTACATAGTAAACATAATTAACATTCAAAATGAAAATTGATTTAAATCAATGTTTAACTGTTGGAAAAAAATGAGAAATGGAGTTAAATTGTCGCCGATCAAATTGGCTGAAAACCAGTATTTTCGCTATAAATTGATCGCTGTCGAAAAGCGCAAATTTATCTCAATAAAAACCTATTTATTGTAAGGGATTTGCAGCGTAATATAACCACGGGATCAATTTGGGTGTTTTTTTAACATGTTTGTAACTTTTCACCATTACCGTTTCCTCTTAAAGGAAGAAAGGGTGCGGCGAAAGGGCGCAAATAAATTTGTATTGGGGCATGTGTGTGACCCTTTCTAACGGGGTTCACTCTCGGAGTCTTCATGCGATGAGCAAGGAGTCATGATGTTAGATATAGTCGAACTGTCGCGCTTACAGTTTGCCTTGACCGCGATGTACCACTTCCTTTTTGTGCCACTGACGCTCGGTATGGCGTTCCTGCTGGCCATCATGGAGACGGTTTACGTCCTTTCCGGCAAACAGATTTATAAAGATATGACCAAATTCTGGGGCAAGTTGTTTGGTATCAACTTTGCGCTGGGTGTAGCAACCGGTTTGACCATGGAGTTCCAGTTCGGGACAAACTGGTCTTATTACTCTCACTACGTGGGCGATATCTTCGGTGCGCCGCTGGCCATTGAAGGGCTGATGGCCTTCTTCCTTGAATCTACCTTTGTCGGTCTGTTCTTCTTCGGCTGGGATCGTCTGGGCAAAGTACAGCACATGGCGGTGACCTGGCTGGTGGCTCTGGGGTCCAACCTTTCCGCATTGTGGATCCTTGTTGCTAACGGCTGGATGCAAAACCCGATCGCCTCGGACTTCAACTTCGAAACCATGCGTATGGAGATGGTCAGCTTCTCCGAGCTGGTCCTGAACCCTGTCGCTCAGGTGAAGTTTGTCCACACCGTCGCCTCTGGTTACGTCTGCGGCGCGATGTTCGTGCTGGGCATCAGCTCCTACTATATGCTGCGCGGTCGTGACTTCGCCTTTGCTAAACGCTCCTTCGCCATCGCGGCAAGCTTCGGTATGGCCGCTATTCTCTCCGTTATCGTACTCGGCGATGAGTCCGGTTACGAAATGGGCGACGTGCAGAAGACTAAACTCGCGGCTATCGAAGCCGAATGGGAAACGCAGCCGGCGCCAGCCGCCTTCACCCTGTTTGGTATTCCCGATCAGGATGCGCAGCAAAACCGCTTCGCGATTCAAATCCCGTATGCGTTGGGGATTATCGCCACCCGCTCCGTGGATAAGCAGGTTACCGGTCTGAAAGAGCTGTTGGTGCAGCACGAAGCGCGTATTCGCAACGGGATGAAAGCCTACACCCTGCTGGAAGAGCTGCGTGCCGGTTCGAAAGATCAGGCCGTTCGTGATGAATTCAATAGCATCAAAAAAGACCTTGGCTACGGTCTGCTGCTGAAACGCTATACGCCTAACGTCTCCGACGCGACGGAAGCTCAGATTGCGCTGGCAACGAAGGACTCGATCCCTCGCGTGGCTCCGCTGTACTTTGCCTTCCGTATCATGGTTGCCTGCGGCATCCTGATGCTGGGTATCATTGCGGCCTCGTTCTGGACGGTTATCCGCAATCAGGTCGGCGAGAAAAAATGGCTGCTGCGCATCGCGCTTTACGCGATTCCTCTGCCGTGGATTGCCATCGAATCCGGCTGGTTCGTTGCTGAATATGGCCGTCAGCCGTGGGCGATAGGTGAGGTGTTGCCGACCGCCGTGGCGAACTCCTCGCTGACCGCCGCTGACCTGATCTTCTCGATGTTGCTGATTTGCGGTCTGTACACCCTGTTCCTGGTGGCGGAGCTGTACCTGATGTTCAAATTCGCACGCCGTGGCCCAAGCAGCCTGAAAACCGGTCGCTACCATTTTGAGCAGTCTTCCGCGACTACTCAGCCGGCACGCTAAGACAGGAGTCGTCAAATGATCGATTATGAAGTATTGCGTTTAATCTGGTGGCTGCTGATCGGCATTCTGCTGATTGGTTTTGCCGTCACCGATGGCTTCGACATGGGGGTGGGGATGCTCACCCGCTTCCTCGGTCGTAATGACACCGAGCGTCGAATCATGATCAACTCCATTGCCCCGCACTGGGACGGAAACCAGGTATGGCTGATTACCGCGGGCGGCGCGCTGTTTGCCGCCTGGCCGACGGTCTATGCCGCAGCGTTTTCCGGCTTCTATGTGGCAATGATTCTGGTGCTGGCGTCTCTGTTCTTCCGTCCGGTGGGTTTCGACTACCGCTCGAAGATTGAGGACACCCGCTGGCGTAACATGTGGGACTGGGGCATCTTCATCGGTAGCTTCGTGCCGCCGCTGGTGATCGGCGTTGCGTTCGGTAACCTGCTGCAGGGCGTGCCGTTCCACATGGATGAATATATGCGCCTGTACTACACGGGTAACTTCTTCCAGCTGCTGAATCCGTTTGGTCTGCTGGCCGGCGTGGTTAGCGTGGCGATGATCCTGACCCAGGGCGCGACCTATCTGCAGATGCGTACCGTCGGTGAACTGCACCTGCGCGCTCGCGTAACCTCACAGGTTGCGGCACTGGTGACGCTGGTCTGCTTCCTGCTGGCAGGCGTTTGGGTGGTCTACGGTATCGATGGTTACGTAGTGACCTCGGTTATCGATCGCGCAGCGCCGTCTAACCCGCTGACTAAAGAAGTCGCTCGTCAGGCCGGCGCGTGGATGGTCAACTTCAATAACATGCCGTCGCTGTGGGCGATCCCTGCGCTGGGCGTCGTGCTGCCGCTGCTGACTATTCTGACCTCACGTATGGAGAAGGGCGCTCTGGCGTTTGTTTCTTCCTCCATCACGCTGGCGTGTATCATCCTGACTGCGGGCATCGCTATGTTCCCGTTCATCATGCCTTCCAGCACGATGATGAACGTTAGCCTGACCATGTGGGATGCGACCTCCAGCCAGATGACGCTGAACCTGATGACCTATGTGGCGATTGTCTTTGTGCCGATTATTCTGGGCTACACCAGCTGGTGTTACTGGAAAATGTTTGGCCGCATCACCAGAGAAGACATCGAAAAGAACACCCACTCGCTGTACTAAGGTAAGGAGCTATATATATGTGGTATTTCGCATGGATTTTGGGAACGCTTCTTGCCTGTGCTTTTGGGGTTATCACCGCGCTGGCGCTTGAGCACGTGGAAGCCACCAAAGCAGGTAAAGAAGAACACTGATGATAGTTATCGCAACGCGATATACGAAATCAGTCGGGTTGCATCGAGGCGGCAAGCCAGGGAATCCCCGGGAGCTTACGGTGGTAAGCGACTGGGGTGAGCGGGCATAGCCAACAAGGAGGCAACACGAATGATAAAATATATCTATGCGATAATGGATAAGCGCCCGCTCAGGGCGCTTTCTCTGCTGATGGCGCTGCTGCTGGCAGGCTGCATTTTCTGGGACCCGTCGCGCTTTGCGGCGAAAACCAGCGAGCTTGAAATCTGGCATGGTTTCCTGCTGATGTGGGCCGTTTGCGCCGGCGTTATCCACGGCGTGGGCTTTCGTCCGCGCGCCGTCTTCTGGCAGGGGATTTTCTGTCCACTCATCGCTGACATTGTCCTCATTACAGGGCTTTTCTTTTTCTTCTTTTGAACGATAAAAGTATAAGAGAACTCTGGTAACCTCATGGGCTTGCATAAGCCCATAAAAATTTACTCGCCGTTTACTTTCTCCCATTCCAAACCACGATTCCCGCGCGTATAGTAGCGAAGTTTGAAAGCACTAATCTTTTTTTGCATTACCGGGATGTAAAGTGAACACAACGCGATATACAACGGCATTCTCAATGCATCGCGGCGGCAGGTACGCAACTCACCGGGAGCTTACAAGAGTAAGTGACTGGCGTGAGCGGACGAAGCCAACAAAGAGGCAGCAGGAATGAATAAGTATATGTTTCGATGGCCGGTTCGGGTCTACTACGAAGATACCGATGCCGGTGGTGTGGTTTACCACGCCAGCTACGTCGCTTTTTATGAAAGAGCACGTACGGAGATGCTGCGTCACCATCACTTCAGTCAGCAGGTTTTGTTGGCTGAGCGAGTTGCCTTCGTGGTTCGCAAAATGACGCTTGAATATTTTGCGCCCGCCAGACTCGACGACATGCTCGAAATCCAGACGGAAATATCTTCGATGCGAGGCACCTCATTGGTCTTCACGCAGCGAATCGTCAACGCCGAGAATACAGTGTTAAACGAAGCTGAGGTTCTCATTGTGTGCGTTGATCCACTCTTAATGAAGCCTCGTGCGCTTCCCAAGTCTATTGTCGCGGAGTTTAAGCAGTGACTGACATGAATATCCTTGATTTGTTCCTGAAGGCCAGCCTTCTGGTTAAACTTATCATGTTGATTTTGATTGGTTTTTCTATCGCTTCCTGGGCTATTATTATTCAGAGAACGCGTATCCTCAATACCGCAACCCGCGAGGCTGAGGCCTTTGAAGATAAGTTCTGGTCGGGTATTGAGCTTTCTCGCCTGTATCAGGAAAGCCAAGGGCGTCGCGATAATCTGGTCGGTTCGGAACAGATTTTCTACAGTGGTTTCAAAGAATTTGCCCGCCTGCATCGCGCCAACAGCCATGCGCCTGAGGCGGTGGTCGAAGGGGCCTCGCGCGCTATGCGCATCTCCATGAACCGCGAACTGGAAACCCTGGAAACGCATATCCCGTTCCTGGGAACAGTCGGCTCCATCAGCCCTTATATCGGCCTGTTTGGTACCGTTTGGGGGATTATGCACGCCTTTATCGCTCTCGGGGCGGTGAAACAGGCGACTCTGCAGATGGTTGCGCCGGGTATCGCCGAAGCGCTTATCGCCACGGCAATCGGTCTGTTTGCCGCAATCCCGGCGGTAATGGCCTATAACCGTTTGAACCAGCGGGTGAACAAACTTGAACTGAACTACGACAACTTTATGGAAGAGTTCACCGCGATTCTGCACCGTCAGGCTTTTACCAGCAGCGAAAGCAATAAGGGGTAAGCCATGGCCAGAGCACGTGGACGCGGACGTCGCGAACTGAAGTCCGAGATCAACATCGTTCCGCTGCTGGATGTCTTGTTGGTGCTGCTGCTGATCTTTATGGCAACAGCGCCGATCATTACGCAGAGCGTAGAGGTCGACCTGCCGGATGCTACCGAATCGCAGGCGGTTAAAAGCAACGACGAACCGCCGGTGATCGTTGAAGTTTCCGGCGTCGGGCAGTACAGCGTGAAAGTTGGCCAGGAAACGCTGTCGCAGCTGCCGCCGGAGCAGGTTATTGCCGAAGCGAAGCGCCGACTCGAGGCCAATGAGAAAACGGTGTTCCTGATCGGCGGTGCGAAGGACGTACCTTACGATGAAATTATTAAAGCGCTTAACCTGTTGCATAGCGCAGGGGTTAAATCGGTTGGCTTAATGACCAAGCCTATTTAATCGCTTCAGATATGTGCGCCCGCAGGACGCAGGCGACGAGAGAAACAGGCTCGTCGCCTGCGAGAAGAGCGGGAACAGGCGAACAGTTTTTGGGAACCGATAGTGTCAAAGGCAACCGAACAAAACGACAAGCTTAAACGAGCCATCATAGTTTCAGTCGTGCTGCACATCTTTCTGATCGCGCTGCTGATCTGGAGTTCGTTCGATGAGCATCTGGATACCTCATCCGGTGGAGGAGGAGGCTCTTCTATTGATGCGGTGATGGTCGATCCTGGGGCGGTCGTTAACAACTACAACCGCCAGCAGCAGCAGCAGGCCAGTTCGCGCCGCGCCGCAGAGCAACGCGAAAAGCAGGCTCAGCAGCAGGCCGAAGAGCTGCGTGAAAAACAAGCCGCAGAGCAGGAGCGCCTGAAGCAGCTGGAGCAGGACCGCCTGCAGGCTCAGGAAGCGGCTAAAGAAGCGAAAGAACAGCAGAAGCAGGCTGAAGAAGCCGCAGAGAAAGCGGCTTCAGCGGCGAAAGCTAAGGCTGACGCTCAGGCGAAAGAAGCGCAGGAAGCGGCTGCGAAAGCCGCCGCCGATGCAAAAGCGAAGGCGGATGCTCAGGCTAAAGTAGCGGAAGCTGCCGCAGCCAAGGCCGCCGCTGATGCGAAAAAGCAGGCGGAAGCGGAAGCGGCGAAAGCTGCAGCGGACGCGCAGAAGAAAGCCGAGGCGAAAGCTGCGGCAGACGCGCAGAAGAAAGCTGAAGCCGACGCGGCGAAAAAAGCGCAGCAGCAGGCTGAGAAGAAAGCACAGCAGGACGCGGCTAAACAGGCCGCCGCCGAGAAGGCTGCGGCAGAGAAAGCGGCTGCAGCCAAAGCCGCCTCTGAAAAAGCCGCGGCTGATAAAGCTGCAGCGGCTGCAGAGAAAGCAGCGGCAGCCAAAGCCGAGGCCGCGGAAAAAGCTGCCGCAGAAAAAGCGGCTAAGGCCGCCGCAGCGAAGGCCGCAGCCGGTAAAGCCGCCGCCGCGAAGAAAGCCGCGGCAGCTAAAGAAGCTGACGGCGTTGACGACCTGCTCGGCGATCTGAGCTCGGGTAAGAATGCGCCGAAAGGTGGCGGAGCGAAAGGTCAGGGGCAGCCGGCGAATGCAACCGGCACTTCGGGCAGCAACGGCGGGGCGTCTGGCGCAGATATCAGCGGCTACGCGTCGCAGATTCGTAATGCTATTCAGAGCCGTTTGTACGGTGCTGATTTGTATGCAGGAAAGTCTTGTGTGCTGCATATTAAGCTGGGGCCTGATGGTCAATTGCTTGATATACAACAGGAAGGTGGGGATCCGGCTCTTTGCCAGGCTGCATTGACGGCGGCCAAAACGGCGAGGATTCCGAAACCACCTAGCCAGGCAGTTTATGAGAAAATAAAAGATGCCAAACTAGACTTTAAACTGTAATAGTTTTCCCCGTGCAAACGGGGCAAAACAATCTATGGTTGTCACCGGGTTTTGGTAGTTTTGTGTATTTGAGTTTGTTAACATTCTGCTAAATTATCGTGGGCTTTCCGCCCGGATAAGGGAGATATGATGAAGCAGGCATTACGAGTAGCATTTGGTTTTTTAATGCTGTGGGCGGCTGTGCTGCACGCAGAAGTACGTATCGAGATCACCCAAGGGGTGGACTCGGCACGCCCGATCGGCGTTGTACCGTTCCAGTGGGCCGGGCCGGGTGCTGCACCTGAAGATATTGGCGGTGTGGTGGCGGCTGACCTGCGCAACAGCGGTAAATTCAACCCGCTGGATCGCTCGCGTCTGCCTCAGCAGCCGGGAACCGCGCAGGAAGTTCAACCTGCCGCATGGTCCGCGCTGGGCATTGACGCCGTAGTCGTCGGCCAGGTTACGCCAAACCCGGACGGTTCTTACAACGTAGCCTACCAGCTGGTCGACACCGGCGGTGCGCCGGGCACGATTCTGGCGCAGAACTCCTATAAGGTGACTAAACAGTACCTTCGCTATGCGGGTCATACCGCCAGCGATGCGGTATTTGAGAAGCTGACCTCGATTAAGGGCGCGTTCCGTACCCGTATTGCTTACGTTGTCCAGACCAACGGCGGCCAGTTCCCGTATGAGCTGCGCGTCTCCGACTACGACGGCTACAACCAGTTTGTCGTCCACCGTTCTCCGCAGCCGCTGATGTCTCCGGCATGGTCTCCAGACGGTTCTAAACTGGCTTACGTCACTTTCGAAAGCGGTCGTTCTGCGCTGGTAGTGCAGACTCTGGCCAACGGAGCGGTGCGTCAGATTGCCTCGTTCCCGCAGCATAACGGCGCACCGGCATTCTCGCCGGACGGTAGCAAGCTGGCTTTCGCTCTGTCGAAAACCGGTAGCCTGAACCTGTACGTAATGGATCTGGGCTCTGGTCAGATTCGTCAGGTGACCAACGGTCGCAGCAACAACACCGAACCAACCTGGTTCCCGGACAGCCAGAACCTGGCCTTTACTTCTGACCAGGCCGGTCGTCCGCAGGTGTACAAAGTCAGCGTCGGCGGCGGTACTCCGCAGCGTATTTCCTGGGAAGGTTCGCAAAACCAGGATGCGGATGTCAGCAGCGACGGTAAATTTATGGTAATGGTGAGCTCGGCCAGCGGCCAGCAGCACATTGCCAAACAAGATCTGGTAGCGGGTGGCGTACAAGTTCTGTCGTCAACGTTCCTGGATGAAACGCCAAGTCTGGCACCTAACGGCACTATGGTTATCTACAGCTCTTCTCAGGGGATGGGATCCGTGCTGAATCTGGTTTCTACAGATGGGCGTTTCAAAGCGCGTCTTCCGGCGACTGATGGACAGGTAAAATTCCCTGCCTGGTCTCCGTATCTGTGATAATAAATAATTGATTATTAAAGGAATCAAAGAAATGCAACTGAACAAAGTGCTGAAAGGGCTGATGATCGCTCTGCCGGTTATGGCAATCGCGGCGTGTTCTTCCAACAAGAACGCCAGCAACGACCAGAGCGGTGAAGGCATGCTGGGTGCCGGCACTGGTATGGATGCTAACGCTAACGGCGGCAACATGTCTTCTGAAGAGCAAGCTCGTCTGCAAATGCAGCAGCTGCAGCAGAACAACATCGTTTACTTCGATCTGGACAAGTACGATATCCGTTCTGACTTCGCTGCAATGCTGGATGCGCACGCTAACTTCCTGCGTAGCAACCCGTCCTATAAAGTGACCGTTGAAGGTCACGCGGATGAGCGCGGTACTCCGGAATACAACATCGCTCTGGGCGAGCGTCGTGCTAACGCCGTTAAGATGTATCTGCAGGGCAAAGGTGTTTCTGCTGACCAGATCTCCATCGTTTCTTACGGTAAAGAAAAACCTGCAGTACTGGGCCATGACGAAGCGGCTTACGCTAAAAACCGTCGCGCCGTACTGGTTTACTAAGAGAATTGCATGAGCAGTAACTTCAGACATCATCTGTTGAGTCTGTCGTTACTGGTTGGCATAGCGGCCCCCTGGGCCGCTTTTGCTCAGGCGCCAATCAGTAGTGTCGGCTCAGGCTCGGTCGAAGACCGCGTCACTCAACTCGAGCGTATTTCTAATGCTCACAGTCAGCTTTTAACCCAACTTCAGCAACAGCTCTCCGATAACCAGAACGATATTGATTCCCTGCGCGGTCAGATTCAGGAAAGTCAGTATCAGCTTAATCAGGTTGTTGAGCGCCAGAAACAGATCCTGCTGCAAATTAACGGGATGAGCAGCGGCGGGGCGGCGACGGATGCGCAGACGCCGGCGGCATCGTCTGGCGACGGGCAGGGCGCAGCGGCCGCTACGGCGGCACCAGCGGCGAACTCTGGCGTTCCGGCGCTGACCGGAGATGCGAACACCGATTACAACGCCGCTATTGCGCTGGTGAAGGATTCGTCCCGCCAGGATGACGCCATGGCTGCGTTTCAGAATTTCGTCAAAAAGTACCCGGACTCAACGTATCAACCGAACGCCAACTACTGGCTCGGTCAGTTGAATTACAACAAGGGGAAAAAGGACGATGCGGCCTACTATTTCGCTTCGGTGGTGAAGAATTACCCGAAATCCCCAAAAGCGCCGGATGCGATGTTTAAAGTCGGCGTGATCATGCAGGACAAAGGTGATACCGCAAAAGCGAAGGCAGTTTACCAGCAGGTAGTCGGTAAATTTCCCGGTACCGATGGCGCGAAACAAGCTCAGAAACGTCTTAACGCGCTCGGATGATTATGCCATGACCAGAAATTGCAGTATTTCTGGTCGTGTCGCATGAATCCTAAGCAGTCAGATGTTTTTTATCGAAATACTTGTTGCGCTGAATTCTTAAATCAGTAATATATGCCGCCGTTGCCACGGGATATCGAACAAGCCTGAAGCGACGAAAAAAGTGGGTCGTTAGCTCAGTTGGTAGAGCAGTTGACTTTTAATCAATTGGTCGCAGGTTCGAATCCTGCACGACCCACCAATCGTTCTGGTGGAACGCGATAGTAAAACGTGAAGGATAACGTTGCATTAGCAACGGCCCGTAGGGCAAGGCGAAGCCGAGTCATCCTGCACGACCCACCACTAACTCGCTTAGTTAGTAGCAGTATCCAGCGTAGTATCGGGTGATTAGCTCAGCTGGGAGAGCACCTCCCTTACAAGGAGGGGGTCGGCGGTTCGATCCCGTCATCACCCACCACTCGGGTCGTTAGCTCAGTTGGTAGAGCAGTTGACTTTTAATCAATTGGTCGCAGGTTCGAATCCTGCACGACCCACCAATTTTAGCATCTTACTCAGATGTTAAGCGTGAAGGATAACGTTGCACGGCAGCGGCCCGTAGGGCGAGCGCAAGCGAGTCATCCTGCACGACCCACCAATTTTTATTGGTGACGAGTGAAGAATGATTCAGGTAGTACCCGAGCGGGTCGTTAGCTCAGTTGGTAGAGCAGTTGACTTTTAATCAATTGGTCGCAGGTTCGAATCCTGCACGACCCACCAACGCTTAAGGTATTTAGCGGTAGAGAAAGTGAAGGATAACGTTGCGCGGCAACGGCCCGAAGGGCGAGGCAAAGCCGAGTCATCCTGCACGACCCACCAACCTGAATGATTTAAAGTAGTAAACCCGCAAGGGGTCGTTAGCTCAGTTGGTAGAGCAGTTGACTTTTAATCAATTGGTCGCAGGTTCGAATCCTGCACGACCCACCAATTTTAATGTCTTACTCAGATGTTAAGCGTGAAGGATAACGTTGCACGGCAACGGCCAGTAGGGCGAGCGCAAGCGAGTCATCCTGCACGACCCTCCAGTGTAAAAAGGCGCCCTAAAGGCGCCTTTTTGCTATCGGCAATTTATAATATTCAACCCGCAGCTTTATCCCTTTTCCCGCAGATAAATTCCCCACGACATTTTCTGTACAATCGGCTATCTTGTTTAGCATATAAAACACTACGGCCGTCCCGGTGCCGCGTGAAGGCATTTTAACGGTCTTTGAGTTAAGCCAGTAAAACGAGATTGCATGATGAGCGTAATGTTTGACCCTGAAACGGCGATTTATCCTTTCCCGCCCAAGCCGATGCCGTTGAACCGCGATGAAAAGCACTTTTATCGTGAAAAGATCAAGCGCCTGCTGCGCGAACGGGATGCGGTCATGGTTGCCCACTACTATACCGACCCTGAAATTCAGCAGCTGGCGGAAGAGACCGGCGGGTGCATCTCTGATTCTCTTGAAATGGCGCGCTTTGGCGCCCGCCACCCGGCATCGACGCTGCTGGTTGCCGGCGTGCGTTTTATGGGCGAAACGGCAAAAATCCTTAGCCCGGAAAAAACGATCCTGATGCCGACGCTTCACGCCGAGTGCTCCCTCGATCTGGGCTGTCCCATTGATGAGTTCAGTCAGTTTTGCGATGCGCATCCTGACCGCACCGTGGTGGTCTACGCCAATACCTCCGCGGCGGTTAAAGCCCGCGCTGACTGGGTGGTGACCTCCAGCATTGCGGTTGAGCTGATCGAGCATCTTGATAGCCTGGGCGAAAAAATCATTTGGGCGCCGGACCGCCACCTGGGCAATTACGTACAGAAACAGACGGGCGCAGACGTTCTGTGCTGGCAGGGCGCCTGTATTGTGCACGATGAATTTAAAACCCAGGCGCTGAGCAGAATGAAGGCGCTGTACCCTGACGCCGCGGTGCTGGTTCATCCTGAATCGCCGCAGTCGATTGTGGATATGGCCGATGCCGTGGGGTCAACCAGCCAGCTAATCAATGCGGCCAGAACGCTACCTCAGCGCCAGCTGATTGTCGCCACCGACCGCGGTATCTTCTATAAAATGCAGCAGGCAGTGCCGGAGAAAGAGCTGCTGGAAGCGCCGACGGCCGGCGAAGGGGCAACCTGCCGCAGCTGCGCCCACTGCCCGTGGATGGCGATGAACGGTCTGAAGGCGATTGCTGAAGGTCTGGAACATGGCGGAGCAGCGCACGAGATTCAGGTTGATGAACAGCTGCGTACCGGCGCATTAATTCCGCTTAACAGAATGCTGGATTTTGCGGCTACACTACGGGGATAACCGACAACGCGTGCAATACGCTCTGGGGAAAAGATGGATTTTTTAAGTACACAGAATATTTTGGTACATATACCCATTGGCGCCGGGGGATATGACTTATCCTGGATTGAGGCCATAGGGACGATTGCCGGGCTGCTGTGCATCTGGCTGGCGAGTCTGGAAAAGATCGGCAACTATGCCTTTGGGCTGATTAACGTCACCCTGTTCGCCATTATCTTCTTTCAGATCCAGCTCTATGCCAGCCTGCTGCTGCAGGTATTTTTCTTCGTGGCTAACGTCTACGGCTGGTACGCCTGGTCGCGGCAGACCAGCAGCCATGAGGCCGCGCTGCAAATCCGCTGGCTACCGCTACCCAAAGCGCTGGGCTGGCTGGCGGCGTGCGTGGTGGCGATTGGCCTGATGACGGTATTTATCGATCCGGTATTCGCGTTCCTGACGCGGGTGGCGGTGACGCTGATGCAGGGGCTGGGACTGCAGGTCGCCATGCCGGAGCTACAGCCGGATGCCTTCCCGTTCTGGGACTCCTGCATGATGGTGCTGTCGATCGCAGCCATGATCCTGATGACCCGCAAATACGTTGAGAACTGGCTGCTGTGGGTGATTATTAACGTGATCAGCGTGGTCATTTTTGCGCGGCAGGGCGTCTACGCGATGTCGCTGGAATACCTGCTGCTGACCTTTATAGCCGTCAACGGCAGCCGGATGTGGATCAACAGCGCGCGTGAGCGGGGTTCTCACGCGTTTTCTCGCTAGTGATGATGCTGATGGGCGTGCCCGGAGTGAGTCATGTTAAGACGGCATTCCGGGCCGCTGCAGGGCTGATACTCCATCTGCACGGTCGCGTGCTCAACGTCGTACTTGTGGTGCAAAAATGCCTGGATACGATTCAGCAGGGCGTCGTGATCGTGCGGAGGGACGACCTGTACGTGCAGCGTCATCACCGTTTTTTCCCCGACCAGCCAGACGTGAACATGGTGCACGTCGCGGACCTCGGCAACCGAACGGCGTAAATCACGCTTCAGACCGTCAACATCCAGCGAACGCGGCGCCCCCTCCAGCAGCTCGTTCAGGCTCTCCTGCAGCAGCCGCCAGGCGCTGCGCAGCACCAGGCAGGAAACCAGCACCGACAAAATCGGGTCAATCGGCGTCCAGCCGGTGGTTAAAATCACTATCGCGGCGATAATCGCGCCCACCGAACCAAGTAAATCGCCCAGCACGTGCAGCGCCGCGGCGCGAACGTTAAGGTTGCGCTCCTCGCTGCCGCGGTGAAGGATCCAGAAGGCCAGAATATTGGCCAGCAGCCCGGCAACGGCGATGATCATCATGGCCGCCCCGGCGACGGGCTGCGGATGATTAAAGCGCTGAATCGCTTCCCATACGATAAGGATGGTAATGACTACCAGCGCGATGGCGTTAACGAAGGCGGCGAGGGTCGTCAGACGCAGCCAGCCAAAAGTATGCCGGGCGTTGGGTGGACGGCTGGCAAAACGGACGGCCAGCAGGGCGAAGAGCAGGGCGGCGGAGTCGGTCAGCATATGGCCGGCGTCGGCCAGCAGCGCCAGAGAGCCTGAGAGCGCGCCGCCAACGGCTTCAACCACCATAAAGCCGGCGGTGACGATAAAGGCCAGCAGCAGGCGGCGAGCGTTATTATCCTGCGGCTGCTGAGGTGAATTATGCGAGTGCGCCATGGTGTCATCCCCTGATTATTCTCATTATTACTGTATGACATCATACCGATTTTCGGTGAATAAAATAAAAAAGGAGAGCCGCGGCTCCCCCTGTTTTCAGGCGCGGATGCTACTGCGTCGTCCCGTCCGTTTTGCTACCGTTATCGCCTGGGGTGCTTTCCGGGCAGCGGCCGTCCTTGCACATCGCATTTTTATGGGCTTCGTCGCTGGTCATTCCGTCATGGTTCATGGTTGAACCGTCGGAGTTGAGCATCTTGTCGCCAGAGTTGATCTTATCGTTATCAACCTTGTTTGGCGCGACGTTGGCGCGGGCATCAGGCGCGACCTGTCCGGCATCGGCGGAAGCGTTGGCCTGTCCGTTGTTGGACTGGGCGCCCGTATCTGCTGCCAGCGCGGCGGCGCTGCTCAGGCCAAGGGTAGCGGCTAAAAAGAGTGGGGTGAGGATGGTCATTTTCATAGGATGCTCCTGTTATGGTCGATATGTCGGATAACCTCTTCCAACAGTGCATGTGCCAGAGTTCACGCGCTCTCTACGGTTAAAAGCTTCACATCAATAAGTTACATCAGCACGGAATACTGATTAGTGGCGTGAAGATTGGTCTTAACAGTTAAAAATTGTAGTTCATGACCTGTTTTTCGCTGCTTTATTGCGTTTTTTAATCTATTTTCAGGATTAATCTGTTGTCACTGTAAAATCACGTTTACACTTTTTGAATGAAGAGATAGATTGGGGGGATTGCATTTAAATAGATAAGATGGCAGAGCTGGAAAGAAAATGAATTATCAGAACGACGATTTACGCATTAAAGAGATCAACGAATTACTCCCTCCCGTTGCGCTTCTCGAAAAATTCCCCGCGACCGAAAATGCTGCTAATACCGTGGCGCATGCTCGTAAAGCGATCCACCAGATCCTCAAGGGCAACGACGATCGTCTGCTGGTTGTTATTGGGCCCTGCTCTATTCACGATACGGCGGCGGCGAAAGAGTACGCTGAGCGCCTGCTGACCCTGCGAGAAGAGCTGAAAGGCGAGCTGGAAGTGGTGATGCGCGTCTATTTCGAGAAACCGCGCACTACCGTCGGCTGGAAGGGGCTGATCAACGATCCGCATATGGATAACAGCTTCCGCATCAACGACGGTCTGCGCATTGCGCGTAAGCTGCTGCTGGAGATTAACGACAGCGGTCTGCCGGCGGCGGGCGAATTCCTTGATATGATCACCCCCCAGTACGTCGCTGACCTGATGAGCTGGGGCGCAATCGGCGCGCGTACCACCGAATCACAGGTTCACCGCGAGCTCTCCTCAGGCCTCTCATGCCCGGTTGGCTTTAAAAACGGTACCGACGGGACGATTAAAGTCGCTATTGATGCCATCAACGCCGCCGGCGCGCCGCACTGCTTCCTGTCGGTGACCAAGTGGGGTCATTCGGCGATTGTGAACACCAGCGGCAACAGCGACTGCCATATCATTCTGCGCGGGGGTAAAGAACCAAACTACAGCGCGAAGCACGTTGCTGAAGTGAAGGTTGGGCTGGCGAAAGCGGGTCTGCCGGCGCAGATCATGATCGATTTCAGCCACGCCAACTCCAGCAAACAGTTTAAAAGACAAATGGACGTGGGGAGCGATGTCTGCCAGCAGATTGCCGGCGGCGAGCAGGCGATCATGGGCGTGATGATTGAAAGCCACCTGGTGGAAGGTAGCCAGAGCCTGGAGAGCGGAGAGCCGCTGACCTATGGTAAGAGCGTGACCGATGCCTGCATTGGCTGGGAAGACACGGATATTATCCTGCGCCAGCTGGCGGATGCGGTGAAAGCCCGCCGCGGGTAGCGTGTTCATTGCCCGACCGCGCGTCGCGACGTCGGGATTAAGGGCAAATAAAAAAGCGTGGAGCAATCCACGCTTTTTTTATACCGGCGAAAATTACTTCGCTTTACCCTGGTTCGCTACCGCCGCCGCTTTGGCAGCGATTTCATCAGCATTGCCCAGATAGTAATGTTTGATCGGCTTAAAGTTTTCATCGAACTCATATACCAGCGGCACGCCGGTCGGGATATTCAGTTCGAGGATCTCTTCTTCGCCCATGTTGTCGAGGTACTTCACCAGCGCACGCAGGGAGTTACCGTGAGCGGCAATAATGACGCGCTCACCGCTTTTCAGACGCGGCAGAATGGTTTCATTCCAGTAAGGCACCACGCGCTCGATGGTCAGCGCCAGGCTTTCAGTGACCGGCAGCTCGGCATCGGTCAGTTTCGCATAACGCGGATCGTGGCCCGGGAAGCGCTCGTCGTCTTTGCTCAGCTCTGGCGGCGTAATGGCAAAACCACGGCGCCACTGCTTAACCTGCTCGTCACCGTATTTCTCAGCGGTTTCGGCTTTGTTCAGACCCTGCAAAGCGCCGTAGTGACGTTCGTTCAGTTTCCAGGATTTCTCAACCGGCAGCCAGGCTTGATCCAGTTCGTCCAGCACGTTCCACAGGGTATGGATGGCACGTTTCAGCACAGAGGTATAAGCAAAGTCGAAGCTGAAGCCTTCCTCTTTCAGCAGTTTACCTGCCGCTTTTGCTTCACCCACGCCTTTTTCGGACAGATCGACATCGTACCAACCGGTGAAACGGTTTTCGTTGTTCCATTGGCTTTCGCCGTGACGGACCAGTACCAGCTTAGTTACAGCCATTCTCTCACTCCTCAATACAACACGCCGTCCTTCGCGCTGTGGCTCAGCGGCCGCCTTCGTTCCCCCTGCGAGCATAGCGAGACTATGTTTTGCGGGACTCACTCAGCGGCCGAATCGATACAACCCGAATGCTGCGGTGTATGCGTTTATTGATTGATAACTATTCTCATTATATTGCTGTGATTTACCTCACGGCAACGCTTATCCCTAACCATAGCGAAAATAGTGGCTCAGTGTAAGATGCTTGTAAATCAGCGGTTATATTTTTGTCGGCAGGTGGCGTAATTTACGCCAAAGTGGCGAAAAAAAGCCCTCCATCAGGAGGGCGGGGGCATTATCTGGCGATGAACTGGTATTCCGTCAGGCTGACGTACTCCTCGCCCGGGCGTAATACGCAATCCGGCTGCGGCCAGTGCGGGTGGTTTGGCGAGTCGGGCAGGAATTCGCTCTCCAGCGCCAGGCCTTGCCAGTCTGCGTACGGTTGTTCCGTGCGCGACGGCGTGCCGCCGAGGTAGTTGCCGGAATAAAACTGCAGCGCCGGGGCGGAGGTGTACACCGTCATCTGCAGCTTTTCATCCTGCGACCAGACGTGGGCCGCAGGCTGGCCGGCATCGCCCTGCGCCTGCAGCAGAAACGCATGATCGTAGCCTTTCACCTTGCGCTGATCGTCATCGCTCAGGAACCGCTCCGCCAGCACCTGAGGTTCGCGGAAGTCAAAGCTGGTTTCGCTAACGTCGCGCAGATCGCCGCCGGGGATGCCGTCGCTCTCTACCGGCAAATAGCGGTCGGCGAAGAGCTGCAGCCGATGCTGACGAACGTCGGTCTGCTGGCCATCAAGGTTGAAGTAGACGTGGTTGGTCAGATTCACCGGGCAGGGCCGATCGACGGTGGCGCGATATTCGATGGCAATACGGTTATCGTCGGTCAGGCGATAGCGCGCCGTAGCCTGCAGATCTCCGGGGAATCCCTGGTCGCCGTCGGCGGAAGAGAGTGAAAACAGCGCCTGGCGTTCGTCGGCGCTGACTATCTGCCAGCGGCGCTTATCAAATCCGTCCGGCCCGCCGTGCAGCTGGTGACCAGCGTCATTGGACGGCACCAGGTTGACGGTATGGCCATCGAGAACAAACCGGCTGTTGGCGATGCGGTTGGCATAGCGACCGACCGAGGCGCCGAGATAGGCCGCCTGGCGGGTATATTGTTCCGGCGAGGCGCAGCCGAGCAGGGCTTCGCGGACGCTGCCGTCAGCCAGAGTGACCTGGGCGGAGAGCAGCGTAGCGCCCCAGTCCATCAGCGTGACCACCATCCCGGCGTCATTGCGCAAGGTAATGAGCTGCCACGGCTGGCCATCCGGCGCGCGTTCTGTTGTTTGATTTAGCACTGTCCGGCTCCCTGCGAAGGTTTGCAAACGTAGAAGGTCTCTTTAATACCGGTTTTCGCTTCATACTGCGCGGCAACGGCCTGCTGAACGGTATCCACCAGCTCTTCCGGCACCAGCGCCACAATGCAGCCACCGAAGCCGCCGCCGGTCATGCGTACGCCGCCTTTGTCGCCGATGGCGGCTTTGACGATCTCGACCAGGGCGTCAATTTGCGGGACGGTAATTTCAAAATCATCGCGCATCGAGGCGTGAGACTCGGCCATCAGTTCGCCCATACGCTTCAGGTCGCCTTTCTCCAGCGCGCTGGCGGCTTCGACGGTGCGGGCGTTTTCGGTCAGCACGTGGCGAACGCGCTGAGCAACGATCGGGTCCAGCTCAGCGGCCACGGCGTTGAATTCGGCAAGGGTAACGTCACGCAGCGCCGGCTGCTGGAAGAAGCGCGCGCCGGTTTCGCACTGTTCGCGGCGGGTATTGTATTCGCTGCCGACCAGGGTGCGTTTAAAATTACTATTGATAATCACCACCGCCACGCCTTTCGGCATCGAGACGGCCTTGGTGCCCAGCGTGCGGCAGTCAATCAGCAGGGCGTGGTCTTTCTTGCCCAGCGCGGAGATCAGCTGGTCCATAATGCCGCAGTTACAGCCGACGAACTGGTTTTCCGCCTCCTGACCGTTCAGCGCGATTTGCGCGCCGTCCAGCGGCAGATGATAGAGCTGCTGGAATACGGTTCCAACGGCAACCTCCAGCGACGCCGAGGAGCTTAAGCCGGCGCCCTGGGGAACGTCTCCGGCAATGACCAGATCCGCGCCACCGAAATGGCTGTTGCGCTTCTGCAGATGCTTCACCACGCCGCGCACGTAGTTGGACCACTGTTGGCTATCGTGGCTGACAATTTTCGCATCCAGCGAAAACTCGTCGGACTGATTTTCATAATCCGCGGCGATCACGCGTACCACGCGGTCCGTGCGCGGCGCGCAGCTGATGACCGTTTGATAATCAATGGCGCAGGGCAGCACGAAACCGTCGTTATAGTCGGTATGTTCGCCGATCAAATTAACGCGACCCGGAGCCTGAATGGTGTGGCTGGCAGGGTAGCCAAATTTCTCGGCAAACAGGGCTTGGGTTTTTTCTTTCAGACTCATTGTTATTCTCCGGATTCGCGAAAATGAACGTCGCTGACCGCGCGCAGACGCTCGGCGGCTTGCTCCGCCGTCAGGTCACGCTGGGTTTCGGCCAGCATTTCGTAGCCGACCATAAATTTGCGTACCGTAGCGGAACGCAGCAGCGGCGGATAAAAGTGGGCGTGTAGCTGCCAGTGATTATTGTCTTCACCATTAAACGGCGCGCCGTGCCAGCCCATAGAGTAGGGGAACGAGCACTGGAACAGGTTGTCGTAACGGCTGGTCAGCTTTTTCAGCGCCAGCGCAAGGTCGGTGCGCTGTGCGGCGGTTAAATCGGTCAGGCGCAGGATGTGCGCTTTCGGCAGCAGCAGGGTCTCAAATGGCCAGGCCGCCCAGTAGGGAACAACGGCCAGCCAGTGTTCAGTTTCGACAACCGTGCGGCTGCCGTCGGCGAGTTCACGCCGGGCGTAATCCACCAGCATCGGCGAACCGTACCCGGCGTAGTGCGCCTTCTGCAGGCGATCTTCGCGTTCGGCTTCGTTCGGCAGGAAGCTGTTGGCCCAGACCTGGCCGTGCGGATGCGGGTTGGAGCAACCCATCGCGGCGCCTTTATTCTCAAACACCTGCACCCACGGGTAGTGCTGGCCAAGATCGGCCGTCTGTTCCTGCCACGCTTTAACCACGCCGTCCAGGGCTTCAACGCTCAGCTCAGGCAGCGTTTTGCTGTGGTCTGGCGAGAAGCAGATGACCCGGCTGGTCCCGCGCGCGCTTTGACAGCGCATCAGGGGATCGTCGCTTTCCGGTGCATCCGGAGTATCGGTCATCAAGGCCGCAAAGTCGTTAGTAAACACGTACGTGCCGGCGTAATTCGGGTTGGTATCACCGGTGACGCGGGTGTTACCCGGGCACAGGAAACAGTCCGGATCGTGCGCTGGCAATGTCAGTTTTGCCGGCGTTTCCTGCGCCCCCTGCCAGGGGCGCTTGGCGCGATGCGGGGAAACCAAAATCCACTGCCCGGTTAACGGGTTATAGCGACGGTGCGGATGGTCGACGGGGTTAAATACGCTCATGACGGTTCCTTAGTCTGGGTAACCCTGCGGATGACGGGACTGCCAGTGCCAGGTGTCCTGTGCCATCTCGTCAAGGTTGCGCGTGACGCGCCAGTTCAGTTCACGGTCGGCCTTTTCGGCGTCAGCCCAGTAGGCCGGGAGATCGCCTTCACGGCGCGGCGCGAAGTGGTAGTTAATCGGTTTGCCGCAGGCTTTGCTGAAGGCATTAATGACGTCAAGGACGCTGCTGCCAACGCCTGCGCCAAGGTTATAAACGTGCACGCCTGACTTACCGGCCAGTTTTTCCATCGCCGCAACGTGACCGTCCGCGAGGTCCATAACGTGGATATAGTCGCGCACGCCGGTGCCGTCTTCGGTCGGATAGTCATTACCGAATACCGCCAGCGATTCGCGACGGCCCACCGCCACCTGCGCAATGTACGGCATCAGGTTGTTGGGGATGCCCTGCGGATCTTCGCCCATATCCCCGGACTGGTGAGCGCCAACCGGGTTGAAGTAGCGCAGCAGCGCAATGCTCCACTCGGGCTGGGCTTTCTGCAGGTCGGTAAGAATTTGTTCGACCATCAGCTTGCTTTTGCCATACGGGCTTTGCGGAGTGCCGGTCGGGAAGCTTTCAACGTAAGGGATCTTTGGCTGGTCGCCGTAGACGGTAGCGGAGGAGCTGAAAATAAAGTTTTTAACGCCGGCGGCGCGCATGGCGGAAACTAACTTTAACGTGCCGGTCACATTATTGTCGTAGTATTCCAGTGGTTTAGCGACGGATTCGCCGACGGCTTTCAGTCCGGCAAAGTGGATCACCGCCTCAATGGCGTGATCGTGCAGGATCTCGGTCATCAACGCTTCATTGCGGATATCGCCTTCAACAAAGGTCGCTTTTTTCCCGCCAAGACGCTCAATCACCGGCAGCACGCTGCGCTTACTGTTGCAGAGGTTGTCGAGAATAATCACTTCATGTCCCTGCAGCAGCAGCTGTACGCAGGTATGACTTCCAATGTAACCGCTACCACCTGTAACCAATACTTTCATGACTCGCTCCAATAGGCTTATCGTATGTGAAGACGATAGCATATCAAAGAACGAAAAAGTGTGACACAGACCAAATTGGTGGTATCGCTTACACTAAAATACACAAACGCGATGTTTAAATAAATACTGTTTTAAAACATTATGTTAATGGTTATTTTTGAACTTTATCTGAAAAAATACAGGGATCCGCAGACCCCTGGATTGGTTTATTTTGCCAGCGGACCGATCCGGTAAGTGTAACCGTCTCCACTCGGAATAAACTCCAGGCGGTGGGTGATGCAGTCCGGGGCGTCTTCGGCATGGTGGGAAACAAACAGCAGCTGGGTGGCCCCTTCGCTAATCAGCACGTCAACAAAGCGGCGTACCAGCTGGCGGTTGAGAGGGTCGAGACCCTGCAGCGGCTCGTCGAGGATCAGCAGCGTCGGGTGTTTCACCAGCGCGCGGACAATCAGCGCCAGACGCTGCTGGCCCCACGACAGGCTGTGGAACGGGGCGTCGGCGGTGCGGCCGTCAATACCCAGAATATCCAGCCAGGTTTGTACCAGCTTGCGCTGCTTATCGGAAACGGCCTGATAGATGCCGATCGAGTCGAAATAGCCCGACAGAATGACGTTGCGCACGGTGGTGCTGACGCGATACTCCAGGTGCAGGCTGCTGCTGACGTAGCCGATATGCTTTTTGATATCCCAGATGGTTTCACCGCTGCCGCGACGGCGGCCAAAAAGGGTCAGATCGTTGCTGTATCCCTGGGGATGGTCGCCGGTGATCAGGCTGAGCAGCGTCGATTTCCCGGCGCCGTTGGGCCCGACTATCTGCCAGTGCTCGCCGGGGTTTACCTGCCAGCTGAGGTGATTGATGATTGGCCGGTCGTTGTATGACACCACGCCATCGTTGAGGATAATGCGCGGCATATCGGCAGCGAGAGAGTTGCGGGCGGCGGGCGCATCCGGTTCCGGTAACGCGATCCCGTCAAGCTGCTCGCTGTGGGCCAGCTGGGCGATCAGCGCCTGCTGCAGCAGGGTCTGTTTCTCACCGATCTCGCTTAGCGTACAGTCCGCCAGCACGCCGGCAAACTGGACGAATGCGGGGATTTCATCGAACCGGTTGAGTACCAGCACGAGGGTGATGCCTTCTCCGTTCAGGGTTGCCAGCAGTTCGGCCAGCTGGTGGCGGGAGGCCACGTCAAGGCCGTCGAAAGGCTCATCAAGGATCAGTAAATCCGGTTTGGCCATCAGCGCCTGGCACAGCAGCGTTTTGCGCGTCTCGCCGGTGGAGAGATATTTAAAACGGCGCTGCAGCAGGCTGGAAATGCCAAACAGCCCGGCAAGATGAGCACAGCGGGCGGCATCCTTATATTCATCCTGGATTATCTCATGCGTAAAGCGGCCGGTATCTTCTTCGCCAGGGCTGAGCAGATCGGTGTTGTTGCGCTGCCACTCGTCGCTGACCAGCTTCTGTAGCTGTTCAAAGGAGAGGCGGGTGATGCGGGTAAAATCACTTTCACGCCGGCCGGAGAGCAGGGTGAGTTCGCCGGATAGCGCGCGGGCCAGCGCGGATTTACCGCTGCCGTTGCTACCGACGAATGCCCAGCTTTCGCCGGCGCCAACGGTGAGGTGTTCAATATTTAGCGTTTTTGTGTCGCTCAGGCGGAACGTGCCTTGCGATATTTGCAATGATGACATTGTGTATCCCACTTTTTGCAGCAAAGTGCTTCAGGGATACGTCTTCAGGCGGATAATGTCAATCCCGTCAGCACAAGGTGGCAAGAATGATGCGATCGGCATTGAAATAGGCGATCGCCTCGGCACCTTCAGCCAGATCGCGAATCTGCTCCCGAGGAAGTGTCGCACACAGGTTCTGGCCGTCCGGCAGCGTCATCAGCACTTCGCACTGCTCCGGCCCGTATTCGATATGGCCGATCCGTCCCGTGAGCTGGTTGTCCGCTTCTGCGGCCACCGCCGGGTCCTGGGTCATACCGACCCACGGCGCTTTCAGCAAAACCAGCACCTCCTGGCCTTCATCCAGGCCGAGCCGTTCGGCGCTTTGGGCGGTGATCGCGACTTTAAAGCGGGTCTGTCCGTCGGCCAGCAAAACCTCCACATGCTGCTGCACCTGCTGATGGTCGCGGCCGGTGATGGTGCCAAACCACTGGTTACGGGCGCTGGTTTGCAGGGAGAAGCGGGAGATGGCGGCGAGCAGGCTGTCGAGAGGCAGCGCGTCGTCGTCGCTCAGGACGTCAAAAGCTTTCTGTTGAATCTGCGCCAGCAGATCGTAAAGCTGAATCAACCGCTGGCCGTAGCGGGTCAGCACCGCGCCGCCGCCGCCTTTACCGCCGGTCGCGCGGTCAACCAGCGCCTGCTCGCTGAGCTGATTCATTTCGTTAATAGCATCCCACGCGCTTTTATAGCTGATGCCGGCATTTTTCGCGCCCTGGCTAATTGAACCCGTCTGGTCAATCTGTTTCAGCAGGGAGATGCGGCGAGGGTCGGCGAACAGGCGCTGCTGTAATTTCAGGGTGAGGAGAATTTCGGCCTGCATAATAATATCCTGGCAAAAAGGGTATTGTGACCGATAGCGAGCATCTTGCAAGATAGATCTATGACCGTAGTCGGCGAGGCATCGCACAAATGGGGCGTGTTTTTCCTGCTGAAACGGTTACAATTAAGCATTCGTACTTTCTGGAGCCAACTATGTTAGAGCTATTGAAAAGTCTGGTTTTTGCCGTGGTCATGGTCCCGGTGGTGATGGCTATCATCCTCGGTCTGATTTACGGTCTGGGCGAAGTGTTCAACATCTTCTCCGGCGTCGGTCATAAAGATCGCGGCCAGCAAAAAAACTGATTTCCTGACGCCCGGTTTCTCCGGGCGTTTTTTTATCCCTTCCTTTTGATCCTTCTCTATTTACCACCAATTCGCACTGGGAAAACCCTGTTCACATCGTTATATTGTTCCGTACATAACGCACGCACAGGAGTTTCAGATGGCACGTCAATGGTTACGTTTTTTTGTCGGAGCAACGTTAACGCTCTCCGTCGCCGGGCAGGCGCTGGCAGAAGAGGGGAAGATAACGGTCTTCGCGGCGGCTTCATTAACCAACGCGATGCAGGATATCGCTAAGGCGTATAAGCAGGAGAAAAAGGTTGATGTAGTCTCATCCTTTGCCTCCTCTTCAACGCTGGCACGGCAAATTGAAGCGGGCGCGCCTGCTGACCTGTTTATCTCCGCAGACCAGAAATGGATGGATTACGCGGTTGAGAAAAAAGCGATTGATACCGCCTCACGCGAAACGCTGCTGGGAAACAGCCTGGTTGTCGTTGCGCCAAAGGCCAGCGCGCAGGGCGATATTACCATCAACAGCAAGACTGACTGGACCAGCCTGCTGAAGGGCGGCCGTCTGGCGGTGGGCGACCCGGAACATGTACCGGCCGGGATTTATGCTAAAGAAGCGCTGCAAAAGCTGGGGGCATGGGACACCTTGTCAGCAAAACTGGCTCCGGCGGAAGACGTGCGCGGGGCGCTGGCATTGGTTGAACGTGACGAAGCGCCGTTGGGCATCGTTTACGGCTCCGATGCGGTTGCCAGCAAAGGTGTTAAAGTAGTGGGCACCTTCCCGGAAGATTCGCATAAGAAGGTTGAGTATCCGCTGGCCATTATTGACGGGCATAAAAATGCAACCGTCAGCGCATTCTATGACTACCTGAAAGGGCCTGAGGCGTCAGCTATCTTCAAACAATACGGATTTACCACGCGCCAATGATTTTAAGCGATCCCGAATGGCAGGCGGTGCTGCTGAGCCTCAAAGTATCATCCCTGGCGGTGGTGTTTAGCTTACCTTTTGGGATCTTTTTTTCCTGGCTGCTGGTCAGGCGCAGCTTCCCCGGAAAAGCGCTGCTCGACAGTATTCTCCACCTCCCGCTGGTGCTGCCGCCGGTGGTGGTCGGCTATTTACTGCTGGTTGCGATGGGAAGACGCGGTTTCATCGGCAGCTGGCTGTACGACTGGTTCGGCCTGACGTTTGCCTTTAGCTGGCGCGGCGCGGTGCTGGCGGCGGCGGTGATGTCGTTTCCTCTGATGGTGCGGGCGATTCGCCTGGCGCTTGAAGGGGTCGATATCAAGCTGGAGCAGGCGGCGCGAACCCTCGGCGCCGGGCGCTGGCGGGTGTTCTTTACCATCACCCTGCCGCTGACGCTGCCGGGCATTATTGTCGGCACCGTGCTGGCCTTCGCCCGCTCGCTGGGCGAGTTTGGCGCGACCATCACCTTCGTTTCCAATATCCCCGGCGAAACGCGCACGATCCCCTCGGCAATGTATACCCTGATCCAAACGCCGGGCGGCGAGGGCGCCGCCGCGCGTTTATGCTTAATTTCGATCGTCCTGGCGCTGATCTCGCTGCTGGTTTCCGAATGGCTGGCTCGCCTCAGCCGCGCGCGGATGGGTAAATAACGATGCTTGAACTCGATTTTACCCAGACGCTGGGAACCCACTGCCTGAACATTCAGGAGACGCTGCCCGCCAGCGGTATTACCGCGGTATTTGGCGTATCCGGAGCCGGTAAAACCTCGCTCATCAATGCCATCAGCGGCCTGACCCGACCGCAGAAAGGACGGATCGTGCTCAACGGCCGGGTGCTGAATGATGTCGAAAAGCGCATCTGCCTGGCGCCGGAAAAACGGCGGATTGGCTACGTTTTCCAGGATGCCCGTCTGTTCCCGCACTACAAAGTGCGCGGCAATTTGCAGTACGGCATGGCGAAGAATATGGCCGGTCAGTTCGATAAGCTGGTGGCGCTGCTGGGGATTGAGCCTCTGCTCGAGCGCCTGCCGGGCGGCCTCTCCGGCGGCGAGAAGCAGCGGGTGGCCATCGGCCGGGCGCTGCTGACCGCCCCTGAGCTGCTGCTGCTCGATGAGCCGCTGGCATCGCTGGATATTCCCCGTAAGCGTGAGCTGCTGCCCTACCTGCAGCGGCTGGCGCGCGAAATCAATATCCCGATGCTGTACGTCAGCCATTCGCTGGATGAGATCCAGCATCTGGCGGATAAAGTGCTGGTGCTGGAAAACGGCAGCGTGAAGGCGTTTGGCGATCTCGAAGAGGTGTGGGGCAGCAGCGTGATGCACCCGTGGCTGCCGCAGGACCAGCAGAGTACGATACTGAACGTTTCGGTTGTCGCCCAGCATCCGCAGTATGCGATGACCGCGCTGGCCCTCGGCGAGCAGCGGCTGTGGGTCAACCAGCTCGAGCGGCCGCTGGGCGAGTCGGCGCGCATTCGCGTTCAGGCGTCCGACGTGTCGCTGGTGCTGGAGCTCCCGCAGCGAACCAGCATTCGTAATATTTTACGCGCGCAGGTGGTGCAGTGTATTGAAACCAACGGACAGATTGAGGTGCAGCTGGAGGTCAGCGGCCGCACTCTATGGGCGCGCATCAGCCCGTGGGCCAGAGATGACCTGGGGGTTACGCCAGGTCAGTGGCTGTACGCGCAAATTAAGAGCGTGTCGATTACCGCCTGATCACAGCAGGTTGCGGTTGATAAAGTCGGCAATGCTGTTGCTTTCGTTCTCGCCAATCACCACGTTCGCGCGCGCTTTGACTTCGTCGACCGCGTTACCCATCGCCACGCCGGTACCGGCGGCTTCCAGCATGCTGAGATCGTTATAGTTGTCGCCGAAGGCCACCACGTCCTGCATCGACAGCCCCTGGGCTTCAACCCACTGCGCCAGGCGCTTGCCTTTGCTGTTGCCGGCGCGGGCGATATCGACCTGATCGTGCCACGACCATTCGCACTCCAGCCCCAGCGTCTGGCCGACGTGCTGCGCGAACTGCTGCAGTTTGGGAATGTTTTCATCGGTGAGGGCAAACTTCCACACCGCCTTCACCTCGCGCGCCGCCTGCGCCAGAGAGTCAACCTGGGTGAAGACCGGACGCTGTTCCGGCGGCAGCGACTCTGCCCAGCGGGCGGTACGGATGACGTGCCCGGTCGGTTGCTCGTAGAGCATGGCGTCGTCGACGTACATCAGGCCGTGAACGTCGTGGTCGGCCAGCATCCCGGCGAGGCTTAGCGCCTTATCGACCGCCATCGGATCGGCTTGCAGAACCTTTTTTGCCTGATAATCATACAAATAAGTGCCATTACAACAAATTGCAGGTGTATCCAGAGCCAGTGCCTGATAAAAAGGATGGATCGCGACGTGATGTCGACCCGTGACGACGATCACCTGGTAACCGGCCGCGCGGGCACGCGCCAGCGCCTCAAGTGAGGCGGGCAGGATCGTCTTGCTTGAGGTCAATAAGGTGCCGTCTAAATCCAGGGCAATCACGCGTGAGGTCATGTGTTGTTTCCGGTTAATGGTGAAAAGTGAGCAGGCCATGATGGTACACCGCTGTGCCTCAGGGGCAAATTTTTCAGCATCTACCGTTAAAAGAGTCTATACATTGCATCGAACAAGCAGCTTGCTGAATGAAATGTATAAGTTTTCCATGCGCAGTGAGGAAAGGAGTATTCATGAAACAAACCGTTTATACCGCCAGCCCGGAAAGCCAGCAGATTCACGTCTGGAGTCTGGATCTTGCGGGAAATTTGACCCTGGTACAGGTTGTTGACGCCCCGGGTCAGGTGCAGCCGATGGTGGTTAGCCCGAATAAAGAGTATCTCTACGTCGGCGTGCGTCCGGAGTTTCGCGTACTGGCTTACCGCATTGCGCCAGATAATGGGGCGCTGACTTTCGCCGGTGAAGCCGCGCTGCCGGGGAGCCCGACGCATATTTCGACCGACAGGCTGGGCCGCTTCGTGTTCAGCGCCTCCTACAATTCGGGCTGCGTTAGCGTCACGCCGCTGACCGACGGTCTGCCGGGTGAAACGGTGGCCGTGGTTGAAGGGCTGGAAGGCTGCCACTCGGCCAATATTGCCCCGGATAACCGCACGCTGTGGGTACCGGCGCTGAAGCAGGATCGCATCTGTCTGTTTACCCTCAGCGATGACGGTTTCCTGGCGGCGCAGGAGCCGGCGGAAGTCACCACCGTTGAAGGCGCCGGCCCGCGTCATATGGTGTTCCATCCGAACCAGCAGTACGGCTACTGCGTTAACGAACTGAACAGCTCCGTCGACGTCTGGGAGCTGAAGGACCCGCACGGCAAAATTGAGTGCGTGCAGACGCTGGATATGATGCCTGCCGACTTTACCGGCGTGCGCTGGGCGGCGGATATCCACCTGACTGCGGACGGCCGTCATCTGTACGCCTGCGATCGTACTGCCAGCATTATCACCATCTTCAGCGTCTCCGAAGACGGCAGCGTGCTGGCGATTGAAGGCTACCAGCCGACCGAGGCCCAGCCGCGCGGCTTTAACCTCGATCACAGCGGCAGGTACCTGATTGCCGCCGGGCAGAAATCCCACCACGTCGCGGTATATGAAATTAGCGGCGAGCAGGGCCTGCTGCAGGAGAAAGGGCGCTATGCCGTAGGTCAGGGGCCGATGTGGGTTGTGGTTAACGCTCACTAAGCCGCAGAGGCTGATAAAACCTCGCTGCGGCGAGGTTTTTTTATGCGTCGAGCAGACTTAAGCTGCCCTCCGAGCGGGCGGTATGGCGCTTATGACAGCGCCGCCTGTAGCGCCCGGGCGCTATTGTGCAGCTGTGGGCCAGGGTTGCGGCCAATTAATACGAACTGATATCCCCGATCGTGCCACCAGGCGAGATTCATCCCGTGGCGCTGCTCGCTGCTAATCTCCGCGCTGCCCTGCTGGCGCAGCGGAGAGATGCACAGCGCCATGGGGCCATATTCGGCATGCATCCAGGCAATCTGCGCTATCGAGGTGCTGTCGTAGCGCAGTATGCGGACCATTTTAAGCTCCGCACCCTGCAGCCTGAGCTGATGTTCATTGAGATGCAGGCCGATATCCTCGGCGGTGCGCGTCAGGCCGCGCTGCAGCAGCGGCGACGAGCTGTCGAGATCGAGCAGCGTTTCGGCGCTGTAGAGCGACATGTAGCGGGCTTCAAGATCGCGAATATTTTCGCTCTCGTCGGGCTCGCCCGCCGGAGCGCGCGCCAGATAGCCTAACCCGGAGCCAATCAGCAAAAAGCTGAGCGAGGCGGCAATCATCGAGCGGCGGCTAAACGACGGCCGTGGCGCGCGGCTATCCTCGTCCTCCGCCAGCTGCGCTTCCAGCCTTGCCTGCATGCGCTCCAGCGGAGCCTCATCGAGTAAGGGAGCGAAGGCCTGCCGATAGTTCTGATTGCTGCTCATCAGCTCGGCGGTGCGGGCGGCAAGCTGCCCATCGCTCTTGAACGCGGATTCGAACCTGCGGGCGTCGGCGTCGCTCATCTCGCCATCCAGCCAGGCAACGATGGCCTCATCGTTATAGGGAGGCGTAAAACTTAAGGATTTCAAGAGCGTTTCTCCTTCGCAGAGGGCGGGGTAGCTATCGATTTTGCCAGCGTCAGCCTTGCCGCCGCCAGCCGGCTCATAATGGTACCAACCGGCACCGACAGGGTGTCCGCCGCCTCCTGATAGGTAAAGCCTTCGACATACACCAAAAATACGGCATTGCGCTGCGCTTCCGCCAGCGCGCCCACGCGCCGCATAATTTGCCGGTACTGCAGGCTATCTTCCTCCATTTCACGGGAATCCGGCGCAACCAGCTCTTCGCTGTCAACGAATCCTTGCCCCATCCGCACGTGGCGCGCGCGCAGCTCTGAGATCCAGATTGAGTGGAGAATAGAAAACAGCCATCTGTCGATACGCGTGCCCGGCGTATACTGCGCGCTCTTTTCGAGCGCGCGTACGCAGGTGGACTGTACCAACTCTTCGGCTACATCGCGGCTGCGCGACAGTACCAGCCCGTAGCGCCAAAGGCGGGCCAGATGCGCGGCAAGCTGTGAGCGAACTTCACTGGTTGTGATTTTCTTACCCTCGTGACGATATTCAGGATTCGGGATGTCCGTTAATGGCCACCTGCAGATCGCGATACTCCTCGCAGCCCTGGCCGCAGATCCCGGCAATCACCTTCAGCTGCTCCTTCGCGAGATCCGGACGACCTTTTATCATCCAGGCTTCACCCAGATACTCCCGCGCTTTGGCATAATTCGGCTCAAGCGCCAGCGAACGCTGATAATAGCCGATGCCTTCGTCCGTGCGGCCGAGCTTGCGGGTTGCATAGCCGCGGTAGTTCCAGGCCTCGGCCGTATTACCGTTTTTTAACGAATCCAGCAGGTTCAGCGCCGTCTGGTACTCGCCTTTTTTCGCCAGATGGTAAGCGTAGTTGGTTTTATCCTGGTCGCTGAGGCTGCTGGTTTTCTCCGGCACGCACTGTTTGGTGGCGCTGTTGTAAACCTGCCCGCTCGGGCAGTCCGGAGTTTTACTCTCGGTACTATTATCGCCCATGGCAAAAACCGGCGGCACGGACAGGAAAAATAGCAGTGCCGGAACGGCCATGCGGCGCGAAGCGGGGCGTAATGCAGAGGAAAGTGCGTTCATTTTAGTCTCCAGAGTGGGCGAATGCGCGACCGGGCGTACAGGCGAACCGCAAGGGTTAAGCGCCGTCATGGTCTTGCATGGTGTAAACGCGCCAGCGGGAGTTTTTATTCGCCTAAAAAGCGTATTTTTTTGCGGCCGGGAAAGCCCGTCGGGAAGAGGGGGAAGTAAAGGGGGAGCGGCGTCCCCCTTTTAAGCTGCGGCGGTTACTGCTTAGGCTCGGCTACGATAAAGCTTCCCACGCCGCGGTTGTTGTATTCCCACATGCGGTTGAAGCCGTTGTCGTTGAGATTACGCTGCGCAACGCCTTTAGCGTCCACCGCGCCGGTATCACCGCTGAATGCGCGGTTAGATACTGCCGCGTCGGCCCACGGCTTAGCGACATTAAAGCCTTCGTTAATCACGCTATCGCGGATAACAACCTGACCGTTGGTGTTGCTATCAACGTCCAGAGAGCGGCCCAGCTGAGCGAAGCCGTCGCCGGAAGCGGTGAAGCGGCTGTTGATGGCAAGGAAGCCGTAGGTGACGCTCTTCAGCGTAGCCGGAGCAAAAACGTAGCCCTCTTTCTGCGTGCGGGAATTCACGACGCGGAAATCGGTATTATCAAATACGACGGCGCCGCGGCCGGCAACGATATCGACGTCGCCTTCAATATAGCTGTTGCTGACCAGCGTGCGGGTCTGGCGATCGTTCTGCAGGCGGTTCTGCACGCCGCTGTTGGTCACGAAGAAGGTGTTCTGGCGGCCCAAAATATTGACGTTGTTAATCTGGACCTGGTCGCCATCGCTGCGCAGGGCTACGGCCTGGTGGGTACCGGCATCAACGCTATCGCCGAGGTTGTTAGCTATGGTCAGGTTCTGCAGCTGCAGACCGTTATTCTGCGACCAGAAGACCGCAGAGCACATCATGCCAACGGTGGCCGTACGCTTGCTCTGGCAGTTGTCGAACATATACCACGCCGGTTTGCCTGGCATATATTTTCCGGCCGGATTGACCAGGTGGCGCCAGCTGGTGACGTCCATTTCAGAATCGATCGCCTGGCTAATTTTCACATCCAGCGGCTTCTCGCCGGTACCGTACAGGGTCAGCGCGCCGGGGGCGGCCGGAACATAGACGGTACCGGTATATTCACCCGGCATAATCGCAATGAACAGACGGCGGTCGGAATGGCGGGCGATTGCCGCATCGACGGCAGCCTGAATCGTGGTGTGGGTAACGCCTTGAGTGCCCGCAGGCCCGACGACGAAGTCAGGCTGGGCCGGCACGGCAATGGCTGCCGGCTTCCACGCTGCGGCGTTCGGGTCCAGCGACTGGAAATAGCTCGTCGGCAGGAAGTTCTTCGCTTCATCGGCGCTTAAAACCGGGCGAGAGGCGGTACCCGGCGCTGCCTGGGTAGAGGGTTGCTGATCGGCAGGGGTTGAGCTGCAGGCGGATAACGTCACGCCGAAGGCCAGCGCCAGCGCCAGTCGGGAAACTGAGAATGTGTTCATGTTGCTCCGGGCAAGAATCAATTAGCTATACCCGCCATACTTCAAGCCGCTTCTTTGCTGGCAGCGTGCGCCTGCCATCTCGATACGGGCCGAATTATTTGGGGTGTGTGAATAGATAAGCTCTTTAAAACCTGCTTTTTTATACTAAGTTGAGCAAAACGGGAAGACGCTGAGCTAAAAAGTTAGCGTAATGCTGTTTTGCATCCTGAAGCGGGGCCGCTCGCAGTCACAAAAAAATAACAATTCCGCCTGCTTTTATTGACATTCTCGGTGGAATGAAAATAAATATCTATACAACCCATGACAAGTTGACTGGTATGACTAAAGCCACTTCCGATCTCGTTATCTGGCGAAACGCCCGCCTCGCCACGCTGAACCCTCACCACTCGCGGCCTTATGGCCTGCTGGATCGCCACGCGCTGCTGGTGCGCGATGGCCGGATTGAGGCCGTGATCCCTGAAAGCGACGCCCCGGCCGGGCGGAGTATTGACCTTGGCGGCAGGCTGTTGACGCCGGGGCTGATTGATTGCCATACCCACCTGATCTTCGGCGGCAGCCGGGCGCAGGAGTGGGAGCAGCGGCTAAACGGCGTCTCTTACCAGACGATTAGCGCTAACGGCGGGGGAATTAACTCGACGGTGCGCGCCACCCGCGAGAGCAGCGAAGCGCAGCTGCTGGCGCTGGCGCAGCAGCGCCTGGATCGCCTGCTGCGTGAAGGGGTGACCACGGTTGAAATTAAGTCCGGCTACGGGCTGGATCTGGAAAACGAACGCAAGATGCTGCGCGTGGCGCAAAAGCTGAGCGAAAGCAACGCGGTGGAGCTGTCGGCCACGCTGCTCTCCGCCCACGCCACGCCGCCGGAGTATAAAGATGACCCGGACGGCTACATCGCGCTGGTCTGCGAAACCCTGCTGCCGACGCTGTGGCAAGAGGGGCTGTTTGAAAGCGTCGACGTGTTCTGTGAAAACGTCGGCTTCAGTCCGCAGCAGACCGAACGGGTATTCCAGGCGGCGCAGGCCCGCGGAATCCCGGTGAAGGGGCACGTCGAACAGCTCTCCTCCCTCGGCGGCGCCGAACTGGTCAGCCGCTATCGCGGGCTCTCTGCTGACCATATCGAATATCTGACGGAAGAGGGCGTGGCGGCGATGAGCCACAGCGGGACGGTCGCAGTGCTGCTGCCCGGGGCGTTTTATTTCCTCAACGAGACCCGCCGGCCGCCGGTAGAACTGCTGCGCCAGCACCGGGTCCCGATAGCTGTCGCCACCGACTACAACCCGGGCACCAGCCCGTTCGCCAGCCTGCATCTGGCGATGAATATGGCCTGCGTCAAGTTCGGCTTAACGCCGGAGGAGGCATGGGCCGGCGTGACCCGCCACGCGGCCCGGGCGCTGGGGCGCCAGGCGAGCCACGGCCAGCTGGCGGCGGGATTCGTCGCCGATTTTGCCATCTGGGACGCCGAACATCCGGTAGAGATGGTTTATGAACCGGGGCGCAGCCCGCTCTGGCATCGCGTGGTTCGAGGAGAGATGCAATGAAGCTGTGGCAACCGACGCCCGCCGGGCTGTGGCAAGGACGTGATGACAGCGGCGAAGCCGCCAACGCGCTGCGCCTGTTTCAGACGATAGCGCGGGTGGACCGTTTCGCTCCCGACGAGCAGCCGGGCGAGATTGCGCTGCTGGGGTTTGCCTGCGACGAGGGCGTGCGGCGCAACCGCGGGCGCACCGGGGCGGAAAAGGGGCCCGAGACGCTGCGGCGGGCGCTGGCGAATATGGCCAGCCACGACGGCCACGACCGCTGCGTGGATATGGGCAGCATTAGCGTGATGGGCGACGCGCTGGAAGAGGCTCAGCAGGCGCTGCGCGAGGCGGTAACTGCCTGCCAGCGCGCCGGCAAACGCACCCTGGTGCTGGGCGGCGGCCACGAAACCGCCTTTGGCCACGGCGCCGGCGTGCTGGACGCGTTCCCCGACGAAAAGGTCGGCATTATCAACCTCGACGCCCATCTCGATTTACGCTTTGCCGACCGGGCCAGCTCGGGAACGCCGTTCCGCCAGCTGGCGCTGGAGTGTGAAGCGCAGGGGCGCGGTTTTCACTACGCCTGCATCGGCGCCAGCCGGGCGGCGAATACCCAGGCCCTGTGGGATGAGGCGGCGCGTCGCGAGGTGCGGGTCATTGAGGATCTGGACGTGCTGCAGGCCTATGAAGAACGGGTTGCGCCGGAAATCGCGCGCCAGATAGCCCTCTACGATCGCCTCTACCTGACCATCGACCTTGACGTCATGCCGGCGGCTGAAATGCCGGCGGTGTCGGCTCCTGCTGCGCTGGGCGTGCCGCTGACGACGCTGCTGCGCATCGTCGAGCCGCTGTGCCGCAGCGGCAAGCTGCAGGCGGTGGATCTGGTGGAGTTTAATCCGCAGTTTGACCTCGATAGCCGGGGGGCCCGCACGGCGGCCCGGCTGACGTGGCAAATCGCCCATTGGTGGCGCTGACGATTCAGTATATTCTGATCGTTTCGCCGCCCATTGAGTATAAGGAAAGCCAGGCTATGTTTTCACAGCAATCTCTCTCCGCGCCGGCACCGTTCTATGAAAAGGTGAAGCAGGCGATCAGCGAAAAGATCCAAAGCGGCGTCTGGCGCCCGCACGATCGCATCCCTTCGGAAGCGGAGCTGGTGGCGCAGTTTGGGTTTAGCCGGATGACCATCAACCGGGCGCTTCGCGAGCTTACCGATGAAGGCCTGCTGGTGCGCCTGCAGGGCGTGGGGACCTTTGTGGCGGAGCCGAAAGGACAGTCGGCGCTGTTTGAAGTCCGCAGCATCGCCGATGAAATCGTCTCCCGCCAGCACCAGCACCGCTGTGAGGTGCTGCTGCTGGAAGAGACCCAGGCCGATCTTATTCAGGCGGCGGCGCTCAACGTCGCCGAAGGCACGCGGATATTTCACTCCCTGATGGTGCATTTTGAAAACGACGTTCCGGTACAAATTGAGGACCGCTGCGTCAATGCCACCGTGGTGCCGGACTATTTACGCCAGGACTACACCGCCACCACGCCGCACGACTACCTGTCGCTAATTGCCCCGCTAACCGAGGGGGAGCATATTGTCGAAGCGGTGCAGGCGAGCGCGAAGGAGTGCGAGCTGCTGCGCATTCATGCCCACGATCCCTGCCTGATGATTCGCCGCCGCACCTGGTCGACGACGCATATTGTTTCCCACGCCCGCCTGCTGTTTCCCGGCAGCCGCTATCGCCTGCAGGGACGCTTCGGATCCTGATCCTCCGCGCGTCGGCAAAAGCGTGATTGCTGACGCAATATAACAAAATTGTATCATTTCTGTTAAATCCTGGCTTGCGTAGAGTTGTATAGACAAGTATATGTATCTACGTAAACAACGTTAATAGTCAGGAGAAACCCCGATGTCGCAAAGCAAATACCGCCAGCTGGACGTACGTGCACCGCGAGGCACCACGCTGAGTGCGAAGAGCTGGTTGACCGAAGCGCCGCTGCGTATGTTAATGAATAACCTCGATCCGGACGTCGCCGAAAACCCGCATGAGCTGGTGGTTTACGGCGGCATTGGGCGCGCGGCGCGTAACTGGGAATGCTATGACGCTATCGTGAAGGCGCTGAAAAACCTGGAGAACGATGAGACCCTGCTGGTGCAGTCCGGCAAGCCGGTGGGGGTATTTAAAACCCATGAAAACTCACCCCGCGTGCTGATCGCCAACTCTAACCTGGTCCCGCACTGGGCGACCTGGGAACACTTCAACGAACTCGACGCCAAAGGCCTGGCCATGTACGGCCAGATGACCGCCGGGAGCTGGATTTATATCGGCAGCCAGGGCATCGTGCAGGGCACCTACGAAACCTTCGTCGAAGCCGGGCGCCAGCACTACGAGGGCAGCCTGAAAGGGCGCTGGGTCCTGACCGCCGGCTTGGGCGGCATGGGCGGCGCGCAGCCGCTGGCCGCGACCCTGGCGGGCGCCTGCTCGCTGAACATTGAGTGCCAGCAGAGCCGTATCGATTTCCGCCTGCGTACCCGCTACGTTGACGAGCAGGCGACGTCGCTGGATGACGCCCTGGCCCGAATCAAGAAATATACCGCCGAAGGCCGCGCCGTCTCGATCGCGCTGTGCGGTAACGCCGCCGACATCGTGCCGGAAATGGTGAAACGCGGCGTGCGCCCGGACATGGTCACCGACCAGACCAGCGCCCACGACCCGCTGCACGGCTATCTGCCGAAAGGCTGGAGCTGGGAAGAGTATCAGGAAAAAGCGGTCTCCGACCCGCAGGGCACTATTCAGGCCGCCAAACGCTCGATGGCCGACCACGTTCAGGCCATGCTGGCCTTCCATGAGATGGGCATTCCGACCTTCGACTACGGTAACAACATTCGCCAGATGGCCCAGGAAATGGGCGTCGACAAGGCCTTCGACTTCCCGGGCTTCGTTCCCGCCTATATTCGCCCGCTGTTCTGCCGCGGTATCGGCCCGTTCCGCTGGGTGGCGCTCTCCGGCGACCCGCAGGATATTTATAAGACCGATGCCAAAGTGAAAGAGATTGTCAAAGACGACAAGCATCTGCACCACTGGCTGGATATGGCGCGCGAGCGCATCAGCTTCCAGGGCCTGCCGGCGCGTATCTGCTGGGTTGGCCTCGAGTGGCGCCAGAAGCTGGGTCTGGCCTTTAACGAAATGGTTCGCAGCGGCGAAGTTTCCGCGCCGATCGTTATCGGTCGCGACCACCTTGACTCCGGGTCGGTTGCCAGCCCGAACCGTGAAACCGAATCGATGCGCGATGGTTCTGATGCGGTTTCCGACTGGCCGCTGCTCAACGCCTTGCTGAATACGGCCAGCGGCGCGACCTGGGTTTCGCTGCACCACGGCGGCGGCGTAGGCATGGGCTTCTCTCAGCACTCCGGGATGGTTATCGTCTGCGACGGGACCGACGAAGCGGCCGCGCGAATCGCTCGCGTTCTGCATAACGACCCGGCAACCGGCGTGATGCGTCACGCGGATGCGGGCTATGAGATTGCGATTGAATGCGCAGCGGAACAAGGACTGAATCTTCCTATGGTGTCAGCAACGCAGGGGCAACGCTGAAATGAAAACTTTAACTCTTATTCCCGGCCAGCTGAGCCTGACGCAGCTGCGCGATATTTATAGCCATCCGCTGAACGTCGTGCTCGATGAGAGCGCCTTTGCGGCGATTGACGAGAGCGTGGCCTGCGTCAACGCGATCCTCGCGGAAGGGCGCACCGCTTACGGTATTAACACCGGTTTTGGCCTGCTGGCACAAACCCGTATCTCAACCGAGGACCTCGAAAACCTCCAGCGCTCGCTGGTGCTGTCCCATGCCGCCGGCATCGGCGAGCCGCTGGATGAGGCGATGGCGCGGCTGATTATGGTGCTGAAGATTAACAGCCTCTCCCGCGGCTTTTCCGGCATTCGTCTGAGCGTCATTCAGGCGCTGGCGCAGCTGGTGAATAAAGGCGTTACGCCGTGGATCCCGGCGAAAGGCTCCGTTGGGGCATCCGGCGACCTGGCGCCGCTGGCGCATATGTCGCTGACGCTGCTGGGGGAAGGGAAAGCCCGCTGGCAGGGGGAGTGGATGCCGGCCGCGCAGGCGCTGGAAAAAGCGGGCCTCAAGCCGATTACGTTGGCGGCCAAAGAGGGGCTGGCGCTGCTTAACGGCACGCAGGCCTCGACGGCGTTCGCGCTGCGCGGCCTGTTTGAAGCCGAAGATCTGTTTACCTCGGCGGTGGTGTGCGGCGCGCTGACGACCGAAGCGGCGCTGGGCTCGCGTCGTCCGTTTGACTCACGTATCCATGAGGCTCGCGGCCAGCGCGGGCAGATTGACGCCGCCGCGCTCTATCGCCACGTTCTGACCGACGATAGCGCGATTTCTCAGTCGCACCACGACTGCACCAAGGTGCAGGACCCGTACTCTCTGCGCTGTCAGCCGCAGGTGATGGGCGCCTGTCTGACGCAGATCCGTCAGGCGGCGGAAGTTTTATTGGTTGAAGCCAACGCGGTCTCCGACAACCCGCTGGTGTTCGCCAGCGAGAATGAGGTGATTTCCGGCGGTAACTTCCACGCCGAACCGGTGGCGATGGCGGCGGACAACATCGCCCTGGCGATAGCCGAAATCGGCTCGCTGTCGGAGCGTCGCATCGCGCTGATGATGGACAGCCATATGTCGCAGCTGCCGCCGTTCCTCGTGAAAAACGGCGGCGTCAACTCCGGCTTTATGATCGCCCAGGTGACCGCGGCGGCATTAGCCAGCGAAAACAAAGCGCTTTCGCACCCGCATAGCGTTGATAGCCTGCCGACTTCAGCAAACCAGGAGGATCACGTCTCGATGGCGCCGGCCGCAGGTCGCCGCCTGTGGGCGATGGCTGAAAATACGCGCGGCGTGCTGGCGGTCGAGTGGCTGGCTTCCGTCCAGGGGCTGGATATGCGCGAGGGCCTTGCCAGCAGCCCGCTGCTGGAAAAGGCGCGCCATCTGCTGCGCGAACGCGTGCCGCATTACACCGAAGACCGCTTCTTCGCGCCGGATATTGAAAACGCTATTGAGCTTTTGGCCGCGCGTCACCTGACGCGACTGCTGCCTGCCGTACTGCCCGATCACAACTAACCATTCGCTGTTCTCTGTACCCGCGTCGGGGGGATACCTTCCCCCCGGCCGTCCTACACGCATATTTGTCGTCGTATAAAAATTATCAGGACACTTGCATATGCAACAACAATCGCAACAAAAGCCACATCTGCTGCGCGGGCTGAACGCTCGCCATATTCGCTTTATCGCGCTCGGTTCCGCCATCGGCACCGGGCTGTTCTACGGATCGGCCGCCGCCATTAAGGCCGCCGGTCCTGCGGTGCTGCTGGCCTATCTTATCGGCGGCGCGGCGGTCTTTATCGTGATGCGGGCGCTGGGAGAAATGGCGGTGCGCAACCCCATCTCCGGCTCCTTCGGCAGCTACGCGCGGCAGTATCTCGGCCCGCTGGCCGGGTTTATCACCGGCTGGACCTACACTTTCGAAATGGTGATTGTGGCCCTCGCCGACGTGACCGCGTTTGGGATTTATATGGGGCTGTGGTACCCCGACGTGCCGCGCTGGATTTGGGTGCTGAGCATTATCTTTTTCATCGGCGCGATGAACCTGTGCCACGTGCGAATTTTTGGTGAGATGGAGTTTTGGCTCTCGCTGATTAAAGTGGTGGCCATTATTGCGATGATCGTTGCCGGCGGCAGCATCATCTTCTTTGGCTTCGGCCACGCGTTTCCGGCGACGGGGCTGGAAAATCTGTGGAGCCACGGCGGATTTGCCCCCAACGGCTGGCTGGGGATTATCGCTTCGCTGGGGATTGTGATGTTTGCCTTCGGCGGGGTCGAAATCATTGGCGTCACCGCCGCGGAGGCGCAGGACCCGAAAAAGGTTATTCCGCAGGCAATCAATACCATCCCGCTGCGCATCGTGCTGTTCTACGTCTGCACGCTGGCGATCCTGATGGCTATTTTCCCGTGGAACAGCTTTGGCGAGCAGGGCAGCCCGTTCGTGCTGATCTTCAGCGGGCTGGGGATTCCGGCGGCGGCGACCATCCTCAATATTATCGTCATTAGCGCCAGCATTTCGGCCATCAACAGCGATATATTTGGCGCGGGGCGCATGATGTACGGCATGGCGAAAGAGGGCATGGCGCCGAAAAGCTTCCAGCGTATCGCCAGCAACGGCGTGCCGTGGATGACGGTGGTGGTGATGGGCGTGGCGCTGCTGGCGGCGGTAGTGCTGAACTACCTGATGCCGGAGCAGATCTTCGTGCTAATCGCCTCGCTGGCGGCGTTTGCCACGGTATGGGTCTGGCTGATGATCCTGCTGGCCCACTTTGCGATGCGCCGGGGCCTGTCGGCGCAAGAGCGGCGCAATATCGAGTTCCCGGTGCCGTTCTGGCCGCTGGCGCCGCTGCTGACCCTGCTGTTTATGGGGCTGGTGATTGCGGTGCTGGGGATGGTGGAAGAGACGCGTATTGCGCTGATCGCCGGCCTGGTCTGGCTGGGCCTGCTGACCGTGGTGTGGTATGCGCGGGTGCGAAAAAGCGCGGTCATCGCGGTGACGGAGCAGTAATCAGACATCCCCGGGTCAGGCGTGAGCCCCGGCCCGGGGATGTTCCGAAGTTAGCTAAACAGGGCGGTTATCGAGGCGCTGCCGAGGCTGTGGAAATGCACGTTAAAACCGACCATCGCACCGCTTGCGCCTTCATCGACGTCAATTTTGTCGACGTCCAGCGCGTGCACGGTAAAGATATAGCGATGGCTTTCACCCTTCGGCGGCGCCGCGCCGCCGTAACCCGCCTGGCCGAAATCGGTCCGGGTCTGAACCGCCTCTTCCGGCAGCGCCGCGAGGCCGGAACCGGCGCCCTGGGGCAGCACGCGCGTATCGGCAGGGAGATTCGCCACGATCCAGTGCCACCAGCCGGAGCCGGTCGGCGCGTCCGGGTCGTAACAGGTCACCACAAAGCTTTTGCTGCCCGCCGGAACATCATCCCACGCCAGATGCGGTGAAATATTGTCCCCCGCGTAGCCCATGCCGTTGAATACATGACGATTGGGCAGTTTTTCACCATCCTGCAAATCATGACTGATGAGTTTCATCGTCTCTCCTCAAGTTAATCTACTGATTCGCAAAGAAGTGTAGCGCGTGAGGCGCGGCATTACCGTCTCTTAATCGCTAAAAAATGTTTCTTCCAGCACCGCCGCGTTAACCGCCCGGGTCAGGCGCGTCAGCTGTTCTGAGGTAATGATATACGGCGGCATCAGGTAGATAAGCTTGCCGAACGGGCGGACCCACACGCCTTGCTCGACGAAAAAGCGCTGCAGGGCGGCCATATTCACCGGCCGACGGGTTTCAACCACGCCAATGGCGCCAAGCACGCGCACGTCGGCCACCAGCGCGGAGTCGCGCGCGGGAGCCAGCTCGGCTTTCAGCTGCGCTTCTATGGCGGCAACCTGGGCCTGCCACTCGCCGCTTGCCAGCAGGTTCAGGCTCTCTGCGGCCACCGCGCAGGCCAGCGGGTTGCCCATAAAGGTCGGGCCGTGCATAAAGCAGCCGGCCTCCCCGTTGCTGATGGTTTCCGCGACAGAGCGGGTCGTCAGCGTCGCGGAGAGCGTCATGGTCCCGCCGGTCAGCGCTTTGCCGAGGCACAGTATATCCGCCGCAATGCCCGCATGTTCACAGGCAAACAGCTTACCGGTACGGCCAAAGCCGGTGGCAATCTCATCGGCAATCAGAAGGATACCTTCGCGATCGCACATCTTACGGATGCGCCTTAACCACTCGGGATGGTACATCCGCATCCCGCCGGCGCCCTGTACGATGGGCTCAAGGATCACCGCCGCAATTTCATGGCGATGGGCGGCCATCAGGCGCGCAAAGGGCACCATATCCAGCTCGTCCCACTCGCCGTCAAAGCGGCTTTGCGGCGCCGGCGCGAAGAGGTTGTCCGGCAGATAGCCCTGCCACAGGCTGTGCATGGAGTTGTCCGGGTCGCACACCGACATCGCGCCGAAGGTGTCGCCGTGATAGCCGTTGCGGAAGGTGAGAAAACGCCGGCGCGGTTCGCCCTTTGCCTGCCAGTACTGCAGAGCCATTTTCATCGCCACTTCGACCGCCACGGACCCCGAGTCGGCGAGGAACACGCACTCCAGCGATTCCGGCGTCATCGCCACCAGCTGGCGGCAGAGCGCGACCGCCGACGGGTGGGTTATCCCGCCAAACATCACGTGCGACATCTCGTCGATCTGCGCTTTCATCGCCGCATTCAGCCGCGGGTGGTTATAGCCGTGGATCGCCGCCCACCATGACGACATGCCGTCAATCAGCCGTTCGCCGCCGGCCAGAGAAAGCTCGCAGCCGTGAGCGGCCGCCACCGGGTAAACCGGCAGGGGGGAGGTCATGGAAGTGTAGGGGTGCCAGATGTGGCGTCGATCGAAGGCGAGATCGTCCATTGTCATAAGTGACTTGTAAACCATTTTGAAAACATTTAGGTTTACGAGTATAAACCGAACCGACAGTTAACAAAACCCTTTGGAGAAGCCAATGGCTCACCACGCACGCTGGACAATGTCGCAAGTCACTGAGTTATTTAATAAACCATTGCTGGATCTGCTGTTCGAAGCCCAGCAGGTCCACCGCCAGCACTTTGACCCGCGCCAGGTTCAGGTCAGCACGCTGCTGTCGATTAAGACCGGCGCCTGCCCGGAAGATTGTAAATACTGCCCGCAAAGCGCGCGCTATAAAACCGGCCTGGAGTCCGAGCGCCTGATGGAAGTTGAACAGGTGCTGGAGTCGGCGCGACAGGCTAAAAATGCCGGTTCGACCCGTTTCTGCATGGGCGCGGCGTGGAAGAATCCGCACGAACGCGATATGCCGTATCTTGAGCAGATGGTCAAAGGGGTTAAGGCGCTGGGGCTGGAGTCCTGTATGACCCTCGGCACCCTCACCGATAGCCAGGCGCAGCGCCTCGCCGGTGCCGGCCTCGACTACTACAACCACAACCTGGATACCTCGCCGGAGTTCTACGGCAATATCATCACCACCCGTACCTACCAGGAGCGCCTCGATACCCTTGGTAAAGTGCGCGGCGCGGGAATTAAGGTGTGCTCCGGCGGTATCGTCGGGCTGGGCGAAACGGTAAAAGATCGCGCCGGACTGCTGCTGCAGCTGGCCAACCTGCCGACGCCGCCGGAAAGCGTGCCCATCAACATGCTGGTGAAGGTGAAGGGCACGCCGCTGGCGGACAACGACGACGTCGACGCGTTTGAGTTTATCCGCACCATCGCGGTGGCGCGGATCATGATGCCGACCTCCTACGTGCGCCTCTCCGCCGGCCGCGAGCAGATGAACGAACAGACCCAGGCGATGTGCTTTATGGCCGGGGCCAACTCCATTTTCTACGGCTGCAAGCTGCTGACGACGCCGAACCCGGAAGAGGATAAGGACCTGCAGCTGTTCCGCAAGCTGGGGCTTAATCCGCAGCAGACGGCGGTGCTGGAAGGCGATAACGAGCAGCAGCAGCGCCTGGAGCACGCGCTGAATAACCCGGATACCGAGGAATATTACAACGCGGCGGTGCTATGAGCTGGCAGCAACGCATCGAGCAGGCGCTGAGCGAACGGCGGCAGGCGGATGCCTTTCGCTCTCGTCAGCCGGTAGCGCAGGGTGCCGGGCGTTGGCTGACCCGCGAGGGGCAGCGCTGGCTCAACTTTTCCAGCAACGATTATCTCGGCCTGAGCCAGCATCCGCAGATCGTTGCCGGCTGGCAGCAGGGCGCCGAACGTTACGGCGTCGGCAGCGGAGGTTCGGGTCACGTCAGCGGCTACAGCGACGCGCATCGCCAGCTGGAGGAGGCGCTGGCCGACTGGCTGGGCTATCCGCGCGCGCTGCTGTTTATCTCCGGCTTTGCCGCTAATCAGGCGCTGATTGCCGCCCTGCTCGGCAAGGACGATCGCGCGGTAGCGGACCGTCTGAGCCACGCCTCGCTGCTGGAGGCGGCCAGCCTCAGCCCGGCGCAGCTGCGGCGCTTTCAGCACAACGACGTTCAGCAGTTGAAAACGCTGCTGGAGAAACCGCTGGCGGGCCAGCAACTGGCGATCACCGAAGGCGTCTTCAGCATGGACGGCGATAGCGCGCCCCTCGGCCCGATCCAGCAGGTGACCACCGAAGCCGGCGGCTGGCTGCTGGTCGATGATGCCCACGGCATTGGGGTGCTGGGCGACGAGGGGCGGGGCAGCTGCTATGCGCAAAACGTCCACCCTGAACTGCTGGTGGTGACCTTCGGGAAGGCCTTTGGCGTCAGCGGCGCGGCGGTATTGTGCAGCGAGGCGCTGGCGGACTACCTGCTGCAGTTTGCCCGCCACCTGATTTACAGCACCGCCATGCCGCCGGCCCAGGCCGTTGCGCTCAGCGCCGCGCTGCGGACTATCCGCGGCGATGAGGGCCAGCAGCGGCGGGAAGCGCTGGCCTGCCGCATTGCGCAGTTCCGCGACGGTATGCGCGACTGCCCGGGGCAGCTCACCGAATCGACCAGCGCCATTCAGCCGCTGATTGTGGGAGACAACGCCCGGGCTCTGCGCCTGGCGGCGCGCCTGCGCGAGCAGGGCTGCTGGGCGACGGCGATCCGCCCGCCGACGGTGCCGGTCGGCAGCGCCCGGCTGCGGCTGACCCTGAGCGCGGCGCATGAGTCCGCGGATATCGATCGCCTGCTGGAGGTTCTGCATGCCGGCGGTGAATAAACGCGCGGTGGCCGCCGCCTTCGGCCGGGCGGCGAGCCGCTATACGCAGCATGATGAGCTGCAGCGGCGCAGCGCCGAGCTGCTGCTGCGCCAGCTTAACGGCCAGCGCTTTGCCGAAGTTCTGGATGCGGGCTGCGGCCCCGGCGGCATGAGCCGCTACTGGCGCGAGGCGGGCAGCCGCGTCACCGCGCTGGATATCTCCGTCGAGATGCTGGCGGAGGCCCGGCGTCAGCAGGCCGCGCACGGCTACGTGGAGGGCGATATTGAATCCCTGCCGCTGCCGGAGGCCTGCGTGGACCTGGCGTGGAGTAATTTGGCCGTGCAGTGGTGCGACGACCTCAGCGCCGCGCTTGATGAGCTGTATCGTGTCGTGCGTCCCGGCGGGCGGGTGGCCTTCAGCACCCTGCTGGCCGGCTCGCTCCCCGAGCTCAATCAGGCCTGGGTGGCGGTTGACCGGCATCCGCACGCCAATCGTTTCCTCAGCGAGCAGGCGGTACGGAGCGCGCTGAGCGGCCGGCGGGTCGAGACGCAGGTTGATGCCGTGACGCTGCCGTTCGCCGACGCCCTGAGCGCGATGCGTTCGCTGAAGGGCATCGGCGCCACCCATTTACACGAGGGGCGCAGCGCGGCGCCCCTCAGCCGCGGGAAGCTGCGCCAGCTTCAGCTGGCGTGGCCCAAACTGCACGGGCAGTGCCCGCTGACGTACCATCTTTTTACAGGAGTGATTGAACGTGATTAAACGTTATTTCGTCACCGGAACGGATACCGAAGTCGGCAAAACGGTGAGCAGCTGCGCCCTGCTGCAGGCGGCGAACCTGCGGGGCCTGAAAAGCGCCGGCTATAAGCCGGTGGCCTCCGGCAGTGAGTACACGGAGCAGGGCCTGCGCAACGACGACGCGCTGGCCCTGCAGCGCAACAGCCGCGTGCCGCTGAGCTATGAGCAGGTTAACCCGTTAACCTTTGCGGAACCCACTTCGCCGCATATTATCAGCGCCGATGAAGGCCGCCCCATTACCGCCGCCGCGCTCTCCGCCGGGCTGCGCGAGCTGGAGAGTCTGGCAGAATGGCTGCTGGTGGAAGGCGCGGGGGGCTGGTTTACGCCGCTGTCCGAAACGCTGAGCTTTGCTGACTGGGTGCAGGAGGAGCGGCTGCCGGTGATTCTGGTGGTGGGGATAAAGCTGGGCTGCATTAATCATGCCCTGCTGACGGCTCAGGCGGTGCGCCAGGCAGGGCTGCCGCTGGTGGGCTGGGTTGCCAACGACGTCCAGCCGCCGGGGAAGCGGCATAGCGAATACCTCGCGACCCTCAAACGGCTGCTGCCAGCGCCCCTGCTGGGTGAGATCCCGTGGCTGGAGGAGGCGTCGCAGCGGGAGGATCTCGGCCGGTATCTCGATCTTAGCGCGCTGGATCGGGCGTCATCCACTGCGCCAGCAGCGGTTCATCCAGCTGTATAACGTCGCCTTGCGCCACGCTGCGCCCGCGGTGCAGCAGGCAGAAGCGGTCTGCCACCCGGCGAATAAACGGCAGGTGCTGCTCGGCGAGCAGCACCGTTAAACCGATATCCCGGTTCAGGCGAACCAGCAGGTCCCCCAGCTTATGCATAAAGTGCTGTCCGCTGCCGCGCGACGGCTCGTCGAGTATCAGCAGGCGCGGCCGGACGATCAGCGCCCTCGCCAGCGCCAGCTGGTACCTGTCGTCTTCCGAGAGCGCGGCGCCTTTGCTCTGGCGAAGGGCGTACAGCTGCGGAAACAGATCGTAAATCTCGCTATTCACCACGGCGCCGGGCGTTCCTCCGGCCGCCAGCGCAATATGCAGATTCTCTTCTACGCTGAGCTGCGAAAAGATGCGTCGGTCCTGCGGCACGTAGCCGATACCTATAACGCTGCGTGAATGAGCGGAGAGCGGCATCAGGTCGCAGGGCGGCGCTCCGCGCTCCTGCCAGGTGATGCTGCCGCTGGCGACCGGGAGATTCCCGGTAATGCAGTTAACCAGCGTGGTTTTCCCCATTCCCTGACTTCCCATCACGCAGGTGCACTCTCCTGGCCTGAGCTCAAGATCAACGTTCCACAGCGTGTGCTGGCTTCCATAGTACTGATTGACGGCGCGTAGACTCAACATAGGCGTTTTCTCCTTTTTGGCGATAGCGAGCGAGACAAACATTCTGCAAATCTCTTGCCAGGAAAAAGAAGTGACGGCATTTTTCCGCCAGAGCAGGTCGCGGCTGGAACCATGAGCAGGGGGCAGCGAAGCGGCTGCACTTTCCCGGTGCTAAACGACGTGAAATGTGGTGCAGAAAGCAACAAAAAGGCGGGCGCCCTTAGCTGATAAATATCAAAAATAATTCAATAATATTTTTTAGCGGCGCGTTTTCCGACGGCGGGCAATTTCTGCCGGGTGGCAGAGGTCATGGCCTGCAGCGAGTTATCCACTATTCCTGTGGATAACCTTGTGTATTAGAGTTAGAGAACTTGCGGTAAGCTAGAGATTACGCGGCCTGCGGCGGAATTGGCGCGAAACCCGTCTTTTATTAAATTCTATTTAATATCAATTGGTTGTATAAAATCAATGGCTGTAAGGAAAGTGTCACCTGCTGCCATAAAAGATTCACCACCTTGCTTGACAAATGTTAAATGACAAATTTTTCTGGGGATAACCTTACACAGTGGCGGATTATTCCACAAGGCGGCGTTTTTTTGCCCAAATGTGGCGGCATAGCGCAAGGTTTACAGGGCAAACAATAATACGATACTGGTTTTATATCCAGTATTATTTATTGGCAAAAGCCACGGCGACGGGTAGAATTAAACACCTGCCGTCTCGCGCCGGGCGCTTCATCCTCCTTCAGGGTCAGACATATGAGTAAAACGTTCACGCTGCATTCCGCTTTCCGTCCCTCTGGCGATCAGCCGGAAGCCATTCGCCGCCTCGAAGAGGGGCTGGAAGATGGCCTGGCGCACCAAACGCTGCTGGGGGTAACCGGGTCGGGTAAAACCTTCACCATCGCTAACGTCATTGCCGACCTGCAGCGCCCGACGATGGTCCTTGCGCCTAACAAGACGCTGGCGGCTCAGCTGTATGGCGAAATGAAGGAGTTTTTCCCGGAGAATGCCGTCGAGTACTTCGTCTCCTACTACGACTACTACCAGCCTGAAGCCTACGTGCCGAGTTCGGACACCTTCATCGAGAAGGATGCCTCGGTCAACGAACATATTGAGCAGATGCGTCTGTCGGCAACCAAGGCGCTGCTGGAGCGTCGTGACGTCATCGTGGTGGCCTCGGTCTCCGCCATTTATGGCCTGGGCGACCCTGACCTGTACCTGAAAATGATGCTGCATCTGACTACCGGCATGCTGATTGACCAGCGGGCCATTTTGCGTCGCCTCGCGGAGCTGCAGTACACCCGTAACGATCAGGCTTTTCAGCGCGGGACCTTCCGCGTGCGCGGTGAGGTCATTGACGTCTTCCCGGCGGAATCGGACGATATTGCCCTGCGTATTGAGCTGTTTGACGAAGAGGTTGAGCGCCTGTCGCTCTTTGACCCGCTTACCGGGCAGGTTGAATCGTCCATTCCGCGCTATACCATCTACCCGAAAACGCACTACGTTACTCCGCGCGAACGTATCGTTCAGGCGATGGAAGAGATAAAAGTCGAGCTGGCGGACAGACGTAAAGTGCTGCTGGAAAACAACAAGCTGCTGGAAGAGCAGCGCCTGAGCCAGCGTACCCAGTTTGACCTCGAAATGATGAACGAGCTGGGCTACTGCTCGGGCATTGAAAACTACTCGCGCTATCTTTCCGGGCGCGGGCCGGGCGAGCCGCCGCCGACGCTGTTCGACTATCTGCCGGCGGATGGCCTGCTGGTTATCGACGAATCCCACGTCACCATTCCGCAAATCGGCGGGATGTATCGTGGCGACCGGGCGCGTAAAGAGACGCTGGTGGAATATGGTTTCCGCCTGCCGTCGGCGCTGGATAACCGTCCGATGAAGTTTGAAGAGTTTGAGGCGCTGGCGCCGCAGACCATTTACGTTTCGGCCACGCCCGGCGCCTATGAGCTGGATAAATCCGGCGATGAGGTGGTCGATCAGGTTGTTCGTCCGACCGGTCTGCTTGACCCGGTTATCGAAGTGCGCCCGGTGGGAACCCAGGTCGACGATCTGCTTTCGGAGATTCGCCTGCGCGCCGCCATCAACGAACGCGTGCTGGTGACGACCCTGACCAAGCGGATGGCCGAAGACCTAACCGAGTACCTCGAAGAGCACGGCGAGCGCGTGCGCTACCTGCACTCGGATATCGATACCGTCGAACGTATGGAGATTATCCGCGACCTGCGCCTCGGCGAGTTTGATGTGCTGGTCGGGATCAACCTGCTGCGCGAAGGGCTGGATATGCCGGAGGTTTCGCTGGTGGCGATCCTTGATGCGGACAAAGAAGGGTTCCTGCGCTCCGAGCGTTCGCTGATCCAGACCATCGGCCGCGCGGCGCGTAACATCAACGGTAAGGCGATTCTCTACGGCGACAGGATCACCGCCTCGATGGCGAAGGCCATCGGTGAAACCGAGCGGCGCCGTGAGAAGCAGCAGCGCTATAACGAAGAGCACGGCATCACCCCGCAGGGCCTGAACAAGAAGGTGGTCGATATCCTGGCGCTGGGCAGCGGCCTGGCGAAGACCAAGGCCAAGGGGCGCGGCAAGTCGCGTTCACCGGTTGAAGCGGATACGCCAGTGCTGACGCCAAAAGCGCTGCAGCAGCGAATTCACGAGCTGGAAGGGCAGATGATGCAGCATGCGCAGAACCTGGAGTTCGAAGAGGCTGCCGAGATCCGCGACCAGCTGCATAAGCTGCGGGACCTGTTCATCGCCGCGTCGTAGGCCCGGCGCGCGTCACGCCTCTTGCTGCGGCCAGTTTAGGCCCGGACAGCGCGCAACAGCCGCAGCGTACGGGCGGCAGGTGACGATGCGCGCGCTTCCCGGATCAAAACGGCAAATAAAATAGCCCTGGGGCTGGATCTTAATATCCGCTTAATCTTGTTCAGGGACACTATCTTCATTCTAATGAGGATAGCGTCATGCAAAAACTACACTTTCGCGAATATCTGGCCATCACCTGCGCCTTTATTATCGTCGTCGCCTTCTTCCATCAGTGGGTGCTGACCTTCTGACGTGAAGGCCTGGGAAAGAGTACCCAGGCGCGAACGCCGGGACCCGGCTGGCGGTTATGCAAAAAAAACTGGGTATCGTGCAGCTGGGCGATACGGGTGACGATGCTTAATCCCAGGCCAATGCCGCCGTAGCGGCTGTCCATGCGGACAAAAGCTTTGCTCAGCTCGCCGCTTTTCGCCTCATCAATTCCCGGACCTTCATCTTCCACCGCCACGATCGGCGTTGGCCCCGCCTGAATCGAGACTCTGATCGTTGAGTCCGTGGGGCTATAGCGGTGCGCATTCTCCACCAGATTCCGCAGCACCACGCGCAGCAGCGTGGCGTCGCCGGAAACCATCACCTCCTCGTCCGGGCTGACGATCTCAAGCTTTTGCCGGCGCGGCGCCAGCATCGCCTCCAGCTCCTCCTCAAGCGGTTTTACAACATCCTCCATCAGCTGCACCTGCTGGTAGCTACCGGCGGAAAACGACTGACCCACGCGGGCCAGCTGCAGGAGCTGGGAGATGCTGTTGGTCATCTGGTCGAGGCGCTGAATAAGCGGATCGACGCCGACTCCGTGCACTTTGGCCAGCAGTTCGAGGTGCAGGCGCAGTCCGGCAAGCGGCGTGCGCAGCTCATGGGCCACATCGGCGGTAAACAGGCGTTCGCGGTCGAGCGTCAGGTTCAGGCGCGATACCAGCTGGTTCAGCGCGGTGGTTACGGCGGTCACTTCCGGCACCGACTCGCTGAGCTCGATGGGCTGGAGGTTATCCGGGGTGCGGTTCTCCAGCTCGCCCTGCAGGCGGGAGAGCGGGCGGGTTATCTTTTTCACCGCCAGCAGGCTGAGATACAGCGCGAGGCCGATAATCAGCAGGCTTGGGATCAGCAGGCTGGCGACCGCTTCCCGCACCTCGTGCTCAACGTGCTTCTGGTTGTTGTGTCCATCGATGGCGCTGGCCACCAGCAGCTGAATTTGCTCTTTGCTTTCATGCCATAGCCAGAACACGCTGATAATCTGGCAGACCACCAGAATCGTGCCGATGGTCAGCAGCAGGCGAAAGCGCATGGTCCATTTTTCGGTGGCTAATAGCGGCATCTTTATGACTCCGATTCGGTATTGTTCACCAGCATATAGCCGAAGCCCCTGACGGTGCGGATCCGCGCTTTACCGACCTTATCGCGCAGGTTGTGGATATGAACCTCCAGGGTATTGGTCGCCGGTTCGTTATCCCAGCTGTAGATATCGTTGTAGAGAATTTCCCGATGTACCGGACTGCCTGCCTTCATCATCAGGCGCGACAGCAGGGAGTACTCTTTCGGCGTCAGCTCCAGCGAATCCCCGCCAAGCCACACCTGCCGGCGGGTGATATTGAGGCGTAGGTTGCCTACCACCATTTCGCTATCGCCCTGGTTATTGTGGCGGCGGAGCAGCGCGCGGATGCGGGCGTTGAGCTCTTCCAGCGCAAAGGGCTTCACCAGATAGTCGTCGGCGCCGGTATCGAGACCGTCAATGCGGTCTTCGATGGTATCGCGGGCGGTGAGGATCAGCACCGGCTGGCTGAATTTCTCCCGCCGCATCCGTGCGAGGAAGTGCAGGCCGTCCTCATCCGGCAGCCCGAGGTCGAGGACCACCAGGCTGTAGTGGTTGCTGGCCAGAGATAGCGCGGCCTCATGAGCGCTGGATACGCCGTCGCAGGCGTATCCCTCGCTCTGCATAGCCAGAATTAATCCCTGTAACAGGAGCGCGTCGTCTTCAATGACTAAGATTTTCATCTGCCGGCCTCGCTTTGGCATGGCGTTAAAATATCATCTGTCGCCTGGTATTCACGGGTATTGACCCCGAACAGGCCGAGCAGGGTGGAGAACAAATTATCCTGCGAATAGGGCGCCGTTTTTGCTTTTTGCTGCAAGCATTCGCTGGAAATACCGTAGCGCCGCTGATAATCCTGCGACAGCCACATCAGCATCGGGACGTGCTTTTGCGTATCCGGCGCGATGGACCACGGCAGCCCGTGCAGATAAACGCCGTCTTCGCCCAGCGACTCGCCGTGGTCGGAAAGATATACCAGGCTGGTGGTAAATTTATCCTGCTTTGACTGCAGCAGCTTTATGGCCTTATCCACCACGTAATCGACATACAAAATGGTGTTGTCGTAGGTGTTGGTCAGCTGCTGCTGCGTGCAGCTCTGGATTTCATTGGTATCGCAGGTCGGGGTGAATTTTTTAAATTCAGCCGGGTAGCGATTGTAATACGTCGGGCCGTGGCTACCGATAGTGTGCAGAACGATAATGCCGTCCTGTTGCAGATTGTCGATGTAGCTTTCCAGATTATGGAACAAGACCTCATCGTAGCACTCGCCATCGATGCACTGACCCGTCAGCTTCAGGTCGGTGACGTTCTGATGCGGCACGCGATCGCAGGCGCCTTTACAGCCGCCGTCGTTGTCGTTCCACAGCACCTGAATACCGGCGCGCTGCAGAATATCCAGCACGCCTTCCTGGTGATGCGCCAGCTCTTCATCATAGTGCGCGCGAGGCATGTTGGAGAACATGCACGGAACGGAGACGGCCGTCGCGGTGCCGCAGGAGGTGGTATCGGGGAAATAGATAACGTTATCCTGCTGCAGGCGCGGGTTGGTTTCACGGGGGTAGCCGCCCAGGGAGAAATCTTCCGCCCGCGAGGTTTCGCCCAGCACCAGGATGGTCAGGTTTTTCCGCGGCCCGTCGCGCATTTGCGACTTCTGCAGCGCATCTTCGCCAATTTTGACCAGCGGCAGATTGTCCATCTTATTGTGCGCATACCAGGAGTTGATCGCCACGATGCTGTTTGACGGACTCAGCGACTTCACCAGCTCTTTATTGTTGCGGAACACCGAGGCGTAATCTTTATAAAACAGGGCGGCAATCAGCATGATAAGGATCGCCGAGAGCGCAACGTTCAGCAGCCGCACGGCGACGCCGCGCGCGAACGTTTTCGGCTTACGCACCTTGATCCACCAGGCCAGCGCCACCGCCAGCACGCCGGAAAGGCCGAGGGTCAGTACCATTCTGCCCGACAGCAGGGCGAAGCTTTCCGCCGGCGTGGTATCAAGAATATTGGTTATCATCGCCCGGTCGATAATGACGCCGAAGGTCCAGATAAAATACTGCGCTGAGGCGCTGAGCAGAATAAACAGGCTGATAACGACGCGGTCCAGCTTCAGGAAAGAGGCCAGGGTGGTGAGGATATTCATGACGCTGAAGGCGACCAGCGGCATGCTGAGAAACACCAGCCAGCTATGCAGGCTATTGACCGGCAGCAGGACGAAGACCTGGCGGTAGAAGGCGATATTGAGGCATAGCCCAACGTAGGCGGCAAAGAGAAGCAGGTAAGTCGTACGGCTCACTACCGGCCGACGCAATGGAAATAACGACATAGCAAAAATCCTGGTGAAAACATGCTCGCTATGCTGCCACTTCTATTTTAAGACAACCTTAAGATTTTAATGTGGGGAGCGGAGGCTCCCCACGGTATCAACCGGTGTGGAATTAGCCCGGTATCTGAATTGCCTTTTCCAGCGCGTTGCGCAGCAGCTGGCGATCGTGGCGATAGGGCACGTCGCTGGCGTCCAGCGGCGTCTGGATCACCATCCGCTTCTCAAGGCCGCGGGTATCGGCTTTCGGCCCAATGACCACGGCGTCAATCACCCGCTTGCCCACGTAATGCTCCATGATCGCGATGCGGTCTGCCAGCGTCAGGCTGGCGGCCGGGCTGTGCTCTTTGCCGAGGTTGTCGATAAAAACCATCGGCGCCGGCGTGCGGCGCAGCGCCTGCGCCATCTCGTCGAGCAGTAAAATAGGCAGCAGGCTGGTGTAAAAGCTGCCGGGCCCGATCAGGATCAGATCGGCTTCGGCGATCGCCGCAACCGCTTCGCGAGTGGCGGGAACCGGCGGGGTCAGCATCAGCTCACGCGGCACCCGGGGAAGCTGGTCGATATTGACTTCGCCATAAACTTCGTGACCTTCGTCGTCAATCGCCATCAAATCCACCGGTTGTTCAGACATCGGTATCAGTAACGCGTCAACTTTTAGCAGGTTTCTGATTAAATTAATCGCCTCTAAGGGCCTGACGCTGAGGTGGTCAAGGGCCTTTAACATCAGATTTCCGAGGTTATGTCCGGAAAGTTCGCCATTACCGGCAAAACGGTATTCAAACATGGCGGATGCTACGCTGGGTTCGGCGATCAGCTGGTTAATACAGTTGCGCATATCCCCCCAGGCAATGCCGCCTTCAGCACGGCGAATACGCCCCGTGGATCCGCCGTTATCGGTGGTGGTGACGATGCCGGTCAGGCGCGATCCGAGCGATGAGAGTGACGACATCACCCGGCCCAGACCATGCCCTCCGCCAAGTGCCACTACCCGATCGAGGTCGGCGAAAGTCCGATTGCGCATACAAATTCCTTATCTCAAATGAACGGGCTCACAGTAACCGATCTACCCCTAAAAGACGATGCCCGCATCCTGACAAACTGACCGACATCAATGCAAAATTGTGAATTTTGGCTATTCTGTAACGAAAATGCACGATCGTAGCGATATATACATAATTATATAGCGAAATCGAAAATGGCGAAATAGCCGTTTCCGCGCTACTATCGGCATAAACCAGTTAACACTCTAGCCTCTGTGCCTGTGTCGCAAGATATGGTGCTTTGGCCGTGACTGCTCAGCTAGTCACCAGGGCGTGGGAAGAAATGACCGCGTCTCCCGTATTTGGAAAGGTGTATATGGCTTCACAGCTTACCGATGCATTTGCGCGTAAGTTTTACTACTTGCGCCTGTCGATTACCGACGTGTGTAACTTCCGTTGCACCTACTGTCTCCCGGACGGCTACAAGCCCGGCGCGGTGACCAATAAAGGCTTTCTCAGCGTAGATGAAGTGCGTCGCGTGACGCGCGCGTTTTCCGCCCTCGGGACCGAAAAGGTTCGTCTGACCGGCGGTGAGCCCTCGCTACGCCGTGATTTCACCGACGTCATTGCCGCCGTACGTGAAAACAGCGCCATCCGGCAGATTGCGGTCACCACCAACGGCTATCGCCTGGCGCGGGACGTCGAGCGGTGGCGCGACGCCGGGCTGACGGCAATCAACGTCAGCGTGGACAGCCTCGACGCCCGCCAGTTTCACGCCATCACCGGGCAGGATAAATTTCAGCAGGTGATGGGCGGTATCGATGCCGCCTTCGCCGCCGGCTTTGAGAAAGTGAAGGTCAACACCGTGCTGATGCGCGATGTTAACCACCATCAGCTCGACACCTTCCTCGCGTGGATCCAACCGCGCCGCATCCAGCTGCGCTTTATTGAACTGATGGAAACCGGTGAGGGCAGCGACCTGTTCCGCCGGCATCATATCTCCGGCATGGTGCTGCGCGATGAGCTGCTCCGACGCGGCTGGATCCACCAGATTAGCCAGCGCAGCGACGGCCCGGCGCAGGTCTTCTGTCATCCGGACTATGCCGGAGAGATCGGCCTAATCATGCCCTATGAAAAAGATTTCTGCGCCACCTGCAACCGCCTGCGCGTCTCCTCCGTGGGCAAGCTGCATTTGTGCCTGTTCGGCGACGGCGGCGTAGATTTACGCGATCTGCTGGCCGAGGACTGTCAGCAGGCGGTGCTGGAAGCGCGCATCTCCGAAGCGTTAACCCATAAAAAACAAACCCATTTCCTGCATCAGGGCAACACCGGTATTACGCAAAACCTGTCGTATATTGGCGGATAATTGATTCTAAAGGAGCGAACAGATGAGTCAGGCCAGCGCTGAGTTTATCCCGACCCGTATTGCTATTCTCACCGTTTCCAGCCGCCGTGGTGAAGAGGATGATACCTCTGGCCACTGGCTGCGCGACGCGGCGCAGGAAGCGGGGCACGTGATTGTTGATAAGGCGATTGTTAAAGAGAACCGCTACGCCATTCGCGCCCGGGTGTCGGCGTGGATCGCCAGCGACGACGTTCAGGTGGTGCTCATTACCGGCGGGACCGGTTTTACCGAGGGCGATCAGGCCCCGGAAGCGCTGCTGCCGCTGTTTGACCGGGAAGTTGAAGGTTTTGGTGAGGTTTTCCGCATGCTCTCTTTTGAAGAGATCGGCACCTCGACGCTGCAGTCCCGCGCCGTTGCCGGCGTGGCCAACCGCACGCTAATTTTTGCGATGCCCGGCTCGACCAAAGCCTGCCGCACCGCGTGGGAAAATATCATTGCGCCCCAGCTCGATGCCCGCACCCGCCCGTGTAACTTTATCCCTCATTTGAAGAAATAATTTATGTCACAACTGACCCATATTAACGCCGCCGGCGAGGCGCACATGGTCGACGTCTCGGCGAAGGCCGAAACGGTTCGCGAGGCGCGCGCTGAAGTTTTTGTCGAGATGCAGGCGACCACGCTGGCGATGATTATCGACGGCAGCCATCACAAGGGCGATGTTTTCGCCACCGCCCGCATTGCCGGGATCCAGGCGGCGAAGCGGACCTGGGAGCTGATCCCGCTGTGCCATCCGCTGATGCTGAGCAAGGTGGAGGTTAACCTGCAGGCGCAGCCTGAACATAGCCGGGTGCGGATCGAATCCCTGTGCCGGCTGACCGGGAAAACCGGGGTTGAGATGGAGGCGCTGACCGCGGCCTCCGTGGCGGCGCTGACGATTTACGATATGTGCAAAGCCGTGCAGAAAGATATGGTGATTGGCCCGCTGCGCCTGCTGGCGAAGAGCGGCGGCAAATCCGGCGACTTTAAGGCGGACGAGGCTCATGATTAAGGTTCTGTTTTTTGCCCAGGTGCGCGAGCTGGTGGGTACCGATACGTTAACCCTCGAGGCGAGCGAAGCCTCGACGGTGGAAGCCGTTCGCCGCCAGCTTATCACCCGCGGTGACCGCTGGGCGCTGGCGCTGGAGGAGGGCAAGCTGCTGGCGGCGGTGAACCAGACGCTGACCGCCTTTGACCATCCGGTCACCGCCGGCGACGAAGTGGCGTTTTTTCCACCGGTCACCGGAGGCTAAGATGACGCAAACCCGCATTATCGTTAGCCCGGCGCGTTTTCGCGTTGGCGACGAATATCCGTGGCTTGCCGAGCGCGATGAGGACGGCGCCGTCGTCACCTTCACCGGCAAAGTGCGTAACCACAATCTCGGCGAGAGCGTTAAGGCGCTGACCCTCGAACACTACCCGGGCATGACCGAAAAATCGCTGGCGGAGATTGTCGACCTGGCGCGGGAACGCTGGCCGCTGGGGCGGGTCACGGTGATCCACCGCATCGGTGAAATGTGGCCTGGAGAAGAGATTGTGTTTGTCGGCGTCACCAGCGCGCACCGCAGCAGCGCCTTTGCCGCCGGTGAATTCATTATGGATTATCTGAAAACCCGCGCGCCGTTCTGGAAACGTGAGGCCACGCCGGAAGGCGATCGTTGGGTTGACGCGCGTGACAGCGATCGTCAGGCGGCAGAGCGCTGGTAGTATGATACGCTTAGAGGGTTAATTTCGTTAATCAGGAGATAGTCATGGACAGATTCCCCCGTTCCGATTCCATCGTCCAGGCGCGCAGCGGCCTGCAAACCTATATGGCCCAGGTGTACGGCTGGATGACGGTTGGGCTGCTGCTAACGGCGTTTATCGCCTGGTTCGCCGCCAACACTCCGGCGGTAATGATGTTTGTTTTTTCCAGCAAAATTACCTTCTTCGGGCTGATTATTGCCCAGCTGGCGCTGGTATTCGTGCTCTCCGGCATGGTTCAGCGTCTGAGCGCGGGCATGGCGACGACGCTATTTATGCTCTATTCGGCGCTGACGGGGCTAACGCTATCCAGCATTTTCATCGTCTACACCTATTCGTCGATTGCCAGCACCTTTGTGGTCAGCGGCGGGATGTTTGGCGCGATGAGCCTCTACGGCTATACCACTAAACGCGATCTCAGCGGTTTTGGTAATATGCTGTTTATGGCGCTGATTGGTATCGTTCTGGCCTCGTTGGTGAACTTCTGGCTGAAGAGCGAGGCGCTGATGTGGGCGGTGACCTATATCGGGGTCATTGTGTTCGTGGGCCTCACCGCCTATGACACCCAGAAGCTGAAAAATATCGGCGAACAGATCGACACCCGCGATACCTCGACGCTGCGCAAATACTCGATCCTCGGCGCGCTGACGCTGTATCTGGACTTTATCAACCTGTTCCTGATGCTGCTGCGTATTTTCGGCAACCGCCGTTAAGATCTAAAAACCCCGGCAGGCCTTACGCCGCCGGGGTTTTCTTGTTCTCTCTTCTTCTCTCTTCATCCGCCCGCCAGCTTGCGCTGATTTTTCTCCCGCAGCTTTTTGGCCTGACTTTCCAGAATCAGATAGCCCATCGTGGCGATAGCCAGCGGCAGGAAGTAATAGAGCAGGCGGTACGCGAGCAGGGCGGCAATCACCGCTCCCCGGGAGATCGGCTCCGCTGAGAGCATCGCGATAAACACCGCCTCCAGCACGCCAATACCGGCGGGGATATGCACGACCACCCCGACGATGCTGCTCACCAGCAGCGCGCCGAGCACGAGGAAATAGCTGACTTCCTGACCCAGCAGCAGCCAGATAATAACCCCCATCACCAGCCAGTTAGCGCCGGAAAGCGCGGCCTGCAGCAGCGCGAATCGCCAGGAGGGAAGCACCAGCCGCTGCCCCTTCACTGTTAAATGGCGGCGTTTGGCGAACGCGCAGGCCCACAAATAGAGGGCCGAAACCAGCAGCATCGCGATGCCGATGATGCGCAGCGACTCCTGGCTGATATACCAGCGCGCGGGAAGCTGCACCAGATTGGCGCTGAAAATCACCCCGCCGAGCACCACGTAGCCGAGCCAGTTGGTGGTAATGCTCAGCGAAAAGATGCGGGTAATGGTTCCGCCGCGCAGGCCGAGGCGAGAGTAGAGGCGATAGCGCATCCCAATACCGCCGATCCAGGTGCTGAGGGTCAGGTTAAAGGCGTAGCAGATAAACGACACCAGCATGACCTGGCGTTTAGCCAGCCTGTGCCCGCAGTACGCGCGCCCGAGCAGATCGTAGCAGCCGTAAATCAGATAGCTGACGATGACCAGGCCAAACGCGCCGAGCAGCGCCACGCGGTTATAGCCGCGAATTACTTTCCATACCTCCGGCCAGTCTATTTTTTGCGCATAGACCACCAGCAGTCCGGCAACGGCGATAAAAAAGAGCCCGCTGAGGATACGTTTGACCAGCCGCCAGCGAGGATGAGATTTGGCCATCAGGATTTTACCTCCGGGCTGTCCGTCTGCGTCCGATCCTGAGTTTCCATTTCCGGCTGCGCCGGCGGTTTGACCTGCGCCATTTTCGGCGTATGGGCGGGCAGCCAGCCTACCCACGCCGGGAAGTGGCGCAGGAAGTGGAAGGCCAGTACGCTGCGGCCCAGATTCCACCAGCTGCGCCTGGGCAGCATGGATCGGTCTACCTGCCTGCAATCCTGCTGGATCAGCGTATTAAGATTATCCCGCAGGGTTTGGTTGAAATCCCGGTCATGAACGATCAGGTTGGCTTCGAGGTTTAATGACAGGCTGAGCGGGTCGAGGTTGCTGGAGCCGACGGTGGCCCAGTGGTCATCCGCGAGGGCAACTTTGCCGTGCAGCGGGCGGCGGTGATACTCAAAAATCTGCACGCCTCCCTTCACCAGATAGTTGTACAGCAGGCGAGCGCCAACCTTGACGATGGGTATATCGGGCTCGCCCTGCACGATAAGCTTCACCCGCACGCCGCGCCGGGCGGCGCTGCGCATCGCGTGCAGCAGCCGATAGCCGGGGAAGAAATAGGCGTTGGCGATAATCACCTCCCGACGCGCGTTGGCCAGCATTTTCAGGTAGTGACGCTCAATATCATCCCGATGATCGAAATTATCCCGCCAGACGAACAGCGCCTGCGCTTCTCCGGGATGCTGGTTAACCTCCGGCTGATGGCGACGTCGCCGCCAGTGACGGCGTCCGCTTTCGCTGGCGGGCAGGTTTTGCTGCACAAATTGCGCAATATCCAGCACCACCGGCCCCTCCACCTGCACGGCGTAGTCCTGCTTAGCCTCCGGGCCGTAGCTGGTCATATGCTCTGCGGAGTAGTTAATCCCGCCGACAAACGCGGTGGTTTCATCCACGACGACAATTTTACGGTGCATACGGCGAAACAGGTTGGTGCGCATCCCCAGCAGGCGCGGACGCGGGTCGTAGTAGCGAAAGATCACTCCCGCCGAGCTGAGCTCGTGAACGAAGCGATCGCTCAGATCAGGGGAGCCGTAGCCGTCGAGCAGCACCTCAACCTCGACGCCACGGCGCGCGGCTTTCAGCAGCACCGCATGGAGCTGCCAGCCCACGTCATCCTCGAACCAGATGAAGGTTTCAAGGGTAACCTTCCGCTGCGCGCGGTCGACGGCGCGAAACAGCGCCGGATAGTAGCTATCGCCGTTCTCCAGAAGCTGGATCCGGTTTCCATTTTGCCAGCTGCATTTCACAGATGAAGCTCCACGCTAAGCGGGGCGTGATCCGAAAGATGACGCCATTGCTGAAGATCCAGCGCCTGTGGCTGACCGGCGTGGACGTTTTTGACATAGATGCGGTCAAGGCGCAGCAGCGGAAAGCGCGCCGGGAACGTGCGTGCCGGGCGACCGCGGGCGCGGGTGAAGATCTCCTCCAGCCCGGCCAGCGCCTTGAGCGGACGGTTGGCCTGCTGGCGCCAGTCGTTAAAATCGCCCGCCACCACCACCGGCTCTCCCGCCGGCAGGCTGTTAACCCGCTCAGCCAGCATCGCCAGCTGAGCTCGCCGCTGGCCCGCGCTGAGCCCTAAATGGGCGCAAATCAGATGCAGATTGACGCCGCTTTCCGGCGCCACGATCCGACAGTAGAGCAGGCCGCGCTTTTCGCTCTTACCGACGGAGATATCGAGATTCTCATAATATTCAATGGGGAATCGGGAGAGCACGGCGTTGCCGTGATGTCCCTGCGGGTATACCGCGTTGCGCCCGTAGGCGTAATCGCTCCACATCGCATCGGCAAGAAACTCATAATGTGTGGTGTCCGGCCAGTTTTCGATATGCAGCGGGTGAATCTCATGCGCGCCCATGACCTCCTGGAGGCAAACAATGTCGGCGCCGATGCTGCGTACCGCGTCACGGAGTTCGGGCAGAATGAAGCGTCGGTTAAACGTCGTAAAGCCTTTATGAGTGTTAATTGTCAGCACGTTTACTGAGAATAAAGGGTTTTTCTCGGCCATATTTCTCCGGTTAACATCTCTTTCCTGAATGAAATAGTGTAGTAGCTGTCACAAAAAGATGCGGTGATACGGAATTTTCCGTAAAGTGCGGTACTCTGAGTTACAGATAAAGATCCTTCAGGAGAGAAGCCATGAAGTGGCAACAACGTGTACGCGTCGCAACTGGCCTCAGTTGCTGGCAGATTATGTTGCATCTACTGGTCGTGGCAGTACTGGTGATGGGTTGGATGGGCGGCGCGCTGGTTCGCGTCGGATTAGGGCTGTGCGTGCTGTACGGCGTTACGCTACTGTCGATGCTGTTTTTACAGCGTCACCACGAAGAGCGCTGGCGTGATGTCGGTGATTTCCTTGAGGAGCTCACCACCACCTGGTACTTTGGCGCCGCGGTTATCGTGCTGTGGCTGCTGTCACGAGTGCTGCACAATAACCTGCTGCTGGCGCTCGCCGGGCTGGTTATTCTGGCCGGTCCGGCGGTGGTATCGCTGCTGGCGAAAGATAAAAATCGCTACCCTAAAGCGTTCGGACTGCATCAGGGCGGCAGCGCCGCGAACCCGCCGAAGCATAGATAATAGCTATGTGGCCGGGGGCAAAGAAAGGCAAGCCAACGCCGAGGCAGCCTGAACGATGACGGGGATCAGGCGATCTTTCTGCGGAACATCGCATACGCCGCTGACCCCGTGGTGGCCGCTATGACCAGTAGCGGCCACAAACTTCCCCACACGATTTCCAGACTCGCGTCCTTCAAATAAATCTGCTTGGTAATATCGGTAAAATGACGAATAGGGTTTATCCACGTCACGTCCTGCAGCCATTGCGGCATGTTTTCTACCGGTGAAACGTAGCCGGAGAGCAGGATTGCCGGCATCATAAAGACAAATACGCCAATAAACGCCTGCTGCTGAGTCGAGCACAGAGATGAAATCAGCAGGCCAAATCCCACCAGCGAAAGCCCGTAAATCAGCATCGTAAAGTAGAACAGCAGCAGCGAGCCGGCGAAGGGGATCTGGTAGGCCCAGATCCCGACCCCCAGCACGATGCTGGCCTGCAGGGTGGCAACGATCAGCGCCGGTATCGCTTTGCCGACGAAAATTTGCCAGGTCGCCAGCGGCGAGACCAGCAGCTGATCGAGGGTGCCCTGTTCGCGCTCGCGGGCAACCGATAGCGAAGTGACGATCATCACGCCAATAGTGGTGATCATGGCGATCAGCGATGGCACCACGAACCACTTATAGTCGAGGTTGGAATTATACCAGTTGCGTACGACCAGCTCGCTGTTGTTGGGCTTCGCTTTCCCCTCCAGCAGCTCCTGCTGATACTCTTTGACTATTTGCTGCAGGTAGTTGGCGGCGATTTGCGCGCTGTTTGAGTTGCGGCCGTCCAGCAACAGCTGGAGCGGGGCGGTCTGATAGTTATCGAGGTTGCGCGAGAAATCCGCCGGGAAGCGGATCAGCAGCAGCGCCTTCTGTTCATCAATGGTGGGCTGGATCTCCTGCGGGTTTTTGAGGATCAGGATATGGGTGAACGCCCTGGCTCGGGCAAAACGCTGCGTCAGCTCAACCGCGTGCCTGCCATTATCTTCGTTATAGATAGCAATGGTGGCATTGGTCACCTCCAGCGTCGCGGCGAAGGGGAACAGCAGCACCTGAATCAGCACCGGCATAATCAAAATCGCCCGCGTCTGCGGCTCGCGCAGCAGCGATTGTAGTTCTTTGCGAATCAACGTCCATAAGCGATGAAACATCTTCAGTTCTCTCTTTACGCTGCCCCGGATAGAGACCGCTGGGTGCCCCGCAACCGCCTCGCAGCAGGGAATGGCTAATGCCCTAATCTAAGCGCCGTTTGGTTTTCAGCCACGTCAGGCCGATAAACATCGCCGCCGAGACGATCAGAAACATCACGTTTACCAGCAGCACCACCGGAATATTGCCCGCCAGGAACAGGCTTTGCAGGGTGCTGACAAAATAGCGCGCCGGGATGACGTAGGTCACCGCGCGGATGATCGCGGGCATGCTGTCTATCTGGAAAATAAATCCGGACAGCATAATCGATGGTAGAAAGGCGGCGTTGAGCGCCACCTGGGCGGCGTTAAACTGGTTGCGGGTAATGGTCGAAATGAGCAGCCCCATCCCCAGGGTGCTGAGCAAAAACAGGCTGGTGATGAAAAACAGAATTAACAGCGAGCCGCGGTAGGGCACATTGAGAATAAACACCGCCACCAGCATGCACAGCAGCATCGCCAGCATGCCGAGAAAATAGTAGGGGATCAGCTTACACAGCAGCAGTTCGACGCGGGTAATTTCGGTGGAGAGCAGCGCCTCCATAGTGCCTCGCTCCCACTCGCGGGCGATAACCAGCGAGGTGAGAATCGCCCCAATCACCGTCATAATGATGGTGATCGCGCCGGGAATAATAAAATGCTGGCTGATCGCCGCCGGGTTAAACCAGTAGCGGGTTTGCACATCGATCAGCGGTTCAAAGGTTTCACCGCGATCCTCCGCCCGCTGCTGCTGCCAGATCTGCCAGATACCTTCGATATAGCCCTGGGCGAAGTTGGCGGTATTGGGCTCGCTGCCGTCGGTGATTAGCTGAATGGGGGCATCGTCGCCGGGGCGAGCCATCTTCTGGTCAAAATCCACCGGAATGGTCACCAGCGCGCGGATCCGCCCGGCCTGCATGAGCTGAATCAGCTGCTGGCGGTTATCGCTGATGGTGGCGTCGATATAGCGCGAGCCGGTCATGGTATGGACGAAATCCAGCGCCTCATCGCTCTGCTGCTCCAGCAGCACGCCGACCCGCAGCCTGCTGGAGTCGAGGTTGATGCCGTAGCCAAAGATAAACAGCAGCATCAGCGGGATCACCACCGCAATCAGCCAGCTGCTGGGATCGCGCACGATCTGCCGCGTCTCTTTGACGCACAGGGCGCGCACGCGCCGCCATGACAGCATTTTAGCGCTCACTGCTATTCTCCTTATCCCAGTCGTGAATCAGGGTGATAAACGCCTGCTCCATAGTGGGATCCGGCTGCTCATCGTTGGCCGCCAGCGCTTTTAGCGCATCCGGCGTGCCGCTGGCGATAAGCTTGCCGCGATAGACCAGCCCGATCCGGTCGCAGTATTCGGCCTCGTCCATAAAGTGGGTGGTGACCATCACCGTCACCCCTTTATCCACCATGCTATTGATATGCAGCCAGAATTCGCGGCGGGTAAGGGGGTCGACGCCGGAGGTGGGCTCATCGAGAAACAGGATATCCGGTTCGTGCATCAGCGAGCAGGCCAGGGCCAGCCGCTGCTTGTAGCCCAGCGGCAGCTCGTCGGCGGCGTGGTTGGCGATCTCCTTCAGGCCGAAGGCTTCGCTCATGCGCTCGATTTTTTCGTTCTGTACCCGGCCGCGCAGGCCGTAAACGCCGGAGAAGAAGCGCAGATTTTGCTCCACGCTCAGGTTGCCGTACAGCGAGAACTTCTGCGCCATATAGCCGAGATGCTGGCGCGCCTTGCCGGAGCTGAGCTTCAGATCCATGCCCAGCACCAGCGCTTTACCGGAGGTTGGCACCAGCAGGCCGCACATCATTTTAAAGGTGGTCGATTTGCCCGCGCCGTTAGGGCCGAGGAGGCCGAAAATTTCCCCGCGCTTAACCTTGAAATCAACGTGGTCGGTGGCGGCGAAATCGCCGAATTTTTTGGTTAAGGTTTGCGCTTCGATCACCGTTTCATCATGGGAGCCTTCAACGCTGTGAATAATCGCCCCCAGCGGCGATTCCGCGGTGCCGGCGCCGCCCAGCAGGTCGATAAACGCATCCTCAAAGCGCGGCGCGGTTTCGGCGATCTCCAGCGGTGGCAGGCTGGCGTGATTGCGCACCTCATCAATGCTGGACTCCTTCTTGAGGATCAGACGCACCGATTTGCCCTGAATCACGCCGTCGCTGATTTGCGGCAGCTTCAACGCCCGCTGCAGGAGGCGGCGGTTGTTCTCTTCGCGGCTGGAGACCAAAAAGCTGCGTCCGGCCATCGTTTGGGTCAGGGAACGGGGTTCTCCCTGATACAGCAGCTGGCCTTCGTTCATCAGCAGCACCTCGCGGCACTGCTCCGCTTCATCAAGGTACGATGTGCTCCAGAGGATCAGCATTCCGTCCCCCGCCAGCTCGTGGACCATTTGCCACAGCTCGCGGCGCGAGATGGGATCAACGCCGACGCCCGGTTCGTCGAGCAGCAGCACCTTCGGCTCGCCCACTAACGTACAGGCCAGCCCCAGCTTCTGCTTCATCCCGCCGGAGAGCTTTCCGGCCAGCCGGTCGGTGAAAGGGCCGAGGGAGGTAAACTCGAGCAGGCGGTCGAAAATTTTTTGCCGCGTTTCGCCGGTCACGCTGCGCAGATCGGCATACAGCGTCAGATTCTCCATGACCGTCAGGTCTTCATACAGGCCGAACTTTTGCGGCATATAGCCGAGCACCGCGTGCAGGGCGCTATCGTCGGCAATCGGATCAAAGCCGATCACCCTGGCGCTGCCGCTATCCGCTTTGAGCAGCCCGGCAAGCATGCGCATCAGGGTGGTTTTCCCCGCGCCGTCGGGGCCTACCAGCCCGGTAACGTAGCCGGAGCGAACGGTGCAGCTGATCGGGGCGACGGCGGGCCGCGTCATGCCGGCGAAGCTGCGGGTCAGCCCGTCAAGCGTGATGAGGTCCTCACTCATGTCCGTTTCCGCTGCTGAAGGCGACGGTTACCGGCATCCCCTGGCGCAGCGCGTCGTCGGCATCGGTTACCACGATACGCAGGCGGTAGACCAGGTCGGTTCGCAGGTCCGGCGTTTCTACGGTCTTCGGCGTAAATTCAGCCGTGGGCGAGACGAAGCCAATCCTGCCGCGATAGGGCTGATTGGGACGGCTATCGGTATACAGCAGCACTTCGCGTCCGGGCTGCGCGTTGCCGAGGTTTTTTTCATCAATGTAGGCGCGAACCCACACCGGGCGGGTTAACGACAGCGTCATTACGGTAGCTCCGGCGCTGAGCATGCTGCCCGGCTCAACGGCGCGGGTCATCAGCGTGCCGTCGGAAGGCGCGGCCAGCGTGGTATCGTGCAGATCGAGCTTCGCCTGCGCTAAGGCGGCCTGCGCCTGTTCAAGGTTGGCTTTGGCCTGGGCGATCTCCTGCGGACGGTTACCCGCGCGATACTGGCGCAGCTTATCCTGCGCCGATTTCAGCGTAGCCTGGGCCTGGTCGCGGGCGGATCGCGCGTTGTCGAGATCGTTGACGGATATGGCGCTGCTTTTGCGCAGCCCCAGCTGGCGCTGGTAGAAGTTCTGCGCGTATTCATAGGCGGCCTGCGCCTGGTTGACCGCCGCCGCGGCCTGGGCAATCTCTTCCGCCCGGTAGCCGGCCATCATCAGGTCATACTGCGCCTGCGCGGTTGAGACGTTGGCCTGCGCCTGCTGCAGCGCGTTTTCGTAAGGGGCGCGGTCGAGCTGGCCCAGCGTTTGCCCGGCCTTGATAGCATCGCCCTCATCCACGCTTAGCGAGGCCAGCCGCCCGCCGACGCGAAAGCTCATATTTACGGTACGAATATCGACGTTGCCATATAGGGTCAGCCCCTTCGGCTGGCTGCTTTGATACCACCACCAGCCGCCGCCTGTAGCAACGATCAGCAGCAGCACCACCAGGACGACGATGACCGGTTTTTTCATGATCCCAAACTCCTTTGCGATAACCCTTGCAGGACGAAATCGATATGGCAGGTAATAACCTGATAAATTTGCTCGGTTTTTTCGGTATCAAACTGCGCCCATCCGGTGCGCAGCAAAATGGTCTCTCGCCCGAGGCGAAAGGCGAGGATCTCCCCCAGCAGCGCGTGGGTATGCAGGACCATCCGCGTGTCGTCCGCCTCAAGCCCGGTAAAGGCGGCGATTAAGCGCGTCAGGTAGCAGTGCAGCGGAGCGATAACCTGGTCATGGATTAACTGGTACGCCGGGGTAGGCGACAGTTGCTCCCGGGAGATAAATTTGCTCAGGTTTACCGTGTCATCCTGGGTCAGCAGCAGGATCATATTGCGGCAGGCGCGCAGGATCAGCGTCCGCAGGGCCTCTTTATCCGGGAGCGGTTCGGCAAGCAGCATCTCCGCCGCTTCGGCGTGAGGGCGGAAATTATGGCCAATAAAATCGGCTATCCACTGCGCGCAGGCGAGATAGAGATCGTCTTTTGAGCCGAAGTAGTAGGGGATAGCGGCGATGTTTTGCCCGGCCAGGGCGGCAATATCGCGGGTGGTGGCATGCAGGCCATATTCGCCAAACTGGGCGATAGCCGCGGTAATCAACTGGCTTTTTGCCTGTTCGCCTTTGCTGGTTGCGGGAGTGGTATTCATCGCACCTGAAAAAATTAATCAATCGATTGATTAAGAATATGACCAATTCGCGGAACTGTCCAGAATAGTGAATACTCTATTTATCGTCGAAGAGAGTATCTTGATTTCGCAGAAAAACCCCGAGGGGATATTTTATGCGATACGTCACAAAACCTGCTAGACTGCGCCCCTTCATGGCATTGTGGTTTTTGCCATCTCTTTCGCAATAATCTCCCTGAAAACTACGCCTGTAAAAGGCCGGGGCGGTTTGGAGTTGTTATGTCTTTTGATTCCCTTGGCCTGAATCCTGAAATCCTGCGTGCTGTCGCCGAACAGGGTTATGTTGAGCCAACCCCCATTCAGCAGCAGGCGATCCCTGCGGTGTTGCAGGGGCGCGATCTGATGGCCAGCGCCCAGACCGGCACCGGCAAAACGGCGGGCTTCACCCTGCCGCTGCTTCAGCATCTGATCCAGCAAGAACCGCACGCTAAGGGCCGTCGCCCGGTGCGCGCGCTGATCCTTACCCCAACGCGTGAGCTGGCTGCCCAGATTGGCGAAAACGTCCGTGATTACAGCAAGTATCTGAACGTTCGCTCGCTGGTGGTTTTCGGTGGCGTGAGCATTAACCCGCAGATGATGAAACTGCGCAGCGGCGTCGATATCCTGGTGGCAACGCCGGGTCGCCTGCTGGATCTGGAACACCAGAATGCCGTCAGCCTGGATAAGGTCGAAGTGCTGGTGCTGGATGAAGCCGACCGCATGCTGGATATGGGCTTTATCCATGATATTCGCCGCGTGCTGTCGAAGCTGCCGGCGAAGCGCCAGAACCTGCTGTTCTCGGCAACCTTCTCCGACGAGATTAAATCGCTGGCGGAAAAGCTGCTGCATAACCCGCTGGAAATCGAAGTCGCCCGTCGCAACACGGCTTCCGAGCAGGTAAGCCAGTACGTGCATTTTGTCGATAAGAAGCGCAAGCGCGAACTGCTGTCGCAGATGATCGGCGAAGGCAACTGGCAGCAGGTGCTGGTCTTTACCCGTACCAAGCATGGCGCCAACCACCTGGCGGAACAGCTGAACAAAGACGGCATTCGCAGCGCCGCTATCCACGGCAACAAAAGCCAGGGCGCGCGTACCCGCGCATTAGCTGATTTTAAATCCGGCGGCATTCGCGTGCTGGTGGCGACCGACATTGCCGCGCGCGGCCTTGATATTGAAGAGCTGCCGCACGTGGTGAACTACGAGCTGCCGAACGTGCCGGAAGATTATGTCCACCGTATTGGCCGTACCGGCCGCGCCGCCGCTACCGGCGAAGCGCTGTCGCTGGTCTGCGTTGATGAGCATAAGCTGCTGCACGACATCGAGCGTCTGCTGAAAAAAGAGATCCCACGCATTAGCGTTGCCGGCTATGAGCCGGATCCGTCCATCAGAGCGGAGCCGATTCAGAACGGTCGCCAGCAGCGCAGCGGCGGTGGCGGCGGTCGCGGTCAGGGCCAGGGACGCGGCGGCCAGAGTCAGGGGCGCAGCGGTCAGAGCCAGGGTCGTGGTCAGCAGTCTTCACCGCGCCGCAGCGACGGTGACGCGCCGAAAGCGCGTACTCAGGACGGCAAACCGCAGCGTCGTCGCTCCCGCAAGCCGGCGGCCGCTGAGTAACAGCACTTCCGCAAACCTGCTATCCCTGCGGCAGCCCGGCGCTGCCCGAGGGTATCGGTTTGCCTCTCCGGGCGGGTTTTCCTGCCCGGAACTCTCCCGCCTGATGCTAAACCTCGAGCACGATCCCCGTTTGCTCAGAAAGAAATTCCTCCAGCCAGGCAAAAAGTGTCACAATAGTGGCTGTTTATACAGTATTCAGGTTTTCTCATGGCTTTGACCACTGCGCTAAAAACGCAAATCGCCGCCTGGTATAAGGCGCTCCAGGAACAGATTCCTGACTTTATTCCCCGTACTCCGCAGCGGCAGATGATTGCTGACGTGGCGAAAACGCTCGCCGGGGAAGAGGGAAGGCACCTGGCGATTGAGGCGCCGACCGGCGTCGGGAAAACCCTGTCGTACCTGATCCCCGGTATCGCCATCGCCCGCGAAGAGCAAAAAACGCTGGTGGTCAGCACCGCCAACGTTGCGCTGCAGGACCAGATCTTCAGCAAAGACCTGCCGCTGCTGCGTAAAATTATTCCCGACCTGCGCTTCACCGCCGCCTTTGGCCGCGGGCGCTACGTTTGCCCGCGTAACCTCAACGCGATGGCCAGCACAGAGCCAACGCAGCAGGACCTGCTGGCGTTTCTTGACGACGATCTCACGCCGAATAATCAGGCGGAGCAGAAGCTGTGCGCCACTCTGAAGACCGATCTTGATAGCTATAAATGGGACGGCCTGCGCGATCATAGCGACAAGGCCATCGATGACGCGCTGTGGGGCCGTCTGAGCACCGATAAGGCAAGCTGCCTGAACCGCAACTGCCACTACTATCGCGAATGTCCGTTCTTCGTCGCCCGGCGTGAGATTCAGGAGGCCGAAGTGGTGGTGGCAAACCACGCGCTGGTGATGGCGGCGATGGAGAGCGAAGCGGTGCTGCCGGAGCCGAAAAATCTGCTGCTGGTGCTCGATGAGGGCCACCACCTGCCCGACGTCGCCCGGGATGCGCTGGAGATGAGCGCCGAAATTACCGCCCCCTGGTATCGGCTACAGCTCGATCTTTTCACCCGCCTGGTGGCGACCTGCATGGAGCAGTTTCGCCCCAAAACGACGCCGCCGCTGGCGAACCCCGAGCGCCTGAATGCCCACTGCGAGGAGCTGTCCGAGCTTATCTCTTCGCTGAATAATATTTTGAATCTGTATATGCCCGCCGCTCAGGAAGCCGAACACCGTTTCCCGATGGGGGAGCTGCCGCAGGAGGTGATGGATATCTGCCAGCGGCTGGCCAAACTGACCGAGACGCTGCGCGGCCTGGCGGAGCTGTTTCTTAACGATCTCAGCGAAAAAACCGGCAGCCATGACGTGGTTCGCCTGCACCGGGTGCTGCTGCAAATGAACCGCGCGCTGGGCATGTTTGAAAGCCAGAGCAAGCTGTGGCGACTGGCGTCGCTGGCGCAGTCATCCGGCGCGCCGGTCACTAAATGGGCCTCCCGCGTTCTGCGCGACGGCCAGGCGCACATCTGGTTCCACTGCGTCGGGATTCGCGTCAGTGAACAGCTGGAAAGGCTGTTGTGGCGCAGCGTGCCGCATATTGTCGTCACCTCCGCCACCCTGCGTTCGCTGAACAGCTTTTCTCGCCTGCAGGAGATGAGCGGCCTCAAGGAGAAGGCCGGCGATCGCTTCGTCGCCCTGGATTCTCCCTTCAACCACGTTGAGCAGGGAAAAATTATCATCCCGCAGATGCACTATGAGCCGGTCATCGACAACGAAGAGCAGCATATTGCCGAAATGGCGGCCTGCTTTCGTGAGCACGTAGAGAGCAAAAAGCACCTCGGGATGCTGGTGCTGTTTGCCAGCGGGCGGGCGATGCAGCGTTTTCTCGAGCACGTCACCGATCTGCGCCTGATGCTGCTGGTTCAGGGCGATAAGCCCCGCTATCGGCTGGTGGAGCTGCATCGTAAAAAGGTGGAGAGCGGCGAGCGTAGCGTGCTGGTCGGGCTGCAGTCGTTTGCCGAGGGGCTGGACCTCAAGGGCGAGCTGCTCAGCCAGGTCCATATTCACAAAATTGCCTTCCCGCCGATAGACAGCCCGGTGGTGATCACCGAAGGCGAGTGGCTTAAAAGCCTGAACCGCTACCCCTTCGAAGTGCAAAGCCTGCCAAGCGCCTCTTTCAACCTGATTCAGCAGGTAGGCCGTCTGATCCGTAGCCACAGCTGCTGGGGGGAGGTGGTGATTTACGATAAGCGTTTGTTGACCAAAAATTACGGCAAGCGTTTACTGAATGCATTACCCGTGTTTCCGATAGAGCAGCCTGCCGTCCCGGAGGTTATAGTAAAAAGTAAAACAAAACAGACGCGTCGCAGACGTCGTTAGCGGCGCAGGTCGGCAATGTGAGCAGCACGACTCGTCTTCCTTCACGCCGTCGGTGACGGGTTGCCGGAATAATACGGCGGCAATCTGTGTATCGCGTGAAGCAGGGCGGATAAGAGGAATCTTCGATGGATTACACCAAGATCATTAAAGAAGTCGGACGGGGGAAAAATCACGCCCGCGACCTGGATGTGGAGACCGCCCGCGCGCTGTACGCACGGATGCTAAGCGGTGAGGTTGCGGAGCTTGAGCTCGGCGCGATCCTGATTGCCCTGCGTATTAAGGGTGAAGGCGAAGCTGAGATGAAGGGCTTCTATGAAGCGATGCAGCAGCAAACTCTGCGCCTGACGCCGCCGGTAGCGCGGCCGATGCCGATTGTGATCCCGAGCTACAACGGCGCGCGTAAGCAGGCCAACCTGACGCCGCTGCTTGCCGTCCTGCTGCATAAGCTCGGCTTCCCGGTGCTGGTGCACGGTGTCAGCCACGATCCAACCCGGGTGCTGACGGAGACGATTTTTGCGCTGATGGGGATCCCGGTTACGCAACACGGCGGTCAGGCCCAGGCGCGTCTGGATGGCCACGAACCGGTCTACGTCCCCGTTGGCGTCCTGTGTCCACCGCTGGAGAAGCAGCTGGCTCTGCGCTGGCGGATGGGCGTGCGCAACAGCGCGCATACGCTGGCTAAGCTGGCGACGCCGTTTGCTGAAAATGCGGCGCTGCGGTTGTCGAGCGTGTCGCATCCGGAATACATCGGCAAGGTGGCAAAATTCTTTAGCGAAACCGGCGGTCGTGCGCTGCTGATGCACGGTACTGAAGGCGAAGTCTATGCCAACCCTCAGCGCTGTCCGCAAATTAGCCTGATTGACGAGAGCGGAACGCGGGCGCTGTACGAGCGGCAGAATGATGCGCCGACGCAGCCGGTAGCGCTGCCGGAATCAAAAGATCCTGCGGTGACCGCGCGCTGGATTGAGCGCTGCGTGGCCGGGATCGAGCCGCTGCCGCTGCCGCTGCGGATCCAGCTGGCATGCTGCCTGCTGGCGACCGGAGAGGCTGCGTCCCTGGAGCAGGGGCTGGCTAAGGTTGCAGAACGCTGGTAGCGCGCGGAGGCTTACTCGCAGAGGGAATCATCAAGGAGCGCGGGGTAATAGTGAACGGAACATTCCGCCTACCCGAGCATGTACAGAAGTTAATCGCGCGATAAGGCTTCGCAAAACCACCGCCTGAATGCATCACTCGACCCTGCGAGAACCCCAAAAAAAAGCCCGTCCGGTGGCACGGACGGGCAAAACAAGGGTATTAAAGGGTATTTCAGGGGTAATACAGTGGCATTACAGGGTCGGGCGGCGATTATTTATAGATAACCGCGGTACCGCTAACTTTGTTGTTGGTGTTAGCGGAGGTGATGCTGTAACCAGTCGCGCCAGCGGCATCCGCTTTAGCAGCCAGTTTGGCTTCCAGGCCATCCAGAGTCGTTGCGCCTTCCGCAGAAACGACGCCGATTTTATTCATGCTTTCTGCCTGAGACGGGGTTACCGACTGAGCGGCGAAAGCGCCAAAGGACAGAGCGGACAGGGCGATAGCAGCGGCAGCATATTTGATGGTTTTCATAGTTAATCTCTCGCAGGTTGTTCTGTTAAGGTGACGATGTTCCGTCGATGTGATAAGTATCACGTTTTTTTGCGAGATATAAAATCGAAGGAAATTAACAGTCTCCATCGAATTTTTTGAATGATTATTAATTTATTGATTATTAATAAATTATTTATAAGAAACGGGGCGCCGGATTCTGCAGCGGGGTTCTGCGGGCTTTCAGGGCACATTTTGCTACTTTATTCGCCAAAAAACGTGCGCGAAAAGATAACGCGATCTGTGGTAATGAACGGTAAAGGAAGGTCAACGTAGCTGGCTATCCTTGGAGCCACGCCGATTATATCCTGAAAATGTATTGTTATGTAAGTCTTTATCCTGCTGGCATTTCACGCAGAACCTGACCCCAGGGATCGCCTTGCGCCGGGCCTCCGGAATGGGCTCTCCGCATTCATCACAAAATTTGTGGCTCTCGCCGGCCGGTAGCTCGCTTCGCGCCCGCGCCACCGCATCGTCAATTGTGCTGTCGATCTGCTGCTGTACCGCGTCATCATTTGCCCAGCCTGATGCCATGATATATCCCCCATCTGATGCTGTATCAATTAACCGAGTGTCTAAAACGTTCGAACTGCCGCCAGGCGGCGGGAGCCGCGTTCTCGTGGATCGTGGAAAGCGGCGCGGCGTGAGCGCGCTTTATCAGCGCGACGGCCGCCGGAAATTAAGAAGAGTATAGATAAGATGGGGGCAAAAAAGGGCCAGACAAGGCTTAGATCTCCGACCATTCCCGCAGCAGGTTATGGTACAGATTGAGCAGCGATAAGACCTCTTCACTCTCGCCGTGGCGGCTCTTCAGCGCCTGGATAGTGCCGTCCAGTTCGAACAGCATCGCGCGCCGTTTATCATCGCGGATCATCGACTGGACCCACAGGAAGGAGGCGACGCGCGCGCCCTGAGTCACCGGGGTCACGCAGTGCAGGCTGCTTGAAGGGTAGAGCACCAGATCGCCCGCCGGGAGTTTAACCGCATGCTGGCCGTAGGTATCGTTGATGACCAGCTCGCCGCCGGTATAGTCGTCCGGGGCGCTAAGAAACAGGGTGGCGGAAAGGTCGGTGCGCATCCAGCCGCCCTGGGCCTGGCTGCGCACCGCGCCGTCAACGTGAAAACCGTAGGTTTCGCTCTGCTGATAGCGGTTGAACAGAGGGCTGGAGAGGGTTTTTGGCAGCGCGGCGGCGAAAAACAGCGAGCTACGGTTGAGCGCCGCCAGCACCTTGCCCTGCAGTTCGTCGTAAAGCGCGCTGCGGGTGTCTACCTGCTGATTATTTTTTACCTGGGCGCCCTGATCGCCGGTGGTTGCGCGTCCGTCAACCCACTCGGCCTGCTGCAGCCGCCCGGTAAAATAGTCAACTTCCTGTGGGCTGAGGACGGCGGGAATATGGTACATCATGGTTATTTCTCCTGAACAGACGGGGCGCAAGCGCCCCGCTGCGGATTAGAAGTGCATATTGGCGGTCAGCAGGAACGTACGCGGTTCGCCCGGATGATAGCGGTAGCCGCTCTTGTTGATTGAGGCGACATAGTTGGTATCAAACAGGTTATAGACGTTCAGCTGCAGATCGAGGTTACGGTTAATGCGATAGCCGACCTTCGCATCTGCCACCCAGTAGCCTTCGGTGTAGGACGGCGTGCCGACGGCGCCATCGCTGCCGCGGTGCATACTGCCGATATAGCGCGCGCCGGCGCCAAGGGCAAGAGCATCGGTGGCCTGGTACTGGCTCCAGACGGTAAAGGCGTGTTCAGGCGTGTACGGCAGCGCGCTGGTGCCGTCCTGGGCGACGTTCTTGCCTTCTCTGATGCTGGCGTGCTGCTGGGTATATCCGCCGATGACCTGCCAGTCCGGGGTGATGTTACCGGCCAGCGACAGCTCGTAGCCTTCGACGCGCTTTTTGCCGTACTGGGAGTAGGTGCCGTCGTCGTTTTGCTCGACTTCGTTTTCAATATCGGTACGGAACAGGGCCGCCGTCAGCAGCAGGCGCTTATCCATCAGCTCCCACTTGGTGCCCACTTCGCTGGTTTTCGCTTTCTGCGGCTGGAAATCGGTGCGGTTGGCGCTATTCCCCGTTCCGCTCTGCGCCAGCGCGAAGTTGCTGCCGCCCGGAGGCTGCTGAGAAATGGCGTAGTTGACGTAGACGTTGCCGTTATCGGTCAGATGATACAGCGCGCCGGCCTTCCAGTTAACCAGGTTGCCGCTGGTTGAAGTATCAACGGTGGTCACCGGCGAGTTTTTCGCCACGCCGTCCGGACAGGCAATCGCGCCACGACCGCTACCGCCGCACAGGCTAGCACTGTCGTATTTAGTCTGGTAGTTATCCAGACGAATGCCGCCGTTGATCTCAAAGTCACGGGTAATCTGCAGGGTATCAAAGGCATAGACCCCGAAGGTGTCGGTCTGTCCGTTGGCGTTGGCGCCGCTCCGATCCAGGCCGCCGATGGAGATCGCGCTGTTCGGGTGGTAGATATTCACCGCCGGAGGCGTGATGGGATAAACCCCGTAGTTAGTTTGAGTTTCGCGGGTCAGCTCGAAACCGGCGCTGATGTCATGACCGATCGATCCGGTATAGAACTTTGAGGTCAGGTTGGTCTGGTTGGTCAGAATTTTATTGCTGACGTCCTTGGTGTTAGCCAGGCGTGACCAGCTCCAGGTGCCGACATCGTTCGGGTTCGGCTGGGTGATGTTTGTTGCGCCGCCCATCACCGCGGTGAGTAAATAATCCTGCTTCACGCGCGACCAGCGGGTGGTGTTGCGGATGGTCGTGGTATCGCTCAGATCGTGCTCGAAGCGCATGGTCACCGTGTCGGTCGTGGAATCGTCGTAATCCGAATCGGTACCGTAGAAGTTGCTGGTCGCGACTTTACCGGAGTGATTCAGGGCCGCGGTACCTGCGCTCGGTGCGGAGTATCCCGGCAGGCCGATGGTAGGAATACCGCCGTCCGGAGTGTTGTGCTGGGTTACGTGGAGATAGTTGAGATACAGGCGGTTCTCCGTGCCGAGGCCGAAGGCGGCCGATGGCGCAACCCCGTAGCGCTCATTTTTAACGTTGTCGCGGCCGGCATCATGGGTTTTCTCGCCCATCAGGTTCAGGCGCACCGCGCTGGTTTCGCCGACCGTCTGGTTGATATCGAACGTGCCGCGGCGGAACCAGGCGCTGCCGACGCTGGCGGAGGCGTCAATGCCGGAGTCCAGGCGCGGCTGCTTGCTGATCATATTGATGGAGCCGGTTGGCGCGCTGCGGCCGTAGTCAGAACCCGATGGGCCCTTGATGACTTCGACCTGTTCGGTGTTAAAGGTGTCGCGGGTCACGCTGCCGATATCGCGAACGCCATCAATATAGATGCTGTTTGACGTATCGGCACCGCGCATATAGATGGAGTCACCGGTAGATGAGCTGCCGTTTTCACCGGCATAAAAGGCCCCGACGCCCGGCACGTTTTTCAACGCATCGGTAAGGTTGGTGACGCCCTGATCTTTCATCACCTGTTCGGAAACCACCGTTACCGTACGGGTCGTATCGACCAGCGGTCGGGAAAACTTGGGATCGGCGGATTGGGTTGGGGCATACAGCGAGGGCGCCTGCGCCTCTACCACCAGCGTTTCGCCGCCATTTTTTTCAGTGCCATCCGCTGCCAGCACCTGGCCTGTCGGCGACAGGCTCAGACACAGGCCGGTAAAGATCGTCAGCGAGCCAAAACTGCTGAACGGTAAATTATGTTTTTTATCCATTTCAATGAGCAACTTATAGTTTTAATTTGAGCCATTAAGACCGCAGGCAAAGCGATGCCGTGCCCCCGACCACTGCAGGTGTTTGTTACAACAACAATGCTTTTGATAATGATTGTGATAAGCATTATCAAACAACGGCAGATTTTCTATCACTCATTTATAAAAAAATAAATACATTTATTTACATTAGCTGCATTTTTTCTACATAAACCGATTTTGTCAGCAGAGAACGGCGCGAACGTGGGCGAAGGCGGTTGGAACTCCGCTTCCGACCCGAGCGGCCGGCGCGCTATTTATAGATGATGGCGGTCCCCGACATCCTGTTTGTGCCGCCGGCAGAGTTGATACGCCAGGCTATCGCCCCCTGCTGATGCGCTTTTTGCGCCAGCTGTGCCTGCAGATCGTCGAGATTGCTGGCGCCAGAGGCGGAGACGGTGCCTGAAGGCCGCAGCGGGCCGGGGTCGGCGGGAGCGGAGAGGGGAGCTGCGGCCTGCGCGGTAAAAGAGGCGGCGGCAAGCGCGATAGTCGCGAATAGCAGCAGAGATTTTCTCATGAGCATATCCTCATTAACGGCATGGGACATACTCTAAGTTTAGGCCTTTGCCGGAGAGTATTCAGGATAAAAAATTGAAGCTAAACAACGATTTTTTTGCGCAAACGCCGCTCGCCCGCGCGAATAACGTCGTGGCGAACGAACGGCGAGCCAGCGCGGAGATGGCGCTAGCGGGCGTCGGGGCGGATCAGATCAAAACGCTGGCTTTCATCAATACCGTAGTAGGCGCTCGGGCCACCGGCACGCAGGATCGGCTGGGCTTTGGCGGTCTGATAGACCCCCTCTTCCAGCAGCGACTCGTCGATATGGACCGCAACAACTTCGCCAAGTACCAGCCAGCTGTCGACGGGGGTGCCATCGGCGGCCGTTAAGCGGACGCACTGCGAGAGCCGACACTCAAAGTTCACCGGGCTTTCCGCTACCCGCGGGGCGGCGACGATCCGGCTGGCGGCGGCGGTCAGCCCGGCGCGGATGAATTCATCTTCGTGGCGCGGGAGGGTGGCAGAGGTCTCGTTCATGGCTTCGGCCAGCGGACGGGTTGCCAGGTTCCAGACAAATTCCTTAGTTTCGACAATATTCTGTACGCTATCCTTCCAACCGCTGCTGGCAAAGCCGATAATCGGTGGCCGGTAGTTGAAGCAGTTAAAGAAACTGTAGGGCGCGAGATTGCGCTGTCCTGCCGCATCCAGCGAGGCGATCCAGCCGATAGGACGCGGCCCGATAATAGCGTTAAGCGGGTCGTGCGGCAGACCGTGTCCCTGTGAAGGTTGATAGAAATACATAGAATACCCGTAACGGAAGAGGAGATATCCAGACTCCCTTATTTACCGCGCCGCCGTCAACGGGTATCTTACGCGGCTGTTCAAAGGAGATTGCCATGAAAGCCCAGAAACCGGGGTTACACCCGCGTAACCGTCATCATCAACGCTATGATTTGCCCGCGCTATGCCTGGCTCACCCCGAGCTACAGGGCTTTATCACCCTGAATCCGCTGGGCGAGCAGACCGTTGACTTTGCCAACCCGCTCGCGGTGAAGGCGCTGAATAAGGCGCTGCTGGCGCACTTTTACGCGGTGAAACACTGGGATATTCCGGATGGCTTCCTGTGTCCGCCGGTGCCGGGAAGGGCGGATTATATCCACCACCTCGCCGATCTGCTGGCGCTGGATACCGGCACTATTCCTGAGAATGCGAGCATTCTCGATGTGGGCACCGGCGCAAACTGTATCTACCCGCTGATCGGCGTGCATGAGTATGGCTGGCGCTTTACCGGCAGTGAAATCAGCCAGGAAGCGCTCTCCAGCGCCCAGGCCATTATTGCCGGCAACCCGGGAATGAGCCGCCAGATTCGCCTGCGTCGTCAAAAAGACGCCACGGCGATTTTTGCCGGCGTGATTCATAAAAACGAATGCTTTGACGCGACGCTATGCAACCCGCCGTTCCACGATTCCGCCGCCAGCGCGCAGGCGGGCGGCGAGCGCAAACGGCGTAACCTGGGCCTGGGCGCCGATAGCGTGATGAACTTCGGCGGCCAGCAGCAGGAGCTGTGGTGTGAAGGCGGAGAGGTGGCCTTCATCACCCGGATGATCCAGGAGAGCCAGCAGTTTGGCCGTCAGGTGAAATGGTTTACGTCGCTGGTTTCTCGCGGCGATAATCTGCCGCCGCTGTATCGTGCCCTGACCGAAGTCGGCGCGGTGAAGGTGGTGAAAAAAGAGATGGCGCAGGGGCAGAAGCAGAGCCGCTTTATCGCCTGGACCTTTATGGATGAAGCAAAGCGCCGACGCGCGTTTTAAGCCGTTCGGCGGCCGCGCTTCTTCTTCGCGCCCCGGTCTGCTCCGTGCCGCCGGGGCGCTATAGCGTTGGCTCCGCGGGGGCCGGCGGCCCGGCGGCGACGGAGGGCGTCATCGGCAGCACCTGGTAGGTTTGCACCGGGGCGCGCACGCCGGCAAGGTCGAAATGCCTTTTGACCTGCGTATCCAGCGCAAAACGTACCGTCCACTGCTTCAGCGGCAGCGTGGTAAACGTCACCCGTAGGGTAAAGGCGGTATTGCTCAGACCGACAAGCCCGGCAAACGACGGCTCGCCAATCACCAGCCCGCGGACCTCCTCCTGGGCCATTACGTCCGCAACCGCATCCTTCAGCGCCTGGTTGGCCTTATCCAGATCCTCCTGACGATCGACATCATAGTTAGCCACCACCGAGCCTATTCCGCGCACGAAGTTGGCGAAAGTGGTGATCGAAGACCACGGAATAATATGGTAGGCGCCGGTATCCTGGCGCACCCCGACCGAGCGGATCGACATCCGTTCCACCGTGCCGGTTAACGGCCCGATCGTCACCAGATCGCCGGTGTTCATCCCGTTTTCAAACTGGATAAAAATGCCGGTGATAATATCTTTCACCAGCGTTTGCGCGCCGAAAGAGATAGCCAGCCCCAGCGCCCCCGCGCCCGCCAGCAGCGGGGCGATATTCACCCCCACTTCGGAGAGCAGGATCATCACGGTGATGGTACTGATGATCACCGCCAGCGCGTTGCGAAACAGCGTCAGCAGCGTTCTCGCCCGGGCGCCCGGCAGCGGACGGCCGTGAATATCCGAGGCGAGGCGGTTTTCTATCAGGCTGGCGAGCAGCGTCCAGCCGATGGCGGAAAAGAACAGGATGAGCGCGATGCGGATCATGACATCCACCGCCTTCTGCCCGGCGCCGTTATGCATCCAGTTCCAGAAGTCGAACAGCCCCCAGGCGCTGAGCAGCAGCATAATGGCGACGGCGACCACTAGAATGCGCGCCACCTTCAGCGCCACGGAGATCCAGCCGTTGAGCCGTTTTTGCAGCTCAGGGTAGCTGCGCTGGGTTTGCGGCGACAGGGTGATGGTTTTGGCTATCCAGCGCGACAGAATGCCGGAGATCAGCGCCGCGGCGCCGACGAGCGCCAGGCTGCGCACCGTGGCGCCCATCATAAACTTCAGGCTGTTGCCGGGGTCGAAAAGCGAGAAGAAAAACAGCACGATGAAATAGGCGCAGGCCAGCCAGTGCCACACCAGCGCGAAGGCGCGGATAAACAGGCTGAAGAAGGCCAGCGAGCGATCCGCCAGATGAATCAGCCCTTCGGTAATCACGTGCTTGTTATGAAAAATCAGATACAGCGCCCACAGGGTGATGCACAGCATAATAGTCACGTTGGCCAGCGCGCCGACCTGGACGTTGACCTGGTTGGAGATAATCGGCACGGCGACGATCAGGCCGTAGCCAATCAGGCTGCTGAGCGCGCTCAGGCGTAGGTTCCAGTATTTCGCACTGTCGTCGCTGAGGTTAAACGGCCGCAGCTCCGCCACTCGTGGGCAGAAGATCAGCCGCAGAATGGCTTTGAAGAACTCGATCAGCGCGAAGGCGTTCAGAAACAGGCTTTGCTGGAAGGCGATGGTGCGGTTGCCTCCGTTCAGCCTGTCGCTGAGGAGCTGGCCAACGAACAGCGTGAGCGCCAGCAGGATCAGATCGAAAATAAAGGCGCCGGCAATCGTGGCCGGCAGCTGCAGCCAGTTGCTGCGATCGTGGTTTTTATGCCGTCCCCATTGGCCCATTTTGCGATACAGCGGCAGCGCGGCCAGCCGCACCAGCCACCAGAAGGTAAAGACCAGCGCCGCCAGCAGCAGGAAGGTGCTCGCGGCGTGGCGAAAGGTATCGGCATGGAAAGGCTTATGCGGCGCGCCGGTGATATTGCGCCACAGCTGCGAGAAACGCGACGAGAAGCGCTCGCCGTATTCACGGCTGATGTGGGTAACGTTTTCCAGCACCGTCGGCTGATCTTCCTCTTTCGGCGGCGTGAGCGTTGGCGCGCTGGCCGGCGGCGGCGTGGCGGCGGCGGTGCGCAGCTGGTCGATTAGCTCCTGACGGGCGGCGTCGTTATCCAGCACATCGGCCAGCGCCGCGTAGGCGGCCTTTTTCTTCTCAAGGTCGGGTTCATTGCTGCCGGACTGCTGCGGGGTAGCGGTTGGGACGCCGGCCAGGCCTGCGGCGGAAAGCGGGGCGGTAAATAGCGCGGCAAGCAGTAACAGGATCCACGGCACGAGCACCTCCATTGCGTCTCAAACCAGTAAGTATAGAAGACGATGTCAGGAGGGAGGGGGTGGGATGAATCTGGAAAGCGGCTCCCCGCGCCGGGGGAGCCTTGGGCTATCAGGCAACGTGCTGCAGGAATTCGCGCAGGCGCGGGCTCGGCGGGTTCTTAACCAGAACCTGCGGATCGCCATCTTCCGCAATACGACCTTTATCAATGAAGATCAGGCGGGAGGCCACTTTTTCGGCGAAGCCGATTTCGTGGGTAACGATAACCATCGTCATCCCTTCCTCTGCCAGGTCCTGCATTACCTTCAGCACTTCATGGCGCAGCTCCGGGTCCAGCGCGGAGGTTGGCTCATCGAACAGCATCATTTTCGGCTTCACCGCCAGCGCGCGGGCGATGGCCACACGCTGCTGCTGGCCGCCGGAGAGCTCTGAAGGATAGTGGTGCGCGCGTTCAGCCAGCCCCACTTTTTCCAGCAGATCTTTCGCCAGCTTCTCGGCCGCCTCTTTCTTCGCCCCGCGCACGCGCAGCGGCCCGAACATCACGTTCTCCAGCGCCGTCAGGTGCGGGAACAGATAGAACTGCTGGAACACCATGCCGGCTTCCTGGCGGATCAGGCGATCGTCTACCTTCGGATCGTTGACCTTCAGGCCGTCGACAATCAGCTCGCCGCTGGTTATCTCTTCCAGCTTGTTGATGCAGCGCAGCAGGGTTGATTTACCTGAGCCGGAAGGCCCGATAATCACCACGACTTCACCTTTGTTAATCTTCAGATCGATATCATGCAGCACCTTGGTTGGGCCAAAGTGCTTGGAAACGTTTTTAAATTCAATCACAGGATTTTCATCCTTCTTTCAAGACGGCGCAGAATAAAGCTCAGAACCAGGGTGATAATCAGATAAATAACGGCAACGGCGCTCCAGATCTCCAGCGCGCGGAAGTTACCGGCAATAATCTCCTGTCCCTGGCGGGTCAGTTCGGCAACGCCGATGACGATAAAGAGCGAGGTGTCTTTGATGCTGATGATCCACTGGTTGCCCAGCGGCGGCAGCATACGGCGCAGCGCCAGCGGCAGGATCACGTGGCGAATCGTTTCGCCTCGGGACAGGCCGAGCGCCAGGCCGGCTTCGCGAAAGCCCTTGTGGATAGAGAGCACCGCGCCGCGGGTAATTTCCGCGATGTAGGCGCCGGAGTTGATCATGATCGTCACCACCGCGGCGGAGAACGGATCGATGCGTAAATCATTAAACGCCATCGGCAGGGCGAAGTAGATAAACATGACCTGCACCACGATTGGGGTGCCGCGAATAATTTCAATAAAGACCAGCGCGATGTGGTTCGCTATCCAGCCGCCAAAGCAGCGGGCGAAACCGGCGACGAGGCCGATTATCAGACCGCCAGCCAGGCCGAGGACCGAGATCCACAGCGTCATTTTGGCGCCTTCCAGCAAAATCGGAATGGCGGGCCAGATGGCACTCCAGTCAAACTGCATAATTCGTTCCTGTTACCGTGTCGAAAAACAGAGGATGGCCCTCTGAGAAAAAATGACTCAGGCCTGCTGCGAGGTGATTCCCGGCAGAGGGCGCAAGCGCCGCTGCCGGGCTACCAGACCTCAGCAGGCCTGTAAGAGATATATCCGTGCGGATACGGGCTCTGATTATTATTTTGGCTCAGTACCGAACCATTTTTTATAAATTTCGTTGTAAGTGCCGTTTTCACGCAGGGTTTTCAGCGCGCCGTTCACTTTTTCACGCAGTTCGTCGCTGCCTTTCGGGAACGCGATACCGTAGTTCTGCGCTTCCAGCGATTCACCTACCGCTTTGAACTGGCCGTGGCCGGCGGTTTTGATGAAGTACAGGATGTTTGGCGTATCGTGCAGCACGGCATCGGCGCGGCCGGTACCCAGCTCCATATAGGCGTTATCAATGTTCGGGAACTGGCGCAGGTCTTTGGTTTTGATGTTGGCCTTGGCGTAGTCAACGGAGCCGGTGCCGCCTTTAACCGCGACCACTTTACCGTTCAGATCCTTCACGTCTTTGATATCGTTGTTGTTCGCTTTCACCATCACCAGCAGGCCGCTTTTATAGTAGCCATCGGAGAATTCGATCGCTTTTTTACGCTCTTCAGTAATGGTAATACCCGCCAGCGCGAGGTCGATGTTTTTAGTTTGCAGCGCCGGGATGATGCCGCTGAAATCCATTGGCTTCAGGGTATAGTCCAGTTTCAGCTCTTTGGCGATGGCGGCCCACAGGTCGACATCGAAGCCAACGTACTTATCGCCTTGCTTAAATTCAAACGGAACAAACGCCGTATCGGTCGCAACAATCAGTTGTTTTTCAGCGGCCTGGGAAGAAACCGCAAAAGCCAGGGTCAGTGCAGCCAGTGAAACTTTTAATACAGACTTCATAGCATTTCCTTTTTTATCCACGGGACGATCCCCTGCGAGAACGAGTAACCCTATGAAAAAATCGTGCCAGTTTTACAACTTGTTGTTTTATAACAACCAGAGTCGATCCTGTTGCACGCTTTCGGGTCTGGCAAATGGAGTTTGCACCACGCCGGGGCGTCATTTTGGTGCGTCATAAATATGCCGAATAACAAGAGCATTTTTAACGCAAACACCGATGGGAAAACAATCTCGCTGTAACGATTGTGTGAGGTGATTATTACATTTGATTTACTTTAGTACGCATTTTGTACATTGTGGTGCACTAAAGTGGTGCATATAAGCGTGGGTGAGAAAAAAGCGGGAAAGGCGAGGGGAAAGAGGCAGTGCCGCCAGCGGGGCTGACGGCAGTCGGTTTGCCGATTATTCGATATTAGATTCGATAAACCACAGGAATTTATCCAGATCGCGAGAAGCGGCGGTGAAGATATCGGCAGTATCTTCGTCTTTTGCCTCACTAATCGCTTTGCGCACGTCGTTGGCGACAATCGCGTAGCGGTCGGCCAGCTCTTTCAGGTGGTCCTGGACGCTATGGATGTCCAGCGGATAGCTTTTCAGCGGAGTTTTGCTGTTGATAACCTGAGTGGTGCCCAGCGCAACGCCGCCGAGCTGTACGGCACGTTCGGCCATCGTATCGAGGTGTTCGGTCAGCGCCGTGCGGAAGCCGTCCAGCATTTCATGGACGGCAATAAAGTTGGCACCGCGCATATTCCAGTGAGCCTGTTTGGTAATCAGCGACAGGTCGATGAACTGGATAACCTGACGATTGAGCAGCTCTACGGTGGCTTTCTTCTCGCTGTCGGTCACATCGTTGCGGGTATAGAGCAGGTTAGACGCTTTAGTTTTAACCAGTTTTGCGGTACTCATAGTTTCATATCCTCTTGATATTTATACTCGTCATACATCAAATTCGAATTATATGGAGCGCTTGTCCCCGGTAACTCATGGGGACAAGTATAGCAACGGATCAGCAGAAGGCGGTGTCGGTAGTCTCTATCGGTTTGATAGCGCAGGCTTGTTGATAATTTATAAGGTAATTTAAATCAAATGCTTGTAGGCGTTTTAGACCAGTTCTGCACGGCGCGACGGCGATGCAGAACTGTCTGACAATTTAGCCAACATCCACTTTTTTCAGCTTCGTTTCCCGCCGCATCGTCAGCGTCGACCCCATCGAGGCGAGAATTATTGCCCCCAGCGCCAGCGTCTGCGTGAAGGTCAGCGTCTCGCCAAGGAACACCATTCCCGACAGCGCGGCAAGGGCGGGCTCCATGCTCATCAGAGTGCCAAATGTTTTCGTCGGCATGCGGGTGAGGGCGATCATTTCCAGCGAATAGGGCAGCGCGGTGGAGAGCACGGCGATCCCCAGCCCCAGCGGCAGCAGCGACCACTGGAACAGCGTATCCGTTGCCTGCAGCATACCCAGCGGCACAAAAATCACCGCGGCAATCAGCGAGCCCATCGCCACCGTTGCCGGGCCGTGCTCTTCGCCCGCGCGCTGGCCGGTGAGAATGTAGACCGCCCAGCAGGCCCCGGCGCCCAGCGCCAGCAGCGCGCCGGTGAGATCCACCTGCGACACGTCTTGCCCCAGCGGCAGGAGATACCATAGCCCCAGCACCGCAAGCACCACCCATACAAAGTCGAGCGGACGCCGCGAGCCAAACAGGGCCACCGCCAGCGGGCCGGTAAACTCCAGGGCTACCGCAATGCCCAGCGGTATGCGCTGAATGGATAAATAAAACAGATAGTTCATCGCCCCCAGCGAGAGGCCGTAGAAGAGCAGCGGCAGGCGCTGTTCGGGGGCAAAGCGCAGCCGCCAGGGTTTGAAAATGACCACCAGAATCAAGGTGCCTAGCGCCAGGCGCAGGGCTGTCACGCCGGGCGCGCCGACTAACGGGAAGAGTGATTTCGCCAGCGATGCCCCGCTCTGAATAGAGATCATGGCGATTAAAATAACTGCTGTCGGCAACCATGCCGGGACCTTACGGGACGAGCCGGGCATCCTTTCTCCTGTCAAAATTTGTCAAACGCGGTAAAGGATCCAGTGTAAATGAATTAGCCAACGGCAGTTGAGCTATTGTTGAAAAAATCCCCGCAGAGGGGAGTACAATTGGGAGAGAGGCGCTGAAATACTCATCTGGCGATTAGGAATAATCTGGATGCTTGTCCGGCGATCGGCGCGCATTAATATGATGGTATTCGTTAAAACCGGTTGTTTTCCAGTTTGTTATAGTTTTGTGGAAACTTTTGGTTACATGAAAAAGTATGTTAGACACTGTAAAGTGAAAAGAGTTTCCCGAAAGTTTTTGATATATTTAAGACTTAGGACTTATTAGAAACACATTTGAGGTGGTTATGAATAAAATTGCACGTTTTTCAGCACTAGCTGTTGTACTGGCTGCATCCGTAGGTACCGCTTTCGCTGCAACTTCTACCGTTACCGGTGGTTATGCTCAGAGCGACATGCAGGGCGAAGCGAATAAAGCAGGCGGTTTCAACCTGAAGTACCGTTACGAGCAAGACAATAGCCCGCTGGGTGTTATCGGTTCCTTCACTTACACTGAAAAAGATCGTACCGAATCTGGCGTATACGAAAAAGGCCAGTACTACGGCATCACCGCTGGTCCGGCTTACCGTCTCAACGACTGGGCAAGCATCTACGGCGTCGTGGGCGTTGGCTACGGTAAATTCCAGGACAACAGCTACCCGAACAAAGCTGACATGAGCGACTACGGTTTCTCCTACGGCGCTGGTCTGCAGTTCAACCCGATCGAAAACGTTGCTCTGGACTTCTCTTACGAGCAGTCTCGCATTCGTAACGTTGACGTTGGTACCTGGATCGCGGGCGTTGGTTACCGCTTCTAATCACTTCGGTGATATAAAAAATCCGCCTCACAGGGGCGGATTTTTTTTGCCTGTCATTCGGCAAAACCCGTCGCCATCAGCTTCCCGATGGCGAATGAGGTGGCCTACTGGGTGGTGAACAGGTCGCTGCCCAGATGGGTATAGTCCACTTTCTGCAGCTGGAAGTTGGTGATGAAAACCGGCCCGGCCTTTTGCTCAGAGATAAAGCGATAGCGCGGCTTTATTTCCTCGGCGCTGATCCCGGTCCACTGTGAGAAGAAGCTGAGGAAATCGTTGGCCGAGCGGCGCGCTTTGATAACCTTGTGCGCTTTATCATCGCTGGACAGCACCATGAACGGTACCTGGAAGTTTTGCTGGAACTTATCGTCGTGCGCCAGATACTGAACCGCTTTGCCGCGCTCTTTAAAGGCGAGGCCGTGATCGGAGAAATAGGTCATCGAGAAGCTATCGCCGGAGTTCTGCAGCTGGCTATAGAGTTTGCCCAGCAGCGCATCGGTTTGCGTCATGCTGTAGAGATAGCAGGAGGTCTCTTTTGATTGCACAAAGACGGTATATTTTCCTTTGGTGCGGTCACAGGCCTGCGGGTGCGAGCCCATCAAATGCAGGACGATCAGCTGCGGCTGAGTCCGCTGGGTCGAAAGGACCTGCTCGGTTAGCTTCAGCAACTGCTCATCCTGGGTATTTTTATTGGCCTCAAAATCGCCGTTTTTGAGGAACTGCACTTCGTCGGCGCGTTTGGCAATACTGGCAATCGCCGTATCGTACTCGCCGATTTGCCCCTGATTCGAGAACCACCAGGTCTGGAAGCCCGCACGGTTGGCCAGCGTGACGAAGTTGTCCTGGTACTGCGGCTTGCCGTCGACCACCCGGTTAAGCGTCAGGCCCAGCGACTTTTGCGTTGAACCGCTGGCCGCAATGTAGTCATTGAACAGATAGCCGTTCACCGAACTGGCGAAAGGGGTGTTGTCCCAGTGGCCGCCGAAGGCGCCGAGCGCGTCGCGGCGCGCGCTTTCACCAATAACCACCACGTAAAGATGATATTTGGGCTTCACCGCCACGACGTGCCAGCTATCTTTCATATTCGCCAGCTGCGCCATGCGCGCCTGCTCATCCAGCACCTCATTGTTATTGACCACCACGTCTTTGACGAAGCGCAGGGCCGGATAGCCGGTATCAATCACTTTGAAGACGCCGCCCCACGCCAGATTCTGCACCGGCTGCAGGAAGAAAATGCCGATGCTGAACAGCAGGCCCAGGCTCTCCATTTTGCTCCAGCGCCTCGGTTCTTCCGGCTTGCGACGCACGGCAATCACGCCCAGCGCGAAAATAAACACCGCCAGCAGATAGCTGTACCACGGGAAGATGGTCAAAATTTCGGTGGATTCTTCAACGTTGGTGGCGTGCAGCGCCAGCAGGGTATTGAAATTGGGCGCGCCGTATGCCTGACCAAACGGATAATAGAGCGCGGCAAGCAGCGAGTAGCCGCCGACCACCACTTTCTGCGCGCGCGGGAAGCTGCGCCACAGCAGATGTAGCACGCATGTAAAGGCAACGGCATAGAGCAGGCTAAAATCATAGCCAAGGGCCAGGTTAATCAGCAGGGACTGTAAAAAGTAGAATCCGGTCCACGGGTTCAGGACCAGTCCACGAGCGACCAGCGTTTCTTTCAGGGTGAGATTCATAGTTAACAATCAAAAAGACGCCATGTGCATCCCCTGGCATCAAGGGGTAAAACCTGCTGGACAGTGCCGGAAGAGGGTCTCTGCGAGCCGCAGTAGTGGCAGGGCTGACAAAAGATAGGGCTTGCAAATGCTAAGGTCAACTAGCCATAACAGATTGTTTTGGGAGAAAGCTTACAAAACTTGAAAAAAGTCCGGGAAAGGAGGGCAAACGGGCCAGTATGACGAGGAATTATGACCGAAAAATGAAGCGGCGTACCGCGACGCCGCGTTAGTTGCCCGGTTTGTCCTGCTCTTTTTTGCCGTTAAGCAGATCGCACAGCATGCCGAGTAGCATTAAGCGTACTTTAAATGGGGAGTGGGTAAACACCTGTAAGCACCTCTTGAGTTCGTTCATCGTAACCTCCTGTGATTTCGCCCTTCACTCCTTGAAGGATGTTTGCATTACATACAGATATAGCACAGGCTATATTTTATAGCTATGGCTAAAAAGTTAATTTTTTGTGCTACGGGCCCAATCATTTACAATGGCCCTCTTTGAGATGACGCTTGCTGCGTCACACGTATTTGAGGAAGCACAATGAACCGTCGCGCAGGCAAACAAATAACAAAAAAAGTGACGCAGCTAGTGAATGTTGAAGAGCACGTTGAGGGATTTCGTCAGGTGCGTGAGGCGCATCGTCGCGAGCTGATTGACGACTACGTTGAGCTGATTTCCGACCTGATCCGCGAGGTGGGTGAAGCGCGGCAGGTCGATATGGCCGCGCGCCTGGGCGTCTCGCAGCCGACGGTCGCTAAAATGCTCAAGCGCCTGGCCAGCGTCGGATTGATTGAGCAGATCCCGTGGCGCGGCGTCTTTTTAACGCCGGAAGGCGAGAAGCTGGCGCACGAGAGCCGCGAACGTCATCAGATTGTGGAAAACTTCCTGCTGGTTATCGGCGTCAGCCCGGAGATAGCCCGTCGCGATGCCGAAGGGATGGAGCATCACGTGAGCCAGGAGACGCTGGAGGCCTTTAGCCAGTTTACGCTCAAATACGGGCAGCAGGGAAAATGAACCTGCCCCTTGTTCAGTCGCTGGCGGGTGACCGCTTTTTGCATTTACTGCTGATTATTGCCGGCGTATTAAGCATTTTTGTGCCCTTTGCCCCTGCCAGCTGGCCTCAGGCTATCGACTGGCAGACGATTATTACCCTAAGCGGGCTGATGCTGCTGACCAAAGGGGTCGAACTGAGCGGCTATTTTGACGTGCTGGGCCGCAAAATGGCGCGGCGGTTTGTGACCGAACGGCAGCTGGCCATCTTTATGGTGCTGGCCGCGGCGCTGCTTTCCACCTTCTTAACCAACGATGTGGCGCTTTTTATCGTCGTTCCGTTAACCCTGACGTTAAAAAAATGGTGCGCCATTCCGGTTAACCGGCTGATCATTTTCGAAGCGCTGGCGGTCAACGCCGGCTCGCTGCTGACGCCGATCGGCAATCCGCAAAATATTCTGCTTTGGGGGCGTTCAGGCCTCAGTTTCCCGGCGTTTATTGGCCAGATGCTGCCGCTGGCGGCGGCGATGATGATAACGTTGCTGGCGCTGTGCTGGTGCTGTTTTTCCGCCGTACGCCTCACTTATCAAAGCGGCGAACGGGCGCCCTCCTGGCGGCCGAAGCTGGTCTGGAGCTGCCTGGCGTTTTATCTGATTTTCCTCACGGCGTTAGAGATGAAGCAGGAGCTTTGGGGGCTCGCGCTGATCGTCATCGGCTTCTTGCTGCTGGCGCGCGCGGTGATTATCAACGTTGACTGGTCTTTGCTGCTGGTCTTTATGGTGATGTTTATTGATGTTCACCTGCTGATCCAGCTGCCGGCGCTGCATCAGCTGCTGAGCGGCGTCGGCCAGCTCTCCCCCGGCGGCCTGTGGCTGACGGCGATCGGCCTGTCGCAGTTCATCAGCAACGTCCCGGCAACCATTCTGCTGCTCAACTACGTCCCCCCGTCAACGCTGCTGGCCTGGGCGGTTAACGTCGGCGGCTTTGGCCTGCTTCCCGGCTCGCTGGCCAACCTGATTGCCCTGCGCATGGCGGCGGATCGGCGGATCTGGTGGCGCTTTCATCTTTACTCTCTGCCGATGCTGCTGTGGGCGGCGCTGCTGGGTTACGCCATGCTGCGCTACGGGTTCTGATATTTAGAGGATTGGGCAAGAAACGGACAGGATCCCCCCATTCGCGCTCGTGCTGCGGGGGGTATAACTATAGCGCTGACGTTAATTATCCTGATGAGGAGAGTCCGATGCGTTATAAAAAACTCGGAAATACCGGTCTGTTTGTCTCTGAACTGTGCCTGGGCACCATGACCTTTGGCGGCGAAGAGGGGATGTGGGGAAAAATTGGCCAGCTGCGCCAGGCGGAAGCCGAGCAGCTGGTGGGCAGCGCCCTGGATGCCGGCATCAACTTTATCGACACCGCTAACGTCTATTCGGAAGGGCGTTCGGAAGAGATAACCGGCCAGGCGCTAAAAAATCTCAAGATCCCGCGCGAAAACGTAGTGGTTGCCACCAAAGTGTTTGGTGAAACCGGCACCGCCGGCGTTAACTCCCGCGGCAGCTCCCGCTACCACATTCTCAGCAGCGTCAAAGAGAGCCTGCGACGCCTGCAGCTCGATCATATCGATCTCTACCAGCTGCACGGCTTCGATCCGGCAACGCCCGTGGAAGAGACCCTCTACGCCCTGGATACCCTGGTTCGCCAGGGGCACGTCCGCTATATCGGCATTTCGAACTGGGCGGCCTGGCAAATCGTCAAGGCGCTGGGGATCGCCGAACGCCTTGGGCTGGCCCGCTTTGCCTCTTTGCAGGCTTACTACACCATCGCCGGGCGCGACCTGGAGCGTGAGCTGGTGCCGATGATGCAGAGCGAAGGGCTGGGGCTGATGGTCTGGAGCCCGCTGGCGGGCGGATTGCTGAGCGGCAAATACACCCGCGACGGTCAGGGGGAAGCGGGCGGCCGTCGGCTGGAATTTGATTTCCCGCCGGTGAATAAGGATCGCGCGTTTGATTGCGTGGACGCGATGCGCGAGGTGGCCGACGCTAAAGGCGCGACGGTCGCGCAGGTCGCGCTCGCGTGGCTGCTCCATCAGCAGGCGGTGACCAGCGTGATTATCGGCGCCAAACGCGCGGAGCAGCTGGCGGATAATATTGCCGCAACCCAGATCCAGCTCGGCGAAGAGGATCTCAGGCGGCTTGATGCGGTGAGCGCGCTGCCGCGCGAATATCCCGGCTGGATGCTCGAGCGCCAGGGCGAATATCGCCGCAATCAGCTTAACGATTAATCCTGTCCGATCCTCAACGGCGGGCGCTGTCCCGCCGCTTTCTATCCTCTCTTTTCGAAATCGCTCACAAAAACGACACAACTCCTTTGCGTGATTTATCATTTCATTCTATATGACTAGTCATGAATTTTTAATGACTAGTCATAGTAGCGGAGTGAATGATGAAGACACTGGCAAAGGATTTTTTATGGGGCAACTCGGTTTCCAGCATGCAGACGGAAGGTGCGTGGAATGAAGGCGGAAAGGGGATGTCGGTATACGACATTCGCGAGCCCTCAGAGTTTGCCTCTGACTGGAAGGTGGCGACCGACTCCTACCATCGCTATGAGGAAGACTTTGATTTAATGCAGGATCTAGGGATGAACTGCTACCGCTTCCAGATTTCGTGGAGCCGCATTTGCCCGACCGGCGATGGCGAGTTCAACGAAGAAGGTATCGCCTTCTATCACCGCTTTATCGACGCTCTGATTGCCCGCGGCATTGAGCCGATGATTTGCCTGTACCATTTTGACATGCCGCTGGCGCTGGCGAATGAGTATAACGGCTTTATCGATCGCCGCGTGATGGAGGCGTTTGTGCGCTACGGCAAGAAAATGATCGACTGCTACGGCGACAAGGTGAAGTACTGGCTGACCTTCAATGAGCAGAATATTTTCCACATGCCGATTGCGTTCCGCATTGCGGGCTATATGCATGGCGATGAAACGCTCCGCGAGCTGTACGAGATCCAGCATTACACCATGATGGCGCACGTCCATCTGACCGCTTACCTGCATGAAACCCAGCCCGGCAGGCTGATGGGGGGGATGCTGGCGCATCAGCTTATCTACCCGGCGACCTGCCAGCCGCGCGATATTTTCTGCGCTCAGCAGCATGATGAGTTTCTCAACCAGAACCTGCTGCGCGTCTATGCCGGCCAGGGCTACAGCCCCGAGGTGATGGCCGTGGTCGCCCGTGAAGGCTTCGAGGATATCTATCGCGCAGAGGATTTAGCCCTGATTGCGCAGAATAAAAATGACTATATGGCCTTTAGCTACTATGCCAGCCGCACGCTCAGCAGCGATCCGATCCCGGAAGGCACCGAGGTGAACTACTACATGCAGTTCGGCGATAAGGACAACCCGTACCTGAAGTCTACGGAATGGAACTGGCAAATCGATCCGCTCGGCTTTCGCACCATCATCACCCGCTACTACAACGACTGGCGCCTGCCGGTATTCCCGATTGAAAACGGTATCGGGGTGATTGAGTCCTGGGATGGCGAAAACATGATTGCCGACGATTATCGTATCGCCTATCACCGCGACCATATCAACGCCATGAAAGAGGCGATTTTTGAGGACGGCGCGAAGGTGATCGGCTATCTCGGCTGGGGGCTGATCGATATTCTCAGCTCGCAGGGCGATATGCGTAAACGCTACGGGGTGGTGTACGTCAACCGCGAAAACCACGATCTTAAAGACCTTAACCGCGTGCCGAAGAAAAGCTATGCATGGCTGAAACGAGCGATCCACAGCAACGGTGAAGAGATGTAGTTCGCGCGGGCCGCACCGGGTTATCGCCGTCAGATTTCAGGCCGCGGGCGCGCTGCCTGCAACCTGAAGCCTGGCGGGGAATACGGGTAAGTGATGAAGAGGATTCTGCAAAATGTCTGATAATACAACGTCCAGTATGCAGTCTTTGACCGATCGCTTTGTTGAGTTTTCCGCGCGTATCGCCAACCAGGTACACCTGCGTTCGCTGCGCGATGCGTTTGCCGGGGTGATGCCGATTTTCATTCTGGCAGGGCTGGCGGTACTGGTGAACAACGTGGTGTTTCCCTGGATACTGGAGGGCGACACGCTGGTGCGCTTTAAGGTATGGGGCGATGCTATTATCAACGGGACGTTGAATATCGCCGCGCTGCTGATTGCGCCGATGATCGCGTGGTCGCTGGCGCGTAACAAAAACTTCGCTAACCCGGTTTCGACCGTCGTCATCGCTATTTGCAGCTTTATTATTATGATGCCGATGCAGGTGGATCTGGTGCCGGTTGGCGGGAAGACGACGGTCAGCCTGACGTCGGTACTGACCTTCGCCAACATCGGCTCTACCGGCATTTTCGCCGGCGTGCTCATCGGCCTGGTGGCGACAGAAATCTTTATGCGCATCGCCGGAATTAAGCGCCTGACCATCAACCTTGGAGAGAACGTGCCGCCGGCGGTGGGCCAATCGTTTTCGTCGCTCATCCCGGCTATCCTGACGCTGTCGATGTTTGCGGCGCTGGCCGCCCTGCTGAATAACCTGCTGCACACCGATCTTATCCATCTGATCACCACGCTTATCCAGCAGCCGCTGCGATTGATTAATACCAGCCTGCCGGGGACTATTTTTATCTACAGCTTCGGCAACTTCCTGTTTACGCTGGGTATACACCAGTCGGTCGTGAACAGCGTGGTGCTGGAGCCGTTCCTGCTGATTAATACCAATGAGAATATGCTGGCCTACGCCAGCGGCCAGCCGATTCCGCATATTATTAACAATATTTTCGTGCCGACCTTCGGCATGGTGGGCGGTACCGGCAGCACCATCTCTCTGCTGATCGCCATCTTTCTCTTCTCGCGTCAGCAGGCCTCGAAGCAGGTGGCGCGCCTGGCTATTACCCCGGGGCTGTTCAATATCAACGAACCGGTGATTTTCGGCCTGCCGATCGTTTTCAACGTGCCGCTGATGATCCCGTTTGTGCTGCTGCCCGCCATCGGCATCTTTTTCGCCTGGCTGTGCACCACGCTCGGGCTTATGTCGCGCTGCGTGGTGATGATCCCGTGGACCACGCCGCCGGTGCTCAGCGCCTGGCTGGCGACGGCGGGGGACTGGCGGGCGGTGGTGGTGCAGTTGATAATCATCACCTTTGGTGTATTCTTCTACCTGCCATTCCTCAAAATATCTGAGAGAGTGGCGTTAAAAAACAATGGGATAAATGAATAATAAGGAAGGGCGATGGCGGCGAAGTATCTTTTGATCGCGCGGGAAATTAAAAAGCGGATTATCAGCCAGCAGTACCCCGCCAGCATGCCATTACCCGACCAGTTTGCGCTGGCGGCGGAGTTTAACACCAGCAGGATGACCATCCAGCAGGCGATGCGCCAGCTGATCGTTGAAGGATTGATTTATACCCGCAAAGGGCAGGGCACCTTCGTACGTAAAAACTTTCTCCAGCTTTCGCAGTGGGATCTTCCGGGAAGCGACTATTTTGGCGCCACCAAAACCTGGGCCCATCTGGGGGCGGTCAGCAGCAAGGTGGTGCGCTTCGAGCTGCGCTTTCCCAGCGAAAAGGAGCAGACTTCGCTGCTGATTAATGCCGATTCGCCGGTTTATGACTTCGTGCGCCTGCGGCTGCTCAATGACGAGCCGATGTCGCTGGACGCCACGGTGATGCCGGTGAATCTGGTCCCTGGCCTGAATAAAAGCCACCTCGAAAGCTCCGTATTCCAGTATGTCGAAACGCTCGGGCTGAAGATAATGGGGTCGTACCGCGTGGTGCGCGCCATTAAGCCCGGCGAGCTCGAACAGCAGCACCTGGTATGCGAAGCCGGCGATCCGGTGCTGGAAGTTGAGCAGGTTATCTACCTGGAGGACGGTACGCCGCTGGAGTACGCCCACTGTCACTACCGCTACGATCACGGCGGCATCGTTATCGTTAACAACGGCTGACGTCAGGCGAAAAGAAAAGGGCGAGGTTTTCACCTCGCCCTTTTTTGTGCATGGCGCTCAGGATCAGTTCAGACGAACCGGCATACCGGAACGGTTCTGCACCGCCTGCTCAACCACGCTCTGATCGACGTCGGACTGGCCGGTAACGGCCTGTACGGATTTGTTCAGCGTAATCGGGACGATTTCACCGCCCTGGAACTGGGCTTCAGTGGTCGACAGCGGGTTATGGACTTCAACGTAACGGCTGCCGTCCGGCTCGCTGGTGGCTTTCACCGGCTCATCGATAAATTCGACGCGGGTGCCGACCGGCACATTCTCAAACAGGAATTTGATATCGTCGTTACGCAGACGGACGCAGCCGTGGCTTACGCGCAGGCCGATACCGAAGTTGGCGTTGGTACCGTGGATCGCGTACAGACGACCGATATACAGCGCGTACAGGCCCATCGGGTTATCAGGGCCGGCCGGCACCACGGCCGGCAGCGGGTTACCGGCTGCGATGTATTCGGCGTGCATTTTCGCCGTCGGCGTCCAGGTCGGGCCGGCTTTCTTGCGCTCAACCTTGGTCACCCAGTTGATCGGCGTATCTTTGCCGAGCTGGCCGATACCAATCGGCAGCACGATCACGGTGTTAGTGCCTTTCGGGTAGTAGTAAAGACGCATTTCCGCGCTGTTGATGACGATACCTTCATGCACGGTGTCCGGCAGAATCAGCTGCTGCGGGATATTCAGCACGGTGCCGCCTTTCGGCAGATAGGTATCCACGCCCGGGTTCGCTTCCAGCATGTTGGACAGACCCATCTGATATTTGGCGGCGAAATATTCCAGCGGCTGTTTGTTGTCGTCCGGAACCGTAACAACCTGGTTCTGGCCAATCAGTCGGCTACCGTCAGTCGGCAGGGGATAGGTTACCGCGGATGCGGTATTGCAAAAGCCCACGATGGCGAAGGCTGCCGCAAGGAGTGTCGATAATTTCATATTCATCATGTCGTGTGCGATGTTAAAGCCACACAGGCCTTTGTTTGATTTTTCAGGGAGTAGATGGGAGCGCATTATATGTGCATTCCCGCCAACAGGGAAATGAGATGTGTACGAAATCACACTTTTTTGCCGGTTGTTTCAACTGTCGTCCTTCGGCTGCTCAGGCTGCGTCGTCGGAGGGGCGATCGCACGGCATACCTGGCGCCGCCGGCCGCAGCCGCAGCCTGCCGGACGCCGCCGGCTGAGGTCAAAAGGCGCCATTCGCTGCGCCGGCGGTAAGGGAATTCACCGCAGACCGTGAAAAGAGATGGTTTTGCTGGCATAATGTCCGATGTGTCACACTTCTCATTCTCTTTTTTCAGGATAACCCCGTGCTAGTATCCAGCAACGTCACCATGCAGTTTGGCAGTAAGCCGCTGTTCGAAAACATTTCCGTCAAATTTGGCGGCGGCAACCGTTACGGCCTGATTGGCGCCAACGGTAGCGGTAAATCTACCTTTATGAAGATCCTCGGCAACGACCTGGAGCCAACGCTGGGCAACGTCTCCCTCGATCCGAACGAGCGTATCGGTAAGCTGCGTCAGGATCAGTTTGCGTTCGAAGAGTTCACCGTGCTGGATACGGTCATCATGGGCCACGGCGAGCTGTGGGAAGTGAAGCAGGAGCGCGATCGCATCTATTCTCTGGCGGAAATGAGCGAAGCCGACGGCTATAAGGTGGCGGATCTGGAAGTGACCTACGGCGAGATGGACGGCTACTCCGCCGAAGCCCGCGCCGGCGAGCTGCTGCTCGGCGTCGGCATCCCGGTTGAACAGCATTACGGCCCGATGAGCGAAGTCGCTCCCGGCTGGAAGCTGCGCGTACTGTTAGCCCAGGCGCTGTTCTCCAACCCGGATATCCTGCTGCTCGACGAACCGACGAACAACCTCGACATCGATACCATTCGCTGGCTGGAGCAGACGCTCAACGAACGTGACAGCACCATGATCATCATTTCGCACGACCGTCATTTCCTTAACATGGTGTGTACCCACATGGCGGATCTCGACTACGGTGAACTGCGCGTCTACGCCGGTAACTACGACGAATACATGACCGCGGCCACCCAGGCTCGCGAGCGTCTGCTGTCTGATAACGCCAAGAAAAAAGCGCAGATTGCCGACCTGCAATCCTTCGTCAGCCGCTTTAGCGCCAACGCCTCTAAATCACGTCAGGCGACCTCACGCGCGCGTCAGATTGATAAAATCAAGCTCGACGAAGTGAAGGCCTCCAGCCGTCAGAACCCGTTCATTCGCTTCGAGCAGGACAAGAAGCTGTTCCGTAACGCGCTGGCTGTTGAAGAGCTGGCGAAAGGTTTTGATAACGGCCCGCTGTTTAAAAAATTCAATCTGCTGCTGGAAGTGGGCGAGAAGATTGCCATTCTGGGTGCCAACGGCGTGGGTAAAACCACCATGCTGAAAACCCTGGTTGGTGAACTGACGCCGGATAACGGTACCGTTAAATGGTCTGAGAATGCGCAGATTGGCTACTACGCGCAGGATCACGCCGAAGACTTCGATAACGATCTGAGCGTGTTCGACTGGATGAGCCAGTGGAAGCAGGATGGTGACGATGAGCAGGTTGTGCGCAGCTTCCTCGGCCGTCTGCTGTTCAGCCAGGACGATATCAAAAAGCCGGCAAAAGTGCTGTCCGGTGGCGAAAAAGGCCGCATGCTGTTCGGCAAGCTGATGATGCAAAAACCAAACATTCTGGTGATGGACGAACCGACCAACCACCTGGATATGGAATCTATCGAATCGCTCAACATGGCGCTGGAGATGTATCAGGGCACCCTGATTTTCGTCTCCCACGACCGCGAGTTCGTCAGCTCGCTGGCCACCCGGGTGATTGAAATTACGCCGGAGCGCGTCGTCGACTTTAGCGGTAATTACGAAGATTATCTGCGCAGCAAAGGCATCGACGGCTAACCGTCTGCCGCCCCGGCGCAGCCGGGAGTGAAACAGAAGCCCCGGTCAGCCTCGCGCGACCGGGGTTTTTTCTTGCCCTTAGTCCAGCAGCCACTCGTCGACGTCTTTGCCATTCACCGACAGCCGGCGCTTTTCACCGGCGGGTAGCGTTATCTTCAGCGCCTTCCACGCCGGGCGGTAGCGGCCGCGCGCGTTCACCTGCAGGCTGATGGCGCTGGCGCTGCAGGTCATTTCCCACCCCAGCCACAGCGCGTTGCCCTGCCGATAGCCCCAGCTCTCGCCGTCGTCTTCAAACAGCAGACCGCTTGTCGAGCCTGCTCCCTTCAGCGGAAACAGCTTCAGCTCGCGGCTATCGTCTTTTTTGGCGTCGACGTGGACGATCCTTTCGCTGACCGGCAGACCCGCCCCGGCGCGCACCATCAGCGGCAGTTTTTCCAGCGGCGCATCGAGCGTGACCCACTGGCCGCCGGCGAACCACTCCCCGCTATAAAAGTCGTACCAGCCGGACTCATTTTCCGGCAGCCACACCCGGCGATGGCGCTGGCCTGGCTCCACGACGCTGGCGACGAGGAGATCGCGGCCGAGCAGGAAATCGTCGCACTCCTCGAAGGTCTGCGGGTCATGCTGGTGATCGAGGAAGGTCGGGCGCAGCATCGGCTCATCGTCAGCGTGCGCCTGCCACAGTAGGGTGTAGAGGTAGGGCAGCAGGCGATAACGCAGCTCAATCGCGCCGCGAATCGCCGGCAGGACCGCCGGATACATCCACGCCTCGTTAACCGTCCGATCGTCGTTCCATGAGTGGATCGTGAAGCGCGGATGCATCACCCCGTTCTGCACCCAGCGGACGAACAGTTCGGCATCCGGCTTATCGCCGGAGAAGCCGCCGACGTCGTGACCGACGTTATACAGACCGGAGAGGCTCATCCCCAGCCCCATGCGGGTGTTGTAGCGCAGGGTATCCCAGCTGGTGCGGTTATCGCCGCTCCAGGTTTGCACGTAGCGCTGCATCCCGGCGCAGCCGGAGCGCGAGATCAGGTACGGGCGTTTCTCCGGGGCAAAGCGCTGCTGGGCCTCCAGCGACGCGCGCATCATCAGCAGCGGCATCACCGGACGGATATGCTTGATGGCAATCTCCTGGCCAAAACCGTGGCAGCGCGCCTCGCCGTCCCAGACTTCAAATTCGTTATTGTCGTTCCACGTCGAATCGATCCCCATCTCCAGCAGCTGAGTGGTGACCCCCTCCTGCCACCAGGCGACGGTTTGCGGGTTGGTGAAGTCTAGGTGCGACCCTTCGTCATCCCAGAAGCTGGAGCGCTCCGGGGCCTCGCTTTCGGAGTCCTGAATAAACAGGCCGCGCTCCGCCACCTCGCCATAGCGCGGATGATCCTGCAGCAGGCAGGGCTTAATATTGGCCGCCAGCTTGATGCCCGCGTCGTGGAAGCGCTGGCTCATCGCCTTCGGCTGCGGAACCTTGTCGTAATTCCAGTTAAAGACGTAGCGCTTACCGCCGATCGAGGTATAGCCGGAGGAGAGCTGGAACGAGTCGCACGGAATGGCGTGCTCATCGCAGAGGCGGATAAAGTTCATCAGCTGGTTTTGCGCATCCGGCGCATCGGTGTAGTGCATCGTCGAGCCGCTGTAGCCCAGGCTCCACTTCGGCCCGAACAGCGTTTTTCCGGTCAGGCGGACAAAGGCTTTGGTGACGTCCAGCACGCGTTTGCCGGTAAACATGTAGTAATCAATATCTCCCGCCTCGGCCTGCCAGCGGCGATAGGCGGTGTGATAGTTGTCGATTTCGTTGCCCAGATCCAGCCAGCAGCTGCTGAGGTTATCGTAGAACAGGCCGTAGCTAATATCGCCGCGCTGGGTGATGGTGAAGGGGATGTGCTTATACAGCGGATCGGTGCTGACGGCGTTATAGCCCATCGCATCCAGGTTGCGCATCTCGTAGCGATTCCCGTTGCGCAGCAGGTTGCCCGCCTTCTCGCCAAGACCGTAGAAGCGTTCATCTTTACGCCGGCTCTGGTAGTGCGCGACGCCGTCGCCGTGGGCGTTGACCAGATAGGCGCTGGTCGGACGGTCGTTGACCAGCGGCTGCCATTCTCCGGCATCGTCGCGGTAGCTCCACTCCAGCCACAGCGGCTGGTGGACGGTGACGCGCAGCCGTTCGGTGGCGACCGTCAGGGTCTCCTGCTGCTGCTCCAGGGTCCAGGCGGGAAGGGTAAAGCCGCTGACGTCGTCGCGGCTGCGTCCCTCCCAGGGAACGTCCTGCTGCGGAGCGATGCTCCAGGTACGATCCAGCGCCAGCTCCCCTCTGCGCTTAAGCAGGACGCGGAACAGGTTTTCTTCCAGTACGTACAGGCACAGGGTGTGCTGCCCGTCGACCGCCAGCTCTACGTGGTGGGCCAGCTGCTGTTGCAATTTCCAGTGTTTCAACGTTTTCATTTTTACATCCACTCTCAGGCGCGCTTGGCGCGACGTTCAGCAATAAAAGCCACCAGGAAAACTGCGCCAATCAGGTCAAAGAAGCCCATGGCGACGAATAGCGGGTTGAAGCCAATCTTGTCGGCGGTCACCCCGATTAATAGGGAGAACAGGAAGCTGGCGATCCAGGCCGCGGAGCCGCGCATGCCGTTGACGGTCGCCATCTGGCCCTTATCGAACGACTCCACCACCAGCGCGCTCAGCATGCAGGAGATAATCTGGTGGCCGAAGCCGCCGATGGAGATCAGGATGATGGTGATGTAGGGGTCGCGGGTAATGGCGACGAGGGCCAGAGAAATCATCAGGAAAGCGCCGGTCAGCGAGCTTGCTACCACGGAATTAACCCGTGAACAGCCGAACCAGCGGGTGTACAGTTTGGTCAGATAGCCGCTGACCACGCTGCCGAGATCGGCGGCGAGGAACGGCAGCCAGGCGAACATGGCAATTTGCTTCAGGTCCATGCCGTGCTCTTTGGCGAGGTACAGCGGCACCCAAAAGCTCAGGACCGCCCAGGCGGGCTCCGCCATAAAGGCCGGGATCGCAATACCGTAGAAACGCTTATTTTTCGACACGGTTTTCAGCGCGGTAAAGAACGGCAGCTTCACCGCCGGCGGCTCGTTGTCCTGACGAATGAACTCCAGCTCGGTCTTGCTCAGATTCGGATGCTTCTCCGGATTGTTGTAAAACACCCACCACAGGATCACCCACAGCAGCGCCAGCACCCCGGTGAACATAAACGCGCCCTGCCAGCCGAAAGAGGCGTGGGCAAAATAGATGATCGGCGGCGCCAGCATCGCGCCGACGGAGAAGCCGACGCCGGCCCAGCCGGCGGCAATTGGGCGTTCAGATTTTGGAAACCATTCGCCGATGGTTTTGGCGTTGGCCGGGGTTGCGGCGGCTTCTGCTCCGCCCATGAAAAAACGCAGGATCGCCAGATGCAGCCAGCTGCCGGCACCGGCGTGGGCGATACAGGCCACGGCCCACAGGGTGGCGCAGATCATAAAGCCGAGCTTCAGGCCAATAACGTCAATAAGCCAGCCGCAGAGTGGCTGGAAGAGGGTGTAGGCCAGCTGAAAAGCGCCGACGATCCATGAATACTGCTCGGTGGTTATGCCCAGCGTCACCTTCAGCTCGGGGGCGATAATGCCTAAGGAGTTGCGGGTAATGTAGTTAACGGTGACGCCGAGTAAGAACAGGGTCAGCATCCACCAGCGTAGGTTTTTGACTACGCGGCGCGATTTACTGACCGCCATATCGTTGTTGAGGCCTTGGCTCATAGAACTCTCCACAAGAATTTTGTAGGGGGAAATGACCGATGCTCAGTCCCTGAGTTGTCATACCTGTTTTATTAACGCTATGAATATTATTGTTTTATTTATCTGGTTTTCCGTATAACTAGTATGGAAGTTATCGGACCAATTCAGGTTAAGATAGAAAATGAGCGGCCAATAGTCTTATTTATGCAACTTTTTTCATGAGATGAGGAAAAGCTCACGACAGATAGCGAATCTGGCTTGATAAACTGCTTTTTAGCGCCATGAAAATTCTTTCATTTGCAAGATGGAGCTGGATCACAAAATGGATAAAAAGCTGAGAATTGCCGAAATCGCGGCCCGCACGGGGATGTCGGCGAGTACCGTTTCCCGGGTGCTGGCGGGCAAAGCGAACACCAGCGAAAAGGCGCGCCAGCGGGTCCTGCAGTGCGCCCGCGAAATGGGGGTGATGGAGGGGCTCGCCGCCGGACGCATGCTGCTGAACAGCCTGGTGGTTTTCGCCCCTTCCCGGGCGTTTGATGAGCGCTCCGATATCTATTACTACCGGGTCATTCAGAGCATTAATAATGCGCTGGCGCCGCATGAGGTCCGCCTGCGAACCTGCGCGCTGGAAGAGAACGACAGCGATGCCAACCTGTTTTTGGCCCGCATGAACGAGGCGGAGACCGAGGCGGCCATTCTGCTGGGCATTGACGATCCGCATATTCACGATCTGGCCGCCGATTTCGCCAAACCCTGCGTGCTGATCAACTGCCGGGATGAGGGCATGCGCCTGACGTCGATCGCCCCGGATCACCGGCTGATTGGCCAGTTTGCCGCGCGCTATCTGTTTGAGATGGGGCATCGGGCGGTCATGAACGTGATGTGTCTGCGGCGCTACACCATGGAGCTGCGGCTGGTGGGCATCAAGGAGGCCTGGCGGGCGCGTAACCTACGTTTCCTCGACGGGCGAGATCTGATCGGCGTGGCGAACTTCAGCGCCAGGGAGACGGAGGAGCAGGTAGGAGAGTGGCTCGATGCTCAGGCGGGTAAGCCGCTGCCGACGGCCTTCCTGGTTGGCGGAGATTATATGGTGGTGGGGACCGTGAACGCCTTGCAAAAGCGCGGCCTGCGGGTTCCTCAGGACATCTCGGTCATGAGCATCGACGGGTTTAACCTCGCGGCTATCCAGGATGTGCCGCTTACCGCCGTCCACGTCCCGCGCGATGAGCTCGGCACTGAGGCGGTGCAGCTCCTGCAGCAGCGGCTGATCCGTCCCCACGCCCCGCGCGGTTCGCTGCTGCTAAACGGGACGCTGGTGGTTCGGGATTCGGTACGGCGGATACGGCCCGGCAGCCGCCGCACCGCCGTTGAGCAACAGGGGCTGTACGACGATTAAACGTCGATACCCAGCGCGCGTTTGCCGTGAACGTTGAGATCGTCGAGGGTAAAGCGCGCCTGCCAGTCGGTTTCGTAGTCTTCGCGCGGGAAATCGCCCGGCGATGCGCCTTTCTCTAGCGCGATTTTAACCTTGTGCGCGTAGGCGAGATTCTTCTCGCACAGCGGGGCGGCGGGGATATACATCACGTTGCCCCAGCCCTGCTGGTTTTCGACCGGCGCCACCGAGTGGATCACGTCGCAGTGCCACCACACCGAATCGCCGGCGCTGATGGCCGGGATCGCGCTTAGCGCTTTGATCAGCAGCGGGTGCCATTTCTCGGAAATCGGCAACACTTTACCCGGCGCCACGCCGCACAGCTCATCGTCAGGGACGTCGTCGAGCAGCGGACGCAGCAGAACGTAGGCCATCGCCTCCGGAATCGGCACCACGTGCAGCAGGCCCTGATCCGGGATCATATCGGAGAGCGCCGTCCAGCCCTGGAAGGTGCGGAATACCGAGCATTTGGTGGTGTTGTCGACGGTGTACTCTTCCACTTCGGTCCGGTGCGCCGCATCCCACGGGTCGTAAGCGTCAATATTGCCGTTAAAGACGTTGGCGAATACCTGCTGATAGGCGGGCAGCAGCCAGCGCTCGAGGGCGCCTGAATCGGTGTGCGCCCCCAGCCCCTTCGAGGTGGTGCCCGGCGGGCGGCGGCGGATGCGGTCAGGATAGATAACGCTGACGTCCGGGTCGAACCACTGCTTGCCGTCATGGCTGAAGGTCCACAGGCGGTTAAGGAACGACTGCACCGCGGCCATCTCGTCGCTCTGCCGCGCCTGCATCTGCGCCTGCGACCAGTAAATCGGGTAAATCTCCGGACGCGAGGCGTCGAGCGAGCCGAAGAAGGTATCGCCGGGGCCTTTGTAAACGTCGTCGAAGCGGTTGAGATCGAGGTATTCCAGCATCGAGTTATCCCACGCCAGCGCCCGCTCGCGTGAGAAGTGACCTTTGATCACCGCGCAGCCGCGGCGTCTGATGGCCTCGCGCTGGGCATCGCTCACTTTGCCCTGCGCAATATCGCTGAACGGGATAATCGGCCAGACCTCTTCCCCGCGCGCCTTGATGGCGTCAATTTCGTCCAGACGTGCGCTAATCCGCGCCGTCAGCCGATCGAACACGGCCTGCACATCGCCAATTTGCGCGCGCAGATCCTGTTTTATTTGTCGAATCGCCGCTTTGTGGTCGGCGGGGAGCGTTTCGCTGGTATGGATAACCGTCATGATAGCCTCACTTTGCTTTCATTCGAAAGTATTAAATCTTACAAACGTTAATTTAAGTTAAATTTAAGTTAATGCAAGTTTAAAAATTGGATGAGGTGCACAAAATGGAAAAAACCGGGGCAGGAGGCCCCGGCGGCAGGCTATTCGTTGAAGGGGGCGGCGTGGTCCACAACGGCCTGAATCACATTCAGCGCGCCGTGGTGGTTATTGTCATCGGTCGCAAAGCGGGAGATGGCCTTGATGCTATCGGCGGCGTTGCCCATAGCGAAAGAGTACTTCACCAGCTTCAGCATTTCGGCGTCGTTGCCGCTGTCGCCAATCGCCACGCACTCCTGCGGCGAGATGTGCCAGCGTTTCAGCAGGCGGCTGATACCGTTAGCTTTATGCAGGCCGGGGATAATTAAATCGACGAAGCCAAAGCCGCTGGTCACCGGCTTCATGATGCCGTCCAGCGAGACGTGCAGCTTATCAATAAGCTGCGGGATATCGCTGTCCGGCAGGTTAAGCGAGAACTTAAACAGCGTGTCGTCGATATCATGGTAACTGGCGATGCGCTGCAGACGATGATAGTGCTTTGACATCAGCGCGACGAAGCTGTCGGGCGCGCGGTCGCTGACGTAGGCGCTTTCAAGGCCGCAGGCGACGAAGTTGAGCTGCGGGTCTTTGAGCAGCTCGCCGATCACAATCTGCGACTCATGGCGGGTCAGCTCGCCGTGAAACAGCTGCCGGCCGTGCTCGTACACCAGCGCGCCGTTCTCGGCGACGAAGGAGATCTGCTCGCGAATTTCCGGGAAAAAGGAGATCAGCTGGTAGTACTGATTGCCGCTGGCGACAACGAATTCAATACCCTGCTTATTGAGCTGCGCGAACTGCGCGAGAAAACGCGAGCGGTCATACTGCTTGGCGTCATTGAGAAAAGTTCCGTCCATATCAGTGACGATAACTTTAATGGTCATACCTATGCTCCTGGCTTAACTGCGACCAGTAACATTCTAATTACAATGTGACCCAAAGCACAAATTTATTTCGAATGAAAGGCTACCCGCCGTCTTTGCGGCTTCCTGCCGCGCAAAATCCATAGGGTAAAACCGGCGGGTAGCCCGGCCAGGCGTAGCGCCAGCCGGGTGTTGTGTGATGCGGGGTCCGCTCTACAGCGTATGCTCGGTGCGGGCGATAATATCGTCCTGGGCATCCGGCGACAGGGCGGTAAAGAACGCCGAGTAGCCGGCGACGCGAACCACTAAATCACGATACTGGTCAGGGTGTTTCTTCGCGTCCAGCAGCGTTTCGCGCGAGACGATGTTGTACTGGATATGCCAGCCTTTGTGCACCTCGAAGAAGGTGCGCAGCAGCACCATCAGCTTCTGCTTATCGGACTCGTTCTCCAGCGTCGCCGGGTTGAGCTTCTGATTCAGCAGCACGCCGCCGAGAATCGCCCCGGTGGGGAGCTTACCGACCGAGCTAATCACCGCGGTTGGCCCGAGGTGGTCGGTCCCGGAAGCCGGGCTTGCCCCTTCGGCCAGCGGAGAGTGGGCTTTGCGTCCATCCGGGGTAGCCATCGTCTGGGCGCCAAACGGCACGTTGGCGGAAATAGACGAGGTCCCGGCGTAGTAGTTCCCGCCAATCGGGCCGCGGCCGTAGCGCGGATTATGGTAATGCTTCAGCTCGTCGATATAGGTTTGATAGGCGCGGGCCAGCAGGGCGTCGACGCTGTCCTCATCGTTGCCGTACTTCGGTGCGCCGTTGATTAATCGCTGGCGCAGCTGCTCGTGGGTCAGCCCTGCGAAGTCCTCCGCGAGGGCTCTCGCCAGCTGCTGCTGGCCGATGGCGCCCTGCTCGAAGACCAGCTTTTTCACCGCCACCAGGCTGTTGCCGAGGTTGGCGATCCCGACCTGCAGACCGGAAACCCAGTCATACTTCGCGCCGCCCTGTTTGATGCTTTTCGCCCGCTCGATGCAGTCATCCACCAGCGCGGAGCAGAGAATATCGTGTACGTTCTCTTCCAGCATGGTATCGACGACGTACTCAATTTCGATCGACTTACGCGTGTAGTAGCGGATCTGGGTATCCCAGTCGGCCAGCACCTGCTCGAAGCTGCCGAAGTTGCCTTTCGATAGCGCGTGCTCCTGCGGCAGAAACACCTGGCCGCTGGTGGCGTCGCGGCCGCCTTCCAGCGCGGCCAGCATCACGCGGGCGAAGTTGATAAAGCTCATCCCGGTGCAGCGATAGCCCCATTTGCCGCCCACGGCGGTTTCGATACAGCCAATCGCCGCGTAGTCGTAGGCATCCTGAGGCTCAATCCCGAGCTTGATGAACTCTGGAATAACGATCTCATCGTTATTGAACGCCGGCATGCCGAAGCCGCAGCGAATGACCTGCACGCAGGCATCGAGGAAGTCGTTGCTCATCCCGGCGTGGTAGCGCACGCTGAGGTTGGGCTGAGTCGAGCGCAGACGCCCGCAGGATTCGAGGATCGCGTACGAGAGCGGGTTCACCGCATCCTGCGGCTGGCCGTCGCGCAGGTTCTGGCCGCCGATGGTGACGTTCTGATACAGCGGGCTGCCCGCGGATGCTTTGGAGTGCGAGCCGGAGCGGATCTTGTTCACTTCCAGCAGCTTCAGCCAGCAGCTGTGCAGCAGCTCGATGGCATGCTCGCGGTCCAGCGACTGCTGGAGCTCGACGTCGCGACGGTAGTAAGGATACAGGTACTGATCCATACGGCCGAAGGAGACCGAATGGCCGTTGGATTCAATCTGCAGGATCAGCTGAATGAAGTAGCACAGCTGCAGCGCCTGCCAGAAGGTTTTCGGCGGCTCGTGGGCAACGATCTCGCAGCCTTCGGCGATAGTCAGCAGCTCGTCGCGGCGGGAGGCGCGGGTTTCTTCCGCCGCCATACTGCGCGCCAGTTCGGCAAAGCGCGTGCTGTGATTGCTGACCGCCTCCAGCACGATATCAATGGCCTTAAGGAACTGCTCGCCGTGCAGATCCTCCAGCACGGTCAGGTTAATACGCGAGCGGCGTTCGGCGACCTTAGCGCGCATGCCGTCGAGGCCTTTTTCCAGCAGCAGCGGATAGTTCACCGCGAGGTGAGCATCGCCGGAAGTCATGTTGCCTTCCGCTTTAATAATTCCGGCGGCGAGCAGCGCTTTTTGTTCATCGGTGAACATCCCGTAGCAGCGATCCTGCACGGTCTGACCGCGCCACCACGGGCAGATGTCATGCAGGATGCGCTTGTTCTCTTCGCTGACCGCGAAACCGGCGCCGGGACGATCGGCGAGATCGTCAATCTCCTTCTCAATCCAGCTGACGGTGTATTCCGGGAAAATTGGCGCCGCGCGCACTTCGCTGGCCTGGTTGCCGACGATCAGCTCGTCGTGTTTGATCCAGATGGTGCGTTCTGCCAGATGGTGGGCCAGCGCCAGCGCGCGGCGTACCGGGATCGGCTTATCCAGGTGCTGCTGATAAGCGGCGGTATAGTGCCGCGCCCGTTCGGTGCAGACCGGCGGCTTAACGATATGTACCAGCGCGGTTTTATGCGCCTGAATGCGGGGGCTTAGCGTATCCAGTTTCAGAGTGGTCATCATTTTATCCTCGTAGAGTAGCCGTTAAACCTTTGCTCTGAGCGTAGGTCTGCGCGAAGGCGAGCAGCTCGGGGGCAGCAAGGGGTTTGTCCGGAGCGGTATAGGGCTGACTGAGTAACTGATATTTGTTCATTCCCAGCGTGTGGTACGGCAGGAAGTGGATCTCGCCAACCTGCAGACGGTCGGCGGCAAAGTCGGTAATCGCGGCAATCGTCGCCTCATCGGCGTTGAAGCCCTGAATCAGCGGGACGCGGATGATGATTTTCTTCCCCGCCTGCGCCACGCGCTGCAGGTTATCGAGCACCCGGCCGGCGCTGCCGTCGGTCCACTCTTTGAAAATGGCTTCGTTGACGTGCTTGAGGTCGGCGAGGAACAGGTCAACATAGGGCAGCGAGGGCTCAACGTATTTCCACGGCACGTGCAGGCAGGTTTCGACCGCGGTATGAATCCCCGCCGCGCGGCTGGCCTGCAGCAGCTGCCGCGCCAGCTCGGGATTCATAAACGGCTCGCCGCCGGAAAGGGTCACGCCGCCGCCGCTGCGATCGTAAAAAGGCTTATCGCGCAGCACCGTGGCCATAATCTGCGCCACCTCTTTTTCTTCGCCGCATACGCTGAGGGCGGTTGTCGGGCAGCAGTCGCGCAGCCGCTCATAGCCTTCGGCGGTGAGCTTCTGGCGGTGGATAATCAGGCCGTCGAGTTTACGGGTTATCACATCCGGCGCGGCCTGCTGGCACAGATCGCAGCCCGCAAGGCACAGGCGGGCGTCGTACAGCAGATCCGCCGTGCGGGAGCGGCTTTCCGGGTTTTGACACCAGCGGCAGCCCAGCGAGCAGCCTTTAAGGAATACGACGGTGCGGATCCCAGGGCCGTCATGGGTTGAGTAGCGCTGAATGTTGAAAATCATGAAGGCCCCCCTTTTTTTTTGCATATGAAGATTAAATAACTTTCGAATGAAAGTTGTATTGATGCAAATCAACAAGCGGGGCGGGCCGCTGCGGCGAAGAGGGGAAAGTCGCGGTCGATCACAAATTTTCCGGCGACGGCCGCCGCCGGAGAAGGGCTAGCGGCTGGCGCAAACCTCGCACTGCGGGTCGCGCATCAGCTTAATTTCGCGGAACTGACAGGTCATGGCGTCGTACATGACCAGCTTGCCCGCGGCAGGCGTGCCGTACTGAGTTAAGACTTTAATGGCCTCCATCGCCTGCAGGGAGCCAATGACGCCGACCAGCGGCGCCATCACGCCAGCCTCAACGCAGGTGAGGGCATTCTCGCCGAACAGCCGGCTCAGGCAGCGATAGCAGGGCTCGTTATCCTGATACATAAAGACGCTGATTTGCCCCTCCATGCGGATCGCGGCGCCGGAGACCAGCGGCGTTTGATGCTGAAAACAGCCCGCGTTGAGCTGATTGCGTATCGCCACGTTATCGGTACAGTCGAGCACCAGATCGTGGGCGGCGATCTGCGCCGCCAGCGCCTGCTGGTCCAGCAGCGCATTCAGCGGGGTGAGCCGTACGTGGGGGTTGATCCGCGCCAGCGAATCGCGGGCGGAGTCCACCTTCGGCAGACCGATAGCGGCATCGCTGTGCAGCGTCTGGCGCTGTAGATTGGAGAGCGAGACGCTATCGAAATCGAGCAGGGTAAGCTCGCCGACGCCGGCCGCCGCCAGATACTGGGCGGCAGCGCAGCCCAGGCCACCGAGGCCGACCACCAGCACCCGGGCGCCTTTCAGCCGCTCCTGACCGTCAAAATCGAAATTGCGCAGGATTATCTGCCGGTTGTAGCGCAGCATCTCCTCATCGCTCAGCTCGACGTCCATCACAGCCCTCCGAAGAGGTGGTTAAAGGGTTCGACTTCGACCCACTCGCCCGCTTCCACGTTACCGCGCTCGCGCTCCAGCACGATAAAGCAGTTACCCTGGCTAAATGAGCTGAAAATGTGTGAGCCCTGATGACCGGTGGAGGTCACCACCAGCTCGCCGTCCGGGTTACGCTGCAGCACGCCGCGCTGGAAGTCGAGGCGTCCTGGGGATTTTTTCAGTCGCGTCGCCGCCCGCACGCGGAGGCGCATCGGCTGCGCGCCGCCCGCGCTGCCGCTCAGTTTTGCCAGCAGCGGCAGCACCAGCTGATAGAAGGTGAGGGTGGCGGAAACCGGATTGCCCGGCAGGCCGCAGAACCAGCTGTGGCTGAGCTTGCCGAAAGCAAAAGGTTTACCGGGCTTGATCGCCAGCTTCCAGAAGCCGATTTCGCCGAGCTCCTCAAGGATCTCTTTAGTGTAATCCGCTTCGCCGACCGAGACGCCGCCCGAGCTAATCACCACATCGGCCTGCTGGTCGGCGGCGATAAACGCCGCGCGCAGTTTTGCCGGGTCGTCGGCAATAATGCCGAGGTTGATCACCTCGCAACCCAGCTGCTGGAGCATCAGGTGCACCGCCAGGCGGTTGGTATCGTAGATTTGCCCGTCGCCAAGCGGTTGGCCCGGCAGCTGCAGCTCGTCGCCGGTAGAGAATACCGCCACGCGAACTTTGCGCACTACCTCGACGTCGGCGATGCCCAGCGACGCCAGCACCGGCAGCTCCGCGACGGTCAACGGCGTACCTGCCGGGAATACCACCGCGCCGTTAGCGATATCTTCGCCGCGACGACGAATATTCTGGCCGGGTTTTACCGCGGCGATGAAGCGAACGCCGTCGGCGGTTTGCTCGGTCTCTTCCTGCATCACCACCGCATCGCAGCCCTGCGGAACCGGCGCGCCGGTCATAATGCGAATGCAGGTTCCCGCAGGCCAGGCAGCGTGGAACGGCTGGCCGGCGAACGCTTTACCGGCGACCGGCAGCGCCGCGCCGTCGGCAAGATCGGCGAGGCGTACGGCGTAGCCGTCCATGGCCGAGTTGTCAAACCCGGGGACGTCCAGCGGCGAAACGAGATCATGGGCGGTCACGCGCGAAAAGGCCTGTAACAGCGGCACGGTTTCCACCGTATTCAGCGGCGTAATACGGTTGAGCATCTGGGTCAGGGCTGTGTCGAGAGGCATCAGTCCGGCGGTAAAATCCATGGGTTTCTCCTGCGGGCAAACATCGAAAACGCCTATTATGGCAGAAAAGTGCGGGCGGCTATATGCCACCTGGGTACAGGCTTTACATCACCGTCCGCTCTTTCTATATTCAAAAATTGTATAGGACAGTCAGCACGATAATGATATCTATACACTTTATTATTTAAGCTCGCTTTGCGGGGGCTGAGACCTGATGCGGCGTGAATAAATAGCGAAACCCGCGGCGGATCGGCGCAGCATGAAGGAATGGCGGAATGAGCAAGGCGGTGATAGCAATTCACGGTGGCGCAGGGGCAATCACCCGATCGCAGCTGACGCCGGAGCGCGAACGGCAGTTCATGGCGGCGCTGTCGGCGATTGTCGATAGCGGGCAGAAAATGCTGGCGGCGGGCGCCAGCGCGCTGGACACGGTCACCGAGGCGGTGCGCCAGCTGGAGGAGTGTCCGCTGTTTAACGCCGGGATCGGCTCGGTGTTTACCCGGGACGCCACCCATGAGCTCGACGCCTGCGTGATGGACGGCAACAGCCTGCATGCCGGAGCGGTTGCCGGCGTTAAGCATCTGCGCAACCCGGTACTGGCCGCGCGGCTGGTGCTGGAACAGAGCCCGCACGTGCTGCTGATTGGCGAAGGGGCGGAAGCGTTCGCCGCCTCGCACGGTATGGCGCGGGTGGAAAACGATCTATTTTCGACGACCGAGCGCCGTCTGCAGCTACAGCAGGCGCAGGAAGACGATGAGGTCGTCCTCGACCACGGCGCAGCGCCGCTGGACGAGCGGCATAAAATGGGCACCGTCGGCGCGGTAGCGCTGGATATCGCCGGCAACCTCGCCGCCGCCACGTCCACCGGCGGGATGACCAATAAGCTCCCCGGGCGCGTTGGCGATAGCCCGCTGCCCGGAGCCGGCTGCTACGCCAATAACGCCAGCGTGGCGGTCTCCTGTACCGGCACCGGCGAGGTGTTTATCCGCACCCTCGCGGCCTACGATATCGCCGCGCTCATGGAGTACGCGAACCTGAGCCTGCATGAGGCCTGTGAGCGGGTGGTGATGGAGAAGCTTCCGGCGCTCGGCGGCAGCGGCGGGCTGATTGCTATCGACAGAGAAGGCAACGTGGTGCTGCCGTTTAACAGCGAGGGGATGTATCGGGCCTGGTGCTACGCGGGCGATACGCCCACTATTGGTATTTATCGGGAATAAGGGGGAAGGGACGTTGCCGCATAGTCAAGAAATCGACGCCAGTGATGTTCTGGCGGTGCGCGATCTGAACGTGGCGTTCAGCCAGGAGCAGCAGACTTTTTCTGCGGTGCGGCATCTTTCGTTCAACCTGCGGCGCGGCGAAACGCTAGCCATTGTGGGCGAGTCGGGCTCGGGTAAGTCGGTCACCGCGCTGGCGCTGATGCGCCTGCTCGATGACGCCGTCAGTCAGATCAGCAGCGACGCGCTGTGGCTGCGTCGGCGCAATAATCAGGTCATTGCGCTTGGCGAACAGTCCGCTTCGGCAATGCGCCACGTGCGCGGGGCGGATATTGCGATGATTTTCCAGGAGCCGATGACCTCGCTGAATCCGGTGTTTACCATCGGGGAACAGATTGCCGAGTCTATTCGTCTTCACCAGCGGCTGGGTCATGACGAGGCGCTGCGCGAAGCGAAAAAAATGCTCGACCAGGTGCGGATACCGGAGGCGGAGGCCATGCTGTCACGCTATCCGCATCAGCTCTCCGGCGGGATGCGCCAGCGGGTCATGATCGCGATGGCGCTTTCGTGCCGCCCGGCCGTGCTGATTGCCGACGAACCCACCACCGCGCTGGATGTCACTATCCAGGCGCAGATCCTTCAGCTTATTGCCGTGCTGCAAAAAGAGATGGAGATGGGGGTTATTTTTATTACTCACGATATGGGCGTGGTGGCCGATATCGCCGACCGCGTGCTGGTGATGTACCGCGGTGAAGCGGTGGAGAGCGGGACGGTCGAGGAGATTTTCCGCGCGCCTGAGCACCCTTACACCCAGGCGCTGCTGGCAGCCGTTCCGCGCTTAGGCTCGATGCGCGGCAGCGACCTGCCGCGCCGCTTCCCGCTGCTCAATCAACGCGCGGCTGATGAAGGCGAACAGGATACCGTCGTCGCCGGCGAGCCGATTCTGCAGGTACGCGACCTGGTGGCGCGTTTCCCGCTGCGCAGCGGCATTTTGAACCGGATTACCCGCGAGGTGCATGCCGTTGAAAAGGTGAGCTTTGACCTCTGGCCGGGAGAAACCTTGTCGCTGGTCGGCGAGTCCGGCTGCGGCAAATCCACCACCGGTCGGGCGCTGCTGCGGCTGGTGGCGACCGAGAGTGGGACTATCGTATTTAACGGCGAACGTATCGATACCCTGGCCGGCGGCAGGCTCCAGGCGCTGCGCCGCGATATTCAGTTTATTTTCCAGGACCCGTATGCCTCGCTCGATCCGCGGCAAACGGTGGGCTACTCGATTATGGAGCCGCTGCGCGTACACGGGCTGCTGGAAGGCGAGGCGGCCCGCCAGCGCGTCGCCTGGCTTCTTGAGCGCGTCGGCCTGCAGCCTGAACACGCCTGGCGCTACCCGCACGAGTTTTCCGGCGGCCAGCGCCAGCGCGTATGCATTGCGCGGGCGCTGGCGCTGAATCCAAAGGTGGTGATTGCCGATGAATCGGTTTCGGCGCTAGACGTCTCGATTCGCGCGCAGATTATCAACCTGATGCTCGATTTACAGCGTGAAATGGGCATCGCATTTCTGTTTATTTCCCATGATATGGCGGTGGTTGAACGTATCAGCCATCGCGTTGCGGTGATGTATCGCGGGCGGATCGTTGAGATTGGCCCGCGTCGCGCCGTGTTTGAAAACCCGCAGCATCCCTATACCCGCAAGCTGATGGCCGCCGTACCGGTGGCCGACCCGGCGCATCGTCATCCGCAGCGCGTACTGCTCTCTGACGAGCTGCCGGGCAATATCTATAAGCGAGGGGAAGAGGTAGCCAGCGCGCCGCTACAACAGGTAGGGCCTGGGCATTTCGTTGCCCGGGAACCTGCCGCCGGCGTTCTGGGAAGATAACAACGACACCAATAACGCAGCATTTCAGGAGAACAACATGACACAACGCGTATCACGCAAATGGTTGCTGGCGCTGGGCGTCGCTTCGGCGCTGGCGACGGCGCCGGCGCTGGCCGCAAAAGATCTGGTGGTGGCGGTCGGCTCTAACTTCACGACCCTCGACCCTTATGATGCCAACGACACCTTATCCCAGGCCGTTGCCAAGTCGTTCTATCAGGGGCTGTTCGGCCTTGATAAAGAGATGAAGCTGAAAAACGTTCTCGCGGAAAGCTATACCGTTTCGCCCGACGGCCTGGTCTACACCATTAAGCTGCACCCGGGGGTGAAGTTCCAGGACGGTACCGATTTTAACGCCGAAGCGGTGAAGGCTAACCTCGACCGCGCCAGCAATCCGGATAATCATCTCAAGCGCTATAACCTGTACAAAAATATCGCCAGCACCGAGGCGGTTGATCCGACGACGGTAAAAATCACCCTCAGGCAGCCTTTCTCGGCGTTTATCAATATCCTTGCCCATCCGGCAACGGCGATGATCTCTCCGGCGGCGCTGAAAAAATATGGCAAAGAGATTGGTTTTCATCCTGTCGGTACCGGCCCGTATCAGCTCGATACCTGGAACCAGACCGATTTTGTGAAGGTGACGAAGTTTGCCGGCTACTGGCAGCCAGGCCTGCCGAAGCTCGACTCCATCACCTGGCGTCCGGTGGTGGATAACAACACCCGCGCCGCGATGCTGCAAACCGGCGAAGCGCAGTTTGCCTTCCCGATCCCCTACGAGCAGGCGCCGCTGCTGGCGAAAAACGACAAGCTGGAGCTGGTTGCCAGCCCGTCGATCATGCAGCGTTATATCAGCATGAACGTCACGCAGAAGCCGTTTGATAACCCGAAGGTGCGCGAGGCGATTAACTACGCCATCAACCGCCAGGCGCTGGTGAAGGTCGCCTTCGCCGGGTACGCCACCCCGGCTACCGGCGTCGTGCCGCCGTCTATCGCCTATGCCGAGACCTTTAAACCGTGGCCGTACGATCCGGCTAAGGCCCGCGAGCTGCTCAAAGAGGCCGGTTTCCCTAACGGATTCAGCACCACGCTGTGGTCATCGCATAACCACAGCACCGCTCAGAAGGTGCTGCAGTTTACCCAGCAGCAGCTGGCTCAGGTGGGCATTAAAGCGCAGCTGACGGCGATGGATGCCGGCCAGCGCGCGGCGGAAGTGGAAGGTAAAGGACAGAAAGAGAGCGGAGTACGCATGTTCTACACCGGCTGGTCGGCCTCGACCGGTGAAGCCGACTGGGCGCTGTCGCCGCTTTTCGCCTCACAAAACTGGCCGCCGACCCTGTTTAATACCGCCTTCTACGGCAATCCGCAGGTGGATAAAGACCTGACCGATGCCCTGAAAACGACCGATGCGCAGGAAAAAACGCGGCTCTACAAACAGGCCCAGGACATTATCTGGAAAGAGTCGCCGTGGGTGCCGCTGGTGGTGGAAAAACTGGTCTCCGCGCACAGTAAGAATCTGAGCGGTTTTTATATTCAGCCGGATACCGGATTCAGCTTTGAGCAGGCGGATTTAGCCCAGTGACGGTTGTTACCTTTATCCCGACCCTCTCCCCCGCGGGGAGAGGCCGCCGGGCCTTGCTCCCTCTGCCATTCGCGCAGAGGGTTCGGGTGAGGAGAGGCGATGCTTAATTATGTGATTAAACGCCTGCTGGGACTGATTCCCACCCTGCTGATTGTGGCGGTGCTGGTTTTTCTGTTTGTACATATGCTGCCCGGCGACCCGGCGCGGCTGATTGCCGGACCGGAAGCCGATGCGCAGGTCGTCGCGATGGTCCGCGAGCAGCTGGGGCTCGATCGGCCGCTGCACGTCCAGTTCTGGCACTATATCACCAGCGTGCTGCAGGGGGATTTTGGCATCTCGATGGCGTCGCGTCGCCCGGTGAGTAGCGAAATCGCCAGCCGCTTTATGCCGACGCTGTGGCTGACGCTTGCCAGCATGAGCTGGGCGGTGGTGTTTGGTATGGCGGCGGGGATTGCCGCCGCGGTCTGGCGCAATCGCTGGCCGGACCGGCTGGGGATGGCGCTGGCGGTGACCGGTATTTCCTTTCCGGCTTTTGCCCTCGGGATGCTGCTGATGCAGGTCTTCTCCGTCGAACTTGGCTGGCTGCCGACGGTGGGCGCCGATAGCTGGCGGCACTATATTCTGCCCTCCGTGACCCTGGGCGCGGCGGTAGCCGCGGTGATGGCGCGCTTCACCCGCGCATCTTTCGTCGATGTGCTGCACGAGGACTATATGCGCACCGCGCGGGCGAAAGGGGTCAGCGAGACGCTGGTGGTGCTTAAGCACGGCCTGCGCAATGCGATGATCCCGGTGGTGACGATGATGGGGCTGCAGTTTGGCTTCCTGCTCGGCGGCTCGATCGTGGTGGAGAAAGTCTTCAACTGGCCGGGGCTTGGCAGGCTGCTGGTTGATTCGGTCGAGATGCGCGACTATCCGGTGATTCAGGCGGAAGTACTGCTGTTTTCGCTGGAATTTATTCTTATCAATTTAGTGGTGGACGTGCTGTATGCCGCCATTAACCCGGCTATCAGGTACAAGTAAGGTGCGATTGCTCAACTGGAGAAGGCAGGCGGTTATCAACGCCATGCCGGGGATCAAACCCGGTCAGATACGTACGCCGTGGCATGAGTTCTGGCGGCGCTTTCGCCGTCAGCCGGTGGCGATGGGCGCCGGCGTTTTTGTTCTGCTGCTGATCGCGGTGGCCGTCGTGGCGCCGTGGGTAGCGCCGTTCGATGCGGAAAACTACTTTGACTACGATCGCCTCAACGACGGCCCGTCGATGCTGCACTGGTTCGGCGTCGATTCGCTGGGCCGGGATATCTTCAGCCGGGTGCTGGTCGGGGCGCAGATTTCGCTGGCGGCCGGGGTGCTGGCGGTGCTGATCGGCGCGGCAATCGGCACCGTACTCGGGCTGCTGGCCGGTTACTATGAAGGCTGGTGGGACCGGATAATTATGCGCATCTGCGACGTGCTGTTCGCGTTCCCGGGGATCCTGCTGGCGATCGCCGTGGTGGCGGTTATGGGGAGCGGGATGTCGAACGTGATCATCGCGGTGGCGATCTTCTCCATTCCGGCTTTTGCTCGCCTGGTGCGCGGCAATACGCTGGTCCTCAAGCAGCAGACTTTTATCGAGTCGGCGCGCAGCATCGGCGCCAGCGATGCGACGATCCTGTTCAGCCATATTCTGCCCGGCACGGTGTCGTCGATTGTGGTCTATTTCACCATGCGTATCGGGGTGTCGATAATCTCCGCCGCCAGCCTCTCATTCCTCGGCCTCGGCGCGCAGCCCCCGACCCCGGAGTGGGGGGCAATGCTGAACGAAGCGCGGGCGGATATGGTGATGGCGCCGCACGTGGCGCTGTTCCCGGCGATTGCGATTTTCCTGACGGTGCTGGCGTTTAACCTGCTGGGCGACGGCCTGCGCGATGCGCTGGATCCGAAGATAAAGGGGTAGGGTGAGAGAGGAGTCCGGAGAGGGCGCGCCGCGCCGCCTCCGGAAAGCTCCGGCTGGCGCTGACGCGTAGCCGGAGTAAGAAGCGTATTAAATCCGGCTACCCCACAGGTCGTACTCGTCGGCATGCTCAACTTTGACCCGCAGCACGTCGCCCTGTTTCACTTTGGTTTCGCCGTTCAGATACACCGCGCCGTCGATTTCCGGGGCGTCGGCCATGCTGCGGCCAATGGCGCCTTCTTCGTCAACTTCGTCGATAAGTACCATGATTTCGCGGCCGACCTTCTCCTGCAGACGTTCGGCGGAAATCTGCTGCTGCAGCTGCATAAAGCGGTTCCAGCGCTCCTCTTTCACCTCTTCCGCAACCTGATCCGCCAGCTCGTTGGCGGTAGCGCCATCGACCGGGCTGTATTTAAAGCAGCCGACGCGGTCAAGGCGGGCTTCTTTCAGGAAGTCGAGCAGCATCTGGAAATCTTCTTCCGTTTCTCCCGGGAAGCCGACGATAAAGGTCGAACGCAGGGTCAGGTCAGGGCAGACTTCACGCCACTGCTTGATGCGCGCCAGCTGGCGATCGGCGGAGCCCGGGCGTTTCATCATCTTGAGGATCCGCGGGCTGGCGTGCTGCAGCGGGATATCGAGATACGGCAGGATTTTACCTTCCGCCATCAGCGGGATCACGTCGTCGACGTGCGGGTATGGATAAACGTAGTGCAGGCGCACCCAGATACCCAGTTTTGCCAGCTCTTCGCACAGGCTGACCATGCTGGTTTTCACCGGCATGCCGTTGTGGAAACCGGTGCGATGCTTCACATCGACGCCGTAGGCGGAGGTATCCTGAGAAATCACCAGCAGCTCTTTCACCCCGGCGTCGGCCAGGCGCTTAGCTTCAGACAGCACTTCGCCAATCGGACGGCTCACAAGATCGCCGCGCATGGACGGAATGATGCAGAACGTGCAGCGGTGGTTACAGCCTTCGGAAATTTTCAGGTAAGCGTAGTGGCGCGGCGTCAGCTTAACGCCCTGTTCCGGCACCAGGCTCAGGAACGGGTTGTGCTTCGGCTTCGGCGTGTAGTGGTGTACGTGCTCGAGAACCTGCTCGTAGCTGTGCGGGCCGGTGATCTCCAGCACTTTCGGGTGAACCTCGCGGATCTGGTCGACTTTTGCGCCCAGGCAGCCGGTAACGATCACTTTGCCGTTTTCTTTTAAGGCTTCGCCAATCGCTTCCAGCGACTCCTGAACGGCGCTATCGATAAAGCCGCAGGTGTTGACGATAACCATATCGGCGTTTTCGTAGGTAGGAACCACGTCATACCCTTCGGTGCGCAGTTCGGTCAGGATGCGTTCTGAGTCTACAAGGTTTTTCGGACAGCCAAGGGAGACGAAGCCGATCTTCGGCTGGTGCGTTACATTGCTCATAGCTTAAAAAGTGTTCAATTATTGGAATGGTCAGGGCAGGGATTCTACAGAGGTTGGCGGGAAAATTGTACTGGTATCTCCGTTTTCGCCATCGGGCGGGCGATATTTATTACCACCCGTTTCCCAGGAAGTGAAGAGGGGAAAGCATAGCCGGCGAAGGGCGGCTGAAGATGCGGTATAAAAAGTGATTGAGCATCGGTTTAGACGCGCTGTGCTAGCGTTATGCTTTTCTTTTCAGGTTATCCGTTTGCCGTTTTCTGAGTTGGTCCATGTTTAAAAAACGAAGTTGTATATTAGGTATTTCAATGATGGCCGCAGGGCCAGGGTATGCCGGGGAGCTTAATTTATATTCGATAAATACCGGTTCGTATGTCTACCACCTGACGGGAAATCATGGGCAGTATAACGAGCATTTTAATAATCAGTTTCTGTCAGTAGAGCGAAAGTTTTCGCCGGATTCCAGATATAGCGCGTTAGCCGGGACGATGAAAAATAGTTTTGACGATCGCTGCCTGTCGCTGGGTATGAGAAGAGACTGGGTTGCAGGCCAAAGCGGCTGGACGTTTAAAGGCGTATACGCCTACACCGGGGAATTCTTTTTTAAAGCGTTCAGCCACTGCGGCGACTCGGGGGCCTACCGGACGGCGAAGAAGTTAACCGGGGTAGGCTTCTCCCCGTATGTTTATCATGGCCTGCAATATAACTTTACGGATTATTTTGGCGTTGAGGGCGGAATTATTATTCCGGCGATTTTCGTTATGAGTGTTCAGTGGAGTTTCCGCTAAGCAGTATTATCCCCAGTCGCATGTAATAATATCATTTCGGCTTGCGCACTGCGGCCTGTTCAGCCGTATGTCGGGTAGGTCGTCCTCTTTTTTATCTAAAGGGTAGCAGCTGCAAAGTACCAAAATACAGCAGAGCATCAGCAAAGGGCGGAGCATATATTGATCCTGAAAGTGAGCGCCGGACGTTGATATCTGGCGTCATCCCTGTCCAGCGTAGAATATCGCCTGATAAGACGGGCATGCCCGGTAATACCGATACAACAGTTCGGGAACTTACCGGCCCTGGGCGCTGCCCGAACTGCCTTTATACGTCGGGATTAAAGATTGCCGTACAGGCTAATCAGCACATTAATATGTACGGTGAGCGCCAGCATAATCAGCATGGCGATAAGGAACACAATCCCTAACCGCAGCACCCTGATCTTTTGCTCATTGATGCTTAAATCAGGGCAATGGCGGATTTTTTTACGCTGATACAAATACATAAGGCAGAGGGTGACGTAGATAACCGGTGACAGAATATGGAGGTAACTGTATGACCAAAGTAATAATTCACTGGTGCCCATAGCAATGAGCCAGACGAGGATAAATATCATGCTGCTTTCCGTAATAGGTAGAAGATTGGCGTGTTATTTTCTTTTGAAGAAAAAGTAAACTGAAAAAATGACATCGAAGAAAATCCACAGGCCGCTAAGAAAGAGGATGTGCTTGAATGCGCTAATCCAGAAGGTCGCGTCGCGGATAATTCTGTGATCCGCAAAGGGGGCCGCAGAGCTAAAATAGAGTACGTAGATGCTGACGGCCAGCATCAGAACGTTCATTACGATAAATAATGTAAATACGATGCTGCCAGTATGTGTTTTTTTACTATTTTTAAGTTTCATATTCTCTGTCATGGTCAGTGGATAAACAGGTTAATGGTCACCGGCTGATTTTACATTGCAGGCGATCTCAGGTTATTTTATGGGCTATTTAACGGGCGCTATTCTCCCTACGCTACCGGCAGTGGTTCCGCCATTTACGGGCTGTCTTTACAGGTTTCGTGGGAAGGCGCGAGGATTTATCTCTGGCTCCTGATGCCGGTCGTTAATGCTAACGTGGGATGTATCAAAATAATAATCATGATGCGTAACAGGCTCTGAATTCAGAGGGTTTATGAAAATAAAAATGAGTGCTGACAGCACAATTATTATCATCATTATTTTCATAAGAACGCCTGGTATGGTTTATAGGGACCTATATTCTGCTGCGTTGTGCCGGGTATGTATACTGTAAAAATAGTTTTCTCTCTTCCGTTTGCTATCCATTTAGCATCTTGTCCGAATGATGGGCTAATGTTAAATAAAAATAAATCACTATTTATATAGTTGTTAGCAGCTGCGGATGTAAAATATTTACCGGCAGGCCGGGATCGCGGCCTTAATATCCTGCTGATATCCGCAGATGCTTCGCGGATATCCGGTTTATTATGCCCACGGATCTTTTCTTATTTTCCGCCGACGCGACCGGCGTCTGTTCATATTGCGTCGCGGGAGCGACCTTTCTCTTACCTCTATATTGGCCGTTTGCTCCCTTTGCGCGCCAGGTTTTGCGCTATATCGCCGCGGTTGCGCTATCGAACCGCTGAGCGGCGCGTCAATGCTCGCCGGATGGCATCCCGGCAGGCGGCGCATTTCGACAGATTTAAACATTATCGCAACATTGTAAATGATGTTAATTAACCGGGAATTATTGACCTCGCGCATGACTTTGCGCAAAAAACGACCATATTATAATTATGGTAATGGACGACAGAGGAGGAACCATGATGACCGTTGACAGACTGTACCGTAACCTTTTGAATAAGCTGATTAATGCTAACATTGATCTCGATGCTTATCTGCAGCTACGCAAAGCTAAAGGCTATATGTCAGTCAGCGAGAACGAGCATCTGCGTGATAACCTGTTTGAGCTTTGTTGTGAAATGCGTGAACACGCGCCGCGATTGCAGCACGCTGTTACGCCGGAGGAAAGGGAAGCTCTTCGCCTTGCGGGTGAATTCGTTGCTTCCGCAGCGGTTTGCCTGATGAGCGGGCATCACGATTGTCCGTCTTATATTGCGGTTAACGTAGAGACGCTAGAACGCTGCCTGGCAGGATTGTCGCTAAACATTCATAAACTGAATGCATCAGCGCCAATAACCCGCGTCTGAATTCAGGGGGGCATGCCCCCCTGCTTAATGTTATGTAAAGCTCCCCCTGCCGATCCCCTTCGCTGGCTACCCTTATTTCATTGCTGATAAAAGGAGTGAGCCATGCGCCAGACCGTCGCCCTGATAGTCCTTACCGCTCTGCTGTTACCTGCCGCCGCCGTCGCCCAGAAGGTGCACGTTGAGGTTTTGCAAAATAAGCTCGAACATCCGTGGGCGCTGGCGTTTCTCCCCGACCGGCAGGGGATACTTATCACCCTACGCGGCGGCGAGCTGAAGCTCTGGCGCCAGGGGGAGGGGCTGTCGCCGGCTATTTCCGGCGTACCTCAGGTGTGGGCCAGCGGGCAGGGAGGGTTGCTGGACGTGGCGCTGGCGCCGGACTTTATCCACTCCCGGAAGGTGTGGCTGAGCTACGCGGAAGCCGGTGACGATGGCAAAGCGGGAACCGCGGCAGGATACGGCCGCCTGAGTGAGGATCGTCGGCGGCTGGAGAATTTTCGGGTGGTCTTTCGCCAGCAGCCGAAGCTCTCCACCGGCAACCACTTTGGCGGGCGTCTGGCGTTTGACGGTAAGGGGCACCTGTTTATCGGCTTAGGGGAGAATAACCAGCGGGCGACGGCCCAGGATCTGGACAAGCTGCAGGGCAAGGTGGTGCGTTTGACCGAGGCGGGAGAGGTTCCGGCGGATAATCCGTTTGTCGGCCGCGCCGACGCAAGGCCGGAAATTTGGGCCTACGGGATCCGTAACCCGCAGGGAATGGCGATCAATCCGTGGAGCGATACCCTGTGGCTCAATGAACACGGCCCGCGCGGCGGGGATGAGATTAACATCCCGCAGAGAGGTAAGAACTACGGCTGGCCGCTGGCGACGCACGGCATAAATTACAGCGGTCTGCCTATCCCGGAAGCTCAGGGAGCGGCGGTGGACGGAACCGAAGCGCCGCTGTTTGTCTGGAAAACGTCGCCCGCGGTGAGCGGCATGGCCTTCTACGATTCCGCAACCTTCCCCCAGTGGCGGCACAAGCTGTTTATCGGCGCGCTGAAGGACCAGTCGCTGATTGTCCTCGACGTAAAGGGCAATAGCGTCAGCGAAGAGGCGCGAATTCTGCGCGATCGCGGCCAGCGTATCCGCGATGTTCGCGTCGGACCCGATGGCTATCTGTACGTCCTGACCGACGAATCCAACGGCGAACTGCTGAAGGTCAGCCCGCAGAGTTAGCCTCAGGTGACCGGGATCGCCACGACGCTGCGCCAGGCCGGGCGTTCGTTAATCTGCTGATACCAGCGCTGTAGGTTCGGGCGCGGTTGCCAGGTCGTTACGATGGTCATCAGGTTGTAGACGAACGGCGCAACGGCAATATCGCCGAGGCCAAACGACTCGCCGGACAGCCACGGGAATACCGCCAGCTCGGCGTCGAGGATGGCGAAGAGCGCTTCACAGGCGGCGATACCGGCGGCAATCGCTGCGGGATCGCGTTTCTCCTCCGGCGTTCTCACCAGCCCCATCAATACCGGGCGGTGGGCGGGAGAGAGCGAGCCGTTGGCCCAGTCCATCCATTTGTCGCCCTGCGCCCGCTGGACCGGATCGTCAACCCACAGGCGGTTTTGCCCGTACTGCGCCGCCAGATAGCGAATAATGGCGTTCGACTCCCACAGCACGAGGCCATCGTCTTTCAGCAGCGGCACCAGACCGTTCGGGTTCATCGCCAGATACTCCGCGTCGTGATTCACACCAAACTCCAGCCCCGCCATAATCTGCTGATAGGGAAGGTCCAGCTCTTCCAGCACCCAGCGTACTTTTTTCACGTTAGTTGAATTGTTTCTACCCCATAGCGTAATCATATCGGTTCCCGTCAGTTATTGAGCCGTCGTTGCAGCAAGGTGAGTCATCATGTTGGAATAAAGTTAATATATAGGCAATCGCGATCAAAAAAATTGCTCTGTTTTCAGCAAGACGCGAGGTTATTGAGTAAACTTTAAAAACTTTACCAACTCGCTGTTTCTTTAAGGTCATTTGTACGCTTTACTCACCGGCTGCTGCTGCGCCGATAGAGTGCTGCGGCATATTTTGTTTGGAAAGGATACTTGGGTGGCTCTTATGACGCATGATGCTTTTTCCCTTCGCGGCCTCGCGGCAGGCTGCGCTCTTCTCGTTCTCGTTGCGCCTGCGGTTCAGGCTGCAGAACAACTCCCCGATGCCCCATCGATTGATGCGCGAGCCTGGGTCCTGATGGACTACGCCAGCGGCAAGGTGCTCAGCGAAGGCAATGCCGATGAAAAACTCGATCCGGCAAGTCTGACCAAAATTATGACCAGCTATGTCGTTGGGCAGGCGCTGAAAGCGGGCAAGATTAAATCTACCGATATGGTGACCGTGGGTCGCGATGCCTGGGCAACCGGCAACCCGGCGCTGCGCGGCTCATCGGTGATGTTCCTCAAACCGGGTATGCAGGTGTCGGTTGAGGATCTCAATAAGGGCGTCATCATTCAGTCCGGCAACGATGCCAGCATTGCGATTGCCGACTATGTCGCAGGAAGCCAGGATGCGTTTGTTAGCCTGATGAACGGCTATGCGCAGAAAATGGGCCTGGCGAATACCACCTTTATGACCGTGCACGGCCTTGATGCGCCGGGTCAGTTCAGTACCGCCCGCGATATGGCGCTGCTGACCAAAGCGATGATCCACGACGTCCCTGAAGAGTACGCTATCCATAAAGAAAAAGAGTTTACCTTCAATAAGATCCGTCAGCCTAACCGTAACCGCCTGCTGTGGAGCTCCAACCTCAACGCCGATGGCGTGAAAACGGGGACCACAACCGGAGCGGGCTATAACCTGGTCTCCTCGGCAACGCAGGGCGACATGCGCCTGATTGCCGTAGTGCTGGGCACCAAAACCGACCGTATTCGCTTTAACGAGTCAGAAAAGCTGCTGACCTGGGGCTTCCGCTTCTATGAAACCGTGACGCCCATTAAGCCGGACGCCACCTTTATCACCCAGCGCGTGTGGTTTGGCGATAGCAGCGAAGCGAAGCTAGGCGCAGGTGAAGCCGGCTCGATTACCATTCCGCGCGGTCAGATGAAGAACCTGAAAGCCAGCTACGCCCTGAAGGATACGCAGCTGACGGCACCGCTGACCAAAGGGCAGGTGGTGGGGACCATCGACTTTAAACTCAATGATAAAACCATTGAGCAGCGTCCGCTTATCGTGATGGAAGCGGTAAACGAAGGCGGCTTCTTTAGCCGAATGATGGACTTCGTGCTGATGAAACTGCACGGCTGGTTCGGCGGCTGGTTCTCATAATCTGCCGGTCGCGCCCTGCGGGGCGCGATCAGTACAGCAGTGAAATCTGTTTTTCCTTCGCCAGCGCCAGCAGATCGTCATCCGGACAGACGTCGCTGGCAATCACGTCAAAACGCGATAAATCGCCCATTCTCGCCGGCCTGACCTTACCGAATTTACTGTGATCCACCACCAGCACGTGGTAGCGCGCGCTGCTCATCGCCCAGTGCTTAACCGGCAGTTCCTCAAGGTTGTAGCAGGTCGCCCCCTGCTCGCAGTCAATTCCCGCCGCCGAGTAGAAGGCGATGTCCGGGCACAGATGGCTCAGGGTATCCTGCAGGCTCAGCGGTTTAAAAATCGCGTTGCTGGCGTGAAACTCGCCGCCGCAGAGGATGGCCCGACAGTGGGGCTTTTCCTGCAGCGCAAGAAAGGTATTCAGCGAATAGCAGACGCCGGTAAACGGCAGGGCGTTATCAATCGCGTCGATGATCCACGGCGTGGTGGTCCCGCAGTCAAAAAAGGCCATCTGGTGGGCTTCAAGCAGGCCGGCAGCGTGGCGGGCGGCGCGGCGTTTTTCATCCACGAGGCGAGTTTTCTGGTCGCTAAGCAGGTAGTGCGTGGCGCTGCGCGGCTCCAGGACGATGTAGCCGCCCAGCAGGACAACGGGTCCATTATGGCCGTTCAGGTCGCGACGGATGGTCATTTCAGAAACGCCCAGCAGCGCTGCGGCTTCTTTTAGATGAAGCTTATCGCTGCGCTTGAGGGCCTGAATAAGCTGGCTGATGCGTTCATCACGACGTGTTTCCATAATCCCTCTAAGCTGAAATCGCCCTGCATTGGCAGGGCGTCAGTGGGCAATTTTACCTGCCTGAAGGGGGTTAGTCACGCGTCTGAAGTGCGCGCCGGGTGAGGAGCCAGGCGGCGCGGGCTATTCGCGTACCCAGCCTTTGCGGATCGGCAGGGAGAAACAGAGGCGGTACAGCCGCTGCAGGTATTGATAGAGCGGACGACCGCCGCTGTGCCACAGCAGCTGCGCGGCCAGGCAGCCGCACATGGCTGTCAGCAGGCCGCCGAGCATGTCCAGCGGCCAGTGAACGCCGAGATAGACCCGAGACCAGGTGATAGCCATCGCTGCGGTCATCAGCGCGATCCCGGCGCCCAGGCGATGCCAGAATAAGAAGGCCAGCGCGAAGGTAAAGCTGATGGTGCCGTGGTTGCTTGGGAACGAGTTATTCGGCGAGTGGTGCAGGAACTGATAGCCGACGTCGGCGGCGAAGGGGCGCTGGTGCGGGAAGAGAAGGCCGAAGATCCACGACAGCGTCAGGCTTATTGCCAGGGCCAGCAGCACCTTAAATACCAGCTGGCGCTGGTTCGGTCGCCACAGCCACAGCGCGGCCGTCAGTAAAGGAACAATCAAAATCAAATCTTTGGCGAGCAGGGTGGCCAGCGCAATAGCCCACGACGGTGAGGCGGGGGTGGCGTTGATCGATGCGAACAGCGCGTAGTTGATATTTTCCAGCATACTTTCAGGCTCTTAGGGTCCGATAACAATAAGCCGCCCACCTTAAGAGACGGTGGCGATGAAATAAAGCAGTATTGTCTTAATTATCAGCTTGTTATGATGCATTTTCGGCTGGCGTCTTCGTTTGAGCGCCGGCTGGAATGAGTATAAGGCCTGTAACCTAATTGAAATATAAACGAAATATAGACAGGGATAATAAAAATGGCGCCGGGCGGGGGAAACGTTGTGCTATTTTTAATTGTCACTCACAATTCACTATCTCCCCGGCAAGACTTTCATTAAACTTTGCGCGATTTTTTCTAAATAAGAGCTTTCATGCAGAATTATTCGCTTTCAGGCAAACGCCTCGGACGGCAGGCGCTGCTTTTTCCGCTGTGCCTGGTTTTATACGAATTCTCCACTTATATCGCCAACGATATGATCCAACCGGGCATGCTCTCGGTGGTCGCCGAGTTTCAGGTCGGTAATGAGTGGGTTCCGACTTCTATGACCGCCTACCTTGCGGGCGGGATGTTTTTACAGTGGCTGCTTGGCCCGCTGTCGGACCGTATTGGTCGCCGCCCGGTGATGCTGACCGGGGTGGTGTGGTTTATCGTCACCTGCCTGGCGACGCTGCTGGCCCAATCCATCGAACAGTTCACGCTGCTGCGTTTTTTGCAGGGCATCAGCCTGTGCTTTATCGGGGCGGTTGGCTACGCGGCGATTCAGGAGTCATTCGATGAGGCGATGTGTATCAAAATCACCGCCCTGATGGCTAACGTCGCGCTGATTGCGCCGCTGCTCGGGCCGCTGGTCGGCGCGGCCTGGGTCCACATCCTGCCGTGGGAAATGATGTTCGTGCTGTTTGCCGTGCTGGCGGCCGTCGCCTTCTTCGGGCTGCAGCGGGCGATGCCGGAGACCGCCACCCGCATGGGCGAGAAGCTGTCGATGAAAGAGCTGGGCCGTGATTATGGCCTGGTGCTGAAAAATCTGCGCTTTGTCGCCGGGGCGCTGGCTACCGGTTTTGTTAGCCTGCCGCTGCTGGCGTGGATTGCCCAGTCGCCGGTCATTATTATCAGCGGTGAGCAGGCGACCAGCTATGAGTACGGTCTGCTGCAGGTGCCGGTGTTTGGCGCGCTGATTGCCGGTAATCTGGTGCTGGCGCGGCTGACCTCCCGACGCACGGTACGCTCGCTGATTATCCTCGGCGGCTGGCCGATTATGCTTGGTCTGCTGCTCTCCGCGGTGGCGACGGTGGTATCGACCCACGCCTATCTGTGGATGACCGCCGGCCTGAGCGTCTATGCCTTCGGAATTGGCCTGGCTAACGCCGGCCTGGTTCGCCTGACGCTGTTTGCCAGCGACATGAGCAAAGGGACGGTGTCGGCGGCGATGGGGATGCTGCAAATGCTGATCTTCACCGTCGGGATTGAAGTCAGCAAACACGCTTATGAGCTGGGGGGCAGCGGGATGTTCAGCCTGTTTAACCTGCTAAGCGGCGTGCTGTGGCTGGCGATGATTATCTATTTTCTGCACGATAAAAGCGTCGGTAGCGGCAACGATCCGCAGTAAATCATGCTGGTAATCCCGGGTGCGGCGCGGCGCCTCACCCGGGAAAGCGTCAGGCGAACGGCGCTTCGCGATTCAGCACCTTATCGATAATATGCAGCACCCCTTCCTCATTGTTATGCGGCGCGTTGTAACCGGCGACGGCTTTTACCGGCGCGGCGGCGTTGGCCATGGCATAACCGAATCCGGCGTGTTGCAGCATTTCAATATCATTCCCGCTGTCGCCAAAGGCGACGACCTGATGATTTTCAATCCCCCAGCGTTCCTGCAGGATGCGCAGGCCGTTGGCCTTGTGCACGCCAGGCATAATCAGGTCGATGCTGCCGTAGCCGGTGGCGACGGCGTTGACCATCCCGCCTAGCGCCGCATGCAGCTTTGGCTGCATCTCGGGGATCAGATTATCGGGCACGTTAAGGCCAAATTTCAGGATCGCATCGTCGAGGTTATTGAAGTCATCCACCAGTTCAAGGCGATGATAATACTTCGCCGCGACCGCTTTTAGCTCATCGTTGTATCGATTGAGCGTATAGGCGCTGCGCTTGCCGCAGGCGATAATTTCAATTTCCGGCTGCGTTTGCAGAAAGTCGATGACCGCGTGAAAGTGATCTTTCGGCATCTGGCAGTTAAATACGTCATCTCCGGCGTTGACCACCCAGCCGCCGTTTTCGGCGACGAAGGCAATCTCATTGGCCACTTCGGGGAAAAACGAAATCAGCTGGTAGTACTGGTTGCCGCTGGCGACGACAAAGCGGATATCCTGCTCGCGCATCCGCCGATACTGGCTGAGAAAACGCTGGCGATTATAGGTTTTGGCATCGCTTAAAAAGGTACCGTCCATATCTACCGCAATTAGTTTGATGCTCATTAACTGTTCTCCATTACAGGTTCAGGCTGCGGCCTGGCCACCGCCCTAGCGACCAGGGCCGCCACCATGACCAGCCCCAGCACCACCATCATGGCGCTGCGCAGGCCGAAATGTTCGCCGAGGAAGCCCAGCAGCGGCGGCCCGACGAGGAAGGCGAGGTAGCCGGTTATCGCCACCACGCTGACGCGCTTCGGCGCATCCGGCCCGGTGTCGCTGGCGGCCGAAATGGTCAGCGGGAAACCGAGCGACGCGCCGAGCCCCCAGAGCAGCACGGAGATCCCGGCGACCCACGGATTATCAACAAAAATAATCAGACCAATGCCCAGCGCGCCCATTACCGCGCTGGCGCGAACCACCGTCACCCGGCTGTAGCGGTCAATGAACCAGCCGCCGGTAAAGCGGCCAACGGTCATCCCGAGGGTGAATCCGGCGTAAATTAAGGAGCCTGAGGTTGGGCTAAAGCCGTGACCATCCACCATCAGCAGCGGCAGCCAGTCGTTGGCGGAGCCTTCGGCGAACGCCATTGCCAGCACCACGACGCCAATCAGCAGCAGCTGAACGTCGCGCCAGACCGGCAGGCCTTTTTCCCCCTGCTGAGCGGCCTCGGCAGCATTTTTCCCGGTGCCATCAGGGATGGCGCGAATGGCTATCGCAATTGGCGCGATCGCCACCAGCGCGGCCAGCAGAATGTGCGGCGCGGCGGGCAGGCCAAAGCCGGTGACCGCCATACCTATACCGGCGCCGATCAGGGTGCCGAAGCTGTAGAAGCCGTGCATCATCGGCAGCACGGTTTTATTCATTTCGCGTTCGACGGCGGCGCCTTCAACGTTAATCGCCACTTCTGCCGAACCGAAGCTGGCGCCGAAAATCGCCAGCCCGATGGCAAACAGGGTCGCCGAAGTGAACCACAGCGCCACGCTCAGCACCGCCATGCCCACCACCGCGCAGGACATGGTGGTACGAATAACCTTGCGGGTGCCGAAACGTTTAACCAGCCACGCCGAGCAGAGAATGCCGCTCATCGAGCCAATCGACAGGCCAAACAGGACGATGCCCATTTCCGCCGTCGATAGCGCCAGCAGATCGCGGATTGCCGGCGTGCGCGTGGCCCACGAGGCCATTAGTAATCCGGGGATAAAGAAGAACATAAATAGCGCCCATAGCCGAAGCTGGAGGGCTCTGCGGGAGTTTTGCGCTGTCATCCGTAAACGCCAGTGAATGAGAAGATGCAGACAACACTAGCAAGTTTGTGTACATTTGTACATACACCGGATAGCCTTCAGGTTAGCGAATTGTTGGCTATCGTTATTCCCATCATGACCTGTGAATGGGGCGCAATGAAAAGAGATGAATATGGCCCGTCGACCGAACGATCCCCAGCGTCGGGAGCGCATTTTGAACGCGACCCTGGACACGATTGCCGCCCACGGTATTCATGCGGTCACGCATCGTAAGATTGCCTGCTGCGCCGAAGTCCCGCTGGGTTCGCTGACCTACTATTTCAGCGGTATAGATGCGCTGATTGAGGAGGCGTTTTGCATTTTTACCGCCGAGATGTCCGCTCAGTATCAGCAGTTTTTCGCCGGAGTGAGCAATCGCGATGAGGCCTGTGACGCCATCGCCGATCTGATTTTTAGCGCCCAGGTGACCACCGCGCGGAACATGGAGCTGATGTATCAGCTGTATGCCTTCTGCAGCAGCCAGCCGGCGCTAAAGGCGGTGATGCAAAGCTGGATGCAGCGCAGCCAGCAGACGCTGGAGCAGTGGTTTGAACCGCAAACCGCCCGCGGGCTGGATGCGTTTATTGAAGGCATGACGCTGCATTTCGTTACCGACAGCGCGCCGCTCTCAAAAAAGGCCATTCGCCTGATGGTTGGCCGCCTGGCCGGGGAAGCGTAGCGCCGCCGAAGATCTGTCTTTAGATAAGACAGCTTCTGTCCCGTTAGCGCAAAACTATGGGTAATAAACGTCATGATGCAAACCGCCGTCGGCGCTGTAAACGGACGATTGAGGGCGGAGTGATTCAGGATGGGGAATTTCAGGCAACAAAAAACCCATCAACCTTGAACCTAAGTGGCGGGGTTGATGGGCTCCACAAAATGGGGACATCAAAGAAAAGCAGTGGCACTACTTATGACTGATGCCCGTGAGAAAAGTTCTGCCAATGCGCATTTTTTTCGCAAAAATTTACTGAAGCCCCGGCCAGATGATGACAATCAGCGTCCCGGCGAGGGTCAGCAGCACGTTGGCTATCGCATAGGTCCCCGCATATCCCAGCGCCGGAATGTTGCTGCGCGCGGTGTCGCTGATAATCTCCATCGCCGGCGCGCAGGTTCTGGCCCCCATCATCGCGCCAAACAGCATTGCGCGGTTCATGCGCAGGACGTAGGCGCCGAACAGGAAGCAGATCACTACCGGCACCAGGCTGACGATCAGGCCCGCCGCCAGCATCTGTCCGCCGACGGCGCCGAGGCCGTGGCCAATCCCGGCGCCGGCGCTCAGGCCGACCCCGGCCATAAAGACCATCAGGCCGAACTCTTTCACCATATTCAGCGCCCCCTGCGGGATATAGCCGAAAGTCGGGTGGTTGGCCCGCAGGAAGCCGAGCATGATCCCGGCAAACAGCAGCCCCGCGGCGTTACCGATGCCGAAGCTGAACGAGCTGAACTGGAAGGTGATCATGCCGATCATCAGGCCGACGATGAAAAAGGCGCAGAAGGCGAGCAGGTCGGTGACCTGGCTGTGGATGGAGATAAAGCCGATGCGGTCCGCCACGGTTTTTACCCGGCGCGCGTCGCCGCTGACCTGCAGAACGTCGCCTTTGTTGAGCACCACGTTATCGTCGATAGGCATTTCAATCTGGCTGCGGATCACACGGTTTAAGAAACAGCCGTGATCGGTCAGCTTTAGCTGGGCGAGACGGCGGCCCACCGCATTGTGGTTTTTGACCACAATCTCTTCGGTGACGATGCGCATATCCAGCAGGTCGCGGTCGAAGACCTCCTTGCCGTTACGGAAGCTAGGGTCAAGGCGGGCGTGGGCATCCGGGTAGCCTACCAGCGCGATATCATCCCCTTTTTGCAGCACCGCATCGCCGTCCGGGTTAGCCAGAATACCGTTACGCCGAATACGTTCGATATAGCAGCCGGTCTGGCGGTAGATCCCCAGCTCGCGCAGATTTTTGCCGTCCGCCCAGGCCACCAGCTCCGGGCCAACGCGGTAGGCGCGGATCACCGGCAGATAGACCTTACGCTTAGAGTCGGTATCCAGCCCGCGCTCACGGGCAATCTGCTGGGCGCTGGTTTGCAGATCCTGATGCTGCAGCTTGGGCATATAGCGCGCGCCGACGATCAGGCTGACCAGGCCAACCAGATAGGTCAGGGCATAGCCGAGGCTCAGATGGTCGAGCGAAAGCGCCAGCTGGTCGGCCGGTAGACCAAAGTGGCGCAGCGTATCGCCCGCGCCGACCAGCACCGGCGTTGAGGTCATTGCGCCGGCGAGCATCCCGGCGGTCAGGCCGATATCCCAGCCGAAGAGTTTACCCAGCCCTAAGGCCAGCAGCATCGCGCTGCCAACCATCACCAGGGCGAGCATCAAATAGTTTTTCCCGTCGCGGAAAAAAATAGAAAAAAAGTTGGGGCCGGCTTCGACGCCGACGCAAAAAATAAACAACATAAAGCCCAGATTCAGCGCATCAGTGTTAATACTGAAATGCTGCTGGCCTAATAATAAGGAAACTACTAAAACGCCAATGGAATTACCAAGTTGTACTGACCCGAGACGCAGTTTCCCGAGACAGAGACCGAGTGCAAGGACAACGAATAATAACAGGATGTAATTCCCGTTTAACAAATCTGCGACGTTTATATTCACGAAAACCAACTTCTCATTTACTAGTAAGTTGTTGAAGGAAATGGTTATTTGGTCTAAGGTTGCTTCAGTGTTCGCGTTGTCCCGAACCCTATTCTGGCATCCCGTTATAACCGGCAAAAATATAGTCGACAGTTTAATCCTTCCTGGATGCTGCGGCTAGTCACAATCGTATTTACGCCATCGGGAGCCTTTATTGGCATGGATTGCCAGAATGCTTTATCTGACTGGGCTAATTGGAAGTGGGTTAGAGGCAGAATCAGGAGGATGTTGTGAAAGCTGAGCGTGCTTGGGCGGGTGTCGCCTGCGGGTTCTTTCTGTTTATCGTGGTCTGTTTATCGCTGTTATTACATATGAAAGGCGCCTTTCGGGCTGGCGGTAACCCTGAGCTCGGGCTGCTGCTTTTTTTGCTGCCCGGCGCGCTGGCGAGCTGTCTCTCTCCGGGACGGCGCGTGCTACAGCCGCTGGTCGGCGCAATTCTGGCGGCGCCGGTTTGCCTGGCGATAATGCGGATTTTTTTCGTTACTCAGCGGACGTTCTGGCAGGAGCTGGCGTGGCTGTTTAGCGCGGTATTCTGGTGTGCGCTCGGCGCGCTGTGCTCTTTGTTTATCTGCGTCTGGCTCGATACCAGACGCAGCAACTCATCAGAGCAATGAACCGGCTCAGGCAAACAGGCCGAGGTTCTCTTTGGCCCAGGCTTCAAAGTCGGTGCAGCCGCCGATATGCTTCTGATCGACGAAAATCTGCGGCACGGTCTCAACCGGTTTACCTACGGTCTTTTCCAGATCGCTTTTGCTGATGCCCTCAGCGTGAATATCAACGTAGCGATAGTTAAAATCGTCGCGCTCGTTGGTCAGTTTTTCTGCCAGCTCTTTGGCACGTACGCAATATGGGCAACCTGGACGACCAAAAATTACGGTAAACATTATTTCTCTCCTTAAATCTCAGCCGGATGGCGAATGGGGCCTATGATGCCGCGTTCTGCCGGTGAGTAAAAGAAGGTTCTGCCTTTTGCTTTGATGGTTTAAGGCTATGTTTGATAAATGACTTTGCTTTTGAACCGTTATACTGACCCTGTTGTGCAACGATTTTTTGCTTCGCCGCGCGAAACCCACGGACCGGAGGAGAGTTATGCGATCGCCCGCTGCGTTACCCAAAAGCGTTCTGCTGGTAGAGATCGTCGGCATCGTGCTGCTGACGCTGGCCTGGCTCTCGCTTAATCAGTACCTGCATCTGCCGGCGCCTTTTGCCAGCCCAACCGCGGCGCTGATCATGATTTTTGTCGGCGTGCTGCTGATGATCCCGGCCGCGATAGCGCTGGTGTGGCGGATGGCGAAGATCGTTGCGCCCCAGCTAACCGAAAGCAAAAAAACACCTTCTTCATTGTCAGACAGAGAAAAACGAGATGACGCCGACCATTGAGCTGCTGCGTAGCCACCGCTCCATTCGCCACTTTACCGACGAACCCATTAGCGACGAACAGCGCGCGGCGATTATTGCCAGCGCGCAGGGAGCTTCCAGCTCCAGCTTTTTACAATGTACTTCGATTATTCGTATTACCGACCCGCGCCTGCGCGAGCAGCTGGCGGCGATGAGCGGCGGCCAGCAGCACGTCGCGCAGGCGGCGGAGTTTTGGCTATTCTGCGCCGACTTTAACCGTCTGCTGCAAATTTGCCCGGATGCCCAGCTGGGCCTGGCGGAGCAGCTCCTGCTCGGCGCCGTCGATACCGCGATGCTGGCGCAGAACGCGCTGGTGGCCGCGGAGTCGCTGGGCCTTGGCGGCGTCTATATCGGCGGCATCCGCAACAGCATTGAGGCGGTGACCGAGCTGCTGCAGCTGCCGCAGCACGTCCTGCCGCTGTTTGGGCTGTGCCTCGGCTGGCCGGCCGATAATCCTGACGTCAAGCCGCGCATGCCGGCGGCGATGCTGGTCCATGAAAACGGCTATCAGCCGGTCGATGACGACGTGCTGGCACAGTATGACGAGCAGATGGCGCAGTACTACCTGTCGCGCGGCAGCAACGCGCGCCGGGATACCTGGAGCGACCATATCCGCCGCACCATCATCAAAGAAAGCCGGCCGTTTATTCTCGACTATCTGCATAAGCAGGGATGGGCAACGCGCTGATTGCGTGTAAACTGCACCCGGTCTGGCATCCGGGTGTTCCGCCAGGCCAGCGCTAATGTTGCGACTTGTCAGCTATCAACGGCCCGCCTGAACGGGTCTTTTTGCCGAGGTGCAGGGTGAAAATTGCCATATTATCCCGGGACGGGACGCTGTACTCATGTCGTCGCCTGAGTGAAGCCGCGCAAAAATGCGGCCACCAGGTCGAAATCCTCGATCCGCTCTCCTGCTATATGAACGTCAGCCCGGTAGCCTCATCGATTCACTATAAAGGCCGCCAGCTGCCGCATTTCGATGCCGTGATCCCGCGCATCGGCTCGGCAATTACCTATTACGGCACCGCCGCGCTGCGTCAGTTCGAGCTGCTGGGCAGCTATCCGCTGAATGAATCTGTCGCCATTACCCGCGCGCGCGACAAGCTGCGTTCGCTGCAGCTGCTGGCGCGTCAGGGGATCGACCTGCCGCTGACCGGTATTGCCCACTCCCCGGATGACACCAGCGACCTGATCGCTATGGTCGGCGGCGCGCCGCTGGTGGTCAAGCTGGTCGAAGGCACGCAGGGAATCGGCGTGGTGCTGGCAGAGACCCGTCAGGCGGCGGAGAGCGTGATTGACGCCTTCCGCGTGCTGAACGCCCATATTCTGGTGCAGGAGTATATCGCCGAGGCGAAAGGGCGGGATATTCGCTGTCTGGTGGTGGGGGATGAGGTCGTGGCGGCGATTGAGCGGCGGGCGAAAGAGGGCGATTTCCGCTCCAACCTGCACCGCGGCGGCGTTGCAACGGTGGCGACGATTAGCGAGCAGGAGAGAGCGATCGCCATTAAGGCGGCGAAAACGCTCGGTCTGGACGTTGCCGGGGTCGATATCCTGCGCGCCGACCGCGGGCCGCTGGTGATGGAAGTTAACGCCTCGCCGGGTCTTGAGGGCATCGAAACGACTACCGGCGTTGATATCGCCGGGCATATGGTGGCCTGGATTGAGCGGCAGGCGACGCCGGAATTCTGTCTGAAAATGGGCGGATAGCGCGCATTGATGACACTTTCATGGTATGCGCCGCGTTTTTTGCGTAAGCTATGACGTCGTTTTTCCACAGCAAGAGGTTACAGGTCATATGGATTCACTGGTCGTTCCGGGTCTTGATACGTTACGTCACTGGCTCGACGAATTAGGCATCAGCTTTTTTGAGTGTGATTCCTGCCAGGCATTGCACCTGCCGCACATGCAGAACTTCGACGGCATTTTTGACGCCAAGCTCGATCTGGTGGATAACGTGGTGCTCTTTTCCGCGCTGGCGGAGGTGAAGCCGTCGGCGCTGCTGCCGCTCGCGGCGGATCTCTCGGCGATTAACGCCAGCTCGCTGACCGCCAAAGCCTTCCTCGATATCCAGGACGATAATCTGCCCAAGCTGGTGGTTTGTCAGGCGCTGCCCGTTGGCGTCGGCATTACCGTCGATCAGTTCGGCTGGTTCTTCCGCCTGGGCGAAGAGCAGATCTCTATGATTATCCTCGAAGCCGCGGCCAATCAGCTGCTGTATAAAGCCGATGAGGAAGAGGATCTCGCGGTGCAGGAGGTTCAGCACCATTTTCTTCACTAGCCCCGTCGATGAATAGCGCAGCCACTGCCAGAGCGGCTGCGTATTACACGCTTTTATTCTGCTTTTAACCCGCCGTTAAAGAATTTTTCACCGCCATTCTGCCGCTTTCGGCTTATCACATAGACCCATATTGCATAAAAAATTGATAAAAGGCGTTATTTTACCTGGGCTATAGCCTCTTATTCTGGCTACAGTTATTCTGACGCTGCTTCCAGTTGCGGGCAACCATTCCGGGAGAGGTCCTCTCTCCTTTTCTTAGACAATGAAAAAATATGCATGATTTTTGCATGCGGATAATTGCGTATATTAAGTCCGTTGTTAACGGGCATTGAGAAGGAATAAGAGATATGACCGCCTTTGGTAAAAAATGGTTAACAGGTTTGGTGACTGGCGCGCTGATGGCCGTCTCTGCCGGTTCGCTCGCCGCTGAACAGAAAACCCTGCACGTTTACAACTGGTCTGACTATATTGCCCCGGACACGGTGGCCGATTTTGAAAAAGAGACCGGCATTAAAGTGGTGTACGACGTTTTTGATTCCAACGAAGTGCTGGAAGGCAAACTGATGGCGGGCAGCACCGGTTTTGACCTGGTGGTACCGTCAGCCAGCTTCCTTGAGCGCCAGCTGGCGGCGGGCGTGTTCCAGCCGCTGGATAAAAGCAAGCTGCCTAACTGGAAAAACCTCGATCCGGAAGTCTTAAAGCTGGTGGCGAAGCACGACCCGGATAACAAATATGCGATGCCGTATCTGTGGGCTACCACCGGTATTGGCTATAACGTCGATAAAGTGAAAGCCATCCTGGGTAAAGACGCGCCGCTGGATAGCTGGGATCTGGTGCTGAAGCCGGAAAACCTCGAAAAACTGAAAAGCTGCGGCGTCTCCTTCCTCGATGCGCCGGAAGAGATTTTTGCAACCGTGCTCAACTACCTCGGCAAAGATCCGAACAGCATGAAGGCCGATGACTATACCGGTCCGGCGACCGACCTGCTGCTCAAGCTGCGGCCGAACATCCGCTACTTCCACTCCTCGCAGTACATCAACGACCTGGCCAACGGCGATATCTGCGTCGCGATCGGCTGGGCGGGCGACGTATGGCAGGCCGCAAACCGGGCAAAAGAGGCGAAAAATGGCGTGAACGTCTCCTACTTTATTCCGAAAGAGGGGGCGATGGCGTTCTTCGATGTCTTTGCGATGCCGGCAGATGCTAAGAATAAAGATGAGGCTTATCAGTTCCTTAACTATCTGATGCGCCCTGAAGTCATCGCTAAGATTAGCGATCAGGTGTACTACGCCAACGGCAACAAGGCCTCAACGCCGCTGGTCAGCGAAGCCATCCGCAGTAATCCGGCGATTTATCCGCCGGCCGACGTGTTCGCCAAGCTGTTCACCCTGAAGGTTCAGGAGCCGAAAATCGACCGCGTGCGCACCCGCGCGTGGACCAAGGTAAAAAGCGGGAAATAAAATCTGATGGCCCGGTTCGCCGGGCCTGACCAGGTGACGAGTAGCCGGAGTATTGCAGTATGCCCGGCTAAAAAAACGCACCAGGATGGTGCGACTGCACGAAAAGAATGATGTATGGCAACCGGGCCATACGGTGGTGAGTTTTTTGCCGGAGAGCAGCTAAGTGAATGACCTAATTTCCCGCCCACAAATGAAAACCCCTAAGGCGCTGACCCCGCTGCTGGAAATCCGTAACCTGACCAAATCGTTCGATGGGCAGCACGCCGTCGATGACGTCAATCTCACTATTTATAAAGGCGAAATCTTCGCTCTGCTGGGCGCATCCGGCTGCGGGAAATCAACGCTGCTGCGCATGCTGGCTGGCTTCGAGCAGCCTACCGCCGGGCAGATTGTGCTGGATGGCGTCGACCTGTCGCGCGTCCCGCCGTACCAGCGGCCGATCAACATGATGTTTCAGTCCTACGCGCTGTTCCCCCATATGACGGTGGAGCAGAACATCGCCTTTGGCCTGAAGCAGGACAAGCTGCCGAAGGCCGAAATCACCAGCCGGGTGCAGGAGATGCTGGCGCTGGTGCATATGCAGGAGTTTGCGAAACGCAAGCCGCACCAGCTGTCCGGCGGCCAGCGCCAGCGCGTGGCTCTGGCCCGTAGCCTGGCAAAACGGCCGAAGCTGCTGCTGCTCGACGAGCCGATGGGCGCGCTGGATAAAAAGCTGCGCGACCGGATGCAGCTGGAGGTGGTGGACATCCTCGAACGCGTGGGGGCGACCTGCGTGATGGTGACCCACGATCAGGAAGAGGCGATGACTATGGCCGGGCGTATTGCGATCATGAATCGCGGTAAGTTCGTGCAAATCGGCGAACCGGAGGAGATCTACGAGCACCCGACGACCCGCTACAGCGCGGAGTTTATCGGCTCGGTCAACGTCTTCGAAGGGCTGGTGCAGGAGCGGCTGGAAGATGGTCTGGTGCTCAACTCGCCGGGGCTGGTGCATCCGCTCAAGGTCGACCCTGATGCTTCCATCGTCGATAACGTGCCGGTCTGGGTCGCCCTGCGTCCGGAGAAAATCATGCTCTGCGACGAGCCGCCGGCGGATGGCTATAACTTTGCCGTCGGTGAGGTGATCCACATTGCCTACCTCGGCGATCTGTCTATCTACCACGTGCGCCTGCAAAGCGGGCAGATGCTCAGCGCCCAGCTGCAGAATGAACATCGTCATCGCAAAGGCTCGCCAACCTGGGGTGATGAAGTCCGTTTATGCTGGGACGCGGACAGCTGCGTCGTTCTGACGGTGTAAGGAGAGGGCGATGAGTATATTAGAACCACCGGCAGGGGCGAAAAAGCCGGGCGGCGTGACGCCGTGGCTGACGCGCCTGCAAATGGCCCACGGCCGCAAGCTGGTGATTGCGCTGCCGTATCTGTGGATGACGCTGCTGTTTCTGCTGCCGTTCCTGATCGTCTTTAAAATCAGCCTCGCAGAGATGGCGCGGGCTATACCGCCCTATACCGACCTGCTGGAGTGGGCCGACGGTCAGCTGACGGTCACCCTTAATCTGGCGAACTTCCTGCAGCTAACCGACGATCCGCTCTACTTTGAGGCTTATCTGCAGTCGCTGCAGGTGGCCGGGATCTCAACGTTCTGCTGCCTGCTGCTGGGCTATCCGCTGGCGTGGGCGGTGGCGCACAGCAAGCCGTCAACGCGCAATATCCTGCTGCTGCTGGTGATCCTGCCGTCGTGGACCTCGTTCTTAATCCGCGTATATGCGTGGATGGGGCTGCTGAAAAGTAACGGCGTGCTGAATAACTTTCTGCTGTGGCTGGGGGTCATCGACCAGCCGCTGGAGATTCTGCACACCAACCTGGCGGTCTATATCGGCATTGTTTACGCCTACCTGCCGTTTATGGTGCTGCCCATTTATACCGCGCTGACGCGGATCGACTACTCGCTGGTGGAAGCGTCGCTGGATCTGGGCGCCCGCCCGTTGAAAACGTTCTTCCAGGTGATCGTGCCGTTGACCAAAGGCGGGATTATCGCCGGTTCGATGCTGGTCTTTATTCCGGCCGTGGGCGAGTTTGTTATTCCGGAACTGCTCGGCGGCCCGGACAGCATCATGATCGGCCGCGTGCTGTGGCAGGAGTTCTTTAACAACCGCGACTGGCCGGTGGCTTCGGCGGTGGCCATTGTGATGCTGCTGCTGCTGATCGTACCAATTATGTGGTTCCACAAGCATCAGCAAAAACAGATAGGGGAACACGGATGAGTGATTTGCCGGTAGTACGTTCGCCGTGGCGAATTTTGATCCTCGTGATTGGGTTTACCTTCCTGTATGCGCCGATGCTGATGCTGGTGATCTACTCGTTCAACAGCTCGAAGCTGGTGACCGTGTGGGCCGGCTGGTCAACGCGCTGGTATAGCGTGCTGTTCCACGACGATGCGATGATGAGCGCCGTGGGTCTTAGCCTGACTATCGCCACCTGCGCGGCAACGGCGGCGGCGATCCTCGGGACTATCGCCGCGGTGGTGCTGGTGCGCTTCGGCCGCTTTCGCGGATCGAACGGCTTTGCGTTTATGATCACCGCGCCGCTGGTGATGCCGGATGTCATTACCGGCCTGTCGCTGCTGCTGCTTTTCGTCGCGCTGGGACACGCGATTGGCTGGCCGTCGGATCGCGGTATGCTGACCATCTGGCTGGCGCACGTGACCTTCTGTACCGCCTACGTCGCGGTGGTGATTTCGTCGCGGCTGCGCGAGCTGGATCACTCCATCGAGGAGGCGGCGATGGATCTGGGCGCCGCGCCGCTGAAGGTGTTTTTCATCATCACGCTGCCGATGATCATGCCGGCGGTGATTTCCGGCTGGCTGCTGGCGTTCACCCTGTCGCTGGACGATCTGGTGATTGCCAGCTTTGTTTCCGGCCCTGGCGCCACCACGCTGCCGATGCTGGTTTTCTCCAGCGTGCGCATGGGCGTCAATCCGGAAATCAACGCCCTGGCGACGCTTATCCTCGGCGTGGTCGGGATTGTTGGTTTTATCGCCTGGTATTTGATGGCCCGCGCAGAAAAGCAGCGAGTACGCGATATCCAGCGTGCAAGACGCGGCTGAAGCCCCTAAAATCGATAGCAAGACCTGGTGCCGGCGTCGCGATTGCGCGACGCCGTTTTCATGGAAGACTTAACCGTTGGGATTGTTTACAAAAACTCGTTCCTCTCATGCTCGCCTGAACGTCCCTGCGCTGGTGCAGGTGGCGGCGTTCGCCATTATTTTAATCCGCGCCCTCGACCTGCTGATGATCCTCAATCAGCTTGGCGTGCGGGGGGTCGGTGAGTTTATCCATCGCAGCGTGCAGACGTGGCCCCTGACGCTGGTCTTCTTCTCAAGCCTGCTGCTGGTATTTGTTGAAATCTGGTGCGCGTTTTCATTGGTGAAAGGGCGTAACCGGGCGCGCTGGATCTATCTGCTGACGCAAATTATCGTCAGCGGCTATCTGTGGGCCGCCTCGCTGGGCTACGGCTACCCGGAACTGTTTAGCATTGCCGGTGAATCGAAGCGGGAAATTTTCCGTTCGCTGGTGATGCAGAAACTGCCCGACCTGCTGGTGCTGATGCTGCTGTTTGTCCCGGCATCGTGCCGACGGTTTTTCCGACTGCAATAACGGTGATACAATCCCCGCCCCTGATTTTTTGAAGGTCTTTTTATGCACTGCGCACTCTATGACGCGGGCCGCTGTCGCTCCTGTCAGTGGCTGGAACTGCCGTTGGAACAACAGCTCGCCGATAAAATGGCCGATCTGCGGTCGCTGCTGGCAGAACGCCCGGTGACGACGTGGTGCGAACCGGTCTCCGGTCCGGAAGCCGGCTTTCGCAATAAGGCCAAAATGGTGGTCAGCGGCAGCGTTGAGCGTCCGCTGCTCGGCATGCTGCACCGCGATGGCAATCCTGAAGACCTGACCGATTGTCCGCTGTACCCGGCAAGCTTTGCGCCGGTCTTCGCGCTGCTGAAGCCGTTTATCGCCCGCGCCGGCCTCACCCCTTATCAGGTGGCCCGCCGACGCGGGGAGCTGAAGTATCTGCTGCTCACCGAAAGCCGGCTCGACGGCGGCATGATGCTGCGCTTTGTGCTGCGCTCTGAGACGAAGCTCGCCCAGCTGCGCGCCGCGCTGCCGTGGCTGCAGGCGCAGCTGCCGCAGCTGAAGGTGATTACCGCCAATATTCAGCCGGTGCACATGGCGATTATGGAAGGGGAGCAGGAGATTTTCCTCACCCCGCAGCAGGCGCTGGCGGAGAGCTTTAACGGCGTACCGCTGTGGATCCGCCCGCAAAGCTTCTTTCAAACGAATCCTGAGGTAGCCAGCCGGCTGTACGCCACCGCCCGGGACTGGGTGCGCCAGCTGCCGGTGGATCACATGTGGGACCTGTTCTGCGGCGTCGGCGGTTTTGGCCTGCACTGCGCCACTCCGCAGATGCGGCTGACCGGCATCGAGATTGCGCCGGAGGCCATTGCCTGCGCGCGGCAGTCCGCCGCCGGGCTGGGCCTCAGCAACATCCACTTCCAGGCGCTGGACTCCACCCGCTTTGCCACCGGCGAGGGCGAAATTCCGCAGCTGGTGCTGGTGAACCCGCCGCGCCGCGGGATTGGCAGCGAGCTGTGCGACTACTTAAGCCGCATGGCTCCGCCCTATATTATCTACTCCAGCTGCAACGCCCGCACGATGGCCAAAGATATCGCCCAGCTGGCGGGCTATCGAACCGAGCGGGTGCAGCTGTTCGACATGTTCCCCCACACCGCGCACTATGAAGTGCTGACGCTGCTGGTACGCGAAGTTTAAACAAAATGTGAACTCTTCTGCTGGCCAAAATCGGGTAAGCTTCGTTAATAAGAGCATGATATTAGCGGAGCGACACCGGTGGCGAAGAAAATCCTGTTAGTTGAAGATGACGATGATATTGCCGCCCTGTTGCGCCTGAATTTGCAGGACGAGGGGTATCAGATTGTCCACGTAGCGGACGGCGCGCAGGCCCTGGCGCTGCTGGAAAAAAGCCCCTGGGATGCGGTGATCCTCGACCTGATGCTGCCGAACGTTGACGGCCTGGAGATCTGCCGGCGCATCCGTCAGATGACCCGCTATCTGCCGGTGATCATCATCAGCGCCCGATCCAGCGAAATCCAGCGCGTGCAGGGGCTGGAGATGGGGGCGGATGATTATCTGGCTAAACCCTTCTCCGTTCTGGAACTCATTGCGCGCGTCAAAGCGGTGTTCCGCCGCCAGGAGGCGATGGGGCTAAATCTGCTGATGGATGCCGGGCGCATCGCCTGCCACGGCCTCAATATCGATCCGCTGTCGCGCGAGGTCAGACTGCGCGGCGAACTGGTCGATTTGACCCCGCGCGAGTTCGATCTGCTGTACTACTTCGCCCGTCATCCGGGAGAGGTTTTTTCGCGCCTGGCCCTGCTCGACAGCGTCTGGGGCTACCAGCACGAAGGCTACGAACATACGGTCAATACCCATATCAACCGCCTGCGCAGCAAAATCGAGCACGAGCCGACGGAGCCTGAAATTATCCTCACCGTGTGGGGAAAGGGCTATAAGTTTGCCGTAGAGCGCAAAGAGGTGGGGCAATGATGCGCCGTCTCAGCCTGAGCCAGCGCCTGGCGCTGGTCTTCACCTCGCTGCTGCTGCTGTGCGCGGCGGCGGTGTGCCTCGTTCAGCTCTATATCAGCGCGCAGTACGGTAACGCGATGGTGCAGCGTCTTTCTGCCGGGCTGGCGCAGCAGATTGTCGCCCGCGAGCCGCTGCTGGATGCGCAGGGGCAGGTCGATCGCCAGGCGCTGAAGCCGCTGTTCGACCGGCTGATGATTTTTAATCCCAGCGTTGAGCTCTATCTGGTTTCTCCTGACGGCGAGCTGTTAGCCGATGCCGCGCCGCCGGGCCATATCAAACGCCAGCGCATCGATCTGGCGCCGGTGCAGGCGTTCCTCTCTGGCGGCACGTGGCCGGTTTACGGCGACGATCCCCGCAGCCTCGAACAGCAGAAAGTCTTTAGCGTTGCGCCGCTGCGCCTCGAGGGCCAGCTGCGCGGCTATCTCTATATCATTCTGCAGGGAGAAACCTTTAACGAACTGGCGGCAACCGCCTGGCAGCAGACGCTGTGGAGCCTGCTGCTGTGGACGCTGCTGCTGGTGGCGCTGTTTGGCCTGCTGGCGGGAGGGCTGGCGTGGTACTGGGTCACGAGGCCGGTGCGTCAGCTCACCGCCCAGGTGGCGATACCCGGTCCGGACAGCATGGTGGCGATCAAAGCGCTGGCGGCGCAGACGCCCGACCCGCATCCCGGGAATGAGGTGGCGATCCTGCATAATCGCTTTATTGAGTTGGCCCGGCAGATTGCCGATCAGTGGGATCGTCTGGCCGATAGCGACCGCCAGCGGCGCGAGTTTATCGCCAATATTTCCCACGATCTGCGCACTCCGCTGACCTCGCTGCTTGGCTATCTGGAGACGCTGACGCTGAAGGCCGACCGGCTTAATGCCGAGGATCGCCAGCAGTATCTGAATATCGCGCTGCGCCAGGGCAATAAGGTTCGCCATTTGTCGCAGCAGCTGTTTGAGCTGGCCCGGCTCGAACATGGCGGCATCAAACCGCAGCCGGAGAAGTTCATCTTCGCTGAGCTGGTTCAGGACGTCGCGCAGAAATTCGATTTAGCCATTGCTACCCGCGGTATCGGTTTACAGCTGTCGCTGGCCGAGGGATTGCCGCCGGTGGTGGCCGATTTATCGATGATCGAGCGGGTGCTGACGAATTTACTCGATAACGCCATTCGCCACACGCCGGAAGGAGGGCTGATTCGCCTGACGGCGCGCCAGCAGGCGTCGCAGATTGTCGTCGAGGTGGCGGACAGCGGCCCTGGCGTCGCCAGCGAGCTGCGGGCAACCCTGTTTGAACGTCCTTCGGTGCTTGAGCCTGGCCAGCGCCGGGAATCGACGGGGGGATTGGGGCTGATGATCGTGCGCCGCATGCTGCAGCTGCACGGCGGCGATATTCGCCTGCAGGACGCCGCGGCAGGGGCCAGCTTCCGCTTTACCCTGCCGCTGTAAGATGCCTCCGGTGGCGCTGCGCGTAGCGGGCGATGGTTTTCTCTCGCCCGCCTCAGGCATTTACCGCGCAGGCCGGGAATGGCCTGCTCTTACTCAGGGAACCACTGGCTGCTGATTTTCTGATAGGTGCCGTCTGCTTTAATTGCTTTCAGCGCGCCGTTCAGCTTCTCCAGCAGCGCTTTGTTATCCGGGCGTACCGCGATCCCGAGGCCGGTACCGAAGTATTGCGCATCGGTCACTTTCGGCGTGGCGACGCCCAGCTGCGGGTTGGTTTTCAGCCACTCGTTGACCACCGCGGTGTCGCCGAATACGCCATCAATACGGCCATTTTTCAGGTCGATAAACGCATTCTGGTAGCTGTCATAGGCGACGGTTTTCACTTCAGGATGCTTATCCTGCAGGTATTTCTGATGGGTGGTGCCGTTTTCCATCCCGATACGTTTGCCTTTCAGATCGGCAAATGAGTGGAAGGCATCTTTTTTGGCGATAACCAGCGCGGAGTTGGCGTAGTACGGTTCGGTGAACGACACCTGCTTGCTGCGCTCCGGGGTAATATCCATGCCGGAAATCACCGCATCATATTTTTTAAATTTTAGCGCCGGGATCAGGCTGTCGAAGGCATGGTTGGTAAAAGTACACTCCGCCTGCATCTGCTTGCACAGCGCTTTCGCCAGGTCGAGATCGAAGCCAACGATCTGATTATTAGCATCCATGGATTCAAACGGAGGATAGGTTGCGGAAACGCCAAAGCTGATTTTTTCTGCGCCAGCGGCGCCAAAAGCGAAAGAGGTAAGCAGTGCAGCCAGAACTAACTTTTTCATCGTCGAACTCCCGTCGGTCAATCTTATGATGTTGTGCCGTGTTTGCGGTCGGGTTTTACAATGCCATTAAATGAATTTATATTCAATAATGATGTATAAGTATTTTTATTGGCATAAAAAAAGACGGGTAAGTCATCATCCTTACCCGTCTTGCTATTTACTAATTATGCATTTATGAACGTTAGCTTCGGCGCTCAAACGCCAGCGCTCTGTGCTCCACCAGACGCATTAACAGCGTCAGCAGGCCGTTGACGATCAGGTACACAATACCGGCCGCGCCGAAGACCATAACGTCGTAGGTCCGCCCGTACAGCAGCTGGCTGTGGCCCATCACCTCCATCAGAGTGATGGTATAAGCCAGCGAGGTACTCTTGAAGACCAGCACCACTTCGTTGGAGTAGGAGGAGAGGGCGCGCTTAAAGGCATACGGCAGCAGGATCGCCAGCGTGTCCTTTTTGCTCATCCCCAGCGCGCCGCAGGACTGCCACTGGCCCTCAGGAATGGCGCGGATCGCGCCATAAAACAGCTGCGTAGTATAGGCGGCGCTGTTTAGCGACAGGGCAATCAGGGCGCACAGCCACGGCTCAGAAATCAGATGCCACAGCACAGGATACTCCTGCAGTGTCGGAAACTGCCCCGGACCGTAGTAAATCAGGAAGATCTGCACCAGCAGCGGCGTACCGGTAAAGAGCGTGATATACGCCCGCACAATCCATACCAGCCCCGGCGTTTTCAGCGTCAGGATGATGGTAAAGATCAGCGACAGAATCAGCGCGACGACGATCGAAGCCGCCGTCAGCGTCAGGCTGGTATGCAGCCCTTTGAGCAGTTCTGGTAAGTAGTCGAGCATCAGCCAGGTCTCCGTTCGAAGCGCGTCGCACGCTGGTCAATACGTTTGAGGATGTACTGACTGAGCAGAGTGATAACCAGGTAGATTGCCGCCGCGATGATGTACCAGTTAAACGGCTCCTGGGTGCGGGTGGCAATGCTCTTGGTTTGCAGCATCAGATCGTTAACGCTGATTAAGCTGACCAGGGCGGTATCTTTTAGCAGCACCAGCCACTGGTTGCCGAGCCCCGGCAGGGCGTGGCGCCACATTTGCGGCATCACCAGGCGGAAGAAAATCGCGCTTTTCGACAGCCCCAGCGCCTGACCCGACTCCCACTGTCCCTGCGGCACCGCTTTTAGCGCGCCGCGCAGGGTTTGCGAAGCGTAGGCGGCGTAAAGCAGAGACAGCGCGACCGCGCCGCACAGGAACGGGCTGACGTCGAAGTTTTCAATCTGCATCTGCACCGGGATCTGCGCAAAGCCCAGATTGATGGTGAAGCCGTCAGAGAGCGTAAGCAGCAGCTGCGAAGATCCGAAATAGATAAACAGGACCACCAGAATTTCCGGTAGCCCGCGCAGAATCGTCACCACGGCGGTGGTCAGCCACGCCAGCGGGCGCCATTTGACTGACTCCAGCACGGCAAAAAGCATCGCCAGGGCGAGGCCGATAATGAGCGCGCAGACGGCAAGGCCGACGGTCATCCCGGCGGCGCTTGCTAATGGAAAAATTTCGTTCATTGAGGGCTACTTCTGAAACCATTTGCTATAGATGGTCTGGTAAGTCCCATCTTTTTTCACTTTTTCCAGCGCAGCGTTAAATTTCTGCTGCAGCTCGGTATTGCCCTGACGAAGCGCAATGCCAAGGCCGGTACCGAAGTAGTCTTTATCCGTCACTTTATCGCCCACTGCCGCCAGCTTCGGATTGCTCTTCAGCCATTCGGTGACCACGGCGTTGTCGCCAAATACGGCATCAATGCGGCCGTTTTGCAGATCCAGCTTCGCATTCTGGTAGCTGTCGTACGGAACGGTGGTGATTTCCGGATGCTTGTCGTTAATGAACTTCTGGTGGGTGGTGCCGTTCTGGACGCCGACCTTTTTGCCCTTCAGCTGTTCGATGCTGGTAAATTTGCCCTGCTGGCCAACGAACAGCGCGGAGTTTTCATAGTAAGGCGTGCTGAACAGCACCTGCTTTTCGCGCTCAGGCGTAATGTCCATCCCGGCCATCACCGCGTCGAAGCGACGGAATTTCAGGCCAGGGATCAGGCTGTCAAAAGCCTGGTTGGTAAAGGTACAGGTGGCATCGATCTCTTTGCACAGCGCGTTAGCCAGATCGACGTCAAAACCGACGATTTTGTTGTTAGCGTCGGTCGTTTCAAACGGAGGATAGGACGCCTCGGTGGCAAAACGGATGGTCTGGGCTGCGGTAGCAGAAAGGCTCATGCTGGCCAGAAGCGCGGCAATCAGTACTTTTTTCATCGTCATTTCCCCGAAAAACATCAATGTGAAAGATAGTTTTTAAACGCGTCGGTCTGCGGATGCGCGAAGCAGTCAGCATTCCCTTGTTCAACGATATGGCCATTTTCCATATACACCACGCGGCTGGCCGTTTTACGCGCCACTTCCACTTCGTGGGTGACGATGACCTGCGTAATGCCGGTGCCCGCCAGCTCGCGGATAATGCTGACGATCTGGGCGGTAATTTCCGGATCGAGCGCCGCCGTTGGCTCATCAAACAGCAGCACCTGCGGCTCCATCATCAGCGCGCGCGCAATGGCGACGCGCTGCTGCTGACCGCCGGAGAGGTGCAGAGGATAGCGGTCGCTGTAGGGTTTCAGGCGTAAACGTTCCAGCAGCTTCTCGGCGCGGGCCAGAGCACTCTCTTTGCTCAGACCCAGCACGCGGCAGGGGGCTTCAATCAGGTTTTGCTGCACGGTCAGGTGCGGCCACAGATTGTACTGCTGGAAAACCATACCGACGTTCTGGCGCAGCTCACGGATGGCTTTGTCAGACGGCGCTTTGGTGAAGTCGAAGTGGTTACCGGCGATATGTAGCGTGCCGGAACGCGGCATCTCCAGCAGGTTGAGTACGCGAAGCAGCGAGCTTTTCCCGGCGCCGCTCGGGCCGAGCAGCACCAGCGTTTCCCCCTGCGGGCAATCCAGCGTGATGTCGAACAGCGCCTGGTGCGCGCCGTAGAAGCAGTTAATGCCGTTTAGTTTAATACTCATCTGGGCTGTCTGATACGAATAGCTATTGAGGCCGCAAATACTACCTTTGACAGAATAGTTATGCAATATTTATGCGTTAAAAGTTAAATGTAACCCGCATTTACCTCTAAACTTAGCACAAAATATGGGTTCGTGGGGGCGGCGGGAGCAAATGTCGGCATTACCTAAGGAAATACCGACATTTTACCGGGGGTATCGTTTCAGTAGAGCAGGTTCAGCGCCCTTATCCGCGTTTTTCGAGACTCTGTTGCAGTGAACCCGCCGGCGCATGGGTGTTAATCCCGAGGTAGCGAACATCATCTACCGCCCAGCACTGGCCTTCCTGAATCATCAGCACTTCATCTTTCCAGCTTTGGCTGCCCTGGCTGAACTCAACGCGCAGCGGAATATTGCGCGCATCGCGGTTCGGGATGGTGGATGCGCTGGCGACTTCCGCGCTATCAGCCGGGGTGGCCGAACTGGAGAACGGGTTGGACTGCAGCACAGCGCTGCGTGACGGGTCCTGACGCGCGTCGTTGAGCAGTTTAGCCAGATCGTCGCTCAGGTAGGGACGCAGTGCCGTCAGGTCGTTATTGCGGTGCTGGATCTGATAATCATAAAATTTTTGCGCAACCGCATCCGGGCCGCCTTCGATGCAGGGACCGCTGCGGGTGCCGTTATCTTTATAGGCCGGCGTGACGGTGGTACAGGCGCTAAGTACCAGCGCGCAGGGGATAATAAAGGCCATGATTTTGTAGCGCATAATGATTTCCTTATAAGCTCACTACGTTAAAATATCCATTCAAGCATAGCGTATCGATACGGGAATGTGCTTGACTCTCAGAGCTAACACCTTGAACGCTAAAGAAGGAGCTTTATGATGCAATTTTCCACCACCCCAACCCTCGAAGGGCAGCCTATCGTGAAATACTGCGGCGTTGTGACGGGGGAGGCGATCCTCGGCGCGAACGTGTTTCGCGACTTCTTCGCCAGCATCCGCGATATCGTCGGTGGCCGCGCGGGGTCCTATGAAAAAGAGCTGCGCAAGGCGCGGGAGATAGCGTTCGGAGAAATGGGCGAGCAGGCAAAGGCGCTGGGCGCCAACGCGGTAGTCGGTATTGATATCGATTATGAGACGGTGGGCAAGGATGGCAGTATGCTGATGGTCACCGTCAGCGGCACGGCGGTGCAGACCCGGTGAGGATGCGCCCTGGCCCGATCTCGGCGATGCTGGCGCTGCTGCTGGTGGGCTGCTCGGCGGAAAAGGGGATTATCGATCGCGACGGCTACCAGCTGGATACCCGCCATCCGGCGCAGGCCGCCTACCCGCGGGTGAAGGTATTGGTCATTCACTATACCGCCGATGATTTTGACGTATCGCTGGCGACCTTGACCGACAATCAGGTGAGCTCCCACTACCTGATCCCTGAACAGCCGCCGCTGCACCGCGGTAAGCCGCGCATCTGGCAGCTGGTGCCGGAAGAGGATCTGGCCTGGCATGCGGGTATTAGCTTCTGGCGCGGCAGTACGCGTATTAACGACACCTCAATCGGCATTGAGCTGGAGAACCGCGGCTGGCAGAAAGAGGCGGGGGTGAAAAGCTTTACGCCGTTTAGTCCGGCGCAGATTAATGCCTTGATTCCCCTGGCGAAGGATATTATCGCCCGCTACCACATTGCGGCGCAAAACGTGGTTGCCCATGCCGATATTGCCCCGCAGCGCAAGGACGACCCTGGGCCGCTGTTCCCCTGGCGCCAGCTGGCTGAGCAGGGCATTGGCGCATGGCCGGATGGCGACCGGGTCGCCTTTTATCTTAACGGTCGCCCGACCTGGCAGCCGGTCGATAGCGCAGAGCTGCTGGATATACTCGCCCGCTACGGCTATCAGGTGACGCCGGAGATGACGCCAGCGCAGCAGAAACGGGTGATTATGGCCTTTCAGATGCATTTCCGGCCGGCGCGCTGGGATGGCGTCGCCGATGCTGAAACCCAGGCCATCGCCGAGGCGCTGCTGGAGAAATACGGCCAGGGTTAATTCGACGCTAGCGGTGCAGCTTACCGTGATCTTTCAGCCAGGCGGCGGTGCGGATAATCCCCTCATCCAGCGTCACCACCGGCCGGTAGCCTAGCTCTTCCTCAGCGCGGGAAATATCGAGGGTAAAATCAAAGTTCAGCTTGGAGACGCCGTAGTGGGTAAAGGCCGGCTCCTTGGCTGACTTATTGCCAAAATGCTCCATGCTGCGGGCGATGATATCCAGCATCGGATAGGGGACCGAGCGGATACGGCACTTTATTCCCAGCTCATCAATCAGCTTTTGCACAATGCTGCGCAGGGTGCGCGGTTCGCCGTTGGTGATATTCCACGCCCGCGCGGAAGGTAGGTGGTCGCACTGCGGCTGGCTGGCGAGCCACATCGCGTGCACCGCGTTTTCATAGTAGGTCATATCAACCAGCGCGCTGCCGCCGCGGGGCAGCATCACGCTGCCGTAGTGCTGCATCATCTGCGCAAGGCGGGGGATGAACACTTTGTCATGGGCGCCGAACAGACTCTGCGGGCGCAGGATGGCAAAGCGGGTATTTGGGTTCGCCTGTGCCAGCAGATTAATCACCTCTTCGCTCGCCGCCTTGCTGCGGGCAAACTCGTTGGCAAAGCGGTGCGGGCGGAAATCTTCCCGCACGTCGCGATGGTGGTGATAATCAAAATAGAGCGAAGGAGAGGAGATATGAACGAAGTTGCGTACGCCCCAGGCCACGGCCCATTCGCCAAGGCGACGGGTGGCGCGGACGTTGGCTAAATCGAAGGCCTGCTGCGTGCCCCACGGCGAGGTAAAGCTTGAACAGTGCCATAGGGTATCGATACCGGCGAGCATCACCTTGGCCTGGGATGAAACCAGTTCGGTTAAATCTGCGGGTACAAACTCGGCGCCCATTTTGCTCAGAAGCTTGCCCATCGCTTCGTTTCGCCCGGTCGCTCTTACGCTGATGCCTTTGTTACGCAGATATTCCACCGCGTTGCGGCCTAACCCGCTGGTCGCACCGGTAACCAGTACCTTCATATCAACCTACTGTCCCAGAAAAGAATTTCGTGCGCATTTTTCCGTGATTCTCCTCACGATGCAATGAGAATGATAGCAGAATGACGTATATGCTTCCTATTTGCCTGTGATTTGCTCTGCCTGCCGGGCAATGCGCCGCGCCATGCCGCGAAAGATAAACAGATGGGCGGGGATCATCAGCAGCCAGTAGAACAGCCCGGGCATACCGTGAGGATGCCACCAGGCCCGGACGTCAAGCTCGCGGCGATCGCCTTTATCGCTCAAGGTAAAGCTCAGGCGCCCCAGGCCGGGTGCCTTCATGCCGAAGAGCAAGGTGAGCTGCTTTTCCGGTTCGACAATGATCACCTTCCAGCTGTCTACCGCATCGCCGGTTTGCAGGAGGTCACGCGACGGTCGGCCTTTTGCCAGACGATGGCCCACCAGCAGGTCCATAGCGCCGCGGATCTTCCACAACGCGTTGCCGAAGAAGTAGCCCTCTTTGCCGCCGATTTGGTTGACGACCTGCCAGATTGCCGCCGCGCTGGCGGACGTGCTGACCGTACAGCCGGCCTGCTTAGGGTAATAGCCATATTCCGGCCGCCAGCGGGCGAAGGCCTGTGCGTCGTAGCCCCAGTCGCTGGAGTTAACTAACTGCTCCTCTTCTTTAAGCGTGCGGCGCACGGCTTCGTCAAATGAGATTAGCGCCTGGGGGATCAGCGCCCGCAGCGCGCGATCGTCGGCGATCAGATCGTGCTTCAGCCCCTGAATCAGCGCCTTCGCGATGGTGGGCGGAACCGAAGTAATCACGTTGAGGAACCACACCGAAATCCAGCGGGTGGGAAAAGGGATCGGGATCAGCAGGCGATGCTTGCCGCTGACCGCCATAAAGCGGGTGAACTGCTGCTGATAGCTTAACACTTCCGGTCCGGCGGCTTCGAAGACGCGATGTTCGCTGGCCGGGTGGTTGAGCAGCTGCACCAGATAATAGAGCAGATTTTCGAGATCGATCGGCGTGGTGCGCGAGCGCACCCAGCGCGGAGGGGTTAAAACCGGCAGGTTGTAGACCATATCGCGCATCACCTCGAACGCAGCGGAGCCGGCGCCCACGATGATACCCGCCCGCAGCTCGGTGACCGGCACGCCGGATTCGCGCAGAACGTCGGCGGTAACCTGCCTGGCGCGCAGATGGTCAGACTGTTCCGCCGCCGGTACCTGCAGCGAGCTGAGGAATATCAGCTGCTTTACCGGCGCAGCGCGCAGCGCGTCGCGCACTTTTTGGGCCACCTCGCGTTCGTGCCGAATAAAGTCACCGCCTTCGCCCATTCCGTGCACCAGATAGTAAACGGTATCCGCCTGCGCCAGCAGGTCAGAGAGCCCCTGGGGCCGGGTCAGGTCGATGGGATGACAGCTTACCCCCGGGAGATTGCGTTTCTTTAGCCGCTCAACGTGGCGCGCCGCCGCCAGCACGGAATAGCCCCGATCGCTCAATGCCTGCACCAGATGCTGGCCGATATAGCCGCTGGCGCCGAGCACCAGAATAGGTTGCGACACGCCTGACTCCTTAGCGGTTCAAAAATTCCTGCCAGTAGCCAACGACTTCCGCCAGCTGCTGACGGTTGACGTCGAGGTGGGTGACCAGACGCACAACCGGCGAGGCGTTGATCAGTACGCCGCGCTGCTGCATAAACGCCCCCAGCGCCCGGGCCTGCTCATCGCCAACGCGCACGAACAGCATGTTGGTATCGTGGCGGGTAACGTCAGCGCCGATGGCGCGCAGCTGTCCGGCCATCCATGCGGCGTTGTCATGATCTTCCTGCAGGCGCGCGACGTTATTTTGCAAAGCGTACAGGCCCGCAGCCGCCAGAATTCCGGCCTGGCGCATGCCGCCGCCGACCATTTTACGCCAGCGGGTGGCGCGGCGAATGTAGTCGTGGCTGCCGACCAGCAGCGAGCCCACCGGGGTTCCCAGCCCCTTCGAGAGGCAGATAGTGAAGGTGTCGCAGTATTGGGCGATATCGCGCAGCTCGCAGCCGTAATCCACCACCGCATTAAAGATGCGCGCGCCGTCAACGTGCAGCGCCAGGCCGCGTTCGCGGGTAAACTCCCACGCCTCTTTGAGGTATTCGCGCGGCAGCACCTTGCCGTTATGGGTATTTTCGAGGCTCAGCAGGCGAGTGGGGGCAAAATGGATATCGTCAGGCTTAATCTTTGCCGCGACCTTATCCAGCGGCAGGGTGCCATCCGCCGCCGCGTCGATGGGCTGCGGCTGAATGCTGCCGAGCACCGCCGCCCCGCCGGCTTCATACAGATAGTTATGCGCGCCCTGGCCGACGATATACTCTTCACCGCGCTGGCAGTGGCTCAGCAGGCCCACCAGATTCGCCTGGGTGCCGGTCGGTAGGAACAGCGCCGCCTCTTTCCCGGCCAGCTCTGCGGCGTAGCGCTGGAGCTCGTTAACGGTCGGGTCATCGCCATAAACGTCGTCGCCGACCGGGGCTGACATCATGGCATCCAGCATGGCGCGCCCCGGGCGGGTTACGGTATCACTGCGGAGATCTATCACGGCATTTCCTTGTTAATGTTTCATCCTTCACGCTGTATCCGCGTTAGCCGCGTGAACCACCTCTGCGGGGCCTTCGATGCATCATGAATGATGGTATGTGTGGGCTTAAAAGGATGTTTTACCTGAGCCAGTTGGTTTTCGCCAGTTCGATAACTTCATCCCCGCGTCCGCTGATGATGGCGCGCAGCATATACAGGCTGAAACCCTTAGCCTGATCCAGCTTAATTTGCGGCGGGATCGCCAGCTCTTCCTTAGCGACCACCACGTCGACCAGCACCGGGCCGTCGGTGCTAAACGCGGTTTGCAGCGCGTCGTCGACCTCAGAGGCTTTTTCGACGCGAATGCCCTTAATGCCGCAGGCTTCGGCGATGCGGGCGAAGTTAGTGTCGTGCAGCTCCGTACCGTCGGTCAGATAGCCTCCGGCCTTCATCTCCATCGCCACAAATCCCAGCACGCTGTTGTTAAAAATCACGATTTTTACCGGCAGCTTCATCTGCGCCAGCGAGAGGAAGTCGCCCATCAGCATGCTGAAGCCGCCGTCGCCGCACATCGCGACGACCTGCCGCTCAGGCGCCGTTGCCTTGGCGCCAATCGCCTGCGGCATAGCGTTGGCCATTGAGCCGTGGTTAAACGAGCCGATCAGCCGGCGCCTGCCGTTCATTTTCAGATAGCGTGCGGCCCAGACGGTTGGCGTGCCGACGTCGCAGGTGAAAATGGCGTCGTCAGCGGCGAAGCGGCTAATCTGCTGCGCCAGGTACTGGGGATGAATGGCCTTATCGCTCGGCTTAGCCAGATCGTCGAGCCCTTTACGCGCCTCGCGGTAGTGCTCAAGCGCTTTGTCGAGGAAGCGACGATCCGTCTTCTCTTCCAGATGCGGCAGCAGCGCTTTTAAGGTCGATTTGATATCGCCGATCAGCGCCATATCGACTTTGCTGTGCGCGCCGATGCTGCCGGGATTGATATCAATCTGAATGATTTTTGCGCTGCTGGGGTAGAAAGGCCGGTAGGGGAACTGGGTGCCGAGAAGCACCAGGGTATCGGCGTTCATCATCGTGTGGAAGCCGGACGAGAAGCCGATCAGCCCGGTCATCCCGACGTCATAAGGGTTGTCGTACTCAACGTGCTCCTTGCCGCGCAGGGCGTGGACGATGGGTGCCTTGAGCTTGGCGGCGAACTCCACCAGCTCCGCATGGGCTCCGGCACAGCCGCTGCCGCACATCAGGGCAATGTTGCTGGAATAGCGCAGCAGCTGCGCCAGACGAGCTATTTCTTCCGCCGGTGGCGTCACCTCCGGCAGCGGGGCGGAGTACCAGTGGCTGCTGGCGCCTTCCGGGGCGGCTTTCAGCGCCACGTCTCCCGGCAGTACCACGACCGAAACGCCGCGGTTGAGGACCGCTTTACGCATGGCGATGGCCAGCACCTGCGGGATCTGTTCCGGCGTGGAGACCAGCTCACAATAGTGGCTGCATTCGCGGAACAGCTCCTGCGGATGGGTTTCCTGAAAATAGCCGCTGCCGATTTCGCTGGAGGGGATATGGGCGGCAATGGCAAGAACGGGAACGTGGTTGCGGTGACAGTCAAAAAGGCCGTTGATCAGATGGAGGTTGCCCGGGCCGCAGGAGCCTGCGCATACCGCCAGTTCACCGGTAAGCTGGGCTTCGGCGCCCGCGGCAAACGCGGCAACTTCTTCGTGACGCGTTGGCATCCAGGCAATCGTACCCATGCGGTTCAGGCTGTCGCTCAATCCGTTGAGTGAATCGCCGGTGACGCCCCAGATGCGCTTCACGCCGGCCTGTTCAAGAGTTTTCGCTACGTATGCGGCCACGGTTTGTTTCATGGTTCTCCATCTCCTTTATGTGATAACGCTTACAAGCTTAGATGAAACTCATCGTTACGCCCGCATTCCCCTCCTATTTTCAGCTGGTATTATTGCGCGAAAATTCCGCATAATCTGTTACCACTAAAAGAGTAAACAGGAATCATTTCAAATGGTTAAATCTCTGTTAAATGCTGTTAATAAAATGCTAAATCACGACGATTTTGGCAAACTCTTGTTACGACTTGCCGTGGGCGGGCTGATGCTGTTCCACGGGCTGCATAAGCTGTTTGACGGCGTGGCGGGGATCGGCGGGATGCTGGTGGCGAAGGGATTGCCGGAGTTTATTGCCTATGGCGTGCTGGTGGGGGAAGTGCTGGCGCCGTGCCTGTTGATTCTGGGGATCCTCACCCGTCCGGCGGCGCTGGTGCTGGCATTTACCATGATTGTGGCGTGGCTGATGGTCGGTATGGGAGAAACCTGGCAGCTGGATAAAACCGGCGCGTGGGCGATTGAGAGTCTGGTCTATTTCTTTGTTGGCGCGCTGGCGATTGCCTTTATGGGCGCCGGTCGCTACTCGCTGGTAAAAGACCCGGCGTGGAAATAAAAAAAGCCCCGCCGAGGCGGGGCTTGCCGTTAAGGATTGTTCCTCGCTAAGCCAGAACCAGATCGCCCTGCGGGTGGCAGGAGCAGGCCAGCACGTAGCCATCGGCGATCTCCTGCCCGGTCAGCGTCATGGTGCTGCTGACCGTATAGTCGCCGGCGACCACTTTGGTTTTGCAGCAGCCGCAGACGCCGGCGCGGCAGGCGACGGTAACCGGCACCTTGTTACTTTCCAGCGCCTCCAGCAGGGTGGCGCCTACCGGCGCATAAAACTCTTTTGCCGGCTGCAGCCTGGTAAATTTAAGTCCGCTGGTCGCCGCCTGGGCGACCGGAGTAAAGAACTTCTCTTTAAAGAAGCGCGTCACGCCCAGCGCGCTGACTTCCCGCTCAACCATTTCCATATAAGGCGCAGGCCCGCAGGTCATCACGGTACGCGAGGCCAGATCTGGTACGCTTTTCAGCAGATCGGCGGTCAGGCGACCGGCGACAAAACCGTGGGTGGCGTTGTTTTCCGCCACCAGGGTTACCGCATACTGGCGCCACTCTTCGGCGAAAATCACATCCTGCGGCGAACGTACGTTGAAAATAACCTGCACATCCGCCTCGGGACGGTACTTCGCCAACCAGCGACGCATCGACATAATCGGCGTCACGCCGCAGCCGGCGGCTAGCATCAGGAAACGGTCCGCCGGTTTATCTTCACAGGTAAAATCCCCCATGGCGTCGGACAGCCAGATGTAGTCACCGCGCTTGACGTCACGGGTTAACCACTGAGAGCCGGCACCGTCATCAATACGGCGCACGGTCAGCGTAATGTACTCGCTGACGCCCGGCGTAGAGGAGATCGTGTAGGCACGCAGCGTATCCGCCGAATTGCGTACGCTGACCAGTGCATACTGCCCGGCCTGATAGGGATAGTAATCGTGGCACAGCAACGATACCGTCCAGACGTCCGGGGTTTCCTGATGGATGTGGTGTACCTGCATCCGCCACGGGCACTGATTGGTTGGCATAGTCATTCGTTCGCTCCTTACGCGCTCAACAGTTGCTGCATGTCTTGTTCAACGGTAGTCACAGAGCGCAGGCCAAATTTCTCATTGAGAATAGCCAGCAGGTCCGGGGTGAAGAAGCCCGGTGCTGTTGGGCCGGTGACGATGTTTTTCACGCCGAGGGAGAGCAGGGTCAGCAGGATCACGATCGCTTTCTGTTCGAACCAGGAGAGCACCAGCGACAGCGGCAGGTCGTTCACGCCGCAGCCCAGTTTTTCAGCCAGGGTGACGGCCAGAATAATCGCCGAGTAGGCATCGTTGCATTGACCGGCATCCACCAGGCGCGGCAGGCCTTCGATATCACCGAAGTCCAGCTTATTGAAGCGATATTTACCGCAGGCCAGGGTCAGGATCAGGCAGTCATCCGGAACGCTGGTGGCAAAGTCGGTGAAGTAGTTACGCTCGCCGCGCGCGCCGTCACAGCCGCCGACGAGGAAGATATGGCGCAGTTTTTCGCGGCTGACCAGGTCGATCAGCGTATCCGCAGCGCCCAGCAGGGTCTGGCGGCCGAAACCAACGGTGATCAGATGCGGAATTTCGCTATACGGGAAGCCCGCCATCTGCTGCGCCTGAGCGATCGCCGGAGCAAAGTTTTCGCCTTCCAGGTGGCTCACGCCCGGCCAGCCGACGATGCTGCGGGTCCAGATACGATCGTCATAGGCGCCAACGGTAGGATCGATGATGCAGTTAGAGGTCATCACGATAGGGCCAGGGAAACGGGCAAATTCAACCTGCTGATTCTGCCAGCCGCTGCCGTAGTTACCGACCAGGTGTTTGAATTTACGCAGTTCAGGGTAGCCGTGCGCCGGCAGCATTTCGCCGTGGGTATAGACATTAACGCCGGTTCCTTCGGTTTGTTCCAGCAGGTTATACAGATCTTTCAGGTCGTGGCCGGAGATCAGGATGCACTTACCTTCAACCGATTTCACGTTGACCTGAGTCGGAGTCGGGTGGCCGTATTTGGTGGTTTCACCGGCGTCCAGAATGCTCATGACCTTAAAGTTCATCTGGCCGATTTCCATTGAGCACTCCAGCAGAGCGTTCAGGTCGGCAGGCCAGGTGCCCAGCCACGCCATAATTTTGTGGTACTGAGCGTAGATAGCGTTGTCGTACTGGCCCAGAACGTGAGCGTGCTCCATATAGGCCGCGGCGCCTTTCAGGCCGTACAGGCACAGCAGACGCAGGCCGAGAATGTTTTCGCCGATGTCCGGTTTGTCTTTATTCGGGGTAAATTCTGCCGCCTGGCGCTGCAGGTCGCCCAAATCGTCGCTAACCAGCTGCAGGCTGGCCATCGGGTTGTCCACCGCCGCGCTGGCGTCAATGTTCAGACACCGGGCCTTCAGCGCATCGCGCATCGCGATGGCTTCACGCGCGTAGCCAACGATACGCGGGGAGTCGAAGTTAACGTTGGTCAGCGTGGAGAAGAAAGCACGCGGCGCAAAGTTATCAATTTCATGATCAATGATGCCATATTCACGGGCTTTAACGGCCCAGGCGGACAGACCTTGCAGGGAGGCAATCAGCAGATCCTGCAGATCGGAGGTTTCGGCCGTTTTACCGCACATACCCTGCGCGTAAGAGCAGCCGTTCCCCGCCGGGGTACGGATGGTTTGTTCACATTGCACACAAAACATGGTCACACCTTTTTTAAAGTTATATTTTAGATACATGTTTAAGGTTATGCCCGAGCGCGCGGGGATTAAAGGTATTTCTGGCACAATTTACAGGGAGATTGATTTAGCGCAATTTTGGCGGTAGATGACTACCGCCACGGGGGTATTAAGCGGAGAAAAAGGCCATCAGCACGGGCACCAGCAGGCTCAGGATAAAGCCATGAACAATAGCCGCCGGCACGATTTCGACGCCGCCGGAGCGCTGTAATACCGGAAGCGTAAAGTCCATCGAGGTCGCACCGCAGAGGCCTAATGCCGTTGAGCGGCTGCGGCGAACCAGGCCGGGAATAAGCATAATCGCCAGCAGCTCACGGGCAAGATCGTTAAAGAACGCGGCGCTGCCAATAACCGGCCCGTAGGATTCGGTCAGCAGGATCCCTGATAGCGAATACCAGCCAAAACCTGAAGCCATTGCCAGGCCGGTCTTTAGCGGCAGGTCAAGAATAAAGGCGTTGATCATCCCGCCGAGTAATGAGCTGACCATGACGACGACCGCAACAATCATTCCCCGACGATTAAGCACTATTTGCCGCAGGGTCATTCCGTTATTGCGCAGCTGAATACCAATCAGGAACAGCAGGAAGATCAGCGTATATTCGCTGGCTTCGGTGGCGTGCTGCAGAAATGACAAACCGCTTAAACCAATCAGGAAACCAATAAGTACGACGCCGCACAGCTGCAGCGATTCCATTGCCATCGCCACGCGCGAAGGTAATTTTTCCTGCCGATGCTGGCTGCGCCACGGCATCTTCTGCTCGAGCCACATTAATGCCGCAATATTACACAGCATAATAATGACGACGCTGACCGCAGCATAATGAAGAATGGCAAGCAGGTTGCTGGCTAAATTGTCGAGGAAGGCGAGGCTAATCCCCATGAAAAAGAGGATAACGTAGACAATCCAGCTCAAAAGCCGCGTGATAACTTTAAGGGCTACCGGCTGACGGAGTGGAATGATATAGCCGATAACCAACGGCAACAGAATGATTAATAATCCCGAAAACATGAACGTCCTGGTCCTTGCAGAATGAAAATAGCGCCACTGACACTACCCAAATCATTGAACCGAGTAAAGCCGTCGCCAAAAAGAAAGGCCCGGCATAGCCGGGCCTGAGCACGATTTCCTGGGGAGACTAGCTGCGTTTTTCCAGCAGCGTGCGGTACAGCACGCCGCCGAGGATCCCGCCGATGATCGGCATAACCCAGAACAGCCACAGCTGCTGCAGCGCCCAGCCGCCCTGGAAGATAGCGACCGCGGTGCTACGCGCCGGGTTGACGGAGGTATTGGTCACCGGAATGCTGATGAGGTGGATTAAGGTCAGCGCCAGGCCAATGGCGATCGGTGCAAAGCCCGCCGGAGCGTTTTTATCCGTTGCGCCGTGAATAACCAGCAGGAAACCGCAGGTCAGAACAATTTCGATGACAATCGCCGAAAGCATTGAGTAGCCGCCCGGTGAGTGTTCGCCAAAGCCGTTAGACGCAAAGCCGCTGGCCGCTGCGTCAAAGCCCGCTTTACCGCTGGCAACCACGTACAGAACGCCGGCAGCAATAATACCGCCAACCACCTGGGCGATAATATAACCGATTACGTCTTTTGCCGGGAAACGGCCGCCGGCCCACAGGCCTAAGGTCACCGCCGGGTTAAAGTGCCCGCCGGAAATATGGCCCACGGCAAACGCCATCGTTAATACGGTTAAACCAAAGGCCAGAGCGACCCCGGCAAAACCTATTCCCAGCTCAGGGAATGCTGCTGCAAGAACCGCGCTACCGCAGCCACCGAACACAAGCCAGAATGTACCAAAACATTCCGCTGCTAATTTTCTAAACATAACCACCTCAAATAATAATGTTAATGAGCACGGTTAACGTGCCGATCTTTATTTATCAACTAAAGGATGAAGATAAAAATAAAGCGCCGCTATTTTATGGACGATCGTCATCCTGTAACCAGTTAAATAAATAGATGTAATTTGATTTAGGGCAAGGTGATGTTAATCCTTATACCATTCATTGTGCAAGAAAAGAGTAGTACAAAAATAATAGTTCTAACCACTGCGCCGAATGAATTATTTTTTAAACAAATACCCTTATCAATAACCATATAGAAAACGTTTTTATTCGCCCCTGTTGATATTGGCGTTTGCGGCAGTGTCATGTTCCAGCATGTGTCGCTATACTGCTGATAACTGAAGGAGAAAGTGGTTACTGAGCGGAGGGGATATGCTTCTTGAACGCGTGGAGATCGTCGGTTTTCGCGGTATCAATCGTTTATCATTGATGCTGGAGCAAAATAACGTGCTGATCGGCGAGAATGCGTGGGGAAAATCCAGCCTTCTGGATGCCCTGACGCTGCTCTTGTCGCCAGAGTTCGAACTTTATCATTTTGTCCGGGATGATTTCTGGTTCCCGCCCGGCGACGTGCAGGGACGCGAACACCATCTGCACATCATTCTCACCTTCCGCGAGAGCGAGCCTGGGCACCATCGGGTGCGGCGCTTTCGCCCGCTCAGCAGCAGCTGGGTACCCTGTGATGACGGCTATCAGCGAATTTTCTATCGTCTGGAGGGTGAGCTGGCCGATGATGGCAGCGTGATGACGCTGCGCACCTTTATCGACGGCAAAGGGGAAGCGCTGGAGCTGGAGGATATTGACGAGATCGTGCGCCATCTGGTGCGCCTGATGCCGGTCCTGCGCCTGCGCGATGCCCGCTTTATGCGGCGCATTCATAACGACAGCGTGCCGCACTCTCCGCAAATTGAGGTCACCGCCCGCCAGCTTGATTATCTCTCCCGCGAGCTGGTGAGCCATCCGCAAAACTTAACCGACGGCCAGATCCGTCAGGGGCTGTCGGCCATGGTGCAGCTCCTTGAGCACTATTTTGCCGAGCAGAGCAGCGCGCAGTCCCGTAATCGCCTGATGCGTCGGCATTCGCACGATGAGCAGCGCAGCTGGCGCTATCTGGATATCATCAACCGGATGATTGATAAGCCGGGCGGGCGGAGCCACCGGGTAATCTTACTGGGGCTGTTTTCTACTCTGCTGCAGGCCAAGGGCACGGTCCGGCTCGACCGCGACGCGCGGCCGCTGCTGCTGATTGAAGACCCGGAAACGCGGCTGCACCCGATTATGCTCTCCGTCGCCTGGCATCTGCTCAATCTGCTGCCGCTGCAGCGCGTGACTACCACCAACTCCGGCGAGCTGCTGTCGCTGACACCCGTTGAGCACGTCTGCCGGCTGGTGCGCGAATCGTCGCGAGTCTCGGCCTGGCGGCTTGGGCCGGGGGGAATGAATGCCGAAGACAGCCGGCGCATCGCTTTTCACATTCGCTTCAATCGCGCGTCGTCGCTGTTTGCCCGCTGCTGGCTGCTGGTGGAAGGGGAGACCGAGACCTGGGTAATCAACGAACTGGCCAGACAGTGCGGGCATCACTTCGATGCGGAAGGGGTGAAGGTCATCGAGTTTGCCCAGTCGGGATTAAAACCGTTGATTAAATTCGCCCGGCGGATGGGAATTCAATGGCACGTTCTGGTCGATGGCGACGAAGCGGGGAAGAAATACGCCGCGACGGTGCGCAGCCTGCTTAACGACGATCGCGATCTGGAGCGCGACCATCTGACGACGCTACCGGCTCTGGACATGGAACACTTTATGTATCGCCAGGGCTTTAATGATGTCTATCATCGGGTGGCGCAGCTGCCGCCAAACGTGCCGATGAACATGCGGCGGGTGATCACCAAAGCTATCCATCGTTCATCAAAACCGGATCTGGCGATTGAAGTGGCGATGGAAGCCGGGAGGCGCGGGGTTGAATCCGTGCCGGCGCTGCTGAAAAAAATGTTCTCCCGCGTGCTGTGGCTGGCGCGTGGCCGGGCGGATTAAGTGCGCTAACGGTAAGGATGCATCAAATTCAGGGTTATGTTTTCGCGATCTCCGGATAGAATCACCGGCTTGCGCTGCGGTTTAAAACATCAGGAATTTTTATGAAGCTCAATGGAAAACGCAGGAAAGTCTGGTGGCTACTGGCCATTGTCGTACTGGCTCTGGCCATCTGGGGATGGCGGGTGCTGAATGCGCCGCTGCCGCACTATCAGACTCTGGTGGTGCGTAAAGGCGATCTCCAGCAGAGCGTGCTGGCCACCGGTAAGCTGGATGCGGTACGTAAAGTCGACGTTGGGGCGCAGGTGAGCGGGCAGCTGAAAACGCTGCGCGTGAGTATCGGCGACAAGGTACAGAAGGATCAGCTGCTGGGGGTTATCGATCCCGAGCAGGCGGAGAACCAAATTAAAGAAGTCGAAGCGACGCTGATGGAGCTGCGCGCGCAGCTGAATCAGGCCCGCGCCGAACGTCAGCTGGCCGCCGTGACCTTAGCGCGTCAGCAGCAGCTGGCGCAGCGTCAGCTGGTTTCGCGCCAGGATCTGGATACCGCGGCCACCGATTTAGCGGTCAAAGAGGCGCAGATTGGCACCATCGAGGCGCAGGTCAAACGCAACCAGGCCACGCTGGATACCGCGAAAACTAACCTCGATTACACTAAAATTTTGGCCCCGATGTCCGGGGAAGTAACGCAAATCACCACCCTGCAGGGGCAGACGGTTATTGCCGCCCAGCAGGCGCCGAATATTCTGACCCTCGCCGATCTCAGCACCATGCTGGTGAAGGCGCAGGTCTCTGAAGCGGACGTTATCCACCTTCGCGCCGGGCAAAAGGCGTGGTTCACCGTGCTTGGCGACCCGCTTACCCGCTACGAAGGGACCCTGAAGGATATTTTACCCACGCCGGAAAAGGTGAACGACGCTATCTTCTACTATGCCCGCTTTGAGGTCCCGAACCCGCAGGGGATCCTGCGTCTCGAGATGACGGCCCAGGTCCATATCCAGATGGCGGAAGTGAAAAACGTGATCGCTATTCCGCTGAGCGCGCTGGGGGACGCTATCGGTGAAAACCGCTATCACGTGCGGCTGCTGCGCGCCGGTGAGGTTAAAGAGCGCGAGGTCACTATCGGCGCGCGCAACGATATCGATGTGGCAATAGTTAAGGGATTAGACGAAGGCGATGAGGTTATCGTCGGGGAAAGTGTGCCCGGGACGGCTAAATGACGGCGCTGCTCGAACTGCGTGATATACGCCGCAGCTATCTTTCCGGCGACGGGAGCGTTGATGTCCTGAAGGGAGTCTCGCTGAGCATCAACGCTGGAGAGATGGTAGCCATTGTCGGCGCTTCCGGCTCCGGTAAATCGACCCTGATGAACATCCTCGGCTGTCTCGATAAGCCGAGCAGCGGCACCTATCGGGTGGCGGGAACGGACGTGTCGCGGCTCAACGGCGACGAGCTGGCGCGGCTGCGGCGAGAGCATTTTGGCTTTATCTTCCAGCGCTACCATCTGCTGTCGCACCTGACGGCGGTACAGAACGTCGAAGTGCCGGCGGTTTACGCCGGAACCGAACGACGGGCTCGCCTGGAGCGCGCGCGGGAACTGCTGGTGCGGCTGGGGCTTGGCGACCGGGCGGAGTATCAGCCTTCGCAGCTCTCCGGCGGCCAGCAGCAGCGGGTCAGCATTGCCCGTGCGTTAATGAACGGTGGGGAAGTTATTCTGGCGGATGAGCCAACCGGCGCGCTGGATAGCCGTTCCGGCGAAGAGGTGATGGCGATTCTGCACCAGCTTAAATCGCAGGGACATACGGTGATTATCGTCACCCACGATCCGCTGGTCGCGGCGCAGGCAGAACGCATCATTGAGATCCACGATGGCGAGATCGTGCGTAACCCGCCAGCGCAGGCGGCAGGCAGCGCCGGCGTCATTCGCCAGGGCTCCGCGGCCGAATCTTCTGCCTGGCGTCAGTTCAGCAGCGGCTTTCGTGAAGCGCTGGTGATGGCCTGGCGGGCAATGACCGCCAATAAAATGCGCACTCTGCTCACCATGCTCGGCATTATTATCGGCATCGCCTCGGTGGTGTCGATTGTGGTGGTGGGGGATGCGGCGAAGCAGATGGTGCTGGCTGACATTCGCGCCATCGGCACCAATACGATCGATGTCTATCCCGGGAAGGATTTCGGCGATGACGACCCCCGCTATCAGCAGGCGCTGAAGTATGACGACCTGCTGGCTATTCAGAAGCAGCCCTGGGTAAGCTCGGCGACGCCTGCGGTTTCGAAAAGCCTGCGCCTGCGCGCCGATAATATCGACGTTGCCGCCAGCGCCGAGGGCGTCGGGGCGCAGTATTTCAACGTCTACGGAATGACCTTTAGCGAAGGCAATACCTTTAATGAGCTGCAGCTAAGCAGCCGGGCGCAGGTGGTGGTGCTGGACAGCAATGCCCGACGCCAGCTCTTTCCGCACAAGGCGCGGGTGGTGGGCGAAGTTATTCTGGTTGGCAATATGCCCGCGACGGTGATTGGCGTGGCGGATGAGAAGCAGTCGATGTTCGGCAGCAGCAAAATCCTCCGCGTCTGGTTGCCTTATACCACTATGGCCGGAAGAGTGATGGGGCAGTCGTGGCTGAACTCAATCACCGTGCGGGTGCGCGAAGGATACGATAGCTCAATCGCCGAACAGCAGCTGCTGCGTTTGTTCGAACTGCGGCATGGCAAAAAAGATGTTTTCACCTGGAATATGGACAGCATCTTGAAAACCGCAGAACGGACCACACATACACTACAGCTGTTTCTGACTTTGGTGGCGGTTATCGCGCTGGTGGTTGGCGGCATCGGGGTGATGAATATCATGCTGGTATCGGTAACCGAACGGACCCGCGAGATTGGTATCCGAATGGCGGTCGGGGCGCGGGCCAGCGACGTGCTGCAGCAGTTCCTGATTGAGGCGGTGTTAGTCTGCCTGGTGGGCGGTGCGCTGGGGGTGACGCTATCGCTGATGATAGCCTTCATCCTGCAGCTGTTTTTGCCCGGCTGGGAGATTGGTTTTTCACCGCTGGCGCTGCTGACGGCGTTTTTGTGTTCGACGCTAACCGGCGTGCTGTTTGGCTGGCTTCCTGCGCGAAACGCCGCCCGTCTCGATCCGGTGGATGCGCTGGCTCGCGAGTAGGAGCAAAAAAATGCCAGTCAGAAGGACTGGCATTTTACTGGCAGGATGTACACAATGAAGCGAAAGAGTTATGCAGCCGCTTCCGTTTCTACAGGAACAATCACGCTGGCGTGATTACCTTTCGGTCCCTGGTGGACATCAAACCGAACGGCTTGTCCGGCTTTTAGCGTTCTGTAACCATCCATCTGGATGGTGGAGTAATGGGCGAAAATGTCTTCGCCTCCGCCCTCAGGGCAAATAAAACCAAACCCTTTGGCATTGTTGAACCACTTAACAGTACCCATTTCCATACTTCGACATCCTTCGTAATTCTTTATAAGTAAGATGGAATGAACCGGTAGTGGAGTGACGAGTTGTTCAAATGCTCGCCAACTCTCGCCAGTACAATTTAGAGAAATACGAAAATGCGTCAAGCGATTGACGGTAGGGGAAGGCGAAAAATGCGTCAAAATTTGAAGCAGTTAACGCTATTGCCGGGGAATGTGACAGACATCGCGGATGGAAGTAATAGATGATAGTTATCTATGATCTATTGTAGATTTGTGATGGGCATAACTTTTGATCATCGACAGGCCACCGCCTGTTGGCAACAGCAACCGATGATGAATACTGACGATGAGTAAGAAAGATTGGCTGGACTTCGATCAGCTACTTGAAGACGAAGTGCGCGATGAGCTTAAACCACCATCGATGTATAAAGTGATATTGCTCAATGATGACTACACTCCAATGGAGTTTGTTATTGACGTGTTACAAAAATTCTTTTCTTATGATGTAGAACGTGCGACGCAACTGATGCTGACGGTTCACTATCAAGGTAAAGCGATTTGTGGTGTATTTACCGCAGAGGTTGCGGAAACCAAAGTCGCGATGGTGAGCCAGTATGCGAAGGAGAACGAGCATCCATTGCTGTGTACGCTAGAGAAAGCCTGAAGACAGGCATGAAAATTGGGGGAGGTGCCAATGCTCAATCAAGAACTGGAACTCAGTTTAAACATGGCTTTCGCCAGAGCGCGCGAGCACCGTCATGAGTTCATGACCGTCGAGCACTTGCTGCTGGCGCTGCTCAGCAACCCTTCGGCCCGCGAAGCGCTGGAAGCGTGTTCCGTGGACCTGGTGGCGCTGCGTCAGGAACTTGAAGCCTTCATCGAACAGACCACGCCTGTTCTACCCGCCACGGAAGAAGAGCGCGACACTCAGCCGACGCTGAGCTTCCAGCGCGTACTGCAGCGTGCAGTCTTCCACGTACAATCCTCTGGCCGCAGCGAAGTGACCGGCGCCAACGTTTTGGTCGCTATTTTTAGCGAGCAGGAGTCGCAGGCGGCCTATCTGCTGCGTAAACATGAAGTCAGCCGTCTTGACGTGGTGAACTTCATCTCTCACGGTACGCGTAAAGACGAGCCGAGCCAGCCTTCCGAAAACAGCGGAAGCCAGCCCAGCAATGAAGAGCAAGCAGGCGGGGAGGATCGTATGGAAAACTTCACCACCAACCTCAATCAGCTTGCTCGCGTTGGCGGAATCGATCCGCTGATTGGCCGCGAAAAAGAGCTGGAGCGCGCCATTCAGGTTCTGTGCCGCCGTCGTAAGAACAACCCGCTGCTGGTGGGTGAGTCCGGCGTGGGTAAAACCGCGATTGCCGAAGGGCTGGCCTGGCGAATTGTGCAGGGCGACGTGCCGGAAATTATGGCCGATTGCACGATCTATTCGCTGGATATCGGCTCCCTGCTGGCAGGAACAAAATACCGCGGTGATTTTGAAAAACGTTTCAAAGCGCTGCTGAAACAGCTGGAGCAGGATACCAACAGTATTCTGTTCATCGATGAAATTCACACCATCATCGGCGCGGGCGCCGCTTCCGGCGGCCAGGTCGATGCCGCCAACCTGATTAAACCGCTGCTCTCCAGCGGCAAGATTCGGGTGATGGGGTCTACGACCTACCAGGAGTTCAGCAATATCTTCGAAAAAGACCGCGCGTTAGCCCGGCGCTTCCAGAAGATAGACATTACTGAACCTTCGGTAGAAGAGACGGTGCAGATTATTAACGGCCTGAAGCCGAAGTACGAAGCGCACCACGACGTGCGTTATACGGCGAAAGCGGTGCGTGCGGCGGTCGAACTGGCGGTGAAATATATTAACGATCGTCATCTGCCGGATAAGGCGATTGATGTTATCGACGAAGCGGGCGCGCGGGCGCGGCTGATGCCGGCCAGCAAGCGTAAGAAAACGGTTAACGTGGCGGATATCGAATCGGTGGTGGCGCGCATTGCCCGCATCCCTGAGAAGAGCGTCTCCCAAAGCGACCGCGATACGCTTAGAAATCTTGGCGATCGGCTGAAAATGCTGGTCTTTGGTCAGGGTAAGGCGATCGAGGCTTTAACCGAAGCCATCAAGATGGCGCGTGCCGGACTGGGCCACGAGCATAAGCCGGTGGGTTCCTTCCTGTTCGCCGGGCCTACCGGCGTCGGGAAAACCGAGGTCACCGTACAGCTGGCCAAGGCACTGGGTATCGAGCTGCTGCGCTTTGACATGTCTGAGTATATGGAGCGTCACACCGTCAGCCGTTTGATCGGTGCGCCTCCGGGCTACGTTGGTTTCGATCAGGGCGGGCTGCTGACCGATGCGGTCATTAAACATCCGCACGCGGTGCTGCTGCTTGATGAGATTGAAAAAGCGCATCCGGACGTCTTTAACCTGCTGCTGCAGGTGATGGACAACGGTACGCTGACCGACAACAACGGCCGCAAGGCGGACTTCCGCAACGTGGTGCTGGTGATGACCACCAACGCCGGCGTGCGTGAAACCGAGCGTAAGTCGATTGGCCTTATTCATCAGGATAACAGTCCCGATGCGATGGATGAGATCAAGAAGATCTTTACGCCGGAGTTTCGTAACCGTCTCGACAACATTATCTGGTTCGATCATCTGTCAACGACGGTGATCCATCAGGTGGTGGATAAGTTTATCGTCGAGCTGCAGGTTCAGCTGGATCAGAAAGGCGTGTCGCTGGAAGTGAGTCAGGAAGCGCGAGACTGGCTGGCAGAAAAAGGCTATGACCGGGCGATGGGCGCGCGTCCAATGGCGCGGGTGATTCAGGATAACCTGAAGAAACCGCTGGCCAACGAGCTGCTGTTTGGTTCGTTAGTTGACGGCGGACAGGTCACCGTCGCGCTGGATAAAGAGAAGAGTTCGCTGACCTATGATTTCCAAAGTGCGCAGAAGCACAAACCGGAAACGGCGCATTAATTCTCCCTCTGAAACGTCAAAAACCGGCCTGTGGGCCGGTTTTTTTATATCCGCAGTCGCTTAGCGGAGAAGGGATGTAAAAAGGCCGGGAATTATCCCGGCCTTTCGCATCTAACGCCACGAGGGCGGAAAACTATCAGCGACTACGGAAGACAATGCGGCCTTTGCTCAGGTCGTACGGGGTCAGCTCAACAGTCACTTTGTCGCCCGTCAGAATGCGGATGTAGTTCTTACGCATTTTACCGGAAATATGCGCAGTTACCACGTGACCGTTTTCCAGTTCTACGCGGAACATTGTGTTAGGCAACGTGTCAAGTACGGTGCCCTGCATTTCAATATTGTCTTCTTTGGCCATCTAGTCCTCTGGGGTATCACTACCGTAGTTTTGAACCGGCAAGATAATGCCGAAGTTCAGCGAGTAAGTAAAGTTTTACGTTTATACCCGTCACACTCCGCGTTGCATCCACGCTGGCTGCGTTCATCGATCCCGGCTACCTGTTTCAGTAAGCGCTGGGGATTCGTTCACTTGCCGCCCGCCTGCAACCCGACTTATTGCGAGTCTATATACTTTATCTTGCCGGCTGCCTTAGTTCTCACGGTCACATAGTTATTGATGCTGCCTGGCGTTTGGTTTGTCGTCCCGGCGCATCATGAATAAGTTTGGGTTTAAATCACTGAAGTAGTTTTGGCGCATTGCCCGGAATGCACGCGGATAAACCGCACGACAGGCGCAAACGTAAAGGGGGGGAGTGACAGAACGATGGGCGTTATCTGACTCTTATTATTCCCAAACGGCGGCGGGGCAACGGGCAGAAGCTACTCTACCGCGCAATTATACCATCCCGGCGAAGAATGTGCTGAAAACATTTACACATTGCCGGTAAATAGCACCCTCGGCACCCAAAATCTTTCCGGTAAACGCTGGCTGCGCAATTGCGCCAGACGATCGAGATAGTCGCGGCGGGGAATTTCGACGGCGCCCAGCGACGCGGTATGATTATTTAGCACCTGGCAGTCAATTAACTGGCCACCGTCGCGCATAAACGCCTGGCAGAATACCAGCAAGGCTGTTTTAGACGCGTTTTCCGCATGACTGAACATCGACTCGCCGCAAAATAGCGCCCCCTGAGCCACGCCGTACATCCCGCCAACCAGCGTCTCGTCACGCCACACCTCGATTGAGTGCGCGTGGCCCAGCTCGTGCAGCTGGTGGTAGGCCTTGACGATGCTGGCGGTTATCCAGGTGCCCTCATCGCGATTGGCGGCGCAGCCCTCAATCACCTCGCCAAAAGCATGGTTCAGCGTCACGCGATAGGGAGAGCGCTGGTGGAAGCGCTTCATGCTGCGGCTGAGATGAAACTGCCCGGGCCACAGAACCGCGCGGGGATCGGGAGACCACCATAAAATGGGGTCCCCCGGCGAAAACCACGGAAAGATGCCCTGCTGATAGGCCATCAGCAGGCGCGCCGGGCTAAGATCGCCCCCCAGCGCCAGCAGGCCATTCGGTTCACGCAGGGCGCCTTCCGGAGCGGGGAAGGCAATGGACTGACGGGAGAGCTGAACCAGACGCATTTTAACCTCAATACGCACCAGCAATTGTCCAGTATATTCGCTGTCTTTCAGGTGCCGGCGTACTATCTGCGCCCGTGACCAGCGGCCAGGGGCTCGCATGCTGCGCGTGCCTGAAACTCATTGAGTATATACACAAAATCATTCGGGATGCCCGGCGGCGATAGCCCGATAACGATTGGCCTACAGGCGCTGCTTAAACTGGTAGTAGCGCCCTTGTTGAGCCAGCAGTTCTGCGTGACTACCTTGCTCAATAATCTTCCCGTTGTCCATGATAATTATCTGATTAAAACGCGCCAGCCCGCGCAGGCGGTGGGTGACCATCAGCACGGTTTTTTCTTTCATCACTTCGGCTAATAAATCAAGGATTTGGCTTTCCGTTGTGGCGTCCAGGCCTTCGGTCGGCTCATCGAGCAGCATCAGCGGCGCGTCGTGAAGCAGGGCGCGGGCAATCGCCAGCCGGCGCAGCTCGCCGCCGGAAAGCTGACGGCCGCCTTCTCCCAGCCAGCTGTTGAGGCCGCTATCGTCGAGCAATTTGCCCAGCCCGACCCGTTCGAGGGTGTTCGCCAGATGCGCATCGCTCGCCTGCGGGGCCGCCAGCAGCAGGTTGTCGCGCAGCGTTGCGCTAAACAGATGCACGCGCTGAGGAACCACGCTCATTGCCCGGCGTAGGGTCGTTTCGTTGAGCTGCGTAAGCGGCTGGTCGTTGAGTAAAATCTCTCCCTGGGCCGGATCCCAGGCGCGGGTAAGCAGCTGCAGAAGGGTCGATTTTCCGCAGCCGGTGCGTCCGAGAATAGCGATATGCTCGCCGGCGGCAATCTGTAAAGAGATATTCTCCAGCGCCGCGGTGGGCTGCTGCGGATAGCTAAAGGTGACCTGATTCAGCGTGAGCGTCACGCGTGAGAAGGCCTGGTTAGCGCTCTGCGCAAAGGAGACTTCCGGCGGCTGCTCGGTGATTTGCGTAATCCGCCGCGCGGAGGCGATGACCTGCCCGAGATGCTGGAACGCGCCGGTGACCGGCGCCAGCGCCTCAAACGCCGCCAGCGCGCAGAAAACGAAGAGCGCGATCAGCGCGCCCGGCTGGCTATCGCCGCCGACGCCGGCGGACGTCAGCCACAGCATCGCAATCACCGCAACGCCGCCAATCAGCAGCATCAGCGCCTGGGAAAGCGCGGTGAGTTCGGCCTGACGTCGCTGGGCATCTTGCCAGCGCTGTTCGGTTTTCTCCAGCTGCTCGCGGTAGCGATCGCTGGCGTTAAACAGCATCAGCTCCGCCTGTCCCTGCAGCCAGGCCGTGAGCTGCTGGCGGTACTGGCCGCGCATTTGGGTTATGCACTCGCCGGCCGGTTTGCCGGCCCGATAAAACAGCGGCGGCAGTATCAGCACGGTCAGCAGCATAATACCGCCAAGCGTCAGGGCCAGCGTGACGTCCAGAATACTTAGGCCGGCGGTGACCACCAGAATGACCACCAGCGCCCCTACCAGCGGCGAAATGACCCGCAGATAGAGATGATCCAGGGTATCGACGTCGGCAACGATGCGGTTAAGCAGTTCGCCCTGGCGAAAACGCGCCAGCCCGGCAGGGGAGAGCGGCAGCAGCTTGCTGAACGTGAAAACGCGCAGATGCTGCAGAACGCGGAAAGTCGCGTCGTGGCTCACCAGCCGCTCAAAGTAGCGTCCGGCGGTACGAATAATCGCCGCGCCGCGTACGCCGGCGGCGGGCAGCATGTAGTTAAAGCTGTAGATACCAGCGACGCCGACGACGGCCGATGCCGACAGGAACCAGCCTGACAGCGTTAGCAGTCCGATACTGGCCAGCAGGGTGACGATCGCCAGCACCACGCCGAGCATCAGCAGCCACAGGTGCCGCTTGTACAACGCCAGATAAGGTAATAATGCGCGCATTTAAATCTCCTCCTGACGATGAGCCAGCAGGGTCGCGAAGGGCCCTTCGGCGGCGGCAAGCTGCGAATATTCGCCCTGCTCGACAATCTGTCCGTTTTGCATCACCCAGATAGCGTCCCAGCCGGCTATACCCTCGAGCTGGTGAGTGACCATCAGCGTTGTTTGCTGCGAAGAGGCGTTTGACAGGGCCTGCATCACCCGCTGTTCGCTGTGGGCGTCAAGGCTGGCTGCAGGCTCATCAAGCAGCAGCAGACGGCAGGGAACCAGCAGCGCGCGCGCGACGGCGATACGCTGCGCCTGCCCAACCGATACGCGGGTCGCCTGATCGCCAACGGGCGTATTAATGCCCTGCGGCAGCTGCGAGATAAATTCGCTTACCCAGGCCTTATCCAGCGCAAGCTGAAGCTGCGCTTCGGTCGCCTCAGGCCACGCCAGAAGCACGTTTTCACGCAGCGTGGCCGCAGGCAGCTGCGGGTTTTGTCCAACCCAGCTCAGCATGTGATGCCAGCGCTGGCTATCAAGATCGCGCAGCTCGACGCCGTTGACCATCAGCGACCCGTCATAGGGCAGAAAACCCGCCAGCGTATTCAGCAGCGAGCTTTTGCCGGATCCGCTTTGCCCAACCAGCACCACGCGCTTACCGGCGGGGAGGGTGAAGTTCAGCGGTCCTGCCAGCACTTTACCCTCCGGTGACTTGATCCGCAGATCGCGCGCTTCAAGACTCACCAGCTCGTTATCGCTAAGCACCTTCTCGCCGCGCTCGGCCTGCGCCAGCGGCGTTTCCATAAAGGCTTTCAGGCTGTCCGCCGCGCCGATAGCCTGCGCTTTCGCGTGGTAAAAGGTGCCCAGATCGCGCAGGGGCTGGAAAAACTCCGGCGCGAGGATCAGGGTCAGAAAGCCGGCCATCAGGGTGACGCCCGCGCCGTAATGACCAAAATTAAGCTCGCCCAGGTAGGAGAAACCGAAATAGACCGCCACCAGCGCGATGGAGAGGGAAGTGAAAAATTCCAGTACCCCGGAGGAGAGAAAGGCGAGACGCAGGACGTCCATCGTTCGCTGGCGGAAATCCTGCGAAGCCTCGCGGATATTGTTGGTTTCCGCGGCGCCGCGATCGAAAATTCGCAGCGTTTCCATGCCGCGCAGGCGGTCGAGGAAGTGGCCGCTCAGCCGCGCCAGGGCCTGGAAGTTGCGGCGGTTTGCATCCGCGGCGCCCATGCCGACCAGCGCCATAAACATCGGGATCAGCGGCGCGGTGCCGAGAAGAATCAGCGCTGCCGCCCAGTTAATCGGGAAAATAGTGATAACGATGAGCAGCGGTACGCACGCGGCCAGCGTCATCTGCGGCAGATAGCGCGCATAGTAATCGTGCATATCGTCGATTTGCTCGAGGATAAGCGTCGCCCAGCTGCCCGCAGGTTTGCCCTGTATCCATGCCGGCCCGGCCTCCTGCAGACGATCGAGCACCTGGCGACGGATCTCATAGCGGATATGCTGCCCGGCATAAAATCCTACCCGCTCGCGCAGCCATACCACCCACGCCCGGAGGACGAAAATCAGCACCAGCACGGTAAACGGCAGCAACAGCGCCGTCGCCGGAATATTCTCCATTATCATGCGGTGAAGGATCCGCGCCAGCAGCCAGGCCTGAGCGACAATCAGCAGGCCGCTAATGACGCCCAGCGTGCGGGAAATCATCAACCAGCGACGGGAGAGAATGCTCTGTTCTTTTAACCAGCGGGTTAACTCTTGTTGACGGGTTTTATTCATTGCGCACTTAGCAGGTGGAGTTATAAGTTTTTGGGCACGGCAATGTTACAACGCGGAAAAAATAAAGGCGACTTTTCGTCGCCTTCTTTACCTTTGTTACTGACTTGTAAAGATTATTTGCAAGCGTCAGCCAGGCCGTCAAGATAGCGCTCGGCGTCCAGCGCGGCCATACAGCCGGTGCCGGCAGAGGTAATGGCCTGACGGTAGATGTGGTCCATCACGTCGCCGGCGGCGAAGACGCCAGCAACGCTGGTCTGGGTCGCGTTGCCGTGAATGCCGGACTGAACTTTGATATAGCCGTTTTCCAGCTCCAGCTGACCTTCAAAAATCGCCGTGTTCGGGCTGTGGCCGATAGCGACAAACAGGCCCGCAACCTCCAGCGATTCGACATTATCGGCATTCTGCGTATCGCGCAGGCGCAGGCCGCTCACGCCCATCTGGTCGCCGGTCACTTCTTCCAGGGTACGGTGGGTATGCAGCACGATGTTGCCGCTTTCCACTTTGTCCATCAGGCGCTTGATGAGAATTTTTTCAGCGCGGAAGGAGTCGCGACGGTGGATCAGGTGTACTTCAGCCGCGATGTTGGACAGGTACAGCGCTTCTTCAACCGCGGTGTTGCCGCCGCCGATAACCGCGACCTTTTGGTTACGGTAGAAGAAACCGTCGCAGGTGGCGCAGGCGGAAACGCCGCGGCCCTTAAAGGCTTCTTCAGACGGCAGGCCGAGATAGCGTGCGGAAGCGCCGGTGGCAATGATCAGTGCGTCACAGGTGTATTCGCCGCTGTCGCCGACCAGGCGGAACGGACGGTTTTGCAGATCGACGCTGCTGATGTGATCGAAAAGAATTTCGGTTTCGAACTTAGCCGCATGCTCGTGCATACGTTCCATCAGCAGCGGCCCGGTCAGATCGTTCGGATCCCCGGGCCAGTTTTCCACTTCGGTGGTGGTGGTCAGCTGACCCCCTTTTTCCATCCCGGTAATCAGCACCGGATGCAGGTTTGCACGTGCGGCATAGACCGCAGCGGTGTATCCCGCAGGTCCAGAACCAAGAATTAGCAGCTTACTGTGTTTGGCCGTGCCCATGAGAACCCCATAATTTATTGGCATACATTGGGCTGGATTGTAGGGAATTTGTTGTCGTAAAAAAAGAGCATAGCGATTTTGTTAACGATATGTGCAATAGCACCCGCCGATGAACTGGCGATTTAACGAACGGAGAATATAACTAATTCTACTGTCAGCAGCACAATTATAAGAGGAAAACATGAGAATCAACGGGGGGGGATAATGAATATCTGGCATCTTGTACTAAAAATCGATGTTTTGCTTTGACAATCCCCTGTGCTTTTGCGAAAACATTCATGGAAGAAGAAAAGCAGCGTTTTGCGTGTGGCGAATTTTCATGCATGCAAATGCCATTTTTATCCGGGTTAGCGAAATCTACGCATGGTGTGGACAGACGCCATGCGTGATGTCGGTGGCTGCCGTCAGGCAACGGGCTTCTCACGTACCCCTGGGTTACTCAAGTCGTACGGGTAAGAACAGGATGGGCTCTGGCAGTGAAGGCTCAGAGTCAGAACAGGAGTAGGGAAGGAATACAGAGAGACAATAATAATGGTAGATAGCAAGAAGCGCCCTGGCAAAGATCTCGACCGCATCGATCGTAACATTCTGAATGAGTTACAAAAAGACGGACGTATTTCTAACGTCGAACTTTCTAAACGGGTGGGACTTTCTCCGACGCCTTGCCTTGAGCGCGTGCGTCGACTGGAAAGACAGGGTTTTATTCAGGGCTATACGGCGCTGCTTAACCCGCATTATCTGGATGCATCACTTCTGGTATTTGTTGAGATTACTCTGAATCGTGGCGCGCCGGATGTGTTTGAGCAATTTAACGCCGCTGTGCAAAAACTTGAAGAAATTCAAGAGTGTCATCTGGTATCCGGCGATTTCGACTACCTGTTGAAAACTCGCGTACCGGATATGTCAGCGTATCGTAAACTACTGGGCGAAACCCTGCTGCGCCTGCCGGGCGTTAACGACACCCGTACCTACGTGGTAATGGAAGAGGTCAAGCAGAGCAATCGTCTGGTAATTAAGACGCGCTAACACGGAACAGGTGCAAAATCGACGTAGTTTGATTACACTCCTGTTAATCCATACAGCAACAGTGCCGGGGTGACCCGGCACTGTTGTCCGTTTTAGCAGCAGGCAGGAAACAGCCTGATACCTGGAGAGCCTTTTTTGAGCCAGGAATACACCGAAGACAAAGAAGTCAAACTGACGAAGCTAAGCAGCGGGCGCCGACTCCTTGAGGCGTTACTTATCCTTTGCACCCTTTTTGCCATCTGGCTGATGGCGGCCTTACTCAGCTTTAATCCCTCGGATCCAAGCTGGTCGCAAACGGCCTGGCACGAGCCTATCCACAACATCGGCGGTACGCCGGGAGCATGGCTTGCCGATACGCTATTTTTCATTTTTGGCGTAATGGCTTACACCATTCCCGTGATTATCATCGGCGGCTGCTGGTTTGCCTGGCGCAATCAGGCTAACGACGAGTACATCGATTATTTCGCCGTTTCGCTGCGCTTAATTGGCGCGCTGGCGCTGATCCTGACCTCCTGTGGCCTGGCCTCTATCAATGCCGATGATATTTGGTATTTCGCCTCCGGCGGGGTCATTGGCAGCTTGCTGAGCACCACTTTGCAACCGCTGCTGCACAGCAGCGGCGGGACTATTGCGCTGCTCTGCATCTGGGCGGCGGGTCTAACCTTGTTTACCGGCTGGTCGTGGGTCAGCATTGCCGAAAAGCTCGGCGGCGTGATTCTTTCCGTCCTTACCTTTGCCAGTAACCGTACCCGTCGGGACGATACGTGGGTGGATGAGGACGACTATGAGGATGACGAAGACGACGATACGGCGAAACCGCAGGGATCGCGTCGCGCACGAATTTTACGCAGCGCCCTGGCGCGTCGCCAGCGTCTGGCTGAGAAGTTTTCCAACCCGATGGGGCGCAAGACCGACGCTGCGCTGTTTTCGGGTAAGCGCATGGATGATGCCGAGGAGGACGTCCAGTTCAGCGCCAACGGCGCGCCGGTTGCGGCAGACGATGTGCTGTTTTCTGGCGCCAGCGCCGCGCGTCCGTCAGATGCGGACGATGTCTTATTCTCCGGGGCCAGCGCAGCGCGTCCGGGTGACTTTGACCCCTACGATCCGCTGCTTAACGGCCATAGCATCGCCGATCCTGTCAGCGCGGCTGCGGCAGCAACCGCGGCGCCGCAGGTATGGGCTGAGCCGGTAGCCGGGCAGACTCCACAGGCCGGCTGGCAGCCGGAGGCGCAGGCGTATCAGCCTGAGCAGGCGCCGGTGCAGCAGCCACACTATCAGCCTGAACCACCGTACCAGCCGCAGCAGGCGCCGATGCAGCAGCCTCACTACCAGCCTGAGCCACCGTACCAGCCGCAGCAGGCGTATCAGCCTGCGCAGACGCCGGTGCAGCAGCCTCACTACCAGCCTGAGCCACCGTACCAGCCGCAGCAGGCGTATCAGCCTGCGCAGGCACAGGTGCAGCAGCCTCACTATCAGCCTGAACCACCGTACCAGCCGCAGCAGGCGTATCAGCCTGAGCAGGCTCCTGTACATCAGCCTCACTATCAGCCTGAGCCACCGTACCAGCCGCAGCAGGCGTATCAGCCTGAGCAGGCGCCGGTGCAGCAGCCTCATTATCGCCCTGAGCCAACGTATCCGCCGCATCAGGCGTATCAGCCTGAACAGGCGCCGGTACAGCAGCCTGCTTATCAGCCTGAACCCTATGCCGCCTCGCCGGTTACCGAGCCCGAAGCTCCGCAGGAAGAGGTTAAGCCGCAGCGTCCGCCGATGTACTATTTCGAAGAGGTCGAAGAGAAACGCGCGCGTGAACGCGAACAGCTTGCCGCCTGGTATCAGCCGATTCCGGAACCTGCCAGCCCGATTGCGACTAAACCGATCTCTTCGCCGCCGCCATCGTCGCCCGTTGATGCCGCCGCGGTGACCACGCTGGCTGCAGGCGTGCACCAGGCCACGGGCGCTGGTGCAACTGCCGGCGTGGTGGCGTCCGCCGCGTCATCCGCCGCGCCGCTGTTCAGCCCGGCTGCGGGCGGGCCGCGCGTGCAGGTCAAAGAAGGCATTGGTCCGAAGCTGCCGCGTCCTAACCACGTCCGCGTACCGACCCGCCGTGAGCTGGCATCGTATGGCATTAAGCTGCCTTCTCAGCGCATTGCGGAAGAGCGCGCTCGTCAGGCGGAGCTGGACCAGAATTATGACGATGAACCGCTCACCGATGAAGAAGTTAACGAGCTGGAGCAGGGGGAGCTGGCGCGCCAGTTTGCCGCGACCCAGCAGCAGCGCTACGGTGAGGTCTACCAGGCTGACGAAGCCGACGATGACGATTCAGCCGCCGAAGCCGAGCTGGCCCGTCAGTTTGCCGCGACCCAGCAGCAGCGCTACAGCAGCGAGCAGCCGCGTGGGGCGAATCCGTTCTCCCCGGCTGATTATGATTTCTCGCCGATGAAAACGTTAGTGGACGATGGCCCGAGCGAACCGCTGTTTACGCCGATGCCGGAAGTTCAGCCGTCGGTACAGCACTATCAGCAGCCGGCGCAGCAACCGCAGCCTGCATACCAGCAGCCTCAGGTTCAGCAGCCGGTACAATCTGCGCCAGCGGCGCAGAGCTATCAGCCGCAGCAGGCCCCTCAGGCCCATATGCAACCGCCGGTCCAACAGCCTGCACCGCAGCCGCAGGAGAGCCTGATTCACCCGCTCCTGATGCGTAACGGCAACAGCCATCCGCTGCAGCGGCCGACGACGCCGCTGCCGTCCCTGGATCTGCTGACGCCGCCGCCGAGTGAGGTAGAGCCGGTTGATACCTTCGCGCTGGAGCAAATGGCGCGCCTGGTGGAAGCTCGCCTCGCCGATTTCCGTATTAAAGCGGACGTCGTGAACTACTCTCCTGGCCCGGTTATCACCCGCTTTGAGCTGAACCTGGCTCCGGGGGTGAAGGCCGCGCGTATCTCTAACCTGTCGCGCGACCTGGCCCGTTCGCTATCCACGGTCGCCGTGCGCGTCGTGGAGGTTATTCCAGGTAAACCATACGTAGGCCTGGAGCTGCCGAATAAGAAGCGTCAGACCGTCTACCTGCGTGAAGTGCTGGATAATACCAAATTCCGCGATAACCCATCGCCGCTGACCGTGGTGCTGGGCAAGGATATCGCGGGCGATCCGGTCGTTGCCGATCTGGCAAAAATGCCGCACCTGCTGGTTGCCGGTACCACCGGCTCCGGTAAGTCGGTCGGCGTCAACGCCATGATCCTCAGCATGCTCTACAAGGCGCAGCCGGAAGATGTGCGCTTCATTATGATCGACCCGAAAATGCTCGAACTGTCGGTCTATGAAGGGATCCCGCATCTGCTGACGGAAGTGGTCACCGATATGAAAGACGCCGCCAACGCTCTGCGCTGGAGCGTGAACGAGATGGAGCGCCGCTACAAGCTGATGTCAGCTTTGGGCGTGCGTAACCTGGCGGGCTACAACGAGAAGATTGCCGAAGCGGCGCGCATGGGGCGGCCAATTCCGGATCCGTACTGGAAGCCGGGCGACAGCATGGATGCGGTCCATCCGGTGCTGGAAAAACTGCCTTACATCGTGGTACTGGTGGATGAATTCGCCGACCTGATGATGACCGTGGGTAAGAAAGTGGAAGAGCTGATTGCTCGTCTGGCGCAGAAAGCGCGTGCGGCGGGTATTCACCTCGTGCTGGCTACCCAGCGTCCGTCGGTTGATGTGATCACCGGCCTGATTAAGGCCAACATCCCGACGCGTATTGCGTTCACCGTGTCGAGTAAAATTGACTCGCGTACCATTCTCGACCAGAGCGGCGCCGAATCGCTGCTGGGGATGGGGGATATGCTCTACTCCGGGCCGAACTCGACTATCCCGGTGCGCGTGCACGGAGCATTTGTGCGTGACCAGGAAGTCCATGCGGTAGTCCAGGACTGGAAAGCGCGCGGGCGTCCGCAGTACGTCGACGGCATCACCTCCGATAGCGAAAGCGAAGGCGGCAGCGGCGGATTTGACGGCGGAGAAGAGCTGGACCCGCTGTTCGACCAGGCGGTCAATTTCGTAACCGAGAAGCGTAAAGCCTCTATCTCCGGGGTTCAACGTCAGTTCCGTATCGGCTATAACCGCGCCGCGCGTATCATCGAACAGATGGAAGCGCAGGGCATCGTCAGCGAGCAGGGCCATAACGGAAACCGCGAAGTGCTGGCGCCGCCGCCCTTCGAGTGAGTGCAAAGTTGGGTAAATAAGAGCAAAATCAGCCTATTCTTCTGTCCCGCCGCGCCAGGCGGTCCTACATTAGGGGCAGAAGAGGCTCCCGCGCCGGGAGCGACGCACGTTGACGGACATTAAGGAATAACAATGAAAAAACTCGCAATCACCTGTGCATTACTGTCTGGGTTTGTTGTCAGCCAGGTTTGGGCTGATGCCGCCGGCGATTTGAAAAGCCGTCTGGATAAGGTGAGCAGCTTCCACGCCAGCTTTACGCAGAAAGTGACTGATGGCAGCGGCAATGCGGTACAGGACGGGCAGGGCGACCTGTGGGTAAAACGACCGAATCTGTTCAACTGGCATATGACCCAGCCGGATGAAAGTATTCTGGTTTCTGACGGTAAAACGCTGTGGTTCTATAACCCGTTCGTTGAGCAGGCGACCGTCACCTGGCTGAAAGACGCCACCAGCAACACGCCGTTTATGCTGATTGCGCGTAACCAGTCTAACGACTGGCAGCAGTATAATATTAAGCAAAACGGCGATGACTTTGTCCTGACGCCGAAAAGCGGCGGCGGTAACCTGAAGCAGTTCACCATTAACGTAGGACGTGATGGCACCATCCATCAGTTCAGCGCGGTAGAGCAGGACGACCAGCGCAGCAGCTACCAGCTGAAGTCGCAGCAAAACGGTGCGATAGACGCATCTAAGTTTACCTTCACGCCGCCGCAAGGGGTTACGGTAGACGATCAACGTAAATAGAGGCGAATGTGGGCAATCTGTCGCTCGATTTTTCCGACAATGCGTTTCAACCTCTGGCCGCCCGTATGCGGCCAGAAAATTTAGCGCAGTACATCGGCCAGCAGCATCTGCTGGCACCGGGTAAACCTTTGCCGCGGGCAATTGAGGCCGGGCATCTTCATTCGATGATTTTATGGGGCCCGCCGGGCACCGGAAAAACCACCTTAGCGGAAGTGATTGCCCGCTATGCCAGCGCCGACGTCGAGCGTATTTCGGCCGTGACCTCCGGCGTTAAGGAGATCCGTGAAGCCATTGAACGCGCCCGGCAGAACCGTAATGCCGGTCGGCGCACCATCCTGTTTGTCGACGAAGTCCACCGCTTCAATAAAAGCCAGCAGGATGCGTTTCTGCCGCATATCGAAGATGGCACGATCACCTTTATCGGCGCGACGACGGAAAACCCCTCTTTTGAACTGAACTCCGCGCTGCTATCCAGAGCGCGCGTCTATCTGCTGAAATCGCTCACCAGCGAAGATATCGAGCAGGTATTAACGCAGGCGATGAGCGATAAAACCCGCGGCTACGGCGGGCAGAATATTGTGCTGCCTGATGAGACGCGTCGGGCGATCGCCGAGCTGGTAAACGGCGATGCGCGCCGTGCGCTCAACACGCTGGAGATGATGGCCGATATGGCCGAAACCGACGCCGCCGGTCAGCGGGTGCTGCAGGCCGAACTGTTGACCGAAATTGCCGGCGAGCGCAGCGCGCGTTTTGATAACAAGGGCGATCGTTTTTACGATTTAATTTCGGCGCTGCACAAGTCCGTTCGCGGCAGCGCGCCGGACGCCGCGTTGTACTGGTATGCCCGGATCATCAGCGCCGGCGGCGATCCGCTGTACGTTGCCCGCCGTTGCCTGGCGATTGCCTCGGAAGACGTCGGCAACGCCGACCCCCGGGCCATGCAGGTCGCTATCTCCGCCTGGGACTGCTTTACCCGGGTAGGGCCGGCTGAAGGCGAGCGGGCGATTGCTCAGGCCATTGTTTATCTGGCCTGCGCGCCGAAGAGCAACGCGGTTTACAGCGCCTTTAAGGCCGCGATGGCCGATGCCCGCGAACGTCCGGACTACGATGTGCCGGTCCATCTGCGCAACGCGCCGACGAAGCTGATGAAAGAGATGGGCTATGGCCAGCAGTATCGCTATGCCCACGATGAGCCCAACGCTTATGCCGCCGGGGAGGAGTACTTCCCGCAGGAAATGGCGCAAACTCGCTATTATCGGCCAACAAACAGAGGGCTTGAGGGGAAAATTGGCGAAAAGCTCGCCTGGCTTAGCGAACAGGATCAAAATAGCCCCACAAAACGCTACCGCTAACAGAGGCGTTGCGGTAAGGTTATCAAGATATTCCGGTGGTCGTATTCTGCGGCCACTTTTCATTTTATTAATTCGATAAGCACAGGATAAGCATGCTCGATCCCAATCTGCTGCGTACCGAGCCAGACGCAGTCGCTGAAAAACTGGCACGCCGGGGCTTTAAGCTGGATGTAGATAAACTGCGCGCTCTGGAAGAGCGTCGTAAAGTTCTGCAGGTTGAAACTGAAAATCTGCAGGCGGAGCGTAACTCCCGATCGAAATCCATTGGCCAGGCGAAAGCGCGTGGGGAAGATATCGAGCCGTTACGCCTGGAAGTGAACAAGCTTGGCGAACAGCTGGATGCGGCGAAAACCGATCTGGACGCGCTGCTGGCCGAGATCCGCGACATCGCGCTGACCATCCCGAACGTCCCGCATGATGACGTTCCGCTGGGCAAAAGTGAAAACGACAACGTCGAAGTGAGCCGCTGGGGAACCCCGCGCGAGTTCGATTTTGACGTGCGCGATCACGTAACGCTGGGCGAAATGCACGGCGGGCTGGACTTCGCTGCGGCGGTCAAACTGACCGGCTCGCGCTTTGTGGTCATGAAGGGCCAGCTGGCTCGTCTGCACCGCGCGCTGTCGCAGTTTATGCTGGACCTGCATACCGAACAGCACGGCTATAGTGAAAACTATGTCCCGTATCTGGTAAACCAGGAAACGCTGTATGGCACCGGCCAGCTGCCGAAATTCGCCGGCGACCTGTTCCATACTCGTCCGCTGGAAGAAGAGGCGGATAGCAGCAACTACGCGCTCATCCCGACCGCCGAGGTTCCGCTGACTAACTTGGTTCGCGATGAGATCATCGATGAAGACGATCTGCCGATCAAAATGACCGCGCATACGCCGTGCTTCCGCTCTGAAGCAGGCTCCTACGGTCGTGATACCCGCGGTCTGATCCGTATGCACCAGTTCGACAAAGTTGAAATGGTGCAGATCGTCCGTCCGGAAGATTCCATGGCGGCGCTGGAAGAGATGACCGGCCATGCGGAAAAAGTTCTGCAGCTGCTGGGTCTGCCATACCGTAAAGTGGCGCTCTGCACCGGCGATATGGGCTTCAGCGCATGCAAAACCTACGATCTGGAAGTGTGGGTTCCGGCGCAGAACACCTACCGCGAAATTTCGTCCTGCTCGAACGTCTGGGATTTCCAGGCGCGCCGCATGCAGGCACGCTGCCGCAGCAAGTCTGATAAGAAAACGCGTCTGGTCCATACGCTGAACGGCTCTGGCCTGGCTGTGGGTCGTACTCTGGTTGCGCTGATGGAAAACTATCAGCAGGCAGACGGCCGTATTGAAATCCCGGAAATTCTGCGCCCGTATATGCGCGGCCTTGAGTTCATCGGCTGATTTTTCTACCTCCTTCTCAAAAGCGCCTACGGGCGCTTTTTTTTCATCTCCTTCTTGATGCTGGGCAATAACCCGTCCGTTGAACCCTTCCATACTCCCTTTGAGTTAAAGCAGCATAAAAAACTAATAAAATATAATTGCGTTATATATAAATCTATATAGCGATTGTCAGTAAATTGTGAGCAATCAAAGCGAGTACCCATGAAAACTAAAGCCCCCGATGCTTTACTGGCTGCCGAAGTAAGCCGGCGTGGTTTAATGAAAACCACGGCGATTGGCGGTCTGGCAGTGGCCAGTAGCGCATTTACCTTACCCTTCACGCGCATTGCCCATGCCGCAGATACCCTGTCACCGGTAAGCGAAACGGTAACCTGGAGCGCCTGTACCGTTAACTGCGGTAGCCGCTGCCCGCTGCGCATGCATGTTGTTGATGGCGAAATTAAATACGTTGAAACAGATAATACCGGCGATGATAACTACGACGGTCTGCACCAGGTGCGTGCCTGCCTGCGCGGACGTTCGATGCGTCGTCGCGTCTACAATCCCGATCGCCTGAAGTACCCGATGAAGCGCGTGGGTAAACGCGGTGAGGGTAAATTTGAACGCATCAGCTGGGAAGAGGCGTTCGATACCATTGCCGGCAATATGCAGCGCCTGATCAAGGACTATGGCAACGAGTCTATCTACCTGAACTACGGGACCGGGACCCTGGGTGGAACCATGACCCGCTCCTGGCCGCCGGGAAAAACGCTCATTGCCCGCCTGATGAACTGCTGCGGCGGTTATCTTAATCACTACGGCGACTACTCCTCCGCACAAATCGCCGCAGGGCTGAATTACACCTACGGCGGCTGGGCCGACGGCAACAGCCCGTCTGATATTGAAAACAGCCAGCTGGTCGTTCTGTTTGGTAATAACCCGGGCGAAACGCGGATGAGCGGCGGCGGGGTGACCTACTATCTGGAGCAGGCGCGACAAAAATCCAATGCGCGGATGATCATTGTCGATCCCCGCTACACGGATACCGGAGCCGGTCGTGAAGACGAGTGGATCCCGATCCGTCCGGGTACCGATGCGGCGCTGGTCTCCGCGCTGGCCTGGGTGATGATTACGGAAAACCTGGTCGATACCCCGTTCCTCGATAAATACTGCGTTGGCTACGATGAAAAAACGCTCCCTGCCGATGCGCCGGCAAACGGCCACTACAAGGCCTGGATCCTGGGCCAGGGCAGCGACGGTATCGCCAAAACGCCGACATGGGCGTCAACCATCACCGGGATTCCGGTCGATCGCATTGTGAAGCTGGCGCGTGAGATTGCCAGCGCGAAGCCTGCCTGTATTAGCCAGGGCTGGGGACCGCAGCGCCACGCTAACGGTGAAATTGCGACCCGGGCGATCTCGATGCTGTCGATTCTGACCGGCAACGTCGGCATTAACGGCGGCAACAGCGGCGCGCGCGAGGGCTCATACGATCTGCCGTTTGAGCGTATGCCGACGCTGGATAATCCGGTTGAGACCAGCATCTCCATGTTTATGTGGACCGACGCGATTGAGCGCGGCCCGGAGATGACGGCGCTACGTGACGGGGTCCGCGGCAAAGACAAGCTCGATGTACCGATCAAGATGATCTGGAACTATGCAGGCAACTGCCTGATTAACCAGCACTCTGATATTAACCGCACCCATGAAATTCTGCAGGACGACAAGAAATGCGAGATGATCGTGGTGATCGATTGCCATATGACCTCGTCGGCGAAATATGCCGATATCCTGCTGCCGGACTGCACCGCCTCCGAGCAGATGGACTTCGCGCTGGACGCCTCCTGCGGCAACATGTCGTACGTTATCTTCACCGATGAGGTGATTAAGCCGCGCTTCGAATGCAAAACGATTTATGACATGACGACGGCGCTGGCAAAACGCATGGGCGTGGAGCAACGGTTTACCGAAGGCCGTAGCCAGGAAGGCTGGATGCGCTATCTGCATGAGCTTTCCCGTCAAGCGATCCCCGACCTCCCGGACTTTGATACCTTCCGTAAGCAGGGGATCTATAAGCAGCGCGATCCGGAAGGACACCACGTTGCCTATAAAGCGTTCCGCGAAAATCCGCAGGCGAATCCCTTGACCACGCCGTCGGGAAAAATCGAGATCTATTCGCAGGAGCTGGCAAAAATTGCCGCCACCTGGGAGCTAGCTGAAGGGGACGTGATCGATCCGCTGCCAATTTATACCCCAGGCTTTGAAAACTATAACGATCCGCTGATCGAGAAATTCCCGCTGCAGCTGACCGGCTTCCACTATAAATCCCGCGTTCACTCGACCTACGGCAACGTCGATGTGCTGAAGGCCGCCTGTCGCCAGGAGATGTGGATTAACCCGCTTGATGCGAAGGCGCGAGGTATCACCAACGGCGAGCGAATTCGTATTTTCAACGCCCGCGGTGAAGTGCATATCGAAGCCAAAGTTACGCCGCGTATGATGCCTGGCGTCGTCGCGCTGGGTGAGGGCGCCTGGTATAACCCGGACGCAGGCCGCGTGGATCAGGCGGGGAGTATTAACGTGCTCACCACCCAACGCCCGTCGCCCCTGGCGAAAGGAAACCCGTCGCATACCAACCTCGTCCAGGTTGAAAAGCTGTAAGGAATAACCGATGACAACTCAATATGGATTTTTTATCGATTCCGCCCGTTGCACCGGTTGTAAAACCTGCGAACTGGCTTGTAAAGACTATAAGAACCTGACGCCGGACGTCAGCTTCCGTCGCATTTATGAATATGCGGGCGGCGACTGGCAGGAGGATAACGGCGTCTGGCAGCAGAACGTGTTTGCCTACTACCTCTCTATCGCCTGTAACCACTGCGAGGACCCGGCCTGTACCAAGGTGTGTCCGAGCGGAGCAATGCATAAGCGTGACGATGGCTTTGTGGTGGTGGATGAAGACGTCTGTATCGGCTGCCGCTATTGCCATATGGCCTGTCCGTACGGCGCGCCGCAGTACAACGCGGCGAAAGGGCATATGACCAAGTGCGACGGCTGCCACGAGCGCGTCGCCGAAGGTAAAAAACCGATCTGCGTCGAGTCCTGCCCGCTGCGGGCGCTGGACTTTGGCCCAATCGAAGAGCTGCGGCAGAAGCACGGCAAGCTGGCCGCCGTTGCGCCGTTGCCGTCGGCGCATTTTACGCAACCCAGTATTGTCATTAAACCGAACGCCAACAGTCGTCCGTGTGGCGATACAACCGGCTATCTGGCCAACCCGAAGGAGGTGTGAGATGGGAAGTGGATGGCATGAATGGCCGCTGATGATCTTCACGGTCTTTGGTCAGTGCGTAGTGGGCGGTTTCATCGTCCTGGCGCTGACGCTTATGAAAGGCAGCCTGTCGCGTGAGCAGCAGCAGCGCGTGGTGCTTAGCATGTTTGGCCTCTGGGTGCTGATGGGGATTGGCTTTATCGCCTCGACGCTGCACCTGGGATCGCCGATGCGGGCCTTCAATTCGCTGAACCGCGTAGGCGCATCGTCGCTGAGTAATGAAATCGCCAGCGGAGCTCTCTTCTTCGCCGTTGGCGGTATTGGCTGGCTGCTGGCGGCGGTTAAGAAGCTGCCGGCCGGGCTGCGCAGCCTGTGGCTGATCGTCACGATGGTATTGGGCGTCATTTTCGTCTGGATGATGGTGCGGGTGTACAACACCATTGATACGGTGCCGACCTGGTATAGCGTCTGGACGCCGCTGAGCTTCTTCCTGACGCTGTTTACCGGCGGGCCGCTGCTGGGCTATCTGCTGCTGCGCGTGGCCGGCGTGGAAGGTTGGGCGATGCGCCTGCTGCCCGCCATAACGCTGGTGGCCCTGGTGGCTAGCGTCGTTGTGGCGCTGATGCAGGGCAGCGAGCTGTCGACTATCCATAGCTCCATCCAGCAGGCGTCTGCGCTGGTGCCAGCCTACGGCTCGCTGATGGCCTGGCGCGTAGCGGCGCTGGCGCTGGCTTTGGCGTGCTGGGTTGCGCCAATGCTTAGAGGGTATCAGCCGGCGGTACCGCTGCTAGGCCTGGCATTTGCGCTGGTGCTGGTGGGCGAGATGGTGGGCCGCGGGGTCTTCTACGGTCTGCATATGACGGTTGGCATGGCTATCGCCAGCTAAGCCGCTATTCGCGCCGGAACCTGGCGGTTCTGGCGCGATAAAAAATGCGCTCTCTTCATGAAATATTTCAACTGATATTCCCGCCTGTTAATTCCAATAAATTAATAAAAACAATGGAATAATATAAAGAATAATTCTGCCGCCTCGCCGATGGATAAAAAACTTCAATCGTTGCCCGAGAAACCGCGTCCTGCCTGATTTCAGGTGGATTGACAATGTTTTTAGCGGTGGCATGATGCGCACGAAATCTGAACTTCCTCACGGTTTATATCCATGTCCATCTACACCCGGCCGGTGCAAATGTTGCTCTGCGGCCTGCTTTTGTTGACGCTGGCGATAGCGGTTTTAAATACCCTCGTCCCGCTTTGGCTCGCCCATGAAAACATGCCTACCTGGCAGGTCGGGATGGTTGGCTCATCCTATTTCACCGGTAACCTGGTCGGAACCCTGATGGCCGGGTGGGTCATTAAACATCTGGGATTTAACCGTAGCTACTATCTTGCCTCGCTGATTTTTGCCGTCGGCTGCGTTGGGCTTGGCGTCACCATTGGCTTCTGGACCTGGTTTAGCTGGCGTTTTATCGCCGGCGTAGGCTGCGCAATGATTTGGGTGGTGGTGGAAAGCGCGCTGGTTTGCAGCGGGACCACCCGCAGCCGCGGTCGCCTGCTGGCGGCGTACATGATGGTTTACTATGTCGGTACCGTGCTGGGCCAGCTTATGGTGAGCAAGCTGCCGACGGATCTGATGAGCGTTCTGCCCTGGGTGACCGGGCTGGCGCTGGCCGCAATCCTTCCTCTGCTGTTTACGCGCGTGGTCAATCAGACGGATGAGCCGCACGAGCCGGCCCGCATCTGGCCGATGCTCAAGCTTCGTCAGGCTCGCCACGGCGTTAACGGCTGCATTATTTCCGGGATCGTCCTCGGCTCGCTGTACGGGCTTATGCCGCTGTGGCTGAATCATCAAGGGGTGAGCGACGCCGGGATTGGTTTCTGGATGGCGGTGATGGTGAGCGCCGGGATCCTCGGGCAGTGGCCGGTGGGGCGGCTGGCGGATCGCTATGGGCGTCTGCTGGTGCTGCGCGTTCAGGTCTTTATCGTTATTCTCGGCTGTCTGGCAATGCTGAGCCAGGCCGCGATGGCTCCTGCTCTGTTTATCCTTGGCGCCTCGGGCTTTACGCTGTATCCGGTGGCGATGGCGTGGGCATGCGAAAAAGTTGAGCGCCATCAGCTGGTGGCGATGAACCAGGCGCTATTGATGAGCTACACCATCGGCAGCCTGCTTGGGCCGACTCTTACTGCGATGCTGATGCAGAATTTCTCCGATAATTTGCTGTTTATTATGATTGCCAGCGTGTCGTTTATTTACCTGCTGACGCTGCTGCGTAAAGCGGGGCACCACCCTACGCCGGTGGCTCACGCGTAATTTTTCTTCGGGCCTTCGCTACGGTGATAATAAAAGGGGACTTTGTCCCCTTTTATTATTTGCAGCCAGCGACGAGCGCATCAAGCTGGTTCTGATGCTCCACCCTGGTGAGCTGACGCAGTCGATCCTCCTCATCCAGCCAGCAAACTAATCGCTGGATCGTCTGAATATGCTGTTCGCTATCGGCCGCGGCCAGGACGATAATCAGCCGCACATCGGGGTGATCGGGAAACGCCACGGCTTCGGCGCAGCAAACCAGTGAGAGCACGCTGTGCGGGCTCAGAACCCCTTCATCCGGGCGGGCGTGCGGGAGCGCAAATTCCGGAGTGAGTATGTACCAGGGGCCATTTTCCTCGGTGGCGCTGATGATGGCATCCGCATAGCCGGCGCTGATTTTCCCCTGCTGCGCCAGCGGGCGGCAGGCCAGCTTAATGGCGCCGCGCCAGTCCAGACCACTCCCGGTGTACTGACAAGCGGCAAATAATTTCGCATCCATGTCGGCTCCTCAAATAGCGAGCCGGTCACTGGGCGACCGGCTCGTGCGACGGTCAGCGAAGCGCGTTATACAGCGCCTCGCCGGAGATGCCGTATTTTGCCTTGAGCTGCCGGCTGTTGCCCGACTCGGTGAAGGTATCCTGCGTTCCCAGGCGCGTCAGGCGCGCCGGATGGGCCGCCTGGGCCATCGCTTCGGCTACCTGACCGCCAAGGCCGCCGTTTACCGTGTGATTCTCCAGCGTGGCGATCAGCGGGCAGTCTTCGACCAGCGCATAAAATTCCTGCTGGTTAAACGGTTTGAGCGTCGCCACGTGGATGAGCTTGCCTTTCTTGCCGCTGGCAACCAGCTTTTCATAGCCTTCGCTGGCCTGTTCCAGCACCGTGCCCTCAAAGAGAATGGCGAACTCGTTGCCGCTGCTGGCGATGGCCGCGATATCGGTGACCCGGGGTATCACGCTTTTATCGCGCACCGGCATCGGTTCACGCGCCACGCGGATATAAACCGGGCCTTTGATTTTTGCCGCCTGCTCAAAGGCGTCGGCTATTTCTTCGGCATCTGCCGGCGTCAGGATCGTCAGGCCCGGCAGCACACGGGTCAGGGCAAGATCCTCCAGCGCGTGGTGCGAGGCGCCGTCCGGTCCGTCATCCATTCCCGGATGGCTACCCACCAGCTTGACGTTGGCTTTGGCGTAGCAGGCCTGTCGCAGCTGGGTCCATGCCGTCCCCGTCACAAACATTGCAAAATTGACATAGAAGGGGATATAGCCCTCAAGCGCCTGACCCACGGCAAAACTCATCGCTGAACCTTCCGCAATCCCCATTTCGAAGAAGGCCTCCGGGTAGCGCGCCTGAAACTGGTCGGTGCGGGTTGAACTGGCTAAGTCACTATCGATAGCGACGATGGGGTAGCCTTTTTCTTTCAGGGCAATCAGTGCATTACCGATCTCATCACGCGGTGCTTTCATCACTGTAACTCCTCCATTGCCTGCTGGTATTGTTCGTTGGTCGGGGTTTTTGAGTGCCAGTCGCCGTTATTTTCCATATAGCTGACGCCGGATCCCTTGGTGGTATGGGCAACGATGGCTACGGGCTTGCCTTTCAGATGGCGGGAGAGCATCAGGGTGTCGGCCACCTGGTGCATATCATTACCGTTATGCAGCTCCAGCACGTGCCAGCCGAAGCTGCGGATCTTATCCGCCAGCGGCTCGAGATTAACCACCTCATTGACCGGATCGTGGGAAGAGAAGCCGTTGTAATCGATAATCGCGACCAGATTATCCATTTTCATATGCCCGGCCTGCTGTAGGGTTTCCCAGATTTGCCCTTCGTGCATTTCGCCATCGCCGATGATGGCAAATACCCGATGAGGCTCGTCGCGCCGCTTTTTAGCGGCCGCCATACCGAAGGCGACGGATAGCCCCTGGCCGAGCAAACCGGTCGTCGCATCGACATCCGGGAGCGATTTTATGCTGGGGTGTCCCTGCAGGCGCGAATTGATCTGGCGGAAGGTATTGAACTCGCTGCGATCGATTTTCCCTTTTTGGTAAAGCATGGCGTACTGCGCGGCAACGGCATGCCCTTTGCTCATGACGACGCGTGCGCGGGGCGAGGCCGCCAGGTCAACCTCCTGATAATAGATCCAGGTGAGAATATCGATTATCGATAAGGCACCGCCCGGGTGGCCAATGCCGGACTCATAAATCATCGTGACGATATCGCGGCGAGCGGCGAGCGCATGGGACTTCAGTTCATCAATGTTCATGTTGTTTCCTTCTTATGGCAGCATTTTGCCGATGTAGTACACAACCAGGCCCAGGGCGACAAAGTCGGTTTCCGGGAAGCTGGTTCCCGACAGGCCGACGGACTCCATGATGGGGTAGATCAACGCAGGGCCAATGCCGATAAGGATCCCGGTGACGAAGCTGCCGGCGATGGCCCCTTTCCAGCCGCCGGAGGCATTACCAAATACCGCTGCGGTGGCGCCGATAAAGAAGTAGGGGATAGCCACCGGAATAATGACGGTTTGCCCGAGGATCGCGAGAAAGCCCATCACCACCAGCCCGCCAACAAATGAAGAGATAAATCCCAGTACCGTGGCGGTTGGCGCATACGGGAAAACTACCGGGCAATCGAGGGCGGGTTTGGCGTTGGGAATGAATTTCTCCGAAATGCCGAGGAAGGCCGGGACAATTTCAGACAACAGCAGGCGTACCCCGGTAATGATGATGTACAGAGACGCGGTGAAAGTGAGCGACTGGAACAGAGGGTAAACCAGCCAGTGCATTCCGCCAGCCGCCGCCGTGACCGCCTCTTTCCCGGCGGCGAGCGCCGCAATGTAATAGAAAATACTGACCGAGATTGATACGGAGACGATGTAATCTTTAAAGATCCCCAGCCAGCCGGGCAGGTTCAGCTTTTCGGTCGACTGCTTAGGATCGCCCACCTTTGAACCGATCCATCCGGATGCCGCGTAGGCCAGCGTCACGTAGTGCCCCATCGCAATTTCATCATTACCGGTGATTTTTCTCATCCACGGCTGGGCAATTGCCGGGTACAGACAGGCGGCCAGCCCCAGCAGGATTGAACCGACAATAATGGTGGTCATGTCGCTATAGCCGAGCGCTTTCAAGGTGACGGTCAGCAGGGCCGAGAGATAGAGATTATGCTGTCCGGTGAGAAAGATGTATTTGAAAGGGGTCACGCGGGCAAAGAACAGGTTCCAGCCAAAACCAATCACCATAATGAGCGAGACGCACATCGCGAATTTAGTTTGCGCCAGTCCGGTCAGCGCTTCCGCCAGCGGCATAACGCCTTTCAGACCAAAGCCATCGCTGAATAATGTCTGAAAATTGCCGAGAGAGGTCACGGCCAGCCCGGCCCCACCGGCAAAAACCAGAAAGCCGACAATGGTTTTGAAAGTCCCGGAGAGCACTTTTTCAATGGGCTTTCGTTGGATCAATAAGCCAATTAATGCGATAAAACCAACTAAAAGTGGGGTGACGCCCAGAATGTCGAATACAATAAATCTGAGGAAATCCATATTGCCTCCGGGAGAGGTTAGTTGTGCTGGATTACGCGGATAAGCGCTGATTCCATTTCTTCACTGTTCATCAGGTCGGTGATACCGATAGCTTTAAACCCGGCAGCTTCGACTTCATCGGTGAGATCGCGCATCGTGATCACGAAATCAATATCTCGCCAGGTTCGTAAACCTGAGAGAACGTCGTGTTCCAGTTCGATATCCCAGCCGTGTTTATCGATGATTTTTTGTGCTTTTATTTTGAGCATTAAGGAACTGCCCATACCGGTGCGACAGACGATGAGACCTTTCATGAGATGTTCTCCTGTTTGTAAAAATAATTATTTTTATTTGTTTGTGTGAGATAATAATTATTATCTTTAGCGCGAAACGAAAGATGTGACTGTGTTTGCATTTTGAGCAAGAAAGGCAAAAAATGAGCCAGATAGACAATAATTTGTTGATAAACATACGAAATGGGTCTTCAGAACTCAGCCCGATACTGGAGAAAGTGGGCCGTTTTATTGCGGAAAATCCTGATTTTGTGATGCGGCATACGATTTCAGAACTGGCCGACTCTGTTGATACCAGCGAGGGCAGCATCACCCGTTTTTGTCGGGCGTTTGGATTTAAAGGTTTCTCAGATTTCAGAACGGCGCTGGCGGTTGAGCAGGGGGCTGCCCGCTCGGAAGCCGGCGATGACGACGATATTGCGCCGGTGCTGGCGAGCATTCGCGATAGCAATACCATTATCGATGCTCAGGAGCTGCAAAGCGCAGCTGTTTGGCTGAATGCGCTGAATAACATTGCCATTTATGCGGTGGGTACGGCGGTGCCCGTTGCCCTGTTTCTGCAAATGAATTTAATCAACATGGGCAAAGTTGCCAGCTTCGTCGATCGCTCTTATCCGGCGGCGATCCCGATATCAACCGATCGGCAAAAGACGGGAATTATCGTCGTTCATACCGAACAGGCCTCAGCGGATATGATGCAGGCTTTGACGCTGGCAAAGCAGCAGGGGGTGAAAATATTGTCGCTTACGCGCGGCACGTTTACGCCACTGGCCCGTTTATCGGACTGGAACCTGCAGGCTGCGGTGGCTTTACAGGGGGAAGGTGAATCAGGATTTGCCGAAATTGCGGGAGCAATGATGGTTGCCGATCGGATGCTTCGCGCGCTGGAGGAGCAGGATGAGCGCTATGTGGAGTATCGTAAGGCGCATCAGAAACGCATTTTCTCGATTGAAAGCGTGGCTAATAAGCTGTCGCAATACTTTATGTCGTAAGCTTGCCGAAGCGTTTTCCGCCCGGATAAGACGTTCTGCGCCGCTATCCGGGGAAAATTCTGCTTAGCCGGGCACGCCGCCCGTCGGCTTAGTACATGACCTTATGGCCATACTGCTCGAGGATGCCTTTTACGCGCTCCATGGTCTCTTTCTTCGGCGGATGCACGCCATCAAGCTTGTACTCTTCGCCCATCGCCACCCATTTATGCTTGCCTAGCTCGTGATACGGCAGCAGCTCGATTTTTTCGACGTTGCCCATATCGCGGGTAAACTCGCCGAGGCGGTGTGCGGAATCATCATCATCTGACCAGCCGGGCACCACCACATAGCGGATCCAGACGTTGATATTCTTCTGTGACAAATAGCGGGCAAACTCCAGCGTTCGGTGGTTAGAGACGCCGACCAGATTTTGGTGGATTTCATCATTCATCTGCTTAAGGTCAAGCATCACCAGATCGGTCACTTCAAGCAGCTCGTCAATCACCGGATCGTAGCGTCGAACAAAGCCGTTGGTATCGAGGCAGGTATGAATGCCTTCCTTGCGGCAGGCGCGGAACCAGTCGCGTACGAATTCAGCCTGCAGGATAGCCTCACCGCCGGACGCGGTCACGCCGCCGCCGGAAGCGTTCATAAAATGACGGTAGGTAACGACCTCTTTCATCAGGCTTTCGACGGTCACTTCCGTGCCGCCGTGGGTATCCCAGGTATCGCGGTTATGGCAATACAGGCAGCGCATCAGGCAGCCCTGGAAGAAGGTGATGAAGCGGATCCCAGGGCCATCGACGGTGCCACAGGATTCAAAGGAGTGAATGCGACCAATAGTTGACATTGCGGTGGTATCTCCAGATTCGGTCCGTCCGGGACCTGTGATGCACAGCTCAAACCGGCTGTGTTAAGTCTGTTTTGGCAGTTATCCATTCAGTATAGATAGCGGACAAAAGAGACTGGGGGACAGGGAGGTATTGTTAAAAAGGCCCCACTTGCGTGGAGCCTTTATTGTACGCTTTTTATATCGCGATTTCAGTCAAAACCCATTACATGGTCTGAGTGAAGGTACGAGTGATAACGTCCTGCTGCTGTTCTTTAGTCAGGGAGTTAAAACGTACTGCGTAGCCGGATACGCGGATGGTCAGCTGCGGATATTTTTCCGGGTTTTCCATCGCGTCGAGCAGCATTTCACGGTTCATGACGTTGACGTTCAGGTGCTGACCGCCTTCGATAGAAGCTTCGTGGTGGAAGTAACCATCCATCAGGCCGGCCAGGTTAGTCTTACGAACTTCGTCGTCTTTACCCAGAGCGTTAGGAACGATAGAGAAGGTGTAAGAGATACCATCTTTAGCGTAAGCAAACGGCAGTTTTGCAACGGAGGTCAGAGAGGCAACGGCACCTTTCTGGTCACGGCCGTGCATCGGGTTAGCACCTGGTCCGAACGGAGCGCCAGCGCGACGACCGTCAGGGGTGTTACCGGTTTTCTTACCGTACACAACGTTCGAGGTGATGGTCAGAACGGACTGAGTCGGGATAGCGTTGCGGTAGGTGTGCAGTTTCTGAATTTTCTTCATGAAACGTTCAACCAGATCGACCGCCATGTCATCTACGCGAGAGTCGTTGTTACCAAACTGCGGGTATTCGCCTTCGATTTCGAAGTCGATAGCCAGACCGTCTTCGTCACGAATCGGTTTAACTTTCGCATATTTGATAGCAGACAGGGAGTCAGCCGCAACGGACAGGCCGGCGATACCGCATGCCATAGTACGAACAACATCACGGTCGTGCAGCGCCATCAGAGATGCTTCGTAGCTGTACTTGTCGTGCATGTAGTGGATGATGTTCAGCGCGGTGACGTACTGTTTAGCCAGCCAGTCCATGAAGTGATCCATGCGTTCCATAACTTCATCAAAGTTCAGAACGTCGCCTTTGATCGGTGCAGACTTAGGACCAACCTGCATTTTCAGTTTTTCATCAACGCCGCCGTTGATAGCGTACAGCATGGTTTTCGCGAGGTTAGCACGAGCACCGAAGAACTGCATTTGCTTACCAACAACCATCGGGCTTACGCAGCAAGCGATAGCGTAGTCATCGTTGTTGAAGTCCGGACGCATCAGATCGTCATTCTCATACTGCAGAGAAGAGGTATCGATGGAGACTTTAGCCGCGTATTTTTTGAAGCTCAGCGGCAGTTTTTCAGACCACAGAATAGTGATGTTCGGCTCCGGAGACGGCCCCATGGTGTACAGGGTGTTCAGGAAGCGGAAGCTGTTTTTGGTAACCAGAGTACGGCCATCAACGCCCATACCGCCGATTGATTCAGTTGCCCAAATCGGGTCACCGGAGAACAGTTCATCATATTCAGGAGTACGCAGGAAACGAACCATACGCAGTTTCATGACCAGGTGGTCAATCATTTCCTGAGCGTCCTGCTCGGTGATTTTACCGGCTTTCAGGTCACGTTCGATGAAGATATCCAGGAAGCTGGAGGTACGACCGAAGGACATTGCCGCGCCGTTCTGAGATTTAACGGCAGCCAGGTAACCGAAGTAGGTCCACTGGATAGCTTCTTGCGCAGTTTTTGCCGGAGCGGAGATATCGCAGCCGTATTTTGCTGCCATTTCTTTGATCTGACCCAGCGCACGATACTGCTCGGAGATCTCTTCGCGCAGACGGATGGTCGCTTCCAGATCTTCGCCGTTTTCCAGTCTTTCTTGCAGAGACAGGAACTGAGCGTATTTGTCTTTCATCAGGAAGTCGATACCGTACAGCGCAACGCGACGGTAGTCACCGATGATACGGCCGCGGCCGTAGGCATCCGGCAGACCGGTCAGCACGCCAGATTTACGACAGTTCAGGATGTCTTTGGTGTAAACATCAAAAACGCCCTGGTTGTGAGTTTTACGGTACTCGGTGAAGATTTTTTTCAGCATCGGGTCCAGCTCGCGATCGTACGCTTTGCAAGAACCTTCAACCATTTTAATGCCGCCGAACGGGATGATCGCACGTTTCAGCGGAGCTTCAGTCTGCAGACCAACGATTTTCTCGAGCGCTTTCTCGATGTAGCCTGCGTCGTGAGAAGTGATGGTGGATGCAAGGGAAGTGTCAAAATCAACAGGCGCGTGAGTGCGGTTTTCCTGTTTAACACCTTCCATTACGTTGTCCCACAGCTTGGTGGTCGCGTCAGTGGCGCCAGCCAGGAAGGACTCGTCACCTTCGTACGGGGTATAGTTTTTCTGGATAAAGTCACGGACGTTGACTTCGTTCTGCCAGTCACCTTTCGCAAAACCTTCCCAGGCTGTGGCTAACTTTTCATTAAGCTCGGACATGTAACACCTACCTTCTTAAGTGGATTTTTTATTTACTGCCTGAAACAACCCTTAGTGATGGTCGTCGCCACGCAGGTAAATGACCCAGTATGTCAGCCCAACCAGCAGACCACCGCCAATAATGTTCCCGATAGTTACCGGAATCAGGTTATCAGTGATGAAGTTCATGATGGTCAGGTGAGAGAAACTTTCCGGAGTTGAACCAACGGCGGTCCAGAATTCCGGGCTTGCAAAGTCGCGGATTACGATACCCATCGGGATCATAAACATGTTAGCGATACTGTGCTCGAAGCCGCTGGCAACAAACATGGCTACGGGGAGAACCATAATCATTGCTTTGTCCATCAGGCTGCGGCCGGAGTAGCTCATCCACACCGCGAGGCAGACCATCAGGTTCGCCAGGATACCCAGGCTGACGGCTTCAATAAATGTATGATGCATTTTGTGGTCAGCGGTTTGCAGGACGTTGAGCCCCCAACCGCCGTTAGCGGCCATATATTCACCCGACAGCCACATCAGCAGCACGAACAGCAGTGCGCCTATCAGGTTACCAACATAGACGTTGAGCCAGTTTATTGCCAGTTGACCCCAGGTAATCCGTCCGCTGGCTTTCGCCACAACGATCAGTACGGTGGAGGTAAACAGGTCGGCACCGCAGATGACGCACAGAATCAGGCCGAGTGAAAAGCAGATCCCCCCGATAAGCTTGGCAATACCGAAAGGCATCGCGGCAGTACCGGTCGTCGCGGTGATGTAGAAGACAAAAGCAATGGAGATAAAGACACCAGCGGTAATCGCCAGATAAAAGGTCTTCATCGGGTGCTTTGTCGCTTTATAGACACCCGCTTCTTCGGCGACTTTCGCCATCGCTGCGGGGAGTAAAAGATCAAAAGGGTTGTCAGCTTTCACACTAACTCTCTCTTTATATAAGTTGGCGGTGAGATACTAACAAAGCATTATAGAAGGGAAATTGATGTAGATCATATCCCACCGGAACTATAAGCCCGTTTAGCGTATGGTTTTTGGGGTAATTGATGATAACCATTTGTTTTTTAATGGGAAAATAAAGTTTAAAATTTACAAATTATGTTGATTTTTTTCATTTTTGGGCTAAAGCATCGGTTAATTAAAATGGGGTATTTTTATTAAAATTAACATCTCCAAGGTGCTGTGCGATCAATTTTCACTGTAAATTAACTTTGCAACTACAAGTTATTGGCCCCGTGAATCAAATATAAAAAAACGGAGCCGTAAACGACTCCGTGATGGGGCACTCTGCGGTAGGGCTAAAGGCTATTCAGCCCAGTACGCCGCTTTAGCACGCTGCAGCTTTTCGTAGGCTTTCAGTAAGGACTGATGGGCCGGGAACGCATGCAGATCGCTATCTACCGCCTGCAGGCCGTAGAACGGCGCTTCACCGCTTAGCGCAGCGCTGGCGGCTTCCACCGCATCTGCGCCGTACAAGCGGACAAAGGCATTCAGATACTGCAGCGGCTGGCGTTCTTCTTCCTGGCTCAGCAGCAGCAGCGTTTGCAGGCAGCGGTAGTAGTTTGCGCGCTCTGCGCTGAAGATTGACGCATTGAACTCAATGGTCCATTCCGTCCAGATCAGCGCCTGCTCCAGATCGCCGCCAGCCAGCGCCAGCATCGCTTTCAGTTCGCCAATACGCAGCGTATACCAGCCGTTGTCTTTGCCCGTTGCCAGACCCAGCAGTTCGCGGACGCGGGTGAAGTCGTCGTTGCCTTCATCCTCCAGCTGCTCAATCAGCGCCAGATAGTCCTCTTTCTCCCACTCGCTGCCCGGCAGAGAGAGGAGCGTTTCGCGCAGATGGCTGCCCATGCTGTTGTTCGCCAGCCACAGATCTTCTGCCGGATAGATATCCGACATGCCCGGGACGATGATCCGGCATGCGTAGACGCTCAGGTGCTCGTAATCGGCGATGTAGACCTCTTTATCTTCTTCTTTAAAGATGGCCATCAGGGTGGCGAACTCTTCTTCCGTAGTGCCGGAGAAGTTCCAGTCGACGAACGGATAGTCGGCATCCTGTTTGAACATATCCCAGGAGATCAGGCCGCTGGAGTCGATAAAGTGGGTTTCAAGGTTGGCGTGCTCAGCAACTTCTTCGTCATCGAAGGTTGGCGGCGTGAAGACGTCGAGATCCTTCAGGCTACGGCCCTGCAGCAGTTCGGTGACGGTGCGCTCCAGCGCGACGCCGAAGTCAGGATGCGCGCCGAAGGAGGCGAAGCAGGTTCCGTTTTCCGGGTTAAACAGCACCACGCAGATCACCGGATACTTGCCGCCCAGCGAGCCGTCGTAGGCAAAAATCGGGAAACCTTCCGCTTCCAGCTTATTAATCGATTCCACCACGCCCGGATAGCGGGCCATCACTTCGGCAGGGATTTCCGGCAGGCTGATGCTTTCCGCAATGATGCGGTTCTTGATATGGCGCTCAAAGACTTCCGACAGGCCCTGAACGCGCGCTTCGTTAGCGGTGTTGCCCGCAGACATCCCGTTAGAAACGTACAGGTTGCCAATGATATTCATCGGAATATAGACGGTTTCACCGTCGGACTGACGGGTGAACGGCAGGCCACAAACGCCGCGATCGTCATTGCCGGACTGCAGATCGACCAGCATGCTGGCGGTCAGCTGATCGTCAGGATCGTAGAAGGCGCGCAGGCGAGGATCGAGCAGCCCCTGCGGCACTTCGTCATCTTCGGTCAGCGGGAACCATTTTTCGTTTGGATAGTGAACAAACGGCCCGTTAGCGATGGTTTCGCCTAACCAGAAGTCGGCGAAGAAATAGTTGGTCGACAGACGTTCGAAGTACTCGCCCAGCGCAGAGGCCAGCGCCGCTTTTTTGGTCGCGCCTTTACCGTTGGTGAAGCACAGCGAGCAGGCTTTATCGCGGATATGAACTGACCATACGTGCGGTACCGGATTCAGCCACGAGGCCTCTTCAATATCAAATCCGAGGTCGAGCAATTTCTGCTGGAAGCGAGCGATGGAATCTTCCAGGGCGGCGTCTTTGCCGGGGATAAACGTTTGAGTCATAGCGGTCACTTTTTTCGTACGTAAAGCGCGCAATGATACGGGGTTTGTGTGTCAGGCGCTATCTTCGTGAAGGCCCCGGCGAAAATAAAAGCCTGGGCTATGCTTACAGCCAGTAACCTACTGTTAAGGCATTAAAAAATGAAAGCGTTCGATCTTCATCGCATGGCGTTTGATAAAGTTCCGCCGGAGTTTTTAGGGGAAGTCGCGCTGCGCAGCCTCTATACCTTCCTGCTGGTTTTCCTGTTCCTTAAAATTACCGGGCGGCGCGGTGTCCGCCAGATGTCGCTCTTTGAAGTGCTGATCATTTTGACGCTAGGCTCTGCGGCCGGGGACGTCGCCTTTTATGATGACGTGCCGCTGATCCCGGTATTTATCGTTTTTGTCACCCTGGCGCTGCTGTACCGCCTGGTGATGTGGCTGATGTCCAAAAGCGAGAGGCTGGAAAACCTGCTGGAAGGAAAGCCGGTGGTTATCGTAGAGGCAGGGGAGCTGGCGTGGGAGAAAGTCCGCAGCGCCAACATGACCGAGTTCGAGTTTTTTATGGAGCTTCGTCTCTACAGCGTGGAGCAGCTCGGCCAGGTGCGGCTGGCGATAATGGAAACTAACGGTCAAATCAGTATGTACTATTACGCTGATGAAGAGGTGAAGCCGGGGCTATGCATTCTGCCGGACGGCTGCTATGAGCGTTTTGTGACCATTCCTGAGCGCGGCGAATATGCCTGCGTGCGCTGTAGTCAGGTGATCGAGATTGAGGCCGGTAAAAAGCAATTATGTCGACGCTGTCAAAATCCAGAATGGGCGAGGGTTAGCAGAGCTAAACGCATCACCTGACAGCCTTTTTGTCGGTTTTGTTACGGAGGGGTAGTGAATTGTTTTGTGTGAAGCCGATCATATTTTTCCGGTCATAAGTTTTAGGCATTGCGATGCGTGTCGCTGAATGATAAAACCGATGTACCCGTCATACTTCAGGTTGCATGCGCGCTGGCTGCATTCATTCAATCCGCCCGCATACTTCAGCAGGCCCCAGCGGATTAATCCACTGGTCGCCCGCCTGCAGCCCGAATTATCAGGGTCAGATACCGGAATAACTTATGCACGCGACAGTTCGCGAGCAAATAACATAGCAACGTGGTGAGGGGAAATGGCTCAGGTCTATAACTTTAGTTCGGGCCCGGCAATGCTGCCGGCGGAAGTTCTCAAACTGGCTCAGCAGGAGCTTTGCGACTGGCAGGGTCTGGGAACGTCGGTAATGGAGATCAGTCACCGTGGTAAAGAGTTTATCCAGGTGGCCGAGGCGGCGGAGCAGGATTTTCGCGATCTGCTCAACATCCCCTCCAACTACAAAGTTTTATTCTGCCATGGCGGCGGTCGCGGCCAGTTCGCCGGCGTACCGCTGAACCTGCTCGGTGATAAAACCACCGCTGACTACGTTGACGCTGGCTACTGGGCAGCAAGCGCCATTAAAGAAGCGAAAAAATACTGTTCGCCAAATACCATCGACGCCAAAGTGAGCGTTGATGGCCTGCGGGCCGTCCGTCCGATGAGCGAATGGCAGCTGACGCCGGGCGCGGCCTACCTGCACTATTGCCCGAATGAAACCATCGACGGTATCGCCATTGATGAAACGCCGAACTTCGGCGATGACGTCGTTGTCGCCGCTGATTTCTCCTCGACTATTTTGTCTGCGCCGATCGATGTCAGCCGCTTTGGCGTTATCTACGCCGGCGCGCAGAAAAACATTGGTCCGGCGGGGCTGACGCTGGTAATCGTTCGCGAAGACCTGCTGGGTAAAGCGAACGTCGCCTGCCCGTCAATACTCGATTACTCCGTGCTTGATGCCAATGATTCCATGTTCAACACGCCGCCGACCTTTGCGTGGTACCTGTCAGGCCTGGTCTTCAAATGGCTGAAAGAGCAGGGCGGCGTTGCGGCAATGGATAAAATCAACCAGCAAAAAGCCGATCTGCTCTACGGCGCGATCGACGGCAGCAGCTTCTATCGTAACGACGTGGCGGCGGCCAACCGCTCCCGCATGAACGTCCCGTTCCAGCTGGCCGACAGCGCGCTGGACAAGCTGTTCCTCGAAGAGTCCTTCGCCGCCGGCCTGCATTCACTGAAGGGGCACCGCGTCGTGGGCGGCATGCGCGCATCTATCTACAATGCGATGCCGCTGGCTGGCGTGAAGGCGCTGACCGACTTTATGCAGGACTTTGAACGTCGTCACGGCTAATCATCGTTGTGCTTTTCATCCCCGCAGCCGGTCTGCGGGGTTTTTATTCCGTTTTTTTGAGAGTTGAGTTTGATGGAATCCCTGACGTTACAACCCATCGCGCGCGTGGATGGCACCGTGAACCTGCCTGGGTCTAAAAGTGTCTCTAACCGCGCTTTGCTGCTGGCGGCATTAGCCCGTGGCACCACGGTGCTGACCAACCTGCTGGACAGCGACGATGTACGCCACATGCTGAATGCCCTGAGCGCCCTGGGAGTTCATTACACCCTGTCCTCCGATCGCACCCGCTGCGAAGTGACCGGCAACGGTGGTCCGCTGCAGGCGAATAGCGCGCTGGAGCTGTTTCTTGGCAATGCCGGGACCGCAATGCGCCCGCTGGCGGCAGCCCTGTGCCTGGGAAGCAACGATATTGTGCTGACCGGCGAACCGCGGATGAAAGAGCGTCCGATTGGTCATCTGGTTGATGCGTTACGTCAGGGAGGCGCGCAAATTGAGTATCTGGAGCAGGAAAATTACCCGCCTCTGCGCCTGAACGGCGGCTTCGCCGGCGGCAGCGTTGAGGTTGACGGCAGCGTTTCCAGCCAGTTCCTCACTGCTCTGCTGATGGCTGCGCCGCTGGCGCCGCAGGATACCGTTATCACCATTAAAGGCGATCTGGTTTCCAAACCCTATATTGATATTACGCTGCACCTGATGAAGACCTTCGGCGTTAACGTTGAAAACCAGTCCTATCAGCGTTTTGTCGTCCGCGGCAACCAGCAGTATCTCTCCCCGGGCGACTACCTGGTTGAGGGCGATGCCTCTTCCGCGTCCTACTTCCTCGCGGCGGGCGCCATTAAGGGCGGTACGGTAAAAGTGACCGGCATCGGCCGTAACAGCGTGCAGGGCGATATCCGCTTTGCCGACGTGCTGGAAAAAATGGGCGCTATCGTGAGCTGGGGCGATGACTATATTGCCTGTACCCGCGGTGAGCTGAACGCCATCGATATGGATATGAACCATATCCCGGATGCGGCAATGACTATCGCCACCGCGGCGCTGTTTGCCAAAGGCACCACCACGCTGCGCAATATTTATAACTGGCGCGTGAAAGAGACCGATCGTCTGTTTGCGATGGCTACCGAACTGCGCAAAGTCGGCGCAGAGGTGGAGGAGGGCGAGGATTACATCCGCATTACGCCTCCGGTGGAGCTGCAGTTTGCTGAGATTGGCACCTATAACGATCACCGCATGGCGATGTGCTTCTCGCTGGTGGCGCTTTCCGACACGCCGGTGACGATCCTCGATCCGAAGTGCACGGCGAAAACCTTCCCTGACTACTTCGAGCAGCTGGCGCGGATTAGCACCCTGGCGTAAGCGCCTGCGGTTGCGCAAACGTAAAGCTTTGTCATCTCCGGGCTGATATTCCGTCAGCCCGCTATAATTGCGCAATTATTCTGCATTTCATTTCCGGTCGTCCGTATTTTGCATCCAATGCTCACTTTCCGTCGTATAGATGCGTATAATGCGCGGCGTTTATATTCTATGCGCCTTGCTGAAGGAGAAAAAGATGACGGCAGCTATTCCGGTAATCACCATTGATGGGCCTGGCGGTGCGGGTAAGGGAACGTTGTGCAAGGCGATGGCGGAAGCTCTAGGCTGGCATTTGCTGGATTCCGGCGCTATCTATCGCGTTCTGGCGCTGGCGGCGCTACATCATCATGTGGATGTTGAATCTGAAGAAGCCCTGGTGCCGCTGGCCGCGCATCTGGACGTGCGCTTTATTTCCACCGACGGCAGCCTCGAAGTTATCCTGGAAGGTGAGGACGTCAGCGCGGCGATCCGCACGCAGGAAGTGGCGAATACCGCCTCGAAAGCCGCGGCTTTTCCCCGGGTGCGTGAAGCCTTGCTGCGCCGTCAGCGGGCGTTTCGCGAGCTGCCGGGTCTGATTGCCGACGGGCGGGATATGGGCACCGTGGTGTTCCCCGATGCGCCGGTGAAGATTTTCCTTGATGCGTCCGCGCAAGAACGTGCGCATCGGCGCATGCTGCAGTTGCAGGAAAAGGGCTTTAGTGTTAACTTTGACCGCCTTTTATCCGAGATAAAAGAGCGTGACGACCGCGATCGTAATCGTAGCGTGGCGCCGCTTGTCCCGGCTGCTGATGCTTTAGTTCTCGATTCTACTGAACTAAACATTGAGCAAGTAATTGAAAAAGCGCTACAATATGCGCGCGAGAAATTGGCAGCCGCTTAGCCGTTACCGGCAAAGCGCAGCGGCCTCCGAATTATAGCAGTACCCCCGCAGCAACGGAGTGTTAGCGGGTATGTTAAACAACCCCATCCGGCATGGAGCCAGGTGGACGTTAAATATGAAACCTGAAGATTAAACATGACTGAATCTTTTGCTCAACTATTTGAAGAATCCTTAAAAACAATCGAAACCCGTCCGGGTTCCATCGTTCGTGGCGTTGTTGTTGCTATCGACAAAGATATCGTACTGGTTGACGCCGGTCTGAAATCTGAGTCTGCCATTCCGGCAGAGCAGTTCAAAAACGCCCAGGGCGAACTGGAAATCCAGGTCGGTGACGAAGTTGACGTTGCTCTGGATGCAGTAGAAGACGGCTTCGGTGAAACCCTGCTGTCCCGTGAAAAAGCTAAACGTCACGAAGCTTGGATCACGCTGGAAAAAGCTTACGAAGAAGCTGAAACTGTAGTCGGTGTTATCAACGGCAAAGTTAAAGGTGGCTTCACTGTTGAGCTGAATGGTATTCGCGCGTTCCTGCCGGGTTCCCTGGTTGACGTTCGTCCGGTTCGCGACACGCTGCACCTGGAAGGCAAAGAGCTTGAGTTCAAAGTAATCAAGCTGGACCAGAAGCGTAACAACGTTGTTGTTTCCCGTCGTGCCGTTATCGAATCCGAGAACAGCGCAGAACGCGATCAGCTGCTGGAAAACCTGCAGGAAGGCATGGAAGTCAAAGGTATCGTTAAGAACCTCACTGACTACGGCGCATTCGTTGATCTGGGCGGCGTCGATGGCCTGCTGCACATCACCGACATGGCGTGGAAACGCGTTAAGCATCCGAGCGAAATCGTAAACGTTGGCGACGAAATCACTGTTAAAGTGCTGAAGTTCGACCGCGAGCGTACCCGTGTATCTCTGGGCCTGAAACAGCTGGGCGAAGATCCGTGGGTAGCTATCGCTAAACGTTATCCGGAAGGTACCAAACTGACCGGTCGCGTGACCAACTTGACCGACTACGGCTGCTTCGTTGAAATCGAAGAAGGCGTTGAAGGCCTGGTTCACGTTTCCGAAATGGATTGGACCAACAAAAACATCCACCCGTCCAAAGTTGTTAACGTTGGCGACGTAGTGGAAGTTATGGTTCTGGATATCGACGAAGAACGTCGTCGTATCTCCCTGGGCCTGAAGCAGTGCAAAAACAACCCATGGCAGCAGTTCGCGGAAACCCACAACAAGGGCGACCGTGTTGAAGGTAAAATCAAGTCTATCACTGACTTCGGTATCTTCATCGGCCTGGACGGCGGCATCGATGGCCTGGTTCACCTGTCTGACATCTCCTGGAACGTTGCAGGCGAAGAAGCAGTACGTGAATACAAAAAAGGCGACGAAATCGCAGCAGTTGTTCTGCAGGTTGACGCAGAACGTGAGCGTATCTCTCTGGGCGTTAAGCAGCTCGCAGAAGATCCGTTCAACAACTGGGTTGCACTGAACAAGAAAGGCGCAATCGTAAACGGTAAAGTCACTGCAGTTGACGCTAAAGGCGCAACCGTAGAACTGGCTGACGGCGTTGAAGGTTACCTGCGTGCTTCTGAAGCATCCCGTGACCGCGTTGAAGATGCGACTCTGGTTCTGAGCGTTGGCGATGACGTTGAAGCTAAATTCACCGGCGTTGATCGTAAAAACCGCGCAATCAGCCTGTCTGTTCGTGCGAAAGACGAAGCTGATGAGAAAGATGCAATCGCAACTGTTAACAAACAGGAAGATGCAAACTTCTCTAACAACGCAATGGCTGAAGCTTTCAAAGCAGCTAAAGGCGAGTAATCTTAGTCTTTCGGGTTACAACAACCTGAATTACGACGAGTTTACTTGACAGATTGCAGGATTCGTCCTGTAATCAAGCACAAAGGGCGGCTACGGCCGCCCTTGTTTAAAGCTGTTAGCTAATTTGGCCTTGAAGGAAACCGGAGGAAAAATGACCAAGTCAGAATTGATAGAAAGACTTGCCAGCCAGCAATCTCACATTCCTGCGAAAGCGGTTGAAGATGCTGTTAAAGAAATGCTGGAACATATGGCCTCAACGCTTGCTCAAGGTGAGCGCATTGAAATCCGCGGTTTCGGCAGCTTCTCTTTGCACTACCGAGCACCTCGCACCGGGCGTAACCCGAAAACTGGCGATAAAGTCGAACTGGAAGGCAAGTACGTTCCGCACTTTAAGCCTGGGAAAGAATTACGCGACCGCGCCAATATTTACGAAGAGTAAGTTTCGCTGAACGGCGTTAACGTACTCCGAAGATAAAAAAAGCACCTGAGGGTGCTTTTTTTATGCCCGCAATCCAGCCCTCCTCGCAAACGCCCGTCTGCCTGACTGCAACGCCCTGATATCTCCGGAAGCCGGGCTCCACGCCGCCACATTTCTGGCTGACGGCCTGCCAGCCCGACGCGATACTTTCCTGAAACAGGGAGGTTGGCATGCGTTTACCACAGCTTGCTGGTTGTGCGATTGTCGGAATCTTGCCGCTGCTGCTGTTAGCGCGCCTGCCCGAGTTGGCTACCGTCTGGTGGCTGATAGCCTCAGCGCTTGCCGCGTCGCTATTCCGCTGGCGGCCCTTACGCTTCGCGGCGCTGACGCTGCTTTTTTTCCTCTGGGGCGCGCTGAGCGCTCATCAGGTCCTCTGGCCGACGCACGCCTTGCCCGGCAGCCCCCGACGAGTAGAGATTGAGCTGACGGCGACGGACGAGCGGACAACCCATCAGGGAAATATCATCCGGGTGGACGGGCGTCGGCTATTCCCGGCGCCGGGGATCGCGCTTTATGGTCAGACGCTTCCCGAACCGCCGTGCGCAGGTCAGCGCTGGATGATGACCGTCCATATTCGGCCGGTACACGGCCAGCTTAATGATGGCGGTTTTGATAGCCAGCGTTTTGCCCTGGCGCAATATCGCCCCGTGACCGGGCGCTTCACGTCAGCTGAGGCCCTGGACCTGCGCTGCAGCCGACGCGCGGCCTATCTGCACTCGTTAACCCGCACCCTCGATACGCTGCCGTGGCGGTCGGTGATATTAGGGTTAGGGATGGGAGAGCGGCTGGTGGTGCCGAAGGAGATCAAGGTCCTGATGCAGGAAACCGGGACCTCCCATCTGATGGCCATCTCCGGCTTGCATATTGCGTTAGGCGCTCTGCTGGGTGGGCTGCTTACTCGCGGCGCGCAGCTCTTTTTCCCATGTCGCTGGATTGTCTGGCAGCTGCCGCTGCTGACCGGCCTGGCCTGCGCGCTGTTCTATGCCTGGCTGACCGGCATGCAGCCGCCGGCGCTGCGAACCTGCGTCGCACTCGTCGCCGGCTGCGGGCTGCGGCTGTCCGGAAGGCGCTGGTCGTCATGGCAGATATGGGCATGCTGCGTTGGCGCCATTCTATTTACCGACCCGCTGGCCGTTCTATCTGACAGTCTGTGGCTATCGGTATTTGCCGTGGCGACGCTCATTTTTTGGTACCAGCTGGTGCCGCGACCCTCAACATCGCGGAGCTGGCTGCTGCGCCATGTCCTGGGGTTAGGCCACCTGCAGTTCGGGCTGATGCTGCTGCTGTTGCCGATGCAGATTGTCATCTTTCACGGTATCAGCCTGACCTCGTGGCTGGCGAACCTGGTTGCCGTGCCGCTGGTCACTTTTGCTATCGTCCCGCTGATTCTGGCGGCGATGCTGCTGCATCTCTGCGGGCCTGCGGCGGTGGAGATGGCGTTATGGCTATCGGCAGATCGCCTGCTGGCCGCGCTGTTCTGGTTTTTACGCTGGCTACCGCAGGGCTGGCTGCCGCTGGATTCTCGCTGGACCGGCGTCAGCGCGCTGCCCTGGCTGCTGCTGCTGGTCTGGCGCTTTCACGCCTGGCGCTCGCTTCCGGCTCTGTGCCTGAGCAGCATCATGCTGCTGAGCTGGCCCTTCTGGCGTCCGATGGCGAAGGAGGAGTGGCGCGTGACGATGCTGGACGTCGGGCAGGGGCTGGCGATGGTCATCGAACGGCAGGGGGCGGCTATCCTCTATGACACCGGTCCGGCCTGGCCCGAGGGTGACAGCGGTCAGCTGATAATCACCCCCTGGCTACGCTGGCATCATCTACGGGTGGAAGGGATTATTCTGAGCCATGAGCATCTTGACCACCGCGGCGGCCTGAATTCGATACACAAAGTCTGGCCCGCGGCCTGGATACGCAGCCCTCTGGGGTGGGAGGGGCATCGCGCATGCCGAAGAGGAGAGCGCTGGCGATGGCGTGGCTTAACCTTTCGCGCGCTTTGGCCGCTGCCGGGAGCGACTACGACCGGCAATAATCGCTCCTGCGTGGTGCGCATTGATGACGGCCAGCGCAGTATTTTGCTCACCGGTGATATCGAAGCTGCGGCAGAGCGCGCAATGCTGAGCCGCTACTGGCAGCATCTGGCGTCTACACTTATCCAGGTTCCACATCATGGCAGCAACACCTCCTCGACCATTGCGCTGCTGCAGCGCACCGGTGGACAGGCGGCGCTGGCTTCGGTATCCCGCTATAATGCGTGGCATATGCCCTCGGATAAGGTTGTTCAGCGCTACCGACAGCAGGGTTACCGCTGGTTCGATACGCCCCATCAGGGGCAGATTACGGTTATTTTTTCCACAGATGGTTGGCAAATCCTTAGCTTACGAGATCAACTTTTACCTCGTTGGTATCATCAGTGGTTTGGCGAGACCGAGGATAACGGGTAGAATATGCGGCTATTTCAACATAAGCTGGTTTACTGAATGCAGAATGATAAAGATCTCTCCACGTGGCAGACCTTCCGCCGCCTCTGGCCGCTTATTGCGCCATTTAAAACCGGACTGATCGTCGCGGCAATTGCGTTAGTCTTTAACGCGGCTAGTGATACCTTCATGCTATCGCTTCTTAAACCGTTACTGGATGATGGTTTTGGTAAAACGGATCGCTCAGTGCTGCTGTGGATGCCGCTGGTGGTTATTGGGCTGATGCTGCTGCGTGGCGTCACCAGCTATATATCGAGCTACTGTATCTCGTGGGTTTCCGGCAAGGTCGTGATGACCATGCGACGCCGTTTATTCAGCCACATGATGGGGATGCCGGTCTCCTTCTTCGATAAGCAGTCCACCGGGACGCTGCTGTCGCGTATTACCTATGATTCCGAACAGGTTGCGTCGTCCTCATCCAGCGCGCTGATAACCGTCGTGCGCGAAGGCGCGTCGATCATCGGTCTGTTTATCATGATGTTCTACTACAGCTGGCAGCTGTCGCTGATTCTGATCGTGCTGGCGCCGATCGTCTCCGTCGCGATTCGCGTGGTATCCAAGCGTTTTCGTAACATCAGCAAGAATATGCAGAACACCATGGGCCAGGTGACCACCAGCGCGGAACAGATGCTCAAAGGGCATAAAGAAGTGCTGATGTTTGGCGGCCAGGCCGTGGAAACCAAGCGTTTCGATAAAGTCAGCAACAAAATGCGCCTGCAGGGGATGAAAATGGTCTCCGCATCGTCCATCTCTGACCCCATCATTCAGCTGATCGCCTCTCTGGCGCTGGCGTTTGTGCTGTACGCCGCCAGCTTCCCAAGCGTCATGGAAACGCTGACTGCCGGTACGATTACCGTGGTCTTCTCCTCGATGATCGCCCTGATGCGTCCGCTGAAGTCTCTCACCAACGTCAATGCTCAGTTCCAGCGCGGGATGGCCGCCTGCCAGACGCTGTTTGCTATTCTTGATTCCGAGCAGGAAAAAGACGAAGGCAAGCTGGTTATCGAGCGCGCGAAGGGGAGCCTTGAGTTCAATAACGTCACCTTTACCTATCCAGGCCGCGAAACGCCGGCGCTGCGCAATATCAGCCTGGATATTCCGGAAGGCAAAACCGTCGCCCTGGTGGGGCGCTCGGGATCGGGTAAATCGACAATCGCGAGCCTGATCACGCGCTTTTATGATATCGATGAAGGCCAGATTTTGCTCGACGGTTACGATCTGCGCGAATACACCCTGGCCTCCCTGCGCGATCAGGTAGCCCTGGTTTCGCAAAACGTGCACCTGTTCAACGATACCGTAGCCAACAACATTGCCTACGCGCGCACCGAAGAGTACAGCCGCGAGCAGATCGAAGAGGCGGCGCGGATGGCCTATGCCATGGACTTTATCAGTAAAATGGATAACGGCCTCGATACCGTCATCGGCGAGAACGGCGTGCTGCTTTCCGGCGGTCAGCGTCAGCGTATCGCCATCGCGCGCGCGCTGCTGCGTAACAGCCCCATCCTGATCCTCGATGAGGCAACGTCGGCGCTGGATACCGAATCTGAGCGCGCCATTCAGGCGGCGCTGGACGAGCTGCAAAAAAACCGCACCTCGCTGGTGATCGCTCACCGCCTGTCAACCATTGAGCAAGCCGATGAAATCGTGGTGGTCGAAGATGGACGCATCGTTGAACGCGGCAGCCATGCTGACCTGCTGGAACATCGCGGCGTTTACGCTCAGCTGCATAAAATGCAATTTGGCCAATGATCGCGCGCATCTGGTCCGGTGAGTCGCCTTTATGGCGGCTGCTGCTTCCGCTCTCCTGGCTTTACGGCCTGGTGAGCGGCCTGATTCGGCTCAGCTATCGGCTGGGGCTGAAGAAAGCCTGGCGGGCGCCGGTCCCGGTGGTGGTTGTCGGAAATCTTACCGCGGGCGGTAACGGCAAGACGCCGGTTGTCATCTGGCTGGTGGAGCAGCTGCAGCAGCGCGGGATCCGCGTTGGCGTTGTTTCCCGCGGCTACGGCGGCAAGGCGGCGAGCTACCCGCTGGTGCTCAATAACACCACTGCAACCGCGGAAGCCGGCGATGAGCCGGTGCTGATTTATCAACGCACCGGCGCGCCGGTGGCGGTCTCCCCGCAGCGCAGCGATGCGGTGCGGGCGCTGCTGGCCGCGCACGACCTGCAGCTTATCGTCACCGACGATGGCCTGCAGCACTACGCGCTGGCGCGCGATAAAGAAATCGTGGTTATTGACGGCGTACGCCGTTTTGGCAACGGCTGGTGGCTGCCGGCCGGGCCGATGCGCGAACGCGCCTCACGCCTGCGCTGCGTTGACGCCATTATCGCTAACGGGGGCGTCGCGCGGCCGGGAGAGATAGCCATGCAGCTGCGCCCCGGACAGGCGGTGAATGTGCTAAACGGCGAACGGCGTGACGTGGTGAGCTTTGATAACGTCGTGGCGATGGCCGGGATCGGCCATCCGCCGCGCTTTTTTGCGACCCTCGAAAGCTGCGGCGTGCGGCCGGTAAAAACCGTGGCGCTGGCCGATCATCAGGCCCTCACCCGGGCCGACGTTTCCGCGCTGGTGACCGCGGGGCAAACGCTGCTGATGACCGAGAAAGACGCGGTGAAATGCCGGGCGTTTGCCGAAGCCAGCTGGTGGTATCTGCCCGTCGACGCCATAATGACGGATGAACGCGCGCAGCGGCTGCTTACGGATCTGGTCACGCTGGCGCAACGTTAGTTTTCGCCACGCCTGCTTTCGGTGCCGCTGTATCGGGGTCCTTGACGGAGAACCTGCATGTCGGTACTAACGCTTTCACTTAAAGAAGCCCGCCATCTTCACCTTGCGGCGCAGGGCCTGCTGAAAAAGCCCCGGCGTCGCGCCCGCTCGGCCGACGTTCTGCAGACTATTCGCCAGATGTCGCTGCTGCAAATTGATACCATCAACGTTGTCGCCCGCAGCCCCTATCTGGTGCTTTTCAGCCGCCTCGGCAGCTATCCGCAAAGCTGGCTGGATGAGGCGCTGCGCGTGGGCGAACTCATGGAATACTGGGCTCATGAGGCCTGCTTTTTACCGCGCAGCGATTTTTCGCTGGTGCGCCACCGCATGCTGACGCCGGATAATATGGGCTGGAAGTATCATCAAGGGTGGATGAAGGAGCATGCGGATGACATTCAGCTGCTGCTGGAGCACATCGCGCAAAATGGCCCGGTACGCTCAGCTGACTTTAGCCATCCGCGTAAAGGCGCCAGCGGCTGGTGGGAGTGGAAGCCGCACAAGCGTCATCTGGAGGGGCTGTTTACCGCCGGCGAAGTGATGGTCGTGGAACGGCGCAACTTTCAGCGGGTTTACGACCTGACGCAGCGGGTGATGCCGCACTGGGATGATGAGCGCGATGCGCTGTCGCAGGCGCAGGCTGAAGAGATTATGCTGCGCAATAGCGCCCGCAGCCTGGGTATTTTCCGCCCGCAGTGGCTGGCCGACTATTATCGCCTGCGCCAGCCGGCGCTTGCGGGCCTGCTGGCGAACTGGCAGGAAGAGGGGCTGGTGACGGCGGTGAACGTCGAGGGGCTAGGCGATATGTGGCTGCACCGGGAGGCTTTGCAGCAGCTGGAAGCGGCGCCGGGCGGTAAGCTTTCGGCGAGCCATAGCGCGGTGCTGTCGCCGTTTGACCCGGTTGTCTGGGACCGTAAGCGCGCTGAGCAGCTGTTTAATTTTAGCTACCGCCTCGAGTGCTACACGCCGGCGCCAAAGCGCCAGTATGGCTATTTTGTGCTGCCGCTGCTGCATCAGGGCAGGCTGGTGGGCCGTATGGATAGCAAAATGCATCGCAAAACCGGGGTTCTGGAAATTTTCTCGTTATGGCTGGAAGAGGGCGTAAAGGTGACCTCAGGCCTGGAGAACGGCCTGCGGCGGGCGATTGACGATTTCGCCCGCTGGCAGCTGGCCGAGCGCGTTAGCTTCGGCCTCCTGCCGCCGGAACTCTTTGTCGACCGCCGGCAGGGGTGGCAGCTCGACGCTATTTGAGCGGCCGGCATCCGCCCGGCCGCATCGCCAAACGCAGCGCGGCGTCAGGTATCCTGTGCTATGCTGCTGCGGAATCTATTCGGTCCATCAGGAGGAAACATGGATCACCGTTTACTTGAAATTATCGCCTGTCCTGTTTGCAACGGTAAACTGTATTACAGCCAGGATAAGCAAGAGCTAATCTGCAAAATTGACAGCCTGGCTTTTCCTCTGCGCGACGGAATCCCCGTATTGCTGGAAACCGAAGCCCGCTCGCTAGCCGTTGGAGAGAGCCATTCATGAGTTTTGTGGTCATCATTCCTGCGCGCTTTGCCTCCACGCGTTTGCCTGGCAAGCCATTGCAGGATATCAACGGCAAACCGATGATTGTCCATGTGCTGGAGCGCGCGCGCGAGTCCGGGGCCGAGCGTATTATCGTCGCTACCGACCATGAAGAGGTGGCGCGCGCGGTGGAAGCCGCCGGCGGCGAAGTGTGCATGACGCGCGCCGATCATCAGTCCGGCACTGAACGCCTGGCTGAAGTTGTCGAGAAGTGCGCCTTCAGCGATGAGACGATTATCGTCAATATTCAGGGCGACGAGCCGATGATCCCGCCGGCGATTGTGCGCCAGGTCGCTGAGAATCTGGCCTCCAGCACCAGCGGGATGGCGACGCTGGCGGTGCCGATCCACGATGCCGAAGAGGCGTTCAATCCGAATGCGGTGAAGGTGGTGATGGATGCCGAAGGCTACGCCCTCTACTTCTCCCGCGCCACGATTCCCTGGGATCGCGATCGCTTTGCGCAGTCCCGCGACGCCATCGGCGATTCGCTGCTGCGTCATATCGGCATCTACGGCTATCGCGCCGGCTTTATCCGCCGCTATGTCAGCTGGGCACCGAGTCCGTTGGAGCAAATCGAAATGCTCGAGCAGCTGCGCGTGCTGTGGTATGGCGAAAAAATCCATGTCGCGGTGGCCGAAGTTGTCCCGGGTACCGGCGTAGATACGCCGGAAGATCTGGAGCGCGTTCGCGTCGAGCTGCGTTAACTCCCCGATCCCCTCCATCAGGAGGGGATATCCTCAGGCTATTTTTCCATACTTTTTGCCGCAATTTTTGATCTCACCCGATGACAACCTCGCGACCGACGCTCATGATGAAACCAGTAGTATTCATGAGGGTAATTCAAATGGAACAGTTGCGAACCGAGCTGAGCCACCTGCTGGGCGAAAAACTCAGTCGGGTAGAGTGCGTTAGCGAGAAGCCCTTGACGGCGCTGTGGGCGCTCTATGATGCACAGGGAAATCCGCTGCCGCTGCTGGCGAGAAGTTTCACCACGCCCGGCGTCGCGCGCCAGCTGGCGTGGAAGATATCAACGCTGGCCCGCAGCGGCTCCGTACGTATGCCGGTGGTGTACGGCGTAATGACGCATGAAGAGCAGCCCGGGCCGGATGTCCTGCTGATTGAGCGGCTGCGCGGCGTCTCCGTCGAAGCCCCGGCCCGCACTCCGCAGCGCTGGGAGCAGCTGCAGGAGCAGATCGTCGAAGCGCTGCTGTCGTGGCACCGTCAGGATAGCGGTGGCTGCGTCGGGGTGGTTGATAGTACGCAGGAAAACCTGTGGCCAAACTGGTATCGCCAGCGGGTGGAGGTTCTGTGGGGGACGCTTAACCTTTATCAGGATACCGGCCTGACGATGCAGGACAAACGGATCCTCTTCCGTTCGCGGGAGTGCCTTGGCGAATTATTTAAAGATTTCAATGACAACTGCGTGCTGGTGCACGGCAGCTTCACGCTGCGCAGCATGCTGAAGGACGCGCGTAGCGACCAGCTGCTGGCAATGGTGGGGCCGGGGATGATGCTGTGGGCGCCGCGCGAATATGAGCTGTTTCGCCTCTGCGACGGCGGGCAGGCGGAACAGCTGCTGTGGCACTATCTGCACCGCGCGCCGGTAGCGGAATCCTTCCTCTGGCGGCGCTGGCTCTACCTGCTGTGGGACGAGGTCGACAGCCTGGTCAATACCGGGCGCTTCGATCGCGCCCGCTTTGATTTAGCCGCGAAATCACTCCTGCCCTGGCTCGCCTGACGCGCCTTTTAGCCACTGCCAGATGCGCCCGAGGGTTTCATAGCCGACGCGATCGCTGTGCATCAGCCAGAAGGGGGACGGGATCGCGCGCTCCCACGGATTTAACGGCGATTCGATCGCCAGCTGGTTGGCCGGCGCCGGTAGCGGATTGAGTCCGGCGTGGCGGAAGAAGATCATCGCTCGCGGCAGATGCGAGGCGGAGGTGACCAGCAGGAAAGGCGCATCGCCAATCGCCTGTTTTACCGCCTGAGCCTCTTCTTCCGTATCCTTTGGCCGATCCAGGACGATAATGTCGCCGGCCGGCACGCCGAGGCTCTGCGCGACGCGGGCGCCGGCCAGCGCGGTGCTGACCGGGTTAGTTTTGGCGGCCGCGCCGGTAAAGATAATCTTCGATCCCGGATTCTCATGCCACAGGCGGATCCCTTCGGTCAGCCGCGGCAGGCTGTTGTTAATCAGGTTCGAGCTGGGGGCCCAGTCCGGATTCCACGTATACCCGCCGCCGAGCACCACCACATACTGAACGCGTTTCGCGCCGCGCCATGTCGGATAGGTCTCTTCGATCGGCTTGAGTAAGCTATCGGCCACCGGCTGCAGGCTGAGCAGGGCCAGCAGCAGCCAGCCGATGCTGACGCAGGTCTTGCCGGTTTTTTGCCAACGGCTAAACCACAGCAGCGCGATGCCGAAAGCGATCAGCATCAGCAGCAGGGGAAGGGGCAGCATCATGCCCCCCAGATACTTTTTCAGCGTAAAAAGCATGCCAGATGGGTCCTTTTTAACCACATAACCAAACTTATGCCCCGATCTTATAACAGATCGCTTCACTCTCAGCGCGGGTATGACAAAATAGCGGCTTTGTGTTGGCTTGTGGAGTCGCCCGTGCAGGATCGCAATTTCGATGACATTGCCGAAAAGTTTTCGCGCAATATATACGGCACCACCAAGGGCGAACTGCGTCAGGCCATCCTCTGGCAGGATCTGCAGCCGCTGCTGGAGCGGCTTGGCCCCGGGCCGCTGCGCGTTCTCGACGCCGGCGGCGGCGAGGGACAAACGGCGGTAAAGGTTGCGCAGATGGGTCATCACGTCACGCTGTGCGATCTTTCTGTCGAGATGGTTGCTCGCGCCCGGCAGGCGGCAGTCGATAAAGGTGTGATCGACAACATGCATTTTGTACAATGCGCGGCTCAGGATATTGAGCAGCATTTGGAAAGCCCGGTCGATCTGATACTGTTTCATGCGGTGCTGGAATGGGTGGCCGAGCCTCAGGAGATGCTGCGGGTACTGTGGTCGGTGCTGCGTCCCGGCGGCGCGCTGTCGCTAATGTTCTACAATGCTAACGGTCTGCTGATGCACAACATGGTCGTCGGAAACTTCGATTACGTGCAGATCGGGATGCCAAAAAAGAAAAAACGCACGCTATCGCCGGACTATCCGCGTTCGCCGGAGCAGGTGTACGGCTGGCTGGAAGAGCAGGGCTGGCAAATTACCGGCAAAACCGGCGTGCGGGTGTTTCATGATTATCTGCGTGAAAAACGCAGACAGCGCGACAATTTTGCGGCGCTGCTGGAGCTGGAGACGCGCTACTGTCGCCAGGAGCCGTATATCAGCCTGGGCCGCTATATTCACGTCACCGCGATTAAGAACCAGGCTCAGAGCTGCCGATGCAAGGATAAAGTATGAGTGAATTTTCCCAGACAGTCCCCGAACTGGTTGCCTGGGCCAGAAAAAATGATTTTTCTATTTCGCTGCCGGTCGACAGACTCTCTTTTCTGCTGGCGGTTGCCACGCTGAACGGCGAGCGGCTTGAAGGGGAAATGACCGAGGGAGAACTGGTGGACGCGTTCCGCCACGTCAGTGATGCGTTTGAGCAGACCAGCGAAACCATCAGCCAGCGCGCCAATAACGCGATTAACGATATGGTGCGCCAGCGTCTGCTGAACCGCTTTACCAGCGAACTCACGGAAGGCAATGCCATTTATCGCCTGACGCCGTTAGGTATTGGGATTACCGACTACTATATTCGCCAGCGCGAGTTTTCCACGCTGCGCCTGTCGATGCAGCTATCGATCGTCGCCGGCGAGCTCAAGCGCGCCGCCGACTCTGCGGAAGAGGGCGGAGATGAGTTTCACTGGCATCGTAACGTCTTTGCGCCGCTGAAATATTCGGTGGCGGAAATTTTTGACAGCATCGATCTGACCCAGAGAATCATGGATGAACAGCAGCAGCTGGTGAAGGACGACATCGCCCAGCTGCTGAACAAAGACTGGCGGGCGGCGATCTCCAGCTGCGAGCTGCTGCTCTCGGAAACGTCCGGGACGCTGCGCGAACTGCAGGATACGCTGGACGCGGCGGGCGATAAGCTGCAGGCTAACCTGCTGCGGATCCAGGACTCGACTATCGCGCGGGACGACCTGCATTTCGTCGATCGCCTGGTGTTCGATCTGCAAAGCAAGCTCGATCGCATCGTTAGCTGGGGCCAGCAGGCGATCGACCTGTGGATCGGCTACGATCGCCACGTGCATAAATTTATCCGTACCGCCATTGATATGGATAAAAACCGCGTATTTGCTCAGCGTCTACGCCAGTCGGTGCAGACCTACTTCGATGCGCCCTGGGCCTTGACCCACGCCAGCGCCGACCGCCTGCTCGATATGCGTGATGAAGAGATGGCGCTGCTCGATGAAGAGGTCACCGGGGAGCTTCCTGAGGATCTGGAGTACGAAGAGTTTAATGAAATTCGTGAACAGCTGGCGGCCCTCATTGAAACGCAGCTGGTTATCTATAAAGACAAAGGGCTGCCGCTGGATCTCGGCCTGGTCGTGCGCGAGTATCTGGCGCAGTATCCGCGCGCGCGGCACTTCGATGTGGCGAGAATCGTCGTCGATCAGGCGGTACGTTTGGGCGTAGCGCAAGCAGATTTCACCGGACTGCCGGCACAATGGCAGCCGATTAATGATTACGGAGCCAAGGTACAGGCGCATGTCATCGACAAATATTGAACAAGTGATGCCAGTTAAACTGGCGCTGGCGTTGGGCAATCCGTTATTTCCGGCGCTGGATAGCGCCCTGCGTGCGGGTCGCCATATCGGCCTGGACGAACTGGATAATCACGCATTTTTGATGGATTTTCAGGATTACCTGGAGGAGTTTTACGCTCGCTATAACGTTGAGCTGATCCGCGCGCCGGAGGGGTTCTTCTACCTGCGCCCGCGCTCCACCACGCTGATTCCGCGCTCGGTGCTTTCAGAGCTGGATATGATGGTCGGCAAAATTCTTTGCTACCTCTATCTTAGCCCGGAGCGTCTGGCGAATGAGGGGATCTTCACCCAGCAGGAGCTTTACGACGAGCTGCTGACCCTGGCGGACGAAGCCAAACTGCTGAAGCTGGTGAATAACCGCTCCACCGGTTCGGACCTCGACAGGCAGAAGCTGCAGGAAAAAATGCGCGCATCGCTTAACCGCCTGCGCCGTCTCGGCATGGTGTGGTTTATGGGCCACGACAGTAGCAAGTTCCGCATTACCGAATCGGTGTTCCGCTTCGGCGCCGACGTCCGCGCCGGCGACGATCCGCGCGAGGCGCAGAAGCGCCTGATCCGCGACGGCGAAGCGATGGCGCTGGAGAATCACCTGCAGCTCAATGATGAGAATGAAGATAGTCAGCCGGATAGCGGGGAGGAAGAGTAATGATTGAACGCGGTAAATTTCGCTCGCTAACGCTGGTTAACTGGAACGGCTTTTTTGCCCGTACTTTTGATCTGGATGAACTGGTTACCACGCTTTCAGGGGGTAACGGCGCCGGGAAATCAACCACCATGGCGGCCTTCGTCACGGCCCTGATCCCGGACCTGACCCTGCTGCACTTCCGTAACACCACCGAAGCGGGCGCCACCAGCGGCTCGCGTGATAAGGGCCTGCACGGCAAGCTGCGCGCCGGGGTGTGCTACTCGGTGCTGGACGTTATCAACTCCCACCACCAGCGCGTGGTGGTGGGCGTACGTCTGCAGCAGATTGCCGGCCGCGACCGTAAAGTCGATATCAAGCCGTTTGCCATTCAGGGCCTGCCGGACTCTATTCAGCCGACTCAGCTGCTGACGGAAACCCTTAACGAACGCCAGGCGCGCGTCCTGAGCCTCAACGAGCTAAAAGATAAGCTTGAAGAGATAGAAGGGGTGCAGTTCAAGCAGTTCAATTCGATCACCGACTATCACTCGCTGATGTTCGACCTGGGCGTGGTCGCCCGCCGTCTGCGCTCGGCCTCTGACCGCAGCAAATACTATCGCCTGATCGAAGCCTCGCTGTACGGCGGGATCTCCAACACCATTACCCGCTCGCTGCGCGACTACCTGCTGCCGGAAAACAGCGGCGTACGCAAGGCGTTCCAGGATATGGAAGCCGCGCTGCGTGAAAACCGCATGACCCTGGAGGCGATCCGCGTCACGCAGTCCGACCGCGATCTGTTCAAGCACCTGATCAGCGAGGCCACCAACTACGTGGCGGCGGACTACATGCGTCACGCCAACGAGCGTCGCGTCCACCTGGATAAAGCGCTGGAGTACCGTCGCGATCTGTTCACCTCTCGCGCACAGCTGGCGGCAGAGCAGTATAAGCACGTCGATATGGCGCGCGAGCTGCAGGAGCATAACGGGGCTGAAGGCGATCTTGAAGCCGACTATCAGGCGGCCAGCGATCATCTGAACCTGGTGCAAACCGCGCTTCGCCAGCAGGAAAAAATCGAGCGCTACGAAGCGGATCTCGATGAGCTGCAGATTCGTCTTGAAGAGCAGAACGAAGTGGTGGCGGAAGCGACCGATCTGCAGGAAGAGAACGAGGCTCGCGCCGAGGCGGCTGAGCTGGAAGTGGATGAGCTGAAAAGCCAGCTTGCCGACTACCAGCAGGCGCTGGACGTACAGCAGACCCGCGCGATTCAGTACAACCAGGCGCTGCAGGCGTTAGACCGTGCGAAGGCGCTGTGCCATTTGCCGGATTTAACTCCGGAGAGCGCCGGCGAGTGGCTGGAAACCTTCCAGGCGAAGGAGCAGGAAGCGACGGAGAAAATGCTGTCGCTGGAACAAAAAATGAGCGTTGCGCAAACCGCGCACGGTCAGTTTGAGCAGGCTTTCCAGCTGGTGGCGGCCATCAACGGCCCGCTGGCGCGTAACGAAGCCTGGAGCGTGGCGCGCGAGCTGCTGCGCGATGGCGTTAACCAGCGCCACCACGCCGAGCAGGCTCAGGGGCTGCGCAGCCGCCTGACCGAGCTGGAACAGCGCCTGCGCGAGCAGCAGGAGGCTGAACGTCAGCTGAACGAATTCTGCAAGCGCCAGGGCAAGCGTTACGATATTGACCGTCTGGAAACGCTGCACGAGGAGCTGGAGGCGCGGATTGCCTCCCTGTCGGACAGCGTCTCCTCCGCCAGCGAGCAGCGAATGACGCTGCGTCAGGAGCTGGAGCAGCTGCAGTCCCGTACCCAGACGCTGCTGCGCCGGGCGCCGATCTGGCTGGCGGCGCAGAACAGCCTCAGCCAGCTCTGCGAGCAGAGCGGCGAGCAGTTTGAATCAAGCCAGGACGTGACCGAATATCTCCAGCAGCTGCTGGAGCGCGAGCGCGAGGCCATCGTTGAGCGCGACGAAGTCGGCGCGCGTAAGCGGGCCATCGATGAAGAGATTGAACGTCTTAGCCAGCCGGGCGGCTCGGAAGATCCGCGGCTTAATGCCCTGGCGGAGCGTTTTGGCGGCGTGCTGTTGTCGGAAATTTATGACGACGTTAGCCTTGAAGATGCGCCGTACTTCTCCGCGCTGTACGGCCCGTCGCGCCACGCCATCGTGGTTCCCGACCTGTCGCAGCTCACCGGGCAGCTTGAAGGCCTGGAAGATTGCCCGGAAGATCTCTACCTGATCGAAGGCGATCCGCAGTCGTTCGATGACAGCGTATTTAGCGTTGATGAGCTGGAAAAAGCGGTTGTCGTCAAGGTTGCCGATCGGCAGTGGCGCTACTCGCGCTTCCCGACGCTGCCGCTGTTTGGCCGCGCCGCCCGTGAAAGCCGTATTGAAAGCCTGCACGCCGAGCGGGAAGATCTGTCCGAGCGTTTCGCTACCCTGTCGTTCGACGTGCAGAAGACCCAGCGTCAGCATCAGGCCTTCAGCCGCTTTATCGGCAGCCATCTGGCGGTGGCCTTTGAAGACGATCCGGAAGAAGAGATCCGTAAGCTGAACAGCCGCCGCGGCGAGCTGGAGCGGGCGCTTAACGCGCATGAAAGCGACAACCAGCAGAACCGGGTGCAGTACGACCAGGCGAAAGAGGGCGTTTCCGCGCTTAACCGCCTGCTGCCGCGCCTTAGCCTGCTGGCGGACGATACGCTGGCCGATCGCGTTGACGAGATTCAGGAGCGCCTGGACGAAGCCGAAGAAGCGGCTCGCTTTATCCAGCAGCACGGCGGCCAGCTGGCGAAGCTGGAACCGATGCTCTCAGTGCTGCAGAGCGATCCGGAGCAGTTCGAACAGCTGAAAGAAGATTACGCTTACTCGCAGCAAACCCAGCGTGAAGCGCGCCAGCAGGCGTTTGCGCTCAGCGAAGTGGTGCAGCGCCGCGCCCACTTTAGCTACTCTGATTCCGCAGAGATGCTTAGCGGCAACAGCGATCTCAACGAAAAACTGCGCCAGCGTCTGGAGCAGGCGGAGAGCGAACGCAGCCGGGCTCGTGACGCCACGCGTACGCATACCGCGCAGCTGAACCAGTACAACCAGGTTCTGGCCTCGCTGAAAAGCTCGTATGACACCAAAAAAGAGCTGCTGGGCGATCTGTATAAAGAGCTGCAGGATATCGGCGTACGCGCCGATAGCGGGGCGGAAGAGCGCGCCCGCGTGCGTCGTGATGAGCTGCATACGCGGCTGAGCAATAACCGCTCGCGGCGCAATCAGCTGGAAAAAGCCCTGACCTTCTGCGAAGCGGAGATGGACAACCTGACCCGCAGGCTGCGCAAGCTTGAGCGCGATTACTGCGAGATGCGTGAGCAGGTGGTCAGCGCTAAAGCCGGCTGGTGTGCGGTGATGCGCCTGGTGAAAGACAACGGCGTTGAGCGCCGCCTGCACCGCCGCGAGCTGGCCTATCTTTCGGCAGATGAGCTGCGTTCGATGTCGGATAAAGCGCTCGGCGCGCTGCGTCTGGCGGTGGCGGATAACGAACACCTGCGTGACGTGCTGCGAGTCTCTGAAGATCCGAAGCGTCCTGAGCGCAAAATTCAGTTCTTCGTTGCCGTCTACCAGCACCTGCGCGAGCGTATCCGTCAGGATATTATCCGCACCGACGATCCGGTTGAGGCGATTGAGCAGATGGAGATCGAGCTCAGCCGTCTGACCGAAGAGCTGACGAATCGCGAACAGAAGCTGGCGATCAGCTCCCGCAGCGTGGCCAATATTATCCGCAAGACCATCCAGCGCGAGCAGAACCGTATCCGCATGCTCAACCAGGGTCTGCAGAGCGTCTCCTTTGGTCAGGTCAACAGCGTGCGTCTGAACGTCAACGTACGGGAGACCCACTCGACGCTGCTTGACGTGCTGTCTGAACAGCATGAGCAGCATCAGGATCTGTTCAACAGCAATCGCCTGACCTTCTCGGAAGCGCTGGCGAAGCTCTATCAGCGCCTCAATCCGCAGATTGATATGGGCCAGCGTACTCCGCAAACCATCGGTGAAGAGCTGCTGGACTACCGCAACTATCTGGAGATGGAAGTGGAAGTTAACCGCGGCTCCGACGGCTGGCTGCGCGCGGAGTCCGGCGCGCTGTCGACCGGGGAAGCGATCGGTACCGGGATGTCGATTCTGGTGATGGTCGTTCAGAGCTGGGAAGACGAGTCCCGCCGCCTGCGCGGAAAAGACCTGTCGCCGTGTCGTCTGCTGTTCCTCGATGAAGCGGCGCGTCTTGATGCCCGTTCTATCGCCACGCTGTTTGAACTGTGCGAACGTCTGGAAATGCAGCTGATTATTGCCGCCCCGGAAAATATCAGCCCGGAAAAAGGCACCACCTATAAGCTGGTGCGTAAGGTGTTCAATAACCATGAACACGTACACGTGGTTGGCCTGCGCGGTTTCGCGGCCCAGCTACCGGCAACGCTGCCGGGCACGGCGGATGCTTCCTGATGGCTATGCAGTAATATGCGATGAGTAGTATCAAAGGGCGACATGAGGTCGCCCTTTTTGTTAGTCGATGAGATGTGTTAACGTTGTATAATCTTTAAACTTCTTTACATTTGGGAAGGCAAAAGCGTTTTCGCCTTTATATACTGAGAGTGAGCCCTTTTTTTTAAGGGCGGCAATGTGTCAACAGGGGGGCAAGGGATGTTGCTAAAGAAACGGTATGGTCGTCAATTGTCGGCGCTTAGCTTGAGCCTGGCTTTTGCATTTGCTCCACTGTTCAATGTCCAGGCCGAAGAGCCTGAAGTCGTACCCACGGACAGTTCCGCAACGCTGGGAGAGCCCTCGTCTGCGCTGATCCAAAACAACGGCCAGTCTGCCGCGGTGGCGAAAATGGCCGGCGAGCAGTCCCTGGCGACAGAGGTCGCCGCGAAAAGCCGGACTGAAATTGAAGCGCTGCTTCCGGCTGACTATAAGCCTGTCTTTATGAATCCGCTGGTCTCGCTGTATGCGGCCAGGGATATGAAGCCTATGTGGGAGAACCGTGAGGCGGTGCAGGCGTTCCAGCAGCAGCTGGCCGAAGTCGCTATCGCGGGTTTCCAGCCGCAGTTTACAACCTGGGTGAGCCTGCTGACCGATCCCGCGGTGAGCGGTATGGCGCGCGATATCGTGCTGTCCGACGCCATGATGGGCTACCTGCATTTTATTAGCGGTATTCCGATTCAGGGCAACCGCTGGCTATACGGAACCAAACCCTACACCATGGCCACGCCGCCGCTATCGGTCATTAATCAGTGGCAGCTGGCGCTGGATAACGGCTCTCTGCCGCAGTTTATTGCCGGGCTCACGCCGCATCATCCGCAGTATGAGGCCATGCATCAGGCGCTGCTGCAGCTGGTGGCCGATTCGCGCCCGTGGCCGCAGATGACCGGCAGCGCATCGCTGCGTCCGGGAGAGTGGAGTAATGATGTTGGCGCGCTGCGCGAGATATTACAGCGTACCGGCATGCTGGATGATTCGGCGAAAATTACCCTGCCGGGAGACGTTGTCAGCCCGTCGGCAGGTAAGAAAAGCAAACCGGCTGCGCGCGGCATCTACGATCGCCAGTTAGTTGAGGGCGTTAAGCGCTTTCAGGCCTGGCAGGGGCTGGGGGCGGATGGCGTGATTGGCCAATCTACGCGCGACGGGCTGAACGTCTCGGCGGCGCAGCGTGCCGGCGTTCTGGCGCTCAATATTCAGCGCCTGCGCCTGCTGCCTGGCAATCTGTCGACCGGCATTATGGTGAATATTCCGGCCTTTTCGCTGGTCTATTACCAGGACGGAAGCCAGGTGCTGGCATCGCGGGTGATCGTCGGTCGTCCGGACCGTAAAACGCCGATGATGAGCAGCGCGCTGAATAACGTGGTGGTCAATCCGCCGTGGAACGTGCCGCCGACGCTGGCGCGCAAAGATATTCTGCCGAAGGTGCGCAACGACCCGGGCTATCTTGAGCAGCATGGCTATACCCTGATGCGCGGCTGGAACAGCAAAGAGGCGATCGACCCTTACCGCGTTGACTGGTCGACCATCACCGAGAACAATCTCCCGTTCCGCTTCCAGCAGGCTCCGGGCGCGCGCAACTCTCTGGGGCGTTATAAGTTCAACATGCCGAGTTCTGACGCTATCTATCTGCACGATACGCCGAACCACAATCTGTTCCAGAAAGACGTACGGGCGTTGAGCTCCGGCTGTGTGCGCGTGAATAAGGCGTCCGAGCTGGCAAATATGCTGCTGCAGGATGCGGGCTGGAACGATACGCGAATTTCCGCCGCGCTCAAGCAGGGCGATACCCGCTATGTGAATATTCGCAACAATATACCGGTGAATCTTTATTATCTCACCGCGTTTGTTGGCGCTGATGGACGGACACAATATAGAACAGATATTTACAATTACGATCTCACCGCGCGATCTGGCGCACAAATTCTGGCAAAAGCCGAACAATTAATCAGGTAAATGAAGTAGTTCAACGGATCTCGTTGTCCTAACTCTGGGTGAAAACAGGCGCTGTTCGTCTACAGGGCCCGTTTTCGCTGGGGTTAGGCCGCCTTGACGTTGGCAATAATGCCCGGTAAGGTGCCTTTCGTGCGCCAGAAGTGCATATTACACAACACCATTAAAACTGCCTTGAGGCGATTGGTCCGGGAACCCCCTGACGCTTGTTCTGCTAAGTGCGCGGGGGAGTAGACGTCGCTAATAAAGAGGCTGCTTGAAGGATGGCGTGTATATTTCGATTCATTTACTTGTAGACCTGATTATCATGGACAAATTTGACGCTAATCGCCGCAAACTGCTGGCGCTAGGTGGCGCTGCGCTAGGTGCCGCTGCCATTTTGCCTGCGCCGGCATTTGCCACCCTCTCGACCCCCCGACCGCGTATTTTGACGCTGAATAACCTGCATACCGGTGAATCACTCAAAGCGGAATTCTTCGATGGCAGAGGCTATATTCAGGATGAATTAGCAAGACTTAACCATTTTTTCCGTGATTTCCGCGCGAATAAAATAAAGTCCATCGATCCGAGTTTATTCGATCATCTTTATCGCCTGCAGGGATTACTTGGCACCAATAAGCCTGTCCAGCTTATCTCCGGCTATCGTTCCCTCGATACCAACGATGAGCTACGTGCACGAAGCCGTGGTGTAGCCAAACATAGCTACCACACCAAAGGCCAGGCCATGGATTTTCATATCGAAGGCATTTCGTTGAGCAATGTTCGCAAAGCGGCGTTATCTATGGGCGCTGGTGGTGTAGGATATTACCCACGTAGCAACTTTGTGCATATTGATACCGGTCCGGTAAGGCACTGGTAACGAAAGGAGCGTCATGAACTATCGTATTATTCCGGTTACCGCGTTCGCCCAGAACTGCTCTTTAATCTGGTGTGAGCAAACCCGACTTGCTGCGCTGGTCGATCCTGGCGGTGATGCAGAGCGAATCAAACAGGAAGTGACGGCAGCAGGCGTCAGCCTGATGCAGATTTTGCTCACTCACGGTCATCTCGACCACGTTGGTGCGGCAGCCGAGCTGGCGCAACACTACGGCGTGCCGATTATCGGACCGGAAAAAGAAGATGAGTTCTGGCTGGAAGGACTCCCTGCGCAAAGCCGGATGTTCGGCCTGGAGGATTGCCAGCCGCTGCATCCTGACCGCTGGCTTAATGAAGGCGATGTCGTCAGCGTGGGGAACGTTTCTCTGCAGGTTCTGCATTGCCCAGGCCATACGCCGGGACACGTTGTTTTCTTCGATGACGCGTCGCGGCTGCTGGTTTCCGGCGACGTTATCTTCAAAGGTGGCGTCGGGCGCAGCGATTTCCCGCGCGGCGACCACGGGCAGCTGATCGACGCGATTAAACGCAAGCTGCTGCCTTTGGGCGATGACGTGACCTTTATCCCCGGCCACGGGCCGATGTCAACGCTAGGCCATGAGCGTTTGCATAACCCTTTCCTGCAAGATGAAATGCCGGTCTGGTAACCATTCCGGACGCTAGATATAAAGAAGGCCGCATATGCGGCCTTCTTTTTTTAGGGTACAGCGGCGTTACAGTACGGCGACGATCGCTTCACACAGCGGCGCCATATTGTCCGGCGTCATGCCGGCAACGTTAATGCGCCCGGAAGCCACGGCGTAAATCGCGAACTCTTCGCGCAGACGCAGAACCTGCTCTTTAGTCAGGCCGCTAAACGAGAACATGCCGTTTTGCTTAATGATGAAGGAGAAGTCGCGGTTAGCGCCTTTTTCCTGCAGGGTATTCACGAACAGCAGGCGCATACGCTGAATGCGCTGACGCATGTCGGTCAGCTCCTGCTCCCAGATAGCGCGCAGCGCATCGTTGCTGAGAATTGTCGCCACAACGGCAGCGCCGTGTGCCGGCGGGTTGGAGTAGTTAGCGCGGATCACTGACTTCATCTGGCTGAACGCGCGGTCGACGGTGTCGCTATCGCTTGCCACCAGCGTACAGGCGCCAACGCGCTCATTGTACAGGCCGAAGTTCTTCGAGTAGGAGCTGGCAACCAGCAGCTCTTTGTGCAGCGCGGCAAACGCGCGCAGGCCTTCAGCATCTTCTTCCAGACCGCGGGCAAAGCCCTGATAGGCGAAGTCGAACAGCGGCAGCCAGCCCTTATCAACGGAGAGCTGCGCCAGCTGTTGCCACTGCTCCAGGGTCGGATCGATACCGGTTGGGTTATGGCAGCAGCCGTGGAACAAAACAACGTCGCCAGCCTGGGCTTCATTGAGGCTTGCCAGCAGGCCAGCAAAGTCGAGAGTGCGGTTAGCCGCATCGTAGTAGGTGTACTCGCGAACTTCGAGGCCGGCGGAATTGAATACGCTCTTGTGGTTCGGCCAGCTCGGATTGCTCACCCAAACGCGCTTAACGTCGGTATTTTTGGCAAGGAAGTCGGCGGCAACGCGCAGGCCACCGGTACCGCCTGGAGTCTGGGCGGTACGCGCGCGCTTATCGCTGACGATAGCGCTTCCTTTACCGAACAGCAGCTCCTGCGTGCATTGACCAAATTCCGGAATACCATCGATACCCAGATAATTTTTGGTGGTCTCATTCTCCAGCAGATATTGCTCTGCCTTCTTCACGCTGGTCAGGACCGGGGTTTTACCCGTTTCATCTTTATAAACGCCAATCCCGAGGTTAATTTTTGTAGGACGGTCATCGGCACGAAACAGATCGGCCAGGCCCAGAATAGGGTCGGCAGGGGCGGCAGTAATGTTCTCAAACATGACGAGGTTCCATTGTGATTACTGAAGGGAGTTCCGCTATCAGGGTAACGGGAGAATGAGCAATTGCCAACCGTTTGCGACAAAAAGCGCGAAGGTTTTCCAAAGTTACGATCTTTGCCTTAGTAACGCAGAAAAGCAGGACCGAAGTCCTGCTTTTTAGGCATATCACGAAGGGGTGTACTGATTAAAACTTAGAACTGGTAAACGATACCCACGGCGACGGTGTCGTCGGAATTCACGCCCAGTTTGTTGTCGCTATCGATCTGGTTGATCTGATAATCGACATAGGTAGACATGTTTTTGTTGAAGTAGTAGGTTGCGCCGACATCAATGTAGTTGATGTAGTCTTCGTTACCCACACCCTCAACGTTTTTCGCTTTAGATTTGTAGTAAGCGATGGACGGACGCAGGCCGAAATCAAACTGATACTGCGCAACGATGGAGAAGTCCTGAGTCTTGTTGGCAAAACCGTCAGTAATACGGGTCGCATTACGGGTTTCGCCGTACAGAGCTGCCAGGTAGATGTTGTTCGCATCATATTTCAGACCGGTTGCCCACTGCTCGGCTTTGTCGCCTTTACCGCGAGTCAGAGCCTGCTGTGCATCGGTACGATCCGCTGCGCCGTATGCGCCGACAATGCCGAAGCCGTCGATGTCATAGCTCAGAGAGGTTGCCCAGCCGTCGCCGTTAGAGCGGGAAGAGTCTGTGTGCTCGTTTTTGCCCAAGTACTGTACGCCAAAGCTCAGGCCGTCAACCAGACCGAAGAAGTTGGTGTTACGGTAGGTTGCGAGACCACCGGTACGACCTGCGAAGAAGTTATCGCTGGAACCGGTGTCGCCACCAAACTCAGGCAGCATATCGGTGACGCCGATAGCGTCATACACCAGGCCGTAGTTACGACCATAGTTGAAGGAGCCTGCATCGCCGAATTTCAGACCGGCGTATGCCAGACGGGTTTTGTTGCCGCTCTGAGCGTCGCTACCTTCAGTGTTATTACCCTGGAAGTTATATTCCCACTGGCCGAAACCGGTCAGCTGATCGTTGATCTGGGTTTCACCTTTAAAACCTAAACGTGCATAGGTCTGGTCGCCGTCATTACCCTTGTTATCAGAGAAATAGTGCAGACCTACGGTTTTACCGTACAGATCGAGTTTGTTGCCGTCTTTGTTATAGATTTCTGCAGCATTTGCTGCGCCGGCTACCAGCAGGGCAGGGATCACCGCTGCCAGAATATTGCGCTTCATCATTATTTATTACCCTCATTAGTATTTTTATATGAACACTTGCCACTGCCGCCAATACATTCTGTCAATGAAAATTTACAGAACCATTGATGATAGTTTGGTGTCTGAAGGCATCTTTCCATCCGCGACATCGTTTCGCTAGCCGGAAAATGCTACCAATGTCGCATATGAGTAACAATTAGAAAGTGTATGTAACAAAATGTGAATTTTTGGGAACTTTGTGAACTCAATCAAAATTCCATTCCACTTTGCGTATAAAATCGTCATGGCTTATATATCTATATGAATTAATTATGATTAATTTAGATAAGAGCCGATTTGTGCATTTTGTAGCTGGTTTTCGCTTTTTTTTTACTCAACGTTTGTCTTTGCATGTTGTGCGGTGGGTGGTTAAAAAATGAGCAAAATAATCAGGCATTTCGCCCATGAATGAACATAAGGTGCGCTTTCTCGTTTCGGCGGGTAGCGAAATAGTGAGTAACATAAATGTGAAGCGGAAGGCTTGATGTTTAAATTTCTTGATATTCGTTAACAATAGCTGACATAAAAAAGGGCCAGCTTACGCTGACCCTTTTTACAAAGCGGTAATAAAAATCAGAATGTCGCGCTGCGCGGGGTGCGCGGGAACGGAATGACGTCGCGAACGTTCTGGACGCCGGTTACGTAGGCAATCAGACGCTCAAAGCCCAGTCCGAAACCGGAGTGCGGAACGGTGCCGTAACGGCGCAGGTCGCGGTACCACCAGTAGTCTTCTTTATTAAGACCCATTTCCGCCATGCGCGCGTCAAGCACGTCCAGACGCTCTTCACGCTGCGAACCACCGATAATTTCACCGATGCCCGGCGCCAGAACGTCCATTGCGGCGACGGTTTTCCCGTCTTCGTTAAGGCGCATGTAAAACGCCTTGATGTCTTTCGGATAGTTTTTTACCACCACCGGTGCTTTGAAGTGCTCTTCTGCCAGATAGCGCTCGTGCTCGGAAGAGAGGTCCACGCCCCAGTAAACCGGGTTTTCGAACTGCTTACCGCAGTTTTCGAGGATCGTTACCGCGTCGGTATAATCGACCTGGGCGAAATCGGCAGACACGAAACGCTCAAGGCGATCGATCGCATCTTTATCCACGCGTTCGGCGAAGAATTTCATGTCATCCGCGCGCTCTTCCAGTACGGCCTTGAAGACGTACTTCAGCATCGCTTCCGCCAGGCCCGCAACATCGTTCAGGTTGGCGAAGGCCACTTCCGGTTCCAGCATCCAGAATTCCGCCAGATGGCGGCTGGTGTTGGAGTTTTCCGCACGGAAGGTCGGACCGAAGGTGTAGATTTTTGACAGCGCGCAGGCGTAGGTTTCGCCGTTCAGCTGGCCGGATACGGTAAGGAACGACTCTTTGCCGAAGAAGTCCTTATCGAAATCCACTTTGCCCTGGTCGTTACGCGGCAGGTTTTCCAGATCCAGCGTGGAGACGCGGAACATTTCACCTGCGCCTTCGGTATCAGAGGCGGTAATCAGCGGGGTAGAAACCCAGAAGAAGCCCTGCTCGTCAAAGAAGCGATGCAGCGCCTGCGCCAGAGTATGACGCACGCGGGCAACCGCGCCAATCAGGTTGGTACGCGGACGCAGGTGGGCAACTTCGCGCAGATACTCGATGCTGTGGCGTTTAGCCGCCATCGGGTAGGTATCCGGATCTTCGACCCAGCCGGTAACTTCTACGCTGCTGGCCTGAATTTCGAAGCTCTGGCCCTGGCCCTGAGATGCCACGACTTTACCGGTGACGATGACCGAACAGCCGGTAGTCAGACGCAGCACTTCCTGATTGTAATTGGGAAGAGAATTACTAATGACGGCCTGTACAGGATCAAAGCAGGAACCGTCATAGACGGCCAGGAAGGAAAAGCCAGCTTTTGAATCTCGGCGGGTACGTACCCATCCGCGGACGGTGACTTCGCTGTCAACCGCAACACGGCCCTGGAGTACGTCGGCTACAGGCACAACGCTCATAATAGTCTCTCTATTCGTAGTCCAATAAAAATATCTGTTTCCCCCGGCAATCGGGGGATATCTATGTTACCTGTCATCTTCCATCAGACAAGCAGATTTCGCACCGCGAGGGAGAGTTTTCGGAAATAAATAAGGAACAAGGAGCCAGAACGGCTCCTTGTGGTGATTAACTGGCCTTTTTAATCGGCGGCAGGTCGAAGGCTTCGCGCAGGGCGCGCACAAATGCCTTATCGTGACAGATGGTTTTGCCCGGGCTGTCAGAGAGCTTGGCCACCGGCTTGCCGTTGCATTCCACCAGCTTGATCACGATATTGAGCGGCTTAACCTGTGGAATATCACAGGTTAAGCGCGTACCGATGCCAAAGCTGAGATTCACCCGCGATGAGAAATGACGATACAAATCGACGGCTTTCGTCAGGTCGAGGTTATCGGAGAAGACCAGTACTTTACTCAGCGGGTCGATACCCAGCTTCTGATAATGGGCGATGGCTTTCTCGCCCCATTCAACCGGATCTCCGGAGTCGTGGCGCAGACCCTGATAGCGTTCGGCGAATTCCGGGCCGAAATCACGCAGGAAGGCATCCATAGTAATACAGTCGGTCAGGGCAATGCCCAGCTGGTCCGGATACTCTTCGAGCCAGGCGGCAAGGGCCGCGCGCTGGCTGCTGGCAAGGTTCGGGCTGATCTGCTGATGGGCCTGGAACCATTCATGAGCCTGAGTGCCCATCGGCGTCAGATGCAGGCGACGAGCCAGGTCGTAGTTGCTGGTGCCGGTAAACCACGGCTCCTGCTGCAGACGTTCGACGATAGCCTGCTGTACTTCGCGCGAGAAGCGACGACGGGTACCGAAGTCCATTAAGCGAAAGCGGCTCATATCGATATCGGCCGTGATTTCCCGGAAGTCGCTCAGCTTGCGTTCGAGGGTCTCCAGCGCCAGCTCAACGCCGATTTCCGGCGAGCGGTAGCGGTGAACCAGCTCGCTGATCACCGCCAGCAGCGGGACTTCCCACATAATGACTTCACGCCAGGGCCCGGAGAGACGAATGTTCAGCTTGCCGTTGTCGTTACTGACGGTGACCTGCTGCGGGTCGTAACGGAAGTCGCGCAGCCAGTCGAGATAATCGTGCGAAAAGAACGGCAGGGTCGACAGCCAGTGATACTCATCGTCCTGCAGCTTCAGGTCGCGCATGGCCTCAACCTGTTCGCGAATCGCATCGGCATAGATGCCGAGCAAATCATCCCCGCGGCAGCGGAACTCCGCCGCAACGTGTACATCGTAATAGCGGTGGAAGACGGCCTGCTGCATGTGCAGCTTGTAGGCATCCGTATCAAGCAGCGAGTGCAGTACAGGAGAAGTGAATTGTGTCATGGTGCGCGGTAGCATCCTCTCACTGGAGCGTTTCCATCAAAACCTAAGCAGAAAAAAGGAGGCGGAGTATAGCTTTATTCCCCGACTCTGTCCCGCAGTGAAGGCCGATGGCGACGCTGACGGTCATTTGCGAGGCCTAGTTTAATATATTGAACACGGATCACACCACAAGCTTTGCACCGGGTCGAGCGCATTTCGTGCCTCCTGTGTTATCAAAATGTAGCGATTTTCGTGTTTGACGTTGAAAAGATGAAGATTCTGCATAGCGAGAACATCACAACAGGAATAGACTGGGTTTGACACTTTATGGAACATGCTAAAGGTTTTTTATGACACAACAGCCCCAAGCCAAATACCGCCACGACTATCGTGCGCCGGACTATCTGATTAGCGATATCGATTTGACCTTTGACCTGGATGCCGCGAAAACCGTTGTTACGGCTGAGAGTAAACTCTCCCGTCACGCGGCTGCGTCTGATGTGCCATTGCGTCTGGATGGCGAAGACCTGACGTTGGTCTCTCTGCAGGTTAACGGTCAGCCGTGGAGCGACTATAAAGAAGAAAATAACCAGCTGGTTATTGGCGGTTTACCGGAACATTTCACCCTGACTATCGTCAATGAAATCAGCCCGGCGGCCAATACCGCGCTCGAAGGGCTGTATCAGTCAGGCGAAGCGCTGTGCACGCAGTGTGAAGCAGAGGGCTTCCGCCATATCACCTGGTACCTGGACCGCCCGGACGTTCTGGCGCGTTTCACCACCAAAATTATCGCCGACAAGGCGAAATACCCGTACCTGCTGTCTAACGGCAACCGCGTGGCGCAGGGCGAGCTGGAAAACGGCCGTCACTGGACGCAGTGGCAGGACCCGTTCCCAAAACCGTGCTATTTATTCGCGCTGGTGGCCGGTGATTTCGACGTCTTGCGCGATACTTTCATCACCCGTTCCGGACGCGAAGTGGCGCTGGAGCTGTTCGTCGATCGCGGCAACCTTGACCGCGCGCCGTGGGCGATGACGTCGCTCAAAAACTCGATGAAATGGGACGAAACTCGTTTCGGCCTCGAGTACGATCTCGACATCTATATGATTGTCGCCGTCGACTTCTTTAATATGGGGGCGATGGAGAACAAAGGGCTGAACGTCTTTAACTCCAAATACGTGCTGGCGCGTACCGATACCGCCACCGATAAAGACTACCTCGATATCGAACGCGTGATTGGCCACGAATATTTCCACAACTGGACCGGCAACCGCGTGACCTGCCGCGACTGGTTCCAGCTGAGCCTGAAAGAAGGCCTGACCGTGTTCCGCGATCAGGAGTTCAGCTCCGATCTGGGCTCGCGCGCGGTGAACCGCATCAATAACGTCCGCACCATGCGCGGGCTCCAGTTTGCCGAAGACGCCAGCCCGATGGCCCATCCGATTCGTCCGGATAAGGTTATCGAGATGAACAACTTCTACACCCTGACGGTATATGAAAAGGGCGCGGAAGTGATCCGCATGCTGCATACCCTGCTGGGTGAGGACAACTTCCAGAAAGGCATGCAGCTGTACTTCGAGCGCCATGACGGCAGCGCCGCCACCTGCGACGATTTCGTTCAGGCGATGGAAGACGCGTCGAACGTTGACCTGTCTCATTTCCGCCGCTGGTACAGCCAGTCCGGTACGCCGGTAGTGAGCGTGCATGATGACTATAATCCGGAAACCGAGCAGTACCGCCTGACCATCAGCCAGCGCACGCCGCCGACTTCCGAGCAGGCGGAAAAACAGCCTCTGCATATTCCGTTTGATATCGAGCTATATGATAACGAAGGCAAGGCGATCCCGCTGCAGAAGGGCGGGCATCCTGTGCATCACGTGCTGAACGTCACCCAGGCCGAGCAGACCTTTGTCTTTGATAACGTCTACTTCCAGCCGGTTCCGGCGCTGCTGTGCGAATTCTCCGCGCCGGTGAAGCTGGAATATAAGTGGAGCGATCAGCAGCTGACGTTCCTGATGCGCCACGCGCGCAACGACTTCTCCCGCTGGGATGCGGCGCAGAGCCTGCTGGCGACCTACATCAAGCTTAACGTCAACCGCCATCAGCAGGGTCAGCCCCTGTCGCTGCCGGTTCACGTCGCCGATGCGTTCCGCGCGATCCTGCTGGATGAGAAGATCGATCCGGCGCTGGCGGCAGAGATCCTGACGCTGCCGTCCGCCAGTGAAATCGCCGAGCTGTTTGCGATTATCGATCCGATTGCCATTGTGGCGGTGCGCGAAGCGCTCACCCGCACGCTGGCGAAAGAGCTGGCGGATGAATTCCTCGCTATCTACAACGTCAATAAGCTCGACGGCTATCGCGTAGAGCATGCCGATATCGGCAAGCGCTCGCTGCGCAATACCTGCCTGCGCTACCTGGCGTTTGGCGATGCTGAGCTGGCGGATAAACTGGTCGTCGCCCAGTATCATCAGGCCGACAACATGACCGACGCGCTGGCGGCCCTGTCGGCGGCGGTGGCGGCGCAGCTGCCGTGCCGCGATGCGCTGATGCAGGAATATGACGATAAATGGCATCAGGATGGCCTGGTCATGGACAAATGGTTGATCCTGCAGGCCACCAGCCCGGCGGATAATGCGGTGGATGCGGTACGTGCGTTGCTGAATCATCGCTCGTTCAGTATGAACAACCCGAACCGCGTCCGCTCGCTGATTGGCGCTTTTGCCGGCAGCAACCCGGCGGCTTTCCACGCCGAAGACGGCAGCGGATATCAGTTCCTGGTGGAGATGCTGACCGAGCTCAACAGCCGCAACCCGCAGGTGGCCTCGCGTCTGATTGAGCCGTTGATTCGTCTGAAGCGTTATGATGCCAAACGCCAGGCGCTGATGCGCGCGGCGCTGGAGCAGCTGAAAGGTCTGGAGAATCTCTCCGGCGATCTGTTCGAGAAAATCAGTAAAGCGCTGGCGTAAAGGGCGTTCCGCTCCCGGATTGCGGCGGCAGCGCCGCGCTCCGGGAGCCGTTTAGCCGTGACTGAACAGGCGTGGCGAGGCTTCGTGCCTGCCGCGCTTCATTACTCTGTTGAGAACTTCTGCCTCCAGCTCCGCCAGCCGCGCCGAACCGGTATGCCGCGGGCGAGCAATATCCACCGTGACGTCCAGCCCAATCTTGCCCTCTTCAATCAACAGCACCCGATCGGCCATCGCCACCGCTTCGCTCACATCGTGAGTCACCAGCAGTACGGTGAACCCATGTTCCTGCCAGAGCGAGACGATTAAATCCTGCATTTCAAGGCGGGTGAGGGCGTCAAGCGCGCCCAGCGGCTCGTCAAGCAGCAGCAGGCCGGGGCGATGAATCAGCGCCCGGGCCAGCGCCACGCGCTGCTTTTGTCCGCCGGAAAGCGCCGCTGGCCATTCGTTGGCGCGATTTTCGAGGCCGACGCTGGCCAAAGCCTGCAGGGCCGCGTCTCGCCACGAGCCTTTAAGCCCCAGGCCGACGTTATCGATCACCGTTTTCCACGGCAGCAGGCGCGAATCCTGAAACATCATGCGGGTATCGTCCTGGATTTGCGCCAGCGGCGTCGAACCCGCCAGCAGCTCGCCGGCGTTGGGTTTCTCCAGCCCGGCCAGCAGACGCAGCAGGGTACTTTTACCGCCGCCGCTGCGCCCGACCACCGCGACGAACTGCCCGGTGGGAATATGTAAATCAAGCGCGTTAAGAATCGTGTTTTCGCCGTAGCGTTTGGTCACGCCGTTGAGCAACAGCGGGATCCCAGGGTTCAGACGGGCGGTCGTCATGCGTTAGCCTCCTGAAGATGATAGGCCGGATTCCAGCGCAGCCAGACGCGCTCCAGCAGCTGTGCGCTGAAGTCGGCCAGTTTGCCTAGAATGGCGTAGAGAATGATGGCCACGACCACCACGTCGGTTTGCAGAAATTCTCGCGCGTTCATAGCCAGGTAGCCGATGCCGGCGTTTGCCGAGATGGTCTCGGCGACAATCAGCGTTAGCCACATCAGGCCGAGAGCGAAGCGAATACCCACCATGATTGACGGCAGAGCCCCGGGCAGAATCACGTGACGAAATAGCGCAAAGCCGGATAGGCCGTAGCTGCGCGCCATCTCGACCAGCCCGCGGTCAATGTTACGAATACCGTGCCAGGTGTTGATATAAATCGGGAACATGGTGCCCAAAGCGACGAGAAAAATCTTGGCGCTCTCGTCGATGCCGAACCATAAAATAACCAGCGGAATCAGGGCCAGGTGCGGCACGTTGCGCAGCATCTGAATCGAGGTGTCCAGCAGACGCTCTCCCCAGCGCGAGAGGCCGCTAATCATCCCCAATGCCAGGCCAATGGAGCCGCCGATAGCGAAGCCAAGCAGCGCGCGCCACGAGCTGATGGCCAGATGTTGCCAAAGCTCGCCGCTGGCGGAGAGCGTCCAGAAGGCTTTCAGCACCCCTTCCGGCGAAGGCAGGATCCGGGTGGAGAGCCAGCCCACCGAAGAGGCGAGCTGCCAGACGATGACGGTGCCGACCGGTAAAAACCAGGGGGCAAGGCGAATCAGGAGTTTTTGCCCAGGGGTTGCCATATGTCGCTCCTCAGCTCTGCGCCGCTTTACGCGGGATAAATTCATTCGCTACCGCTTCACCCTGCGGACGCAGACTCTGCGGCTGCGGGATTGACGGAATATTGACGTCCAGCAGCGGGAACAGCAGCTCGCCGACGCGCAGGGCTTCTTCAAGGTGCGGATAGCCGGAAAGCACGAAGCTATCGATGCCGAGATCGGCATATTCATTGATACGCTCGGCGGCCGTGGCGGCATCGCCGACCAGCGCGGTTCCGGCGCCGCCGCGCGCCAGCCCGACGCCGGCCCACAGGTTAGGGCTGATTTCGAGCTTGTCGCGCTGGCCGTTGTGCAGCGCGGCCATTCGGTGCTGGCCGACGGAATCCGTTTGCGCAAAGGCGGCCTGCGCCCTGGCGATAGTGTCATCATCCAGATGGGAAATTAAGCTCTCCGCCGCCTGCCAGGCCTCTTCGTTAGTTTCACGCACAATCACATGCAGGCGGATGCCGAAGCGAACCTTACGACCGTGGCGCGCGGCCTTTTCGCGCACCTGGGCGATTTTTTCCGCCACCTGCGCCGGGGGCTCTCCCCAGGTCAGATACAGATCGACCTGCTCGGCGGCAAGATCCTGCGCCACTTCAGAGGATCCGCCGAAGTAGAGCGGGGGACGCGGCTGCTGCAGCGGCGGGAACATCAGCTTCGCACCGCGCACGCGCTGATGCTTGCCGTTGAAGGTCACGGTTTCGCCCTCCATCAGCCGGCGCCAGATATGGGTAAATTCCGCCGAGGCTTCGTAGCGCTCGGTGTGATCGAGGAACACGCCGTCGCCGGCGAGCTCCTGCGGGTCGCTGCCGGTCACCAGATTAAACAGCGCCCGGCCGTTGGAGAGTCGATCCAGCGTCGCCGCCTGGCGCGCCGCGACCGTTGGCGAAACGACGCTCGGACGCAGGGCGACGAGAAATTTCAGGCGCTGAGTCACCGGGATCATCGAGGCGGCCACCAGCCAGGCGTCTTCACATGAGCGTCCGGTGGGGATCAGGACGCCGGTAAATCCCAGCCGATCGGCGGTCTGCGCAATCTGCTGCAGATAGCCGTAGTCAACCGGACGCGCGCCTTGATCGGTCCCAAGATAGCGACCGTCACCGTGAGTGGGTAAAAACCAGAACATATTCAGACTCATGATTTCGCTCCTTGAATGGCTGCGGGCTGCCAGATGCGCGCGCGGATATCGACTTTTTTCGGCACCAGCTTGTTCTCATAGAACAGGTCGGCGGTTTGCTGCTGGCGCGCGGCCGTTTCGGCGCTAACCGGCGTAATGGTGGTTGGCGGGCGATGGTCGAGATAGCTGGCTATCACCGCTTCAGGAAGACCCATGATTTTGGCCAGCAGGGTAATGCTTTGCGGACGCTGGCTGAGCGTCAGCGCATCGGCCTGGCTAAAGGTTTGCAGCACGCCTTCAATAAAGGCGCCGTTTTTTTCCGCATAAGGACGAGAAGCGAGATAGAAAGAGCCGGTTTGCTTCAGGTCGGTTCCATCTTTCAGAACCCGGGCGCCGCCCTGCTGGAGAGCCGCGGAGTAGTAGGGGTCCCAGATAGCCCACGCGTCGACGTTACCTTGCTGGAAAGCCGCACGGGCGTCGGCGGGAGCGAGATAGACCGCCTGAATATCGTTGAACGTCAGACCCGCCTGCTGTAGCGCGCGGAGCAGCAGGTTGTGGGAGCTGGAGCCGCGCTGAAAGGCGACCTTATGGCCCTTTAGCTGCGCGACGTTTTTAATCGGGCTGTTTTCCGCCACCAGAATCACTTCGGCTTTGGGTTTAGGCGGTTCGGCGCCGACATAGACCAGATCGGCCCCGGCAGCCTGGGCAAAAATAGGTGGAATATCGCCGGTGCTGCCAATATCAATGCTGCCGACGTTCAACGCTTCGAGCATCTGCGGGCCGGCGGGAAACTCCACCCATGAGATTTTGGTGCCCGGGTAGCGTTGTTCCAGCAGCTGGTGGCTTTTCGCCAGCACCATGCTGACGCTGCCTTTTTGATAGCCGACGCGTAGAGCATCCGGCGCGGACTGCGCCGCGTGGGCCAGGGCGGAGAGCATCAGCAGCCCGCCGAGCGCCAGGGGAGCCAGGAGATTACGCATGTTCGACCCCGTGCGTTGCTTTGAGGGCAGGCGCGCGGCTGGTTGGGCGATGAAGCGCCTGCCAGAAGGTTTCCAGCGCGTGGTCGAGGCGACCCTGCAGGTTTGGCGTAAACTGCGGCTTGTGCTGGTAGTCAGTCACCTGGCTGTCATCGGCAAACACGCCGTGGAGGATCTCCTGGGCCTTCAGCGCGTTGAGAACCGGCTTCAGGGCATAATCCACCGCCAGCATATGGGCGATAGTGCCGCCGGTCGCCAGGGGCAGGACGATTTTTCCTTCCAGCGCGCGTTCCGGAAGCAGATCGAGCAGCGTCTTCAGCGCGCCGGAGAAAGAGGCTTTATAGACCGGAGTGGCGATAATCAGGCCATCCGCGCCGGCCAGCTGTTCGTTCAGAGTATGCAGCGCCGGATTATCGAAACGGGCATAAAGAAGATCTTCCGGGGCAAAATTCTGCAGGTGCCAGTGGCAGACTTCAACATCAGCGGCGGAGAGCGTCTCTCTGGCGTATTCCAGAAGGGCGCTGGAACGGGAAGGGTAGCGCGGGCTACCCGCTAGTGTAATGACACGCATGTTCTCTCTCTCCTTATAACCAAATGTTCGCATTTATCTATTATTGATAACATTTACTGGCAGTGTGACAGAGGCGATTTATTTACCTAAATGATTTTTCCACCCTTGTTTTGTCAGAATTTGCATAAAGAAGGGCGGAAAAGTAAACGTTTGCGTTGGATGGACGATTTTTTGTCGTAGGTCAATTCCCTTTCCGCTGAGGATCGAACATAATACGCCCCCGGTTTGCACACCGGGAATCCAGGAGAGTTCATGTACTACCCCTTCGTTCGTAAAGCTCTTTTTCAGCTCGATCCTGAGCGCGCTCATGAAGTAACCTTCCAACAATTACGCCGTGTATCGGGAACGCCGCTTGAGATGCTGATCCGCCAGAAGGTGCCGGCTAAACCGGTGACCTGCATGGGACTCACGTTTAAGAATCCGCTGGGCCTTGCCGCCGGGCTGGATAAAAACGGCGAGTGTATCGATGCGCTCGGGGCTATGGGTTTTGGTTCAATCGAAATTGGTACCGTGACGCCGCGCGCGCAGCCGGGCAACGATAAGCCGAGGATCTTCCGTCTGGTTGCGGCAGAAGGTTTGATCAACCGCATGGGCTTTAATAATCTCGGCGTTGATAACCTCGTCGAGAACGTTAAAAAGGCGCATTTTGACGGTATTCTTGGGATTAATATTGGTAAAAATAAGGATACCCCGGTTGAGCAGGGCAAAGATGATTACCTGATTTGTATGGAAAAAGTCTATCCCTATGCCGGCTATATCGCCATTAATATCTCCTCACCGAATACCCCGGGCCTGCGCACGTTGCAATATGGCGACGCGCTCGATGATTTACTTTCCGGTATTAAAAATAAGCAGCTTGAGCTGCAGCAAAAGCATCAAAAATATGTCCCCGTGGCCGTGAAGATCGCCCCGGATCTTTCCCTCGAGGAATTGATCCAGGTAGCCGATAGCCTGGTTCGCCATAATATTGACGGCGTGATTGCCACCAATACCACCCTCGATCGATCGTTGGTGCAGGGAATGCAATATTGCGATGAAACCGGTGGCCTGAGCGGTCGTCCTCTGCAATTAAAAAGCACTGAGATTATCCGCATGCTGGCGACAGAATTAAACGGCCGCTTGCCAATTATCGGAGTAGGCGGGATTGACTCTGCGATTGCAGCCCGGGAAAAAATGGCCGCCGGCGCGACGCTGGTCCAGATTTATTCTGGCTTTATTTTTAAAGGCCCGCCGCTGATTAAAGAAATTGTTACCAATATCTAATCTTTTCCCCCTCTGAAACACCCCCAGGGCTTTATTTCCGGCCCTGGTTGTTTTATATTCCCTCATTGTTGCTTATTTAGACATTTTAGTCTTTTCTTAATTTTGGAAATAATTCTGTTGCCGTATGCCGTGCATTACAGATAGAAGTGAAAGAGGACGGGGGAAAAATGCGGATTAAACCTGACGATAACTGGCGTTGGTATTACGATGAAGAGCACGATCGCATGATGCTCGATTTGGCCAATGGTATGTTGTTCCGCTCGCGCTTTGCGCGCCGGATGCTGACGCCCGATGCATTCGCGCCATCCGGGTTTTGCGTTGACGACGCCGCTCTTTATTTTTCCTTCGAAGAAAAATGCCGGGATATAGAATTATCTAAAGAGCAGCGCGCTGAATTAGTGCTTAACGCGCTGGTTGCCATTCGTTTTCTTAAGCCCCAAATGCCGAAAAGCTGGCATTTCACCACCCATGAAGAGAGCTGGCAGCCCGGCGGCGGCGATACCGCCAGCGCCTGGCTCAGCGATACCGGGCAGCAGGTGAATCTGCTGGTGGTGGAGCCTGGCGAAAATGCCGCACTGTGCCTGCTGGCCCAGCCGGGGTTAACACTGGCCGGACGGGTGATGCAGCTTGGCGACGTGATTAAAATTATGAACGACAGACTGCAGCCCGCCCCGCGTATCTCCAGCTACAGCCTTGGCGAGGCGGTTTAAGGCGGCGAGCCTCTTTGGCTGCCAGCTGAAGAACCTCTGAAGACCTCAGGGCGCCAGGCGTAAGTCGGTTTTTGGTACGCAGCTGCAGCACAGAATAGTGCCATCCGCCGCAACGGCGTTTTTCTTCAGCGGGCTGACCTCACCTTCCTCAAGCCGAATGCGGCAGCTGCCGCAGATGCCCGCCCGGCAGGAATAGGGCACGCGGATCCCCTGTTGCTCCAGCTGTTCCAGCAGAACCTGCTGGTTATTCCCGGTAAAACTCTGTCCCTGCCACTCAATATCAACCGTCGCATTCTGCTGAGCTGCAGAAGGTTCACTATCATCGCTTTCGCCCGCCCCGTAGGCCTTTGCCGGGCCACGCTTCAGCACCTCGACTTCATCGCCCACGCGGATAACGCCGCTGCTGCGGGCAATCAGATTTTGACCGAAATCGACATCGCCATTATCCACGGCGGTGCGAAAGCGTTGCAGCGTGGCTAGCGGTTCGCCGGACGGATGCTTTTGCCCGCGTTCCGGACTGACGGTGGTAAAAATACAGCGGCTGCAGGGCTTGGCGACATCAAAAGTCACTTCGCCAATGCGGATCTCCTTCCAGCTATCTTCCTCCCACGGCTCGGCGCCGGTGACGACCAGGTTAGGGCGAAACTGCTCCATACGTACGCTGGCCGTACAGCGCTGCTGCAGGTCGCGCAGCGAGGCTTCATTGGTGAGTAAATAGGGGTAACCGTCGGCAAAGGTGAGCGGGACGGCGTCATGGCGCTTAACGCGGCGGGTCAGCTGCGGTCCCAGCCAGCGAAGCTGAACCTGGCGATTAAAGAAGCCGCTAAGCCATTGGTTAACCGTTGATGGCGCAACCAGGGCGGTGAAATGGTTTCCCCACACCTCGGTAGGCTCGCCCTGAGGCGCGAAATCAGCGAAGCGAACGATCGCGCTGCTGCCGTCAGGAGCGGTCAGATGAACGCCGTCCTGCAGCGGGGAGGGGGTGAATTTCACCATCTGTGGAAACTGGCGGGCGGTAATAAAGGTGCCATCCGTTTCCGTCACCATAAACAGGCGATCGAAGGCCAGGCCGCTGATATCGGCAAACGCATGCGTCAGGCCAATTCCACGCATGGATTTGACGGGATGAATAAAAAGTCGCGATAGCGTTTTCATGCGTAGTCTCTGGGCTTAAAAATAAGCCTTTAACTTTATGACATGGGGCGCATATTGGCTATAATGCGCACCAATTTTCTTTTAGTAAAAGTGACGATATGAATTCTCTGTTTGCCAGTACGGCTCGTGGGCTTGAAGAGCTGTTAAAAACTGAACTGGAATCACTTGGCGCAGCGGACTGCCAGGTAGTCCAGGGCGGGGTCCATTTTCAGGGAGATACGCGCCTGCTGTATCAAAGCCTGATGTGGAGCCGGCTGGCCTCACGCATCATGCTGCCGTTAGGCCAGTGTAGCGTGTATAGCGATTTGGACCTGTACCTCGGTGTACAGGCCATTCCATGGACGGAGATTTTCACCCCTGACGCCACCTTCGCCGTGCATTTTAGCGGGCTGAACGATGAGATTCGCAACAGTCAGTACGGGGCGTTAAAGGTTAAAGATGCCATCGTCGACAGCTTCACGCGTAAAAATCTGCCGCGGCCGAACGTCGATCGCGAAAATCCCGATCTGCGAATCAACGTCTGGCTGAACAAAGAGACGGCGCATATCTCTTTAGATCTGAGCGGCGAAGGCCTGCATCTGCGCGGCTACCGCGACGGCACCGGGATGGCGCCGATCAAAGAGACGCTCGCTTCGGCGATCGTCATGCGTTCCGGCTGGGTGCCGGGAACGCCGCTGCTCGATCCGATGTGCGGTTCCGGTACGCTGCTGATCGAAGCCGCGATGCTGGCGACCGATCGCGCTCCAGGCCTGCATCGCGGCCACTGGGGCTTCAACGGCTGGGTCCAGCACGATGACGCGGTCTGGAAAGAGGTGAAGGCCGAAGCCCAGACCCGCGCCCGTAAAGGGCTGGCGGCATATGAGTCGCGTTTCTACGGGTCTGACGTCGACGCGCGGGTTATTGAACGCGCGCGCAGCAACGCCCGTCGCGCAGGCGTTGGCGAACTGATTGCGTTTGCAGCGAAAGATGTCGCTCAGCTCAGCAACCCGCTGCCGAAAGGCCCGTACGGGACCGTTATCAGCAACCCGCCGTACGGCGAACGTCTGGAAAGCGAGCCGGCGCTGATTGCCCTGCATAGCCTGCTTGGCCGGACGATGAAAAGTCAGTTTGGCGGCTGGAATCTGTCGCTGTTCAGCGCTTCTCCGGATCTGCTGAGCTGCCTGCAGCTGCGGGCAGACAAGCAGTTTAAGGCCAAAAACGGTCCGCTGGACTGCGTGCAGAAAAACTATCACGTTGCCGAAAACGAAGGCGGCAAAGCGGTATCGCTTGCCGAAGATTTCGCCAACCGCCTGCGTAAAAACCTGAAGAAATTTGAGAAGTGGGCGCGCCAGGAAGGTATTGAATGCTACCGCCTGTATGATGCCGATCTCCCGGAATATAACGTCGCTATCGACCGCTACGGCGAGTGGGTGGTGGTGCAGGAGTATGCGCCGCCGAAAACGGTCGATGCGCATAAAGCCCGCCAGCGTCTGTTTGATATTATCGCCGCGACGATTTCGGTATTAGGTATCGCGCCGAATAAGCTGGTGTTGAAAACCCGCGAACGGCAGAAAGGGAAAAACCAGTACCAGAAAATGGCTGAAAAAGGCGATTTTATCGAGGTACAGGAGTATAACGCTCGTCTGTGGGTCAACCTGACCGATTACCTCGATACCGGTCTGTTCCTCGACCACCGCATCGCGCGGCGTATGCTTGGTGAGATGAGCAAAGGCAAAGATTTCCTCAACCTCTTTGCCTATACCGGCAGCGCCAGCGTCCACGCCGGTCTTGGCGGCGCGCGCTCGACGACCACCGTCGATATGTCGCGCACCTACCTCGAGTGGGCCGAGCGAAATCTGCGTCTCAACGGGTTAACCGGCCGTTCGCACCGCCTGATGCAGGCCGATGTGCTGGGCTGGCTGCGCGAGAGCGATGAACAGTTCGACCTGATCTTTATCGATCCGCCGACGTTTTCTAACTCGAAGCGTATGGAAGAAACCTTCGACGTACAGAGCGATCACCTGCGCCTGCTGACCGATCTTAAACGTCTGCTGCGTAAAGGCGGCACGATTATGTTCTCGAACAATAAACGCGGTTTCCGTATGGATCATGACGGGCTGGCGCAGCTTGGACTGAAGGCGCAAGAAATTACGCAAAAAACGCAATCTCAGGATTTTGCCCGTAACCGTCAGATTCACAACTGCTGGCTGATTACTGCAGCCTGAAAGGAATAAAGAATGTCATTGATTAGTATGCATGGGGCCTGGCTCTCCTTCAGCGACTCTCCGCTGCTGGATAACGCCGAGTTGCATATCGAAGATAACGAGCGCGTGTGCCTGGTTGGGCGTAACGGCGCGGGCAAATCCACCCTGATGAAGATCCTCAACCGCGAGCAGGGTCTGGATGACGGGCGCATTATTTATGAACAGGATCTGGTCGTTGCGCGTCTGCAGCAGGATCCGCCGCGAAATATCGCGGGTACCGTGTACGACTTCGTTGCAGAAGGCATCGAAGAGCAGGCGGCGTACCTCAAAGGCTATCACGACGTTTCTCGTCTGGTGATGACCGACCCGAGCAACAAAAATTTAAACGAGCTGGCGCGTCTGCAGGATCTGCTGGACAACCTCGGTCTGTGGCAGCTGGAGAGCCGCATTAACGAAGTGCTGGAGCAGCTGGGCCTCGATGCCAACGCCGAGCTGGCCTCTCTGTCCGGCGGCTGGCTGCGTAAAGCGGCGCTCGGCCGCGCGCTGGTCAGCGGCCCGCGCGTGCTGCTGCTGGATGAACCGACTAACCACCTCGATATCGAAACTATCGACTGGCTGGAAGGCTTCCTGAAGACCTTCAAAGGCACCATCATTTTCATTTCGCACGACCGTTCATTTATTCGCAATATGGCGACGCGGATCGTCGATCTCGATCGCGGCAAGCTGGTGACCTATCCAGGCAACTACGATCAGTATCTGCTGGAAAAAGAAGAAGCGCTGCGGGTTGAAGAGCTGCAGAATGCGGAGTTCGATCGCAAGCTGGCGCAGGAAGAGGTCTGGATCCGCCAGGGGATCAAAGCGCGCCGTACCCGTAACGAAGGCCGCGTTCGCGCCCTGAAGGCGATGCGTCGCGAGCGCGGCGAACGCCGCGAAGTGATGGGCAGCGCGAAGATGCAGGTAGAAGAGGCTTCACGCTCGGGCAAAATTGTCTTCGAGATGGAGAACGTTAACTACCAGGTTGGCGGCAAGGTATTGGTCAAAGACTTCTCGGCACAGATTCAGCGCGGTGACAAAATAGCGCTGATTGGCCCTAACGGCTGCGGTAAAACTACGCTGCTGAAGCTGATGCTCGGTCAGCTGCAGGCGGACAGCGGACGAGTTCACGTCGGCACCAAGCTGGAAGTGGCCTACTTCGATCAGCACCGCGCCGAGCTTGACCCGGACCGGACGGTGATGGATAACCTCGCTGAAGGCAAGCAGGAAGTGCTGGTTAACGGCAAGCCGCGCCACGTGCTGGGCTATTTGCAGGACTTCCTGTTCCATCCGAAGCGGGCAATGACGCCGGTTCGCGCGCTGTCCGGCGGGGAGCGTAACCGTCTGCTGCTGGCGCGTCTGTTCCTGAAGCCCAGCAACCTGTTGATTCTCGATGAACCGACCAACGACCTGGATGTCGAAACCCTTGAGCTGCTGGAAGAGCTTATCGACGGCTACCAGGGCAGCGTGATGCTGGTCAGCCACGATCGTCAGTTTGTGGATAACACCGTCACCGAATGCTGGATCTTCGAAGGCGAGGGGCGCATCGGTCAGTACGTTGGCGGCTACCACGACGCGCGCGGACAGCAGTCGCAGTCTTTGGCGCAAAAACAGTCCGTGGCCAAAAAAAATGTTGAAGCCGCGCAGCCGAAAACGGAAAGTGTTAAACGTGCGGCGAGCAAACTAAGCTATAACCTTCAGCGTGAGCTGGAGCAGCTGCCGCAGCGTCTGGAAGAGCTGGAGGCCCGGCTGCAGAGTTTGCAGGATCAGGTCGCTGACGCCTCTTTCTTTGGTCAGTCGCATGACCATACGCAGCAGGTGCTGGCGCAGCTGGCCGAAGCGGAACAGGCCCTGGAAACGGCCTTTGAGCGCTGGGAATATCTCGAAGGATTAAAAAACGGCGCATAAGCTGAGGAGTTTTCATGTGCGATCATCATCATGCTGCGCGGCATATCCTGTGTCCACAATGTGATCTGCTGGTGGCGTTGCCCCGGCTGGAGCATCGCCAGAAAGCCGTATGTCCGCGTTGCGGCACAACGTTAACGACTTCATGGGACGCGCCTCGGCAGCGTCCCACTGCCTATGCGCTGGTCGCGTTGTTTATGCTGCTGCTGGCAAACCTGTTTCCCTTCGTCTACATGAACGTTGGGGGACTCAACAGTGAAATTGAGCTGCTGGAGATCCCCAACGTTCTGTTTAGCGAGAATTACGCCAGCCTCGGCACCTTCTTTCTTCTTTTTGTGCAGCTGGTGCCGGCCTTTTGCCTGATAACCATTTTGCTGTTGGTCAATCGCGTTCGTATGCCCGCAGCGCTAAAAGCGTTTCTGGCGCGAATTCTGTTCCACCTCAAAACCTGGGGAATGGCGGAAATCTTTCTCGCCGGGGTGCTGGTGAGCTTCGTGAAGCTAATGGCCTACGGCGATATTGGCGTTGGCCTGAGCTTTTTTCCCTGGTGTATGTTTTGCCTGCTGCAGCTGCGCGCGCTACAGTGCGTGGACCGGCGCTGGCTTTGGGACGACATCGCGCCAATGCCTGCGGTTAAACAGCCGCTGAAGGTTGGCGTGACGGGGATTCGCCAGGGCCTGCGCTCCTGTTCCTGCTGTACGGCCGTTTTACCCGCCGATGCAGCGGTATGCCCGCGCTGTCAGACGAAAGGGACGGTGCGGCGTAAGCATAGCCTGCAGTGGACGCTGGCCCTGCTAATCACCTCGTGCCTGCTCTATCTCCCCGCCAATATCATGCCCATTATGATAACCGACCTGCTGGGCGATAAAATGCCGTCTACGATCATGGCCGGGGTGATCCTGCTGTGGAGCGAAGGATCGTATCCGGTTGCGCTGGTGATATTCATCGCCAGTATTATGGTGCCGACGTTGAAAATGCTCGCGATTGGCTGGCTGTGCTGGAACGCCAACGGCAATGGTTCGCGTGATTCAGAGCGTATGCATCTGATTTATGAAGTAGTGGAGTTTGTTGGCCGCTGGTCAATGATTGATGTTTTTGTCATCGCTGTACTCTCGGCGCTGGTGCGCATGGGAGGGTTGATGAATATCTATCCTGCGATAGGGGCGGTGATGTTCGCGCTGGTTGTTGTGATGACAATGTTTTCAGCGATGACGTTCGACCCTCGTTTGTTGTGGGACCGTGAACCAGATTTAAGCCATGAGGAAATACAGCAGCATGGAAAATAATAGCGGAGAAGCAAAAGTGCAAAAGGTGAAGAACTGGTCACCAGTATGGATCTTCCCCATCGTCACTGTGCTAATCGGCGCGTGGATTCTTTTTTATCACTATAGCCATCAGGGGCCGGAGGTGACGCTGATCACCACCAACGCCGAGGGCATTGAGGGTGGTAAAACCCGGATTAAAAGCCGCAGCGTTGACGTCGGTGTGGTAGAAACCGCCACCCTGACGGACGATCTGACGCACGTAGAGATTAAGGCTCGCCTGAACTCCGGTATGCAGAAGCTTTTGCATCAGGACTCGGTGTTTTGGGTGGTAAAGCCGCAGGTGGGGCGTGAAGGGATCAGCGGCCTTGGGACGCTGTTATCCGGAGCCTATATTGAGCTTCAGCCTGGAACGAAAGGGGCGGATGCTGCGCAGTACCCGCTGCTGGACTCTCCGCCGCTGGCCTCGCCGGATGCGAAGGGTATCCGCATTCTGCTGGAAAGCAATAAAGCCGGCCAGCTCTCTCCCGGCGATCCGGTGCTCTTTCGCGGCTATCGGGTGGGGTCGGTCGAGACCAGCACCTTCGATCCGCAAAAGCGTAATATTACCTATCAGCTGTTCATCAACGCGCCAAACGATCGCCTGGTGACTACCAACGTTCGTTTCTGGAAAGATAGCGGTATTGCCGTGGATCTGACCTCGGCCGGGATGCGGGTGGAAATGGGCTCGCTGTCGACGCTGTTTGGCGGCGGGGTGAGTTTTGATATTCCGGAAGGGCTGGATCTTGGCGAACCGGTCGCGAACAAGACCGGCTACCATCTTTTTGATGACCAGAAAAGTATTCAGGATTCGGTCTTTACCCAGCACATCGACTACGTGATGTTCTTCAAAGATTCGATCCGCGGGCTTCAGCCCGGCGCGCCGGTGGAGTTCCGCGGGATACGCCTGGGCACGGTCGGCAAGGTACCGTTCTTTATTCCAGGACTGCATCAGCGGCTGAATGACGATTATCGCATTCCGGTAGAGGTGCGCATTGAGCCGGAACGGCTGATCAACCAGCTTGGTGACGATCCGAATATTCGCACCCATATGGACGATCTGATCAATCGCGGCCTGCGCGGTTCGCTTAAAACCGGCAACCTGATTACCGGCGCGCTGTATATCGATCTCGACTTCTATCCCAAAGCGCCTCCGCGCGGCAGCATGCATGAGTTTGGCTCTTATCCGATCATTCCAACGGTTAGCGGCGGCCTCGCGCAAATTCAGCAGCGCCTGATGGATGCGCTGGATAAGATTAACAATCTGCCGATTAACCCGCTGCTGGAGCAGGCGACCAGTACGCTGGCGCAGAGCGAAAAAACGATGCAGCACGTTCAGGCAACGCTGGATAGCTTGAATAAGATCACCTCAAGCCAGTCGATGCAGCAGCTGCCTGGTGATATGCAGAATACGCTGCGCGAACTGAACCGCAGTATGCAGGGCTTCCAGCCGGGGTCCGCGGCGTACAATAAGATGGTTGCGGATATGCAGCGACTGGATCAGGTTCTTCGTGAACTGCAGCCGGTACTGAAAACGCTCAATGATAAGAGCAACGCGCTGGTATTTGAGGCCAAGGGTAAAAAAGATCCGCAGCCGAAGGGAGCGAAATAATGAAAAAGTGGTTAGTAGCGGCAGCGGTATGCGCGCTGGCGGCCTGCAGCAGCAGCGGGGAGGATAAAACCTACTATCAGCTGCCTGTCGCCCAAAGCGGTGCGCAAAGCGCCACCCACGAGGGGAAGAACCTGCTGTGGGTTGAACAGGTCACTATCCCGGACTATCTGGCGGGCAACGGGGTGGTCTACCAGACCACCGACGTGCAGTACGTCATTGCGAGTAATAATCTGTGGGCCAGCCCGCTCGATCAGCAGCTGCGCACCGCGCTGGTTGCGAATTTAAGCAATCAGCTGCCCGGCTGGGTGGTGGCATCGCAGCCGCTGGGCAACGAGCAGGATACGCTTAACGTTTCCGTTAACGGCTTTCATGGCCGGTACGACGGGCGGGTTATCGTCAGCGGTGAATGGCTGCTGAAGCATCAGGGCCAGCTGATTAAGCGTCCGTTTAATATTGAGCTGAAGCAGCAGCAGGACGGTTACGATGCGATGGTGAAAACGATGGCTCAGGCCTGGGCTCAGGAAGCGACCGCTATTGCCAGCGAGCTGAATCGCCTGCCATAAGCAAAATGAATGAAGCTAAACCGCCGCCGTGGTCTGAAAAACCGCGGCGGTTTTTTATTTGCCTCGTCAGATTGTTACTTGTGCTGGTTCACAGTTTTTGTACAAATGAACTTTCATGTAGCTCACAATTATGACAATGGCGTGAATTTTGCGCATTGACGTTACCTCTGATTCGCGGTATTCGTTAACCGTGGTTGCATATTTAGTGACCACTGTTTTCTTTTCCACCAGATCAAAGAATGAGGGAAACGAGGCATGAAGAGACAAAAACGAGATCGCCTGGAACGGGCACATCAACGTGGATATCAGGCCGGGATAACCGGAAGATCGAAAGAAATGTGTCCCTACCAGACCCTGAATCAAAGGTCCTACTGGCTAGGAGGCTGGCGAGAAGCCATGGAGGACAGGGTACAAACTGCCTGACTGTCTCTTTAAAAAAGAAGCCTCCGCAAGCGGGGGCTTCGCCTTTTTAAGCGTTGCTGCTAATCAGAACGCAGAAGTGTCCTGGAACAGGCCCACTTTCAGATCGGCCGCGGTGTAGATCAGACGATCGTCAACCAGCACTTCACCATCCGCCAGGCCCATAATCAGACGACGGTTAACAACGCGTTTAAAGTGAATACGATAGGTCACTTTCTTCGCAGTCGGCAGCACCTGGCCGGTGAATTTAACTTCACCCACTCCCAGCGCGCGGCCTTTGCCTTCGCCACCGAGCCAGCCCAGATAGAAGCCAACGAGCTGCCACATTGCGTCCAGGCCCAGGCAGCCCGGCATGACCGGATCGCCGATAAAGTGGCAACCGAAGAACCACAGGTCCGGGTTGATATCGAGTTCTGCTTCGACATAACCTTTATCGTAGTTACCACCGGTTTCGGTCATTTTGATGACGCGGTCCATCATCAGCATACTTGGCGCGGGCAGCTGCGGGCCTTTTGCGCCAAACAGTTCACCACGGCCAGAGGCAAGAAGGTCTTCTTTCGTATAGGATTCGCGTTTATCTACCATGTTTTCAGTAAGCCTTATTTTGAGTTCGGGACGCAGGATAGCTAACACGTGTAAGCTGAACAAGTCCGATCAGTTAGAACCTGAACCACCTAACCAGCGTAGCGGCCACGGAAAACGATGACGACTCTCTTGCTGCGTCGCCTGCGCAATCCGCTCCTGAATGGTTTGCCGTAAAGTTTGCCCTTCGCCATCCCACAACAGCTGGGTCAGCATGGGCAGCGCTTCCGTAACGTCTTCCACCGCCCAGATGGAAAACTTCTCTTCAGCGACAGCCTGCTGTAGTTCTGGCGCCAGGCTCAGATGGCGAACATTCGCCGCAGGAATGATGACTCCCTGTTTGCCGGTCAGCTCGCGCTGCTGGCAAATGGTGAAGAAGCCTTCAATTTTTTCGTTAAGCCCGCCCACCGGCTGTACGCGACCGAACTGATCGACTGAACCGGTGACGGCGATACTCTGATTAATGGGCACGCCGGCCAGCGCGCTGATTAAGGCGCACAGTTCGGCCATAGAGGCGCTATCCCCGTCCACTTCGCTGTAGGATTGCTCAAAGGTCAGCGATGCGGAGAAGGGGAGCTGCTGCTCGAGTTCGAGTTCGGACATCAGGAACGCCTGCATAATCATCATGCCTTTGGCATGGATATTGCCGCCCAGCTCGGCCTTGCGTTCAACGTCGATGAACTCACCGTCGCCGATATGTACGACGCAGCTGATGCGCGATGGCTCGCCAAAGGCCCGCGGATGACCGGGGAATTCGATGACCGACAGCGCGTTGATTTGCCCGATGCATTCACCTTCGGTCTCAATCAAAATTTGTTCTTGCAGGATTTCATCCTGGATCCGCTCGGCAAGATAGCCTTCGCGCCATTCGCGACGTGCCAGCATGGTCTGCATCTCTTCCGCGGAGATAAGCTCACCTTCGCAGAAGGCGGCGGCTTCGCGCAGCTGGCGGGCAATCCACAGCGGACACAGCGGCAGCGTTTCCTGATCGCCGGTGTAGCGTGCGCCTTCCTGAATCAGCTGCGGCCAGGCATCGGCGGCCAGCCCGGGCAGCTCAAGCTGCTGCGCGTTTTGCCACACCCACTGACACCACTGTTTCAGGGTGTCGCCATCCGCGATTTGCAGATTATCTTCATACTCGCTGTAAATCGCCTGGGCCGAGAGCTCGGGTTCCATATCCTGAAAATCAGCCAATGAATCGCGTTCACCGACCAGAATTATCTTCAGATTGAGCGGCATCGATGGAATGCTGACCGGCAGCGGGCGAGACTCATCGATGGACAGCCAGTCAAAGCGCTGGCGGGTAACGATGTTCTTCAGGCGCATCCACAGCAGCGGTTGGGCTAATAGCGCGCGCAGGGCGATAATAAGCACGCCGCCGTTGCTACGATGTACCAGGCCCGGCTGCAGGGATATTTCGCCGTTAAACTGGCGCACGCAGCCAAAAAGCTGCTCTGCTTCAATCCAGTCGGCTGATTCAACCGGCGCGGTGCTGGCAAAATTATCATCGGCGCTTTTTGCCGGTGAAAGGGTGACGTTTCCACCGTTAATCTGGTAACGCACGCCGTAAAGAGGCGCGGCCGGCTGGTATAAGCTGCGGGTTTCTGCGGCTAACCACTGCAGGTATTCCGGTTCTTCCGGAGCCTTAACCAGCATGAACGGAGAAATGGTCGGAGTCACCAGAAGCTGCTCCAACGCATAGAATAAACGGGGCTGCAGTTCGCCTGACAGGGAAGCCTCTGGCTGGGCTAAATCAGCTTGTGTAAACAGCGCCTGATAACTTTCCGTATCAGGAGCAAGGTCGTTTCGGGTAAGTTTCGTAATGGTCAAAGTCGCTGTTTTTTAGTGAGATGTAAAACGCGCGATTATACCTTATGCCGCGTCTGAGCACACGGAGGATCGTGTTTGCGTTAACGATAACGACGTAACGCATATCACGAATGATGATTTATTCTCAGCACATCGAGAAAAAACTGATATCCTGAAGTGAGTTACACGGTCACATTGAGATCGCAATGAAATATCAACAACTGGAAAATCTTGAAAGCGGCTGGAAATGGAAATATCTGGTTAAAAAGCACCGGGAAGGTGAGCTGATTACCCGCTATATTGAAGCCAGCGCAGCGCAAGCCGCGGTCGATGTCTTACTGACGCTCGAAAATGAACCTGTTCTGGTGAACGCCTGGATTGATCAGCATATTAATCCGGAGCTAATGAACCGGATGAAGCAGACTATCCGCGCGCGGCGAAAGCGTCATTTTAACGCTGAGCATCAGCATACGCGCAAAAAGTCTATCGATCTGGAGTTTGTGGTCTGGCAGCGTCTCGCTGGCCTGGCGCAGCGACGGGGAAAAACGCTGTCGGAAACTATCGTACAGCTGATTGAGGACGCTGAGCATAAAGAGAAGTATGCCAGCAAGATGTCCAGCCTGAAGCGCGATCTGCAGGTATTGCTTGGTAAGGAGTAGCCCGGAAGGCTGATAGGGTGCGCGCGGGCGCTTTTCGCGCTGAGCCTAAATTTGAGACAAAAAAAACCCCGCATCAGCGGGGTTTTTTATCGGTAGTAAAACTTAAGCCTGCGGCTGAGCTACTACTTCTTTGTAACCTTTAACTTCGATCTCTACGCGACGATCCGGAGCCAGGCAATCGATCAGTGCAGCGCGAGCTTTCACGTTGTCACAGGTGTTGCCAGTAACTGGGTTGGATTCGCCCATACCGCGAGCGGAGATTTTACCAGCCGGGATACCTTTAGAAACCAGGTAATCAACAACAGACTGAGCACGTTTCTCAGACAGCTGCTGGTTGTAAGCGTCAGAACCGATGCGGTCAGTGTAGCCCAGAACAACTGCGGAACCGTCTTTCGGATCCATGTTGCTCAGCTGGGTGTACAGCTGATCCAGAGCCTGCTGGCCTTCCGGTTTCAGGGTAGATTTGTTGAAGTTGAACAGTACGTCAGACTTCAGAGTGAAGTGCTTGGTAGTCACTTCCGGAGCCGGAGCCGGAGCAGGAGCTACAACCGGAGCTGCTTCTTCCTGACCGAAACGGTAGGAAACACCTACGCTCAGCATGCCGTTATCAGGACGTGTGCCAACGGTACCTGCATCACCGATGTTGTTAACCCACTGGTATTCCAGACGAGTAGCGATGTCGCGAGTCATTGCCCACTCGATACCACCAGCAAATACCGGGGATACGCCAGTGTCGTGTTCGCTGCGGGAAGTACCGGTGGAACCGTAGTTACCCTTCGAATCTGCACGCCAGACCATACCACCCAGACGGGTGTAGATGTCCAGATCGTCAGTGATCGGGTAACCCAGTTTAGCAGTCAGCTGAACGCCCTGAGCTTTGAAAGCGCCGTTATCAACGCTGCCTTTATAGGCCATACGTCCCAGCCAGTCGTAACCCATTTCGAAACCGAGGTACGGGTTAACCTGATAGCCACCGAACGCACCAGCACCCAGCTGATCGTTACGGGTCGGGCCATTGTTGTTCTGGAAACCGTTACCGTAGAAACCGGTATCGTGATACTGGGACCAGCCCAGTTTACCACCTGCATACCAGGTGTTATCTTTCGGTGCGGCCTGCGCTACGGTAGCGAAGCCAGCCAGTGCCACTGCAATCGCGATAGCTGTCTTTTTCATTTTCTGCGCCTCATTATCATCCAAAATTCGCCATGAAGTTACAAAAGACCTCACGGTTAGATCCTTCACCCGGGGCGTGACTTGTTGTTAACTATGCTGATACATGCAGCGTAAGCCGATCACCCCTGGCGATGTAAAGTCTACAACTTAGTTCGAAACTTACAAGTGTGAACTCCGTCAGGCATATGAAAAAAAAGGGTTGTATACACAATATTTAACAAATATGGTTAGTTTTCGTTCGTCGATAAAACCTGCGAGACCGCATCAGACAGGCATCCGCACAAAAACAACCCTTATTAAAGCACGTCCTTGTACTGCGCAAAAAAAATTCCAGGATTAATCCTAATTTGGCTTAATGATACAAATTAGAGTGAATTTTTAGCCCGCTCAGTTGTCTCCCATGCTGGCTTGTATTTCCCACAGGCCTCATGATAAACCCCATCGCATGACCTTCTTCCGCGGCATTAACCAGCCGTTCATGTTCTTCGGCCGTCAGTTCATCCGCCAGCCAGCCGATTACTACGCTATAGTTACCCGTGCGCAGGGCGCGTATCATTGATTCTACCGTATTGAACGGGGAGAGCTGGTTTATCTGCATGACTTTCGATAGCGGCAGGCCGGAGGATTGCACCCACTCGCGGCTCAGCTTCTGTTTTGGCGTTAGCCAGAGCTGCCAGCGGGATTGCTGACCCAGCTGCTGTAATAAAGGAAGCAGCAGTAGCTGTGTCATCATCGGCTGATCTTCACGGTAGACAATCTCACTAATCAGCCCGCTGGCTGGTTGTTCGACGGCGTCATGGGAGTGGCGACGTACTGAAGCAGAAGTCAGTGATGAACGATTTGCGTAAGCTGAAGTAAGCATTGTCTATTTCCGCCTGTAGTTACTGTATGCATATACAGTATATCCAGGCGGCGAAAAGATCAACCTCATTTATCGTGTTGTCGCTCGAAATTTGTTCGACATTGTCGGCCGCGTTGGTGAAGACCTGCTCTCGCCGCGGTAACCCCGCGGCATAAATTTTTGGCGACAGAAACCTCAAACCGCGCAAGCGTACCTGCGTATCTTTACGCCCCCCCGGCGCAGCGCTGCTCTTCCCGGGCACAAACTATTTGTGCAACTATTAATTGATGCTCCGGTTATATTTTATTTTTAATACATCCGCTTTCGCCGAAGAGTAATTTCTTGAAAGCACCTCGCAAAATGGTGAGTTGCCTGAGTGGAACGTTAAAATCATCTTGCCGCAATAAAGGAACTCACTTATTTTCTGAACTAACGGATCCGTTAACTAAATTACTCCGTATTCGCATGATTAACCAAGGAATAATCATGAAAAAAATCTCATCCCTGCGGTTTCATAAATTTCAGAAGTGCTTATCGCCATTAGGAAAAATAATCTGCCGTCCTTTGTTTGGTGGCTATAGCCTGGCAATAGACGACACCGTATTTGCGATGGTTGCAGAGGGGGAAATCTATCTTAAGATTTGTGAGCAGGGCGCTGCGTATTGTGTCGCCCACGCAAATCCACTTTTAAAAATGCGTAAAAACGGGCGCCCAATTTTTCTAAAATACTATCAGATAAATGAAACGCTTTGGTGTGACAGTAAAATGCTTTTCAAACTATCGTCGCTTTCATTACAGACCGCTCAAAGAGAAAAGAACCAGCAGCGTTATTCTGGCAGGTTGAAAGATCTGCCAAATATTAGTTTCCACATGGAGCTACTATTAATTAACTCCGGCGTAATAGATCAGCAGGCGCTGCGCCTTATTGGCGCGCAGCGTGCGTGGCTTAAGCTGCGAGAGTCGAATAAAGCGCTGACGCTGAATATTCTCTATTCGCTGGAAGGGGCCATTACCGGGGTTCATGCCGCCGCGCTCCCGACGGCACGGCGCCAGGAGCTGCAGGAATGGGCTCTCAACCAGCGGTAAGATAGGCCGCGATTTACTCGGGCCGAACGGCCACCTGCTGTTGGAGGCGGCAGATTTCCGGTAATAGCGCTAACAGCAGACCGATTTGCTGGAGCACCAGCGGCTCTTTGCTATCGGCACGAGGTTCGAGGTGTTGGATCCGGGTCTGCAGGCGGGTGAGCGCCTGCTGTACCCGCTGTTCGTCGGCCGGGGAATGATGTAGCGCATCATCCACATAGCAGACGGCGTCATCCAGCAGCGCCAGAGTCTCGGGCGTGGTCAGCTTTTCACGGTGCGCGCCCAGCGCTGAAATATAGCTGGTGAAGGTATGATTCAGGCAAAGCAAGCGGAAGGCCGTTTCGCGGATGTCGGCATTTGCCCGCGGCTCCGTTGATAAATTTGATACCACTGAGGCCAGCTCGCCGTCCCGACTATGGGCATCCCGGCGCGCAACCCGATATGCCAGACGGTTATCGCGCCCCTGATGATACTGTTCAAGAATCGCGTCCAGGTATCGGCAGTTGGCGTTTATGGCCTGATCCAGAACCCGCGGCAGGTTACGGAATTTCCAGTCCGGCCAAATAAAGCTGACCGCAGCCCAGGCAATCGCACAGCCGATGAGGGTATCGAAGATGCGCGGCAGGGCGACCTCGAAGCCTTCTCCCAGCAGGTTAAAGCACAGCAGAACCAGCAGGGTAATGAACATTGTGGCGTGGGCATATTGTACATTGCGAAAGGCAAAGAACAGGACGCCGGTAAGGACGATCAGCAGCAGCTGGCCTTCCACCGAGGGAACCAGCAGCAATATCGGTAGACCGATAGCCACACCCACCAGGGTGCCAATAATCCTCAGGGCCAGGCGGTGACGGGTCGCGTTATAGTTTGGCTGACAAACAAACAGGCTGGTCAGCAGTATCCAGTAGCCGTGATTTAGCCCGGTTAGCTGGATAAACGCGTAGCCTGCGCATAGTACCAACGACATCCTCACCGCGTGGCGAAAGAGGGCCGATTCCGGTGACAGGTTGCGGCGTAACCGCAGCCAGATATCGCTAAAGCCGCTAAGCTGGTCCTCCGCGAGCAAATTCTCCGTAGTACCGTGCGCTGGCGCGGCAACCTGAGCGGACTCAATAGTTGCCAGCTGGGCGTCAATCGCTCTCAGGTTATTCAGCAGGAAGCCCAACGCTTTGACCTGCTCCAGGGGTTCTCCGCTGGCACGCACGCGGTCGAGGGCGGCATCAAGATGCATAAACGCGCGCTCGAAATGCGCATCGTGCTGGTACGGTTCGCGCAGCAAAATAGCGCGGGACAATTTCTGACAGGCCTGGGCCTGCATCGACAGCATACGCTGAAAGCGAAACATAATGTCACTGTAGCGAAAACGGTCGCGTAGCGTTTGATACTGGATATGCGATGAGCTGGCGCGCTCGTGGATATCCTGGGCAACGAAGTAATACTGCAGCGTCCGTCGGGTGCCTCGCTGCCCGCGGTCGCCGCGCAGACGGGTGAGCAGCGACGTTTTAGTCTGGTTGAGCGTCGTGACCAGCAGGCCATTCGCGATGGCCAAATCGTAGAGTGGAGCCTGGCTTTCATCTTCAATATCCGGGTCAAACATGCGGGATTTGAGATCCAGATAGCGCGCCAGCAGCTCATAGCTGCGCGCAAGATTGTCCTGAAGCGGGCGAATCGGGAAGATGATATGTCCGGCAAGCGTCAGCAGGTTGTACCAGACGGCACCGGTCAGCAGAAATAGCGGCTGTAGATACCAGCGATCGTAGAGCGTGACCCCCAGCATGGTGTAGATAGCGATCAGCAGAGCGCCGAAGGCGATCGTGGCGTAACGCTGTCCCAGGCCCCCGAGTAAAATAAATCCGGTGGTAGAGAGGGTTAAACCGATCGCAAATAGCCACGGCCAGGGAAAAAGGAGCTCCACCGAAGCCGATGCGATAAAAAAGCACACCAGGGTGATGGCCAGGTTGCGTAACCGCCCGGTCAGGCGGTCGTCGAGATCGGTTAACGCGGCGGCAACTACCCCCAACGTTAATGGAATAGTTAGTTTTACTTCGCCAAGCCACCATGGAACGGCGGTTGTGCCGCAAAGTGCGACAAAAATCCTGGCGTTATAGAGCCAGGCGCTGTTCCATGTATAACGGCGTAGCAGGGGGCTAAGCATGTCAGTATTCCGTCCGATTACTGGAAGCGACGGCGCGCATTGGCTTCGCGAGCGGCACGCGCGGTTTCGACGGAAACAACCCGACGTCCCACAGGCCACAGCGCAATGGCGGCGATTTTAAAGTTGGCGATACCAACCGGGATACCAATAATGGTCAGACACTGGGCGATGCCGCTAAAGATATGCATCAGGCACAGCCACCAGCCGAAGAAAATAAACCATAAAATATTGAGCACGGTACCGCCTGCATTCAGCAGGCTGTTTTTGCCCTGAGGCTCGAGTTCATCGACGTGAATGGCTTCATTCCCATAGGGGAGGAGGGAGAGTCGGGTAATTTCCCAGCATGAGCGGGTCAGCGGCAGCGTGAAGATCAGAATAATGCTGACCAGCGTCGCCAGCAGCCAGCCCAGCGTGGTGGCGAAACCACCGAGGATAAAGTTCAAAATATTCAGAATGGTACGCATAACCCCTCCGTTCACTCCTGTGGATAATAAGACCCGGCCATTGTAACGTTTTTTACGCTGGAGCACCCGGTCGCTGGCGGTTAAACTTAAAAACATCCAACCTGATTGAAATTCGGCATGATATGGAACTTAAAGCGACAACATTGGGCAAACGCATGGCGCAGCATCCCTATGATAGGGTGCAGCTGCTTAACGCCGGAGTAAAGGTTTCCGGTGATAGCCACGAGTATCTTATACCTTTCAATCAGTTATTGTCAGTTCATTGTCGGCGCGGTCTGGTCTGGGGCGAACTGGAGTTCGTGCTTCCGGATGGCAAAGTCGTGCGTTTGCATGGTACCGAATGGAATGAAACCCAGCGTTTCTTTCATCATCTGAATACGTTATGGCAGCAGTGGAGCGCGGAAATGAGCATCATTGCCGCCGACGTACTGAGCCAGCAGCTGGCTGAGATCGCCCGCTCCAGCGCAGAAGGCAAATGGTTGACCCGTCAGCAGGTTAGCGACGTGCAGGGTAAAATTCGCCGGGCGCTCACCGGGCTGCCGATACCGACCAGCCGACTTGACGCTTTCGACAACTGCCGCGAGCCGTGGCGTCAATGTCAGAGCTGGCTGGGTGACACCGAGGTGGCCAGACTGGCCCACAATCAGGCTTTCACTGAGTCGATGTTGGAACAGTACGGCGCATTTTTTGCGGGCGTGGAGTCTTCACCGCTTAACCCGGCGCAGGCGCGTGCGGTGGTTAACGGCGAGCGTTCTCTGCTGGTTCTTGCCGGCGCCGGCAGCGGCAAGACGTCGGTGCTGGTTGCCCGTGCCGGATGGCTGCTCACAAGAGGTGAAGCGGCGGCTGAGCAGATTCTGCTGCTGGCGTTTGGTCGCCAGGCGGCGCTGGAAATGGATGAACGCATTCGCGAGCGGCTGAGCACCGATGATATTTCGGCGCGGACATTTCATTCACTGGCTCTGCATATTATTCAGCAGGGCAGTAAGAAAGTCCCGTCTGTTAGCCAGCTCGAGAGCGACAGCCCGGCGCGTCAGGCGCTGCTGCTGAAAAACTGGCAGCAGCAGTGCCAGGAGAAAAAAGCTCACGCCAAAGGCTGGCGACAGTGGCTGGAAGACGAGATGGGCTGGCAGGTGCCGGAAAACGATTTCTGGCAGGATAAAAAAATAGAGCGACGAATGGCGAGCCGCCTCGATCGCTGGGTCAGCCTGATGCGTATGCACGGCGGCTCACAGGCGGAGATGATTGCCGGCGCGCCGGAGGAGATACGCGAGCTTTTTGCTAAGCGCGTAAAATTAATGGCTCCGCTGCTGAAGGCGTGGAAAACGGCGCTGAAAGAGGAAAATGCGGTCGATTTCTCCGGCCTGATCCATCAGGCCATCAATATTCTTGATAAAGGACGCTTTGTCAGCCCGTGGAAGCATATTCTGGTCGATGAATTTCAGGATATTTCACCGCAGCGGGCCTCGCTGCTGGCCGCGCTGCGCCGGCAAAATACCCAGACCACGCTCTTTGCGGTCGGCGACGACTGGCAGGCAATCTATCGCTTTAGTGGCGCCCAGCTTTCGCTGACTACCGCGTTCAACCACTATTTTGGCGAAGGGGACTGCTGCGCGCTGGATACCACATATCGCTTTAATGGCCGCATTGGTGAAGTGGCGAACGGTTTTATTCAACAGAACCCACACCAGCTGAGCAAGCCGCTCAACAGCCTGAGCGCCGGAGATAAAAAAGCCGTTACGCTGCTGGCGGACGATAAGCTTGATGATTTGCTCGATAAGCTGAGCGGCTACGTGAAACCAGACCAGCGGATCCTGCTATTGGCGCGCTACCATCATCTGAAACCCGCCGCGCTGGAGAAGGCCGCTACGCGATGGCCGAATCTGCAGCTCGATTTTATGACGATCCATGCCAGCAAAGGTCAGCAGGCGGATTTCGTGATTGTCCTTGGGCTTCAGGATGGCGATGATGCGTTCCCGGCTCCGGCGCGAGAGTCGATCATGGAAGAGGCGCTGCTGCCGCAGCCGGAGGATTTTCCAGATGCGGAAGAGCGGCGTCTGCTGTACGTCGCCATCACGCGTGCGCGTCTTCGCGTTTGGCTGCTGTTCAACAAAGAGCGGCCGTCTGCGTTTGTGGAGATGCTGGAAGAGCTGGATGTACCGGTAGCAAGAAAACCGTAACGGCTGGCGGCCTGGCCGCCAGCGGGGTTTACTTAAGACGTTCCGCCAGGTAACGCTGATAATCCGGGATCAGAATATCGAGAGGCTCGCCAAAGTGCGGCGACAGGATAATAAAGTCGGCGGTTGAAGCATTGGTCGCAACGGGAATGTTCCATACCGTCGCCAGGCGCAGCAGCGCCTTAACGTCCGGGTCGTGAGGCACGGCGTTTAGCGGATCCCAGAAGAAAATCAGTACATCAATTTTCCCTTCTGCAATCAGCGCGCCGACCTGCTGGTCGCCGCCCATCGGGCCGCTGAGCATCGCGTTAACTTCAAGCCCGGTTGCCCGGGAGATGAGATTTCCGGTGGTGCCTGTTGCGTAGAGTTCGTGTTGAGCCAGCAGCGCCTGGTGGCGAGCAACCCACTTCATCAGCATATCTTTACAGTGATCGTGAGCAACCAGAGCGATATGTTTGCGCGCGGGTAGCGTACGTGTCGTCAGTTCCATAATTTCATTCCACATTTTAGCCTGCAGACAGATTACTGGAAGTGACTGTTGCTGCAAGCATCAGGGTGAAAAATTTTGACGTACCCGTTAGTCAGGGTAGATGGCCGGTTAGCCTGGATTAGCTTACACTTGGGCTAAATAGTGGGAGGATAAAATGAAAGAGAACGATATCGCAGGCATTCTGACCTCAACACGGACTATTGCGCTGGTGGGAGCCAGCGACAAACCGGACCGACCAAGCTATCGGGTGATGAAGTATCTGCTGGAGCAAGGGTATCACGTGATCCCGGTTTCGCCGAAGGTAGCGGGTAAAACGCTACTGGGGCAACAGGGCTACGCAACGCTGGCAGATGTTGCGGAAAAAGTGGATATGGTCGACGTATTTCGCAACTCCGATGCGGCGCTGGGCGTTGCTCAGGAAGCCATCGCCATCGGCGCAAAGACGCTGTGGCTGCAGCTAGGGGTGATTAACGAGCAGGCGGCTGTCCTGGCGCGAGAGGCTGGGCTAACCGTGGTGATGGATCGCTGTCCGGCGATTGAAATCCCGAGATTAGGTCTGGCGAAGTAAATAAAAACCCCGCCGTTGCGGGGTTTTTTTGCTAGTTGCGCAGTCGAGGCGCCTGAAGCTGCTGGCGAATGGTCCTCGCCAGCTCGTCCATTGACGGCTGCTCCGGATGCTCATCGCTGGGCTCGCTGCTGAGCTGCGCTTCGGCAAGATAGGTGTGAACGGGCTGGCCATCCTCATCTTCCATCACCACATGATACCAGGGCGATGCCCGCAGCTCGTCATTGGCCGCAATTTCGTCCTCCGCCGGTTCTGCAAGCGAATATTCTGGATCGATATCAACAACCACGCCGAGGAAGCCTAACAGCGTATGGCGAACCTGCTGGCCGATACCGAATTTGCTGGCAATCATAGGCACCTCCTGGGAAACGTTATTACCTGCTATATGCGGGCAACGTTCCGCTTTTCAAGTTACATGATGCGGCAGGCAAACCCTTTCAGATACAGACCTTCCGGGTAGGTTGCGATCACGGGATGGTCGGCAGCCTGGCGGAACTGTTCTATAAATTGTACATCACGTCCGGCGTCAATTGCGGCATCGGCGATGATTTTCTGAAATAAATCGGTAGCCATCAGACCCGAGCAGGAGAAGGTCAGCAGGATCCCGCCGGGATTAAGCAGCTGGATAGCCAGCATGTTGATATCCTTATAGCCGCGGCAGGCGCCCATCAGCTGGCTTTTGTTCTCAACAAACTTCGGCGGATCCATCACGATCACATCAAATTTTTCATTCTGGTCACGATACTTACGCAGCAGCTTAAAGACGTCATCGCGGACAAATTCAGCTTTGGAGAGATCGAGCTGGTTCAGTTCGATATTCTGCTTCGCCACGTCCAGCGCTTCCTGGGAGGTATCGACGCTGATCACCTGACTACAGCCGCCCATCAGCGCGGAAACGGCGAAACCGCCGGTATAGGAGAAGCAGTTGAGGACGCGTTTGTCGGCGACGTAGCGGCGGGTCGCCAGGCGGCTATCGCGCTGATCGAGATAGTAGCCGGTTTTATGGCCGCCCTGAATATCCACCAGCAGCTGCATTCCGTGCTCGGTGATGGGCAGCAGCGCAGGCGGCATTTCGCCGGTAACCAGGCCCTGGGCCAGATCCAGCCCCTCTTTTTTACGTACCGCTACATCGCTGCGATCGTAAATGGAACAGGCGGGGAACAGGGTCTGTAGCGCGCTAACGATGGACGCGCGCTGGTATTCGGCGCCGGCGCTGAGCAGCTGCAGAACGAAAAAATTGCCGAAGCGGTCAATCGTTACGCCCGGAAGCCCGTCGGATTCGCCGGCAATCAGACGATAGCTGTCGAGGCCATCGCGGGCCGCCAGCCATTCGCGCCAGGTTTGCGCCTGCTGCAGACGGCGTTCGAAAAAGGCAATATCGATCTCCTCGTTGCGGTCAAAACTCCAGACGCGCGCGCGGATCTGCGATGACGGAGAGAACGCGCCGCGAGCAAGCCATTTCCCCTGCGAATCAACGATATCGATAGTTTCGCCGGAACGGGCTTTACCTTCCATACGGGCGACGGCGCCGGAGAAAATCCAGGGGTGGCGACGCAGCAGGGATTTCTCGCGTCCTTTGGTCAACACTAAGCGGGGGAAAATGGAATCTGTCATGGGGCTACCTTTAGCAACGGGAATGTCGGCACCGAAAAATGGCGCGTAGGTTAGCACATGTGGCCGCCGCAAGCACCATGCCCGCTGCGCCAGCAGGTGAGCGTTTCGGCACAAAACATAGGCACTTTGGCACAATAAAAATCACCCGCGGATCTTACAGTGTTTTCCTCAACCCAATGGAGGAAAATGCAATGAAAACAGGATTTGGCTTAGCTGCGGCCTTGATGTTAGCGATGAGCGGCAGCGCGGCGGCGGCGCAGTTTCAGGTGACCAGCGGCGATATGCGGGATGAAGGAAGCCTCGCTCAGGCACATTGGTTCAGCGGTTTTGGCTGCACCGGCGGCAACGTCTCGCCGCAGCTGGCCTGGAAAAATGCGCCGCCGGGGACCCGTAGTTTTGCCGTCACTGCCTATGACCCGGATGCGCCAACCGGCAGCGGCTGGTGGCACTGGACGGTGGTGAATATCAGCAGCAGCGTGGCAAGTTTAGCCGCTGGCGCCGGAGATAAAAACAACGCTAAACTGCCGGACGGAGCGGTTCAGGGACGCAATGATTTTGGCTATGCCGGATTTGGCGGCGCCTGTCCGCCCGCCGGCGATAAGCCTCACCGCTACCGCTTTACCGTGTGGGCGCTTGATACGCCGACATTACCCGTTGATGCACAGGCCAGCGGCGCGTTGGTTGGATTTATGTTGCATAGCCACGCTATCGCCAGCGCGCAGCTGACGGCAAGGGCAGGGCGCTAAACCCGTAAGGAGGCCAGATGCAGAATATAAACTTTCGCCATAACGCCTTAACCGCGGCGGAAATTACCTCCCGGCGCCTGTATAAACTGCATCGCGTGACGCTGTTTACTCCCGCTCTGTGCCGGGTTAATCGCGGCAGCAAAATTATCGTTCAGGGCGTAAGCCAGATGCTGGCCACGCCGCAGCAGCTGATTATTCTGCCGGCCGATCTTGAGCTCGAGGTGATTAATCAGCCGGATAACGGGCTGTTTTGCTCCGATCTACTCTCTCTGACGCCAGAACTGCTGGCGGATTTTAAAGCTCGCTATATGAGCGAGCCGCAGCCCGGGCGACTCACATCTCTGTGCGCGCCGGCGACTCCCGATCTGGTGTTTATGTGGCAAAACGTCCTGCAGGCGGTGCGCAGCGGATTATCGGCCGAGCTGCAGCATCACCAGGCGATGGGACTATTGCTGGCGCTGCACCAGGCGGGTTACGCCGGGCCGCTGCTCAATGAGAGGCAGCAGAATCTGAGCGGCCAGGTGCGGCAAATTATTATGCTGTCGCCCGCGCAGGCGTGGAGCGTCCCGCGGGTGGCGAAAATGCTGTTCCTTGGCGAATCGACGCTACGCCGACGCCTGCACCAGGAAGATCAAAGTTTTCGCCAGATTGTTGAGGAGGTGCGTATGGCTTATGCCCTCGGCCAGCTACAATCGACCTCATTACCGATAGGCGAAATCGCCGTGAACAGCGGCTATCAGTCCGGTTCGCGCTTCACGGCGCGCTTTCGTCAGCACTATGGCCTGTTGCCGAAACACGTACGCTAGTCAGAATTTGCTATTCTCAGCGTAGAGTTATTGGCACGAAAGGAGAGCAATCATGGCGACACTCTGCACGATGGCATGGGTATATGGTTCAGTTCAGGGAGTTGGCTTTCGCTACACGACGCAGCGGGAGGCGTTACGCTTAGGGCTGACGGGCTACGCGCGCAATCTTGATGACGGCAGCGTAGAGGTTCTGGCCTGCGGTGAGGCGGAGCAGGTGGCGGCGCTGGTGAGCTGGCTGAAGGAGGGCGGGCCTCGCAGCGCGCGGGTCGACCGGGTGCACACGGAGCCTCATCAGCCCACCAGAGAGTGGCAAAAATTCTCCATTCTGTACTAGATGCATTTCACCGGTTTGGGCAGCCCGGCAATTTTCGTTGCCTGTTTGGCGGGGCCTTTGGGGAACAGGCGGTAGAGATAGCGGCTGTTGCCTTTCTCCTCGCCGAACTTATTTGCCATCGCCTTCACCAGCATCCGAATGGCCGGCGAGGTGTTGAACTCCAGATAAAAGTCGCGGACAAAACGCACGACCTCCCAGTGTTCAGGCGACAGGACAATACCTTCCCGTTCGGCAATGGCTGTTGCCAGGGCTTCACTCCAGAGGGTGGTATCCTTCAGATAGCCTTCGCTATCGGTCTCAATTTCATTGCCTTCAAAGATCAACATAATTCTTCACACACCGCTAAAACTGGCGGCAGTTTAGCAAAAAAAAAGGCCCCGCATAAGCAGGGCCTGAGAAGAACTGAAGGGAGATTAGTCTTTGCTGGCGAAGCCCAGAATGCTCAGCAGGCTGACAAAGATGTTGTACAGCGACACATACAGGCTCACGGTTGCGCGGATATAGTTGGTTTCGCCGCCGCGGATGATGTTGCTGGTTTCAAACAGGATGGCGCCGGATGAAATCAGAATAAACACCGCGCTGATTGCCAGATGCAGAGCCGGCAGCTGCAGGAAAATATTCGCAACCATACCTATCAGCACCACCACTACGCCCGCCATCAGCATTCCGCCAAGGAAAGACATATCTTTGCGGGTCGTGAGCACATAGGCCGAGCAGCAGAAGAACACCAGCGCCGTACCGCCCAGCGCCAGGCCGATTAAATCTCCCATACCCGCCGACAGATAGGCGTTAAGCATCGGCCCAAGGATATAGCCCAGGAAGCCGGTAAAGGCGAAGGCCGCCAGGATGCCCGACGGCTTGTCGGCCAGCTTATAGGTCAGGAACATCAACCCGTACATGCCGACCAGAGTCAGAATCAGCCCGGGAGACGGTAGCATCAGGACCGTGCTTGCCGTTGCCGTAATGGCAGAAAATGCCAGCGTCAGGCTGAGCAGGAAATAGGTGTTACGCAGAACTTTGTGCGTGCTGAGCAGCGATGAACGGTCACGCGACGACGTAATTATACGATCCATGAGTCACTCTCTTATGACAGATGTTATTAATAACGAAGCATAAAAAAACCACGCCAGAAGCCATAGTGCTTTTACCCATCTTTACTTAGACCTTAGCGCAAGATTCCAGCATATTATTCTAATAAATTACGAAAAGGCGGTGTGTTTGTGCGTTTGGCGCCAGGAACCAGATCGGAATCTGATAGGTTACTGAAAAATATTGCGTTATCGCCATTCTGTGGCTAAGTGTGGAGAGGGTACAAACGAAGCGTCATAAAGGCAAGGGATATGAAATTACAAAAATATAACGACATCACGCAGGCATTATTGATGGCGGGTTTACTCGCCGCAGCGGCGCCGACTCTGGCTGCACAGGTCCCGGCCGGGACCGTGCTGGCAGAGAAGCAGGAGCTGGTCAGAAATAACGGCAGCGAGCCCTCGTCGCTGGATCCGCATAAGGTCGAAAGTGACGTTGAATTCAACATCATCAGCGATCTCTTCGAAGGACTGGTCAGCGTCTCTCCTGGGGGCGAGATTCAGCCGCGTCTGGCGGAGAAATGGGAAAATAAAGATAACACCGTATGGACGTTTCATCTGCGTCCGGGCATCACGTGGTCTGACGGGACCGCGATTACCGCGCCGGATATTGTCTGGAGCTGGCAGAGGCTGGTTTCCCCGGCCACGGCATCACCCTATGCCAGCTATCCGGGGAACATGCATATTGTGAACGCTCAGGATATCGCGCAGGGTAAAAAAACGCCCGACACGCTGGGCGTAAAGGCTATCGATGACGCGACGCTGGAAGTCACCTTAAACCAGCCTAACGCGGCGTTCTTGCCGATGCTGGCGCATCCGTCTCTGGTGCCGGTCGATAAAGTGCTGGTAAATCGCTTTGGCGAGAAGTGGACCAAACCGGAACATCTGGTGACCAGCGGCGCCTATAAGCTGTCCCGATGGGTGGTGAACGAGCGTATTGTGGCCGAGCGGAATCCGCGCTACTGGGATAACGCCGATACCGTCATCAATAAAGTGACCTATCTACCCATTAGCTCCGAGGCGGCAGACGTTAACCGCTATAAAGCGGGGGAAATCGATATCGTTTATACGGTGCCGATCAACCAGTTTGCTCAGTTGAAAAAAACTATGGGCGAGCAGGTGAACGTCTCACCGCAGCTGGCGACTTACTATTACGAGTTCAATACCACTAAGCCGCCGTTTAACGACCCGCGGGTCCGGCTGGCGCTGAATATGGCGCTGGATAAAGACATTATCGCTGAGAAGGTATTGGGACAGGGTCAGCGTCCGGCATGGCTAATTAGCCAGCCTGATATTGGCGGCGTAAAGCTGCATAACCCGGATTATGCCAGCTGGCCGCGCGACAAGCGTATTGCCGAGGCTAAAAGGCTGCTGAGCGAAGCCGGTTATAACGATAGCCACCCGCTGGTGTTTAATTTGCTCTACAACACTTCAGAATCGCATCAGCGCGTGGCAATCGCCGCCAGTTCGATGTGGAAGAAGAATCTAGGCGTTGAGGCGAAGCTACAAAATCAGGAATGGAAAACGATGCTCGACACCATGCATACGCATAATTTTGATGCGGTGCGCTACGCGTGGATTGCTGATTATGACGATGCCGCAACCTTCCTCAATAACTTCCGTACCGGCGATAGTGAAAACACCAGCCAGTACAGCAATCCTGCGTACGATGAAGCGTTACGCAATGCGGCCAAAGCGCCGGACGTGACCACCCGCGGCAAGTTTTATCAGCAGGCGGAGGATCTGTTGGGCAAAGATGTTCCGGCAGTCCCGGTTTATCACTATGTCCGCACGCATCTGGTGAAGCCGTGGGTCGGCGGATTTACGCCGGATAAGCTGGGGTATTACTTCACCAGGGATATGTACATCAAAAAACATTAACGCTGAGAGGGCGGTTGGCGCTGAAATTCTGTGCAAACCGCCTGATTTTCAGACGAATAACACGTTTTTGTTTATTTTTAAGGCAGTTGAACAAAATCGTGCTTTACAGCCTGAACAGAGGTGTTTATAGTGCGCCCCATACCGGAAGCGTGGCCGAGCGGTTGAAGGCACCGGTCTTGAAAACCGGCGACCCGAAAGGGTTCTAGAGTTCGAATCTCTACGCTTCCGCCAAATAAAAGAAGGGGTTACCGAAAGGTAACCCCTTTTTGCTTTGTGTTCTACATAAAGTAATACAAAAAAAGCCCATAGAAACGGGCTTTTTTTGCATCCAAAATCCGTATTTTTCCCACCAAAATATTAATGAAGTTGACTTTGAGCAAGTCGCAGCCATGCTGATGTGGTATTCGGATATATTCAGAAAGTAAATTTTACTCTTTCACCGAAAGAGACTAACAATAAAATATAACCAATCAGGCTAAACATGATTGATAAATTCCATATCATGTATGTGGGAATAAAATAGAAAGCCGCTGCTATCGTGCTGAAAATATTAAATAAGATTTTAATGAAGTTGCGGAAATAGCATGTAACCGGGTTTCTCCAGAGGATGTAAGGGAATGCTAATATTTATATTCATCGGATGTCGGGATATTATCTGGTAAGGCTTTCCCTTTTATTTCATTTATTTTCTTGTTGTGGAATGATTTTTAAGTATTTATTGACACATGTGGGTGGTAATGATAATTATTATTTATTGAAAGTAGTCTTTATCGATAAATAGGTGAGTCAAGGTAAATCCGGAGGGAACTGTATGAGCTTTGAAGCTAAAAAGGAACGTGCCATCGCCGTTATGGAAAGCAAGAAGATGTGGCGTAGTAATTATGCCCCGCCTTTGCTACGCCTCGCGTGGAAAGCTGGCCTCAAGATACCGCCGTTACCTTTTGCCTCGTTCTGGCAAATTACTTTGTTGATGGGGGGATGGTTTGGTCCGGCATGGGGGATTTGTATGTGGTTTTCCTCATGGAAGGACAGCGGTATGCAACCGGGAGTTGCATTCGCCTCATGCACGGTAGCGGGTATTTTCTTTGGCGCTTCTATGGCTGCGTATCATTGGTGGCGAAAGGTAGTTAACAATCTGCCAGACTGGGATAGTCTGGAGTAAATATCTTTCTAACGCTATATAGTCTTTAAATGGACAAGGTGTGAAATGGGAAAATAAGATATTGGCTAATGGCTGGGTTGATTATACTTCTCGCAATTATTTACATTGCCACCAATGACAGGGATTCTACGCTTTCTAAGTTGAAATCAGCGGGCGAAAATGGAAATGCAGAAGCCCAATACGCTTTGGGTCTCATGTATTTCTATGGAGAAATGTTGGATGTTGATTATGAGCAGGCAAGGGCCTGGTATGAAAAAGCAGCTGCGCAAAAGATGCACAGTCACAGTTCGATCCTGGCGTGATGAATGAACGTGGTGAAGGGTGAAGTATAAACCCAGAGCAAGCAACAACCTGGTATGAGCTGGCATGTAAGAATGGGCACAAGGAAGGTTGCGAACGTTATGAATATTTATTAAAAAAATAATGCAATAATAAAATCACGCGTGAATACGATAAATTTGTATGATCATAAATATCCTGTTTGAGGGGTATTAATAAACGGTGATGCTGAGGGATGAGCGACTAAAATAATCCTGAACATTTATCAGGAAGCCGGCATCCAGGGAGGACAAGAGGTAACGCCGGGGCTAAGGGCTCCCGAACCCGGTGCGCTGAGCACCGGGCTAAGAGCGTGGTTATCGCTACGAATGTTCCTCATTCCTGATCGGTTCTTTCAGAACAAAGCCATAGCTGAGGGCCCCGAGTAATAACAGAGCCGCACCGGCAAGGAAGACATAGGTAAAGTTGTTGGTCGTATCGAGAATTAAGCCGGCAACGATAGGGGCCAGCGCCGCGCCCAGGAAACCGCCGAAATTCTGAATTGAGCCGAGAGAGCCTACCGAGCCCGCGGGAGCGACATCCGTCACCAGCGCCCAGATTACGCCTGAAGGAAGCTGGGCGGCGAAATAACCAATAGTCAGTAACAACATACACAGCGGCGTGCTTTCAATGTAAGGTACCGGCGCCACCGCACATGCCGCAATTAGCGCTCCGCCGACGATCGGGATCTTACGCGCGGTAATCGCTTTCATGCCTTTTCTAATCAGTAAGTCTGAAATAACGCCTCCCAGCAGCACGCCAAAAATACCCACAAAGAAAGGGATGGCGGCCAGCCAGCCGGTATTCATCAGACTCATATGACGATCGTGCTCAAGATAACGCGGCAGCCAGGTCAGGTAGACCCAGACCGTAAAGTAAATCCCGAAACAGCCTACGACCATCCCCCACGTCGAGCGCTCGCGGAACAGGGAACCCCAGCTGCGGGAAGGTGCGGAAGGCGACTGATGGGGATCGACAATTTTGTCTTGCGGGGCCTCTTCTGCGGTGGGTTCGCGATAAAACCGCAGCCATGCGAGCAGGATCACCAGGCCGAGAACCCCAATGACGATAAACATGCCTCGCCAGCCCATGGTCAGCATCAGGATCGTCAGTATGGGGGGCGCGATGGCGTTGGCAATCTGCGATCCGGTGTTGAACAGAGCGGTTGGAAAGCCGCGCTCTTCTTTACTGAACCAGCTATTGGTGACTTTGACGCCGGAGGTAAAAAACGGCGATTCCGTTACGCCCAGCAGCATACGCAGCGCGTACATTACCCCAAAGCCATTAGCAAACGCGCAGAATATGGTCACCAGCGACCAGCCCCCGGCGGCAAAGGAAAACATCTTTTTGGGGCCAAAGCGGTCGACAAGATACCCGGCAGGGAGATTGGCCAGCGCATAGGGCCACAGAAAAGCCGATAGCAGTAATCCCATCTGAAATGACGACAGGCCAAATTCAGCGGCAATGGTCGAATTCGCGACGCTGAGATTGGCGCGGTCGAGATAGTTGACCACGGCGGCCAGCAAAATAATCACCACCAGGTACCATCTGAGTTTTGCTCCGGGAATGGCGTTAGCTTTATTCTGGCTGAGGGCATTATCAGGTACGGGTACAGAGTCTGTTCTTCTCATGAAAGAATCCTCTAAACTTCATCTTGACATCGACGTTATGCGTTTAAAATTTATATTATTCGTCGAAGTTAAACGGGTGCTGACGTTTCCAGTTCAGCAAGCCCGGCAATCAAGCTCTGCACCTCTTCGGGCGTAATATTTAATTGCGGCGCGCGCATAACGCCGGCATCAATTCCGCGATATTTAAGCCCTTCTTTAAAGTAAGACATATTGCTGCCGTTTCTCAGCAGCTCGCAATATTTATTCGCCTGGCGCTGGGCGGCGCGTGCGCCTGGAATATCTCCGCGATTAAAGGCCTCATAAATTTTTATAAAAGGCTCCGGGTAAACACAGGAAACCCCTGAAACCACGCCATCGCAACCCATCGCCAGTGCCGGAAGAAACAGACGATCTGCGCCGACCATAACGGAAAAATCATGATCCTTGATGGCAAGGTACTGATTCACGGTGAGGTAGTCCGGGTAGCTGTATTTAATCCCCACGACATTCCTACACTTATCCGCAACGCGCTGAGCGACGTCAGCAGAAAGGTTGTTAGCGGCGCACTGCGGAATATTGTAGAGATAAACCGGGAAATCGTGGGGAACGGCATTGGCGACGGCGACAAAATAAGCTTCCAGCTCACGGTCGTTTGCGCCGAAAAACGCCGGAGTCACGACGCCAATCCCGTCAGCCCCGGCCTCGACCGCATGGCGAGCAAGCGACAGCGTTTCTGCGGTAGTCATCGCACCGACGTGAATATAAACCGTTGCTCGTTGGTTATTTCTTTTAATTACGGTTTCGGCAACTTTCTTGCGTTCTTGTTCGCTGAGGCGAAACATTTCGCCGGTGGTGCCCAGCGGATAAAGACAGTGCACGCCTTTCCCGACAAGAAAATCGGTCAGCGCTGCGATGCTTTCATAATTAATAGTATCGTCATCATTAAATGGTGTAATCATTGCGGTGGTAATGCCATATAATTTTTTCACAGAGACCTCGTCAGATGTTGAAGAAAATATTCCGGAAATAAGCGAGAGACGCCGGGAATTCCGGAGTTTTTACTGCCTGAATAAAGGTGAACAGTCTTGTTATTTATTAACGTAGCGGCTGAATACGCTAAAAATAATCAGCGCGACGGTACCGCCAGGATCTTCTTTACCCGCGCTGCTGTCGGCAAACGCCGCTGCTTTACCATGACGTGGAAACATGGTGCGGGTTGCTTCAAGCCCGGCCAGCGCGGCCGCCTGAGCGGCTTCCGCCGCGCGGCCGAGCGGCGCTCCGGCGGCGGTTTCCCGCGCTAACGCGTCGCTGGCGGGTAATAAGACATCCAGAACGGTTTTATCCCCGGGCTGGGCTTTCCCTCGCTCCGCGATACCCTGAGTAAAGGCGCTGAAGAAGGCGGCCAGATCTGCGGCGCTGAGCGTAATCAGCTCCGGCGCAAGCGCTTTCCCACCGCGCATAAACCCGGTAGCCATCAATGTTCCCATTGTCGATGGCGCCGCCCTGGCCATCGCAAAGCCGCACTGAATGAGGTAATGAGCGATACCTTTCTCCTGCTCGGGTTGTATCTGCTGTGCGGCATGAAAGGCTTTTTGCATCGTAATGCCAAGGTCACCGTCGCCCACGGCCTGGTCTAGTTTGATTAATTCATCCCGCTTCAGGCTCAGTTCGGCAGACCAGGCGGCAATAAGGCCCGTCGTATCGTTAAATGTCAGTTCAGTTTTCATATCGTACCTTTAGCTATCCAGATCCGGCTGGCAGAAGAAGGGGGTACCGGCGGAGGTGGCGAGGTAGCCCGCCAGTTCATCGTTGAGCTTACAAAGGGACAGCGAAAACCCGGTCATTTCCATTGCCGTGGCGTACTCCCCTTGATACACGTGGTATACGACGATGCCGCGTTCATTTAACGTTTGTTTGACCCGGCGGAAAAGAATATAAAGCTCATCCAGAGGCGTCCCTCCCAGGCCATTAAGCAGAACGGCAGTACGATCGCCGGGGGTAAAATGCAGTTCGTTAAGAAGCAGGGGCAGGATGCGGTCAATAATTTCGTCGGCAGTGCCGAGCGCGGCGGACGAAATTCCGGGTTCGCCATGGATACCCATGCCAATCGCCATTTCATTCTCGGCCACCGAGAAGGCGGCCTGACCAACCTCAGGAATGATGCAGGGTGAGAGCCCAATGCCAATCGTTCTGGTGCAATCCCCGACCTGTTTAGCCAGTCTGGCGACTTCATCGAGGGATAAACCGGCGGCAGCGGCGGCTCCGGCGATTTTATACATGAAAAAAATGCCGGCGACGCCGCGCCGCGTTGCCGCCCGTTCAACCGGGGCCGATCCGACGTCATCGGCGCCGCGTACGGATAGCGTTCTGATATCCTCCATCTCCGCCATCTCGGAAGCCATGTCGAAATTGAGGATATCTCCGCTGTAATTACCGTAGAGGTAGAGTACGCCGGCCCCCTTATCCACCGCTTTTGTCACCTGTAAAATCTGATCGGCGGACGGAGATTGAAAAACATCGCCGACGGCGCAGCCATCGAGCAAATTATTCCCGACATACCCCAGAAACAGTGGCAGATGGCCCGAACCGCCGCCGGTGACAATGCCGACTTTCCCTGGGCGAGTCTCCTGGGCGGTCACCAGACAATGGCGATCGTTATTGGCATATTTAAGCTCCCGGGGATGCGCCGCATAAATTCCCTCGAGCATTTCTGCCACATATTCAGTAGGGATATTGATGAACTTCTTCATTTGGTAAATCCTTAAAGGATTGATATTTAATTAATGGCTTGCTGCCTGTCGGATATCTGTTTTGATAATGAAATTGGTCAGCGGTGGCGTAAACTAAAATTTTACTAAAATGATTTTAAGAAAAAATAATTGTGATGACTATCACATGTTTAAATTCGCTAAGCGGCTAGGGTTTATATAATAAAAGATAAGAGAATAAAGCTTGTAATACATAGGGTTGAATTGTCATTATGGTTAAAATTAAAGATATTGCTCAAAAGGCCAACGTTTCTTTGAGCGCAGTATCGATAGCGATTAACGGCAAAAAAGGGTTATCCGTAGAGACGCGGGAGAAGATCCTGAAAATTGCCCATGAATTAAATTATCAACAATCATCGACAAGAGAAATTCGCGGCGTATTACGATTCCTGAAAATTGCTTTACATGGCGAAACGATCAACGAGGCGCATAACCTGTTTATCAGTGGATATATTGATGGGCTCATCGAACAGGCCGGAAAATACAGCTATGCGCTTGAGGTTGTGGGCTATGACAAAAAAAGCGTTGAAGAAATCGTCCGCTCACAGAATAGCGGAGCCCTCGCCGATGGGCTGGTCATCCTTGGCACCGAGTTCGAGCAGGGGGACTTTACGCCCCTACGCCGATTATCGGTACCCTTTGTGATTATCGATAATGTGAACGATTTTTTACCCTTTGATTTTATTAACATGAATAATCGCGCGGCGATTTACAACATTCTTCACCATTTCAAACGTGCCGGAATAGAGGATATTGGGCTGGTATACAGCGATGCGCATACGCCAAATTTCAGGCAACGTGAGCAGGCATTTCATGAACTGGTACCGACGATAGGGCTAAGATCCGCAGAGGAGAATCTGGTCTGCGTCAGTCCGAACGCCCGATCGGCATATGAAGCCATGCTGAGCCATATCAGGGCAGCAGGAAAAATTGCACAAGGCTATTTTTGCATTAATGACATCGTCGCCTACGGCTGTATAAGAGCGCTACACGAATGTGGATTCCGCGTGCCCGACGATGTTTCAGTTATCGGTTTTGACGACCTGCCGGTCTCCGGGGTGATGGAACCGGCGCTGACTACCGTGAAAGTGGGGAATAAAAAGCTGGGAGCCGCCGCCGTTGATTTACTGGTCAGTAAAATAGACCACGGGCGGAATAACAACCATACCAGCGTGTTGCTCAGCGGTGAACTGGTCAAAAGAAAAAGCGTGCGTCAACGTTCCGCAAAGCCATGATGAATTACGTTATTTCGTATCAACAGCCACGTATTATTGAGGGTATTATGATTATATCAAGCTTAGATAATGTCAGTCATGATTTTACTCCGTTAACGGAAATACTGAATCATCCCGAACTTGAGCTGTCGACGCTGATAAATACGCCGCCCGGGAAATATTCTGTACAAGGACAGGAGTGGTTCTATATTATCAGCGAAGATGAAACCAAACCTGAAACTGGTCATAAAGCCGAGTTTCATAAACTCTATGGCGATATTCAGCTGGTGATTAACGGTTCGGAAACAATTTACTTCAGGACCACTCCGCCAGATGCAGATGAGTACGGGGTACCGCCTGCCGCAACCGATCTTTATTTTTTAGAACACGGTAGTACGAATGGTTCAGTGGTGCTGAACAAGGGCGAGTTTATTGTTTTTTATCCCGGCGAAATTCATAAACCCATGTGCCATACCGCAGGTCGCGCTAATAGCGTCAAAAAACTGGTGGTGAAATTCCCTTATACCCGGCAAGAGTGAAAACGGTGTGATTAACGCAAGGGTTGCTGACGACCTTTGCGTTAATCCTGAAGACGGGCTACCGTTTGCTGTCAGACGGGGAATTATCTCCCCAGTACGGCGGGGTTCCCACTTTCTCAAGCATAAAGTCGATAAAGGTTCTGACCTTGTGCGGTAAAATCCGCTTTTGCGGATAGAGCATCCAGATGGCGGTTTCGCTGGGGAACATACTAAACTCCCGGTCCGGAAAGACCCGCTGGATATGGCCTTTTTCCTCCTCCTCACGGGATAACCAGTCAGGCAGAATCGCAATCCCGGCGTGGTTGCAGCAGGCATAAAGCATCGCGGCGCTGTCGCTGACGCTAAGCCGATAGTTAATCGATATCCGCTGCCATTCCTCTTCTGACCCGGCTTTGCGCGTATACCACCCGGCACCGTGCAGGCGAGAAAACATCACAATATTCATCTCTTTCTGACCGTCGCCGCCGGCACCGAGGGTGGCGGGAGGGCTGTTTTGCGCGATCCACTGCGGGCTGGCCCACGCTGCGCGCGTCTGAGAGGCCAGTTTGCGAGCGTGAATAGAGGAGTCCGGCAACACCCCAATGCGGATACTCAGATCGATTCGCGCTTCAATCAGATCCTGGATCTCATCATTAAAACTGATATCCAGAGAGATGTTGGGGTGCAGGCGGAGAAACTCATCGACAAAAGGCATGACATGTAACCGGCCAAAGGTGCTGGGCACGCTGATGCGCAGCAGGCCGGAAGGGTGCTTATCCAGCGCGGAAGTTAAATGGCGCGCTTCCTCCCATTGCAGGAGCAGCTGTCGGGCATGAGAGTAGAAAAAATCCCCGGTTTCCGTCAGCGTTAATCCGCGGGTGGAGCGGTTAAACAGCGTCACCTGTAAATACTCTTCCAGTTCAGAAATATGACGAGAGGCGGTGGATACTTCTATATTTAACGCTTTGGCTGCGGCGCTAAAGCTTTTATGATCGGCGGCGCTGACAAAGGTCCTGATTGCGGATAAATGGTTCATCGAATTTTACGTCTCATTTATGATGAATGTCTTTTCAGCAACCCATTCTGGTGTAGCCGCTTAGCAATAACGGTCCTGACTGTACAGCTTATCACTTTGCTTCCCCAATTATTCCCTGCAGTATTCATGGATACTGATGGTCGATGCATAAAAACGGCTTCCCCAACTGTAGGAAGCCGGATGATTAATGGCATAACATTATTTTGCCGTAACGCGCCAGACGGTATTTCCGACATCATCGGCGATGATTAACGCCCCCTGATTATCCTGAGCGAGTCCGACCGGAGCGCCATACAGCTCTTTCTCATCCCGGGAGACAAAACCGCTGACTACGCTCTCTGGCTTACCGACCGGTTTGCTATCTTTAAAGGCGACGAAGCTAACTTTATAGCCATTGAGCGGTGAGCGATCCCAGCTGCCGTGCTCGCTGATAAAGGCGCCGCCCTGGTATTTTTGCGGCAGCATCTGCCCGGTATAAAACAGCATCCCCAGCGGCGCAACGTGGGAGCTCAGGGCGTAGTCCGGCTTGATGGCTTTGGCGACCTTGTCCGGGCGAGGCGGCTGGACGCGGCGATCGACATGCTGGCCGAAATAGCTCCAGGGCCAGCCATAAAAACCGCCGTCCTGAACGGAGGTCAGATAATCGGGAACCAGGTCGGCGCCTATCTCATCGCGTTCATTGACAATCGCCCACAGTTTCCCGCTCTGCGGCTCCCAGCCGAGGCCCGTCGGGTTCCTGATGCCGCTGGCAAAGATCCGGCTGGCTCCCTGTGCGGTATCGACTTCAAGAACGGCGGCGCGACGGTACTCAACGTCCAGACCGTTCTCGGTAATATTGCTGTTAGAACCGACCCCGACATACAGCTTCTTACCATCGGGACTCGCCAGCAGCGCTTTGGTCCAGTGGTGGTTAATGGTATTGGGCAGATCGGTGAGCTCGGTTCCGGCATCGCTGACGTGCGTTTCACCCTGCTGATAGTGATAACGCATGATGCTGTCGGTATTGGCCACGTACAGGTTGTCGCCAATCAGCTGTACGCCGAACGGGGAGTGCAGATGTTCGAGGAAAACATGTTTCTCCCAGCCGCTGCCGCTTTTGCGTAGCAGGGTAATGCGATTACCGCCTGTACCGCCTTTGCCGGACTGATTTTTTACGATCCCGGCAATCAGCTGTTTCGGTGTGGTCAGCGGCTCTTCGCCGGGACTGTTGCTTTCAACCACCAGCACATCATCGTTTGGCAGGACGTAGACCATGCGCGGATGCAGGAAACCGTCGGCCATCTTCTCAATGCTCAGTCCCTGGGCGACGTCCGGCTGCGCGCCTGCTTTCCAGCCCACGCCGGACGGAACCTGCATTGGCGGCATCAGGTAATCCTGTGCTTTTGGCATCAGCGGATCGGGCCCGGTTTGTTGAGCCGGCGACAGTTTCGCTTTTTCATCACATCCCGCAAGGACCAGAGTCAGCGTTAACATTACTGGTAGGGGCAGTAATATTTTATTCATAGCCATAACCTTTATTTTTTGCGTGGCAGGAGGAGCTGATAATGTTGGCAAGAAGCACACAGATAACGGTGATGGTCGAATAGACCACATTTTGTGGCGCAATGGCGTAAGCATCGCGGCTGTGGACAAAACAGTTCACAATGGCTGAAATAATCGCGATGACGTTCAGCCAGAAATCAATTTTCGCCGCCGGGAGCCGAGGGGAAGGGGCGAAGAACCAGACCTGCGCGAGATTAATCAGCCGTGGGACGATCGCGAAAATCAACCCCAGGGCAATAAGCCAGCTGGCGCTTTTTCCCCACATCACGTTGGCGCTGTAGAGATAAATAATATCAAAGATCCATCCGGCAATAAAAAAACCGTAAGGTACGGGGTTGAGAAGATTATAAATTATTGTCGCAAGCGTATTACGCCGGCCATGAGAGTGTTCACTCATACTATTAATTCCTCGTCAGGGAGAATAAAGGCACGCTGAGGTTTCTGCTGTCAGTTACGTAATAAGGACAGGTGAATGGCTGCCTGCAAAATAACCGGACTAATTAGTGTGTATTAACATTATAAACACGTAAATAATTATACATATTGTTAATAAGTTCGATATATCAATGTACGGAAATCTGTTTTGCAGAAATCGCCATACCTGATGGTGTTATAGTTAGTTATTGTGGTATTCAGCTAAATCGACTACGCAGAGATGTTCAGGTCATGGTCAGCGGAAACTGCGTGGGGATATTAATCGTGATGTGGGAGAATATGGAATGAACTTACCGGTTGTCGCCGTCCTTGGGCTGGGTGCTATGGGGCACGCTTTTGCCAGCAATCTGCTAAAAAATGGCTTTACCGTCCACGGCTGGAACCGTTCGCCAGAACGGGGGGAGGATCTGCTGGGCTGCGGGCTTATCCGGCATGCGACGCCGCAGCAGGCGGTGGCGTCTGCCGAGGTCATTCTGTCAGTCCTGACCGATGCGGAAGCCACATTGAACGTGATCCAGCAGATTGCCCCCGAGTGCCGGGAAGGCGCGATTTTTTGCCAGATGGGCACTATCGGGGTCGGGGAGACCCGGGAAGCCATCGGCCTGCTGGAATCAAGGGCTCCTTCGCTGATCTACCTCGATGCCCCGGTTTCGGGGACCAAAAAACCGGCCGAGAATGCGCAAATTCTGGTGCTCGCCAGCGGCGATCGTCCGCGATGTGCGGCAGCTGAGCGCGTATTCGCCGCCATTGCGCGCCGCACGCAATGGTTTGGTGAAGCCGGCAGCAGCCAGAAAATGAAGCTCGTGCTGAACGCCTGGCTGATTACGATGATGGAAGGCGTGGCCGAAAGCGCATTGCTGGCGGCGAAATTAGGGTTTTCCCCCGCAGAGTTCTGGCAAGCGGTGGATGGCGGTCCGCTGGCGGCGCCGTATGTCAAAGGCAAGCTGGATATGATTGCGGCGAACCGTTTTCCTGCACAAATGCAGCTCAGCCACGCGCTAAAAGATGCCAATCTGGCGCTCGATGCGGCCGAAGGCACGGAGCTGCCGATCCTGAGCAAAATCGCCGATTGCTGGGACGAGGCGGCCGCAGATGGCTATGCCGATCAGGATCTGGCGGCGGTTTACGCCTGGCTTGCGGGCCAGCCGAAAAGCGAGCGCTAAGCGCTAAGCGCAAAGCGCAGAAGGTCCTGGTGAGTGTGGCGTGAAACCAGCCGCGCTCTTCACGTCGCCCCGAGGAGCGACGCTCAGGAAAAGGCCTCTACTATATCCCCGACCGTCCAATACTCTTGTGCGCCGTCAGGGAGACGGTCATTTACCCGAGTATCGATGCGTTCCGCCTGGGCGCACTGCGCCGGCGAGGAATTATTGAGTTTGCTGTAGTCGCAAACCACACTCGCCTGGCTGGCGTGCTTCACGGAGAGCGTCGCTCGCCCTGCAAAACGAACCATTCACTTTTAGAAATCCTCCGACCGACGTTAATCCCCATGTCGGCAGATAATGAATGAGTCTGTCCCAAACCAGCTTTCTACATCACACTCGCCTGGACGCACCCCACTATCAGTTTGTGCTTATTGTATTCATGCCTGTCGGTTTCTACGCTTGCGTACCGTATTCGCGGGAATAGTTCCGCGCGGAACGGTTACGGTCGGATGAGATAAGCATGTTATTCCTTGTTGGGAACTTTTTAATAGAAAAAAAGCTAATTAACTCATCCGCTTAGGTTCGAGTTTTATTGTTTTTCCTGAGAATGAATCAGTCTGGCAATAGTTTTGCTATCTATAAAAGGCAAAACCAAAACGAACGTTTCTTTTAAGAGGAAAAAGCATGACTCGTAAACTTGCTATTTATGGTAAGGGGGGGATTGGTAAATCCACCACCACGCAAAATACCGCCGCAGCATTGGCCTTTTTTCATGGTAAAAAAATTTTTATTCACGGCTGCGATCCTAAAGCTGACTCCACGCGCCTTATTCTTGGTGGTAAACCGCAAGAAACATTGATGGATGTGCTACGCGATCAAGGGGCGGAGAAAATCACTAATGAAATGGTGGTGAAAACAGGCTGTTTTAATATTCGCTGTGTCGAATCCGGTGGCCCGGAGCCAGGGGTGGGCTGTGCCGGCCGTGGGGTGATAACCGCCATTGACTTGATGGAAGATAATAAGGCCTATACCGACGACCTTGATTTTATTTTCTTTGACGTGCTGGGTGACGTCGTTTGCGGCGGGTTTGCCATGCCTATCCGCGATGGCAAAGCCCAGGAGGTTTACATCGTCGCATCTGGTGAAATGATGGCGATATACGCCGCCAACAATATCTGCAAGGGGCTGGTGAAATACGCCAAACAGAGCGGGGTGCGCCTCGGCGGTATCATCTGCAACAGCCGAAACGTTGATGGTGAAAAGGAGTTTCTTGAGGAGTTCACGGCGGCGATTGGGACGAAAATGATTCATTTTGTCCCACGTGACAATATTGTCCAAAAAGCCGAATTCAATAAAAAAACGGTGACCGAATTTGACCCCAATGCTAATCAGGCGCAGGAGTATCGCGAGCTGGGACGTAAAATCATTGAAAATGACGATCTGGTGATCCCACAGCCATTATCCATGGATCAGCTGGAAAAGATGGTTGTTAAATACGGGATGATGGATTAATTCTCTCCAGGGTTAATATCCCTGTATTCAGCCATATTTGTCAGATGGGGTGGATGATATGCCTTACCATGAATTTGAATGCAGTAAATGTATTCCTGAACGTAAACAACATGCGGTTGTGAAAGGGGAAGATGAAAATATTACATCGGCGTTACCTCTGGGGTATTTAAATACTATTCCGGGAACCATCTCCGAACGCGGGTGTGCCTATTGCGGGGCCAAGCATGTTATTGGCACGCCAATTAAAGATGTCATTCATATTAGTCACGGGCCGGTGGGCTGTACGTATGATACCTGGCAAACGAAACGCTACATTAGCGATAACGATAATTTCCAGCTGAAATACACGTTTGCGACTGACATGAAAGAGAAGCATATTGTTTTTGGTGCGGAGAAGGTGCTCAAAAATAATATTATTGAAGCATTCAATGCGCATCCGACGATTAAGCGTATGACCATCTATCAGACCTGCGCCTCAGCCCTGATCGGTGACGATATCGCGGCTATTGCGCAGGAGGTTATGGATGAGCGCCCGGATGTCGATATTTTCGTCTGTAACTCCCCGGGCTTTGCCGGTCCCAGCCAGTCAGGTGGGCACCATAAAATCAATATTGCCTGGGTTAATCAGAAAGTGGGCACCGTCGAGCCGACGATCGTCAGCGATTACGTCATTAACTATGTGGGCGAATACAACATCCAGGGTGACCAGGAAGTGATGGTGGATTTCTTCAGGCGGATGGGGATCCAGGTACTCTCTACTTTTACCGGCAACGGTTCGTATGACGACCTGCGCGCGATGCATAAAGCGCACCTCAACGTGCTGGAGTGCGCCCGTTCGGCGGAGTATATCTGCAATGAGCTGCGCGTACGCTACGGCATTCCGCGCCTGGATATTGACGGTTTCGGCTTCGGACCGCTGTCCGACTCATTGCGTAAGATTGGCCTCTTTTTTGGTATCGAAGATCGCGCTCAGGCGATTATCGATGAAGAAGTGGCGCGCTGGAAACCCGAGCTGGACTGGTATCGGGAGCGGCTGAAAGGTAAGAAAGTCTGCCTCTGGCCGGGGGGCTCTAAGCTGTGGCACTGGGCGCACGTGATCCATGAAGAGATGGGCCTGGAGGTGGTATCGCTTTATACCAAATTCGGCCATCAGGGCGATATGGAAAAGGGGATTGCTCGCTGTGAAGCCGGGGCGCTCGCCATCGACGACCCTAATGAGCTGGAGTCGCTGGAGGCGATGTACACCCTGAAACCGGACGTCATTTTTACCGGCAAACGCCCTGGCGAGGTGGCGAAGAAAATTCGCGTGCCGTATCTCAACGCCCATGCTTACCACAATGGCCCCTATAAAGGTTTTGAAGGCTGGGTGCGTTTCGCGCGCGATATCTACAACGCGATTTACTCGCCTGTCCATCAGCTGGCCAAACTCGACATCAGCCAGGACGTTATCCCTACAACTCAGGGCTTTGCCACGGCGCGCATGCTCTCTGACGCCAGCCTGAGCGAAGAGATACGCAACAGCCCGGATCTGCGTGAATACACCGGCGGCTACGACAGCGTGACGAAGCTGCGCGACCGCGAATACCCGGATTTCCCGGCGCAGGCTTCAGGCCGCCAGGAGGCCGTATGACCCAGGATGAAAAAATCGAGCAGATGGTGGATTACATCATGAAGCACTGCCTGTGGCAGTTTCACTCTCGTAGCTGGGATCGGGAAAAGCAGAACGCTGGCGTACTGGGAAAAACCCGCGAACTGCTGTGCGGCGAACCCGTCACCCTGGATACCCCTGCGGACCGCTGCTACTGGGCTGACGCAATGGTGCTGGCGGATGCATGGCGTGCGCGCTTTACGTGGCTGAAGTCGATGAGCGTCGATGCCGTTGCCGAACTGATGGATGCGCTGCATCAGCGCCTGAACTATCTGACTATTACCGGTTCACTCAACGCCGAGCTGACCGATAAGCGTTATTAAGAGGGGTTGATCATGTCTTGTGAACTGAAAGCGAAAGATCGCACCGGGGTAATCAATCCCATTTTTACCTGTCAGCCTGCGGGCGCGCAGTATGTCAGTATTGGCATTAAGGACTGTATCGGCATTGTTCATGGGGGACAGGGCTGCGTGATGTTTGTCCGTTTGTTGATTTCCCAGCATCTGAAGGAGAGCTTCGAGATTGCCTCGTCGTCGGTTCATGAAGATGGTGCGGTATTTGGCGCGCTTGACCGGGTTGAACAGGCGGTGGATGTGCTGCTGATGCGCTATCCCCACGTTAAGGTTATCCCGATTATCACGACCTGTTCCACGGAGGTTATCGGGGACGATGTGGACGGCGTCGTGCGTAAGCTCAACGATGGGCTGCTGAAGGAGAAATACGCCGGTCGGGAAGTGCATCTGATCCCCATCCATACGCCGAGTTTTGTCGGCAGTATGATCAGCGGCTATGACCTTGCCGTGCGCGATATGGTGAAATATTTTGCCCGTAAAAGCGAACCTAGCGGCAAGCTGAATTTGATAACCGGATGGGTCAATCCGGGGGACGTTACGGCCCTTAAGCATCTGCTGGCGGAGATGGCGATCGACGCGACAGTATTGTTCGAAATTGAAGAGTTCGATTCGCCGCTGATGCCTTCCGGGAACCATGTGTCCCACGGCAACACCACGATTGCCGATCTGGTCGGTACCGCTAACGCGACCGCTACCCTTGCGCTCAACCGTTATGAAGGGGCAAAAGCGGCCCGCTATCTGGAGGAGACCTTCGAAGTGCCCGCGCTGATTGGCCCGACGCCGATTGGCATTCGAAACACCGATACTTTTTTGCAAAACCTCAAAAACCTGACCGGCAAACCTGTTCCGCCATCGCTGGTGCGCGAGCGTGGTATCGCCCTCGATGCCCTGACCGACCTGGTGCATATGTTTCTCGCCGACAAAAAGGTGGCGATTTACGGCAACCCGGACCTGGTCGTAGGGCTGGCGGAATTCTGTCTCGACCTTGAGATGAAGCCGATGCTGCTGCTGCTCGGCGACGATAACGCCGGCTACGGCAGCGACCCGCGTATCCAGGCGCTGCAGCAGCAGGTGGATTACAAGATGGAGATTGTCACCAACGCTGACCTCTGGGAGATGGAGAAGCGCATCACGGATGGCTCCCTGGATCTGGATTTGATTCTCGGGCATTCAAAAGGACGCTTTACCGCCATCGACAACCAGATCCCGATGGTCAGAGTCGGCTTCCCCACTTACGACCGCGCCGGCCATTACCGGCACCCGGTCGTGGGCTATGCCGGGGCCATCTGGCTCGCGGAACAGATGGCCAATACGCTCTTTACCGATATGGAATACAAGAAAAATAAAGAGTGGATCCTCAACGTCTGGTAGTCGCCGTATCCAACGCCGGGGGAACCCGGCTTTTTTCCTGGAGAATATCTATGTCGACGTTACTGTTTGAAAGCGACGACCAGCGCTTTAGCCGCTGCTATGAACACGCCTGCGGCTATCATCATCGGGCGCGACTGCTGGTGGATCAGACCCGGTCATCAAGCCTGGTGTTCAACGTCGGGGCCATTGCGGTGGAGTGTTATCTCATCGCGCTCTGCGCCCTGTATGGCGATATGCCGCTCAACCACAACTACCGCAGCCTGTTGTGCAGTATTGAAGAACACCTTGAGATCGACGATGCGCTCCGGCAGAAAATTTTGTCACTGGATACCATTTTCGGCATCTGCTCCGTTGATGACTATCACCACGGCGCCCCTGATGAGAGCGACGGGGCACGCATTCTGGTGCTTTGCGATGAGCTGGATGCGTTAATCAAGGCCGGGCGGGTAGCGCTCGCGGAGAGATCGTGATGGAGACTTCCTCATTCATGTCCGGACACCCGCACGGTGAAATGCGTCGGGATGAACGCGAGATAACCGACCTGGCAGAAATCGACGCCATTCTGACCCAGGAGAGGGTGATGCATATCGCGTTATCCTGCGATGACGTACCGTTTCTGCTGCCGGTTTTCTACGTATGGGATGGTTCATCGATCTATTTTCACTCTGCCCGCGCTGGCAGCAAAATTGAGATCATGAAAAAAAACCGGGCAATCTGCTTTGCTATCTCTCAGTTCGGCGGGGTGGTGGAAGATCCTCTGGCCTGTAATTATGAAGCGCGGCACCGCACGGTTATTGGCCTGGGGAAAACGTATTTCGTTCAGGATGATGCGGAAAAAATTGCCATGCTCCATCGGCTGATGGCGCGTTTTAGTCGCAAATCCTTCACCTTCCCGGCGGCTAACCTGACGGCGACGCAGGTTATCCGCATCGACATTACGTCGATGAAAGGTAAGCAGCACGGCTTTTAATGGGGAGAATGCCATGAAGATCGCCGTATTTGTTGATGAACGAGGCATAACGGCCCCGCTGGGCCAGTCCGGCTATGTCAACGTCTTTACTCGCGAAGAGGGCCAGTGGCGGAGCTGTCAGCGTATCCCTTTTGCTCTCTCACCTACGCTTACGCTTAGCCAAATTCGCCAGCGTACGCTATCCATGCTGGCCGAGCTGCCGCACTGTCGGCATTTTGTCGCCAGCGAGATCCGCGGCGCGCTGCTGGCATGGCTCGACGGCATGGGGCTAACCATGTGGAAAACGAGCGGCAGGCCGGAAGACTTTCTGGATCGTATCGTCGTGCAGATACCGCCCGCGCCTGAACCTGTCACCCTCCTTCCTCAGGCATTCATCATGCCCGCCGAGGGGGAAGGGGCGTTTCGCGTGGATTTGCTGGCGGCGCTGCAGAGCGGCGGAGCGCACACCTCGAAGCGGCTGCTGATGCCGTTCTTCGAGCAGCAGACGTTTAGTTCGCTGGAGATCCGCTGCGACCATCTGCCAAAGTGGTTTTCTGCTCTGGACCCTGCCCGTTTTACCTGGCGCGTCATGCCCGGCGGCGACGGCATGCTCAGCGTCATGGTGGAGCCTGTACGCTAATGTACGAAAGCCAACAATAATGTACCTTGCGGAACACTTTCTCCCGTCGTGCGCGCCTGGTTTTTTAAAAAAATTCAGTAAATTCAATTGGTTGTTTCGAGCTCGTTTCAGGCTGCGCTGGCGTTGATTTTGCATCAGAGAACGCAGGCGGTTTAACGCCGCTCGCTCGTGAGTCTGGTCGTCTATTTATCGGGAGAAACGCGATGCACCTTGAGAAAAGAGCTTTTAACCTGACCGGCGCGACACTTTCCCCCCTAACGGAGCCGCTGTCGTTCAGCTGCCGTCTGGGGGAGTGCCGTTCTGAACTGATGCCGCTGCTCTCGGAGGTCAGTAAAGTGGTCAGCGCAGAGGGAAAACTTTCGCGCACCCTGAAGCTGGTGCTGGAGCTGATGCAAAAACATATGCAGGTGATCCGCGCCATGATTACCCTCTATGACGCGAGTTGCGATCAAATCTTTATCCATGAAAGCTACGGCCTGTCGCCGGAAGAGGTGGAAAAAGGCGTCTATGCGCCGGGGGAAGGCATCACGGGACGGGTGATTGAGACGCGACAGCCCATCGTGGTGCCGCATATTGCCGATGACCCTTTATTCCTTAACCGTACCGGCAGCTGGGATAAGCAGCGTGACGGGCAGCACTCGTTTATATGCGTCCCGATTATCCGTGGCCTAAAGGTGATGGGGACCATCGGCATTGAACGCGTTTACAACAATGTCCAGCTGCGTTTTTTAGATCTGGAAGTGCTGCGGGTCATTGCGGCCATTATTGCTCAGGCGGTGGAGCTTCATTTACTGGAGCGCGCGCACAAAAAAGTGCTGCGGGCGCACAGTACGGCCATCAGTCAAAGCGCGGAAAAGTATAAGCCTGCCAATATTATCGGCAACTCCCGCGCCATGCAGGCGGTATATCAGCTGATTGATAAAGTCAGCCACGCGCGCACCACCGTGCTGATCCTCGGAGAGAGCGGAGTTGGCAAAGAGCGGGTAGCTACGGCGATTCACCAGAACAGCCACTGTTCGGCGGGCCCCTTCATCAAATTCAACTGCGCGTCATTGCCGGAGAGCGTTATTGAGAGCGAACTTTTCGGCCATGAGAAAGGGGCGTTTACCGGGGCCATTTCCCGCCGGGCAGGACGTTTTGAAGAGGCGGATGGCGGTACGATTTTTCTTGATGAAGTCGGCGAACTCTCGCCCTCGGCGCAATCCAAACTGCTGCGCGTCATACAGGAGCGCAGCTTTGAGCGAGTGGGCAGTAACGATACGCTGCAGGTTAACGTCCGGATCCTCGCCGCCACCCATCGGGATCTCAGTGAGATGGTCGGGAAGGGGACGTTTCGCGAAGACCTCTATTATCGCCTGAACGTCTTCCCGGTTACCATTCCCCCCCTGCGCGAACGCGGGAACGATATTTTCATTCTTGCCGATCACTTCAATGCCTGGTTTGCCCGCGAGCAGGGGGTAGAGATCCCCACTATCGCCACGCCTGCGCTGAATATGCTGCTCAACTACGACTGGCCAGGCAACGTACGGGAGCTGGAAAACGTAATGGAGAGGGCGGTGCTGCTGGCGGATGAAGGTATCATTCATGCCTGGCATCTCCCCCTGTCGCTTCAGCCGGTGATTGAGCATCTGGCGGAGCAGGATGGCCTGGAGGCTCGCCTTTCGCGAATCGAATACGATCTGATTGTTGAAGCGCTGGGCATGTTTCAGGGAAATGTCTCTCGCGCCGCCGCGCATCTGAATATGACGCGTCGGGCGCTGGGGCTAAGGCTGGAAAAATACCGCTTGAACTACAAACAGTTTAGGGGGCAAGCCTGACGATGACGCGTAACAACCGCGACAATATCCATACGCCTGAGCGTCCGGCACCCAGGCACAGTGAACCCCGCCCGCTGATTGCCCATTCGCCAGCGATGAAACAGGTGATGACCCGCTTGCAACAATATGCGTCAGTGCAAACGCCGGTGCTGCTGCGCGGCGAACCCGGAACCGGAAAAGATACCATCGCGCGCGCCCTGCATCGCGGGTCGTCCTGGCGGGAAGGTCCCTTTGTGAAGCTTGCCTGCGATCATGTGGCGGAAGAGGAGGTATTGCACGCGTTGCTGGGAGATGCCATGCGCACGCCGCCGGTGCCCGGAGCGTTGGAGCAGGCGGCGGGCGGAACTCTTTTTCTAAGCGAGATCGGTCACTTTTCATTACGCCTGCAACGGCTGTTGATACTGCTGCTTGAGCAACGTCCTTTTCTCTCTCCGGTCGATAATCGCAGCCGGTGCGGCGATACCCGGCTGGTGTGCGCCAGCGAGCTTAATCTGGAGGAACGGGTTGCTCAGGGCGCTTTTTTGCCGGAGCTATATTACCGCTTGCACGTGGCCAGTATTCCGCTCCCGCCGCTACGCGAAAGACCTGATGATCTCCCTGGGCTGGTGGAGGATTTTTTTCGCCGCTTTAACCGGCACAATCACGTTAAGGTGCAGTTGGATCCGCAGGCGCTTTCGCCGCTGTATGTTTGCCAGTGGCCTGGCAATCAGCGCGATCTGGAAAACTGTCTTGAATATGCGGTGTTGCATCGCCAGAGCGATATCATTGCGCAACTGCCCTGTATTCAGGGACGCTGTCTGCGTAAGCAGCTGAATTTGCGTATTGAAAACTACAGTAAACGACGGAGAAATATCTCTCTGCCGGAACCTGCCGGCGGGTGGGATCCCTGCCGGGCGCCCGCAAATATCCAGGCGCCGACGGCGATGACGGTAAGCGGTAGCGATGCGGATGACGAAATTCGGCATCGATTTATTACGGCACTGGAGAAAAGCGGATGGGTAAAAGCCAAAGCCGCGCGGTTGCTCAATATCACGCCGCGCCAGCTCTATTATGCGCTTCATAAGCTGAAGATTGAGGTGCGAAAATTTTGAATGAAAATAGGGGAAGGTCATCTTACTCAGAACAACGCCAATAATGACATCCTGCTTTCTTGTATGTTCCATAAGCTATTCCCCGTCAGCAGATGGGGAGATAATAAGTATCCTTATTACGTCATGCGCCAACCCATATCCAATTCCAACCCATATCCAATTGATGTACCCCAAATGCCCTCCGGTAATTTTGCTTCAACGGACTCCTTTACCGACGGCGGCTTGAGCTATAGCCAAAATGAAGAATGCCGACACAGCAATTGCTAAGTTACTATTTTGGTTCCATAAAATCCGGGAGAACGGGTACCGGCAGCACGGAAAGGACTTTTAAGCGCTGCAAAGTTCGGACCTGGGCGCGTTCGAGATGATCTTTCAGGCAGGCTGCCGCCAGGGGCCAGTTTCCTTTCAGCAGCATGCCATACACCAGAGCGTGTTCCTCCAGCGTGGTTGTTTCCACCGGGATAGCAAGTAAATCGTAGAAGATGCGCGTGACGATGAAGGGGGACTGATGCTGACGCAGGATTTGCATCATCAACTTATTACCGGCAGGTTCGAGGCAGCGGACGTGCAAATCCTCTTCAAGTAATTCCAGCTCCGTGGCCGTCAGCTGCCGGCCTTTGTATTTATGCGTCTTTTCCAGCATGGAAGCAATCCACTCCGCCTGGAGGAGAGGGCCAGCCTTGCAGAGCGCCGCGGGTTCGAGGCTGGCGCGGATCTCAAAGTGATCCGCGATTTCTCGAGCGGTAAGCGGTCCCGTCAACCACTGTGAATAGGGCTCTTTTTCTACCAGTCCCTTATCGCGCAAGCGCATCAGGCTTTCACGGACCACCGACCGACTCACGTTGTAGTACAGCGCCGCCTTTTGCTCATTAACCTGATAACAACCGAACACCATCGCGGTTGAAAGCACGATCTGCAGCCCTTCCAGTACCTTCTCCCCGCTGGTGCGAGTGTCCACCAGCGCTTGCTGCTCGTTAAGCCCGAACAATTCTCGCGTTAAGGCAATACGCAAGGGTTCTACGGCTTCCGCATCCTGCGCCACAATAAAGCCGCGACCCTCAAATCGGGTAATCAGACCTTCTTCATGTAACAGACTTAACGCCCGGCGCACCGGTACCCGGCTGGTGCCGAATAGTTGCGCTAACGGACCTTCCAGCAGCACCAGGCCCTTAGGCACTCGCTGCTCTATCAAGGTGTGACGTAAAAACTGCCGAATGACTTCATAGCGCGCAGAGGCGGTTTCTTCCGTTGCCGCATGCGAAGGGTTTGTCTGCATGACCATATTTTCGATCCTTACCTCATCGCACTTACCTTATCACATCCTGCTCAATGACATAGCTATCCGCATCGCTGGCACCGCCGTGGTGCAGAATGCCCTTTAATGGACCATTGATAACAAAATACATTTTGTTCCATGTCGTGCCGATCCGGGGAAGCAGGAGCAGAGGCCGCAACAGCTATGGTTTATCTCCATGATATTTAATGATTAATACAAATATAATACACTTTGATCACATTTTGGTCACTTATTTGTCGTTTTATTGGCATTTGTTTTGCTATGTTTAAATGGATTTTTAATTAAATATACATTTAAGGTGAGCATGAACGCCAACACGATCCGCCAGCAGTTCCAGCAGGGCCAACTCGATGCCTGCTCTATTGCCGCACTGTTTGCCGAGGGCCAGCTCTCACCGCTCGATTTCACCGACGCATGCCTGGCGGCGGCGGAGAAATCGAGCGGCATTTTCATAACTCTGACTCCCGATCGCGCTCGTAAAGAGGCGGCGGCGTCGGCGCGGCGCTGGCAGCAAGGGGCGCCGTTGAGCGCGCTGGACGGTATCCCCGTCGCCTGGAAGGATCTGTTTGATATTGCGGGCACACGCACGACGGCAGGGTCGGCAACCCGCCGGAACGCCCCGGCGGCCGTTTGCGACGCCGCGCTGGTGGCGCGTCTGACCCAGGCGGGGATGGTCACGATGGGTAAAACCAACCTGAGCGAATTTGCTTTCTCCGGACTGGGCATTAACCCGACGTTCGGCACCCCGGCCCTGCTGGCGGCTGACGGTGAAGAACAGGTCCCGGGCGGTTCTTCCAGCGGCGCGGCCAGAGCGGTAGCGCTGGGGCTGGCCTGCATTGCGATGGGGACGGATACCGCGGGTTCGGTACGGATCCCGGCGGCGTTCAACGGCGTGATGGGGTATCGCTCCAGCCGTCAGCGCTATGACGCGAGCGGGGTGTTCCCTCTCGCCGATTCGCTGGACACGCTCGGCCCGCTGTGCCGTAGCGTTCGCGATGCCCGCGCGCTGGATGCGATTCTCTGCGGCGTGGAAGAGGAGACGTACCCGGCTCCGGCGCTGGTTGTTGATTCTCAACTTATGGACGCCGCTGATGCTGCGGTCCGGGAACAGGGCTATCGCCTGCTTTCGTCCCTGGCTGCCGCAGGTATCGCCGTGGAGTACCGGCGGCTAAACGCCTTCCATGATGCGCTCGCCTGGATTGCGGCGCACGGCTGGCCGGGGGCCGTTGAGGCTTTCCAGCTACATGCTGCGCTGCTGTCATCGCCTGCGGCGGAAAATATCGATCCGTTTATTCGTCGCCGCCTGATGGCTTCCGGGCGCATTGACCCGGCGGTGCTAACCACGTTTTTGCGCCAGCGGCCGCTGTGGCAGCAGGCGCTGGCCGATGAGCTCAATGGTGCGGTGCTGGTGACGCCGACGGTGGCGCATACCGCGCCGCGCCTGGCGCCGCTGGTTGCGGATGCGGAGGCTTTCGCCGTGGCCAATAGCGCGACGCTGCGTTTGACCATGCCCGGCAGTTTGCTGGATATGCCCGGCGTCGCGTTGCCGAGCGGGGTGACGGCTAACGGGCTGTTCACCAGTCTGCTCTTCTCACTACCGACCGGCGAGGATCGCCGTCTCTTGATGGCCGCCAGTGCGGTATCCGACCTTCTTGCGCAGCGGCATGCCGCCTGCGCTGACCCGTTGTATCTCAACTCTTAAGGAAATGAAATATGGCCAAAGACATCCTTTGCGCGTTTGGTGTAGACGTTGATGCCGTTGCCGGCTGGCTGGGTTCGTACGGCGGGGAAGATTCGCCGGATGATATCTCGCGCGGTCTGTTCGCCGGCGAGGTGGGGGCGCCGCGGTTGCTGAAAATGTTCGCGGAACAGAACCTGCGCACCACCTGGTTTATCCCGGGCCACTCGATTGAGACCTTCCCGGAGCAGATGAAAGCGGTTGTTGATGCCGGGCATGAGGTCGGGATCCATGGCTATAGCCATGAAAACCCGATTGCGATGACCCCGGCTCAGGAGGAAGCGGTACTGGATCGCAGTATCGAACTGGTGACGAAGTTAGCGGGTAAACGCCCCACCGGCTATGTGGCCCCCTGGTGGGAGTTCAGCAACGTGACCAACGAGCTGCTGTTGAAAAAAGGGATTAAATACGACCACAGCCTGATGCACAACGACTTCCATCCCTACTACGTGCGGGTTGGCGACAGCTGGACCAAAATCGACTACAGCCAGCATCCGGACGCCTGGATGAAGCCGCTGCAGCGTGGTGAAGAGACTGATTTGGTGGAAATTCCCGCTAACTGGTACCTCGACGATCTGCCGCCGATGATGTTTATCAAAAAATCCCCCAACAGCCACGGCTTCGTCAATCCGCGCCATCTGGAGGAGATGTGGCGCGATCAGTTCGATTGGGTCTATCGCGAAAATGATTACGCCGTCTTCACCATGACCATCCACCCTGATGTTTCCGGCCGTCCCCAGGTGCTGCTGATGCTCGAGCGCCTGATTCAGTACATCCGCAGCCACGAAGGGGTGCGTTTTGTCACCTTTGATGAGATTGCGGACGATTTCAAGGCGCGCGAACCGCGCTCGGCATAATGTCATTTAACCCCGACCGAGGGATTACGCTATGAGCATTTTTAAGAAAACCTCCGTAAACGGCTGGCAGCCGCAGCAGTTGACTATCAAGGATGTGAAATTCGCCACCTGGATTGCATTTTTTGCCTGGGTTTTTGCTGTATACGATTTCATTTTGTTTGGTACTTTGCTGCCGGAAATAGGCGTGCATTTTGGCTGGGACGAGGTTGAGCAGGCGGAAATCGCCACCTGGGTCGCGGTTGGCGGGGCGGTAATCGCGCTGGCGATCGGCCCGCTGGTGGACCGCCTGGGTCGGCGGATGGGAATTGTTATTACCGTCGGCGGCGCCGCGCTTTGCTCATTACTGACCGCCGTAGGCGGCTCCTGGGGGAAAGGCGCGCTCACGGCGATTCGCTCAGTCGCCGGGTTGGGGTATGCCGAGCAAACGGTGAATGCGACATATTTATCCGAGCTATATACCGCCATTGACGACCCGAAGCTCAATAAGCGCAAAGGCTTTGTCTATAGCCTGGTGCAAGGGGGATGGCCGGTGGGTGCCCTGGTGGCTTCGGCGCTGACCGCTATTCTGATGCCGATTATCGGCTGGCAGGGCAGCTTTATTTTCGCCGCCTTACCTTCACTGATTATCGCGGTGTTGGCGTTAAAGCTGAAAGAGACGCCGCAGTTTCAGGTGCAGAAAAAGATCCAGCAGCTGCGCGAGCAAGGCAATGTTGCCGATGCGCGCCAGGTGGCGGCGGATTATCAGGTTTCCTGGGAAGAGCATCACCGCGGCGGTATCGCCGCAGCCTTTCGCGGTCCCTCGCTGCGCGCCACGCTGGTGCTGGGTGCGGCGGTGCTGATTAACTGGTTCGCCATTCAGATTTTTAGCGTGCTGGGCACCACGGTCATTACCAAAACTCACGATGTCTCCTTTAATAACTCGCTGCTGATCTTGATTCTGTCGAATCTGGTGGGCTATTGCGGCTACCTGGCCCACGGCTGGCTTGGCGACCGGATTGGCCGGCGTAACACCATCGCGGTCGGCTGGATGCTGGGGGGGATCGCTTTTGCCGGCATGCTGTTCTGCCCGGACAACTTTGCCACGATCGTCGCGTTGTACAGCATTGGATTATTTTTCCTGATCGGTCCCTATGCCGCGGCGCTGTTTTTCATTAGCGAAAGCTTCCCTACCGCGATCCGCGCTACGGCGGGCGCACTAATCGGCGCGATGGGGCCGGTCGGGGCGATTATCGCCAGCGTCGGTACTACCGCCGTGCTGAGCCACGGCGGCAACTGGCAGGATGCGGCGCTGTGGTTCGGGGCGGTTCCGTGCTTCATCTCCGGCATCGTGATGTGGTTTGCGCGTGCCGATATGCAGAGCGCGGCAGCAGTCAAAAATGCGGTTAACACTGAGCCTCAAATTTAAGGAGCGATTATGCACATGACGATTTCCAGCCAACCTGTCGCCGCCATCAGCGGCGCAGCGAGCGGTATTGGGCTGGCGTTAGCGACGCTGTACGCCCGGCGCGGCGTTCGCGTGATTGCGGGCTACTACCCTGACGATCCGCATGACCCTGCCGCCGCCGCGGCTCAGGTCGAGGCCGCCGGAGGGGAGGCGCTCTGGCTGCCGCTGGACGTGGCCGACACCGCGTCGGTGGATGCGTTTATCTCCCAGGGGGTGAACCATTTTGGCCGTCTTGATTATGTTATTGCCAATGCCGGGATCTTACGCTGTTCGCCGATTGAAGAGATGAGCGACGAGCGGTGGAACGCCATGCTTAATGTTGATTTGACGGGCGTGATGCGTTGTTTTCGCGCCGCGGCCCGACATCTGGGGGACGGCGCTAGCCTGGTGGCTATTTCGTCGATTGCTGGTGGCGTCTACGGCTGGCAGGAGCATGCGCACTATGCGGCGGCGAAGGCTGCCGTGCCTGGGATCTGCCGTTCGTTAGCGGTTGAGCTGGCTCCGCGAGGGGTCCGCTGCAATGCGGTTATTCCCGGCTTGATTGAAACGCCGCAGTCGCTGGATAAACAGAACTCTCTTGGGCCGGAGGGGCTGGCGAAAGCCGCGAAATCTATCCCATTGCAGCGGGTGGGGCGTCCGGAGGATATTGCCCGGGTGGTGGCCTTTCTGACCAGCACAGAGAGCAGTTATCTGACCGGACAAAGCCTCATTGTTGATGGCGGTCTGACCGTTCGTTGGCCTGATTAAGGAGTCAGTATGCTACTGCAAAACAGACGTTGCGTTATCACCGGGGCGGCCAGCGGAATAGGCGAGGCAATCGCCGTGCTGTTTGCCTGCGAAGGAGCGCGGCTGGTGTTGACCGACCGCGATAGCGATAGATTGTCCGCCGTGGTTGAACGCTGCCGACAGTCAGGGGCGGTATGCCAGGGCGTCGTCGCCGATGTCGGCGAGGTCGCCGGGGCGACCGCCGGGGTTGATGCCTGTCTTGAATACTATGAAGGCATTGATGTGCTGGTCAACAACGCGGGTATGCTGACTCAGGCGCGCTGTCGCGACATCACGCTGGAGATGTGGGAAACGATGATGGCGGTGGATCTGCGCAGCGTGTTTCTGGCGAGCCAGCGTGCGCTACCGGCGATGCTGGCACAGCGATGGGGGCGCATTATTAATATTGCCTCCCAGCTGGGCATTAAGGGTGGGGCTGAGCTGTGTCACTATGCGGCGGCGAAGGCGGGGGTGATTGGCCTGACAAAATCACTGGCGCTGGAGGTCTCTTCCGGCAACGTGCTGGTGAACGCTATCGCGCCTGGGCCGATTGATACACCGCTCATCGACGGGATTAACCAGGCCTGGAAGGCGGCGAAAGCGGCAGAGCTGCCGTTGGGCCGCTTTGGACGAGCGGAAGAGGTGGCGCCGGTGGCGTTGCTGCTGGCCAGCGAACCCGGCGGCAACCTGTTTGCCGGCCAGACGCTGGGCCCTAATTCTGGCGATGTAATGCCCTAAGGAGCCCAAAATGTGTGGTGTTTGCGGTCTGCTTGACAACGGGCCGCAGTGGAGCGATCCGCTGCGGCAGGATATTCCCCAGCGCCAGCTGCGTTTGCAGCAGCTGGCGCTGCTCAACCGGACTCTGAAGCCCTGGCGCCTCACGCTGACGGAGTTTCACGGCAGCTGGCTGCTGACCAGCCCAACGGGGCAGCAGGTGCTGGTGCACTCGCTTGACGTATTGTGGAAAGAGGCCGAAAAAATGCTCCACCGCGCGGTCGACCCGCTGGATGAGGGCTGGCTGGCCGCGCTGGACGCGACGGGGAGGGATGATGTCTTACGATGAAAAATTACCCCTACATGTATTGAGCGGATTCCTTGGCAGCGGCAAAACGACGCTGCTTAAAGGCTGGCTGGCTCAGCAGAATCTCAACGATGTCGCCTTACTGGTCAACGAGTTTGGCGAGGTCGGTATCGACCATCATCTGCTGAATGAAGTTGCGCCGGATACGGTGCTGCTGCCGAGCGGCTGCGTATGCTGCCAGATTCGCGGCGAGCTAAAGGCTGCCCTGTTGGATCTCTATGAACGCCGGACCCGCGGCCTTATCCCGGCATTTCATCATGTGGTGCTTGAGACCACCGGGCTGGCCGATCCGGCCCCCATTCTTTCCACGCTGCTTCACGATCGGCAGCTGCAGAACCATTTTGTGCAGGGAACGCTGGTTACGCTCGTTGATGCGGAACATGCTCGTCATCAGGCGGATAGCCAGCCCGAGTGGCTGGCGCAGGTTAGCGCGGCGGATAAATTGCTGGTGAGCAAAAGCGATCGCGTCCCGACGGAAGAGGCGGCCGCCCTGCGGCAGTGGCTGCGGCAGCTGAATCCGCTGGCGGAGTTGGGGGATACCCGGCAGGCGCTGGATGCGCCAGCGTGGTTATTCCGCAGCGAAGTCGTTCGCGGCTCCCCCGAGCAGCGCGTTCGCTGGCTGGGCGCTTGCGCGGAGAAGACATTTACGCTGATGCCAACCCCCTACAGCGAGGCGCATCCGGCGACGCAGACCTGCGTAATTTCGCTTGAACGGTCGTTAAACTGGCCGGCATTTGCTATCTGGCTATCAATGCTATTACATTGCCATGGGAGCGCAGTCCTGCGGGTGAAGGGGATTTTGCGCGTCAGCGACAGCGACTCGCCAGTGGTGATCCACGGTGTGCAGCATACGCTGCATCCGCCGGTGCATTTACGTGACTGGCCGGGAGTGCTGGAAAGTTCAACGCTGGTCTTTATTTTGCGGGGGCTTGAGGCCAGCTGTTTACAACAGGCCTTCAGCCGCTATATGCATGTATTACAGGAGTCCTGAAGGGATGAATTCAGCCGCGATAATGCGCCCCCCGCTGACGCTTCGGGTGCTTGGTACATCGGTGACGTTGCTGGAGATGCTGCGCATACGCGCGGAGCAAGAGCTGGGGATTAACATCGAATACCTGCTGCACAGCGTTGAGGACGCGCAGCGTATCGCAGTCATGCAGCCGGAAAGTTACGATCTGTACGATCAGTGGTTTCATAATATCGATTTTGTCTGGCCAGCCCGCGCTATTCAACCTCTTGAAATTAAACGGTTGAAATACTGGGATGAGGTCAACGAGCTGGCTAAATTGGGCACCTTAACCGGTGAGCTTGCCGACGGCAGCGTCCCGTCCCAGCGCTTGTACGTCCAGCGCGATCTCCATTTGAGCAGCCAACCGAGCGATCGCATTAGCATGCTGCCGCTGACGCATAACGCCGATAGCTTTGCCTATCATGTCGACCGTCTTCCTGATGCGCTGCGCGGCGAAGAGGAGAGTTGGGGGTGGCTGCTGCATCCTGCTCTCACCGGGGCGGTTGCGCTGCAGGAGGATGCGGCAATGGGGGGCATTGATGCGGCCCTGGCTATGCAGGGGGCCGGGATGGCGCGCTTTTCGGATATCGGCAATCTGTCGCTGGAAGAGATTGATGTTCTGACGGAGGAGCTGACACAGCTCAATCGCCAGGGGCACTTTGCGGCGTTCTGGTCGACTCAGGAGCAGGCTTGCGACTTAATCGATAACCGGCACGTGGAGGTCCAGAGCCTGTGGGCTCCTATCTATTTCCGTCGCCACTTTCACCAGCGGGGCTATAAAATGGCGCACCCGAGAGAAGGGTATCGCGCATGGTACGGCGGGATGTCGTTATCACGCTGCGTGACCGGGAGCATAAAAGATGCGGCATACGAATACCTCAACTGGTGGCAGTCCGGCTGGCCCGGCGCGGTAATGGCCCGGCAGGGATATTACATCTCCAATCCACAGCGAAGTCGCGCCCATCTCTCACTGGCTGAATGGGATTTTTGGTATGGGGGAAAACCTGCCGCTGAGCTGCTATTTGATGCGCATGGCGCGCCGCTGATCCCTGTGGGCGAGATCCGTGACGGCGGAAGTTACGCGCAACGTATGGGACATATTGCGGTGTGGAATTCGGTTATGGATGAACATAATTATCTGACGAGGCGCTGGCAGGAGGCCATGTTAAAGAACTAACCCTATTCTAAGGGAGTAGATTCTCATCAATCCTTTTCTTTAATTGGTTGACTGCGTACTACGCTGGAAACCGTTAAACAACGATCTCATCATTCAGGGGGAGAGCCGGAAGGGAAAACGTTGCCCTGAGGCAGGCCGGCATTGTGACACCAGCCATGCGCCGTGGGGCTTTCCTGACGCGCTGAGTGAGTGTTAAAGATGGCTTTTGGGGGAAAATCTTCGACGTAGAATTCATCTGTTGCTTTGTTGTGAGATAGCTCAAAAATCCATAACGAAACCGGCCTGAATTTCCGCATACCGTGTCACGATAGATATTCATACGCTTGATGAATATTGATTGTGTAGGGAGCGGCATATGAATTCACTCGCGCAGCGAACGCAGGTCATCGAAAACTGGTATCGGGAATCCGATGATTTTTCGACGCTGGTTAACTATCGGGTTCTCAGGGCGGGGCATATCCGGACTAACGCCAATTTTCATATTCAGCGCCAGTCCGTTGTCGGGCATGAGCTTATATATTGTCTCAAAGGGCGAGGCGTTGTTCGCCTGGAAAATAATCTTCATCATGTGCAGGAGGGGAATCTCGCCTGGCTGCCGGTAAGATGGCCGCATGAACACTATCCGGATAGCGCCGAGCCTTGGGAAATATTATGGCTGAGAATAGATAGTTCAAAATTAAATAGCATCATGCATATTCTCAATGTTCTCCAGGCGCCCGTTTTTACCTTTCAACAGCCGGAGAAGGTAACAGAAATTTATTATCAACTCTTCGGCTTAATGAAAAGCCATACGCTGGTTTCGGACGCGCACTGTGATGCGCTGTGCGCCAAACTTATTTTTACTTTGCTGGAAAACCGCAGTCAGGAAACGGAGAAATCTCCGGTGATTACCCATCGGGGACTGGGGCATCTTATTTATCAGATCCACAGCCACTATAATGACGAGTGGGATATTGGCAAATTTATGCAGTATTGCCAGGTCAGCAAGTCGCAGTTATTTCGCCTGTTTCAGGAAACCTTCAATCAGAGCCCGTTAAAATGGCTAAAAAACTATCGCCTGTCCCAGGCCCGGCGCTTACTGGTGGAAACGAATGACACCATTGGCAAAATTGCCGGGCAGGTGGGCTATAACGATCCGCTGCATTTTTCGCGTGATTTTCATCGTGCGGTTGGGGTTTCGCCCAGCGAGTTTCGCCGCCAGGAGAGACAGCTGTCGGACGGATCGGCAGAATAAACCAGCAGGTGTTCGGCTTTGCCAGAAAGCCGAACACCTTCGATCAGAAGAAGGTTTCCATCTGAATACCAAACGACCACTCTCCACCGGAGGTGAAGCCTTTCTGGCCCAGCGTATCGTTCGGACTGTAGTTATCCAGCGCCTTATCCCAGTTCATCCAGGTGGCAAAAACGCGCAGCTCCGGGCGGGTGAAGAACGGCGAAATATCATCCGGGCGGAAGGTTGGGGCAAAGGTGAGTTTATAGAAGTTGCCGTGTACCTTCTGGTACTGCTGATAGCCGTTGGGGTCGAGATCCATATACTGCCACGTGGCCTCATAGCCTAAAGCGAAGTTTTGCGTAATGTTCTGCATCAGGCGGCCGTTGAGGGTTATCCAGCGGTAGTCGTCGCCCTTGACGTAGCGATCGCGGCTAGATTGCGCAAGGACCGAGGGGGCAAAATCCCAGTCGGGGGCCAGATTGACCATCCCATAGCTAGCAAAACGCAGGGTGCTGGCATCGGAGAGTAGCGCCGGGTCGGTGCCGATATTTTTCACCTCCGCGCCCAGACCTTGTCCCCATGACAGCACGCTGCGCGTTTCCCCCTGCGTCAGCCCATAGAAGCTATCGCCCTGATAGCCGAGCAGGACGGTGTAGCCTTTATTGGCGGCGTTAAAGACTTTATAGCCGCTAAGCGTTTCCCGTTGCTCATTGTCCTTTGCCTGCATGCCGCTGACAAACAGCTGTACCGGGCCAAAATAGTTGTTGGCGGTAAGGATATAGTTCTGCACATCATTATTGACTACGTCGACATCGCCGAAGCTGCGCCCGATAAAAGAGAAGTTGCTGCGCGTATTCTCCGACCAGCGAACGTCATAAATGCCGCCTCCGGTACCGTTGAGCGCCACGAATTTGGAGTCGAGCCACGGAATTTCAAAGTTATCGCGATCGACGCGCTTGCCGGCCCACAGCGTGGTGTCCTTAAGCGGCCCGCTAAAGCTGGGCAGAGAGGCGATTTCGGCAAACGCCTGACTGACGTTTAAGGTGCTGGAATCAGCGGTCCAGTCGTTATAGCTTTTTTGCTGGTCGGCGATCATGGTCATAAAGCGGGTGGTCGCGCCATTATCCAGGCGCTGTTTTTTCTCCAGATAGACTTCGACATAGGTGTCCGGCTCGTTCCCCAAACGGCCAATTGCGCCGCCAGTTTGCCCGGCCGGGGTCATAAACGGTCCTCCCTGTGAATGGCGGGCGTTGTGGTTGGTCATCATCCCGGAGCGCGCATAGCCGTGGAGTTCAAAATAGCCATTATCATCAGGAGTGATTTTTTCAATTTTTTGCGTACGGGTTTCAAGATCTTCGACCTTTTGTTGCGCCTGGTGCGAACCCGCTTCCGTTTGTTTTAGCTGGGTTGCTAATTGTGCATTTTTTTGCTCTGCCACCGCGGCGCGATTTTCCGCCTGCTGAAGCCGTAATTCCAGCTGATTCAGGCGTTGTTCGATACTGACATTCTGTGCGGAAAATGCGTAAGGGATGGTCATGATATTTATCAGGCAGAAACCTGGTAGGGTCATAGAGGTTATTTTCATCTTATTCTCATTAGGTCACTATCATAAATAAAAGTGCAGGGAACCCTGCGCCAGTAAAATAACGCAGAGGGGGTATTTATTTTTTCTATTAATCGAGGTGGTAAACTTCTTCCATTTCAGCCCACAACGAGCCTTCCGGTTCGCCGTCGAGAGGCATCTGGCATGGCCCGGTCTCCTGCCACCATGCCTGGGTTTTTAAATGCGCGGCCATTTTCTTTTGGTCAGCTTCGTAATCGTCGCCGTCATACTCCAGATAGCTGAACAATAATCCATTTTTATAGTAAATAGAGAAGTTGCGTAAATGGCACTCTTTAATCATGGCATTGACTTCCGGCCAAGGGTTAGCGTGAAGCTCTTTATAATAATCGAGCTTTTCTGGACGGACTTTAACCACACAACCAAAGCGGCGAACTTTACTCATCGTTGTCATCCTTATTAATAACGTGGGCACGTTGCAGAATCTGTTTAATTTCTTCTTGCATTTCGTTTGTTAATGGCGACGCGGGAGGTAGCGCATAGACAGGAATATCCACGCCGGTCAGCCGGAGGGCATATTTCACGGCATTATAGAATGGCACATCGATAGCGTAGAGCGGCGGGATCCACGAAAGAGACTGCTGCAGGGCCACCGCTTCGCTAAGATCGTGACGATGCCAGGCGCGAAGTATTCCGCAGGCGAGCTGCGGCGCAAAGTTGGCGCTGGCTGGAATAGCGCCGTCACCTCCCAGAATCAAGGTCCCCAGTAGATATTCGTCATAGCCGGCAAACACCGCGAAATCCGGGCGTAGGGGCTTGACCGCGTGCAGGGTTTCTCTGATATGCGAGAGCGTATCGACGGTATCTTTCAGGCCCACGATATTCGGGCAGCTCAGCGCCAGGTCTTTGATAACCGACGGCGGGATCGACTGACCGGTAAGCGCCGGGAAGTTATAGAGAATGATGGGGAGCGGCAGGGCGTTAGCAATCGTCATGAAATGGCGCACCAGATTGCTTTCACTCAGAGGACTGTACCAGGGGTTAACCACCACCACACCGTCTGCGCCAGCCTGTCGCGCATGCAGTCCGACCTCGATTGTCTGCTGAGTGCCGCAGCAGGCGATGCCGATCAAAACGGGTTTTCTCCCACCCACCTGGGTGAGACAGAATTCTGCTACATGACGCCGCTGGGTATCGGACATATGGGCAAATTCCCCCGCGCTGCCGAGGAAAAAAAGGCCATCTACCGGCGATGCCAGCAGGTGTTCAATTAATATTGCCTGGGCGGATTCATCAAATTCTCCCTGCGCATTAAATAGCGTAGGTACCGGGGGAATGACCCCGTGGAAAAGAGGCTGAGCCATTGTATTCTCCTGTGAAAATTACCGGGAATCCCGGTATCAGGCGCAGGCGAGGGCCTTCACACTCATTGCTGAGCGCGCTCTCGCCTGCATATAACGCGTTATTTATTTAACGGATTTAATCGGTAATACAAAAAACGATGAAGCAAAGACGAAAACAATAGCGGCAATAAATAGCGATGAATAATCATTATTAAACGTTGCCAGTAGCCATGCGGATAATATTGGGCTGAAAGATTGTGGTAATACGGTAGCAATCGTCAGGATCCCCATATCTTTACCGGCCTGTTTACCGCCGCCCGGCAGCACCTGAGTCATCAGCGCCATATCGATGGAGGTATAAGCGCCATAGCCCAGCCCCATAATGGCGGCATAGATATACATTCCGGTCAGCGTCGGCATAAACAGAGGAACGCATAAACCAGCGGCCATCAGCAGAGTTGAGAGGAACACAAAGATTTTTCGCCGTTGCAGTTTGTCGGAGATGATGCCGGAAACCAGACCGGAGAAAAGCAGCGTCACCAAAGTGATGACCGAGATGGTGCCGATAGCATAGTTAGAATCTTCGACGCTTAAGCCAATGAAATCTTGCAGAATATACAGCTGGTAAGTGACCACGCCTTGGTAGCCCAGATACATGGCGAAGCGGCCAAAGAATGCCCAGCCAAAATCAGGGTATTCGCGTGGGCTGACCCAGAAGTTTTTGAAGAACGTCCCCCAGCGGAAGGGTTCAACCTCCATGGCTCGGGTCGAAGGTTCGCGGTTGATCAGCACAAAGGCCACGCAGCAGGCGGCGATAGCCAGTGCGAAAACCAGGTACCCCAGCTGCAGGTTCCAGGCCAGATAGCCGGCAAGAATAATCCCCACCGTGCCGCCGGCGGTGGAACCCGCGCCGACGAAGCCGGAAGCGATACCGCGGTTCTCCGGTAAGAATCGGTCAGCGACCACCGTCGCCAGCGGGCCGTTCATGCAGTTCAGCGAGACGGCAGCCATTAACCAGAACACCGCAATGCCGGCGATAGTGGTTGTCATGGAGATGCCGAAGATAGCCAGCCCGCCGATTAATGCACCGCCAACGATAAACGGCGAACGGCGTCCCCATGTCGAACGGCAGCGGTCGGATAAGGCTCCGGCAATCGGCTGAGCGAAAATCGTAAACAGCAGCGCCGAAGTCATGACGATAGCCAGGTTGTTAGCTTTATTTTCCGGGTCGATTTGCGCCACGTGATTGGGGAGAAGAACCGAGATAACCCCGCAGTAGAGCGCCAGCAGAACAAAGAAATTAGTAAACAGCGAGGCCAGCAGAATATTTTTCTTACGCCCCGTCACCATAATGTTATTTGCTGGCGACGTGGTTTGCGACCGATCGTCAACCTTGCCGCCGGGTAATGAATTGATATTATCGGACATGCTTATTTCCTCATTATTATTCAGTAGGGTGAATTGAAATAAACGTCATCTGACTCAGTTTTTATTTATTTTCCCCTCCTGATTGCATCAGGTAAATACGGCGCGCGTTTTCGCCCATTACCGCGTTAATGTCCTCGGGAGATAAGTGGGCAATGGCCTCGGTCACGCAGGTTTGCCAGCGCGCGTAGCCACCCGCCAGTTCGACTACCGGCCAGTCGCCGCCGAATAAACAGCGCCGTGGGCCAAATACCGCTATTGCCTGTTGGATCCAGGGCCGCAGCTGCTCCGGCCGCCAGCTTTGCCAGTCCGCTTCTGTCGGCAAGCCAGAGATTTTGCATGCCAGATGAGGAAAGGCGGCGAGAGCGGTAAATGCGTCCAGCCAGGTCTGCCATTGGGCGTCAGCGATAGCCGGTTTTCCCATATGATCCAGCACGACCAGGGCTTCAGGCGCGCGTTGATACAGCCACGTCAATAAATCGTGAAGCGCGGTCAGTTGAGATGCCCTGACGCACATATCCAGCACAAAGCCTTCGCGGGCCGCCGCCAGTAAACCCTCGCGATAACCGGCGTGATAAAACAGATCCAGCGGCTCATTGTGCAGGGAGCGCCGGATGCCCACCACGCGCGGCAATTCACGTAAATGGCGCAGATAAGGCGCCACGGCGTTGCCCGTTTCCAGCGGCGCCCAGGCGACAATTCCGGCAAGTTTAATCGCGCTGGTTTCAGCCAGCTGGTTTATCCACGCCACCTCCTGGAGCGCCTGCTGCTCGGCGCAGTCGGCCTGAACTACGATGGCCGCTTCCGGGGACTTCGCCACTTCCGCCAGCTGAGCGGGCAAAAAGGGCCGGTTAAGCGCCGGGAGTTCCTGCAGCCAGTCGTAGCGCAGCACGCGCGGATCCCAGAGATGCAGATGGCTGTCGAAGGTGCTCATTTTTGCGCTTTCCCTCCGTTGCCCGGCAGCAGATCCCAGCCAATATTGAGTACGGGAGCCATCAGCTCATTGATTTGAGCGAGCAGTTCCGGGTCAAGCGGCTGCGTGCACCAGCGGATATTATCCAGCATATTGTCGGCGCTGGCGGTGCCGATTACCGTGGAGGCAATGCCGTTATCCGCTGCGGTGGTGAGCGCAAACTGGAGAGCAATCTGGGCAATATTCACGCCGTGGCTATCGCACAGGGTGGACACCTGGCGGCAGATAGCCTGCACATCCTGATGCGCCGGGTGCCAGTCCGGCGCGCCGCTGCGGGTCAGCAGCCCCATCGCCAGAGGCGAAGCGTTGAGTACGCCAATCCCTGCCTGATTCAGCCGCTGCGCTACCGAGCCCAGCCGCCGGTCCTGTAAGCTCCAGGTACAGTAGGCCATCACGGTATCCACTTTTTGCTCACAGGCGACGCGCTCCAGCAGGGCAAGATCGTAGCCGGTGATACCGACGTGGCGTACGACGCCGCTATCGCGTAGCTCCCGCAGCGTCGGCAGCGCTTCATCCAGCAGTTGCCCCATATCACCGTATTCAATGTCATGGCACTGAATCACATCGATATAGTCGCTGCCCAGACGGGTAAGACTTTCATCGATGCTGCGCAGGGTGGCCTCGCGGGAGAAATCCCACTGGCTGTCGCCGTAGCGCCCGACTTTCGTCGCCAGGGTATAGCTGCCGCGGGGTACGCCTTTTAGCGCGACGCCCAGGGCGGTTTCCGCTTTGGTCAGCCCGTAATAGGGGGCAACGTCGAAATAGTTCACGCCGTGGGCAAGGGCCGTCGCCACGGTTTCGTTAGCCTGCTGTTGCGATACCGGGTGATAAATGCTGCCCAGAGAGGCCGCACCCATCGCCAGCACCGGTACCTGAATTCCCGTGCGTCCAAAAGGTACTGTTTTCATTATTCGCTCCATTATGATTAATCGTCGACGGGCGTCCGCAGGCTCAGGCGCAGCCCCGCGCGTTCGGGCCTGACGTGCGGGCCCTGAGCTATCGTCCAGTTGCCGTCGTTTTGCTGTTGCTGTAATGCGTTTTCATCAATGGCGATCCCGAGCCCCGGTTCGTTGCCCAGTACGATGCCGCCGTTTTCGATGCGCTGATCCACGCGTAATCCGTTCGGGAAGGTGAGATCCTGTATCTCGCAGCTGAGATGGTTGCTGACCGCCGCCGCCGCGTGGGCCACCGGATTGGCGTTGTAGCCGACCGGGCTGACCGGCAGGCTAAACGCCTGCGCCAGGTTGGCGACGCGCAAAAAGTGGGTGATGCCCCAGCACATGCCTGCCTGAAGGACATCCACTGCATTCTCTTTCAGCAGCGGCAGAAATTGTTCCAGGCCGGTGAGGTTCTCCCCGGTAGCCACCGCGCAGCGCACCTGCTGGCGAATGGCGGCGTGTCCGGCGGCGTCCCAGCGGCGCACGGGTTCTTCAATCCAGCTCAGATCCAGCGCTTCCTGCAAACGACTGACGTAGCGCACTGCCTGTTTCGCGCTCATCGATTCGTTAACATCAATCATCATCACCGGCGAAGGGCTGTTAGCGAGATACACTTCGCGCACCGCCAGCAGGCGCTGTAAATCCTGTTCAACGTCGAGGCCGCCCTTGAGCTTAAAGGCGCTGAATCCACGCTCGGCGAAACGCTGATGGAGCGCGGTTAACGCCTCCAGCGACAGCGGGAAATCCAGCCCCGAAGCATATCCGGGGACGAACGGGCTTCTCGCGCCGAGCAGACGCCAGAGCGGCTCCCCGGCGCATTTGGCCTTCAAATCCCACAGCGCCATATCGACGACACCGATCGCCCCAAAAACGCTGCCCGCATGGCCGCTTTTAAAGACCCAGGCCTGCATTCGGTCGTAGAGCGCCGTCACCGCACGCGGATCTTCGCCTTCGATGGCGGGGAAAATGCGCGCAATATCCGCATGTCCGCCGACGCCGATACCGCTAATGCCCTCATCGGTTTCGAGGATCAACACCGGGACTTCAGTGACGCCTGAGGTGAGGGTGCCGTTGACATCGCCAATCGGCCGCCCCCAGCGGTGCCAGGTTTTCAGCGTGCGCCAGCCGGTAATCTTCATGCGCCTGACTCCTCTGTTTGCCGCGACGTGCGTAAATCAATCACCATGCGTCCCTGGATGGTGCCGTTGTCCATCTCGTTAAAAATGGCATTGATCTCTTCCAGCCTGCGGGTCTGTACCACCGGGCGAACGCGTCCGGCCAGCGCGTGCTGAAAAGCCTCCGCCAGATCCTGGCGGGTGCCCACCAGGCTGCCGACTATCTGGATACCATCGAGTACGGTTTTGACGATATTCAGGTCCAGATCGCCCGGCGGAACGGCGACGCAAACCACTTTGCCCGCGGCGCGGACGCTATTGACGGCCTGGTGAAAGGCGGCGCGCGCCACGGCAACCACCACGGCGCAATGGGCGCCGCCATCGGTGATCTGCTGGATGCGTGCGGGAACGTCGTCCCGGCTGGGGTTGAGGGTAATTTCCGCACCGCACTCGCGGGCGAGCGCCAGCTTGTCGTCCTGCAAATCGATGGCGATAACGCGGGCGTTAAAAACGTGGCGGGCAAACTGGATCGCCATATTGCCCAAACCACCGGCACCCCAGATGGCCAGCCACTGTCCGGGACGAACATCGGAGACGCGAATGGCTTTGTAGGTGGTCACGCCAGCGCAGGTAATGCTGCTGGCAATCAGCGGGTCGAGGCCTTCGGGGACTTTTACCGCGTAGTCGGCTTTCACGATGCACTGCTCGGCCATCGCGCCATCGACGCTGTAACCGGCGTTTTTTACGCTGCGGCAAAAGGTTTCCCGACCGCTGACGCAGTATTCACATACTCCGCAGCCTGCATAGAACCAGGCGATACTGACCCGATCGCCGGGCGTCAGGCTGGTCACGTCGTCGGCGACGGCGCGAACGATGCCGATCCCTTCATGGCCCGGAACCCGACCGGGAACGGGGCCAAAATCGCCCTGCACGACGTGGAGATCGGTATGGCAGACGCCGCAGCACTCCACGTCCACCAGCGCCTCGCCGGAAGCTAAAGGACGAACCGCCATCTGACGAATCTCAACCTGGCCTGGATGACGTTCACTGACTACTGCTGCTTTCATCATTGCCTCCCGTCAGCTCAGTTCTGGTACAGCGTTGTCGGTCATGCGCTGGCGTCGCGCGACGTAAGCGGGCAGGGGCTGCACGCCTGAATCGTCGGTAAACCAGGCGAAAGGATCGGTGCTGGCGACGAGAGCGAAATTCGCCCATGGCTCGAACGATCCGGAGCGAATAACCAGCCTGGCTTTGTGCGCGATCTCGTGGCACAGCGTTTCGTGGCTGGCAGCGTAAAACGCCGCGCCAGAGCCGGTATAGATAGTTTGTACTTCGCGATACAGCTGCGGGTGGCAGTCGCGGACTTCGCTGGCAAAATGCACTTCTTCAACGAAAATCTCCGTTCGCAGCACGCGCAGGATGTCGCGGACATCGACGGTGCCGGGCCACAGTCCGAGGTCGATACGGTTCGCTCCGGCCGGGATTGGAAACCCTGCGTCGGTTACCAGCACGATATCGGTATGGCCGAGCGTCGCCAGAGCGGCGGCAAGTTCAGGGTGTAAGATTCTATCGGGTCTCATTGTTATTATTCCTCGGTCACGACGTGAGATTGCAGAAATGCGTCGACATCGGTGCGGTATTTATAAGAGGGGACGGTTTCCCAGTCAGAGCAGCACAGGGCCGCCGCGGCGTTGGCGAACAGTACCGCTTTGCTTATCGGCAGGCCCTCATCCAGCGCCACCGCGAGGGAAGCGTTAAAGCTGTCGCCCGCGCCGTTGCTGTCAACCACATCCACCTGGCAGGACGGGATCTCCTGAGTGGTTTGCGGGCCAAAAACGGCGGACCCCGCTTCGCCCAGCGTCATCACCACATAGCGGCAGCCGGTTTCAAGCAGCATACTGGCGATTTCCCGGTTGCTGCGGGCGTCGTCCGGCGCCAGGCCCAGCGCGACGCGGGCTTCGGTTTCATTGGGCGTCAGGTAGTCAATGGCGCTCAGGTCGAGGCCGCGCAGGTCTCTGGCCGGAGCCGGGTTGAGAATGGTGATTTTATCCAGTGATTTTGCGCGTCTTAGCCCGTAGAGCGCGGTTTCCAGCGGGATTTCCAGCTGAGCCAGCGCCACGCCACAGCTCTTTATCTGATGCAGAGCGTTATCCACCAGCGCCGGGGTAAACAGTTTGTTGGCCCCCATATCAACCACAATCACGTTGCGCGCTTCTTTATCTTTAATAATCAGGCCAGCGCCGGTCGGCAACTCGTTGGTCAGCGTGAGACCGTCGATATTGATCCCTTCCTCAAGCATCAGCTCAACAAACTCATTGCCGAACGTATCTTTACCGACCACGCCGCTATAGACCACATCCGCCCCCAGGCGGGCGGCCTGCACTGCCATATCGGAACCTTTGCCGCCCCAGGTCTGACGAAAGTCATGTCCGATTAGCGTCTCACCAGCCAGCGGTATGCGTTCGGCCGTCATCACCAGGGCTTTTGCATAACTGCCGAGAATAAATACACTCATCACATACTCCTTAAATTGTGCGGGCGTAGTACCGCCGTTACCGGCGGTACTCTTCGGTTAATAGGCGTTGATGTCGCCGACCAGACCTTTCACCAGCTCAGGGCCGGAACTGGTGCCAACCAGCTCTGCGCCTGCGACGAACATCTCTTTCATCTTCTCAAGCGTGTTCACTTTACCGGATACTTTGACCCGGCAAGGGGCCTGGATATTGGCTTTGAGAAGTTGGACATCTTCTACCGTTGCCGCGCAGCCGCCTTTGCCCCAGCCGCTGGATTGTTTCACCCAGTCAATACCTGCTTCGTAGGCGTAGCGGGTGGCTTTGATTTTCATCACCTCTTCGGTGATAAAGCCAAACTCCAGCATCGCTTTGACTTTCATTCCCAGGTCATGGGCAATGTGGGTCACCTCTTTCAGCTCGTTGAAATAGAGGTCATCCATTCCGCCGAGCAAAAAGCCTGGGTTGGGCGGGAAATCAAATTCATCGGCGCCTTCTTTTGCCAGTTCTCTCACCACGGCGACTTTCATTGCTGTCGTATCGTTGGCCTGGGGGAAGTTCACGGTGGTGGCAACGCGAATACCGGTTCCTTTCAGGACGTCTTTGGCGACGGCGACCCAGCACGGCGCGATCATTGCCGCATCAAACTGATACTCCATACAGATGTTGAGATGCTGAATAAGCCCTTCGCGGGTCAGGTCCGGGTTGACGTTGGTGAACTGAATGGCCTTTGCGACCTGGCGGGGATCATTAAAATCGATCATGTACCACTACTCCTGTTGGCTGAAAAAACATAGATTACGATGTGAATGACATGGGCTTACTGTAAGGAGCTGGCGGAAAAGGCGTGATAGGCAAGAGTCCCGGCCATATGGACAGAATTTTCAGACGGATAATTTTGTGAGGGAGTTGGCAAAATGAGCCGGCGGACAGCGCAGGAAAACGGTTGAGGAGGGCGGGTTGCAATCAGGCAAAAAAATAAGGAGTTTCAGAATGCCTGCCAGGCATTGCTCGTTGGAGCCTTATAGTCGAGGCTTATTCAATTGATATGGCTTGTTTTGTCGGCCGGGCAAGGCATGGGCCTCCACCCGGCAGAAATACGATGATAATAGATCCGGTCTCGCAAAATCTTTCTATACGATAACGCCCGGTTTTATTTTATTTTGAATTTCCCTTGCTTCCACTGTTTGATCGTATTCGCTTTTGCCGCAGCGCTCTGGATATATCCTATCCCCCACGAGCCAACGCCATACTGATAAATTTGGTTTTTATAGGCACTTTCGGCTGTCGCCTCATGGGCGTAGGGAGCCACTGTACCCTGAAATGCCATAATCCCTTCGTTTGTTCCAAAGTCAGGCCAGTCGGTGACGAACTTTTTAATATCATCAGCCCCTTTGCTGCAGGCCGCAATCAGCTCTTTATAGGGGGTTGCCGAACCCTCTTTTTTTAATGCTTTGGCATTGTAATCGCAGTTATATTCGATATAAGCGGCAACGGCTTTGTCATAATCTTTATCAGCGAGTGCTGGCTGGCTGAGGATGATTAGCGCCAGCAGGTATTTTTTTTCCATTTTGCAAACTCTCCATAATTTAAGGCAATGCGGTGAAATAATTAAAGTCAGCAAGAACGCAGACCGTCAACAGCGCCGGTGCTAAGGACCATCGTTGATTTTATGCTGACGATGATTTTATCGATAATGGCCTGACGTGGGCCTTCGCGCCACGCCGGGCTGCGATAAAAGGCTTCCTGCGAAGTTTTTAAATGAGTTAGATCGTCATAGGCGCGAATCAAATAGTAAGCATCTTTGTCTTCGACAGAGTTACCAAAAGAGACGATATCCATTCCGGCGGCACGGTGGCAAGGCGCACTTTGCTCCAGCATAATCTGGTGAAAATCTTCTCCGGTGCCGGGTTTTAGGGTGTACAGCAAAAACTCAACCGTTTTCATCCTGAACGTTTCCTTTTGAAATCACGTTAGTGATGTAGCAATACAGCACAGCGGTACTCTTTGGACAACCACCAATGTTTTAACTTTTCTCGCCGGTCAGGTCATGAGAGCAGGTTGCAAACCTTTGCTCTTTATTGTTATGTTATAACATATCCTATAAATCATTGTGAAATATGTGGCTATTCACCTTTCTTTTTAGATGATCATTATTATCATCTGTTCCAGGGAGTAAAAGATGAAAAAAGATGGGCCGGCAATTCGCTCTGAAGAGCGGCGAAGAGCCTGCTAATGGAGGAGCGTTTGACAAATTGTGGTACGGCCGTTGAGCCGGTGCTTAGCGTCAATATTGAATCATTGCCGCGACCCGGCGGCGGGGAGCTTCTCTCCGGCATTCATTTTAATGCCGGCAGGGGAGAGTGCCTGGCGGTGATTGGGCCGAATGGCAGCGGGAAAACCTCTTTATTACGGGCGATCGATCAGGAGCTGACTTCGCGGGATAGCGACATACGGCTATTCGGCCGCTCCGTTGCGGCTTTGACCCGGCAGCAGCGGGCCCAGCAGATTGCAGTCCTCGCGCAGAATGATGCCCCGGATATGCGGCTGATTCTTGAGGATTATGTCACTCTCGGACGTATTCCTCACGCCCGGGATATGTCGCGTCGTGAACATGAAACCATCGTGACCCGAGCCATTAACGATACGGGATTGCAGAAGCTGCGCAAGCGTCCGCTATCTGCGTTATCCGGCGGGGAGCGGCAGCGGGCGGCGCTGGCGCGGGTGCTGGCCCAGTCGCCAAAACTGGTGCTGCTGGATGAGCCGACCAACCATCTTGATCCGTCGGGCCGGGTGGAACTGCTCTCGCTAGTGAAAAGCCAGGGGATCACGGTAGTCGCGGTACTGCACGATCTTTCACTGATTGAATCCTTCGCCGACCGCGTTTTGCTTTTATCGCAAGGGCGCGCCGTGGCCTGGGATGTGCCGGAGCGCGTGCTTGTTTCGAAACAGCTTTATCCCGTTTTCGGCGTGACCAGCTTTACCGTACCGCATCCTGAGACCGGGAAGGCGCTGCGGATTTTTGAGGTTCCAGGCTATGCCTAATAAATTTCTGAGGACAAAGAATAATGAATAAATGGTTTGCAGGCATGATGGCTGTTCTATCCGTTTCCGCGGCAAACGCTGCTGATTATCCCGTCACTATTGACAGCTGCGGGACGCCGGTGACGTTTACACAAGCGCCGAAAAGGGCGGTAATACACGACCTTAATATGTCTGAAATGGCTTTTGCTCTCGGGTTGCAGGACCGTATCGTTGGGTTAACCGGTATTACCGGCTGGTACAAAATGACCCCGGAATTTAAAAAGGAGATGGGTTCAATTCCCGAGCTTGCGCCTAAATATCCCTCTCTGGAAACGCTGCTGGCGGCTAATCCCGACTTCTTTTTCGCGGGCTGGAATTACGGGATGAAAGTCGGCGGAGAGGTCACGCCTTCCGTGCTCGATAAATATGGCATCAAGACATTTGTTTTGAGCGAGAGCTGCGTATTTACCGCTGACAATAAGCGCAAAGCAAGCATGGACCTGCTGTATAACGACGAGCTGACGCTGGGCAAGATTTTCGGCAAACAGCATGAAGCGCAGGCGCTGGTCGATGGCTGGAAAAAAACGCTGGATGAGCTGCCTGAGCCGCCGCCAGGCGTTCAGCCATTGAAAGTGTTTGTCTATGATTCTGGCGAAGATAAGCCCTTTACCAGCGGTCGATACGCTATGCCGACCGCCATTATCGAAGCGGCGGGGGGCAAAAACGTGATGGACGGGCTGGATATCAGCTGGGGAACAACCTCCTGGGAGAGCGTCGCGACGGCAGAGCCAGACTTTATTATTCTTCTTGATTATCAGACCGGTAGCGGAGCGGATTCGCTGCGTCGCTTCCTCGAAAATCATCCGTTAATGAAGCAGACTCCGGCGGTGAAGAATCAGCGTTATCTGAAGCTGCAGTACGCTGAACTGACGCCTGGTCCGGCAAATATTAAAGCGGCCGAAAAACTGGCTCATGCGATGTATCCAGCGGCCAACCAATGAGTGGTACTCAATGTCGCTACTACTGGGCAATGTGGGGCGCTGTGCCAGTATTAGCCGGATTGATGCTGCTCAGCGTTGCCAAAGGCAGCGCGCCGCTATCGCTGGAGCAGGTCCTGGGTGCCTTACGGCTTCTTGATGTGCCGGTTTCTGAGATGGTCAGCCGCATCGTCATTGATTTACGTGTGCCAAGAACGCTGCTATCGGTGCTGGCGGGAGCCGTGCTGGCTATGGTTGGCGGTCTTTTGCAGACCACCACGCGCAACGATCTGGCCGATCCTTTTTTATTCGGACTTTCCTCCGGCGCTTCGGCGGGGGCAGTACTGGTGATTACCCGATTCGGTGAGCGGCTTGGCGCGCTGACGCTGCCGGTATCGGCGTTTGTCGGCGGTATCTGCTCCGCGGTGGCGGTGATGCTGCTGTTCCATTTTAAAAAGCAGCGTGGCGCCGAACACTTAGTGATCTGCGGGCTGGCTATCTCCTTTTTATTCGGTGCGCTGACCAGCTATCTGATTTTTTCCGGCGATCAACGGGCCGCCAGCTCGGTGCTGTTCTGGTCGCTGGGGGGCCTCGGTCTCGCGCGTTGGGATAATTTACCTTATGCCATATTTAGCCTGCTATTTCTCAGCGCTTTTATTCTGTTACGCTGGCGCTCGCTGGATGGTTTACTGGCCGGTGAGCAAACGGCGCAGTCGTTGGGGATTAACGTCAGCCGCCTGCGGATGGAGGTTTTCCTCTGCTGTGCGCTGGCAACTTCGCTGCTGGTGGCTTTAACCGGGGTGATTGGCTTTATCGGGCTGATGGTTCCGCATATGTGCCGCTACTTTTCCGGCGTTAAGCATCTGCTGCTGCTTCCTTTATGCGGTCTATGGGGGGCGGCGCTTTTGTGCGGCGGCGATATCGTCAGCAGGACGCTGTTAGCCCCGCAGGAGCTGCCGATTGGGATCATTACTGCAGGAATAGGCGGCTTGTTTATTATTATCCTGCTGGCCAGAAGCCGTTCATAAACCTATCAACGCCGGGCACCGGCCTGGCGTTTTTATCTTATCGGGTTGGTGTATTGGTAAATGGATATTTTCAATTTCAATCATCAAATACCTGTCGATTCACAGCGCCTTGCCGGCATTGTCTGATTATTTACAGGCATCTGCGATGAGCGATAAATTCACGACGGATTAATCACCCCGCAGTCATGCATTAGCGTATCTTTCTTCTTGTAACCGGTTCTGCTCTTCGCTTTAAAACGCCCGGTTTTGCATCTGCGATCCTGCTGGAATAGTGAACATCAAAGTGTTGCACAACGGACATGGCTTACGTAAATTCATAGATATGAACCTTGTCCGCATACGGAAAATATCATGGATGTGACAGCACTGAAGAAAACCACGCTTACCGAGCAGATTATGGAGCAGATCGCTTTGCAGATCACCTCCGGAAAGCTCAGACCCGGCCAGCGCTTGCCGAACGAACGGGCGATGGGGGAGATGTTCAACGTCACGCGCAGCCGGGTACGTGAAGCGCTGCGCGCACTATCGCTGATCGGGCTTATTGAGATAAAACCAGGCGATGGCAGCTATGTCTGCGAAAACAAACCGCAGCTTCCTGAAGAGACGATGACCTGGATCTTCCATAAAGAGATTCACAACCTCGATGAAATCTATGCCGCGAGGAAGCTTATCGAAGAAGAGGTGTATCTCACCGCGATCGGCGTGGTGAACCATGACAATCTTATTCGTTTCCAGTCGATAATTGACCAGATGGCGGAGCTTATTGTCCAGGACGGTCAACCGGAAGCCTATCACCAGCTGCTTGATGAATACGACCTGTTGATGGGCCGTCTGTGCGGTAACCAAATTTATGACAAGTTGATGCAGACCATCGTGATGCTGCGTAAAGACTTCTCGCGCAAGCTGCTTAACGCTGATGGTGCGATGGCGCATAGCTTTAAGCTGCGGCTGAGCATTCATGAGGCCTTTATCCAGCGAGATAAGGTCCAGCTGCGTAAAAATCTGAAGTCCTTCTATCAGTCTTCGCGCAAATTTTACGATCGCATCGCGGATAATAAAGACAAATAATATGGCCAGAGTTAAATCTGCGGAGAGATCTTTCCGCCTGTTGGAGCTGATTGCCAGCCATCGCGAGGGACTGAGCTTCACCGATCTGCAAACCAGCCTCGATATCCCCAGAAGCTCCGCCCATAGCCTGATTCAGGAGTTTCTTGATAACGATTATCTGCTGTATATGCCGGATACGCGCCTGTATCACGCTGGTCTGGCGTTGATTAAAATTGCCGCTAACTGCATTGAAAGCACCGATCTGGTCCGCGATTTGCGGCTGCTGACCGCATTTCTGAGCAAACGACTGGGCAAAACCAGCCACGCGGCGATTCTGGACGGCAGGCAGGTGGTTTATCTGGCGAAAGCGCTCGCCCAGGACGATCTCTCATTAATGCGCCATATCGGTAACCATCTCCCGGCGCACTGCACCGCCGTTGGCAAAACTCTGCTGAGCCAATACAGCGATGAAGAGATTACGCAGCTTTATGGTGAGACGCCGTTGGAGAAAATGACGGTTAACTCGATTGGTACGCTGCCGGTATTACTGGCTGAACTACGCCAGGTGCGCCAGCAGGGCTACGCGCTTGAGCAACGAGAGGCCAACGAACGCGCAGCCTGTATTGCGCTGCCCATTTACTCTTCTGCTGGAAAAATGGTGGCGGCTTTTAGCGTGACCGTTCTGGCCTACGAGTGGGAGTCGCTGGCGCTTGATGATGTGCTTGCGGTGATGAAAGAGTGCCGGGTTCTGGCGCAATAGCTACGGTGACCGGGAATGTCCCGGTCATCTGCCTGTGACATCATTATCCAGGATTATCCGCGCCAAGAGGCGGTGCGCCGACGAAGCTGGTGAAGGTCTCGCCGTTGATTTTTATTGGACAGCGGGTGGTTTGCAGGGTTTTTCCGCTCTTCAACCGGACTTCCTGTAGCATCTTCAGCGACTGGAAGCCTTCGCTGGCAATTAACTGCGGCCAGTCCATCACCTGCGCACACCAGATATCTTCCGCCTCCAGAATGTTTAACCACTCCTCGCTTTTCTTATGCCGCAAGTGTTCCAGCAGGATCCGTTTGATATCATCCCGACGGTTGAACCACTCCTGCGGCTGGTTAAACTCAAGCAGTGCCGGGCATGCCAGCAGGTTCCCCAGAACGGGAATCGGCGCCATCGCCAGTGCGATAAAGCCATCGGCGGTGGGATAAATGCCGTAGGGCGCAGAAATGTAGGCGTTGGCATTATTGACCGCACTTCTGACCGGCGGCTGCTGACCATCGTTCAACCAGGTGGTTAAGACTTCAAACTGCAGGTCGAGGATGGTGTCCAGCAGGCTCACCTGGACCAGGCACCCGGCACCGCTGCTGGCCCTTTGTACCAGCCCGGCCATAAGCCCTTGAACCAGATACTCTCCGGCGAAAATATCGCAGACGGAAAGACCAAAGGGAAGCGGGGGCTGATCCTGATTGCCATTGAGCCAGCATAAGCCAGAAAGCGCCTGCACCAGTAAATCCTGACCCGGACGGGAAACCCAGGGACCGCTATCGCCGTAGCCGGAAATTTCACCGTAAACCAGACCGGGATTGATTTCATGCAGCGACGCATAGTCCAGACCGAGGCGCTTTGAGACGCCTGGACGATAATTAAAGATAACCACGTCCGCCTGTTCAATTAGCGGGCGCAGGGCGTTTTTTTGCCCCTCGTCTTTGAGATTAACGGTGATGCTTTTCTTATTGCGGTTAATGGCGTGGAACAGCGAACTGTCACCATCAATTTGCAGCTCGGAAATATAGAGCTTACGGCAGATATCGCCGCCGTCTGGATTTTCAATTTTCGTTACGCTGGCCCCTAAATCGGCGAGGCGAAGCGCAGCCGATGGGCCAGAAAGAAACTGGCTGAAGTCCAGCACATTAATACCTGTTAGTGGTTTCATCAATCAGCCTCCAGTAAGTGAAAATCGGCCTGAATCTGCGCCGTATGCGTCCCTAAAGCTGGCGCGGGGCGGGAGGAGGAGGTGCGCGCACCGTTGAAGATCAGCGGCGATTTCAGCATAACGATTGTTTTACCGTCATCGAGTTGAACATCGTGAGTCATGTCCAGTGCGCGGAATCCCTCGCTTGCCGTCAGGGTTGACCAGTCGCTCACCTCAGCGCACCAGTAGCCGGCTCCCTCGAGTCGTTCCAGCCAAAAAGCGGCGGTTTCAGAGGCCAGAATCCCGGCAATCACGCGCTTGATCTCGTCCCTGCGGCTGAACCACTCGTCCGGTTCGCTGTATTCGCTGAGTGCTGAAGAACGCAAAATATCGCCCAGCTTGACCACCGAGCCCATTGCGAGCGCGATATAGCCTTTTTGGGTGGCATAAATGCCGTAAGGCGCAGCGAGATATGCATGCGCGTTATTGTCCGCGCTGCGGCAGGGCGCACGGTGTCCATCGTTAAGCCAGGTGGTCAGCACTTCAAACTGCATGCTGAGCAGTGACTCCATCAGGCTGACTTCAACCCGCCCGCCGGATCGGGTCTTACCGCGGCGGATCAGGCAGGCCAGGACACCCTGCACCAGATGCGCCCCGGCAAGCGAATCGGCAACCGATAGTGCAAATGGCGTCGGCGGTTGGTCCTTGTTGCCGTTTAGCCACGTGAGGCCCGACATGGCCTGCACCAGCAGATCCTGACCGGGCTTTTTAACCCACGGTCCCTCGGTACCGTATCCGGTGACCGAGGCATAGACCAGCTGCGGATTGAGTTGCTTGACTTCTTCATAGCCAAGGCCAATTTTGTCCATTACGCCGGGGCGGAAATTTTCGATAAGAATATCGGCCTGCGCGATCAGTCGCTTAACCTGCGCCAGCTCCCGAGAGTCCTTCAGATCGGCCGTGTAGCTCTCTTTACCGCGATTAATGGTATGAAAAAGCAGGCTGTCGTTATTGATCCACTGATTGTTAAGACTCAGGTTTCTGCTGGCGTCCCCGCCGCGGGGACGTTCCACTTTGATGACCCTGGCCCCCATATCCGCCAGGCGTAGCGCAGCGGAAGGCCCGGCCAGAAACTGGCTGAAGTCCAGTACCACTAAACCTGTTAAAGGAAGCATAATTACTCCATTAAGCTGCGTGATTTTTGATAAAGCGCGTTCAGGCTGGCGAAAACGGCGCCGCCGTTACCGCCGTTCATGACATACTCTCGCACCAGATCGCCGGCATGATCCTGAAAGCTCAAAAAGCCGCTGTAGCGTGGACGCTTAGCCGAGCGGTCGAGAGTGGGCAGGGTGTCGATGAAGAAATCCAGGCTGCGGCGATTCACTTCTTCATCAAGCCAGGCTCCGCGATGACCCGGTTGGCCGCCGTTATCGAAGAAGAGCGTTTTCTGCACCTCCGCCGAAGCGGTATAGCTGGCGTAGGCGAGGGCCGCTTCTTTATGCCGGCATTTTGCGGAAATCGCCAGCCCGGTCCCGCCGAGAATGGTCTTCAGCGGCTTGCCGTGCCAGGAGACAACATCCGTTGCCTTCAGAAGATAGCGGGCATAACCGGCGCGGGAATAGTTTGAATAGCCATAGGCGAATGGGCAGTAGCTCCAGGCATCGCGTGTTGAAAGCTGTTCATGAACGGCGATAGGGTCGTAGTCAAAAATCTCTTTTGAACAGTGGCTGGCCAGTTCGCGCAGCGCTTCAAGCGCTTCGATGCCAGTGTCGCGGCTGGCGATACTCTCCTCGTCAAACCAGGCGCCGCCGCGGGTGGCGCAGAGCATTAGAAAGTCCATCAATAAGTTGATCGGGATCCCGGCATAAATGACCTTTCCGGTGCGGGCCAGGGCGAGCAGGTCTTGCCAGGTTTTCGGCAGGGCGAATTGCCCCTGTTGCAGGTGGTCCGGCCGATAGACGGCGACAGGCGTTGCCGCATCAATGGCCAGAGCGCTCTGGAAGCCGTTGAAAAGATAGCTTTCATGAGAGCCGCCCACCGAGTTTGCTGCCTGATCGTCAAGGTACGCTTTTGGTAAATGGTCCTGCAGAGGTAAAAGGATCGCTTTCTCTGCGACAAACCCCGCCCACGGATGGTCAATAACCAGCAGATCATAAAGCCGCGCCAGTTCATCAAGATCGCCATCGGCGAACGCCTGCAATGAACGTTTCTCCCACACAATTTCGACATCCGGATTTAGCTCGCTGAACCGCTGCGCGGTGGCCATTACGGATGTAAACCCGCGGCTATGACCCCAGGTAATGCCCCTCAACGTCATCATAAGAACTCCTTTTTGCAATGAGCTTCACATAAAATTGGTACTACCGCGCTACCATTGGGGCATAGCTACTGATACTTTTGTAGTCAGATTAGGTGAAATTGTGATCGGCCTTGAAAAATAATAATTGATCTTTTTTTTCGGTTGACCATAAAAAAAACGAGGATTAGTTTTCTATTAGTTTATATTTGTGGTCATTAATTCACATATGTGAACATTATGGTGAGAAAATCCTTGAGTACATAATCTAATTAACAGGAGAGTTCTATGCTAGCGGGATTTTTTGTCTTGATGATCGCTTGTATGTTCCAGGGAAGCTTTGGTCTCGGTATGAAAAACTATCGACCATTTTCCTGGGAAGCCTTTTGGGTGATATTTTCCATTATCGGCATATTAATCATTCCTATTGTCTGGACGTGGATTGAAGTTCCCGGATTTTTAAAGTATATCCTGATGACGCCCGCCTGGATTTTATCTATCGCTGCCGCCTGCGGTTTTCTCTGGGGCATCAGCGCCATTTGGTACGGTAAAGGTATTGATAATATCGGCATGTCTCTGACCGTCGGGATCAATACCGGTGTGGGATGTTCTCTCGGTTCATTAATTCCACTATTCATCCTTAATAAAATTCCGCCCGCTAATTCACTGATCTGGCTGCTGGCAGGAATGGCGGTGATGCTGATTGGCGTGGGGGTGATTACTAAAGCCGGTATTCTTAAAGATAAAGAGTCACAACGGGATGAGTCGCGGGTTAAAAATGACAAATTCGTCAGCGGCCTGCTAATGGCGCTGGCCTCCGGGTTTGGTACCGCAGCGATGAACGTCGGCTATACCTACGCCAGTCGGGCCAGCGCGCTGGCGGTAGAGGATGGTATTAATCCGGTTAGTGCCAGCCTGATCGCCTACGTCATCGTTTTTGCATCCGGCGGCTTTATTTCCAATATTGGCTACGCCCTGTGGGTGTTGAGAAAAAACAATACCTTCAGCGACTTTTCCCGACCAGGTTCGTCCTTCGCATGGTTTAAAGCGTTGTTGACCGGGGGGATTTGGTTCGCCGCGCTGGGATTATATGCCAAGTCAACGGCGCTGCTGGGCGACCTCGGACCGGTCATCGGCTGGATAGCGTTCCTGTCAGGGGCGCTGATTATTTCCAACGGATGGGGGCTGAAAACGGGTGAATGGCAAGGCTATGAAAAACCTAAAAAAGTTATGCTTCTGGGTAATGTGATTTTAGTTCTCTCCGTCGTTATCGTCGGATACGCCAACGGATTAGCTTAAAAAAGAGGATAAAGAAATGACAATGCAACTGAACATGCCGCAACGCAGTAAACCCGTCGTCATTATCGGCGCGGGTGGGATCGTCACCGACTCGCACTTACCTGCTTATAGTAAAGCCGGGTTTCGGGTTCTCGGTCTGTACGATCGGGATTATCAGAAAGCGCAGAGCGTGGCCAGCCAGTGGGATATCCCTCATGCCTGCCAGACTATTGATGAACTGATCGTCCTGGCGCAGTCCGAGGGCTGCGTATTTGATATCGCCGTACCAGCTTCTGAGATTCTGCCTATTTTACAAAAATTACCCTCCCACGTTGGTGCGCTTATTCAAAAACCGATGGGCGAGTCCCTTGAGCAGGCCAAAGCTATTCTTGATTGTTGTCATGAGAAAAATATCACTGCCGGTATTAATTTCCAGCTACGTCGCGCACCCTTTATGATTGCCGCGAAAAAAATGATTGATGAAGGTCTGCTGGGCGATATTCATGATGTTGAAATGCGCGTTATTTGCCAGACACCGTGGAATTTGTGGAAATTTTTATTTGAGAAACAACGGATGGAGGTTAATTACCACAGCATCCATTATATTGATGCCATCCGTTTCTTCCTCGGCGATCCGCAGTCCGTTTACTGTAAAACCATGAAGCATCCTAAAATGATGGCGCTGGCGCAAACTCGCTCGTCGATCATTATGGACTACGGCGATGTTATTCGTGCCAATATTCATACTAACCACGGCCATGATTATGCGCCGGATAAGCAGGAGTGTTTCTTTAAAATAGAAGGGACCAAAGGCGCGATTAAAATTCAGATTGGGGTTATTTTGAATTATCCGCAGGGCGCTGACGATAAATTCGAATTTATCCTTGATGATGGCAAAGGGTGGCGAACCCTGCCCGTTGAAGGGACCTGGTTCCCGGATGCCTTTATTGGTCCGATGGCTGGCCTGCAGTGCAAACTCGAAGACCCGGATTATGTCTGGCTTAACGAGATCAACGATGCGTGGAAAACCATGTGCGTCGTTGAAGCCTGCTACCAGTCAAGCGCTAGCGGTGCCACTGTGGTGAAATACTGATTACTACGGGAGGTCCGGCATGTTGCACATTACCGATACCCATCTCCATCTTTGGGATCTGTCGCGTTTTCGTCTGTCGTGGCTAAGCGAGGTTCCGGCGCTGAATCATGATGTTAGCTGGCAGGATTATCGCGCGTTGGTCGATCAGGATACGTGGTGTATCGATCGCGCGTTGTACGTTGAAGTCGACGTCGTCCCCGAGCAGCGCGGGGCGGAAAGCCTGTTTTTACGCGAGCTATGCGCAGACCCGACGAATTTTGTTGAGGGAGGCATTATCTCGCTCGACCTGCAGCAGCCCGATGCGGTATCGCGATGGCTGACCTCAGACGCGCGTCACCCGGCGGTAAAGGGCGTACGTCACGTACTGCACGTCGCCAGCCAGCCGTCTGGAGCCTGCCTGACCTCTGCCTTTATCAATAATGTTAATGCGCTGGGTAATGCGGGGCTCTGTTTTGAGGTATGCCTGCGCAATGAAGATATGGCGGATGCAGTGGCGCTGGCTGAACGGACGTCAACTCCCCTGGTTTTAAATCATATGGGCAATGTTGATAGCGTTCGCCTGGCGGAAGACGCGAACTACGCGGCGAACTGGCGGCGAAGTTTGCGCAGGCTGGCGCAGCTGCAGCACGTCTGGTGCAAAGTCTCCGGCGTCAATATTCCTGCTGGCGAGGATTGCGAGCGGGTTCGGCCGGTTGTGGAGCAGTGCCTTGCAACGTTCTCCGCCGACAGGGTTATGTTCGCCAGCAATTTTCCGGTCTGTTCGTTGAATACAGGGCTGATCCCGTGGGTCAACACGCTTATACGCATCACCGATGGGCAGGGAAGCGCCTGGCAAGAGCGCTTTTTTAACCGCAATGCGCAGCAACTCTATCGGTTAACGGAAGCGTGATGCTGGAGTCTCTTTAACCGATATCTTTTAGCACATCAGGAGTGATATATGAGTACCACATTCAGCGGTATTATCCCCCCGGTCCCGACGTTGTTTGATGAGCACGAGCAGTTAGATCGACCGGCGATGTCGCGGCTGATTGACCATCTGCTTGCCAGCGACGTGGATGGCCTTTTCTTTCTCGGTAGCGCAGGCGAATTCGCCCATATGTCGGACAGCTTGCGTCTGGAAGTGATGCAGTTCTGTATTGAGTACGTCGCGGGCCGCAAGCCGGTGCTGGTTGGCATCTCTTGCCCGGGTACGCAGGCGACGATTGAGTTTGGCCGCAAAGCGCTGGAGGCGGGAACGGATGGCGTGGTGGTTATCAACCCGTGGTACAACCCGCTGGCCGAAGAGTACCTGTTCGAACATTTCCGCTATATTGCTGAACAACTGCCGCTGCCTATCGTGCTGTACAACTTTCCGGCGTTGACCGGGCAGGCTATTCCCGTCTCCTGTATTCAGCGTCTGGCCCTGGCGTGTCCGAATATCGTGGGGCTGAAGGATACCGTTGATACCTTAAATCATATCCGTGAAGTGATTCATGCGGTTAAACCGCTGCGCCCTGGTTTTGCAGTATTCTCCGGTTACGATGAATATCTGTTCGGTACGTTAATTTTAGGCGGTGACGGCGCGATCCCCGCCAGCGCTAACTTTGCCCCGGAACTGACCTGCGGTATTTATCAGCACTGGCGTAATGGGGAGCTGAGTGAAGCGGTCGCGCTACAGCAGCGGCTCTCCTGGCTCCCGCCGCTTTATGGCCTGGATGTGCCTTTTTATAACGTCATTAAATATGCGTTGCAGCTGACAGGTCTCGATGTGCCGGTTAATTCACTGCGCCCCACCGGGCCATTAAGCGAAGCGCGGAAAATTAAAATCCGTGAGGTGCTGAAGCACAGCGCCATTATCTGATTAATTTATGAAGGTTAATATGAAAACGATCCAACGGTTCGCCGGCGTGATTCAGGTCAAACCTGAAAAATATGCTTACTATGCGCAACTGCATGCAAATCCCTGGCCGGAAGTAAACGCCATGATTAAGGCCTGTAATATTTCTAATTACTCAATCTACTTCAAAAATGGCTGGTTATTTAGCTATTACGAATATCACGGTGATGATTATCAAAAAGATATGGCGAAGATGGCCGCTGACCCGGTGACGCAGCGCTGGTGGGGCGAGTGTGTTCCGTGCCTGACGCCCCTTGAAAACAGAAAAGACGGAGAGCTGTGGGCATCAATGGAAGAGGTTTATCACCTGGAGTAATCGCCTGTCGAGGTAAGAATTATGTTTATCGATAAATATTTCGAAGATTTCTCCCTGCCTGAATGTCGAACAACAGCGGGGCGTACCATTACCGAAAGCGATATTGTTATACATGCCGGGCAGACCGGCGACTTTTATCCTCATCATATGGATACGGAATGGTGTAAAACTCAGCCTTTCGGCCAGCGTATTGCCCACGGCACCTTGACGTTTTCCGTCGCTGTTGGGATGAGCGCAGGGATTATTAATTCTAAAGCAATGACCTATGGCTATGAAAAATTACGTTTCCCACACCCGGTTTTTATTGGCGATACCATTCGGGTCAATATTTCTATTAGCGAAAAACGCGATCATCCGCGTAATGCGAAATATGGCTTTGTAACGGAGAAGCTGGAGGTCGTTAATCAACGCAATGAGTGCGTGATGGCGACGCAGCACGTGCTGCTGGTGGAAAAACGGGATCTTGCGGATTAAATCAAAAGGAGTGAACTATGACCTATCGAATGATACTTAACGAAACGGCCTGGTTCGGCGCCGGGGCAATTAACCATATTGTCGATGAAGTGAAGCGCCGGGGGTACAAGAAAGGGCTGGTGGTGACGGACCGGGTACTGGTGGAGTGCGGCGCGGTGGATAAAGTCACCTCCTTGTTGGCGCAGTCCGGGCTGGAGTTTGACGTTTTTGCCGATGTTCTGCCTAACCCAACCATTGCGATGGTGCAGAAGGGCGTTGAGGTATTTAAACAGGCGTCAGCTGATTACCTGGTCGCCATTGGCGGCGGATCGCCACAGGATACCTGTAAAGCCATCGGGATTATTATCAACAACCCAGAATTTGCCGATGTTCGTAGCCTGGAAGGATTTGCCGCTACCCGAAAACCCAGCGTGCCGATTATTGCCGTGCCGACCACGGCAGGTACCGCTGCGGAAGTGACCATCAACTACGTCATCACCGATGAAGAGAAGCGGCGTAAGTTCGTCTGTATCGACCCGCACGATATTCCGCTGGTTTCTATTATTGATTCCGACATGATGGCCACCATGCCGCCTGCATTAAAAGCCGCAACCGGGATTGATGCGCTGACCCATGCGATTGAAGGATTCACTACGCTCGGGGCATGGGAAATGACGGATATGCTGCATCTGAAAGCGATCTCGCTGATCTCCCGCAGCCTTGCTGCTTCCGTTGCCGGCAAACCCGAAGGCGGCGAGGGGATGGCGCTGGCACAATATATTGCCGGAATGGGATTTTCCAACGTGGGGTTAGGTCTGGTTCATGGAATGGCGCACCCGCTAGGCGCGTTCTATAACATGCCGCACGGTGTTGCCAACGCGATTCTGCTGCCCCACATCATGGAATGGAATGCCGACTGGACCGGAGAAAAATATCGCGATATTGCCGAAGCGATGGGCGTAGATAATGCCCGGAGCGTAAGCCTTGCCGATGCTCGCAGAATGGCCGTGGATGCCGTGCGCGCGCTGTGCCGCGAGGTGGGTATTCCTCAGGGGCTTACCCTCGCGGGTGCAAACCGTGCGGATATTCCTCAGCTGGCGCAGGCCGCTCTGGAGGATGTCTGTACGGGTGGAAACCCACGAAAAGCTTCTCTGGAAGAGATCAAAGAGCTCTACCGGCAGGCGATGTAGCAGCTTTTCCTGATACATCGCCGCCCGGTATCAGGGTTAAAGAAGAGAACCGCGATCTGGCCAAAGATCATGGCGATGGTTGGGGTCTGGCTTCACCTATAAGTATGAAGGATTTGGCGTAGGCGCGACTGACTCCTTCAATTCAATAAAAACATGTCCACCTATGTGGACTATAAAATCAACCTGCTGGATGACAAGCCGTTCCCTAAAGATGCCAGTATCAGCACCGACAACATCATTGCGGGGGGCTGATCTGAAGCATTTTCTTGTGCTATGCCTGCCAGGTAACCCTCCTGGCAGGCATTTTTATCGGTGAGAACAGGGCGATAAATAAGCCGCCTAAAAGCGGGCTTAAACACGACCCCTCCAGTCCGCATTGTCTTTGTCTTTCTTCTTCCATCCGCATTCGTTGCGTAGGTAAGGATCGCTTCTTTACCCATCCGCCGCCGCAAAACCATAAACAAATGTGAAGAGGGCAGCCGCATGCGGGAGATCATTAATCTTCAGCCGAAGGACGAGCTGGTCGCGCTTAATGAATCTGTCTCTCCGGCACCTGAGTGCGCGGAATAACGGCAGATAGCTGATTCTCCGCTCCTCGACAGAAAGAACGGAGATATTTCCTCTATATCACCGTCATGACCAAAAAGCCGGCAGCGGTCATCAGTAGTGAACCAAAGACATGCGCCAGTACCGAAATGATGGCCCACGAATAATTACCGTTCTGAAGCAGCACCACAACCTCGGCGGAAAACGTGGAAAAGGTCGTCATGCCGCCGCACAGCCCGGTGGTAATAAAAAACTTCCACGCCGGATCAAGATGCGGTTGCCTGACGAAAAAGGCCAGAGCAAGTCCGATAATAAAGCCGCCAATCAGGTTAACCAGCAGGGTACCGGGCGGCAGATTAGGAAAGGAGCCATTAAGACGCATGGAGAGTACCCAGCGGATCACGCAGCCCAGCGATCCGCCGATAACCACCGCGAATAATGATTTATACATAAAACCTCACAGATATACGGGAGCGTCGGCGCTGACTCCAGAGGAGAGCGGCCGCGGGGTTAGCGTTTTTTAAAGGCGGACTTACCCGCAAAGACGGCCGCATCGCCCAGCTCATCTTCAATTCGCATCAGCTGATTGTATTTCTCAATCCGCTCCCCGCGGCTGGGGGCGCCGGTTTTCAGGTGCCCGGCGCGAAGTCCTACGGTCATATCAGCAATAAAGCTGTCCACGGTTTCCCCGCTGCGGTGCGAAATAAAGGTCCCCCAGCCGTGGTCCTGGCACAGCTGTACAGCCGCAATCGTCTCACTCAGGGTGCCGATCTGATTGAGCTTAATCAGCGCCGCGTTGGCCAGGTTCTCATCAATTCCGCGCTGAATGTATTTCACGTTAGTCACAAAAATGTCGTCACCAACCAGCTCGACTTTATCGCCCAGCGCGTCGCTCAGGATTTTCCAGCCAGCCCAGTCATCTTCCGCCAGGCCATCTTCAATCAGGACAATCGGGAACTCCTCCACCAGCTGCTCATAGTAACGAGTCATCTCCTCGGCACTGAGCTGCGCATTTTCCGTACGCAGGGTGTATTTCCCATCTTTATAAAACTCGCTGGATGCCGGGTCCACGCAGATCGCGATATCTTCGCCAGGCCGGTAGCCGGCCTTCTTAATGGCTTCGACAATCAGCTCCAGCGGCTGCCGGTTGGAGGAGACCACCGGGGCAAATCCCCCCTCATCACCCACGCCGGTGGAGAGGCCTTTTTCAAGTAAAACCTGACGCAGATTCTGATACACCTCGCTACCCCAGCGAATAGCCTCACGTACGGAGGAGGCCCCCCAGGGCGCAATCATAAACTCCTGAAAATCGGCGCCTTGCCAGCGGGCATGAACCCCGCCGTTAATAATATTCATGCAGGGGACCGGCAGCAGATTAGCGCCGATGCCGCCCAGATAGCGGTACAGCGGGATACCGGATAGCCGTGCGGCCAGACGAGCCACCGCCAGCGAGACGCCGAGAATGGCGTTGGCGCCTATCCGGCCCTTATTTTCCGTCCCGTCCAGGGCAATCAGACGGCTATCGATATCTTTCTGCCGGCGGACGTCGTAGCCCCGCAGAGCATCGTGAATTTCCGTATTGATGCTGTGCACGGCATCCAGCACTCCCTTGCCGCCAAAACGTCGCCCGTCGCCGTCGCGACGCTCAATAGCCTCACGGGAACCCGTGCTGGCGCCGGAAGGCACTGACGCCCGCGCAGCGCGGCCATCAGCAGAGGTCACCTCCACTTCTACGGTTGGATTACCCCGGGAGTCCAGAATTTCTCTGGCGATTACACCTTCGATTTCATAGCTCATACAATGACCTTATTTTAAGGAGCAGGTATATGTTTAATCAGTACATCAACGCAGAGGTGGTTGATAAATTCGCACGAGAACGAGGAATACACCCCGAACAGGCGGTTTTTATGCCCCAGCATGACCAGATCGATATCCTCATGCTGCACCACGTCTTCAACGTCTCTGAAGCGATGAATACTGACGAGGGATTTGACTTTGATATCAATACTGCAGGATTCCACCAGGCGGCTCAGCATCTCCTTTGCATCGATAATTTCCCGCGACTGGCGGTCCTTGATGAGTGAATCACTGGTGTACTCCATTTCCCGATAATCAGCGCTGAGATGGCCAACCGTGATGCGGGTTGCCGTCTCTTTTGCCAGGCGTTCAGCATGCCGGAGCAGCAGCAGCCCGTCGGTTTCATTCTGAACAAGTAACAATGCGTGCCGGTAGATGTGCATAGCTCACCCCTTAGTCGAAGCGAAACGAAGCGTTAGCGAAGGAAGATCGTCTTTTTCCTGCAGCTGAGCTGGCTGAGTCACGTCGGATTTAGGCCGAATGTACTGGGTTTTCGGGGGCATTTCCCCGAGATGAGAGGGCCTTACGGGCCTGATGGTATGGCCGAGCCAGCAGGTAATAACCGGCGCGCGGCAGGGCGTGTTGCCGTCAGGATTGTCATGGACAAAAACGCGAACGGGAGCGCCGCTTTCAGATGAGAAAATAGTGGGAAGTGCAGAAAAATCAATTATGTTTTGCATAGCAACACCTGACATACATGCCTAAAAGGAAACAGCAACAGTTGTATATCAGGCGTCATCATCCGGTTCGACAGAACCAGCGGTTGGGAAAGGTGGAACACCATCACCTTGTCATTTGAGCTTATATGACGCTTTTCGCTAAATCAATATTTATTGATGCCGAGGGGGCGGTTTTTCTTCCGTTATGGCGGCGGAGCGATCGGGATTTTTACCGATGGCTGAGTTTATTCGCATCCGGTGACATTTAATAAAAGTGGCCTTCGCAGGGGCCTGGATGCGAGGGGACCATATTCAAATCGATGCCCTACATCGTTACGTGATTATTTTTACGGTTAATATCCATTTGTGGTTAAATATTAATCTGACGCTTATTTTGCTATTATCTGCATTATTCTCTCATCAGGGTGTTGCTGTCGATGGTATATAAATTTAATACATACCCTACGCGCTAGTGATAAATTTCGCGGATATTAGCGATAGCGAACGCCCGGCATCGGAGCCGGTAAGGAATATCAAATGCGAACCAGGTATTAATCTTATCCCTCAAACTATATTAGTATCAAAAAAAGGAGGATTTATGCTACTAATTGATGACGTAAAGAATGAAGAGCTACGAGATATACGTTTTGTTTTAACCGATATGGATGAAACGCTAACCTATCGGGGAAGGTTACAGGCGCGGACTTATGAAAGCCTTGAGCTGCTACAGGATGCTGGAATTAAAGTCATTCCTGTGACTGCAGCCTCCGCCGGATGGGCGGATCAAATGGCCAGAATGTGGCCGGTAGATGGCGTTATTGCCGAAAATGGAGGGCTATTCCTCACCCGTAACGCCGACGGTCATAGCGTGCAGAGATACTACTGGCATGAGGCCGCGTTTTTAAACAATAAACAACGGCTCACTGATATTCAGGAAATAATTCAGCTTAAGCTTCCATGGACACGGGTATCTGACGATCAGGAGTTTCGCCTTACCAGTATTGCGTTCAGGCTCCCTGATTCCCCTGTACAAACACAACAGCTTGTTGACGAATTACGTCAACAAGGTTGCTGTTACACCATTAATAATTTATGGCTGCTAGGCTGGCTGGGGCAGTATGACAAGCTGGCTATGAGCCGAAAAGTTCTGCAGCAATTTTATGCTCTGCGAGAACAAGATGAGCAAGCCTCTGTCTACTACAGCGGCGATTCGCTCAATGACGCGCCTATGTTTCGGTATTATCGTAAAAGCTTAGGAATGAGCACCGTCAATAAAGTGTTACAGGAAATGCCTGCTTTGCCCAGCTGGATTAGCAAATACCCCGGTGGAGAGGGATTTGTGGATGGCGCGCTTAGGATTCTTAATGCCAGGATAGGCCAGTAAAGCATCCTCTGCATCCGCGCCCGAGGCGGCGAAACCACTGGTCAGAGATGCTTGTGGAAAGAGCTGTAGCGATGGGTTACATTGTGATTAACATATTTGCACGTTTTTCTCCTGTGATTCTGTCATACATGCTGCTACGCCTCTGGGTTGGTTTATATGGATAACATAATGTTAACTGATATTTCATATCGTCATTTCGTTGAAAATGTGAAAGATTATGCTATCTATATGCTGGATCTGGATGGCACGATCGCCAGCTGGAATGAAGGCGCGCGCCGGGCTAAGGGCTACTCCAGCAAAGAGATTATTGGCAGTAACTTCAGCATATTTTATAGCGAAGGCGAACAGCAATCGGGAGAGCCGGCGAGAAATCTGGCGATCGCCCTGAAAACCGGGAAATTTGAGGGAGAAGGGTGGCGCTACAGGAAAGATGGTTCGTCCTTTTGGGCGCACGTCGTAATAGACGCTATCAGAAATGATGATGGTACTTTACTGGGTTTTGCCAAAATAACCCGGGATATTACCGAGCATAAGGAAGTGATTGATAAGCTTTCGTGGATGGCGAGGTATGATTCTCTTACCGGGCTACCTAACCGGGTGGCATTCTTTGCGTTTGTCGAAGGATTGATGGCGGGCAATAACTATACGCAGCTGGCGATCTTTACTATAGACCTTGATAAGTTCAAGGAAATAAATGACGTTGAGGGTCATCTTATTGGCGACCTCCTCCTGCAAAGAGTCTCGGCTAATGTGACTAAAATGGTCAAGAATGATGAACTCGTGGCGAGGTTTGGCGGCGATGAGTTTGTGGCGGTAAAGCCGTTTGAGTCCGCCGAAGACCTCGACCTCTTTATCGAGAAACTGCAGGGCTGTTTTACCGGAACGCACAATTTTGCCAGCACTTCGGTTTCAGTCATCGCCAGTATTGGGATTTCTATTTTCCCGCGCGACGGTTCCGATATTAACACCTTAATTAGCAACTCAGATTTGGCGATGTATCGTGCCAAATCTGATATCGACAACAAGGTATGCCGGTACGAGCCTGAAATGGATGAACGAACGCGTAAGCGTAATCAGATGATTTCAGATATCAGGCAGGGGATCAAAGACGGCCAGTTTTATCTCCATTATCAGGAAAAACACTCAATTTCCGGGCAGCAGGTTACGGGGTATGAAGCCTTATTACGCTGGCAGCATCCGGAACTCGGGCTGATATACCCTGACGAATTTATTCCCGTCGCGGAAGAGAGCGCAACGATTATACCCTTGGGCTATTGGGTATTAGAGCAGGTGTGCCGCGAAGCGTTAGTGAACAAGATTCACAAGAAGGTTTCGGTAAATATCTCTCCGGTGCAGCTGCGGCATCGCCATTTTATAGACAATGTCCGCGGCATTCTTATGAGAACCTGTTTCCCGGTTAGCCTCCTTGAGTTCGAGGTGACGGAGACGGCGTTTATTGTCGATAAAAAGCTGGTATTTAACGTTCTCTATCAAATAAAAAATATGGGGATCAGTATCGCCCTCGATGATTTCGGAACCGGCTACTCCTCCATTAGCATGCTGCGTGAATTTCATTTCGACCTCATCAAAATGGACCGCAGCTTTCTGCAAAACATTGAGAATGACTCCGAAGTTCGCTCCTTCGTGAGAGCGGTGATCTCGCTCAGTAAATCGATTAACACCCCGCTGATTGCCGAGGGGGTTGAGACGTTCGAACAGCTGAAAATTCTGGAAGATGAAGGCTGTAAAGAAGTTCAGGGATTTCTTTTTGGCAAGCCGACGATTATTGAGCAATTAAAAAAGTAGGCTCTCAGGTTCTTCATCTCTACGCTGCGAGCAGGCCCGAGAGGCCTGCCTGCCGGCAGAAAGCCGGCTTCTCCTGCGGTTCGTCCCTCGACTGAAACTCCCCGAATGAAAAACGCCGGCGTCCCCGACGGGGGAAAGCGTGATGGCATTGACATTTTATCTACCAACTAGTAGGTTGTTTTTGCCGATCGCATAAAACTACCCGATTCTGACCACTGCGGGTCGGCTAATAAACGCAAGCCTCGGCCCTTAACGCGGTTTTGCAGCAATAAGATTTTGTCCTGCGGGAATCGTTTCTCGCGTATTTGTTTGTGGGTGCAATGTTAATAGTGTGAGCGAAAATATGACAACCTCTTCACTTTCCGGTGGCCAAAAAATAGCGCGTCTGCTGTTAGTTGGTCTTATTCCTTTAGGCGTAATATTGCTCTTTCTGTGGGCGGGCGGCTGGCTGACGCCGAATCGTCTCAGCGCGAACAAGCTGGTGACGGTCCTGCAAAAATCGGGCGGCGAGCATCCTGGCTTTCGTCGCAATCATGCCAAAGGCGTATGCGTGGTGGGGCGTTTTATCTCTAACGGCAACGCCAGCTCGCTGTCGCGCGCAGCGCTGTTCGCCGCCGGAGAAACGCCGGTAACGGGCCGCTTTGCCATCGCCGGCGGCAACCCCAACGCGCCGGATTATGCCGTTCCCGTACGCAGCATGGCGCTGGAGTTCAGACAGGGGAACGGGGAGCAGTGGCGGACGGGGATGAACGCCATGCCGCTGTTCCCGGTTTCCACCGTTGAAGAGTTCTACGAGCTGCAAACGGTCACCTTGCCCGATCCGGCAACCGGCAAGCCGGACCCGGAAAAGCTGAAGGCGTTTGTGGGCTCGCACCCCCAGCTGCAGCGCTATCTGGCCTGGGCGAAGCAGTACGTCCCCTCATCGAGCTGGGCGAGCGATCGCTATAACAGCCTGAACGCGTTCCGTTTTATCGACAGGACGGGGGCCGAGCATCTGGTTCGCTGGAGCATGGTGCCGCATACCGGCTATCAGCCCATTAGCGAGACGGATAAAAGTAATAAAGATTTCCTGCAGCAGGATATTACACAGCGCCTGGCTCAGGGACCGCTGCGGTGGGATCTGATGATCACCGTCGCCCAGGCGGGCGACGCGAGCAACGATGCGGCTAAGCTCTGGCCTGACGATCGGCAAACCGTCAATGCCGGTACCCTCGAGCTGGTAAGCGCCAGCGCGCAGGAGAACGGCCCATGCAACGATATCAACTACGATCCGCTGATCCTGCCGGCCGGGATCGCCGCGTCGGACGATCCTTTACTCAACGCGCGTTCGTCGGCCTACGCCAAATCGTATAACGCACGCACCCGCGAGCAGTCCCAACGGTCAGGAGCCCACTTATGAAACAGGTAACCCATTTTCATCCGGCGCTGCGCTGGCTGCACTGGCTGATGGCCGCGGCAATCGTGGCGATGCTGTTTATTGGCGTGGCGATGGTTTCAACGGTTTCGTCGCTGCATGCGCTGCTGGTGTCGATTCACAAACCGCTGGGCCTGATGATCCTGCTGCTGGTGGTGGTGCGGCTGTGGCTGCGCTTTTACACCGCCGTGCCGCCGCTGCCGGCTGCCATACCCGCCTGGCAACGGCGGCTGGCGCATCTCTCGCACTGGGTACTGTACGCGATGATGTTCCTCCAGCCGCTCATCGGCTGGGCGATGCAGTCGGCGGCGGGGTATCCGGTCTCCGTCGGCGGGGCCTTTGTTTTACCGCCTGTCGCGCCGGTGAATAACGACTGGTATGCGCTCCTGCGCCCGCTGCACTCTGCGGTTGCGCTGCTGCTGTTCATTACCGTGATGCTGCATCTGGCCGCCGCGCTATTTCATGCTTTAGTGCGCCGCGACGGCGTCTTTGAAAGTATGTCCGGGAGCGGCAGGCGATAAGAGAGTGAGGTCGGGGATAAGGCGCTATCGAGCCGCCGGGCAAAACCGTGCCGAACTGTTTTCGGCACGGGGTGGGGGATTAATCCGGGTTCATGGCGCGAAAAAGCGTCGCAAACGTGCCCTCTTTTTCCGCCCAGCGGCGGCCCTTATCGCCATCAAGCAGGATCTCCCCGTTCGGGTGCCGATGGTGCTCAATCAATTCCATCACTCTCGAGATATACTCCGCCAGCGGCATCGCCCTCGGGTCGGCGGCCTGAGCGCTGCCCGTCAGCTCGGTCTGCACGTACGGCGGCGACAGCTCAAGGACCTCAACCGGAATATGCCGCATCTGGTGACGCAAAGAGATCAGCCACGAGTGCAGGAACGCCTTGCTGGCGCAGTAGGTTGGGAAGTCCGCCTTAGGTACGAATGCCAGCGCGGAGCTGGTTGCCATAAAGGTGGCGTCCGGCTGGCCCTGAATCAGCGGCAGGAAGGCCGCCGCGAAGCGGATGGTGCCGAGAATATTGGTCCTGACGATGTCCTGAGCGACGCCCGCGTCCCCGCCGTCGGCGAGGAAATTTTCGCTGCGCGAAATACCGGCATTGGCGATCAGCACGTTCAGCTGTGGAAAGCGCGCTTTGACCTCTGAGGCAACGGCCTCAAGCATCACGTCATCATCTATATCGAGCCTGAAGCCCGTTATTCCGGGATGAGTGCGGGCGATCTCGTCGAGCAGAGCCTGGCGGCGTCCGGTGATGATGACCCGGTTGCCGCGCGCGTAAAACGCTTCGGCCAGCGCGCGGCCGATACCGCTGGTGGCGCCAGTAATCAGAATGGTGTTACCGCTAATTTTCATAACAATGTCCTCTCCGGTCAGAGCTGGTGGAAAGGCGGCGAGGGGCTATCGGAGCTGCCGTAGCAGATGATAACCGCCTGAAAACAGAACGTCGCCGCTAGATCCCCGTATTCTCTGCTGAGACCCTGGGGTATCCGGGCGCGTTGGATGACGGTAACGCCTACGGCATTGTGGAAATGCCCGGTGATTATATTTACGCCATCTTGGGTCGGCAAGGGAATTATCTGACCAGCGATTGTCGGTTAAACCCCGGCGGCGCTTTGCGCATCGGCAGGAGGGCTACCTGTTGGTAGGTTTCCTGCCAACGCTCTGATATTATGCACCTTATTGAGTATCACATGCACACGCGGATCCGACTATGGCGACTGAGCGTTCATCGAAAGCAAACGAAATTATTTCTTATACCCGACAGCTACTTACCTCCGGCGGCTACCAGAGTTTCAGCTTTGCCGATATTTCTGCAAAGGTGAATATTCGTAAAGCGAGCATTCATCACCATTTCCCGAGCAAGGCGGAGCTGGTGAAGGTCGTGGTAACCGGGTATCGGGAAGAGGCGCGGGCCGGAATGCAGGCGATGAGCCGGCAGATGAATAACCCGGTGGCGGAACTTCAGGCCTACGTCGACTACTGGGCTACCTGTATTCGCGAGGGCTCCTCACCGTTTTGCATCTGCGCGATGCTTGCAGTCGAGCTGCCGACGCTGCCGCCGGAAATAGCCAGCGAAGTGACCGGGCATTTCAGCGATCTTACCGATTGGCTGGCCTCTTTACTGCGCAGGGGGGAAAGCGAAAAGCGCCTGCGGATATCCGGCGCCCCTGCGGATGAGGCGAGCCTGCTGATGGCGACGGTGCATGGCGCCATGCTGTCGGCGCGCGCCTTTAACGATGCGGATATTTTCCGCAGAATTGTGCAGCCACTGATCGATAACATCACGCTCCGCGCCTGATCGTTCGCCGGAGATCGCGCGATACAATCAGCCGTCTCATATCTGCGCAGCGTTGACCCAATGCGGCTATTGATCGACAAAAAGGGCATTCATTTTGAATGAGTCATAATATCCCCAGATTTTTACGATTTTCTGATGCTCCAGGCGCAACACCCAGCAATATTGCATATTAAAATCTGCGCCGTTTTTACCTTGACCGCCGGTGGCGTGGAACTGCAGGCAGGCAAGGTCTCCGTCAACGATCAGGCTATCGACGATCGGCACGGGCCATGACGCCAGTCGGTCATCAAGCCGTTTAAGCAGCCGTTGGCGGTAGTTTTCTTTTCCCCGGTAGCATCCCGAGATCGGCGAGGTGCCCATAGCATTGAATTCCAGATCGTCATGCAATGCGGCGATAAAATTCTCTCCCCATCCCCGATCCGCTATCGAAAGGAAAAGCGACGATAAAAACTGGCGGTTCTCTTCACTCATGATCTTGCTCCGTAGCGGTTAATGGGTTCTGGTAGGTCGCCTGCAGAACATCTGCGAGGCCTCGCGCCAGCAGCTGACGCGGGGCCTCGCTCCCGTCGACGGGAAGCAGCGTTCTGCTGCGTATTTTCCAGCGCCCGTCGTGGCATTCAAGCTCCCAGCGGTTAACGACAACCCGATGGATGCGGTACCCGGTGGAGGTGCCGTGGTTAGCCATTTCCCGCGGCGCACCCTGCTTATCCAGCTGCAAAAGCTGTAAATAGGAGGTCACAACGGCCGTATCGCCGCGCAGGTCGATAAGCGGTAATCCGGCAAAATGCGCCAGCCCGCTTTTGATAGCCTCTTCATGAGCCGGCCTGAGAATAAATGCCGCAATAGCCGCCACGCCTTTTGCGCCGTCCAGCCCCTCTCCGCGATTAAACACGCCGTCCTCCATATAGACGGATGCCGTATATTCAGCGAGCCCGCTGTCGGCGCTGGGGGGATGAGAGGCAATAAGCTCATAGATCGCTAATTTCGCTTCTATTATTCGCAGCCGTTGTTCTATCGTAAGTTGATTTTCGTTAGCCATACGGTATCTCTTCCTGTTGTTTCGGGCTTGACTAAAGCGGTACGACCATAATAATTGTTTTGTGGAATTGCATAATCCGCTAAAAACTTGATGCAGTGATTAGCCATATTTAATAAAGGGGCAACGGATGATTAGCCGCGCGCATTTTCCGGCGCTTAATACGTTTGTTATGGTCGCCGAAAAGCTGAACTTCAGGGCCGTTGCGGACGCGCTGGGCGTCTCCGCATCCGCCGTCAGCCAGCAAATTAACGGGCTTGAAGAGCAGCTGGGGCTGCGGCTTTTCAACCGAACAACGCGTTCCGTAAGCCTCACCGAGGACGGCAGGGAGCTGTATCTGCAGGTCGCCCCGCTGCTGGAGAACCTTGCCGGCGCGCTGATGCAGGCGCAGTCCCGCAGTCGGGTCATCAAGGGGCATATTCGCCTTCACGCTTTTCGCTCGGCGGCAGAAATGTTCCTCGACGCCAGGATACCCGCTTTTCTCGCCGCTTTTCCCGAAGTGCATATAGATATTGCCGTCCACGACTCCCCCGTGGATCTGATTGCCGGTGGGTACGATCTTTCGCTGCGGCTGGGCGAGGTGCTGGCGCCCGGGTTAGTTGCGGTCCCCGTTGGCGGGCCGCTGCATCAAATCGTCGTCGCGGCGCCGTCCTATCTGGCAAGGCATGGCAGCATCGGGCAGCCAGAGGATTTAAGCCATCACAACTGTATCGGCTGGCGGTGGCCGGGAGCGGCAACGCCGGAGCCCTGGCAATTCGCTTATAACGGCCGGTTAAAAAATATTGCGGTGAGCGGGAATTTGCTGGTGGACGATCGCGAGCGGCAGTATCAGGCGGCGATCGCGGGAGTCGGGGTGGCTCAGGTTACTGAGGAACGGGTGAAGCCGCATCTGGTTTCCGGCGCCCTGCAGCGCATTCTTAGCGCCTGGGAAACTGAATTTGCGGGATACTATCTGTGCTGGACGGCGGGGAGAGCTATGTCGCCGGCGATGAGGGCCTGTATCGACTGGTTACGGCAAGAACCGCGAGAGCCTTTGGCGTCAGGCGGCTTTAATCCGGGCGAAAAACCTCACGGATAATCGCCATGAGGCTGGTGGCTACTTGCCGAATTTTTCATGGAATCGGCGCTCTATTCCGCCAAGGTGCCAGTGCAGTTTCTCATGCGCCTGCTGGTCCTCCTGCCGCTCTAACAGCCCGACGATCGTTTCATGATCAACCTGGGAATTTTGAAACTCTTCCGGCGTTCTGGTCAGATGGTTCAGGAAGGCGCGTATGCGGTTGATGCTGGTTTTATAGAAACCGATCAGCTCCCTGTTCTGACTGGATTCAACGATCGCCATATGAAAATCCGAATCGGCCTGGCGGTAGCTCTCCGGCGCGTTTTGTAACGCCTCGCGTCCCCGCTCAACGTGCTCTTTCAGCAGCGCAACCAGCGCCTGGCGATCGTGTCGCAGCGCCAGCGTTAGCGCGCCGGCCTCAAGGATTTGCCGCATTTCACAGGTTTCCCGCATCTCCTGCTCATTGAACTCAAAGACGAAGGTCCCACGCTGGGGAAATATTTGTACCAGGCGTTCCATTTCCAGCTTTTGCAGCGCGGCTCTTACCGGCGTCCGGCTCACGTTGAGCTGGGCCGCAATATCATTTTCTGAAATTAGCGAGCCGGGCTCTATTTGGCAATTGACGATGAGGTCGCGAATGTGATCGGCCAGAATACTACTCAGTGACTGAGGGCGGATTATCTTCTTCGAGGACCAGTCAATAAATAGTTTATCGGAGGACATAGCGTGGCGTACTTCCCTAATACAAATAGCCTTTATTGCCTCAATAGTTGCACGATCCGATTTAAGATGCAAGGTGTAGTATACAAGATACATCCCCCTCAAACGGCAGGAAATTCGCCGTTTGAGGGGGGCAGGATCAGGAGGTGAACAGGTACTCCTGATGTCGAATATGCTCAGGATTAAGCGCCATCCCCATGCCAGGCGCTTCAGGCACCCGAATCAGGCCATTTTCCGGGACCAGCGGTTCGCTGAGGAAATACTGGTGAATATCGTTCCATTTCACCAGGTACTCCTGATAGGGCGTGTGGATCGGCGACTGCGTGGTGGTAAAGTGGGCCGTGGCGATGGTGGAATGGCCGTGCGGAATGACCTGCAGATCGTACATCGTGGCGGCCGCGGCGATTTTTAAGGTTTCAGAAAGACCGCCGCACCAGTAGATATCCGGCTGAATAACGTCCAGCACGTCGGCCTCAAAGAAGCGTTTGAAACCCCAGCGGGTATATTCATGTTCAGCCCCTGCCAGCGGGATGGTCAGCTTCTCTTTCAGGCGGCGCATGCTGTCGATTCTGTCCGGCATGACGCACTCTTCCAGCCAGCGCGGGCGATAGGGCTCAATGGCCTTCGCCAGTTCGATGACGTAGGTCACGTCCATCGACTGCCAGCAGTCAAACATCAGATCGTAATCCTCACCCACCGTCTCGCGCAGGGTTTTTACCAGCTCAACGTTTTTCTTTAATCCTTCCCTGCCGCTCATTGGCCCATGACGGAAAAACCATTTTTGTCCGCGATAGCCCAGCGACTTGTACTGCAGCGCCCGTTCTCGCACTAGTCCCATATCCTGTACGGCAAAGCCCAGCATTGAGGCGTAGGCCGGGATCTCCTCGCGAATTGAGCCGCCCAGCAGACGATAAACCGGCTGCTGCATCCACTTGCCGCGGAGATCCCACAGCGCGCAGTCGACCGCGCTAATCGCCAGCATGGCGTCGCCCTGGCGACCGTGAATCAGGGCCCGATGCATCTGGTCCCACAGGCGCTCGCTGTCGCGCGGGTCCTGGCCCAGCAGTAAAGGGCGCAGCTGGCCGTGGACAATCGATGCCACGGCGTGGGGAACGGGGCCCGCCAGCCCTTCAACGCCTTCGTCGGAGATAATTTCCAGAAAGACGGTGGATATAGAAAACCCCTCTTTCAGCTGCACGCCGCCGTCATGATTGTCCACGATGCGATACTGGGCATACACGTCGGTCGGGCGAGCAAGGCGCTCTTCCCAAAAGTCCACTTCCCCGGGCAAAACGCCCTTAACCTGAAGTAACCGGACGTCGATAATCTTCATCTTACTGACCCTCATGTTGTTCATTGCTGTTTTGATATACCGATGATTGCTGGCGACGGAAAATGATGCTCAGGGTAATGATGGAGAGCAGCGCCATTGCCGCCAGCCAGTAGAATCCGCCGTTATAGCTGCCGCTGCGATCGCGGATAATGCCGATGACCCACGGGTTAACTACGCTGGCAATGCTGCCGAGGGCGTTAATCAGCGCGATGCTGCCCGCCACCACCGATGCGGGGAAGAACTGCGCCGGCAGGCCCCAGAAAACGGGCATCGCGCCGAAAAAGCCGAACGCCGAGCAGCAGAGAAACGCCATTTTGAGCAGGGAGTTATCGAACCACGCCACGCAGAGCAGGCCGAGGCATGAGATAAGCAACGCCGCGTAATTGGCCAGCAGGCGCGAGCCGGGACGGTCGGCGATGCGTCCTAATACCAGCATGCCAATCAGGCCGAAGATATAAGGAATGATGGTGATAAAGCCGGTCTGCACGTGGCTTAAACCCGTTTCGCTGATAATTAGCGGCAGGAAGGTGCTGACCGCGCCGTTGAGGTTAGCCAGCCCGTAGTAGGTGAGGCTGAATAACAGCACCAGCGGGCTGAATAGCGCTTTGAGCAGGCCGCCGTGTCCGCGTGACGGCAGCTTTTTTTGTTCCGCAGCGAGGGTTGCCATCAGCCAGCGCTGCTCTTCTGCTTCGAGGAATTTGGCGTCTTTGGGTTTGTCGGGCAGCGCGAAGGGGACAATCAATCCCAGGGCAATGGCCGGAATGGCTTCGATCAGGAACATGATCTGCCAGCCGCTGAGCCCCATCCATCCGTGCAGCTCCAGCAGCAGGCTCGAAATCGGCGTGCCGATAATCAGCGCGATCGGGATACCCGTCATGAAGGAGGCAATAATGCGTCCGCGCCAGGCGGCGGGGAACCACATGGTGAGATAAAACACGATGCCAGGGAAGAAGCCGGCTTCGGCGGCGCCGAGCAGGGCGCGCATCACGTAAAGGCTATTTTCGTTCCAGACGAAGATATGCGCGCCGGAAACGAGCCCCCACGTCACCATAATTCTGGCGATCCACCAGCGGGCGCCAATTCTTTCCATCAGCAGGTTTGAGGGCAGTTCAAGGAGAGCGTAGGGGACAAAAAACAGCCCGGCGGCCAGGCCAAAGCTTGCGGCGCTGAGGCCGATATCCGCATTCATGGTTAATGCGGCAACTCCGATATTGGCCCGATCGATAACGGCGATGACGTAGCAAGCAATCAGCAGCGGGATCAGCCGCCAGGAGAGTTTGCGTATAACCCTTTTTTCAATTTCAGAATCTGTGGTTTGCATGGTGTGTCCTGATTATAAGGTCATAGGTATTCAAGGTTCTTGTATACAAGTTCTGTTGTATTCATCTCCCGTCCGGAGTTCAATACCGTCATTATCGAAATGAGATGTGAAACGTTTCAGCCGATGATTACAGGTCCTGGGCGATCGATAACGTTGAGCGGGGGCGGCAAAAGCGTCGGGCGGGGTTCCGCGCACGAAGCGGTGGCGCAGCCCCGATGAGTTAAGCAAGGCTGGGGGAAAAGGCGCGGACAAAGGTGCGGTGAAAGGCGCGAATCACGGGCGGAAGCGCTGGGGCTCCCCGCCTCAATTAGCGCGCGTTTCGGCGGCGTTACTTTGCAGAAGGATGGGGAAAGAGCAGCCAGAAGCTCGTCCGGCGCCGGCCGGAGTTTACGCCGCAGCGCCCCTGGTGCAGTTGCATAATGCTGCGCACGATAGACAGACCCAGCCCGCTGCTGTTTCTGGAGGCGTGGCGGGCGCTATCGGCGCGCCAGAAGCGATCGAACAGCCGCTCCTGCTGCTCCGGCGAAATCGCCTCGCCGCGGTTGGTGACGCTAAGCAGTACGCCATCGGGCTGGGTCTGCGCTTCAACCTGTACTTCGCTACCGCTGTCGGCGTAGCGAATCGCGTTATCGAGCAGATTGGCGACGGCCCGCCGCAGCAGGTCAGCATCGGCGGTGATTTTTCCGCTGGCCGAAAAGCGCAGGGCGATCTGCCGCTCTTCCGCCGGACCTTCAAAATATTCCGCCAGCGGACGTAGAACCTCATCCAGCGACAGCGGCGCTTTGTTAATCGCCTGGCTGGCATTTTCCGCCCGGGCGAGGAACAACATTTTGTCGATCATGGTGGACAGGCGCACCAGCTCTTCAAAATTGGAGCCCAGCAGCGCGGTGTAATAGGCTTCGGTGCGTTTTTGCGTCAGCGCGATTTCGGTCTGCCCCAGCAGATTGCCGATGGGCGTGCGCAGATCGTGGGCCATATCCGCGCTGACCTGGCTGAGCTGCTGAAAGCTGTTTTCCAGCCTGTCCAGCATCTGATTAAAGGCGCTGATAAGCGGCCGTAGTTCCGCCGGAGGGTTGCGCAGCGTGATGCGCCTGCCCAGGTGGCGTACGTCAATCGTCGACGTTTCTCTGGCCAGACGCTGCAAAGGCCGCAGGCTGCGCCGGGCGAACAGGGCGCTGAGCACTATCACTACCAGCGCCGCGCACAGGGTGATCAGCGCGATCTGGCGAAGGTAGTTGGCCTGGATTTGCGTCCGCTCGGTCATCAGCCTGCCGGTAATAATTTCCAGCTGGCGTGAGGGAGAATGGCCGGTAATCGCCAGAGCGGAAGCCGAGATAAAGGGCACGCCGTTTGGCGTCTGCTGGTGATGCACGTCCTGCGGGACGATTGGCCGGCTGGCGGTTACCGGCTCGATGTCCGGCAGCGGACGCCTGCCCGGATTGACCTCAATCAGCGCAGGCTGGCCGGGGAAACGCAGCACCAGCAGCGATTCGGTATTGCCCAGCATGTTGGTAAACAAATGGGGCTTTTCGCGGATCATCTGCTGGACATCCTCGTTAAGCACCAGCGTGCGGATTTGGTCCAGGCGGTTGGTTAAGGCGATGTCGTCGCGGATGCTGAGCTGCTGGCAGAGAGAGCGGTAGAGCGCGGTACCGACGCCAAACAACACCACCAGAACCGCAGCCCCTATCATCAGTGATAATCGGGTGCTGATTGCCAGGCTTCTCATTCCTGCTCCTCGCAGCAGTAGCCCACGCCGTGCACGGTATGAATCAGCGGAAAGTCAAAGGGCGCATCTACCTTTTGCCGCAGACGGCGCACCGCCACATCCACCACGTTGGTGTCGCTATCAAAATTCATGTCCCACACCCGCGAGGCGATCAGGGTGCGGGTCAATACCTGGCCGGAGTTGAGCATAAAGAGCTGTAGCAGGTTGAATTCTTTGTTGGTGAGGTCCAGGCGTACGCTGGCGCGCTCTACCCGCCGCGTCGTGATGTTGAGGCGCAAATCGCCGACCGTCAGCTGCTCTTCGCGCTTAGCCTGTCCGCCGCGGCGCAGGGCGGTGCGGATGCGCGCCAGCAGCTCGGCAAACGAGAAGGGCTTGACCAGATAGTCATCTGCGCCGAGTTCCAGCCCCTTGATTTTGTCCTCGACGGTGCCTTTGGCGGTGAGGAAAATCACCGGGGTGTCAAACTGCTCATCCAGCTGCGCCATCACTTCCCAGCCGTTCATCCGGGGCATCATCACGTCCAGCAGGATGAGATCGTAATGGTGTTCCTGGGCCATAAACAGCCCCTCCTGACCGTTTGCGGCAACATCGACCACATAGCCGGACTCAGTCAGGCCGCTGCGCATGTACTCACGCGCTTTGGGTTCGTCTTCTATCACCAATATTTTCACTATGGCTCCTGAACGCGTTTCCCCGCGCAGCGGCAGTGACTCACTTCTGCGCGCCGTTGGCCGCCTGCTCAATCAGCGCGGCGACGTCTTTGGGATGAGACTGAAAAACGGAATGGCTGCCGTCAACTGCCACGGTATGGCTTTTCGCGCGTTTAGCGTACATGCGCTCCAGATCGGGGTTAATAATTTTGTCCGATTTCGCCACCATATACCAGCTCGGCTTGGTTCGCCACGCGGCCTGCGTCACCACGGCAGCAAGCGAGGTCGGGGAGGTGGGGATTTGCGACTGGGCGCCAAATTGAGCCTGCTCGCGCGGCAGGTCGGCGGCAAAATCCCCCGGGAAGTAGCGCGGATCGAGCATCACGTAGCCGTCAGCCGTTTTGATAAACGGGTGCGCGGAGTTGGGATATTTTTTGCTGACCTCCGCCCGGTTCTCTCCGGCATCCAGCGCGTGGGCGGCGATATAAACCAGCCCGGCCACCTTCGGGTCGTTACCGGCCTGGGTAATAATCGCCCCGCCGTAGCTGTGGCCGACCAGAATGACCGGACCCTCCTGACGATCCAGAATACGCCGGGTGGCGGCGACATCGTCGGCAAACGAGGTCAGCGGCTCCTGCACCAGCGTGACCCTGTAGCCGTCGCGGCTCAGGATGTCATAGACCGGCTTCCACCCGGAACCATCAACAAAGGCGCCGTGTACCAGCACGATATTTTTCACCGGCGCGGCCTCGGCCGCGTGGCTGGCGCCGGCCATCATCATGGCCGCGGCGACAAGGCTCATTACTGCTTTATGTTTTATTTTCATGCTCATTCTCTCCTCAACGGGGGTTGTTCTCGATGTGGTAGTGAGTGTAGCGAGGGGGTTCTGACAGGAGGGTGAGCCAGTTATGACAAAAAAATGACGGACCGGGAGCCAGGAGGCGTGACGATACGGCGGGTTACGTCCGGGAGCGGGCCTTCGGCGTATAGCCTAACTCCCGGCGGAAGGCGTCGGTAAAGGCGCTCTGCGACGTATAGCCGACCCTGTTCGCGATGCTGGCGATCGTCGGATCGCCGCGCATGGCGACCTCAGCGTTCGCTGATCCCAACCAGAAACAGGTTTACCAAATGCGCGATGCGCGATGGCGGCGATTCATCCTGCTCCGCTGCCAGAGAGATCGCCGTGACGACATACACCAGATCGTCAAAGGTCACATCGTGACGCAGGATCCCGGCTTCCTGCCCGCGGCGGAGCAGGCGCTGGCCCTCTTCGGTTATCGCATGGCAACCGGGCGTACCGCTTTGCAGAACCGTGCCAAGCGAGGCGGCAAGGCTGCGATAGATATTGGTGTTGGTCACGAGCTCTTCAAGATAGAGGCGTACCGCGCTACCCGGATCGACCTCGGCATCCCGGGCGCGGCTGGTCTCCGCCAGAGACAGAAAGCGCTCGCTGCAGGCGGCTGCCAGCAGGGCTTCACGGGTCGGGAAGCGCCGATACAGCGTACCGATACCGACCCCCGCACGTTTAGCCACGTCTTCCAGCGAGACGCTGGCCCCTTTGGTCAGAAATACCTCTTCGGCAGCGGCAAGAATCCGCTCGCGGTTTCTCTGCGCGTCAGCGCGCAGTATGGATTCGTCGTTCAATTTTTTCTCTCCCCCTTTGACAAGTGGAGGATACCTCCGTATTTTAAGTGGAGCAACACTCCACTTATTGATTGAGAGGGCGATGAAATGACGAAGCGGTTTGAGAACAAGGTTGTGGTCATCACCGGCGGCAGCGACGGTATTGGCCTGGAGACGGCGAAACGGTTCGCCGCTGAAGGTGCCCACGTGTATATCACCGGACGTCGGCAGGAGCATCTCGATGCCGCCGTGCAGGAGATTGGCAACGGCGCGGTGGGCGTGCAGGGGGATGTCGCTATTCCCGCCGATCTCGATCGTCTCTACGCGCAGATCGGGCATGACCACAGCAGGGTGGACGTTGTCTTTGCCAATGCGGGGATTGCCGAAACGCAACCGCTGGGGGCGATCGACGAAGCCCATTTCGACCGAATGTTTGCTGTGAATGTCAAAGGCTTACTTTTCACCGTGCAGAAGGCGCTCCCGCTGATGAGTGCGGGGGGCGCGATCGTCCTCAATGGATCGGTCGCCGGCAGCAAAGGCTTTGCCGGCCAGTCGCTGTACAACGCGAGCAAGGCCGCGGTTCGCTCGTTCGCGCGAACCTGGACCAATGACCTGAAAGAGCAGGGTATTCGTGTGAACGTCGTCGCGCCGGGAGGCACGGAAACACCTCTGATGCGTGGCTATCTTGACGCGCGTCCTGGATTTGAAGATATGCTGAATCAGCTTGTTCCGCTCGGCAGGCTGGGGCGGCCGGACGAAGTGGCGAAGGCCGTGCTGTTCCTGGCATCCAGCGAGAGCAGCTTCATCGCCGGCAATGAGCTGTTTGTCGATGGCGGCAGCGTCGCCGTTTAGCCGCCTCGCTGCCTGGGGCAGAGCCATTCCGACCGGTGGCGGGGAGAGCTCTGCCATCTCCCGGGACAAAAGCGCGGTGGACAATCCGCGCTTTTTTTTATGGCACGCTATCTCTAAATTTTATCCCCACAGGGGCGCGTTTACGCACTCCGGACGGCAATACACTTTATTTCGACCAGCAGGCCCGGATGCGCCAGGTTCGTCACCTCTACACAGGTCCATGCGCTTCTGCCTCGTGGGAAAAGGCTGTCCTTCACGCGGCGAAAGGTACTCATATGTTCCGCCATATCAACGTGATAAGTGGTCATCTCCACCACATCGTCAAAGCTGCAGCCCGCTTCGTTGAGCACTAATTCCAGGTTACGCCAGCAGGCAATAAACTGCTGTTGCGGGTCGGTAATCACCTCAAGCTCGGCCGTGCGGCCCACCTGCCCGGCGCAATAGAGGGTGTTGCCGACCAGCACGGCGGGCACGTAGCCGGTGCGTTCAGAGAGCGCCCGCATGGCGGCGGGGATAATGAATTTTCTTTCAGTCATGACGTATTTAATCCTTCGTTGTGCAGCCAGGCGGCTTGCGTTTGTCCTTCCGCCGCTGCTAGTATAGGAACCAATCGGTTTATAATCTAAGCCTCCTGTTTGGGTTTATCAATGAAAAATCTGTCTGGTATCGGGCGTCCGCGAGAGTTTGAGCTGGAAGAGGCCGCCCGCGATGCAATGAATGTTTTTTGGGATCTCGGCTATGAGGCGGCCTCGCTGCCAGATTTGATCGCCGGTACCGGCTTATCGCGCGGTAGCCTTTACAAAGCGTTCGGCGATAAAAAGGGGCTGCTGCTGGCCGCGCTGGATCTGTACACCGCCGACGGGCTGAAGGCGACGGCGGATATTCTGTCCCAACCCGGATCGGTAGCCGAAGCGATCCGCGCTTCGCTGCTGCGCTATGCCGCGCTTTCATCGGGCGAGAAGGGGCGACGCGGCTGCCTGGTGGTGTCATTGACCACCGAAATGGCCGCGCGCGATGAGCAGGTGGCCGAGCGAACCGGGCGCATGTTCCGGCGGTTGCAGCAGCTGTATGCCGCGGCGATCGTGCGCGGTCAGATCGGCGGCGAGCTGCCCGAGTGCGATGAGCAGGCGGCGGCGCGTTTCCTGGTTTGTCAGATTGAAGGTATGCGGGTGCTGGGCAAAACCGGCGCGCGCGAAGAAGATATGCACGCCGTGGTTGATTGCACGATGCGGGTTATCGAGGGTTAAATTTTTATCTTATTTGGAACTGATTGGTTCCATTTTGGAGGCCGTATATGTCCCACATAGATCCTGACTCAGCCGAGCCTCATCGTTGGGCGATGTTTATCGTCCTGCTGGCGGGCGCTTTTTTACCGCCGCTTGATTTTTTTATCGTGAACGTGGCGCTGCCTTCAATTCAGGGGGAGCTGGGGACCTCAGCTTCGGCTGAGCAGTTTGTCATATCGTCCTATGCCGGATTTTATGCCGTTACGCTGATCACCGGCGGGCGGCTGGGGGATCTGTTTGGGCGCGGGCGGATGTTTTTTACCGGATTGATTGGCTTTGCCGCAGCATCGGCGCTGTGTGGTTTTGCCTGGTCGCCCGGGGCGCTGATCGCCGGCCGCGTGTTGCAGGGGATCGCCGCCGCGATTATGGCTCCGCAGGCGCTGGCGTCGATTCAGGCTATTTTCCCGGAAGCGGAAAAATCGCGCGCGTTGGGCCTTTATGGGGCGGTATTCGGCCTGGCGTCGGTCGTCGGCCAGGCGCTGGGCGGCATTCTGATCTCTTTAAATCTCTTTGATAGCGGCTGGCGGGCCATTTTCCTCGTCAACCTGCCGATCGCGCTACTGGTCATCCTGTTCGGCATTCCGCTGATAAAAGAGACGCGCGCACCGCAGGCCCGCAGGTTAGACATGGGCGGGATGACGCTCTCAGTCATCACCCTGGGGCTGCTTATCGTACCGCTGATCGAAGGCCGGGAGGCGGGCTGGCCGTGGTGGTCCTGGCTGGCGCTATCACTCACGCCGGTCGCTGTCTGTCTGTTCTGGCGCTATGAAAACCGGCTTGCGCGCAGGGGCGGCGATCCCCTTATCGACCCGATGATTTTTCGCGAGCCGGGCATGGGGCTCTCCCTGCTGCTGGCGCTGCTGTTCTACTCGATTGGCGTCTTTTTCCTGCTGTTCTCGATCTATTTGCAGAGCGCTCTGCAGCAAAGCGTACTGCGGGCAGGGCTGATCTTTTTGCCGTTCGGCGCCGGTTTTTTGCTGGGGCCGCTGTCAACACCGTTTGGCCGACGGATTGCAGGCGCCTATGTCAATCCCATCGGGATGGGGCTGGAAGCGCTGGGTCTGCTGGGGTTCGCCGGACTGATGATGACGACGGCGGACGGTATCCCGCCGGCCGCCGTCCCCCTGTCAGCGGCGCTTTTCATCATCGGCTTCGGCCAGGGGCTGGCGCTCCCGACGCTGATGCACATTATTACCGGCCGCGTTGCGCCGGCCTATGCCGGGATGATTGCCGGCGTGGTCAGCTCGACCCTACAGCTGAGCACAGCCCTTAGCGTGGCGGTTATTGGCGGCATTTTTTATGCCGTACTGGGTTCACGCAGCGATCCTGCCGCGATTACCCATGCCTTTATCGTCGCCGTCCTGTGCATCGCCAGCTGTCTGGCGGCCGGGGCAGGGTTAAGTATCAGGCTGGCCCGAAAGTCTGCGGTTGGGCTGAAGGTCCTTAAATCGAACGTATGAGCAGCTCAACCCGCGCTGAGGCCAGTGCGGCTATTTCAAATCCCTTTAACAGAAGAGCATTATGAATACAGAGAATACGCAGGTTGTTATCTACGTCAGCTATCAGGGCAGCGCGCAGGATCGTTTCGATCGGCAATACTATGTTAACGGCCATCTTCCGCTGGTGATGGACCTCTGGGGAAAATATGGTTTGCTCAGCGTGGCCGCTTTCTTCCCGATGCGGGAGGAACCGGGAACTCTTGCCATTTGTGAATGTATTTTCCGCGATGAGGCGGCGGTGGCCGCGGTATTTTCTTCGCCGGAAGTCGCCGAAGTGATGGCGGACGTGCCGCTGTTTACCGATATCCACCCCGTGCGCATGCGCGCTCGTCCGCTTTGATTACGTAAATAAGCCACCTGCAGAGCAGGTGGCGTTAATCTTATTGCGTTTCCGGGAATCAGATGCCGGGACGACAGGCCTCACCAATCAAATTCGATCGCAATTTTACCGAAATGCCCGCCTTGCGACATCAGCTCATAGGCCTGCGCGAGCTCGTTGAGGGTGAATTTGCGGTCGATGACCGGCTCGATGCGGTGTGCTGCGATCGCCGCCACCGCAGCGGCCAGATCGGCCACCGACCCACCGTTGGCGCCCTGAACGCGCACCTCCTTGAAGATCACTGACAGCAGGTCCAGCGGAGTCGAGCCACCGCCGAGAAAACCGATCGCTGCTACCGTGCCGCCGTGGCGCACGGCGGATACCGAGCGGTTAAAGGCTTCCCCTCCGACGGGATCGATAACTAAGTCCGCGCCCACGCCGCCGGTGCGCTGCTGGATAAATACGTCCCATGCGGCGTCCTTGCGGTAGTTGAATACCTCATCGGCACCTAGTTCACGGGCTCGCCTCAGCTTTTCCTCGGAGGAGGAGGTGATGATGACCCTGGCCCCGCGGGCCTTGGCCAGCTGCAGAGCGAATATTGACACCCCACCTGTACCCAGCAGAGCGACGGTCGATGCGGGTCCAATATGCGCCGTCTCCAGAGCCCGCCATGCGGTCATCGCGGCGACGGGCAGCGTACCCGCCGCTTCCCAACTTAAGTAATCAGGGATCTTTACAACGCCAGCCGCGTCGAGTTCGGCGATTTCAACCAGCGAACCGGGGAGGGTCGCTCCGCGCATGAGGTTGGCCAGCTCGGCGCTGGAGCGGCCGGCAATCCAGCGCGCCTTAACGTGGACGGCGACGCGATCCCCCACTTTGACCTGCCAGACATCCTCCCCGATAGCCACGACTTCACCCGCGCCATCGGCAAGCGGAATAATGGGATAAGGCGCACCGGGATATTGGCCGGAGGCCACGGCCAGATCGGCGAAATTAATACTGCCAGCCTTCATCCGTACCAGGATGCGCCCTTTGGTTGGGGGGACGGGGTCGGGACGCTCTCCATACTGGAATGCATCTCGTGAAGGGGCTGTGATTTCAATGTATTTCATCGGGGTTACTCCGTGGGGAAAAACCCACTGTACATTGCTGCATTTATATTTAGAATTGATAGGAATTACACTTAATCCGTGCGATATATGCAGCAATCATTCTTTTCTAATTTGAACGAACTGGCGGCATTTGTGGCGCTGGCTGATACGGGGTCTTTCGCCGCGGCCGGTCGGCAACTCGGACGCGATTCGACGGCTATTTCTCGCCGCCTGAGTGCGATGGAGGCGAGAATGGGGATCAGACTGGCGGAGCGAAGCACGCGTAAGGTTGTCCTCACGGAAGCGGGCCGCAGCTACCTGGAGCGTATTCGTCCGCTGCTGTATGAGCTGCAGGCCGCCGGAGGAGAGGCGGCTGCCTTTGCCGATGGCGAAGCCCGCGGGCATTTACGCGTCACCCTGCCGGGAAACTTTGGCCGCCTGTGGCTGACGCCGCTCATCCTGGAGTTTCTGCGCGCGCATCCTCAGGTAACCGTGGAAGTGGATACCAGTAACCGATTCGTCGATCTTATCGGCGAGCGTTTTGATCTCGCTATTCGGCTGGGAGAGCTCCCCGACTCGCGCCTGGTTGCGCGCAAAGTAGCCGAGCGGCGCCGATTAATCTGCGCATCACCGGCGTTTATTGCCCGGCATCCGACTATCCGGGTACCGCAGGACCTGACGAACGTGCCGTGCTTATGCTTCACCGGCCGGCACGATCCTTACAAATGGAGCTTCAGCAAACCAAACGGAGGAGCCTCTGGCGTCGCGGTGACCGGCCCCCTTGCTTCGGACGATGCCGAGCTATTGGTCGAGGCGGCCGTCAGCGGCATGGGGGTTTTATATACTTCTGACTGGTATGCCTCCCGTGAACTGGCAGCGGGGCGGCTTGTTGAGATCCTGCCTGACTGGACCCTACTCGACCGAGGTGCGGTGTATGTGGTCACCCCCGCAGCCGCGGGTACGCCCTCGAAAACTCGCGCCTTTTCTGATTGGATCGCGGAGAGATTGAAGCCGCCGCCTTGGGCCGTGTTACCGAAGGTTGCCTCCTGACCATCCCGTCACGCTGAGTTCGCACGATCGCGGCGCGGGGGGATAATTTAGCGGGTTATGATAAAGCCCTGACGGCTCCTTCAGGGCTTTTTAATTGGGCGCTTCGGCAGGGGGCCGTATGCCAGGTGCAGGCCGCAGGGGGTGAGGATCGAGGCCAGCGCCACTCGGTCAATTTATTTGATGCATTATGTTAAACAAACGATATTTATTCTCATCAGCGAATGCGTAAAGTAGATCTAAACCTCGGCAGGTGCTGATTGACGGCACCGTGGTCAATGCCAGCCTGCGGATAATTTCCCTGCAAACCAGGATGAATACGTCATGAAAAAGATTGGATTTTTGTCATTTGGTCACTGGACGCCGTCGGCGCAGTCCGCAACCCGTTCGGCCGCTGACGCGCTGCTGCAATCCATCGACCTGGCCGTTGCCGCCGAAGAGCTGGGCGCGGACGGCGCCTATTTCCGGGTGCACCATTTTGCCCGCCAGCTCAGCTCGCCGTTTCCTCTCCTGGCCGCGATAGGCGCGAAAACCCGCAGCATTGAAATCGGCACGGGCGTTATCGATATGCGCTATGAAAATCCGCTGTATATGGCCGAGGACGCGGGGGCGGCGGATTTGATCTCCGGCGGCCGCCTGCAGCTTGGTATCAGCCGCGGCTCTCCGGAGCAGGTGATCGACGGCTGGCGTCATTTTGGCTATGTGCCTTCCGCCGGGGAAAACGAAGCAGACATGGCGCGCCGTCATACCGAAGTACTGCTGGACGTACTGCGAGGCGAAGGTTTTGCCAAACCGAATCCGCAGCCTATGTTTCCTAACCCGCCGGGCCTGCTACGCCCCGAGCCCTATGCCGAAGGGCTGCGCGAGCGTATCTGGTGGGGGGCGGGCTCGAACGCGACCGCGATATGGGCGGCGAAGCTGGGTATGAACCTGCAAAGCTCGACGTTGAAAGATGACGAAACGGGCGAGCCTTTCCATATTCAGCAGGCGAAACAGATCCGGGCCTACCGCGAGGCCTGGGCGCAGGCGGGACATTCCCGCACGCCGCGCGTCTCGGTCAGCCGCAGTATTTTTGCCCTGATGGACGACCGCGATCGGATGTATTTCGGTTCCGGCCGCGATGACGGCGATACGATCGGCCTGATTGATGAGAAAACGCGCGCGATTTTCGGCCGCAGCTATGCCGCAGAGCCGGACAGGCTTATCGAGCTGCTGAAACAGGACGAAGCCATCGCCGAAGCGGACACCTTATTACTGACCGTGCCGAATCAGCTGGGCGTGGATTACAACGCGCACGTTATCGAGTCGATCCTCAAACACGTTGCACCGGCGCTGGGCTGGCGCGGCTAATTGGCTGTAAGGCAAAACGCTCCGCAGGCATTGCGCCATGCGGGGCGTTAATCATCGATACGTTGAACGCACGACCCTACGGGTGCGTTTGCGGCTGTAGCTGATAGATCCATGCGCACAGGCGCCGACCATCGGCCGTCGTCACCTCAACTTCCACCCGGTCGTAGCCCTCTTCAAATTCATCCAGCATTGGCCAGCACTCCGCCAGCTTCGCGGACAAAAACAGATAACCCTGGACCTGCGGCCCGTTTTTACTCAGGACGATCCCCGGAAAATCAGCGGCAGCGCCCCAACCGCGTTCGTAAAACGTGCCGGTCACCGCGCCTGGCAGCCACTCTCCGCCGATGTTTTCCAGAATATGGGCATTAGCGTGGCCCGGGCGCAGCGTGCCGTAGACAAATAAGCGTTCCATTATCCCTCATTAAGCAAAGTGATGAATTCCCCAACGGGCAGGGGACATCGCTTATACTGGCGGAATCATCACGCTTTTTAAAGCGCCGGGATAGCGCTTCAGCCTGGTCAGCGACCCGCCGGTGTGAATAAAAGGACGTCACAGGAACCGTTCTGATACTCTGACATGCTTTGTTTGCCGGACGGTCAACGGAGCGGATGGATATCAATAAATAAAAAACGAGCGCATCTGGCGAGCAGGCTGCGTTCAATATTTCCCGGATTATCGCCCTGCCGTTGGCGGCTGGCGTGGCGGGCTAAAATGTTATGTCGATCGCGTTTATTATTATTGCGCTTAAAAAACATTTCCACCTTAAGGTTATTTTAAGCTTCTTTTATCCCGTAATTTAAAATAAGAATAATCAAACAAGCCGCTTATTAAACAGAGTGTTTTTAACTGTTTTGTTTTGATGGTAATTGTTTTCATTATCATTCTTATTTCTCTGTGCTTTAATCCTTTTCGCTCTGCTTTGGTTGCCCTTTTTCTTCTATTACTAAGGATTAGCATATGAATTTCCGCCTCTCATCCTGTTACTCTGCGGCGTTGGTCGCGTCGGCAATGTTCTTTGCGCCCCAGGCTCTGGCTGCAGATAGCAGCGAAGGTATTGTTATTTATAATGCGCAGCATGAAAACCTGGTTAAGTCGTGGGTTGACGGGTTTACCAAAGAGACCGGTATTAAAGTGACCTTACGTAACGGCGGAGACAGCGAGCTGGGCAACCAGCTGGTGCAGGAAGGGGCGGCATCTCCGGCCGACGTCTTCCTGACCGAAAACTCTCCGTCGATGGTGCTGGTTGATAACGCCAGGCTGTTTGCCCCCCTGGAGGCCGATACCCTGAAGCAGGTGGCGCCAGAGTATCGCCCGGAGCACGGGCGCTGGGTTGGTATCGCCGCACGCAGCACCGTGTTCGTCTATAACCCGCAAAAAATCAGCGAATCTCAGCTGCCGAACTCGCTGATGGACCTGGCAAAACCGGAGTGGAAAGGGCGCTGGGCGGCCTCTCCGTCAGGGGCCGATTTCCAGGCTATCGTTAGCGCGATGCTGGCGCTGAAAGGCGAGAAGGCGACCCTCGACTGGCTCAAAGCAATGAAGGCCAACTTTGTGGCCTATAAAGGCAACAGCACGGTGATGAAGGCGGTCAACGCGGGCCAGATTGATGGGGGCGTGATCTACCACTACTACCGCTTTGTCGATCAGGCTAAAACCGGCGAAAACAGCAAAAACACCAGGCTCTATTACTTCAGGCATCAGGACCCGGGCGCGTTTGTCAGCATTTCCGGCGGTGGCGTACTGGCATCCAGCAAGCATCCGCAGCAGGCCCAGGCCTTTATCAGGTGGATCACCGGCAAGCAGGGCCAGGACGAGCTGCGCACCAACAATGCGTTTGAATATGCCGTTGGCGTCAACGCGGCCTCCAATCCGAAGCTGACGCCGCTGCGCGAGCTGGATGCGCCAAAAGTTGAGCCTTCCTCACTGAACGGTAAAAAGGTCATCGATCTGATGACGCAGGCTGGTCTGCTGTAATCCCTGGCTGAAGTGAAAAATTTATGTCTGGTCTGAGTCTTATACTCGGAAAAAAAGTTGGACGCCTGCCTGAGCGCAGGCGTCCTGCGTTTCCGATGATGGCATTAGCCGTCCTGTTTTCATTACTTGCGCTGCTGCCGCTCGGTTTTGTCATTGCTGTTGGCATTGAAACCGGCTGGGAGACCATTAAAACGCTGGTATTTCGCCCGCGGGTTGGCGAATTGCTCAACAACACGCTGTGGCTGACCGCGCTGACGATCCCGCTGTGCATTACGCTCGGGGTGATGGTGGCATGGCTGACGGAGCGCACGACGCTGGCGGGTCGCGGGATATGGTCGGCGCTGGCCGTTGCGCCGCTGGCCATTCCGGCATTTGTGCAAAGCTATGCCTGGGTCAGCGCCGTTCCGTCGATGCACGGCCTCTCCTCCGGCGTCTTTCTCTCGGTCTTGGCCTACTACCCGTTTATCTATATGCCGGTTGCGGCGGTCCTCAAACGTCTTGACCCGACGCTTGAGGACGTGGCCGCATCGCTCGGGACGCCGCCCTGGAGGGTCTTTTTCAGCGTGGTATTCCCCCAGCTGAAGCTGGCGATTTGCGGCGGGGCGCTGCTGGTAGCCCTTCATCTGCTGGCGGAGTACGGTCTGTTCGTGATGATCCGCTTCGATACCTTTACTACCGCGATTTACGACCAGTTTCAGTCCACTTTCAGCGGCCCGGCCGCGAACATGCTGGCCGGCGTCCTCGCGCTGTGCTGCCTGGCGATTTTACTGCTGGAGGGCGCAGCGCGCGGTAAGGCCCGCTACGCGAGGATTGGTGCGGGGGCCGCGCGCGAACAGAAGCGGCGGACGCTGAAAACGCCGGCCACCCTTGCCGCGCAGCTGCTGCTTTTTACGCTGGTGCTTCTCGCGCTCGGCGTGCCGCTGATTGTCCTCTGCCGCTGGCTATGGCTGGGGGGAGTGGCAAACTGGTACCACGCCGATCTCTGGCTCTCGCTGCGCCAGACGCTGATGACCGGCGCCGCCGGCGCCCTGTTGACCACCGCCTGCGCTATCCCCATCGCGTGGCTGGGCGTTCGCTATCCGCACCGCGTGTTCCGCCTGCTGGAAGGGTGCAACTATATAACCAGCTCGCTGCCGGGTATCGTCACGGCGCTGGCGCTGGTGACGGTCACTATCCACTACGCGCGGCCGGTCTATCAAACGGAAGTCACTCTGTTTCTTGCCTATCTGCTGATGTTTATGCCCAGAGCGCTGATCAATCTGCGCGCCGGGATTGCCCAGGCGCCGGTGGAGCTGGAAAACGTCGCGCGCAGCCTGGGGCGAACTCCTGCCCGGGCGCTCTGGAGCGTCACCATGCGCCTCGCGGCACCCGGCGCCGCCGCCGGCGCGGCGCTGGTCTTCCTCGGCGTGAGCAACGAGCTGACCGCCACGCTGCTGCTTTCGCCGCTGGGTACCCGCACGCTGGCAACCGGCTTCTGGGCGCTCACCAGCGAGATTGACTACGTGGCCGCCGCGCCCTACGCGATGCTAATGATTCTGATCTCGCTGCCGCTAACCGGCATTCTTTATGTACAGTCGAAAAAAATGGCAGGTTTGTAATATGCTGGAACTCACCTCGCTCTCTAAATCTTTTGCCGATGCCCTGGTGCTGGATAATCTCAATCTGACGGTGGCTCCCGGCAGCCGTACGGCGATCGTCGGGCCTTCAGGGTCCGGAAAAACCACCTTGCTGCGCATTCTTGCCGGCTTTGAAACGCCGGATACCGGCCGTATCGTTATGCAGGGAAAAACGCTGTACGGCGAAGGGGTTTTTATTCCCGCTCACCAGCGTGGTATCGGCTTTGTGCCGCAGGAGGGGGCGCTTTTCCCCCATCTTAACGTGGCGGACAATATTGCCTGGGGTCTGGACGATACCCGCCGGGAGAAGCGCCGTAAGGTAGAGGCGCTGATGGAGATGGTCTCTCTGGACCCTCAGCTGGCGACCCACTGGCCGCACGAAATCTCCGGCGGCCAGCAGCAGCGCGTGGCCTTAGCCAGGGCTCTGGCGCAGCGTCCCGCGCTGATGCTGCTGGATGAGCCTTTCTCGGCCCTCGATACCGGACTTCGCGCCGCCACCCGCAGAGCTACCGCAGATTTGCTGGCGCAGAGCGGCGTGGCGTCCATCCTTGTGACCCACGATCGGAACGAAGCGCTCTCTTTCGCCAGCCAGGTGGCGGTGATGCGCGAGGGGCGTTTCACTCAGGTCGGCAGCCCTTTTGCGGTTTACTCCCGGCCGGTTGATGAGGCGACCGGGCTGTTTCTTGGCGACGCGCTGGTGCTTCCCGCCCGGCTCAGCGCCGGCCGCGCGGAGTGCGTCATTGGCGAGGTGCTCACCGATGATGACCATGCTGCGGGGAGCGGCCGGATTATGCTGCGCCCGGAGCAGCTGAGTGCTACCGTCTGCCAGGCGCATGAAAGCGCCATGACGATCGTTGACGTCGATTTTTGCGGACATCTCTCTACTCTGAGCCTGGCAGCCCCGGGGATGGCGGAACCGCTGATCCTGAAAACCGTTAGCCAGGCAGGCTGGACGATGGGCGCCGCGGTGCGTTTAGCGGTCGCCGGGAAGGCGCGGGTATTTATGCATTAAAATAATGATACCTCTTTTGTCGATGATTGTTCTGTCCGGGCGGCTAAATGGCGTGACAGAGTGCTGCATATCTGCTGCCGAATAATGATAACGCGATATTTTCACGGTAAATGCGCCATATTACGCTGCGGTTTCGGGCTATAAAATAGCCGAAGTCCGCAGCCTCACGGCGTATTGATTGCCCTTGAGTTCACGGAATGAATGGATTACTGTAGGGCGGCGCTTATTTATTGCGCGTTCCGTGCGTTCGCCGATAAGCGCAAAATACTAATAAGATAATACTTGCCCGATCCCATTATCAGGGAGGCGGCGCTGTTCGTTTTTACACACAACAAAATCATAATGCGGCTGCTGGAGTTCATATGTGGACTGTGATTGGCATTCTAATTGTGCTGGCTATTATTGGTAACTTAATAAAAAAAAAGGAAACGCCACCTACTAAATCAGGTAGTCAACCGGTTGCGCCGCAGGCGGTGGTCGCAAAGCCAGAGGCGCGCCAGCGAGGGGCCGAGCCGTTCCGCGAGGCGGCGGAACAGCGCAATTCACTATTTAATAACCGCGAAGTAGTTAATAAAGAGAAGCCGGCGCTAAGTCGCGAGCCTGATAATGTACCGGTGTCGATTACGATGACCGAGGCGCTGGCTATTATTATGCATGTCGTCGGGTTTAAAGATTATATGCTAACGCGCTACGCGATTACCGGGTTGACCAATCTGGCGCCGGCCTATACATCAGATTTACATTACGCATTTATGCAGCAAATTCCGGGCAAGCCGTTCTATGCCATTCAGCAATTTAACTGGGCGCGGGCGATAGATTTTTCGCAGGTAAAACGCCGGAATATCTCTTCACTGTATCACTTTACTCACCTGGATAATTTGAAAGGGATATTTTCATTAGGCATTATGACGCGCCAGCAAATTGAAAATGCGGGCTACTCTTTTCACTATAATGACGAGCTACGATTGGATGGGGTACGAGATTCAATATCTCTGTCGGTAGGCCATATTAATAATAAAATGCTCTACAAATATTCTCAGGGGTTAAGCCATCGTGAGTGGGTGATTTTGAAGATCAAAAAAGAGCTAATCAGCGGGCCCACTCAGCCCTCATTTGACTTTTCACAGCTGCTCAACCGGGCCGTATTCTGCAGAAGCAACGCGGCATCGAATGCGGTGAAGGCCGTCAGCGTTGACGAGCGTAAAAAGCATACGGCGTTTCAAACCATGTTTGTCGGGGATAATGACGAGGAGTCCGGGGATCGCCCGTATGATATTCAGGCGGAAATTCTCTATCTTGGCAATATTCCCCCCGGGTTTATCAGTGAAGTTATTTTCTACAGCGCCGATAATATTCCTTTATGGCTACGCGATAGTCCGGTGATAATCACGGTCGAGCCTTCTCGTTTTTCTTTCAGGTGAATTTATGGCCGTACGCCCCGTGTTTATCCCGAGAAGCCAGGGGGATACCCTGGTTGATATCGCTAATGTGGAGTTCAGCTGGTCAGCCGGGCTGGCGGTGACGCAAAAGCAGAAATCTATCGCCTCCCTGCACGATAACTATCGGCAACATGCCCCGGGCGCGAAAATTCTTGAGGTATCCAGTAAGTCCACGCAAGCCGTGGGCAGGGAGCTGAGCGCCTTTAATATGGGCGTGCAGAGCAGCGGGGGGCAGTTTATTAGCGTGGAATCGCTATTTCAGTCTTCGAAAGTATTTATTGATAACGGGATTGTGCGCGGCCCTTTTCGCGAACTGATGCGCATGTCGCCGAAAGACGCCAAGCGCGCGGAGCAGCTGAAAACGTCCGGGCGACTGGCGCACTTTTCCTTCCAGCCGAACGAACAGCGCGCAGCCATCATCTGGGCATTAGAACCGAAAACCGCCTTCTATGACTGGCTGTACCTCAATGCGCTCAACCATTCGCCGGTTAAAGAGAGCGTGCTGGATTACCAGGCGTTTACAGATATTGAATTCAACCCGGAAAAATCGGTGAATTGTCAGGCCTACTCCGTGGCGCTGTGGTGCGCCCTGAGCCAGCGTAAGCTGCTGGAGAACGGGATCCCGCCGCGCGACGAATTTATTGCACTGATCGAGAGATTCACGATTTACAACACCAGCGATGGCGATCTGCGCAATATGCGTCTGTTTTAAATTATCAGGAGGCTCTTATGGTCAGGCGACTCCCTGGCACGGTTTTCACCACCGACTCTGCATCAACGGATGCCTTTACCGATATCCCTGCCGAGCGTCGACGGGAGATTCAGGCAGAAGTGCAGCAAGCGTACTTCGACCGCGTTAACGCGGTTAAAAAACAGGTGGATGCGCTGAGCGTCGCGCAGCGGGAAATGTTTCATCGCCAGCTGGCAGAGACGCTGAGGCTGATCTCGGCCGGGGGAACTGAACAATGAGCGAGAATAAAATACTGGCCGCCGTCGCCGAATCGCTGCAAAAAAGCAGCGCCGCGATTAATCAAGCTAATAGCAAAATGGGCGCGCTGGCGCGGGAGTTTCTCTATCGCTCAAAGCTTGAAAGCGAGCTGGCAGGGGAGCTTATTGCTATGGAGGCGGCGCTGAAATCGGTGCAGGAGAGTATCCGCAGGCAGGAGCAGCGCGAGGCGCTGGTGGCGGATTTAGACCCGCAGAGCCGCGAGACGTTTAACGCACTCTTTGCGCAAAACCATGCCCGCTTAAGCGACCTGCTGAAAAACGAAAAATCAGGCCGGTGACGGCAAAAAAAAGCCAGCCAAAAGCTGGCTGGCAAATACTCGGATAGAACTCAATTTTATTGTGGATGTCCAGAATGATTCCTGAGCACCGGTCTGGAGGCTGCGACAGGCAATACCCAGACAGCTGGTCAGGATCGTCACGCTACTTGTCCACCAGGAGAGACCTTCTCTTACTCTCTGCCAGCAGGAGGCGTCTGGCGAGGCCTTATTTGTCATACAAATATGGCGGTATTTGCTTCAGAAAGGAAATGAATAATTTTTATCAGAATTATTCGATCAGGGAATGTTTAACTAACTTTTTGATATGTATATATTTTATCGGCGGGCAGGGCGCCAGCCTGCTTTATGGCAGCCTGGCGCCAGCGGAGAGCGGCATCCGCTAGAGATCGATCAGCAGGTTTGGCGAGTGGCTGCGGGAGCAGCAGAGCGCGATACGCTGCGCGGCGGCGGCTTTCTCGGTCGGGGACTGTACCGTATCCCGGTGATCGACAACGCCCTCGATAACCGGCGTGAGGCAGGCGCCGCACATCCCCATCTCGCAGGACAGCGGGACCGCAACTCCCTGCTGCTGGAGCACCTGGGCGATAGTCTGGTGCGCCGGCACCGGCCACTGCGCGCCTGATGACGCCAGGGTGACGATAAACGTATCGGCCTCACTGTTTACGTCGGCGATCGCCGGCGTCGCCTGAAACGCTTCGCTGTGGATCTGCGCCTCCGACCAGCCCCTTTCCGCCGCGGCCTGGCGTGCGCAGGCCATAAAACCGTGGGGCCCGCACAGATACAGATGCTGCCCGGCCCGCGCCTCGGCGAGCGTCGTGGCGAGGCGCTGACGCGGGCTTTGCCCCTCTTCTGAGCAGTAAAGAGTACAGGTTCCCTGACGGAAGCGCCGTGCCAGCTGGCGGATGAACGCCGCGTTTTCGCGGCGCTTCACGTAATAATGCAGCTCAAACGGCACGCCGTCCGCTTCGAGCTGCAGCAGCATCGCGTACAGCGGCGTAATGCCAATACCGGCGGCCAGCAGCAGAACGCGTTCCGCCGGTTGGAGCGTAAACAGATTACGCGGGGGAGAGATGCGCAGCGCCTGGCCTGGGCGCAGCGCCTCGTGGATATAGCGCGATCCGCCCCGCGATGCGCGATCCCGCGCGACGCAGATCAGGTAGCCCTCCGCGCCGCTCGTCGGGCCGGTCAGCGAGTACTGGCGCATCATCCCATCCGGCAGATGGAGATCGATATGCGCCCCCGGCCGCCACTCGGGAAGCGGCTCCCCGCGGCTGGCCACCAGCCTGACGGCGAGGCTGGTATCGCCCTCGCGCCACATTCCGTCAACGACAACCTGCAGCAGTTCACTCATTTACGCCTCCGCCTATACGAGGAAAAAGTCGCCAAAGCCCATCTTCTGCAGCCCGCGACGGTAGGCAATCGAGCTGCGGTCGGCGGGAATATGCGCCTCAAGGGTTAAGTCCAGCGGCAGCCTCTCTGGCCGCTGGGTTTCGACCATCAGCCGGTCCTCCTCGAAGACGCGCAGATTGAACGCGTGAACGTCCGCGACCGGAACGTGCAGATCGAAGTTGCGCGCAATCGGGGCGAACATGCGGGTGACGCGTGACGATACCGGCGAAGCGGCGTTCATAATCACCAGCCTGGCTTCGCCGGGGAAGTGGATGGTCAGCGTCGCGGTAAAGGGCAGGTGCATCTCGAAATGGCGCAGCCACTGAAACCCCTCCGGCGCGCGGAATCCGGCGCTGGCCGGATAGTTGCCGACCGAGCTCCAGTAATCGGCAATAAAACCAAAAGACGTTTCCTGCGGGCTGTAGGCCGGCACCTCCTGATTATCCGGATCGGCGAAGGTATCGGTATGGATCCAGGCAAAATGGGCGACATCGAGAAACCCCTCCACCTGACGGCCGGCAAAGCCGTTGACTTCAAACGCCGGGCAGTTGATCTGCTGAAACCCCTCATCGTGCCAGTGCGGCATGGTGGGCAGCGGCATCGGGTTCTCCGGGTCGAAGGCCATGCACACCCAGATCAGGCCAAAGCGCTCCTCCACCGCATAGTGGGTCAGGTGGAGCCTCGCCGGAACCGGCTGGTCGGGGCTGGAGGGGATTCGGTTGCAGCGCCCCTGTTCGCCGAAGCGCAGGCCGTGATAGGGGCAAATAATCCCTTCGTCGTCGTGAGAGCCGAGGGTCAGCGGTACGCCGCGATGGGGGCAGACGTCGCGGGCGACCACCACCGAGCCTTTAATCCGGTAGATAACCAGCGGTTCGTCCAGCAGGGTCGCCTTCAGCGGGGCGCCGCCGACATCCTCGGCGCGGGCGACCGGGTGCCAGCATTTCGCCAGCCTGAGCCAGTCGTCCGGCTCGAAGGTGCAGCGGGCCGGTGGGGTGGGATTGGTTCTGTTCATCATGTTCCTTCCTGCTCACGGAAAAGCATTTGTTTAATTGTTGTGAGTTTATTGTTGTCATATTAGGGTGTTGACATCCATCGCCATTAATTCAATAACCCGTTGCAAAAAAGAGAACAGGTGGGATATGAGTCCGTTTTCGCGTTTCGCTATCTATTTCGCCGCGGTGGCCCGCAGCGGCAGCCTGCGCCGGGCGGCTGAAAAGCTGCATATCTCGGCCTCGGCGATTAACCGCCAGATCCTGCAGGCCGAGGAGGAGTTCGGTACGCCGCTGTTTGAACGGCTGCCGGAAGGGCTGCGAATGACCACCGCCGGAGAGCTGCTCTATGACAACCTGCTGCGCTGGCAAAAAGAGTTTCAGCTTACCCGCCAGCAGTTTGACGAGCTGCAGGGGTTAAAGCGCGGCAGCGTCAGCATCGGCATGGTGCAGGCGCTGGCGGAGGGCAGTTTTGCCGCGGCGCTGGCCGATATCATTACCGGGTGGCAGTGGCTGGAGCTCAATCTGCGGGTGGCGGATAGCCACGCGGTGAGCGAGAAAGTCCGTCAGGCCGACGTCGATTTTGGGCTGATTCTCGACCCGGAAGGCCAGGCGGGACTTAGCGTGCTGGCGTTCGTCGAGCTGGAGATGGGGGTGGTGATGCGCCCGGACTGCCCGCTCGCCCAGGGCGCTGCGCTGTCGTTAGGCGATCTCAGCCAGCTGCGGCACATCGTTCCCGGCGCGCCGCTTATCGTGCACGACCGGGTGGCGATGCTCTACCGGCACTATGACTTTTCCCCGGCAAACAGCATCAGCTGCAATGATATTCGCCTGATTAAATCGCTGGTCCTTAAAGGCAGCGGCGTGACGGTACTGAGCCTGCTCGACGTGCTGGATGAGGTAAAAAGCGGACAGCTGGCGTTTATTCCGTTGCGCAATAAGCTGCTGCGGCCGCTGACCCTGGCGCTGTGCACCGCGCCATCGCGCCAGCTCTCTCGTCCGGCGCAGATGGCGATTCAGAAACTGACGGCGGTGATGGAGGAGATGCAGGCCGTCGGCGAAAGGCGAGGCAGCGGCCCTGAAAGCGGCGGCTAGCCGAGCGGGCCGCCCTGTATCGTCTCGCACAGGCCGTTGATAATCCGCTCGCCGCTCTCCTCCTGCAGCTCCCGGTACCAGGCCTCGGTCAGCGCCATCTCCTTGCCGTGGGTGATATCGCAGCGCTTTCGCGCTTTCAGTATCAGGTCGCGAACCCGCTCGCAGCGCCGGGCTTCGTAGCGGCGCAGCGCGGCGGCGATATCCCCGCCTTCGCGCAACGCCTCGCCCAGAACCACCGCGTCCTCCAGCGCCGCGCAGCCGCCCTGGCCGATATCCGGGGTGGTGCTGTGTCCGGCATCCCCGAGCAGGGCTACCTTGCCGCGCACCAGCCGGTCGAAGGGCTCAATATCGTGAATTTCGATACGGTTGGTGGTGGCCGGATCGAGGCGGGCGATCAGCTTCTGCACCGGCGCCGCCCAGCCGCTGAAATAGCGGCTAAGATCCGCTCGCAGGGTGCTGCGATCTTCCGCCAGTCCGGCCGGCAGGGGGACGTCAAAGAAAAAATAGAAGCGCCCCCTGGCGACCGGCATCAGCGAGACGCGCTTGCCTTCACCGACAAAGGTGGTCCACTGGTCGGCGGGGGCGATGGACTCGTCAATCTCCACCAGACCGTTCCAGTTGACGTAGCCCGCGTAGCGCCGTTCGGGCGTAAAGCCAAGCACGTACGGGCGCAGGGCCGAGTGGCTGCCGTCGGCGGCAATCAGCATATCGCCGTGGGCCGTGGTTCCGTCGCTGAACCACACCGTCACGCCGTCCTCCTCCTCCTGCACGCGGGTGGCCCGTTTACCGAACCGTACCGCGTCGCGGCCCCAGAAATTGAGCATCTCGCCCTGCAGTTCGCTGCGCGAAACCGGGCAAGGGCGGCCGCCGGTGCGCTCGACCAGCGGCGCAAGGCTAAAGCGGGTCAGGGTTTTTCCCTCCAGGTAATCCTGATAGGCCATATAGCGCATCGGGCCGCCGTAGGTCTCCGTGATGTCGCCCATGCCCAGCCGGTTCATGCACTTCACCCCGTTGGGCCAGATTGAGATGGCGGCGCCAACCGGCTTAATCTCCTGCACCGCCTCAAACACCTCGCAGCTAATCCCGGCCTCTTTCAGCGCGACGGCCGCGCTCAGGCCGCCGATACCGGCGCCCATCACTAATGCTTTCATCATCTTCTCCTGTGGCATGCGTCCTGAAGAACCGAGCAATTTGCGTACCAGCTTGCCGCCGGGCGCCGAATGGGCAGCCGACGGACGCGCCGGCGGGAGATATGCGCTAAAGTGGTGCATTAACGGGCCGTAATTGCCTTTTTTTGCATCAAAAATTGTAAATAGGGCAGCGGCGAATCAACCGTTTCACCTGGCCGCGGCGGCGAGGCCCGTCGCACGGGAATGTGGCCTGCTTTGTGCAAGCCGCTTTGTGCAATATTGCGCTAACGCTATTAACAACGAGCCGCATGGCCGTTTGGCATAAGGGGCGACAACATGTCCGAAGAGGCCGCGACAATCGCGATTGGGGAGTTTAACCTGCTGGATGAAGAGGCGGCCTGCGGCCTGCTGCGGCCCTGCGTGGCGATCCCCGCCTGGGCCGCGGCGCTGGTGCGGGGCCGCCCCTATCCTGACCTTGCCGCGCTGCTGGCCGCCGCCGGGGAGGCCGCGCAGCGCTGGGGAGAGGCCGAGCTGGATCGGGCGCTGAGCGCCCATCCGCGCATCGGCGAAAAGCCGCCCGCAGGTGGGGCGCACGCCGCGCTGTCGCGGCGGGAGCAGGCGTCCATCAATGATGAAGATACGCTCCTCGCTCAGGCGTTGAGGGAGGGCAACGCCCGCTACGAAGCCCGCTTCGGACGGGTGTTCCTGATCCGCGCCAAAGGCCGCAGCGGGGAAGAGATACTGCAGGCGCTGACGCAGCGGCTGAACCACGGCGAAGCGGAAGAGGCGCAGGTGGCGCTGGCGCAGCTTCGCGAAATTACCTTATTAAGACTGACGGGAGTCATAGGCGAATGAATACGTTGAGCACCCATATTCTCGATATCTCCAGCGGCAGGCCCGCCGAGGGCGTGGCGGTGAGCCTGCTGCTGGGCGGGCAATCCATCGCCAGCGGCCTGACCGATGAACAGGGCCGCATTGCGCTGCTGGCGCCGGGCATGCTGGTTGCCGGGCGCTATCGGCTGGTGGCGGAGATTGGCGACTGGTTTTCGCGCGACGGGCGGGAAACGCTCTACCTCAAGGCGCAGATCGATTTTGCTATCGGCGAAGAGGACGATGAGCACTTTCACCTGCCGTTTTTGATCGCCCCCGGCGGCTGGTCAACCTATCGGGGGAGCTAACTTTTCCTTGCGGCCTGGCCTGCGGCGTCAGCCCTGCTGGCGCCAGACGGGCTCGCCGTTGACCCAGGTCTCGCTGATATTACGCTCGTCGCCGAGGGTCATCAGCACAAACAGCTGCTCGTAGATATCTTTGCAGCGTCCGATGCGCAGCCGCTGCAAAGGGGTGGCTGCCGGGTCGATGACCACGAAGTCGGCCTCTTTCCCCGGCTGGAAATTGCCAATTTTATCGTCGAGGCGCAGGGCGTGCGCGCCGCCGAGAGTGGCGTGGTAAAAGGCCTCGCAGGCGGGCAGACGATAGCTTTGTAGCTGCGCAACTTTGTAGGCTTCCCCTAGCGTGCGCAGCATGCTGAAGGTGGTTCCCGCCCCCACGTCGGTGCCGATGCCGATCCGCACCCGCTGCTGCCAGCTGGCGGGCAGGCGAAACAGGCCGCTGCCGAGGAACAGGTTGGAGGTCGGGCAAAAGGCCAGCGCGGAACCGGTATCGTGCAGGCAGCGCCACTCCGCGTCGGCCAGATGAATGCCGTGCGCAAACACGCTGCGCTCGCCGGTCAGCCGGTAGTGGTGATAGACGTCGAGATAGTGCTCATGCTCCGGCCACAGGCTTTTCACCCACGCCACCTCGCTGAGATTTTCGCTCAGATGGGTATGCAGCCAGGTGTCCGGAAACTCCTCCCTCAGCTGCTGAATGGCCGATAGCAGATCCGGCGTGGAGGTGGGGGCAAAGCGCGGGGTAATGGCATAGCCCAGACGCCCGCGGTGGTGCCAGCGTTGAATCAGCTCGCGGGTTTGCCGGTAGCTCTGCTGCGCCGTCTCCGTCAGATAATCCGGCGCGTGGCGGTCCATCATCACCTTCCCGGCGAGGAGCCGCATATTCAGACGCAGCGCTTCGGTAAACAGCGCATCGACGGACTCGGGATGCAGCGTGCAGAAGACCAGCGCGGTGGTGGTGCCGTGGCTGAGCAGCTGGTTGACAAAAAACTGGGCGATCTCCGCGGCGTAGGCCTCATCTGCGAACTGGCTTTCGACCGGAAAAGTGTAGGTGGTTAACCACTCCAGCAGCTGTTCGCCGTAGGCGCCAATCATCTCCGTTTGCGGATAATGGACGTGGGCGTCGATAAAACCCGGCAGCAGCAGCCGGCCGCGCAGGTCGGTATAACCCTTGTGCGGATGGAGAAACTGCTCTCCCTCCTGCCACGGCAGCAGCATGCGGATCGCGCCGTTCTCAATAAACAGCAGGCCATCGGCAAGATAGCGCGCGTGGCGGGCGATATCGTCAGCGCTGTCGGCGACCTGGGCGATATCGAAAAACGCCCCGCGAATTGCAGCATCGTACGACCTGATGGTTTCCGCCATGTTGACTCCCTGTTGAAGCGCTCATTGAGTAAAATTTAAAGCAATATTGATGCCAGTCGTCGCGGTTGAGGAGTATGCCGCGCCGGAGGCGCGGCCAGAGAGGGGAGATTACTCTTTCTGCGCAACGGCGCGGGCGTCATAGCGCGTGGCGACGACGGCGGCGCGATCGTCGCGGGCAATCCAGCGGTAGGCGGCGCCGCTCAGGAACACGCCGATAAACCAGCTGAAGTTGGCGACCTCATGCAGGGCGGGGATAAAGCTGATAACCAGACCGATAGCCACGGAGGGCACCAGCGCGGCAATGGCCTTCGGGTTAAAGCCGTTGCGATACCAGTATTGTCCTTTCGGCGTGTCGTCAAACAGATCGTCCACCGAGATTTTCCCGCGCTTAATTAAGTAGAAATCAACCAGCAGAATGCCGAACAGCGGGCCGATAAACGCCCCCAGCACGTCGAGGGTGTAGTGGATAAGCTCCGGGGAGTTGAACAGGTTCCACGGGGTGAGCAGGATCGACCCCACCGCGGCGATCATGCCCCCGGTACGGAAGCTGATTTTTTGCGGCGAGCAGTTGGAAAAGTCGAAGGCCGGGGAGACAAAGTTGGCGACGATGTTGATCCCGATGGTCGCGGTGATCATCGTCAGCAGGCCGATCGCCACCGCCAGGTCGTTACCTACGCGGCTCACGGTTTCAATCGGGTCGGTTATCATACGGCCGAACAGCGACTGCGTCCCGGAGACAATCACCACGGTGACGATAGAGAACAGCAGGAAGTTAAACGGCAGTCCCCAGCGGTTGCCGCGGCGGATTTCGCCCATGCTTTTGCCATAGCGCGAGAAGTCGCCAAAGTTAAGCAGCGGGCCGGAGAAGTAGGAGACCACCAGCGCGGTCGCGGTGATCATCTGCCAGGTTTGCTCCCCGGCGCTCAGCGACTTGCTGGCGAGGGTAAAGGAGATCCCGTCAAAGCCGGTCTTGTATACAATCCAGCCCGCCAGCGCCAGCATCACCACGTAGACCGCCGGACCGGCGATATCAATAAAGCGCTTGATGGCGCTCATGCCGTGCCAGAACACCATCGCCTGCAGCAGCCACATGGTGGCGAAGCACAGCCAGCCGAGATGAGACAGCCCGAGGAAGCTGCTCGCGGTAAGCGTCGCCAGCGACGGCCAGAACTTTAGCATCACCAGCATCAGCGCGTTGGCGGCCAGATAGGTCTGGATCCCGTACCAGGCAAAGGCGATAAGCCCGCGGATCACCGCCGGAATATTGGCGCCGAAGACGCCGAACGCCTGGCGACAGATCACCGCATAGGGCACGCCCGCCATCTGGCTGGGCCGGGCGACCAGGTTGGCGCACAGCTGGACGATACAGATGCCGACCAGCAGGCACAGCAACACCTGCCAGCTGGCTAGGCCCAGGGTAAAGAAACTCGCCGCCACGACGTAGCCCCCCATGCTATGCACGTCCGACATCCAGAAGGAAAAGATGTTGTACCAGCTCCAGTTCTGATCGCGCGTCGGCGCCAGATCCTCATTGCACAGCCGTGGACTGTAGCCGGCGCTGGAGTCAGCGGCCTTAACCTGATGCGTATTTTGTGAATGTGGCATGAAACCTGCTCCTCTTAATGAAACCCCTTGAAATGGATTGATGAGGCTGTTGCAGGAATTAGGCCAAAATAGTTAATATTGTATGCAGGATTTAATTTTTATGTATACGATCCGATATCGAAACGTGAATATGGAGCCGGTTAATGAGTCACGAAAATCGTCTGTACGCCGCGCCAGGCCTGCAGGACAAGGATGAACCCATCTATCAGGCGCTGATGACCGCCATTGTTGAGCATCAGCTGCCGCCGGGCAGTAAACTGCCGGAGGAGGCGCTGGCGGAGGTCTTTGGCGTCAGCCGCACGGGGATCCGCAAGGTGCTGCAGCGACTCGCCGCTGTGCAAATGGTCGCCCTGGCGCCCAAACGTGGTGCACAGGTTGCCAGCCCCACGGAGGAAGAGGCGCGGGATATCTTCCGTACGCGAGAGCTGCTGGAGGTGGCTAATTTGCCCGACGTGCTGGCCCGCTGCCGGCCGCCGCATCTGGCGGCGCTGGAGGCGATTATTCGCCAGGAGCAGCAGGCGCATGAAGCCTGTGATGGCCCGGCGGCGATCCGCTACTCCGCCGAATTTCATATTCAGCTGCAGGCGATCTCCGCCAACGAGGTGCTTACCGATATGGTCACCCGCCTGAGCCAGCGCTCTTCATTAGCTATTGCGGCATGGGGCTCGCCGTGGCGACAGGGCTGCCGCTGCGACGATCACGGGCAGCTTATCAGGCTGCTGCGCGACGGGGAGCTGCAGCCGCTGAGCGAGGCGCTGACCCACCACTTTGCCCATATTGTTGCCAGCCTGCGCTTTGACCGGGCGGGCGTTTCCCTGCCCGATTTCGCCCGGCTGTTTGCCGGCTACAAGGAGCCGTAATGCCCTCTGTTTGTATACAAGTGATTAATCCCAACACCAGCCTCGCCATGACCGAGACCATCGGCGCCGCCGCGCGGGCGGCGGCCGCGCCGGGAACCGAGATTCTGGCGGTCTGCCCGACGGAGGGCGTGCCCTCCATCGAAGGTCACTTCGATGAAGCCATCGCCGCGGTCGGCGTGCTCGAACAAATTAAGGCCGGGCGCCAGCAGGGCGTCTCCGGGCACGTGATCGCCTGTTTTGGCGATCCGGGGCTGCTGGCGGCGCGCGAGCTGGCGCAGGGGCCGGTTATCGGCATCGCCGAAGCGGCGATGCATATGGCGACGCTGGTAGCCACCCGCTTTTCCATCGTCACCACGCTGCCGCGCACGCTGATTATCGCCCGCCACCTGCTGCACCAGTATGGCTTCTATCATCACTGCGCCGGGCTGCACGCCATCGACCTGCCGGTGCTGGCGCTGGAAGATGGCAGCGGGCTGGCGCAGGAGAAGGTACGTCAGCGCTGCATTCAGGCGCTGAAGGAGGACGGCTGCGGGGCGATTGTGCTGGGCTGCGGCGGGATGGCGACGCTGGCGCAGGAGCTCACTCGCGAGCTGCGCGTTCCGGTCATTGACGGCGTGAGCGCGGCGGTAAAAATGGTCGAGTCGCTGGTGGCGCTCGGCCTGTCGACCAGCAAGCAGGGGGATTTAGCTTTCCCGGAAGCGAAAAATTTAGGCGGCAGGTTTCAGTCATTCAACGGATAGTGATTAGTGAAGAGGTGGGAGATGGGTCAGCAGTCAGCGCTTTTTAATCAGGACTACCCTCGCGACCTGCGGGGCTACGCCGGCCAGACGCCGCGCGCGCCGTGGCCGCAGAACGCGCGTATCGCCGTACAGTTTGTTTTAAATTATGAAGAGGGGGCGGAAAACCACGTGCTGCACGGCGACGCGGGCTCCGAGCAGTTTCTCTCCGACATTATCGGCGCCGCCAGCTACCCTGACCGGCATATGTCGATGGACTCGCTGTATGAGTACGGCAGCCGCGCCGGGTTCTGGCGCATTCACCGCGAGTTCAGCCAGCGCGGGCTGCCGCTGACCGTGTTCGGCGTGGCGATGGCGCTGGCGCGGCATCCGGATATCGTGGCGGCGATCAGGGCCGCCGACTACGACGTGGTCAGCCACGGCTGGCGCTGGATCCACTATCAGCAGATGGATATCGAGACCGAACGCGCGCATCTGCAGCAGGCGGTGCAGGTCTTAAGCGATCTGTTCGGCAGGCCGCCCACCGGCTGGTACACCGGGCGCGACAGCCCCAACACTCGCCGGCTGGTCGTCGAACACGGCGGCTTTGATTACGACAGCGACTACTATGGCGACGATCTGCCGTTTTGGGTTGAGGTGCCGTGCGGCGACGGTTCGCGTAAGCCGCACCTGATTGTGCCCTATGCCCTCGACACCAACGACATGCGTTTTGCCACCGCTCAGGGGTTCAACACCGCGGAACAGTTTTATACCTACCTCAAAGATAGCTTCGACGTGCTGTATGAAGAGGGGCGCGAGGCGCCGAAGATGATGTCTGTCGGCATGCACTGCCGTTTGTTAGGCCGGCCGGGACGCTTTCGGGCCCTGCAGCGCTTCCTTGATTACGTCCAGCAGCATGAGCAGGTGTGGGTCTGCACCCGCCAGCAGATAGCCGACCGCTGGCGGGAGGCGCATCCGTTTCGTCGCTAGCCGATGGCCGGACCGGAGCCTGCTCCGGTCCGGTTGTACCGGCCGCTTTCGTTAGCTCATCAGGCTTACCTGAGCGGCGACAATGCGCCAGCCGAAGGGAAAGCGCACCCAGGTTTGCTGCTGGCGGCCCACGCGATCGCTGCCTTCACGCGTAAACTCGGTGCTGCAAACCGCGTAATCCTCGCCGAAGCTGACGATCACCGTGTGGCGCAGCTCGCGCTGGAGTCCGGCCGCCGGGCGGGCGGCGCGAAAGGCGCGGATTTCGTCCGCGCCGTAGAGATTCTCCCCGGCGCCGAGGCGCACCGTGCGTTTATCCTCCCAGAACAGTTCGTCGAGCACCGCGACGTTGTTGCTGACCAGCGCCTCTTCATAGCGATAAAAGGCGGCCGTCACCTCGGCCAGAACGCGAGGCCGGTTGATATTATCCTGATCGATCATGCTATTACCTCCGCAGGGCTGGCATCGGTAAGCCCCATCTCTTCCAGTACGCGCGCCGCCCGCAGGCAGGCCTGTTCATTAAACGGAGCGGCGATCAGCTGCAGGCCAATCGGCCGCCCGGAGGCGCTGCGCAGCGGCACCGTAGCGACCGGCAGCCCTACGAAGGAGATGGGCTGGGTGAGCATTCCCATGCTGGCGCGGACCGGCAGCGGCTGGCCGTTGATTTCCATCGTCTGCTCGCCGATGAGCGTGGCGCTGCGCGGCGTTGCCGGCGCGATCAGAATATCGGCGTGGGCAAACAGCGCCTGAAACGCCTGCCGGGCGTGGCGGCGAAAACGCTGCGCCTGAATATACCAGCTCGCCGGGATCATCGCCCCGGCCAGCAGGCGCTCCCGGGAGTGGGGTTCGAAGCGTTCCGGCTCGCGGCGCAGCGCGGGCAGGTAGTGATTGCCCCCTTCGGAGGCGCTGATGATAAACGCCGCCGAGCGGGAGAGCTCGGCCTCGGGGAACAGCAGCTCTTCACGGGCGTCGAGGGCCTGGGCCACCCGGGCGACGGCGGCCCGCGCGTCGTCATCGCACCAGCGGCTAAAATAGCCGCCGAGCACCGCGCAGCGCAGGCCTTCCAGACCGCGTGGCAGCAGGTTGCTGGTTCGCTCGCTGGCCTTATCGGCCTGGAAACCGTCGCCGGGATCGCGCCCCTGCAGCGCATCGTAGACCGCGGCGAGGTCGCCGACGCTGCGGGCTAAGGGGCCGATGTGGTCGAGGCTGGCGACGAACGGATGGCTGCCGGATCGCGACAGGCGGCCAAAGGTCGGCTTGAGGCCAAAAATGCCGCATAAGGAGGCCGGTACGCGGATGGAGCCGTTGGTATCGCTGCCTAAGGCGAAGTGCACCAGCCCGGCCGCCACCGCCGCCGCCGAACCGCCGGATGAACCGCCGGCGATGCGCGCCAGGTCGTGCGGGTTACGCGTCGCGCCGTAGTGGCTATTTTCGGTGGTAAAGCCGTAGGCGTAGGCATCCATATTCAGCATCCCTGACAGCAGCCCGCCGGCGGCGTGCAGCTGGCGCACCGCCCAGCCGTCGGCCGCGGCGGGAGCGCGTTCGCTAAACAGCCTGGCGCCGGCGAGGGTGGTCTGTCCGGAGACATCGAACAGATTCTTCACCGCGTAGGGGACTCCGGCCAGCGGCGGCAGCGGCTGCTTGCCCCGGCGCAGGGTATCAATACTCTCCGCTTCGGCGAGCATTCGCGCTTCCGTCACCGTCGTCCAGGCGTTGATGTGCGGGTTGACCCGCGCAATGGCATCCAGGGTCTGGCGCGCGATCTCCCGGGCGCTGAGCTCCCCGGCCTGCAGCGCGCGCTGGATCTCGCTAATCGTCATTTGGTTAAGCGTCATGCTTTATACACTCCGGCGATTTCCAGGCGTTCATCGAGGGGGAAGGCCATCAGCGGTTCGGCCATGGCGGCGATGCGGCTGAACTGCAGCTGAAGCTCGGCGCGGCGGGCTTCATCAAGCTCCATCCCGAGGATCTGCTCCATTTGTGCCAGGTACGTGCTCCAGTCGAGCGTCATTTTTTGCATGCTAAACTCCTAATAACCAGCGGCTGAGCCGTTGCTGCGCGGATCGGATGCCCCTTCAAACAGGCCATTCGGATGACGGACGATGGCGCCGGCGTGGCCCATAGCCTCGCTGAAATCGTCCAGCACTTCGACCTCATGCCCCAGCGCCCGCAGGCGGGCAACGCTCTGCGGCGTAAAGCGGCCTTCCAGCTTCAGCGAGTCTGAGGTTTGTCCCCATGTCCGCCCCAGCAGCCAGCGCGGCCGGGAAATGCTCTCCTGCAGCGGCACCCCCTGCAGGATATAGCGGGTAAATAGGGCGGCCTGAGTTTGCGGCTGGCCGTCGCCGCCCATCGAACCATAAACCATCACCCGGCCGTCGCTGAGGCGGGCCGCCGCCGGGTTAAGGGTGTGGAACGGCTGCTTGCCGGGAGCCAGCGCCAGCAGGTGCTGCGGATCGAGGCTGAACGAGGCGCCGCGGTTCTGCCAGACAATCCCGCTCTCCGGCAGCACGACGCCGCTGCCGAACTCATGGTAGATGCTTTGAATAAAGGAGACCGCCAGCCCGCTGCCGTCCATGACCCCCATCCACACGGTATCGCCGGGACCTTTGCCGGCGCCCCACGGGGCGGCCTGCCGGTCGCTGACCTGCCCGGCCAGCGCCTGCAGCGCCGCCGGTTCCAGCAGACTTTGAATATCGACATCAAGGTGACGCGGGTCGGTGATATGGGCGTCGCGCAGGCTAAAGGCCAGCTTGGTCGCCTCGACGATGCGGTGGACGGTCAGGGCCTCATCGGCCTCGGTCATCGCCAGGCGATCGGTAATGCCGAGAATCGCCAGCGACACCAGCCCCTGGGTCGGCGGCGCCAGGTTCCACAGCTCGCCGTGCTGATGCGTAAGTTTTAGCGGCGCAGGGCGGCGGGCGCGGTGCTGCCGAAGGTCGTCGAGGGTGATGGGCAGTCCGTACTGCGCCATGCCCTCGGCCAGGGTTTCAGCCAGCGGGCCGCGATAGAAGCTATCCAACCCCTCATCGACCAGCCGTCTGAGGGTGTTGGCCAGCGCCGGTTGGCGAAAACGGCTGCCGGCGACCGGCGGCCGGCCGTCGACCAGAAAGGTCCCGGCAAATCCCGGCAGCGAGCGGAGTTCATCAAGCTTGCCGGCGGTGGCGCTGGCCTGGGATTCGGTGACCGGAATACCGTTGCTGGCGTAGCCGATAGCATCTTCCAGCAGACGCGCCAGCGGCAGCGCTTTTCCGCTCAGGGAGCGCGACACCTGGAGCGCTTCGTCCCAGCCGCTGACGGTGCCGGCGACGGTCAGCGCGGCGCGCGGGCCGCGGTGCGGGATCTGCTGCAGGTCGGAATAGGCGCTCAGCGTTGCTCCCGAACCCGCCGCACCGCTGGCGTCTATCGCTATCGGTTCCCCTTCCGGCGGCACGATAAGCCAGAAGCCGTCGCCGCCGAGCCCGTTCATATGGGGATAAACTACGGCGATGGTGGCCGCCGCGGCGACCATCGCTTCTATTGCGCTTCCGCCTTCGCGCAGAACGGCAAGCGCGCTTTGGCTGGCCAGGTGATGGGGGGCGACCGCCATCCCCCGGGTGGATACATGACTGTGCATTCGTTGTCCTCGTGACGCGATGTATTCTCTCAGAGTGCAAAAGCCGTTCCACTTCTGAACCCAAAGTTTCATTCCCGGCCGCCGACGCTTTTTGCCGGACTGGCACGCATCGTGAAAGGAAGGGTATTCAACGTCATGCGCGCCGCAGGCCGGGCATAAATAGCGACAACAGCGCGAGACGCATCGCCAGCGCATAGGCAAGGTGGAGTATGACGGGTATAGTTTGATGAAACAAAAGTTACAGGGGCCTTATGCAACAGCTTGATGAACGACTGAAAGGGCAGTACGCCGCCCTGTCGCCCCAGGAGCAGCGGGTGGCGGATTTTATTTTCGATCACTTCGATGACCTGATTAGCTATAACAGCGCCGAGCTGGCGCAGCTTAGCGGGGTGTCGAAAGCGACGGTGAGCCGCCTGTTCAAGCGGCTAGGGTATGAGAAGTATAAGGATATGCGCGATGAGCTGCGCACCCTGCGGCAGAGCGGGATGCCGTTGACCGATAACCGCGACGCGGTGCAGGGAAACACGCTGCTGGCGCGGCATTATAAGCAGGAGATGGCCAATCTGACGCAGTGGGTCAATGCGCTCGACGCGCGCCAGTTTGCCGAAGCGATTAACGCTATGGTGACCGCCGAACGGGTGGTCATCGTCGGCATGCGCAACGCCTATCCTGCGGCGCTACACCTGCGCCAGCAGCTGCTGCAGGCGCGCGGTCAGGTGCAGGTGCTGCCGCAGCCGGGGCAAAGCTTAAGCGAGGAGCTGGTGGATCTGTCGGCCAGAGATGTGGTGGTGGTGATGGCCTTTCGCCGCCGCCCGCGGCTTATTCGTCCGCTGCTGCAGCAGCTCCAGGCCAGCGGCGTTCCGGTGCTGCTGATGTGCGAGCCGCAGGCGCACGGCCTGTTTCCGCTGGCCCGCTGGCAGCTCTGCGCGCCGCTCGATAGCGTCTCGGCCTACGATAGCTATGCGTCGGTCAACAGCCTGATCAACCTGCTGGCTAACGCGTTTTTGCATGAGATCCTCGATAAAGGTCGCCCGCGCATTCACGAAATCGCCACCCTTTATCAGCAGCTGGACGAGCTCGAGCAGCGATAATGGGGCGTCAGCGTGGTGCTTTGCATTATTTTAGTGCGAATTTCCGACGGTGAGAGAGGGCGATATTTCCCCGCATTCTCTCTCTCTTCCTTGTTTCATAGCTATTTAATGGTGCTTTCCGCGTCGGCGCCGGCGTCGCAAAGACCTGGCACATTAGTTGCAAAAGTTTATTTAAAGAATCTTTTGTTTCATACTAACGTAACGGGTAAACATCATGAAAAAACTGTTGATCGCACTGGCCGGGGCCGCCTGTCTGTTCACGCAAATTAGCGCGGCCAAAGCCGACCAGCTGCAGGATATTGAAAAGCGCGGCGTTATCCGTATCGCGGTGCCGCAGGATTTCCCGCCGTTTGGCTCGGTGGGTACCGATCTTCAGCCCCAGGGCTATGACATCGATATGGCGCGCTACCTGGCGAAGCAGATGAAGCTCAGGCTGCAGCTGGTGCCGGTGACCAGCGCCAACCGGGTGCCTTACCTGCAAACCGATAAAGTGGATCTGGTTATCTCCAGCCTCGGCAAGAATGCGGAGCGCGAGAAGGTGATTGATTTCAGCCGCGCCTACGCGCCGTTCTTCCTCGGCGTCTTCGGGCCGAAGGGGCAGGAGCTGAAGGATGCGGCGGCGCTGAGCGGTAAAACCGTCGGCGTTACCCGCGGCGCGGTGGAGGATATGGTGCTGAGCGAGCTGGCGCCAAAAGAGGCGCAGATCAAGCGCTACGAGGATAACAACACCACGCTGTCAGCCTACCTCTCCGGGCAGGTGCAGTACCTGGCGACCGGTAACCTCGTGGTGGCGGCTATCTCCCGGCAAAATGCGCAGAAGGCGCCGGTAGCGAGCTTTATGCTGAAAGATTCGCCGTGCTTTATCGGTCTGAAAAAGAACGAGCCGGCGCTGAAGGAGAAGGTGGACGCGCTGATTGAGCAAGGGGTTAAGGACGGCACGCTCAACGCGCTGTCGCAGCAGTGGCTGAAGGCGCCGCTGCCCGCAGGCTTTGGCGCATAAGGTCCCGGCATGACGGAACAACTTCATTTTTCCGAACTCTGGCCGCACTGGCCAGAGCTGCTGGCAGGGCTGTGGGTGACCGTTCAGCTGACGGTGCTGGCGACGGCGGGCGGCTTAGCGATAGGCATTTTCGGTGCCGCGATCCGCAGCGGGCGTCCGACGTGGTTTAGCCGCATCTGGGGCGGCTACGTGGAGCTGATTCGCAATACGCCGTTCGTGGTCCAGCTGTTTTTTATCGTCTTTGGCCTGCCCAATTTAGGGTTGAAGATGACCGCCGGCGAGGCCGCGCTGCTGGCGATGGTGGTCAACCTCGGGGCTTACAGTACCGAAATCGTGCGCGCCGGGATTCAGGTTACCCCCAAGGGGCAGTGGGAGGCCGGGCGCGTGCTGGGGCTTAGCCGCACGCAGACCTTTATTCAGGTGGTTCTGCCGCCGGCGCTGCAGCGGATTTATCCGGCGCTGGTGAGCCAGTGCATCATCGTGATGCTGGGATCGTCGGTGGTTTCGCAGGTTTCGTATGAGGAGCTGACCTTCGCGGCGAACCTGATCCAGTCGCGAACCTTCCTCAGCTTTGAGGTCTATCTGGTCACCACGGGGATCTACCTGGTGCTGTCGATAACAATGCGTCAGCTGCTGATGGCGGCGGGGCGAAAATGGCTGGGAGTACAGGCATGATGGCCACCTTTACCGACTGGGACATTATCCGCAATCTGCTGCTGGCCGGGCGCTGGACGGTGCTGCTGTCGCTGGTGGCGTTTCTCGGCGGAGCGCTGGTGACGCTGCCGCTGCTGCTGCTGCGTTTGACCGGCGGGCGCCAGATCAAGCGGCTGATCCGCGGCTACGTCGAGCTGTTCCAGGGAACGCCGCTGTTAATGCAGCTGTTTTTGGCCTTCTTCGGCGTGGCGCTGTTTGGTATCGACGTCTCGCCGTGGACCGCCGCATCGCTGGCGCTGACCTGCTATACCAGCGCCTTTTTGCTCGATATCTGGTTTGGCAGCCTGCGCGCCTTACCGAAAGGACAGTGGGAGGCGTCGCGCTGCCTCGGGCTGAGCTTCACCCAGACGCTGTGCCGGGTTATTGCGCCGCAGGCGCTGCGTATCGCCATCGCCCCGACGGTGGGCTTCGCGGTCCAGGTGGTGAAAGGCACCGCCCTGGCGTCGATTATCGGCTTCGTCGAGCTGACCAAAGCCGGCACGATGCTGACCAACGTCACCTACCAGCCGTTTAAGGTCTTTGCGCTGGTGGCGCTGGGCTACTTTATTCTGTGCTACCCGCTGTCACGCTACAGCCGCTATCTGGAGAACAAATTCAATGCCTCTCATCACCATTAATCAGATGCAGAAGTACTACGGCGACAACCACGTGCTCAAAGGCGTCGATCTGGATATCGATATGGGCGAGGTGATCTCGATTATCGGCCGCAGCGGGTCGGGGAAAAGCACGCTGCTGCGCTGCATCAACGGCCTGGAAGGGTATCAGGACGGCAGCATTAAGCTCGGCGGGATGACCATTACCGACCGCGATTCGCAGGCCCGCGAAATCAGCCGCTCCATCGGGATGGTGTTCCAGAACTTTAATCTGTTCCCGCACATGACGGCGCTGGAAAACGTGATGCTGGCCCCGCGACGGGTGCTGAAAAAGAGCGCCGCCGAATGTCGCGAGCTGGCCCGTCAGATGCTGGAAAAAGTGGGGCTCGGCGACCGGCTGGACTACTATCCGGCCAATCTTTCCGGCGGCCAGCAGCAGCGGGTGGCGATTGCCCGGGCGCTGGCGATGTCGCCGAAGGTTCTGCTCTGCGACGAGATAACCTCGGCGCTGGACCCCGAGCTGGTTGGCGAAGTGCTCAAGGTCCTTGAGCAGCTGGCGGCCGAAGGGATGACGCTGATCCTCGTGACCCATGAAATGAATTTTGCCCGTGAAGTGGGCGACCGCGTGGTGTTTATGCATCAGGGACGCGTCTGGGAGCAGGGCGACAGCAAAACGCTGTTCGCCAACCCGCAGACTCACGAACTGAAGCAGTTTATCTCCTCCGTGCGTGGCCTGAATTAAGAGCCTGGCCGTTAGGCTATGTTATTCAGCATTTTGAACCTGGGCAGTGCGCAAAATCCTCACGTACTACGTGTACGCTCCGGTTTTTCCGCGCTGTTCGTGTTCAAACTGCCTTCAACAATTGCGCCTACCGGGATAGGCACACTAAGGAATCTAAGATGGATATCGCTCAATTTTCTCCAGTCAACCCGCCGCCGCGTATGCTGATGGGGCCGGGACCGATCAACGCCGACCCGCGCGTGCTGCGCGCCATGTCGAGCCAGCTTATCGGCCAGTATGACCCGGCGATGACTCACTATATGAACGAAGTGATGGCCCTGTATCGCGGCGTGTTTCGCACCGATAACCGCTGGACGATGCTGGTGGACGGGACTTCGCGCGCGGGAATTGAAGCGATTCTGGTCTCCGCCATCCGCCCCGGCGACAGGGTGCTGGTGCCGGTATTTGGCCGCTTTGGCCACCTGCTGTGTGAAATCGCCCGCCGCTGCCGCGCCGAGGTTCATACCATTGAGGTGCCCTGGGGAGAGGTCTTCAGCCCGCAGCAGATTGAGGACGCCATCCGCCGCGTACGCCCGCGCCTGCTGTTAACGGTGCAGGGCGACACCTCCACCACCATGCTGCAGCCGCTGGCCGAGCTGGGCGAAATCTGCCGCCGCTACGACGTGCTGTTCTATACCGATGCGACCGCTTCGCTGGGCGGTAACGCCCTCGAAAGCGACGCGTGGGGGCTGGATGCGGTATCGGCGGGGATGCAGAAGTGTCTTGGCGGCCCGTCCGGGACCTCGCCCGTCACCCTGAGCGCGCGGATGGAGGAGGCTATTCGTCGCCGCAAGTGCGTAGAAGAGGGGATTCGCACCGACGCCCATCTCGACGGCGTTGATGAGGCGATCTACTCCAACTACTTCGATCTCGGCATGATCATGGATTACTGGGGGCCGGAGCGCCTGAATCACCATACCGAGGCCACCTCGGCGCTGTTCGCCGCCCGCGAATGCGCCCGCCTGATCCTTGAGGAGGGGCTGGATAACGGCATTGCCCGGCATAAGCTGCACGGCGATGCGCTGCTGAAGGGGATCCAGGCGATGGGGCTGGAGATCTTCGGCGACCTGCGGCACAAGATGAACAATGTGCTGGGGGTGGTTATTCCGCAGGGGATCAACGGCGACCAGCTGCGTAAAATCATGCTCGACGATTTCGCCATCGAGATCGGCACCTCGTTCGGCCCGCTGCACGGCAAGGTATGGCGTATCGGCACGATGGGCTATAACGCGCGCAAAGATTGCGTGATGACCACCCTCAGCGCTCTGGAGTCAGTGCTGAACCACCTCAAATTTGCCACCACTCAGGGCGCCGCCATGCAGGCGGCATGGGACCACTACCGCAGCGAGAGTCCGCAATGAGCCAACCGGTACGCCAGCAGGCGGAGTGGGCGCAGGCCGCGGCGCGGGTGATGGCGCGGGCCGATGAGCTGGCCGCGATCAGCGAAACCGCTGATGCGCTGACCCGGGTTTATCTTTCACCGCAGCATCTGCAGGCCAACCAGCAGGTCGCACGCTGGATGACCGAGGCCGGGATGCGCGTCTGGCAGGATAGCGTCGGCAATATTTGCGGGCGCTACGAAGGGGAGCAGGCAGGGGCCGCGGCCATTCTGTTAGGTTCGCATCTCGATACCGTGCGCAACGCCGGGCGCTACGACGGCATGCTGGGGGTGCTGACGGCGATTGAGGTAGTACAAAGCCTCTATCAGCAGGGGCGACGGCCGGCGCGGGCGATTGAAATTGTCGGCTTCTGCGATGAGGAAGGGACGCGTTTCGGCATTACTCTGCTCGGCAGCCGGGGTTTGACCGGCACCTGGCCCGAGGGCTGGCTGGCGCAGACCGATGCCGAAGGCACCAGCGTGGCGCAGGCGATGACGCAGGTCGGGCTCGATCCGACGCGGGTCGCGCTCGCCGCCCGCCGGGTGGAGGAGATTGCCGCCTACCTGGAGCTGCATATCGAGCAGGGGCCGTGCCTCGAACAGGAGGGGCTGGCGCTGGGCGTGGTTGAGGCGATCAACGGCGCGCGCCGCCTGAACTGTCGCTTTCGCGGAGAGGCGGGCCACGCGGGGACGGTACCGATGATCCACCGCCGGGATGCGCTGGCCGCCGCCGCCGAATGGATGACGCTGATTGAGAGCCGAACCCGGCAGCAGGGGGGCAACCTCGTGGCCACGGTAGGCACCCTGCACTGCGCGCCGGGGGCGGTCAACGTGATCCCCGGCGAGGTGACGCTGAGCCTTGATATTCGCGGCCCGCACGAGGGGCCGTTAGAGGCGCTGCTGGACACGCTGCTCGACGATGCGCGGACGATTGCCGACCGCCGGGGCCTGCAGTTTGGCTCCGAGGAGTTCTACCGGATTGCGGCCACCGCCTGCGATGAGCGGCTGCAGAAGGTGCTGAGTACCGCAGTCTGCCGGGTGCAGGATCGTTCCCTGTCGCTGCCGAGCGGCGCCGGGCACGACGCCATCGCGATGGCTGAACGCTGGCCGGTAGGGATGCTGTTTGTCCGCTGCAAAGGCGGCGTCAGCCATCATCCGGCGGAGTCGGTGACGGCGGCGGACGTTGCCCTGGCGATCGCGGCGTTTAGCCAGGTAACCCTGGCGCTGAGCGATATTACCTGATGTTTCCCTCCCGTTTTGGGAGGGAAAAGTCGGGGGGATTTGTAAAAAAACTAGCACTAAATGCTAAAAATGCCGCAGGCGATCGCTATACCATCCGCGGCACTGACCTCGTCGCCACGGATTGGTAGTCAGTTGGAAAAATTCCGCGGGGTCAGTCCACTCTCTTAGTCCACCTTTTATACCCACTTCGTGCCGCTTATTTACGCTCCCGCTATGCGGGTTTTTGATGCGCCGAATCTCATCGGGCTGGTATGCTGCGTTTTGAGAGAGACAACGTTGTTTGAGAGACACGCCGATGCCTGATTTACAAAAACATTTGCCTCCCAAGGCCCCGCTGGCCACTTCCCCGGGTAACCTGCTTCCCACGCTATTCGTGATTATCGCCGTATCGGCGTTATGCATTTTGATTTCCCAACCTTTAGGCCCCTGGAACGTGATATTTGCCAACTCCGGATTCTATATCGATCTGCTGGCCCTGCTGTTTCTGGTATTTATGCTGTGGAATTCTGCAAAAGTCAGAATGAGCCACGTGGCGGTTAACTGGGTGCGCTACGGGCTGCTGCTGTGGATCGCCGGCGGCACCTTCGATTTAATGGACGAGATTTTCGTCCAGCCGCGATGGATGGGCTACTACTGCGAAGATCTGCTGCGCCTGTCGGGCATGCTCCTGACCACTATCGGGATCTACAAAATTATCGATCGCATTAACATCCTCTACGTCGACGCGCGCTCGCAATCGCTTAAAGATGAATTAACCCAGCTGCCCAACCGGCGCTTTTTTATTGATACCATTCGCGAAAAGCAGGGCCACCAGCTAGCGCTGATGATTCTCGACATCGATTTCTTCAAGAAAATTAATGATACCTACGGTCACCTGGTGGGCGATGAGGTGCTGTTTGCGCTCGGCAAGCAGCTGGCAAAATTAACCAGCGATAAAATACAGCCGGCGAGGATTGGCGGCGAGGAGTTCGCCATTATCATCGACGGTATGTCGCCTGACGAGGTGCGCGGCCTGGCGCAGTCGATTCTGGAGAATGTCCGCACCATTTTGATTAATAGCGACTACCCGCTGTCGGTGAGTATCGGCGTCGGCATGCGCGGCCGCGATGAGCCTCAGGAAACGTTTATCAAGAAAGTGGATGAAGCGTTGTACAAGGCGAAAAATAACGGCCGCGGCCGGGTGGAGTGGGCCTGACGCGCGGCGGGAATTACGCCTGCTGCGCGCTGCGGCAGTGGCGACGATACTCTGAAGGGGAGCGCTCGGTGTAGCGTTTAAAGACCCGGCAAAAATAGTTGCTGTCGACGAAACCGCAGTTATGGGCGATCTCTTTGACCTTTAAATCATAGCCGCGCAGCAGCTTTTTGGCTTTTTCCAGCCGAACGCTGGTCAGATATTCGTTAAACCCGACGGAGCCCGATTTCTGGAATATATGCGAGAGGTAGTTGGGGGTAATATGGAAACGTTTCGCCACCGACTCCCGGGTTAAGGGCTGGCTGAGATTGTCCTCCAGAAAATCCTGGACGGCCAAAAACAGATCGCGGCTCCGGCTGACCCGCATCTCAAGCCCGACGAGCTGCTCAAGACAATGGCTTAATAGCGCCGACACCACCAGCCTGGCGGTGACCGGGTCCGGCTGAAGGCAGATTTCATTCAGCGCCAACAGCAGATACGATCCGACGCGCGGCCCAAGCCGGGCGACGTTTTGCTTCTCCGTGTGCAGCTGCTTGCCATCCCAGCGCTGGATGCAGAATCCCAGCTTTTGTCTGCCGAACAGGATGCTCAGCGTCGACGCCGGGCCGGTCCACTCCGGTAACGTCCATTTACCTGCCTGCACGTACAGCGCCTGCGATAGCCTTAGCTGGCTATCAGACAGCGGCAAACCGCGCTCTCTTAGCTCGCCGTCCAGCACAATTTCCAGCCGAGGGAAGGGCACTTTATAGGCCAGCTCAGGGACCGATACGTCCGGCTCAGGGAATCTGACCTGCAGCGTATCCTGCTGATTGACCAGGCGATGTAGAATTTCCGGCAGATCTGCAATCATCCTCTAAACCCCGAAAGATAGCTATTATCCTTTTGATTATAAACTATTTTATAAATAAATGACGCGGTTGGATCACCTTGCAGCGCGCCGGCTTCGCCGCGGACGGCAGCGGATGCGGAGATTTTGATGGCAATCACAGTTTGCTCCCCCGCGTACGGATATCCAGTTTTTCGTAGGATTAGCCTCATGTATTTCAGCCGGCCGCCGTTTAAAGTTTATTTCGTGTTATCGAAAGGTTAAAGGAAATAAATATGGAACATCAGTCTACCGTATATCTGGATGCGCTTGGCGCCAATATTGCGCTTACAGAAAAGATGAAAGAGGAGCTGAATACCCTCGGCTACACCGTGGTGCATGGCGTCGCCGACCCGCAATGGCTGGAGGCGATGCGGGACCTTATCGACGAGATTGTTGAGAAAGAGGGGGATAATCTCGCCATCGAACACCATCAGGAAGCGACGGCGACCCGTATTGCCAACCTGATTAACAAGGGCGTGATTTGGGAGAAAGTCTGGGCTCATCCGCTGATCCTCTCTGCCTGTCGGTATATTTTTCAGGGCGATTTTAAGATTTCCAGCCTCAACGCGCGGGAAGCGTTGCTCAACGGCGGCAGCCAGCCGCTGCATGCCGACTGGAAAAAGCCGCGACCGGATTTTCCGAAAGTACATCTGGTAAATACGATTTGGGCTATTGACGATTTAAGCGCCGAAAATGGCGCGCCGCGCATTATTCCCGGCACTCATCTGCGACCGGAGCTGCCGGAGGACGTGCTGGAGGACCCCGAGCTGCCGCATCCTGACGAGGTGGTGTTTGCCGCGCCAGCGGGAAGCGTGATGATTTATAACGCTCATACCTGGCACGGCGGCACCTGCAATCACATCGGCAGCAGAAGGCGCGTGCTGCACGGTCTCTATATCGACAGGCAAGATACGCCGCAGCAGGACCAGCAGCGCTGGCTCAGGCCTGAAACGGCAAGTCGTCTGACGCCGGCGCAAAAATGGTTGCTTGATGTGAAGTAGTCCAGCGAAGTAAGGGCGGTTCAGGGGAGCCGCCCTTTGCTGAAGGAAAGGTCAGGGAATATCCAGATAGACGACCGGTTTTTTCATGATGCACTTCACCGCCTCGATAACCTGCTGCGGCTGAAGTAAAAAAGTTTTGATGCTGGTTTTAATGGTCCGTACGCCGATAAACCGTTGCGCATCGTCGATTTCAATATCTGTCACCAGCAGCACCACGTCGGCGTGGGTAATTTCGTCAGGGGTAATCTTATTCTCAACGCCTAATGCGCCCTGGGTTTCAATTTTCATATGCCATTTTTCATGGTGAGCGACTTTGACCAGACGTTCCGCCGCCATATAGGTGTGCGCCACGCCGCTGACGCAGGCGGTCACCGCTACGATATTCAGTTCCATATTCTCCTCCAGGCGCTAACCGCCGATGGTGACGCGAAAACCCGCTTTCTCAGCCATAATCCTGAATGGCTCAATCTGTGACGCGTCCGGGGCCTTAATTGTCGCCATCGACCACTTCCTGCCGAGCAGCGCGTATTTAGGCTCGCCATATTGATGGAACGGTAGAAGATGTATTTCAGGAAGCTTAAATGGCGCCAGAAACGCCAGGATTTGCCGGAAGTTCTCTTCACTAAGCGTATACCCGGGAATGAGCGGTACCCTGGGAATAACCCGAATGCGCTTCTCCACCAGCCTGCTGAAATTATCTAGCACCCGCGGTACATCGATCCGCAGCTGAGCCTGCGCGCGACCGGTATCCATGATTTTCAGATCGAACAGCACCTCATCGCACTGCCTGGCGAGCGGGTAAAAGCGGCTGAACGCCGCGTCGCCGGCCGTTTCAATCGCCGTGCGTATTCCCAGCTGGCGTAAGGTTTGCAGGAAGCGGGTTGCAAACCCGGCCTGCATTAATACTTCGCCGCCTGACAGGGTGACGCCGCCGCCGGAGGCGCGAAAGAAAACGTCATCCTTGAGGACTTCCTTAACTAAATTATTCAGCGTCACGTCGCGGCCGATTTGCTCCCATGCGCCGGAGGGGCACTCTTCGACATCCTGCTGGCAGCGCGTACAGCGCAGGCATTTGCTCTCCCGGCGTACGGTCTCTATTTTAGTGGAGATAGATTCCGGGTTGGCGCACCACGGACAGACGTGCGGGCAGCCTTTAAAAAAGACCACCGTCCTGATCCCCAGGCCATCGTTCAGCGAGTAGCGCTGGATGTTAAAAATGCGCGCCCGATCGGCGCGCGTCTCCAGAACCTCACAGCTGATGCGCGGTGCGGTGGATAATGTCATCCTGAATCTCCTTTGATAGCTCGACAAAGAAGGCGCTGTAACCCGCTACGCGCACCACCAGGCCTGCGAAATCCTGGGGACGCTGCTGCGCTTCGCGCAGGGTATCGGCATTGACCACGTTGAACTGGATATGCTGAAGCTTGAGCTTGCTGAATGCCTGCAAAAAGTCAGCCAGCTTATTGAGGCCGCCGTCACCGGCAAGGGTAGCCGGCGTAAACTTCACGTTAAGCAGCGTACCGTTGGATAAAAGATAGTTATCCAGCTTGCTGACGGATTTTAGTACCGCCGTCGGCCCTTGAGAGTCCTGGCCGACCATTGGCGAAAGCCCGCCGTCGGCTAGCTGATCGCCGGCCAGACGACCGTCGGGCGTTGCGCCGACCACTGACCCCAGGGGCACGTGCGCTGAGACGGTGTAGGAACCCGGCGTGAAATGCCCGCCGCGCGGGTTGAGATACTGCTCGACTTCTTTACAGTAAAAACGCAGTAAATCGGCGCTGATATTGTCGACTTCATCGATATCATTGCCATATTTTTCAAAACGGTTAATCAGCCGCGCGCGGATCTTTTCCCCTTCCGGAGTTTTGAAGTTGGCCTTAAGAACCTGAATGAGCTCATCAAAACTCATCCGCTGCTGCTCGAACACCATTCCCTTGAGCGCATGTAAAGAGTCGCTGAGGTTGGCGATACCAATGCCCTGCACGCCGGAGAAGTTATAGCGCGCTCCGCCCTCGGTGATATCTTTACCGCGTTCAATACAGTCCAGAATAAAAGAGGACAGCAGGGGAACCGGCGCCTGGTCGCGATGGCCGATATCGCAAATATTGCTGCCGTTAATCATCAGCTTGATGTAGTAGCGAATTTTTTCGCGGATTTGGTTGAGCAGCCCGTTCCAGCTCACGTCGGGATTGCCTTCATTCTCCAGGATTACGATCTCCATCACCTTGAGCAGGTTAAACATCGCAATATCGTGCAGCCCGTATGTTCGCCCGGGGATCGACAGCTCAACGCAGCCGACGACGGCGTAGTCGCGAGCATCCTCAAGCGATACCCCGCGATTCAAAAACGCCGGAATTACGACTTCATCATTAAAGACCTGCGGGATACCGGTACCCAGGCGGATCGTTTCTGCGGTCTTGCGCAGGAACGGACGGTCGATCAGCTCATTGACGCGGACGCCAAGATTAGGCTGCGGTAGCCGGACTTTCTGATACGCATCAAGAGCCAGAAACGAGAGTACGTTCACCGCGCTGCGTCCGGTCTCGCTTAGCCCGCCGAGCAACGCGGTATAGCCGGTCGGGAAGCCGGCAAAATAGCGAGCGCTGCTTGACGAGCGCAGCAGGACGATATCGTTGCACTTGACCCACAATGACTCCAGCAGCTCCTGCAGGAAAGCCGGGTCCTGGCCCCGATTTAACGATGTCTGATAGAACGGCAGCATGTACTGGTCGAAGCGCCCCAGCGAGAGTGAGCTGGCGTTAGATTCATGCTGCAAAATAATATTCATATGCCAGAACAGCTGACAGGCCTGGTAGAAATCCTCCGGGCGATGAACCGCGTTATGCCGGGAGATCGCGGCGATTGCGGCGAGCTCCTGACGCCGCTTAGCGTCGCTGCAGGCGGCGGCCATCTCCTCGGCCAGCAGCGCATAGCGCAGAATGTGCCGCTGCGAGGCCTCCAGCAGAATCAGCGCGGCCTGATAGAAGTGGTTGCCTGGCGCGCTTTCGGCCGCCGCCCGTAGTTCTGCAACCAGGGCCGCGAGGCCATTATTGAGCAGCCGGGGGTAGTCGATAATGATATGGCCCTGGCCCTTATCGGTCTGGTTGACGCTGAAAATCTGGGTGCTGACGGCCGCTTTGACCTCATCGGTCATCCGGGCGTTAATAAAGTCTTTCATCGAGCGCTTTTCCCAGTAAGGAAACAGCGCTTCGCGGTAAATGCGTTTATCTTCTTCGCTGATGACAAAACGATCCTGGGGGCGAGAGGCGAAGCTGTCCAGTTCGTTCAGTAACCAGTAAGGGTCCATTTCCGGGGAGACGATCCCGGCTCGCGGCTTGACCGTGCGGTTGCCCACAATGAGTTCATCCTCACGAATCGAGATCTGCACATGGTCAAGGATCCACGCGGTGGCTTTCGCCCGGCGTAATAGCACCGGCTCACCCGCCGTCTGTTTGTGGCTTGCGGTATACAGCAGCGCCCGCTCAAGCGAGATCTCCCGCGGCTGGGCGAACAAACTGTCTTTTAAGCGTTGAGTACGATTCGTCATGACAAACTCCATGTTAGTCCGGCGGAGCGCCAGGGCGCTCCGCTCTGTTCAGGCTTTCTGTGCAAGATGGCCGTCGATTTTTTGCATGATGGCCTCCGCGCGTTTCACCGCATCGCTGATATTGACGCGGACGATGGTTTTACCGGAAAAACGCTCTTCAAACTTGATGCCGATATCCTTGGTCAGGATGACCATATCGGCGCGGGCGACATCCTCCGCCGTCAGTTCGTTTTCGATCCCGATAGAGCCCTGGGTCTCGACTTTTATCTGCCAGCCTTTCGCTTTGGCGGCGCTCTCCAGCGACTCGGCGGCCATATAGGTATGCGCTACTCCCGACGGGCAGGCGGTGACGGCAATAATGTGGGTCATAGAATTATCCTCTCTGCTTCTCAGTTAATTTCGAAATCGAGATCCAGCTCGTCATCGGCTTTAGCGGCCGGCGTTTTCTTTTTTGTCAGCGCTTTAAGAGTAATGACGCAGGCGGCGGCGACGCATGCGCCGACCAGCAGGCCAACGATAAATCCGCCTTTACCCTGCACGACCGGCAGCACGATTAGCCCGCCCCAGCCGGCATAGCACTGCACGCCGAGCAGGGCGGTGGTGACGCAGCCGCTGGCGGCGCCAATCATAATTGAGGGGATCACCCGCAGCGGGTCGGCGGCGGCAAAGGGGATGGCGCCTTCTGAGACGCCTACGCAGCCCATCACCAGCGCGGCTTTGCCGGTCTCACGCTCTTCGGCGCTGAAATATTTGCGGCCGACAAGCGTTGCCAGCCCCATGCCAAGCGGCGGAACGGCGATACCGACGGCGGCAATCGCTACGACGCTGTAAATGCCCTGGGAGACGCAAATCAGCATAAAGGCGTAAGCCACTTTATTCACCGGGCCGCCCATGTCGAAGGCCAGCATCAGGCCCATAATGATGGCGAGCAGGACAATACTGCCCTCGCGCATTCCCTGGAGCCATCCGGTGAGGCTGGCGGTCAGCGCACCGACGGGCTCGCCTAAACCCCACATCATGATCCCGGCGGTAATAAAGGTGCCGACGATCGGGATGACAAAAATGGGCATCACCGAGCGCAGCACCTTGTGGACCGGGATCTTCTTGAGGTAATAGACCACCAGACCGCCGATCATCCCGGCGATCAGCGCGCCAAAGAAGCCGGCGCCAAAGCTGTTGCCTACCCACGCCCCGATGGCGCAGGGCGCCAGAGCCGCGCGGTCCGCAATGGAGTAGCCGATATACGCCGCCAGAAAGGGCACCATCAGCGTCAAACCGGCGACGCCAATATCAAACAGTTTTTTCAGATTCGGATCGGTCGCGACATCCGGGACCGCGCCCTTGCCGTACAGCATGACGGAGATGGCGAGCAGGATGCCGCCGGAGACCACGAAGGGGATCATATGTGAAACGCCGGTCATGAGATGCTGGCGTGTATTTTTTAGTATTTGCACCAGTTCGTTCATTGCTTGCTCCTGAGCGTGCTCTCGCTCGTGACGGTATTGATGTCTCAACAGTAGGAAAATGGCGGTACAGAAAATAGAAGAGAAAAAGTGCATTTACTGGATATTTGTAAGGTGAGAATAAAATTGCGATCCACCTCAAATCTTAGCGCTGGCGGGTATAAAACCAATTTATACGCCGCATTTGTGACCGCGGGCATGAAAAAGAATGCTGTGTACAATAGTCCAGTAATTAAGAGTTATTTCGCGTAGTGCCGTCAGGGTTCTTTCTTTACCTTTTGGGTAACTAACGTATTGCTCAGGAGAAAGGCGATGGCTCTGGTCATTAAATTCATATGCGATTTGTCGAATGGCGTTCACGCCCGCCCGGCCAGTCTGGTCGAAACGCGCTGTAATACCTTTTCGTCCACCGTTGACTGGCTGAATACGCGCAGCGGAAGGCGCGGGAATGCGAAAAGCGCGCTGGCGATCATCGGTACCGATACGATTAAGGGGGATGAGTGCCAGTTAATCATCTGCGGCGATGACGAGCAGCAGGCGTTTGCCGCGCTGTCGACGTTTATTGTGGAGGAGTTTCCGCACTGCGATGCGCCGCTGGCAATGGTAAACAGCATGGACGTGCAGCCGGTTCCTGAATCGCTTTCCCGCCTCAACCCGACGCTCTTTCGTGGCCAGCCCGTCTGTGGAGGGAGCGCGGGAGGCAGGCTCAGTCATCTGAAATCCCTTGAGCTTAGCGACCTCGGGCCGCTGCCCGCTGCCGGCAGTATCGAAGAGGAGCAGGCGCTGCTGGATAAGGGATTGCTGCTCCTGGTCAGGAATATCGAATTCCGCCTGCTGGACAACGACGGTACCGCCGGCGCCATCCTTGAAGCGCATCGTTCTCTGGCGACCGATGCCTCCTTGCGCCAGCATCTGCTCGACGGGCTGCTTGGCGGATTGAGCTGCGCGCAGGCGGTTGTCGCCAGCGGCGAGCACTTCTGCTCCCGGTTTAGCGAATCCGCGAATAGCTACCTGCAGGAAAGGGTGCTCGACGTCCGCGATATCTGCTTTCAGCTGCTGCAGCATATCTACGGCGAGGCCCGTTTTTCGGCGCCGGGTCAGCTCAACGCGCCGTCTGTTTGTCTGGCAGAAGAGCTAACGCCCGGCCAGTTTCTTGAACTGGACAAGACCCTGCTCAAAGGCCTGCTGCTGCGCAGCGGCGGGACCACCTCGCATACCGTGATTCTGGCGCGTTCGTTTAATATTCCCACGCTGGTTGGCGTCGATATGGACGCGCTGCTCCCCTGGGTCGGCCAGGCGGTGCATATCGACGGCAACGCCGGGCTGCTGGTGGTCAATCCCGATGAGGCGGTCGCGCGCTATTATCAGCAGGAGGCCTGGGTTCAGGCGCAGGTGCATAGCCAGCAGCAGGCGTGGCTGGATAAGGAAGGGCAGACCAAAGACGGCCTGCGTCTGGAGGTGGCGGCAAATATCGCGCACTCCGTTGAAGCCGCTGTGGCATTCAATAACGGGGCGCAATCGGTAGGTTTGTTCCGCACCGAAATGCTGTATATGGACCGGCCCGGCGCGCCGTCCGAGTCCGAGCTCTATAATATTTTCTGCCAGGCGCTGGAGCCGGCCTGTGGGCGCAGCATTATCATCCGCACGATGGATATCGGTGGAGATAAGCCGGTGCCCTATCTGAATATTCCGGCTGAAAACAATCCGTTCCTCGGCTACCGCGCGGTGCGGATTTATGAAGAGTATCAGGCGCTGTTTCATACCCAGCTCAGGGCCATTCTGCGCGCCTCCGCGCACGGTTCGCTGAAAATCATGATCCCGATGATTTCGTCGATGGAGGAGATTCTATGGGTGAAAGATCGGCTGGCGGAAGCCAGGCAATCGCTGCGCGACGAGCATATCCCGTTTGATGAGAAGATCCCGCTCGGCATCATGCTGGAGGTGCCGTCGGTGATGTTTATCATCGATCAGTGCTGCGAAGAGGTCGATTTCTTTAGTATCGGGAGTAATGACCTGACGCAATATTTGCTGGCGGTAGACCGCGATAACGCGAAGGTGACGCGCCACTATAACAGCCTCAACCCCGCTTTTTTACGCGCTCTGGACTACGCGGTTCAGGCCGTGCATCGCCAGGGAAAGTGGATCGGTCTTTGCGGCGAGCTAGGCGCGAAGGGCTCCGTTTTGCCGCTGCTGGTCGGCCTCGGAATGGATGAGCTGAGCATGAGCTCGCCGTCAATTCCGGCAGCTAAATCGCGCCTGGCGCAGCTCGACAGCCGGGCGTGTCGTCAGCTGCTGAACCAGGCGATGCAGTGCCGAACCTCGCTGGAAGTGGAGCATCTGCTGGCCCAGTTCCGTATGACCCAGCAGGACGCCCCGCTGATCGCCAGCCAATGCATCACCCTGAACAGCGACTGGCGCAGCAAAGAGGAGGTGATTAAAGGCATGACTGACAACCTTCTGCTGGCGGGCCGCTGCCGGTATCCGCGCAAGCTGGAGGCCGATCTCTGGGCGCGGGAGGCGGTGTTCTCCACCGGGTTGGGCTTCAGTTTCGCCATTCCGCATAGCAAGTCGGAACATATCGAACAATCCACCATCAGCGTTGCCCGCCTGGCTGAGCCGGTGGCGTGGGGAGAGGACGAGGTGCAGTTTGTCATTATGCTGACGCTGAATAAGCACGCCGCCGGCGACCAGCATATGCGAATTTTCTCCCGTCTGGCGCGGCGCATTATGCATGAAGCGTTCAGAAACTCGCTGGTCACGGCGCAGAGCAGCGAAGCTATTGCTGAACTGCTACACCGCGAACTCGAACTGTAAAGCGCTACGGACTCTGCGGTCCCGGGTAGGGAACGGAAAAAAGCAGATGCCAGAGCCCGGCGTCTTCGAGGGACAGGCCGCGTCAGCGACGCGGCATCTATTTTATCTGCTGCTCTTAACGCAGAATGGCCTGACAAATGGCCTCGCTGACCTGCTGAGTCGAGGCCGCGCCCTGCATATCCGGCGTTTTTGGCCCGCTGGCGATAACCTGCTCAATCGCTGCCAGAATACCGTTATGTGCCGCTTCGTAGCGCTCGTCGCCCGCCCCGAGGAAATCAAGCATCATCGCCCCGGCCCAGATAGTCGCTATCGGGTTGGCGATATTTTTGCCATAAATATCCGGGGCTGAGCCGTGGACCGGCTCAAATAGCGACGGGAAGGTGCGCTCGGGGTTGAGGTTTGCCGAAGGGGCGATACCGATGGTGCCGGTACAGGCCGGGCCGAGATCGGAGAGAATATCGCCAAACAGATTGGAAGCGACCACCACGTCAAAGCGCTCGGGCTGCAGCACGAAGCGGGCGCAGAGAATATCGATATGCTGCTTGTCCCAGCGGATCTCCGGGTAGCCCTGCGCCATCGCCTCAACCCGCTCGTCCCAGTAAGGCATGCTGATGGCCAGACCGTTGGACTTGGTCGCCGAGGTCAGGGTTCTGCGCGGCCGGCTCTGCGCCAGCTCAAAGGCGTAGCGCAGAATGCGATCGACGCCGCGGCGGGTGAACACCGACTCCTGGATCACCACCTCGTGCTCGGTGCCTGGATTCACGCGCCCGCCGAGGGCCGAATACTCGCCTTCGGTATTCTCACGCACCACGTAGAAGTCGATGTCACCGGCCTTTTTCCCCGCCAGCGGGCAGGGGACGCCGGCGAACAGGCGCACCGGGCGCAGGTTGACGTACTGGTCGAACTCGCGGCGAAACTTCAGCAGCGATCCCCACAGGGAGACGTGATCCGGCACGGTATCGGGCCAGCCGACGGCGCCGAAATAGATGGCGTCGAACTCTTTGAGCCGGGCATGCCAGTCGTCCGGCATCATTTTGCCGTGGCGGGCATAATATTCGCAGCTCGCCCATTCAATCTGTTCAAAGCTGAGCGCCAGATCCCAGCGTTCGGCCGCGGCCTGGAGTACGCGAATACCTTCAGGCAGAACTTCCTTACCAATACCGTCGCCGGGAATAGCGGCAATGCGCCAGATTTTCTTCATACGGGTTCTCACTTATTAGCGGGCGAAATTGACTTCTCCTCAATCCTATAATTGACTGCTTCATAATTAATCATGCTAACTGGTGAAACATAAAACACAGATCATGAACAATCTGCCGCTGCTAAATGATTTACGCGTGTTTATGCTGGTTGCCCGCCGCGCCGGTTTTGCCGCCGCCGCCGAAGAGCTGGGCGTCTCTCCGGCCTTCGTCAGCAAGCGAATCTCGCTGCTTGAACAGACCCTGCACGTGGCGCTCTTGCACCGCACCACGCGGCGTGTCGCCATCACCGAAGAGGGCGAGCGCATCTACGAATGGGCGCAGCGCATTCTGCAGGATGTGGATCAGATGCTGGATGAGCTCTCCGACGTCCGTCAGGTTCCGCAGGGTACGCTGCGCATTATCAGCAGCTTTGGCTTCGGCCGGCGGGTGGTGGCTCCCGCGCTGGCGGCGCTCTCCCGGCAGTATCCCCAGCTGGAGCTGCGCTTCGATGTTGAAGACCGGCTGGTGGATCTGGTCAGTGAAGGGGTGGATTTAGATATTCGGGTGGGGGACGATATTGACCCGAATCTGATTGCCCGCAGGCTGGTGAGCAATCGGCGCATTCTCTGCGCCTCGCCGACCTTCCTGGCGCGCCACCCGCAGCCGAAACAGCTTAGCGATCTGGCGACCCTATCGTGCCTGGTGATTAAAGAGCGCGACCGGCCCTTCGGCGTGTGGCAGCTGCAGGGTAAAGAGGGCGAACGGGCGATTAAGGTCACCGGCCCGCTGTCGTCGAACCACGGCGAAATTGTGCATCAGTGGTGTCTTGACGGCCAGGGGATCGCTTTACGTTCATGGTGGGATGTGAGTGAAAATATCGCCAGCGGCCATCTGGTTCACGTGCTGCCGGACTATTACCAGCCCGCCAACGTCTGGGCGGTATACGTGTCGCGGCTGGCGACCTCAGCTAAAATTCGCACTACCGTGGAGTTTTTGCGCCACTATTTCCAGCAGCACTATCCGCAGCAGCGTATCGTCAGCGACGAGGTGAAATAGCCGACGGCGTTGGCCGCCGGCCGAGGGCGTTACGGGCGGGTCACCTTTTGCAAAATGGCCAGCGCGCCGGCGAACTGCGCGTCAGGGATGGTGAGCGGATAGAGGAAACGGATCACGTTGCCGTACTGGCCGCAGGTCAGCAGCAGCAGGCCCTGCTCCAGCGCCCGGCGCTGGATCTCCTGCGCCAGCGCCGCCGAAGGTTCGCCGCTTGCCGGGTCAACGAACTCGGCGGCAATCATCGAACCCACGCCGCGCACTTCAGCCAGCCCCGGACACCAGGCTTTAGCCTCTTCCAGGGTCGAAATCAGGCGCTCGCCGAGGGACTGCGCGCGCGCGCACAGCGCTTCTTTATCAATAATGTTAAGCACCGCGTGGGCGGCGGCCACCGCCAGCGGGTTACCGGCATAGGTGCCGCCTAATCCGCCTGGCGCCGGAGCGTCCATAATCTGCGCGTTGCCGACCACCCCGGAGAGCGGCATTCCGCCCGCCAGGCTCTTCGCCATGGTCATCAGATCCGGCTTGTCGGCATAGTGATCCATCGCGAACAGCTTACCGGTACGGGCAAATCCGCTCTGCACCTCATCGGCGATCATCACGATGCCGTGCTCGTCGCAGAGGCGGCGAACGGCGGCGACCAGCTCTTTAGGCGCGACGTTAAAACCGCCTTCACCCTGTACCGGTTCAAAAATAATCGCCGCCACCTGTTTGGCTTCAATATCGGCCTTAAACAGACGTTCGATGGCGGTCATCGCATCCTGAGTGGTAATGCCGTGCAGGGCCGACGGATAGGGGACGTGGTAGACGGAGCCGGGGAACGGCCCAAAGCCCAGCTTATAGGGGGCAACTTTACCGGTCAGCGCCATCGTCATGTAGGTACGGCCGTGGAAGCCGCCGCCAAAGGCGATCACCCCGGGACGTCCGGTATGGGCGCGGGCAATTTTAATCGCGTTTTCTACCGCTTCGGCGCCGGTAGAAAAGAAGGCGGTTTTGGCCGGACCCCGCACCGGCGCCAGCTCGTTAAGCTTCTCGGCCAGCGCGACGTAGCTCTCGTAGGGCACAATCTGGTAGGCGGTATGGGTAAACAGCTGCAGCTGCTGCTGTACGGCGGCGACCAGCTCCGGGTGACGATGCCCGGTATTCAGCACGGCGATGCCGGCGGCAAAGTCGATGTAATCCCGACCTTCGACGTCGGTCAGGGTGGCGTTTTGCGCCGATTGGGCAAAGAAGTTGCACATCACGCCCACGCCGCGCGGGGTCGCTGAAAGACGACGCTGATGAAATTCGCTGTTGCTCATGTTTAACACCTTTTAGCAAAGTTGATGACGTTGACCGGCGCGGAGGCTTAAACCCCGAGGCGATCGCGCAGGCTGTAGTAGGCGGCGCCCATCGCGGTAAACGGAATGCGCAAGCTGCGTCCGCCCGGGAACGGGTAGTGCGGCAGTTTGGCAAAGGCGTCGAAGCGCTCGGCATCGCCGCGCAGAAGCTCGGAAATCAGCCTGCCGGCGAGATGCGTACAGGTGACGCCGTGGCCGCTGTAGCCCTGCATGTAATAAATGTTCTTATCGAGACGGCCGAACTGCGGCATCCGCGACAGGGTCAGCAGGAAGTTGCCGGTCCAGCGATAGTCGATCTTCACCCCCTTCAGCTGAGGGAAGGTTTTCAGCAGCTTGGGCATAATCAGACGCTCGACGTCGTCAGGGTCGCGGGCGCCGTACACCACGCCGCCGCCGTAGAGCAGGCGGTTATCGCCGGTTAAGCGGTAGTAATCCAGCAGGTAGTTGCAGTCCTCTACGCAGTAGTTCTGCGGGATCAGCGAGCGCGCGACCTCAGCAGAGAGCGGCTCGGTGGTGACCACCTGGGTGCCGCAGGGCATGCTGCGCTTCGCCAGTTCCGGCTCGAGCTTATCGCCCAGATAGGCGTTACCGGCGACAATAACGTAGCGCGCGGTGACCTGGCCGCGGGCGGTGCTGACCACCGCCGGGCTGGTGTGCTGGATCTGCGTGACCGGCGACTGCTCGTACACCCGGCCGCCGTTGAGGCGGATAGCGTCCGCTTCGCCGATGGCCAGATTCAGGGGATGAATATGACCGCCGCTACGATCGAGCAGCGCGCCGGTGTAGCGATCGCTGTTGACTTCGCGGCGGATAGCGGCGGCGTCCAGCAGCTCCAGCTGGGTATTGCCGTAGCGCTCCCAGTTCTCTTTTTGCTCCTCCAGCGTCTCCAGCTGCTTATGGTTCATCGCCACAAACAGGCCGCCGGGGCGGTAGTCGCAGGCAATCTGATAGCGCTCGATGCGTTCGCGGATAATATCGCCGCCTTCAAACATCATGCTGCCCAGCATTTTTGCCGCATCCGGGCCGTAGGTGCGTTCAATCACGTCGATATCGCGGCTGTAGGAGTTAACCAGCTGGCCGCCGTTGCGGCCGCTGGCGCCGAAGCCGATGCGCGCGCCTTCCAGCAGCACCACGTCGTAGCCCATTTCCGCAAGATGCAGGGCCGAAGAGAGGCCGGTATAGCCGCCGCCGACGACGCAGACGTCGCAGCTGATGGATTCATCCAGCGTCGGGAACGGCTCGTAGGCGTTGGCGCTGGCGGCGTAATAGCTGGTGGTATGTTCGGTCATGATTAAGACTCCAGAGCAATCCAGATGGTTTTCAGTTCGGTGAATTTTTCCAGCGCATGCAGGGATTTATCGCGTCCGTTTCCGCTCTGCTTGTAGCCGCCAAAAGGTACGGTCATATCGCCATCGTTATAGTTGTTGACGAAGACCGAGCCGGCTTTCAGGCGGCGGCTCAGGCGGTGGGCGCGGGAGAGGTCGCGGGTCCATACCGCAGCGCCGAGGCCGTAGCTGCTGTCGTTGGCCAGCCGCAGCGCCTGTTCCTCGCTTTTAAAGCGGGTCACCACCAGCACCGGGCCGAAGATCTCTTCCCGGCTAATGGTCGAGGCGGGATCGACGTCGACAAAAATGGTCGGGCCAATGGCCGCCGGCCACGGGTTTTTGCGCCCGTCGAGCAGCAGGGTGCTTTTACTCTCCCCGGCGCGAATAAAGCTGTGAACGCTATCGGCGTGGGCGTTATCGATAAGCATGCCCATCGTGGTGTTCGGATCGAGCGGGTTGCCCGGCTGCCAGCGGCTTGCCTGCTCCTGCAGGCGGGCAAGAAACGCGTCGGCGATGCTGTCTTCGACCAGCAGACGGGTGCCGGCGATGCACACCTGGCCCTGGTTATAGAAGATGCCGCCGGCGGTGGCGTCCACCGCTTTCTGCAGGTCAGGGCAGTCGGCAAAGACGATATTGGCGCTTTTGCCGCCGGCCTCCAGCCACACGCGTTTCATATTGCTGTCGCCGGCATCTTTTAACAGCTGCTTGCCGGTGCGGGTCGAGCCGGTAAAGGTAATGACTTCTACATCCGGATGCAGGGAGAGGGCCTGGCCCGCCTCGTGGCCGTAGCCGCTGATGACGTTGAGTACGCCGTCCGGCAGCCCGGCCTCTTTCGCCAGCCCGGCAAGACGCAGCGCGCTGAGCGGTGATTTTTCTGACGGCTTAAGGATCAGGCTGTTGCCGGCCGCCAGCGCCGGGCCCAGCTTCCAGCAGGCCAGCAGCAGAGGGAAGTTCCACGGCACAACCGCGGCGACGACGCCAATTGGTTCGCGGACGATCAGCGCCAGCTCGTTCGTCCCGGTCGGGGCAACTTCGCCATAGACCTTATCGATAGCCTCGGCGTACCAGCGGATCGCCCGCGCCGCGCCGGGGATATCATCGCGCAGGCTGTGGCGGATCGGTTTGCCGGTGTCGAGGGTTTCCAGCAGCGCCAGCTCTTCGCGATGGGCTTCTATCAGGTCGGCGAATTTATGCAGCACCGCCTTACGCCGGGCCGGCGAGGCCTGGGACCAGTCGCCGCGATCGAAAACGTCGCGCGCTGCCTGAACGGCGCGATCGACATCGGCTTTTTTACCGCGCGCCACGTGGGCCAGCGTTTGCTGAGCGGCGGGGTCGATGGTTTCAAAGGTGCTATTATCGGCGGCGGCGCAATATTCCCCGTTAATAAATAGCCGGGTCTCCGGTTGCAGGCTATTTGCTTGTTCCTGCCAGTAGGTCAGATGCTGAAAATCCATATATAGACTCCATCATAATATAAGCGGGTAAGAGTATTCATAAAGTAATCGGATAATAATATTAGGTATTTTCAGACAGCGCGGGACGGATTGCGTCATACCTCAAGCCGAAGCCTTGAGATATAGGCGGTCCCCGGAGTCAGATACCGTTAAGCGCTATTTTATTTGCGCGTATTATTAAGGCCGGCGGAGAGTTATATTTCCGCGCTGCGCAAATAGATTATTTGCGTACTCTGCGCGCCGGCGGAAATATTTCAGCCGCCGGCGCGGGCCTGAAGAATACCTGAAACCAGCTCAGGCTAAAATTAGAACGTGGTGGGGGTATGGGCACTGATAATTCGGCAAATACCTGCCGAAGTGTTGCTGAAGCTGTGCGGTATGCCGGTATTAATGGCATAGCTTTGCCCGGCAACCAGGTGATACGACTGACCGTTAACAATCAGCACAACCTCACCTTCCAGTACGGTGCCTATTTCCTCACCCTGATGTTTGATCCTCTCCCCGGTCGTGGTTCCAGGCTGGTAAGTTTCAAAAATCATCGCCAGCGTACGGTTCGGATTTCCGTTGTGAACCAGCTTCATCGAAACGCCCTGACTGCCCATTTCAATAAGGTCATCCTGATTAATAACCACCTGCGGTTCATCAGGTTTTTCTGGTTCAGAAAAGAATTCCGAGAGCGACAGCCCATAGACTTTCAGCAGCTTTTGCAGCGTACTGATGGCAGGACTGACTTTATCCTGCTCTATGGTACTGATGGCACTATGTGTTAACCCAGACAGTTCGGCGGCACGACGTTGTGAGAGACCCAGCTGTTGGCGGATCGCTGACAGACGTTTCCCTGGCGCCAGTCCGTCATCGCTCATATTTGCATTTCCTTAACTGTAGTGGTCAGAGCCGCTGCTTTTCAGCAATGTGGTTCTGACAGGCGGTGATAAAACCTTCAAACAACATACGCGACAGGGCGTATTCGCTACTGTTCCATTCAGGATGCCACTGTACGCCCAGCGCGAAAGGGTGGTCGTTAACGCTGACCGCTTCCGCCAGCCCGTCCGAAGAGCGGGCCTCCACGCGCAGACGTGGGCCTAATGTTTTTGCTCCCTGCCCGTGTAGCGAGTTTACCCAAAACGTGTTGCAGCCCGGTATTAACTGAGAAAGTAATCCTCCTTCCTGAACCTGAACTTCGTGAGAGGGAGCGTACTGCTGCTCTACCGGAAGCTCGGGGTCTTCGCGATGTTCAAGCAGTTCCGGCTGCTCGAAAAGACGACGATACAGAGTCCCGCCGGTGGCGACAACCAGTTCCTGCAACCCACGGCAGATGGCGAAAATGGGGATGCGCCTTTCGAGTGCGGCGGCAATTAATGCCATGCTCAGAAGATCACGCCCGGGATCGGCGTCAGGCTCATCGCCGTTTTCACCATAAAGGTGCGGCTGGACGTTGCTGGGGCTGCCTGGCAGATAGATTCCGTCCAGTTTGGGTAACAGCGCGGCCAGCAGTTCCGGCTCGGCCAGCGCGTGCGGCAGGGCAATCGGCAGCCCACCGGCGTTAATAATCGCATTCAGGTACTTTTCTTGCATGGTCTGGGTCTGATGACCCTTGAGCCTGTTCCTGCACATCACGACGCCAATAACCGGTCTGTACATTATATTTTCCATGATCGCCCTCACAAAGTGGACTAAATTATGACCATTTAGGGTGTTAAAAGGCCATATCGTTCAATATTTTCTCAATCTAGCAGCGAGAATAGCCGTTTGCAAACTTAATTTAACATTTGACAAACATTTTGTTTGCATACACATTCGAATGGTGGACATTATATTTAACGGCAGCAGGCCGAAGTCCGAAACCAACACAACGGCGGTGAATGATGGAAACCAATATCGTAGAAGTTGAGAATTTTGTTCAGCAGTCAGAAGAGAGACGGGGCAGCGCATTTGCTTCTGAAGTAAAGCGCTACCTTGAACGTTACCCTGATACCCAGTACGTCGATGTGCTGTTAACCGACCTTAACGGCTGCTTCCGCGGCAAGCGCATCCCGGTTTCCAGCCTGAGTAAACTGGAGAAAGGCTGCTACTTCCCGGCTTCGGTTTTTGCGATGGACATTCTGGGTAACGTGGTTGAAGAGGCGGGTCTCGGCCAGGACATGGGCGAGCCGGACTGCACCTGCGTGCCGGTGCCGGGCACCTTAACGCCTTCCGCCGCCGATCCGCAATACATCGGCCAGGTGCTGCTGACTATGGTTGATGAAGATGGCGCTCCCTTTGACGTTGAGCCGCGGAACGTACTTAACCGTCTCTGGCAGCAGCTGCGCCAGCGCGGGCTGTTCCCCGTGGTAGCGGTAGAGCTGGAGTTCTATTTACTCGATCGCAAGCGTGATGCCGAAGGCTATCTCCAGCCGCCCTGCGCGCCGGGCACCGACGTGCGCAACACCCAAAGCCAGGTTTACTCCGTTGATAACCTCAACCACTTCGCCGACGTGCTGAATGATATCGACGAGCTGGCCCAGCTGCAGCTGATCCCCGCCGATGGCGCGGTAGCGGAAGCCTCGCCCGGACAGTTTGAAATCAACCTTTACCATACCGATAACGTGCTCGATGCCTGCGATGATGCGCTGGCGTTAAAACGCCTCGTGCGTTTAATGGCGGAGAAGCATAAGATGCACGCCACTTTTATGGCCAAGCCTTATGAAGAGCACGCCGGTAGCGGGATGCATATCCATATCAGCATGCAGAACAATAAGGGTGAAAACGTGCTGGCGGACGCGCAGGGCGAAGATTCCGCGCTGCTCAAGCGCGCGCTGGCCGGGATGATTGACCTGATGCCGGCGTCGATGGCGCTGCTGGCGCCGAACGTTAACTCGTACCGTCGCTTCCAGCCGGGAATGTATGTCCCGACCCAGGCATCGTGGGGACACAACAACCGCACCGTGGCGCTGCGCATTCCCTGCGGCGATCGCCATAACCACCGCGTCGAGTATCGGGTCGCGGGGGCGGATGCCAACCCGTATCTGGTGATGGCGGCAATCTTTGCCGGGATTTTACACGGGCTGGACAATACGCTGCCGCTTCAGGAAGAGGTGGAGGGCAACGGGCTCGAGCAGGAGGGGCTGCCGTTCCCGATTCGCCAAAGCGATGCGCTATGGGAATTTATGCAAAACGACTCCCTGAGAGAGCTGCTCGGCGAGCGCTTCTGCCACGTTTACCATGCCTGCAAGCATGATGAGCTGCTGCAGTTTGAGCGCCTGATCACCGAAACAGAGATTGAGTGGATGTTGAAAAACGCCTGATCGCCGCCCCGTAAGGGGGCAACGGGTGAGAACCATCGGTAGCATCATACGGCCTGAGCGGAGCCTGGCCGAATATTTTTGCTGGGGATCCAGCCGCTTCCCGGATGTCGCGTTAAGGAGCGCAGGCGACAACGGGGCTTCAGTTAACGACACAGTGTGTGACGAGGTAGGAGATGATGCAGATGTTCAAATATCCGCAGGGAGAAGGGGGCCATGAGGGCCGCTATGAATGTGAACCCGCCGCCGTTCGCCGGTACGTTTTACCCTGTTGTTTACGCTTAACCCCCTTGCTAAGCAGGTTTGTAACCCGGTCAGTGTACCCACAAACCTACGCGTGCATGGGGGGAAACGGTCATGGCTGCTAATACTTCTCTTAACATCTCATCCGAGGCGGGAAAGCCTCGGCTGCGCAAGTCGCTCAAGCTCTGGCAGGTGGTGATGATGGGCCTCGCCTATCTGACGCCGATGACGGTGTTTGATACCTTCGGCATTGTCTCCGGCATCAGCAACGGCCACGTGCCCGCCTCCTATTTACTGGCGCTGGCGGGGGTGCTGTTTACCGCCATCAGCTACGGTAAGCTGGTTCGTCAGTTCCCGGAAGCGGGGTCGGCGTATACCTACGCTCAGAAATCAATCAGCCCGCACGTCGGCTTTATGGTTGGCTGGTCGTCGCTGCTGGACTACCTGTTCTTGCCGATGATCAACGTCCTGCTGGCTAAGATTTATCTTTCCGCCCTGTTCCCTGAAGTCCCGCCGTGGGTGTGGGTGGTGTCGTTTGTGGCGATCCTCACCGCCGCGAACCTGAAGAGCGTGAGCCTGGTCGCCAACTTCAACACCCTGTTTGTGCTGGTGCAGATTTCGATCATGGTGGTCTTTATCGTGCTGGTGGTGCAGGGGCTGCATAAAGGTGAAGGGGTGGGGACCGTCTGGTCGCTGCAGCCGTTTATCAGCCAAAACGCTCATCTCATCCCGATCATCACCGGGGCGACTATCGTCTGCTTCTCGTTCCTCGGCTTTGACGCGGTGACCACGCTGTCGGAGGAGACCCCGGACGCCGCGCGGGTGATCCCGAAGGCGATTTTCCTCACCGCCATGTACGGCGGCATTATCTTTATCGCCGCCTCGTTCTTTATGCAGCTCTTTTTCCCCGATATCAGCCGCTTTAAGGACCCCGACGCGGCGCTGCCGGAGATCGCGCTCTACGTCGGCGGCAAGCTGTTCCAGTCGATTTTCCTCTGCACCACCTTCGTCAATACCCTGGCGTCGGGGCTGGCTTCGCACGCCAGCGTCTCGCGTCTGCTGTACGTGATGGGGCGCGACAACGTCTTCCCGGAGCGCGTTTTCGGCTATATCCACCCGAAATGGCGGACGCCGGCGCTGAACGTGATTATGGTGGGAATTGTCGCCCTGTCGGCGCTGTTCTTCGACCTGGTCACCGCCACGGCGCTGATCAACTTCGGCGCGCTGGTGGCCTTTACCTTTGTCAACCTGTCGGTGTTCAACCACTTCTGGCGGCGCAAGGGCTACAACAAAACCTGGAAGGATCGTTTCCACTATCTGCTGCTGCCGCTGATTGGCGCCGTGACGGTCGGCGTGCTGTGGGTGAATCTGGAGGCGACATCCCTGACGCTGGGCCTGGTGTGGGCCGCGGTCGGTCTGCTCTATCTGACCTGGCTGACCCGGCGCTTTCGTAAGCCGCCGCCGCAGTTTGACGGCGCCAGGGCGGAGCAGGCCTGGGAGTCGTAGCGCGCAGGTGGGAACTGAATAAAGAAAAGCAGGCAACATGCCTGCTTTTCTTTTGTCGCTATAGCGTCTCTATAGCAGACCGGGGGTTATTTTTTCTTCTTGTGAAAAGGCAGCTGGCTGGCGCGACGCTCCTTGACGTATGACACCAAACTGTAAAGCGCAACCCCCAGCAAAATGACCGCAGCGAGAAGGAGAATAATACCGGACATACACAATCCTGGGTCCTGGTTGAAAACGATGCACTCTATAAATACGCGGCTAAGATAGCATCGGGATATGTCTGAAATATGACTCTTTCATCGGTAAAACCTAACAAACGCGGCAGGAAAACCTGTTGTTTTGTCGGGCGGGGTAACACTCCGTTAAGTGATTTTACAGACGCGCGGCCTTCAGGCTGTTACTCTGCACGCGAGTTCGAATTGTCTGAGAATATTGAATGCGTAATAAACATGTCGTCAGCCTGCCAGGGCTGGCACTTATCCTGGTCTCGTTTGCTTCACAGGCGGAGTCCGAACGTCAGCAAACCCGGGAGCGGATCGTCGATCAGGTACTCAAACCCTGCGAAGGAAAGAAGGCCGGAGACAAAGTGGTGATGGTCGATCGTCGCGGCGGAGAGCATGAGGCTATCTGCACGCTGGCGGCGGTACCGCTGCCGGAGTAACGTCTACCGCCGCCGGGGAGATTAGAGATTTCCCGTGCCGCCATCCACCAGCAGCTCGGTTCCCACGACGTAGCTGGACTCGTCCGAGGCGAGGTACAGCGCGGCTTTCGCCAGCTCCTGCGGCGTGCCCATTCGCCCGAGCGGGACCAGGTTTTTGATCTCCTCCTGCAGGGCGCTCAGCGCCTGCGCGCTGAGGCCGAGCTTATCTAGCGCCGGCGTGCGCACCGGGCCCGGGCTCAGGCCGTTAACGCGAACGCCGCGCGGCAGCAGCTCCGCCGACAGGGTGCGGGCCAGCGACAGCAACCCGGCTTTGCTGGCGGCATAGGCGCTGCTGGTCGGCAGGCCGATATGGGCGCTCACCGAGCCGCAGAGAATCACCGAAGAGGGGTTCGCCAGCAGCGGCAGCAGGGCCTGAAGTAAAAAGAACGGCCCTTTGAGATTGGTATTCATCAACCGATCCCAGCTCTCTTCACTCCAGTCGCCAATATTCGCGTGGGTGACGTCGCCGGCGTTGATGAATACCGCATCAAGGCGCGGCCAGCGGCTGGCAAGAACGTGCGCGAGCCGACGCTGGTCTGCGGCATCGCCCGCATCGGCGGCGATAGCCCATCCTCGATCCCCCAATAGTTCCTGCGCCTGTTGAAGCGCCTCAGGGCTGCGGCCGGTTACCGCAACCTGCGCGCCCTCGGCGATAAATTCCTGCGCCGTAGCAAGGCCGATGCCGCTGGTTCCACCGGTAATTAAGGTCAATTTTCCTGCTAAACGTCCCATCGTTGTGCTCCCAATCGCTCACTGGAAATCCCACTATAAAAGCATTAGTATCCAAAAGGTACCAGGTACCAATTGGGTACTAACGAGGGGAGTGGTGTGCTATGGCGAAAACAGCGGCGCAGGCTGCGGAAAATAATTTTGTACCACCGGTTTGCCCGATGACCAGCTTCGTTAATCTGATTGCCGGGAAATGGGCGATCCCCGTGCTCTATCGTCTGATCGTGCTGAATACTCCGGTGCGCTTTGGCGAACTGCTGCGCGCAATCGCCCCCATTACGCAAAAAGAGCTGACCCGCCAGCTGCGGCTGTTTGAGCAGCGCGGGCTGGTGTCGCGCTGCGTCTATCCGGAGATCCCGCCGCGGGTTGAGTATCAGATAACCGAGCTCGGGCTATCGATGCGCGAGGCGCTGCAGCCGCTGGCGGAGTGGATGAACCACAACGGCCATCGGCTGAAGCGGTAAAAGAATGCCCGCTGCCTCAGTTTGCGCGCTGTTATCTGGCAAAATGTCATAAATTTGTCACAATCAGGGCGATGCTAATCACTGACTGAGGGTTAAGGGATGAGAAAAAGTCTACTCGCCGGCGCGATTGCCGCTGGCGTTTTGTTATCCGCGGGCGTCCAGGCACAGGAACAGGCGGCCCCGCAGGGCTACCAGCTCCAGCAGGTGCTGATCATGAGCCGCCACAACCTGCGCGCGCCGCTGGCGAATAACGGCAGCGTGCTGGAACAGTCAACGCCGAAATCATGGCCGGAGTGGGACGTCCCGGGCGGGCAACTGACCACCAAGGGCGGGGTGCTGGAAGTCTATATGGGGCACTATATGCGGGAGTGGCTGGCGCAGCAGGGGCTGGTGACCAGCGGCGAGTGTCCGCCGGACAACGCGGTGTACGCCTATGCCAACAGCCTGCAGCGCACCGTCGCGACCGCCCAGTTCTTTATTACCGGCGCCTTTCCCGGCTGCGGCGTAACCGTCCATCACCAGCCGCAAATGGGCACTATGGACCCGACCTTTAACCCGGTTATCACCGATGACTCCGCGGCGTTTGGCGAGAAAGCGGTGCAGGCAATGGAAAAAGAGCGGCAAAAAATGCAGCTCACCGACAGCTACAAGCTGCTTGAAGAGATGACCGACTATCGCAATTCGCCTTCCTGTAAAGAGAAGCAGCAGTGCTCGCTGAGCGACGGAAAAGACACCTTCAGCGCCAAATATCAGCAGGAGCCGGGCGTTTCCGGGCCGCTGAAGGTCGGTAACTCGTTGGTGGATGCGTTCACCCTGCAGTATTACGAAGGCTTCCCGCAGGACCAGGTGGCGTGGGGTGAAATCAAAACCGATAAGCAGTGGCAGGTGCTGTCGAAGCTGAAAAACGGCTATCAGGATAGCCTGTTTACCTCAACGGAAGTGGCGCGCAACGTCGCTAAGCCGCTGGTGAAGTATATCGACAAGGCGCTGGTGGGCGATGCGACGCAGGCGGCGAAAGTGACGCTGCTGGTGGGACATGATTCCAATATCGCCTCGCTGCTGACGGCGCTGGATTTTAAACCTTATCAGCTGCACGATCAGCACGAGCGCACGCCGATTGGCGGGAAAATTGTCTTCCAGCGCTGGCATGATAGCGGCGGCAACCGCGAGCTGATGAAGATCGAGTACGTCTATCAAAGCACCGCACAACTGCGTAATGCCGACGCGCTGACGCTGCAGTCGCCGCCGCAGCGGGTGACCCTGGCGCTGAGCGGATGTCCGGTGGACGCCAACGGCTTCTGCCCGATGGAGACCTTTAAAACGGTGATGAACCAGGCCGCAAAATAAACAAAAAACCCGGAGCAATCCGGGTTTTTTTATTCTGCCGCATCGTGGTTACACGTTTTTACGCTCGATGGTTTGCTCGCCCCAGAACAGCGAATCTTTATCCGTTTTCGCAAAGGCCAGCGGCAGCACTTCATCACTGCCTTCTTCCCAGATTTTTTCCGCTAACTTTTCATCGTATTTAGCCAGTTCGAAAATCGCTTCGGCGATCTCCACCGAGGTATTGCGTAAACTTGCCCACTCACCGACGTGGTGAGCTTTTGCTTCTTGAGTTGGCATGCAGATCCTCCTGCTGAGGGTTAACCCTGTAATTTAACCGCCAGGCCGGCGACATGTTCGCCCTGGTAGCGGGCGATCGCCAGCTCTTCCTCGCTCGGCTGGCGAGAACCGTCGCCGCCGGCGATGGTGGTTGCGCCATACGGCGTACCGCCGCGAACCACCGAGACATCAAATAATTCCTGAGCGCCGTAGCCAATCGGCACGATCACCATCCCGTGATGGGCGAGGGTGGTCCAGGTCGAGGTAATGGTCTGCTCCTGTCCACCGCCGGTGCCGGTAGAGCTGAATACGCTGGCCAGCTTGCCGTACAGCGCGCCGGATGCCCACAGGCCGCCCGTCTGATCGAGGAAGGTGCGCATCTGTCCGGACATGTTGCCGAAACGGGTCGGGGTACCAAAGATGATAGCGTCATACTCTGCCAGCTCCTGCGGCGTGGCGACGGGCGCATTTTGCGTTTTCCCGCCTGCTTTGGCGAATGCCTCAGCATGCATAGTTTCCGGCACGCGCTTCACCACCACTTCCACGCCGTCTACTCTGTTCGCCCCTTCGGCGACGGCATGAGCCATGGTTTCGATGTGTCCATACATTGAATAATAAAGCACCAGAATTTTAGCCATTTGCATCACTCCTCGGTTGCGTTATAGGCCAGCCAAACGACTGGCTATCTTTAAAGATAAGGCGTCTGGCGGAGAGTGCAAATCTAACAATCATTTATTTGATTTATAACAAAATTGCAAAGATTGCTTTTGTCGCAAAAAGATACATTTTCCGCTGCGCTGTTTTCGTCTGCCTTAAGAGAGGCTTAGCGCACGGCAGGGGCGGGAATATGTCTGCAAAGTCGAAAGCTGTTGCAGGATGTTACTATTTACGAGATGAATGAGTTTCGTTCGCTACGCTTAAAGGCACGCGATACGATAATGGTGATGCCATAGGCCGCAGACGCTGCGGCTGCGTATCGCGCGTAATGCAGTATGATGTCTAACCAAGTGGAGGTCAGTAATGGCAAACCATCGTGGCGGTTCCGGCAACTTCGCCGAGGATCGTGAAAGAGCATCAGAAGCAGGTCGTAAAGGTGGTCAGCACAGCGGGGGGAACTTTAAAAACGATCCCCAGCGCGCCTCTGATGCGGGCAAAAAAGGGGGCAAAAATAGTCACGGCAATCGTCATAGCTGATTCATCGCGGATGATGTTTGTCGACCGTTTATGATGCGGGGTTAATCTCCCCGGTACCCTCCGCATCGCCCTCGCCGCCGGCAGCTGCCGGCGGTTTTTTTATCGCCAACGGTTGCGCTCGCGGCCGGCTAATTGCACACTAGCTGGCTATCTATCGTTACCGGCCGCGCTATGTCTTCGTTCAAATTCTCCATTAAACCCCAGGAAGCGATCCTCATCGTGATCACCATGTTCTGGGGCGGTACCTTCCTTGCCGTGCAGTATGCCGTGACGCTCAGCGGGCCGTTCTTTTTTGTCGGCGTTCGTTTTGCGACCGCGGCGCTGGCGGTTGCCCTGCTATCGCTTCGCGTCCTGCGCGGGCTGACGTGGCTTGAGCTGAAGGCCGGCGTGGCGATCGGCGTATCCATTGCGCTGGGGTACAGCCTGCAAACCTGGGGCCTGCAGTCGATCTCCAGCAGCAAGTCGGCATTTATTACCGCCATGTACGTTCCGCTGGTGCCGCTGCTGCAGTGGCTGTGCCTCGGGAAAATGCCGGGAGTGATGTCCTGCCTGGGCGTGGTGCTGGCATTTACGGGCCTGATCCTGCTGGCCGGGCCGGAAAATAATCTGCTGGCGCTTGGCGTCGGCGAAGCGATCACCCTCGCCAGCGCGCTGGCGATCGCCGCGGAGATTATCTTAATCAGCGCCTGGGCCGGGAAGGTGGACGTCCGGCGGGTGACGGTGGTGCAGCTGGCAACCGCGTCGCTGGTGGCTTTTGCGGCGATGGTGCCGGCAGGGGAAGCGATTCCCCCGATGTCGCCGGGGCTGCTGGGCGTCGCGCTGGGGTTGGGTATTTTCAGCGCCATTATTCAGGTCACCATGAACTGGGCGCAGCGCAGCGTGTCGCCGACCAGAGCGACGCTTATTTATACCGGCGAGCCGGTGTGGGCGGGCATTTTTGGCCGCATTGCCGGCGAGCGCTTGCCGCTGCTGGCGCTGGTAGGCTGCGCCTTTATTCTGGCCGGCGTTCTGGTGAGCGAGCTGAAGCTGAAGCGAAAAAGGGCCTCCGATGTACAGGAGGCCCCGGCAGAGGTCAAGGCGCTGTCCGAGCTGGCGGAGCGTCCGGACCCGTAGTTCCGGTCGGCATGGCGCGACCGGGAAAGCCCGGTCTACACCGTGGCGTTAGGCTCTTCCGCTACCCGCGCGCGGCGGCTAAGCAGAGCGTGCAGGAGAATGGCGCCAAAGGTCGCGGTGCCGATCCCCCCCAGGGTGAAGCCGCCCAGCGAGAGGGCAAAATCACCGGCGCCGAGCACCAGCGTCACCGCCACCATAATCAGGTTCCCGTTCTGGCTCAGATCGACGCGGTTCTGCACCCAGATCCGCGCCCCGGCCACCGCAATCAAACCAAATACCACAATCGAGGCCCCGCCGATGACCGGCCCGGGAATGGTGTGGATCAGCGCGCCAAACTTGGGCGAAAACCCGAGCAGGACGGCAATCAGCGCGGCGGCAACGAACACCAGCGTCGAGTAGACTTTGGTTACCGCCATCACCCCGATATTCTCCGCATAGGTGGTCACGCCGCTTCCGCCGACGGCGCCGGAAAGCATCGTCGCCAACCCGTCGCCGACGAACGCCCGGCCCATATAGGGGTCCATATTGCGCCCGGTCATTCCGGCTACGGCCTTCAGATGGCCGAGGTTCTCAGCGACCAGAATCACCGCCACGGGCGCAATCAGCATCATCGCCTGACCGTTAAAGGTCGGGGAGGTGAAGTGGGGGAGACCAAACCACGCGGCCTGTTCCAGCAGAGAAAGATCGAGCGGCTTGCCCAGCCCGAGGCCGTTTGCCAGCAGCGCGTAGAGCACGCAGGCCACAATCAGGCCGACGAGGATCAGCAGCCGCTGGAGCATTCCGCTGGTGAAGACCGCCACGAGGCCGATGCACAGCACGGTCAGCACCGCCATCCAGCCGTCAAACGGCGTCGCTGAAACGCTGCGCACCGCAATCGGCGCGAGGTTCAGGCCAATCGCCATCACCACCGCGCCGGTGACCACCGGCGGCATCAGGCGTTCAATCCAGCGGGTGCCGGCTTTCATCACCACCAGGCCAATCAGGGTATAGAGCAGGCCGCAGACGATAATCCCGCCGAGGGCGACGTCCAGATGCGGGTTCAGCCCCTGGCCGTTAAAGCCGGTGACGGCGATGACCACCCCGACAAAGGCCGCGCTGGAGCCCAGATAGCTCGGCACCCGGCCGCCGGTCACCAGAAAGAACAGCAGGGTGCCAATGCCGGACATCAGGATCGACAGGTTGGGGTCGAGCCCCATCAGTATCGGCATCAGCACGGTGGCGCCGAACATCGCGACCGCGTGCTGCACGCCCATGACCACGGTTTGCCCGACGGAGAGGCGTTCATCGGGGGCCACCACGCCGGAAGCGGCGGAGGGCGAGGTCAACTGCCAGCGAGGAAAATCGAAAAGTGCCATGATGATATCCCGGGTTCAAGGTTAACAGGCTGGGCGCATAAGCGTGTGATAGCCGCGGTCGAACCACATCAGCCCGCGCGGCTGCGGATGCTTAACGATGGCGGCGACCTCGCAGAACAGAATGTCGTGGCTGCCGACGCTGACGACCTGGCTGATGCGGCAGTCGAAGCTCGCCAGGGCATCGTTCAGGCGCGGGCAGCCGGTGACGCCGGGCTGCCATTCGGCGGCGGCGAAGCGCTCCGCCATCGGCGTTTTACCGCCAAACAGATTGGACAACGGCTCCTGTCCCGCCGCCAGCGTGTTGACGCACAGCGTTTGATGCTGGCTAAAGGTCGGCCATACCGAGGCGGAGCGGTTCAGGCAAACCAGCAGCGTCGGCGGCTCGTCGGTCACGCTGCACACCGCGCTGGCGGTAAATCCGGCCCGGCCCGCCGGGCCGTCGGTGGTAATAATGTTCACCGCGGCGCCGACCTGGGCCATGGCGTCGCGAAAGCTTTGTTTATCCGCTATAGGCATGGAGGCTCCTTATGCCAGCCGGCAGGCATCGTCAAAGGAGAGGCGCGGCAGGCGATCGTAGAGCTTTGTTTCATCGCCATAGCCGATGTTAATCAACAGGTTGCTTTTCCAGCCGCTGTCGGCAAAGAAGGCCGCGTCGACCTTTTCCCGATCGAATCCCGACATCGGCCCGGTATCCAGACCGAGCGCGCGGCAGGCGAAAATCAGATAGGCCGCCTGCAGCGAGCTGTTGCGGAACGCGGTCTCCTCGGCGAGCTGGGGGCTGGAGGTAAACCAGCTGCGGGCGTCGCCGTGGGGAAACAGCTCCGGCAGGCGATCGTAAAAGGCGCTGTCCCACGCCACGATGGCGGTGACCGGCGCGCGGAGGGTTTTTTCCACGTTGCCGCTGGAGAGCGTCGGGCGCAGCTTCTCTTTGCCCTCCGGGGTGCGGACAAAAACGATCCGCGCCGGAGAGCAGTTGGCCGAGGTCGGGCCCATTTTCATCAGCGCGTAAATTTCCTCCAGCAGGCTGTCGGCTACCGGCTTATCCAGCCAGCCGCTGTGGGTCCTGGCGTGGCTGAACAGCGTTTCGCACGCGCTTTGGCTAATACTCTCACTCATAAACTCTCCTAGCCGGCGGGCAGCATCGCGGCAAGCCCGTCGCATAAAATGGGGTTGAAGGTCTCGGTATCGGTGACGTTACAAGCATGGCCTCCCCAGGCCATCTCCACCAGCTGACTGCCGGGGATTGCGGCCTGCAGCGAGCGCGAGCAGGAGGCGGGCACCAGCAGATCGTCATGGGCGCTGATCATCAGGGTCGGACAGGTCACCGCCGCGGCCTGCCGGGAGAAGTCAGCCTGCTTCAGCGCCTGTAGCCGCTTCAGCAGATTGTCCTTACCCTGAAAATGGCTGAGCGCGAGGGCATCCTCCGCCTCCAGCCGCGGCGCGCGCGCGGCCATCCACTCCGCCGGATAGAGGAACAGCGGCTGCGCTTCCACCCACGCCTGGGCGCCGCCGGTATGCAGCAGGCGCTCGCGCACCTGGAAGCAGCGGCGGGTGTGGGTCGATAGCGTCAGCCAGGCGTTGACCAGCACCAGCGCGCTGACCGCCCGGGGTTTGTCCAGCGCCAGCTGCAGGCCGATCAATCCTCCCAGCGCATGGCCCACCAGCGCGAAGCGCGTAATTCCGGCCTTCTCCAGCGCCTGCCACAGCTCCTGGGCCATAGTCGTCATGCTGTAGGCGGCGGGCAGCGGGCCGGCGTTTTCGCCGGTGCCGTTCTGGTCATAGGTCACCAGCTGGTATCGCGCTGCCAGCGGCGCGCGCTGCGCGGTCCAGTAGCTGCCCGCGCCGCCCAGCCCGGCGCTCAGCACCACAACCGGGGCGCCCTCGTAAGGCGCAGGGGCGATATTCAGCTTCATGGCGCAGGTTTCCCGATATGCGCCACCGTGGCGATCTCCACCAGCGCCTCGGGCTTCACCAAACCGCATTGAATGCAGAACCGCGCCGGCTTATCGCCGGGGAAAAACTCGGCGTAGACTTCGTTAATCGCGGCGTAGTTTTTCCAGTCGGTGATAAAAATGCTGTTGAAGGTCACATCCTCCATACTGCCCCCCGCCGTTTCGATAACGCTGCGGATGGTCTCCAGAACGTGACGGGTTTGCGCCTTTGGGTCGCCGATGTGGACCACGTTGTTTTGCTTATCGAACGGCAGCGTACCGGAGACGTACACTACGCCATCGGCCAGCGTGCCGGGTACGAAAGGGGCGATCGGCGTGGTGGTGCCGGGTGGAATAATGACCTGTTTAGGCATAACGTTTCTCCTCCGGGAACGGGATGGGGCTGGCGGGCTGCAGGGCATCGCAGAAGCTGGCGACGTCGCTGACCCAGCCAAAGAAGGTCTCAATATTGAACAACGCCGCCTGCTGAGCGAAGGCCGGTCCGGCCTGATGGGTAGCGTCTTCCAGCACGATGCCGAAATATTCGAGGAAGAAGCCGTCGCGCAGGGTGGACTCCACGCAGACGTTGGTGGCGATGCCGGTGAACACCAGGTGGCGAACGCCGCGGCTGCGCAAAATGCTGTCCAGCTGGGTGTTGTAGAAGCCGCTGTAGCGCGGTTTCGGCAGCACCACGTCGCCCGGCTGCGGCTTAAGCTCATCGACCAGCTGGTAGTCCCAGCCGCCTTTAGCCAGCAGCTTGCCCTGCAGCTCGGGACGGCGGCGCATGGTCTTCAGGGCGTTGGATTTATGGTAATTGGGCGAGCCGGGGCCGCCGGCCTCCATGTACTGGTCGTCCCAGCCGTTCTGAAACCAGATAATCAGCATCCCGGCGGCGCGGGCGGCGGCGACGGCGGTGTTGATGTTGTCGATAACCGGCCGGGTGGCGGAGACGTCAAAACCGGCCAGATCGAGATAGCCGCCCTGGCTTGCATAGGCGTTTTGCATATCAACCACGATCAGCGCGCTGTTTTGCGCCGCGAAGGTCAAGGATTCCGGGCGAGCGGGAAGGGTAATCATCAGGCAACCTCGCGAGTAGCGGTGGCAATGTGGTCGCGGCAGCGCATCAGCGGCTGAATGCGCTCGCCGAAGGCGTCAATTCCGGAGAGGAAATCATCAAAGGTCAGCAGCACGCCGTCGGTGCCGGGGACCGCGGCGACTTCATCGAGCATGCGGGCGACGCTGGCGTAAGAGCCGACGAGGGTGCCCATGTTGATATTGACCGCTGAGGTGGGGTCGGCCATCTGGCGGACGTTGGTATCGCTACCGGAGCGGGTATCCTTCTGGCTCTGCTCGGTCAGCCACGCCAGCGCGTCTTCGTCGGCGCCGGCTTTGTAGTGCTCCCATTTCGCGCGCGCGGCTTCATCCGTTTCGTCGGCGATAACCATAAACAGCACGTACGAGCCGACGTCGCGACCGGTTTTTTCCGCCGCCTGCATCATGCGCGCGGCGGTCGGGGCGAAGGCGGCCGGAGTGTTGACCCCTTTGCCGAAGCAGAAGTTGTAGTCGGCGTACTGGGCGGAGAAGGCCATACCGGCATCGCTTTGCCCGGCGCAGATAACCTTCATCGGCTGCGACGGCTGCGGGCTGACGCGGCAGTCGTTCATCGTGAAGTAGTCGCCCTTAAAGTCGCTCTGCCCGGTGCCCCACAGGTCGCGCAGCACCTGGACATATTCGCTGAGATAGTCGTAGCGGCTGGCGAAATAGTCATCCCCAGGCCAGATCCCCATCTGCTCGTATTCTGGTTTTTGCCAGCCGGTAACCAGGTTGACGCCGAAGCGGCCGCCGGAAATCGAGTCGATGGTGGAGGCCATCCGGGCGACGATGGCCGGAGGCAGGGTCAGGGTGGCGGCGGTGGCGTAGATCTGGATCCGCGACGTCACCGCCGCCAGACCCGCCATCAGGGTGAAGGATTCGAGATTGTGATCCCAGAATTCGGTTTTGCCGCCAAAACCGCGCAGCTTGATCATCGACAGCGCGAAGTCAAAGTTGTAATGCTCGGCTTTCTGCACAATCGCTTTATTCAGCTCAAACGTCGGCATGTACTGCGGGGCATGGGTGGAAATCAGCCAGCCGTTATTGCCAATCGGAACGAAGACACCAATTTTCATATGCACCTCAATGCGGTCGTTAAACAAGAAGGCGTGCGGCGCTGCATCCTGCATCTCCCTGAGCCACCTCGCTAACAGGCTAAAGCAAAGGTGATGCCAGTTTTACAAAAGCCAATGTTATTAATGTGTTGCTTAATGGTTGCCGGATGTGATGTCGAGAAAAGTAGACTAAATGGTCAAAATCAGTGCACGAAAAAACGGCAGTCATGCGCAATTGGGGTGCAGAAGGTCGTGTCGGCGATGGGCTTTTGCTATGCTGATGGCGGTGAAAGAAGGAGATAACGAATGGCACAGGGCGCCGAGAAAAAAAACGGCAAGCGTTCGCTGGCGGTGAGCGCAAAAAAAGAGGCTATCCTCGCCGCCGCGCTGGACGCGTTTTCGCAATTTGGCATTCACGGCACGCGGCTTGAGCAGGTTGCGGAGCTGTCCGGGGTCTCGAAAACCAATTTGCTCTACTACTATCCGTCGAAAGAGGCGCTGTACGTTGCCGTTTTGCAGCAGATCCTCACCATCTGGCTGGCGCCGCTGAAGGCCTTTCGCGAAGATATCAGCCCGCTGGTGGCGATCCGCGAGTACATCCGCCTGAAGCTGGAAGTCTCCCGCGACCATCCGCAGGCGTCCAAACTGTTCTGCCTGGAGATGCTGCAGGGTGCGCCGCTGCTGATGGGAGAGCTGACCGGCGATCTGAAAGCGCTGGTGGATGAAAAGTCGGCGATCGTTTCCGGCTGGGTCGAAAGCGGCAAGCTGGCGCCGGTCGATCCCCAGCACCTGATCTTTATGATCTGGGCCACCACGCAGCATTACGCCGATTTTGCCACCCAGATTGAGGCGGTGACCGGCGCAACGCTACGTGATGAAGCGTTCTTTCAGCAAACCGTGGAAAACGTTCAGCGGATGATTGTTGAAGGGATCCGGGTGCGCTAGTTGGCCGGCGGCAGCGGGCAGCTCTGATCGCCATCTTCGCACTGCAGCAGCGAAGAGAGGTACGATTCGCGCTCCACGGTTTTGTCCGCCATGCACTGGTTGATCAGCGTCGGCTGGATGGTGCCGCCTTCGGCTCCGGAGGCCAAAAACGCGCAGTCGGCATCGCGCAGCGCGATCCACGCCAGCTGGGATTTTTTCAGCAGCATCAGCTGGTTGCCTGAGGCACGTTTCAGCGCCTGCTGATAGGTCTGGTTGAGCTTGCCATCGGCCGCCTGATACTGCGCCGCCGTGCACTGGTTCATCTCCATTTGATTGTTGGCGTTAGCGCATTCGTCCGCCAGCGCCTGCCCGCTTGCCAGCAGGGCGACAAGCGCGAGTAAAGTGCGTTTCATTGTTCCACTCCCATACATAAAAAAAGGCCCCCGTCCGGGAGCCTTAATTAACCACAGCTTTGGCCTGCTGTCATCCGGTCCGCGATCCCCCGGCGGCGGGCTACGGTTTTGCCCGAACCGCTGCCGGACGCCGCCTCGGGGATCGGCCTTAGCCGATGGTCATCAGGCTGGCGTTGCCGCCCGCCGCGGCGGTATTGACGCTGAGCGAGCGCTCGATATAGAGGCGCTCCAGCAGCAGGTTGGTTTCGCCGCGGGCGAATCCCTGTACCGAAACGATCGCCCCGTCCCGCGCTGCCACCTGTTCGCACAGCTCGCGCAGCTGATCGGAATCGCCGTGGTAAATCACCGCGTCGAAGGCCTGGGCGGTCAGATCGGTCTCTTTGGCGAAGTGGATGCGCTCGCTGACTTCGCGCGGCAGCTTCTTCGCCAGTTCGCGATGCAGGGCGTTATCCGGCCACAGGATCTCGCAGCCGACGGCGGCGACCGCCGCCAGCTGGGTCAGCGCATCCTGTTCATTATCCGCCACGCACAGCACGCGATCGCGGGGAATGAAGGTCAGGGTGTTGCGCTCCCCGGTCGGCCCCGGCAGCAGACGCTGGGTGCCGGCCTGCGCCTGTTCGCTATACTGCTGGCACAGCGCCTGCAGCTCCGGCCGGCCTGCGGCCCACTGCTGTAGCGCGACCAGCGGTTTTTCCAGCAGGGTTTTCAGCTGGGCGTCCAGCGGACGTTCAGCGTCCTGGCGGGCGAGGGTTGCGCCGACGGCGTTCTGCGGACGGCTTGAGAGCAGGCGGTACAGATACAGCGGGCCGCCCGCTTTCGGGCCGGTTCCCGACAGGCCTTCGCCGCCGAACGGCTGGACGCCAACCACCGCGCCCACCATATTTCGGTTGACGTACAGGTTGCCGACTTTTGCGCTGCCGGTGACCTGGGCGATGGTTTCGTCGATGCGGGTATGGACCCCGAGCGTCAGGCCATAGCCGGAAGCGTTGATCTGCTCAACCAGCCGATCCAGCGCGTTGCGGTTATAGCGCACCACGTGCAGGACCGGGCCAAAGACCTCTTTTTTCAGTTCGTCAAAGCTGTCGAGTTCGATAAGCGTCGGCGGAACGAAGGTTCCGCTCTGCCATTCGCGCGCGTCGTCGCTGTTCTCGCGCACCGCCTGGAAGACGTTGCGGCCCTTGGCGCGCAGCGTCTGAATATGCCGCTCGATATTCTCTTTGGCTTCGGCATCAATCACCGGGCCGATATCGGTGGTCAGGCGGCCCGGGTTGCCCATCCGGCATTCGCCCATTGCGCCACGCAGCATGGTCAGCGTATGGTCGGCGATCTCCTCCTGCAGACAGAGCACCCGCAGCGCGGAGCAGCGCTGGCCGGCGCTATCGAATGCGGAAGCCAGCACGTCAACCACCACCTGCTCGGTAAGCGCGGAAGAGTCGACAATCATGGCGTTCATGCCGCCGGTTTCGGCAATCAGCGGCGTCGGACGCCCCTGGGCGTCAAGGCGGCTGGCGATATTGCGCTGCAGTAAAGTCGCGACCTCGGTTGAGCCGGTAAACATCACCCCACGCACGCGCTGGTCGCCGGTGAGCGCGGCGCCGACGGTTTCCCCGCGGCCCGGCAGCAGCTGGATAACGCCCGGCGGGACGCCGGCCTCCAGCAGAATCGCCACGCCCTGAGCGGCGATCAGCGGCGTCTGCTCGGCGGGTTTCGCCAGCACGCTGTTGCCTGCGGCCAGCGCGGCGGCAATCTGGCCGGTGAAGATCGCCAGCGGGAAGTTCCACGGGCTGATGCACACCACCGGCCCCAGCGGACGGTGGGTTTCATTATCAAAGTCGTCGCGAACCTGACCGGCGTAGTAGTTCAGGAAATCGACCGCTTCACGAACTTCGGCGATGGCGTTGCTGAAGGTTTTACCCGCTTCGCGTACCAGAATCCCGATAAGCGTTTGCGTTTGGCCTTCCATTAAGATCGCCGCGCGTTCGAGGATTGCCGCGCGCTCCTGCGGCGGCGTGGCGAACCAGATCGGCGCGCAGTTGACCGCGCTGGTCAGCGCCTGCTGTACCTCTTCGTCGCTGGCTTCGCGTCCGTGGCCGACGATATCTTTCGGTTCCGCAGGGTTGACGATCGCCTGCAGCTCGCCTTCGACGACCGGATGCTCCAGCATCGGCAGAGCCTGCCACTTATGCAGGGCGCTGTTGAGTAAAGAGGAGGAGAGGGAGGCGAGGCGGTGTTCGTTCGCCAGATCCAGTCCCGCCGAGTTGCTGCGGCCCTGACCATAGAGATCGCGCGGCAGCGGAATTTTCGGATGCGGCAGGCCGGCCTGGCCTTCCTGCTGTGCCAGCTTCTCGACCGCGCTGACCGGGTCGGCGACCAGCTCGTCAAGCGGCAGGCTGGTATCGGCGATGCGGTTGACGAAGGAGGTGTTGGCGCCGTTCTCCAGCAGGCGGCGTACCAGGTAGGCCAGCAGGGTTTCGTGGGTGCCGACCGGGGCATAGATTCGGCACGGGCGGTTAAGCTTACCGTCGGCCACTTTGCCTACCACCTGCTCATACAGCGGCTCGCCCATGCCGTGCAGGCACTGGAACTCGTACTGACCCGGATAATAGTTTTGCCCCGCCAGCTGGTAAATAGCCGCCAGGGTATGGGCGTTATGGGTGGCGAACTGAGGGTAAATCAGGCTCGGTACCGTCAGCAGCTTTTTCGCGCAGGCGAGATAGGAGACGTCGGTGTAAACCTTGCGGGTATAAACCGGATAGCCTTCCAGGCCGTCCATCTGCGCGCGCTTGATTTCGCTATCCCAGTAGGCACCCTTGACCAGGCGGATCATCAGACGACGGCGGCTGCGGGTGGCGAGATCGATCAGCGAGTCAATCACGAACGGACAGCGCTTCTGATAGGCCTGAATAACGAAGCCGATCCCGTTCCAGCCCGCCAGCTCCGGCTCAAAGCACAGCTTCTCCAGCAGGTCGAGAGAGATCTCCAGGCGATCGGCCTCTTCGGCGTCGATATTAATGCCGATATCGTACTGGCGCGCCAGCAGGGTTAGCGACTTCAGGCGCGGATAGAGCTCTTCCATGACCCGATCGTACTGCGCGCGGCTGTAGCGCGGGTGCAGGGCGGAGAGCTTGATGGAGATCCCCGGGCCCTCATAGATGCCGCGGCCGTTGGAGGCTTTACCGATAGCGTGGATAGCCTGCTGGTAGGAGACCATATAGGCCTGGGCGTCGGCGGCGGTCAGCGCCGCTTCCCCGAGCATATCGTAGGAGTAGCGGAAGCCCTTCTCTTCGAGCTTGCGGGCGTTGGCCAGCGCTTCGGCGATGGTTTCGCCGGTGACGAACTGCTCGCCCATCAGGCGCATCGCCATATCGACGCCTTTGCGAATCAGCGGCTCGCCGCTTTTACCAATGATTCGGTTCAGCGAGCGCGACAGGCTGGTTTCATTGTGGGTGGAGACCAGTTTGCCGGTAAACAGCAGCCCCCAGGTGGCGGCGTTTACGAACAGCGACGGGCTGCGGCCGATATGCGACTGCCAGTTACCGTTGCTGATCTTGTCGCGAATAAGGGCGTCGCGGGTGGCTTTATCCGGAATACGCAGCAGCGCCTCCGCGAGGCACATCAGCGCCACGCCCTCCTGTGAGGAGAGGGAAAACTCCTGCAGCAGGCTCTGCACCATTCCGGCGCGCCCGCTGGCGGTTTTTTGATTGCGTAACTTTTCCGCCAGCTTCCAGGCCAGCTTATGCGCCTGTTCGTTCAGCGGCTGCGGCAGGCGGGCCTGTTCGAGGAGCATCGGTACGGCGTCGGTTTCGGCGCGGCGATACGCTGCGGTAATGTCCGCCCGCGCCACCGACTGGGGCAGGATCTGCTCGGCAAATTCAAGGAACGGCTGGTACGGCTCCTCGGTCAAAGGACCCGATTCGTCGCTTTCGTTGGCCGCGCCGGAGAGCAGCGCCGGAAGCTCTGGCAGCGATTCGTCATTCTCCAGCTTTTCCAGATAGTTGAAAATCGCCTGCTTGATCAGCCAGTGCGGCGTGCGGTCGATACGGCTGGCGGCGGACTTGATGCGTTCGCGCGTGGCTTCGTCAAGTTTAACGCCCATGGTGGTGGTGCCCATGTCATGAACTCCTGTTATTGGTCATTCGCTTCAGCCATTACCCGGCCCGCCTGGCGGCGGCATGATTCGGCGTATTGAGCTTCTGTGCGGTTATGCGGTTGCGTAGGAATATCTACTATGTTGCAACTTTGTGCAACCTTGTTAATCACAACTTGTGGACCAGGCTGAAAAATGCCTTTGTTGTTAAATTTAATGGCGGGATTAGCGACAATTTAACCTTTATTTAATGGCGTATTTATCTGCGTCAGTTAACAGTTTTACCAGGTGCAACCAATAAAAACGTGAGGAAGTGCAACCTATAACAAAATGAAGTTTGGTCATTGGCGGAATTAGTGTAAATGCTGTGTTAAATCGTTTGTGAAAAAACGCAGCTTCCGTCAGGATACGGTCGCCCAATACAACCATTGTGCCATTACCCCGTTCCGGTAGTGGAATAAACGACAAATCTGGACGCTGTCGACAAAAAAATTCTGGAGATTTGCATGGCTATTAGCACCCCGATGTTGGTGACTTTTACGGTTTATATATTTGGCATGGTACTGATCGGGTTTATTGCCTGGCGATCGACGAAGAACTTCGATGATTATATTCTGGGCGGGCGGAGCCTCGGTCCATTCGTGACCGCGCTGTCTGCCGGGGCCTCGGATATGAGCGGATGGCTGCTGATGGGGCTGCCGGGGGCAATATTCCTTTCCGGCATTTCCGAGAGCTGGATTGCCATCGGCCTGACGCTGGGGGCGTGGATTAACTGGAAGCTGGTGGCCGGTCGCCTGCGCGTTCATACCGAGGTGAATAATAACGCGCTGACCCTGCCGGACTATTTCACCGGCCGTTTTGAAGATAAAAGCCGGGTGCTGCGTATTATCTCCGCGCTGGTTATTTTGCTGTTCTTCACTATTTATTGCGCCTCCGGCATTGTTGCCGGCGCGCGTCTGTTTGAAAGCACTTTTGGCATGAGCTACGAAACGGCGCTGTGGGCCGGAGCCGCCGCGACGATTATTTATACCTTCGTCGGAGGGTTCCTCGCGGTAAGCTGGACCGATACCGTACAGGCCAGCCTGATGATCTTCGCGCTGATCCTGACGCCGGTAATGGTGATTATTTCCGTCGGCGGTTTCGGCGATTCGCTGGAGGTGATTAAGCAAAAGAGCATTGAGAACGTTGATATGCTGAAAGGGCTTAATTTCGTCGCCATTATCTCGCTGATGGGCTGGGGCCTTGGCTACTTTGGTCAACCGCATATTCTGGCACGCTTTATGGCGGCGGACTCCCATCACAGCATCGTGCACGCTCGCCGTATCAGCATGACCTGGATGATCTTCTGCCTGGCGGGTGCCGTGGCGGTTGGCTTCTTCGGCATCGCGTGGTTTAACAACAACCCGGCGCTGGCTGGGGCGGTAAATCAGAACTCCGAGCGCGTCTTTATTGAACTGGCGCAAATCCTGTTTAACCCGTGGATTGCCGGGATCCTGCTGTCGGCGATTCTGGCCGCGGTGATGTCAACCCTGAGCTGCCAGCTGCTGGTCTGCTCCAGCGCGATTACCGAGGATTTGTATAAGGCATTTCTGCGTAAGAACGCCGGCCAGACCGAGCTGGTGTGGGTTGGTCGGATGATGGTGCTGGTGGTGGCGCTGATTGCCATCGCGCTGGCGGCAAATCCGGATAACCGCGTGCTGGGCCTGGTGAGCTATGCCTGGGCGGGATTCGGCGCCGCCTTCGGTCCGGTAGTGCTGTTCTCGGTGATGTGGTCACGCATGACGCGCAACGGCGCGCTGGCCGGAATGGTTATCGGCGCGCTGACCGTCATCGGCTGGAAACAGTTTGGCTGGGTGGAACTGTACGAAATTATCCCTGGCTTTATCTTTGGCAGCCTCGGGATCGTGGTCTTCAGCCTGCTGGGCAAAGCGCCTTCGGCAACGATGCAGCAGCGTTTTGCCGAGGCCGACGCGCACTATCACTCCGCGCCGCCGGTACCTGCGACCGCAGAGTAACCTTTCCCTCCTGCTAAAGCCCGCCTCTGGCGGGCTTTTTTGTGCGCCTTACCGCCGCCGACCCGCCTCAGCCAGTGCCGATGCGGGCAGGAACCCTCTTGCTAATTCTCTGAAAATACGCTGATATCTCAGCACAAATAACAATGAGGATAGCAATATGACTTTCAGACAGGGTGCGATGGCGTTGGTTCTGGCAGGGCTGCTTGGCGGCTGCGTGGCGCCGAGCAAAACGACCGTCTCAGCGCCGGCTGCCGCGGCCTGCCCGGCGGACAATACGATGGAGCAAACCACGCTGTACTTCGGCCTCAGCCGACCGGCGGGTAAAGATATCACCGCCGAGGAGTGGCAGCGGTTTGTTGACCGCGATGTCACCCCGCGCTTTCGCGATGGCTTGACGGTGTTTGACGCCCGCGGCCAGTGGCTGGGGAATGACGGTACCGTTGCGCGCGAGCAGAGCAAGGCGCTGATGTTGATCCACGGTAAAGATGCGAAGAGCGAAGAGGGGATTGAAGCGCTGCGCACGCTCTACAAGTCGCGCTTCGCCCAGGAGTCAGTGATGCGCGTCGATCGGCAGGTTTGCGTCCATTTCTGAATAACGTTTGTTTCTAAATAAAAGGCGGGGCATAGCCCCGCCTTCAGAATGCTGATATTCGCAGCGTGCGCCTGGCTTACAGCACCAGCCCGGCGAAGCTGGCGGAGAGCAGGCTTACCAGCGTCGCGCCGTAGACCAGGCGCAGGCCGAAGCGGGAAACCGTATTCCCCTGCGGCTCATTAAGCCCTTTAATCGCGCCGGCGATAATGCCAATAGAGGCAAAGTTAGCAAAAGAGACCAGGAATACCGACAGAATACCCAGCCCGCGCGGCGTCATGCCGGCAGCGATTTTCTGCAGCTCGATCATCGCGACAAATTCGTTGGCTACCAGCTTGGTCGCCATAATACTCCCGGCGTTCAGCGCATCGCTTAGCGGAATACCAATCAGCCACGCCAGCGGATAAAAGACGTAGCCCAGAATCTGCTGGAAGCTGAGGCCAAATACTGTGGCGAAGAGGGCGTTGATGGCGCTGATTAAGGCAATAAAACCGATCAGCATCGCCAGAATAATCATCGCCACTTTGAAGCCAGCCAGAATATATTCGCCGAGCATTTCAAAGAAGCTCTGCGATTCATGCAGCTTCTCCAGCTTAATCTCTTCTTCGCTGCCCGGTCGCGTCGGGTTAATAATTGACAGCACAATAAAGGTGCTGAACATATTGAGGATCAGCGCCGCGACGACGTATTTCGCGTCCAGCATGCTCATATACGCGCCGACGATCGACAGCGACACCGTCGACATCGCGGTGGCGGCCATGGTGAACAGACGACGAGAGGAGAGATCGCCGAGCACGCCTTTATAGGCAATGAAGTTTTCCGACTGCCCGAGGATCAGCGAGCTCACGGCGTTAAAGGACTCGAGCTTACCCATGCCGTTGACTTTTGACAGCAGGGTGCCGATGACGCGAATAAAAATGGGCAGAATGCGCCAGTGCTGGAGAATGCCAATCAGCGCCGAGATAAAGACGATCGGGCACAGCACGCCGAGAAAAATAAAGGCCAGGCCTTTTTCACTCATGCCGCCAAATACAAAACTGGTGCCCTCAGCGGCAAAACCGAGTAATGAGGTGAAAAAGCCGGAGATATTTTTAACTACCCACAGGCCGCTTTCGGCGTGGAGAAAAAAGAATGCCAGCGCAATTTCAATAACAATTAACTGGATAATATAGCGAATGCGGATTTTTTGTCGGTCATAGCTGGCAAGCCAGGCAAGGCCGAGGATAACCACCAGCGCCAGCAGGAAGTGTAAAAACTGTGTCATATTATTCTTTTCGCAGGTAAATAAGGCCGCTATTTAGCCACAGTCGCTACGCCCGGTAAATATCTGCCGCGAAAAAACCGCCGATCCTGCCCGCCGCCGCTGGCGCAGGCGAATACTTTCCTAAGTAATTATTTAACAGCGATTAATTTACAACTCGTCATCATTCTCTACACATTTCACTTGTGTTTCTGATTATTGTAATGATAATCACTATCAGAAATATTTACCTATCTTTGCATCCGTTGACCGCGGCTCACATTTAAGGGTGTTGGCATGTTTGTTCCATTTCTCATCATGTTACGTGAAGGCCTGGAAGCAGCGCTGATTGTCAGCCTGATCGCCAGCTATCTGAAACGCACTCAGCGTGGAAACTGGATTGGCGTAATGTGGATTGGGGTCATCCTCGCGGCGGCACTGTGCCTCGGGCTGGGGATCTTTATCAACGAAACTACCGGCGAATTCCCGCAGCGTGAACAGGAGCTGTTTGAGGGCATCGTGGCGCTGGTCGCGGTCTGTATCCTGACCTGGATGGTGTTCTGGATGCGCAAGGTGTCGCGCAACGTGAAGCAGCAGCTGGAGCAGGCGGTGGATAACGCCCTGCAGCGCGGTAACAACCACGGCTGGGCGCTGGTGATGATGGTCTTTTTTGCCGTGGCGCGAGAAGGGCTGGAGTCGGTATTTTTCCTGCTGGCGGCGTTCCAGCAGGATGTCGGTATCTGGCCCCCGCTGGGCGCGATGCTTGGCCTCGCCACCGCAATTGTACTCGGTTTCCTGCTGTACTGGGGCGGCATCCGCCTCAACCTCGGCGCGTTCTTCAAGTGGACCAGCCTGTTCATTCTGCTGGTCGCTGCGGGCCTGGCCGCCGGAGCCATTCGCGCCTTTCACGAGGCCGGGCTGTGGAACCACTTCCAGGACGTGGCGTTCGATCTGAGCGGCGTGCTGTCGACGCACAGCCTGTTCGGTACGCTGCTTGAAGGGATCTTCGGCTATCAGGAAGCGCCGACCGTCAGCGAAGTGGCGGTGTACTTTATCTATTTGATTCCGGCGCTGGTGCTGTTTGCGCTGCCGCCGCGTAGCAATCCAGCAGCCTCGCGTACCGCTCCGCTTAAGTAGGGCGCCCGCAGGTGTAAATAGTGACCACATACTTATCGAAAGGGATGATCATGATGACTCATTTTCGCCGTAATGCGCTGCAGCTTGCCGTCGCAGCGTTGTTCAGCTCCGCCTTCTACGCCCAGGCTGCGGATATTCCGCAGGTAAAAGTGACCGTTAATGACAAGCAGTGTGAACCGATGAACGTGACCGTGAAAGCGGGTAAAACGCAGTTTATCATTCAGAACCACAGTCAAAAGGCGCTGGAGTGGGAGATCCTTAAAGGCGTGATGGTCGTGGAAGAGCGCGAAAACATTGCGCCGGGCTTTACGCAAAAGCTGACGGCTAACCTGCAGCCGGGCGAATACGATATGACCTGCGGCCTGTTGACCAACCCGAAAGGGAAGCTGATTGTCACCGGTGCGGCCAGCAAAGACGCGGCGAAAGCCGACGCGCTGCTGAGCCTCGGCGAAGCGATTACCGCCTATAAAGCCTACGTCACGGCGGAAACTGCCCAGCTGGTTACCGGCACGAAGGCCTTCACCGACGCGGTGAAAGCGGGCGATATCGAAAAAGCGAAAGCGCTGTATGCCCCGACGCGTCAGCACTACGAACGTATCGAACCGATCGCCGAGCTGTTCTCCGATCTTGACGGCAGCATTGATGCCCGTGAAGACGACTACGAGAAGAAAGCGGAAGATCCGAAATTCACCGGCTTCCACCGTCTGGAAAAAGCCCTGTTTGGCGACAACAGCACCAAGGGCATGGAGAGCTACGCCGACCGTCTGAATACCGACGTGCTGGAGCTGCAAAAACGCATCAGCGAGCTGGCGTTCCCGCCGTCTAAAGTGGTGGGCGGCGCCGCGGGCCTGATTGAAGAAGTGGCCGCCAGCAAAATCAGCGGGGAAGAAGATCGCTACAGCCACACCGACCTGTGGGACTTCCAGGCCAACGTTGACGGCGCGCAGAAAATTGTCGACCTGCTGCGTCCGCAGCTGCAGAAAGAGAACGCCGCGCTGCTGGCGAAAGTTGACGCTAACTTCAAGAAAGTTGACGCTATTCTCGCGAAGTATCGCACCAAAGACGGCTATGAAACGTATGACAAACTAACTGATGCGGATCGTAATGCGCTGAAAGGCCCGATCACCACCCTGGCGGAAGATCTGGCTCAGCTGCGCGGGATCCTGGGTCTGGACTAAGTCGATGGCAGAACAGAAGCAATTCGACGTGAATGAGCCTTCACGTCGGCGGTTATTAAAAGGGATCGGCGCGCTAGGCGGCGCGCTGGCCATTGCCGGCGGCTGTCCGGTTGCGCATGCGGCCAAAAGCACCAGCTCGCCGGGAACGCTATCACCCAACGCGCGTATGGAGGAGCAGCCCTTTTATGGGCTGCACCAGGCGGGGATCCTCACCCCGCAGCAAACCGCGATGATGCTGGTGGCTTTCGACGTGCTGGCCAGCGATAAGGCCGACCTTGAGCGTCTGTTCCGTCTGCTGACCCAGCGTATTGCCTTCCTGACCAAAGGCGGGCCGGCGCCGGACACGCCGAATCCGCGCCTGCCGCCGATGGACTCGGGCATTCTCGGGCCGTGGATCGCCCCGGATAACCTGACGATGACCGTATCGGTTGGCCATTCGCTGTTTGACGAGCGCTATGGGCTCGCGGAACACGCGCCGAAGAAGCTGCAGAAGATGACGCGCTTTCCCAACGATTCGCTGGATGCCGCGCTTTGCCACGGCGATTTGCTGCTACAAATTTGCGCCAATACCCAGGATACGGTGATCCACGCGCTGCGCGATGTGATTAAGCATACCCCGGATCTGCTGAGCGTCCGCTGGAAGCGCGAGGGCTTTATCTCCGATAGCGCCGCGCGGAGCAAAGGCAAGGAGACGCCGGTTAACCTGCTGGGCTTTAAAGACGGTACGGCTAACCCGGTCAGCACCGACGGCGCGCTGATGGATGAGGTGGTATGGGTTACCGCCGGACAGGGAGAACCGGCGTGGGCGACGGGCGGCAGCTATCAGGCGGCGCGTATTATCCAGTTCCACGTCGAGTTCTGGGACCGAACTCCGCTGAAAGAGCAGCAGACGATTTTCGGTCGCGATAAGCACAGCGGAGCGCCGCTGGGTATGCAGCACGAACACGACGTGCCGGATTACGCTAAGGATCCGAATGGCGATGCCATTGCGCTCGATAGCCATATTCGACTGGCTAACCCGCGTACGCCGCAGACGCAGTCGAGCCTGATGATGCGCCGCGGCTACAGCTATTCGCTGGGGGTGACCAACTCCGGGCAGCTGGATATGGGGCTGCTGTTTGTCTGCTATCAGCACGATCTGGAAAAAGGTTTCCTGACGGTGCAAAAGCGCCTCAACGGCGAAGCGCTGGAGGAGTACGTGAAGCCGATCGGCGGCGGCTATTTCTTTGCGCTGCCGGGAGTGATCGATAGCCAGCACTATCTGGCGCAGTCCCTGCTTGAAGCCTGACGTTCCTGCCCGTAAGGGCAGGGCGTTTCTGCTGTTTTTCCATTCTTTTTTTGTATTTCCTGCCTTGTGTTATTTTTCTGTAATCTATTTGTCGGAAACTCTCCTGAGCTGCGATGAGAATTATTTGTTGTCTGTATGTAAAAAATAAGTTGCATTAAGAATTATTTTTGATGTACTTATTACAGACGCGGTAGTTCCCGGCAGTGATGTCGTTTCACTATGGAGATCGCGAATGCCCGATTGCTGTAACGGAAAATGTAAATCTTCTTACCGTACTCATCAGCACGGGGGCCACACTTCCGGCCGCGATTGCCACACCTCAAATTTTTCTCCAGTCACCACAGATAACCTAAACCCAGACAGGGTACGCGGTGCGCGTAGCCGCGACCCGTTGTCAATTCGACAGGCAAGCAATGGCTTACAAGGAAGCCAAACCTCAATCGTTCGTGCGCATAATCGCGTCGATATTGACGCGTGTGATGTAAACCAACAACGCAAGGTGCTATCCATGGGAAGACAAAAAGCAGTGACCAAAGCTCGTCGTGAGGCCAAACGTGTGCTGAGACAGGATTCGCGCAGCCATAAGCAGCGCGAAGAAGAATCGGTCACATCGCTTGTGCAAATGAGTGGCGTAGAAGCAATTGGTATGGCGCGGGACAGTCGCGATTTGTCGCCAATTGAAGCGCGCAATGACGCTCAGGTGCATTATTTGAATGCCATTGACAATAAACAGCTGATCTTTGCCACCGGCGAAGCCGGGTGCGGGAAGACCTGGATCAGCGCGGCGAAAGCAGCTGAAGCCCTGATCCATAAGGATGTGGACAGAATTATTGTTACCCGTCCCGTTCTGCAAGCCGATGAAGACCTCGGCTTCTTACCGGGAGATATCGCCGAGAAATTCGCCCCCTATTTCCGCCCGGTTTATGACGTGCTGGTGAGACGGTTGGGCGCTTCCTTTATGCAATACTGCCTGCGGCCGGAAATCGGCAAGGTGGAAATCGCGCCGTTCGCCTATATGCGTGGACGTACATTTGAAAATGCGGTTGTGATTCTGGACGAGGCTCAGAACGTGACCGCCGCGCAAATGAAAATGTTTTTGACCCGCCTCGGGGAGAACGTGACGGTTATCGTCAACGGCGACATTACCCAGTGTGATTTACCCTCTGGCGTAAGGTCTGGCCTGGTCGATGCGCTGGCGCGTTTTGAAGAAGACGAGATGGTTGGCATTGTCCGCTTTACGACCGACGACTGCGTCCGTTCGATGCTCTGCCAGCGGGCGCTGAAAGCCTACTACTAGTGGTTATATCCAGTGCAAAGCCCGGGGAAACCCGGGCTTTGTTATTTTTCGGCCGCCGTCCGGCGAAGGCGTTAGCCCATGCCGGAGCGGTAAAACGCGCGGCTCGTGGCTTAGCCAATCGCCCCCAGCGCATCTTCGCTGCCCTGTTTTTTCGGCAGCAGGAACAGGGTGGCGAAAATATCCAGCAGATAGAGCAGGGCCAGCAGGCTGATCGCCGCGGTAAATGACCAGTGGCTGACGAACAGGCCAATCACCAGCGGTCCAAATCCGCCGACGCCGCGCCCCAGATTAAACAGGACGTTCTGCGCGGTGGCGCGCACTTTTAGCGGGTAGGTATCGGAGATAAGCGCCCCGTAGCCGCCGATCATCCCGTTGACAAACATCCCCATCAGCGCCCCGGTAAACAGCATGACGGTGGGGTCGCGCAGCTGGGCGTAGATAATGACCATCACCACGGCGCCGACCTGGTAAATGAGGAAGATTTTCCAGCGCGGGAAGCGATCCGCCAGCACGCCAAACAGCCAGATGCCGAAGGTCATCCCCACTACGGTGACCGCCGTCCACAGCCCCGATTTGGTCAGCGAGAAACCAAAGCTGGAGGAGAGATAGCTGGGCATCCAGATCATCAGGCCGTAGTAACCAAAATTCTGCACCGAACAAAGGATCAGGATACCGATGCTGGCCTTCGAGGTGGCGCTGTCGGCAAACAGCATCTTGATCCGCGCCGTGAACGATATTTCCTGAGCGACGTGGCTATCTTTGGTAAAGGCCTCCGGTTCCCCCATCCCGCGGCGTATGGCAAACGAGACCAGCGCCGGCAGGAGTCCGACCAGAAACATCCCGCGCCAGCCGATGATATCCAGCAGGAGCGGGGTGATAAAGGCGGCAAGCAGTACGCCAAGCTGCCAGCCGATGCCGACCCATGCCGAGGCCCGGTTACGCTTATGGGCCGGCCAGACTTCGGCAATCAGCGCCATGCCGATACCGAATTCGCCGCCGAGCCCCATACCCGCAAGGGTGCGATAGGCCAGCAGATCCCAATAGCCCTGCGCGACCGCACAAAGACCGGTAAAAACGGAGAACATCAAAATCGTGAAGGTCAGTACGCGAATGCGTCCCAGGCGATCGCTGAGATGACCAAATAAAATCCCGCCCAGCACCGCACCAATGAGGGTCCAGGTGACGAGAGAACCCGCCTGAGAGGTGCTGAGTGCCAGAGAAGCGCTGATTGCCGGCAGCATGAAGCCAAGGATCAGCAGATCGAAACCATCCATTGCGTAGCCGCTGATCGCCGCGACCATGGCTTTAGCCGGCGTCACGCCGCGTTTGTTTTGTGGGGAAGAGAAGGTCATGTCCAGGCCTTAGGGTTAAATTGTGCGCCAAGTATAGATTTGTCAGCGGCCGCAATCTACACCAAAGAGGATCGGGAAGCGCGAGCGAAGCCGGAGCGGTGCCGATGAATGATGATGAATAACAGAGGAGCGACCGGCGTCGCTCCTCTGTGCGGGAGAAGGGATTAGTTAGCCCGCCAGCCGGCGGTCCAAATTGAGCAGGGTTTTTGCCATCATATTGACTGGCCGAGCTACAGCGCAGCGCAGGACTACGACCAGCTATTGGTATCGCTCAACGGTTCTGATGACAATCCCGGCGTTGCGTTCGGCGTTTCCGCCCCGTCTGACCGCCCGCAGGAGCGTCTGGCTATGTGGATCAACATGGGAGGAAGGATGCCGTCTTGCCGACCGCCAACTTTTAACCTCCGCCGTGGGTTATCTCCTTTGAACTGCTGAGCCAGGCGCTGGCAGGATTACCCAGAGAAGGGGGATTAAATCACATCCTTTCAACCGTCCGGCGGTACATGCGTTTGGGGTGGCCTATTTTACCGTATTGCATCTCTACCGACAAAAAACCGGACTCCACGCCGTGCTCCAGATAGCGGCGGGCGGTGGTTTTACTGAGCCCCGTTTCCGTCGCCACTTCATCGACAGAAAAGCAGCGCTCGCCGGATTCGCTAAACAGCGTCTGCACGCGGGCCCGCGTATTCTCCTCAATCCCTTTACTGCCGCTATCCAGCCGGTAGTTTTTGGCCTGCAGCTGATACAGAGAATCCACGTTCTGCTGATCGACAATCTTCCACACCCTTTGCTGTTCAGCGAACTGCACAAACCGCTCCAGCGATTGACTCAGACGCTTCCACGACACAGGTTTCAGAATGTAGTCAAAGGCACCATTGCGAATGGCCTGGCTACAGGTATCCATATCGCTGGCGGCAGTAATGAAGATAACCGAACAGTTGGCGCGAACGATCATCGGGTCGCTAATCAGCGTGATCCCTTTACCGTCCGGCAGATAATTATCGAGCAACACCAGCTGGGGCTGCTTACTGATGAGCTGTGCCTGCGCGTCCGCCAGTGAGTTGGCAATGCCCACCAGACGCAAATGCAGGTGCTTGCTGATAAGCTCAGCATGTAGCTGAGCCAACTCGTTTTCATCTTCTACTATCAGCACATCTATCTGTTCATGTCGCATAATTCTGATCTTCCAGAGTTGGAGCGGGGCGTTGTACGTGACCCGTTTCAGGAATAAATAAAGAGAAAATCGTTCCGCGCGGCGCGTTATCAGAAACTTCGATGGTGCCGCCTACCTGCGTGACGTAGCTGGAGATCAGATACAGGCCGATGCCATGATCGCCGTTGCGTTTTGTCGTCATCCCACGGTCAAAAATGCGATCCCGAATGGCCGGGTCGATCCCGACGCCGCGATCAGCCACTTCAATAATCAGCTCGCGCTCATTTTGCAGGATCAGGACCTCGACGGGATCGTGCGGCAACCCGGCGCGTTGTGTTGCTTCAATGGCGTTATCTAACAGGTTGCCAATAATCGATATCAGTTCGGCCTCAACCAGCAAATGCGCCGGGCGCGACATCTGGCAGCCAGGGTCAAAGGCCAGCTCCACCCCTTTTTCTCTGGCGCGGGCCGCTTTACCCAGCAGTAAACCGCACAGCGTAGGAGAATAAAAACGTGACGAGATAAAATCGAGCAGACCCTGCGCATGCTCCGACTGGGCCTGAATATAACGTATTGCTTCGTCATAACGTTCCATATGCAGCAGGCCGGACAAGGTCGTCATACGGTTAAGCTGCTCGTGGCGCATGATGCGTAGATTATCAACATAGCGCTTGACCTGACTGAGTTGGGCGCTGAGGCTGTCGATTTCATTGCGGTCACGGAAGGTAATCACCCAGCCCTGCAGCTTATCTTCCAGCATGATGCGCACACGGCTGGCAATGACCGTAACGTGGTTAAAGCGGCCGATCTCATCGTGAGTATCTTTTTCCAACATCGCATTGTGGGAAAAGAACGACACTGGCGGAATGACCTCGGTAATCAGTTGTCCCCGCAGTTCCCGCGTGGGTTGGTTCAGGCTGAGCAAGGTTCGTGCGGCCTGGTTTATCACCTCGATACGCAGGTTGCTGTCGATGGCGATCACCCCTTCGTAAATCGACTCCATCATCGCCTTTTGCTGGCGTACCAGTAGACCGATTTCTCGCGGCTCCAGCGAGAAGATCTGCTTTTTGATACTGCGGGTAAAGAACCACGAAAAGATAAACAGCGCCGCTAACAGCAGCACGGCGGCAATAAAGATATTGATTGCCTTGCTCAGGGTGACGGTATCGAGATAGCTGGTCAGATAGCCCACGGAAACAATACCGATAACCTGGCCCACGTCATTAAATATGGGAGCTTTACTGCGCAGGGAAACACCCAGGCCGCCCTGGCGAATAGTGGTCAGGCTTTTTCCCTGCAAGACTTCCTGATTATCGCCACCAACCAGCGTGGTACCCACCCGGTCATTATAAACCGAATGAAATAGGTGAATGCCTTTATTATCGCCAATGACAATAAAGCTGGCATCACTGCGTTCGACCACTTGTTGCATAAATTTATCAATCACCGGAATATCTTTTTCAGCAACTGATTTGCGTAAGTTAGGAATTATCGCTATTTCTTCAGCTTGTATTTTTGCTCGCGTGCTCATTTCCTGATAAAGCTGGCGAGCGGCATCGATATAATAATAACCACCCAGTAAGACGTACAAACCGGAGAAGAACAGCACCAGCGAAATAAAGAGCTTAATCTGGAAAGAGACTTTCATGGCATGGGCCGCAGAGATCAACAAAAACAGTAATGTAACATCTTTCGTGTTGGCTGTGGCGAGTTTACTGGAAACTTGTGATCCCTTGCACACCAGGCGGTGACTGGAAGTATTAAAGAAACAAAGTTTTTTGGAGAATGTTATTAACTTGTATTTTTATATAAAAAAATCATAAAAACCGCAGAGATAATTAAGGCGTTAATCACACTAAATAATAGAAACCATAAAAATCATAGGTGCCATTAAAATTTCGATTTTAATATGCCGTGCCTCACATAATGTAAAAACCTCGCCCTTTAAGCTAAAAATGCAAAATAACCAAGGGGCTTAATTATGAGCACAACTGACGATTCTTTTTCTACTACCTCTGAATTGCTGTCGATTCAAAAACCATCGTTGAAAGATAGATGGTGGCACATCATGGATACCTGGAAAGTTGGGATTATTCCATTGCCGCTTTTTGTTCTGGCTGGTGCATTAATTACCATTGATTGTCTGGGCGGTAAATTACCCAGCGACATCGTAGTAATGGTAGTAACTCTGGCGTTCTTCGGCTTCGCCTGTGGTGAATTCGGTAAGCGTCTGCCAATCGTAGGTAAACTAGGCGCGGCGGCGATTTGCGCCACCTTTATACCGTCCGCAATGGTCTATTACGGCCTGCTGCCGGATGTGGTGGTTGAGTCCACCACCAGGTTCTACAAATCAACCAACATTCTGTACCTCTACATCTGCTGCATCATTGTTGGCAGTATCATGAGCATGAATCGTACCACGCTGATTCAGGGCTTCCTGCGTATTTTCTTCCCGATGCTGTGCGGTGAAATTGCCGGCATGCTGGTGGGGATGGGCGTGGGTATGCTACTCGGTCTCGAACCGTTCCAGATCTTCTTCTTTATCATTCTGCCGATCATGGCGGGTGGTGTCGGTGAAGGTGCGATTCCGCTCTCTATCGGCTACGCCACTATTCTTCATATGGATCAGGGCGTTGCATTGGGCCGCGTACTGCCAATGGTGATGCTTGGCGGCCTGACTGCCATCATTATCTCCGGCTGTCTGAACCAGCTGGGTAAACGTTTCCCGCACCTGACCGGTGAAGGCCAGTTGATGCCTGACCGTGACAACACCAATGAAAAAGCGGCTCCCGCTGCGCCTGCGTTCAGCGGTAAAGCGGACGTGACCGCCATCGCCTCCGGTGCGCTGCTGGCGGTGCTGCTCTATATGCTGGGTATGCTGGGCCACAAATTGATTGGTCTGCCTGCGCCGGTTGGCATGTTGTTCATGGCAGTGCTGGTCAAACTGGTCCACGGCGTATCGCCGAAAATCCTCGAAGGCTCTCAGGTCGTTTACAAGTTCTTCCAGACCTCTGTGACTTACCCAATCCTCTTCGCGGTGGGCGTGGCTATCACCCCGTGGCAGGAGCTGGTGCACGCATTCACCCTGACTAACCTGCTGGTTATCGTCAGCACCGTGACCACGCTGGTTGCTACTGGCTTCTTCGTAGGTAAAAAAATCGGTATGCATCCGATAGATGTCGCCATCGTCTCCTGCTGTCAGAGCGGGCAGGGCGGCACCGGGGATGTTGCCATCCTCACTGCAGGTAACCGTATGAGCCTGATGCCGTTCGCCCAGATTGCTACCCGCATCGGCGGTGCGATCAACGTCTCGGTATCGCTGCTGATTCTCGGTAACTTCCTCGTCTGATTCATGTGTTACAGGAACTGATATGAAACTCTCAAGCTTTGTCCATCAGGGGATCCGCAGTTACGGGATCGTGAAAGCCGATGGTGTGGTCGATCTGGGACGCCGTCTGGGGGATCGTTACAGCGATTTGAAATCGCTGCTCGCCGCCGACGCGTTAAACGAAGCTCAGCAGCTGTTCGGTGAAAAACCGGATCTGCGCTTCGATGCGCTGGAATTTTTACCGGTGATTGATAACCCAGGAAAAATACTCTGCGTTGGCATGAACTACGCTGAAAAACGCAAAGAGTTTGACCAGCACAACCCGGCACCGACGCTGTTCATCCGTTTTGCCGATTCGCAAACCGGACACCAGATGCCCGTCCTCAAACCGCGCCACTCAAGGGAGTTTGACTATGAGGGCGAGCTGGCGGTGATCATCGGTAAAAGTGGAGACGATATCTCCCGCGAAGAGGCATTGAGCCACGTAGCCGGATACAGCTGCTATATGGACGGTTCTGCACGCGACTGGCAGCACACCTGGTTTACCGCCGGTAAAAACTGGCGTCAGACCGGTGCGTTCGGTCCGTGGATGACCACGGCGGATGAAATCCCTGACCCTCATCAGCTGGCGATCCGCACCTGGCTGAATGGCCGCATGGTACAGGAAGACAACACCGCCAGCATGATCCACAAGGTGGCAGAGCTTATCGAGTACATCAGTACCTTTACCCGCCTGAACGCCGGCGATGTGATTATCACCGGTTCGCCGGGTGGTGTCGGCAAAAAACGTACCCCGCCGCTGTTCATGAACGCGGGCGATCGCATTGAAGTGGAGATCGAAAATATTGGTCATCTCAGCAATGTGATCATGGATGCGCCAGCCCAGTCACTGGCAGCCATGCACTAAGGAATCAGGCGAGATCATGCAAGCACAACTCCCCATCGATTTTCGCGTCGCAGACGTTGCCAGCGGATCGCAGCGTTTTATGCAGATTCGCTCTCTGCTCGCGGACAGTGACTTAGGCCTGGACAGCGATATCACCACCTTTGTTGAAGCCTGGTCCGGTACCCGGCTGGTGGGTTGTGCGGGCCTGACCGCCAATGTCATCAAATGTGTTGCGGTGGATAAAGCCCTGCGCGGTGAAAACCTCAGCGCACGCTTGCTGGCAGAGGTAGAACACCTGGCGCTCGCACGGGGCCATTTTCATCTGTTTCTGTGTACGCGTCCTTGTAACAAGGAGCGCTTTGCGCACAGCGGGTTCTGGCCTATCGCGCAGAGTGGCAATAACGCTGTGTTAATGGAAAACACACCGTCTGGTGTCAGCCGCTACTGCCGCTCATTGCAGCGCCAGCGCGTGGCTGGCGAACGTATCGGGGCAATAGTGATGAATGCCAACCCCTTTACGCTCGGGCACCGTCATCTGGTGGAACAGGCCGCATTTTCTTGTGACCACTTACATGTGTTCGTGGTGCAGGAAGATGCCTCATTTTTCCCGTTTATGGCGCGTATGAAGATGGTGAAAGCCGGTGTTGCACACCTGCCGAATGTTACCGTCCACGAAGGCTCGGAGTACATCATCTCCCGGGCCACCTTTCCGGCCTATTTCCTCAAAGAGACCGGGAAAGTGCAGCAGGCGTGGAGCGAGATCGATTTGCTGATTTTCCGCAACCATATCGCCCCTGCGCTGGGGATCACCCACCGCTTTATCGGCTCGGAGCCGTTTTGCGACATTACCCGTCAGTACAACCAAACCATGCACAGTCTGCTGGCGGGTGCGGTTGAGGTGGTCGAGATCCCGCGCATTAAAGCCGCGGGCAGTGCCATCTCTGCCTCAGAAGTTCGGCGTTTACTGAAAACGCAGCAGTTTTCCCGTATTCGGGAAATCGTACCGGATACCACTTTCGCGCACCTTGAAATGCACTACCGCGCGGAAGTCGCTTAAAAAACTCAGGATATAAAATATGAAAATTGTTAGGGAGGCGCTGGCCGGGACCATGGAATCCAGTGACCTGATGGTGAAAATTGCCCCTGCAGAAGGTGAGCTGGACATCGTCATCCACAGTGAAGTGATTAAACAGTTCGGCGAACAGATCCGTCAGGTCGTGGCCACCACGCTACGTAATATGGACGTCTACCAGGGGGTCATCATTATCGAAGACAAAGGTGCGCTGGATTGCGTTATCCGTGCCCGTCTGCAAAGCGCCATCCTGCGCGCCAGCGACAGCGACAATATTAACTGGGAGAAACTGCTATGAAAAAACTCCGTCGCAGCATGCTGTTTCTCCCCGGCGCCAATGCCGCCATGCTCTCCACCGCGTTTATCTACCGCCCGGACTCCATCATGTTCGACCTGGAAGATGCGGTAGCTCTGCGTGAAAAAGATACTGCCCGCGTGCTGGTCTTCCACGCTCTGCAGCACCCGATGTACAAAGACATCGAAACCGTTGTTCGCATCAACCCGCTGAACACCCCCTTTGGCCTGAAAGATCTGGAAGCCGTGGTGCGCGCCGGGGTGGACGTGGTTCGTCTACCGAAGACCGACACGCCTGAAGATATCTACGAACTGGAACGCCATCTGGAACGCATTGAAATGGAATGCGGCCGTGAGCTGGGATCTACCCGTGTGATGGCAGCGATCGAATCTGCGATCGGTGTTATCAATGCCGTGGCCATTGCCCGCAGCTCCCAGCGCCTGATCGGCATTGCGCTGGCAGCGTTCGACTACGTGATGGATATGCAAACCGAGCGCGGTGACGGTACCGAACTGTTCTATGCCCGTTGTGCCGTACTGCACGCCGCACGCGCCGCGGGCATCGATGCCTTTGACGTGGTGTGGTCGGATTTGAACGACGAAGCCGGTTTCCTACGAGAAGTCGACCTGATCCGCAAAATGGGCTTCAACGGTAAGTCGCTGATCAACCCTCGTCAGATCGATTTGCTGCATAACGCGTATGCGCCAACCCAGCAGGAAGTCGAGCACGCCAAACACGTCATTGAAGCGGCAGATGAGGGTGAACGTAACGGGCTCGGCGTGGTCTCGCTGAACGGCAAAATGATCGACGGCCCCATCATTAACCACGCGCAGGTTGTACTCGAACGTGCCGCCGCGTCCGGCGTGCGTCGATAAGGACAGAACGATGAATCAGATAGAGCTTCTCCACGTTAATTTTCCGCACCTGCGTGACTTAAAACCGTTTGATACGGCCCATAGCGCAACGCCCTGGCTTGCAGATGTCGAGAGCAAACATAACCGTAAACTGTGTGCCACCCTTGAAGACGCCATTGCCAACAGTGGCCTGAAAGACGGGATGACCATTTCGTTCCATCACGCGTTTCGTGAGGGCGACAGGGTCATTAACAACGTCGTGGCGACCCTGGCGCGCCTGGGCTTTAAAGACCTGACGCTGGCCTCCAGTTCGCTAATGACATGTAACGACAGCCTGATTGAACATATTCAGAATGGCGTGATCACCCGTATCTACACCTCAGGGATGCGCGGTAAGCTGGCGGATGCGATTTCCCATGGCCTGATGGAGGAACCGGTACAGATTCACTCCCACGGCGGTCGCGTGAAGCTGCTGCAGGACGGCGAACTGAACATTGACGTCGCCTTCCTCGGCGTACCGTGCAGTGATGAGTTTGGTAACGCCAACGGCACCCAAGGGAAATCCGCCTGCGGATCGCTGGGTTACGCGATGGTCGACGCTCAGTTTGCCCATAAAGTGGTGCTACTGACCGAAGAACTGGTGCCGTTCCCGAATATGCCAGCCAGCCTGGTGCAGGATCAGGTGGATTATATCGTGCAGGTGGAAAGCGTGGGTGATCCGGCAAAAATCAGCGTCGGTGCCGCCCGTGTGACCAGCAACCCGCGCGAGCTGATGATTGCCCGCTACGCAGCTGATGTAATCGAGCACTCCGGCTACTTCAAAAACGGTTTCTCCATGCAGACCGGTTCCGGCGCGGCGGCCACGGCCTGTACGCTCTTTATGGAAGAGAAGATGGAACGTAGCGGCGTGAAGGCGAGCTTTGCACTGGGCGGCATCACCGGCGGTCTGGTCTCTCTATACGAAAAAGGGCTAATAGCGAAGCTGCTTGATACCCAGTGCTTTGACAGCAAAGCTGCGGCCTCGCTGGCGCGTAACCCGAATCACGTTGAAATCTCCACCAACGTCTATGCCAACCCGGGCAGCAAAGCCGCCTGTTGTGACCAACTGGACGTGGTCATACTTAGTGCGCTGGAAATCGACGTCGACTTTAACGTCAACGTGATTACCGGCTCTGACGGCGTGATGCGCGGTGCATCTGGTGGTCATTGCGACGTAGCGGCTTCTGCCAACCTGACCATTGTGGTGGCCCCTTTACTGCGTACCCGCATTCCGACCGTGGTGAAGCGTGTGACCACGCTGCTGACGCCGGGCGAAAGCATTGATGTGCTGGTCACCGATCACGGCATCGCGGTGAATCCGGCGCGCCCAGAAATCCACGAGCGTCTGGTGGAAGCGGGCCTGAAGGTGGTGGACATTGAGGCGCTTTACGAGCGTGCTATTTCCCTGACCGGCACACCGAAATCGATTGAATTCACCGACCGCATCGTTGGGGTCATTCGCTATCGCGATGGCAGCGTGATTGACGTTGTCCATCAGGTGAAGGAGAGCATCTAATGACATTACTGACGCCCGTAAGAGCGGGCGTCAGCCTTGAGGCACTGCTGACGGCAAAAGAAAACCGTGCGGCGCGTCAGGCTGACTGGCTCTCTCATTATCACCATCCGGTTATCTCCCTGACGTTGGTGACCCCCGGCGCACAGAAAGACAGTATCCGTTACCGCAATACCATGGGCGTGGCGCTGCAGGCGTGTGATCAGCTGCTGTGGCAGAACCGCTGGCCGGTGGTGGACCGTCAGGTGCTGTGGTTGCCGACCGGTGCGGAAGCGCTGTGGTGCGTTGACCATGCGGCGGCGGAAATCAAAGCCCAGTGTATTGAGCTGGAACAGACGCATCCGCTCGGCAGACTGTGGGATTTTGATGTGATCTGCCCAAAAAATGGCCTGGTGGGACGCCAGTCTCTGGATCTCAGAACCCGGCGCTGCCTGGTGTGCGATGAGCCTGCCCACGGTTGTGCCCGTTCGCGCCGTCATTCCATGGAAGAGGTTGTATCACGTGTGGAGACTCTGATCGATGGCTGGTTCGCTCGCGACTAAACTCGCCCGCTTTGATGTCTGGGCGCTGGCGGCAACGGCGCTGCGTCTTGAATTAAATCTCACTCCCAAACCGGGGTTGGTGGATATGGCGAACAACGGTTCGCACAACGATATGGATCACGCGCTGTTTTTGCGCAGTATCTGTGGGGAGGTGATCATTTATGCACGGTAGGATCATCAGGGGAAAATCGGCCGGACGCCTTGAAATACGCGGGTTCGGCGGGCACGGTCTGATTTTGCACGGCCCGCCGAAAAATGAGAGATCATGAAGAAAAATGCGTTAAATTTTGCACTGCTTTGGATTGTTTTTAATGAGTTCTTAGCAGCTTTTTAAAAGCCTTTAAATCACCCTTCCAAACCAAACTACCTTACCTACTACTTCAAAATCATCCGGGACTTTGGTCAAGTTGATAGTGAATGGCTCATATGCCGGGTTTGTACTACTAACTCTTAGTTGTGATCCAGGCAGACGCTGAACACGTTTTACAATCAACTGACCGTCAATGCGAAGTACATAGATTCCTTCTCTTGGATCACGTTCAGCATGGTTAACCAGTATTATATCCTTATCGTTGAGAACCCCTTCCATTGAATCCCCATACACACCAATAACAGATAGTTTTGATGGGTCAGCCTTTAAATAATTAACAACCCAATATCTACGGAAACTTACTGTAAACATTGGACTTTCTTCTTCATTCCATGCGCCATAACCTGCAGCGGCAGAAACGTTGTAACGGGGTACAAAAACAAACTCATTCAGATCAATTGTGTTGCCCTGAACATCAACGGCAGTACCTGAAGTGAACACCGTTGGTGTTGATCCGCTTTCGCCTGGCTTTTCAACGCCTATTAACAACATCTCTACAGACGTGTTGAGTATATGCGCGAGCCTAATAATATGCGTAGCCGTAGGCTCCCTGTCATCATTTTCCCACGCCTGAAGGGTCGACAACGATACCCCCAACAAGTCTGCCACATAGTTTCTGGAGAGCTTTAACTCTTCTCTATGAGCACGAATACGCTTCCCTATTTCACTGGCTGAGTTGTTTTCAAGTTCATCTTTCATATCATGCAAATCTCAATGAGTTATTTTCAACTTTTTCATGTTGACCTTAAGTTATTGAATTGAATTAAAAACAAATCAATCAAGGTCTTTTTGACTCAAAAATAAACCCGAAAACTAACTTATTGAGTAATTTTCAGGTTTACATAACTTAAAAACAGTCCTAATGTATCTATGAGTTGAATCCGGGAGATTAACCAATGAGTACATTTGGGTGCGCAAAAAAAAGCCAGTCAGACTCCGACTGGCACAGGGCTGACATCGTCGCAGCTCTGCACAAACAGGGATGGTCACTACGGAAATTATCCCTACATCATGGTTATAAAAGCGCAGGGGCTTTGAAAAACGCGTTAGATCGCCCCTGGCCAAAAGGTCAAAAAATCATTGCTGATGCTATCGGGATTTCACCCGAAAAGATTTGGCCCACTCGCTATCATAAATCATTTTCAGGTGAATGGAATTGATCATATGACACAGATTAACCTGAAAACGCATTACACAGCTCAAGAACTGGCCGATATGCAACTGCCGGGCATGCCAGAAACGCGTCCAGGAGTGGCTGCACGGGCTAAAAATCATGGCTGGCAATCGCGCGCTAGGGCTGGTCGAGGCGGTGGCTGCGAATACTCGATCGACAGCTTACCGGCTGAAACGCAAGAAGCTATTCGGGAGCGGTTCTACCGGTCAGTCCTGGAAAACCGCTCGCAGGAAGTCGCTGCACGGGAGATAGCCAAGCGCAAAGCGGCGGCGCAAGAAAAAGGCTCCAAGCTGGAGCTGATGCGCCAGTGCCCGGCCCTGCTGGCGCGTGAAGTCCAGCAACTGACCACCCGGCAAAAACAGATTGCCGATGCCCGCGCCGCGTTGGCCATGGAAGTGGAAAAGCTGCGTGATAGCGGCCTTTCACGTACCGCAGCCGTCGCTTACGTCGCGAATAACTCCCGCAATGGGACGTTGCCGGCGCACCTGCATGAAGCCGCAAAACACGCAAACGCCCGGCCGGGTTCAACCCGCACAGGGGTTGGCACGCGCAGCCTGCAGGAATGGCTGACCATTTTTGAGACCACCAAGCCCGGCGTTGAACGTATGGCCATGCTGGCACCTGGCCACCTTAAGGCCAAAAAGCCGGAGCAGATTAAATGGTTGCCGATGTTTCTGGCTCACTGGCGCAGCCTGAATGGGCCATCGTTGCGGGAAGCCTACGCGAGTT
>NZ_JANQCE010000020.1:0-1225 GCF_042055345.1 Klebsiella sp. C349492
GCTGTGAGTTCAATGGGTCGATGCAACGCTATCCTTAATCAAGGGGGACGTTGCCATGAAACGAAGAACTCGGATTAACTACACGCCAGAGCAGAAGGCGATTATCTGGGACAGATATAAGCAAGGTGATTCCCTGCATGATATCGCCAGAATGTTCGACAGATTTCATTCTTCTATCATGCCCACAATCCACCAGACAGGTGGCTACCGTCCTCCCGTGCGAAAGCGGCACCGATTAGCGCTTTCGCTTGATGAAAGAGAGGAGATATCCAGAGGACTGGTAGCAAAACTCAGTATCAGGGACATCGCTGCCAAATTATCAAGAGCGCCCTCAACGATTAGCCGCGATGTCAGGAGGCACGGAGGTGCCAAACAATACCGTGCAGCAAAAGCCGATGCTGCTGCGTGGGAAAATGCTCTGAGACCAAAACCTTGCAAGCTAATTAAAAGCCCCACATTGTGTAAAATCATTGCAGAGAAGATGTATCAGGACTGGTCGCCGGAACAGATCGCCGGTTGGCTGAAACGCTGTTATCCGGATAATCAGGAAATGCATGTGTCACACGAAACGATTTATAAAACGCTTTTTATACAAACCCGGGGGGCATTAAAAAAAGAGCTGCAGCAATGCCTCAGAAGCGGAAGAGCGGTTCGTAGATCCAGAACGTCATCGCTTAAAGGGAAAGGGTTAGGATCAATCCCGGATGCGATATCGATAAGCGAAAGGCCACCTGAAGTCGCAGACAGAGCCATACCGGGTCACTGGGAAGGTGATCTGATCCAGGGCTCGAAAAACTCCTATATCGTCACTCTCGTAGAACGCCATTCCCGCTTTGTTATGCTGGCCAAAATCAGAGACAACAAGACCATAACGGTTATATCTGCACTCATCAGACAAGCCCGGGAATTACCTGTTGAGCTTTATAAAACACTAACATGGGATCGGGGGGCTGAAATGACCAGCCACACCCGATTTACTGTAGCGACAGACATTCAGATTTATTTCTGTGATCCTCAATCTCCCTGGCAACGCGGCTCAAATGAAAATACGAACAGATTGCTCAGGCAATATTTTCCCAAAGGAACTGACTTATCGGTTCACAGCCAGCAAAGACTTAACAGTGTTGCCAGACTGCTCAACGAAAGGCCGAGAAAAACGCTAGACTATGAATCACCCGCAGAGCGGTTCAATCAATGTGTTGCATCCATCGGTTGAACTCACAGC
>NZ_JANQCE010000021.1:0-1208 GCF_042055345.1 Klebsiella sp. C349492
TGTAGCGCGGCGATTTTTTTTGCATAAAAACGCACTGGTATATGCACAAAGCTTTAGTGATAATTTGCACAATGCAGAATTAATCGCTAAATCATACACCGGGTATAAATAACTCATTTATCCGACGTATGATTTAGGTTTGATTACAGGTCATATGCCCCTGCAGCATAAGTGGTGACAATCGTTATTTCCTCAGTCGTCAGAAGTCGATCCCAGATAACCATTTCTGCAAACTGTGGGCCGGTATTGGCTGAGCCGCCACTGTCTTTACCGAATCGTAACCGGCGTTGCTCATCCATTGAACCACCGCGCGTCACCACACCCGATTTTGATACCGCCTCGGTTCCTGCGCCGATTAAATGTAGCGTTACTTCGGCCGCACCATCTGCGGGGATTGTTAAGATCGCGGCATAACGTCGGGCAGAAATTGCCACACCTCCAGCCGCAGGATCGTTGGATATACTCAGCGTAGAACCGGCAGCGCCAGACATTTTTGATAATCCCCAGCTGGCGCTGGCGCGGCTAAATCTCAGGCCCCCAATCGTCAGCACTGAATGCGATGCCGAACCGTGCACCTCATACCACACCGCCAACAGACTGACGTCACCGAACTTGCGGTTAATGTCTGTCAGCGCCGCCAGTGCGCCGGGCGTGGCACAGTCAACCATGCGAATGCCGCTTTGATCGACAATAACAGGTTGATTGGTCGTATCACCCGCAAGGACGTTATCCGGCATTAGCGGGCTGGGATACGTGGACACTGCGTCACCGGCAACGCTGGCTGCAAAATCCAGCGCTGGACGCCAGCGGTCGGTATAACCGGTGACGCCAATAGCGGGCGCATACGGTGCATAGTTTTTAATGGATGGATCTGGGTTGGTCAGGCTGCCCGGTACAATTTCAAGGGTCATGGTTAAACACTCCGGTAAATAGCGGCAAGGCTGGTGTAATGTGCATTGGTGGCACGCGGACAGGTCAGCGGGTTCTGCATAAGTTCAGACAGACGGATGTAACTCAGGAATTCGCCGGGCTGGGACGAGCCATACACCTGCCAGTTAAACGCCCCGGCAGGCAGCGCCCCGGTGGTGTCGTCCTGCTGTCCGGCAAAAATTTCCAGCCGGTGCAAAAGCGTGTCGATATAGTCCTGGCGTGGATCGGCAAACATGTACGCAATCGCCGGCGCATAAGACAGCTCACCTACAGGCTCC
>NZ_JANQCE010000022.1:0-1005 GCF_042055345.1 Klebsiella sp. C349492
CATATCACCTTACCGACGCTTATCGCAGATTAGCACGTCCTTCATCGCCTCTGACTGCCAGGGCATCCACCGTGTACGCTTAGTCGCTTAACCTCACAACCCGAAGCTGTTTCGTAAAACAGTCCGCGTTGCGAAAATTTGAGAGACTCGAACACACCGCTTTTTCCTTTCTTATTACGGAGAAAGGAAACAGTGTGTCGTTTCAATTTTCAGCTTGATCCAGATTTTTAAAGAGCAAATATCTCAAACGTAACTCACTGAGTTAGTTTTGAGATATGGGGGTCGGCGACTTTCACTCACAAACCAGCAAGTGGCGTCCCCTAGGGGATTCGAACCCCTGTTACCGCCGTGAAAGGGCGGTGTCCTGGGCCTCTAGACGAAGGGGACACTGAAGTCTCAATCGCAAGACGCCTTGCTATTTACTTTTCATCAGACAATCTGTGTGAGCACTACAAAGGCAGGTTCTTTCAGGTAAGGAGGTGATCCAACCGCAGGTTCCCCTACGGTTACCTTGTTACGACTTCACCCCAGTCATGAATCACAAAGTGGTAAGCGCCCTCCCGAAGGTTAAGCTACCTACTTCTTTTGCAACCCACTCCCATGGTGTGACGGGCGGTGTGTACAAGGCCCGGGAACGTATTCACCGTGGCATTCTGATCCACGATTACTAGCGATTCCGACTTCACGGAGTCGAGTTGCAGACTCCGATCCGGACTACGACATACTTTATGAGGTCCGCTTGCTCTCGCGAGGTCGCTTCTCTTTGTATATGCCATTGTAGCACGTGTGTAGCCCTACTCGTAAGGGCCATGATGACTTGACGTCATCCCCACCTTCCTCCAGTTTATCACTGGCAGTCTCCTTTGAGTTCCCGGCCGAACCGCTGGCAACAAAGGATAAGGGTTGCGCTCGTTGCGGGACTTAACCCAACATTTCACAACACGAGCTGACGACAGCCATGCAGCACCTGTCTCAGAGTTCCCGAAGGCACCAAAGCATCTCTGC
>NZ_JANQCE010000023.1:0-911 GCF_042055345.1 Klebsiella sp. C349492
TGGCGATTACGCCACTCACGCAGAGCGCTATCACAGCGTGGAACATAAACCGGCTCGCTGCCAAAATGTTTTTCTATTATCCTGGCCGTTTCCTTGCCGACCAGCTCAATGAGCAACTCACCACGCCGGTTACCCTTTTTGCGGATAGATTTCCCGACCTTATAAGTGATACCGCCGATGCTGCTGATCAGCACTTCGGTTTTGGCGTAGCCAATCAGTGAGATCAGCTCAATTACCACCTCCGGTAACAGCGATTCAACCTGGCTTAAATCGGGCTTAATCTCACTGTACTTCATGATTTCCCCCTGTTTTTGCGGCGCTTGGCGTCGATGATCAGCGCTTTCATCACCGATGACAGCTGCTCAACGGTCAACCACTCCAGCACATGCTGTTGGAACATGTGGGCGGCTAATCCCTCGGCGTAGTTCCATGGCCGCTTAGCCTCGGCCAGCAGCGCTTCAATCTTGGCCAGGATGGCTTCTTTTGAGCGCGCTACTTTCGGCCTGCGGCCATGCTTGGCGGATTTTCGCGGGAACCCTTGCTGATGCATGTATTCGCGAACCCGCTGCAGCTCCTCCAGGGAACACTGACGGCTGGACGTTTTACCGCCGGTGAGGTTGGCCAGCACCTGGCGATAAGTCTCATCATCCAGACGCAAATACGCCTGGCCGGCTTTGATGGCCCCTATCAGGCCCTTTGCATTCGGTGTCATACCAGGCTCCCGTAAACTTTGGGGTGATCGACAGTGGCCCACGCGATTTCGCGCTCTTCGTAAACCTCATACGCGCCGCCGTCCCATTGAACGCCATAACGAAACCGCTCATCGGGCATGGCGAATACATTCACCACCACGCCTAATCCTGGCTGGGATGGCGATTTGACGATGCTACCGTTGGGGTATTTCATGGTTA
>NZ_JANQCE010000025.1:0-794 GCF_042055345.1 Klebsiella sp. C349492
TTCAATCACGGGGCGGCGTAAATCATGAAAATCGACTACGGTCAGACCGGCACGCATCAGGCAGTTAATTGGCGCCATCAACTGCGGGTTATTAATGGGTAAGTTTTTCATTGCTTGCTCCACGTTAACTAATTAACTGATTTGACGCACTTTTGCCCGCATCATGCGCGCAAGGCCGAATACCTTCTTGAATGATCTTTTATCGTGAAATTTGAGAACAATCATTTTTTCAGCCTGTTCATCAACATCCCACTCACTTTCATCAATACCTGCTAAAAAAAGGTCTTGAGAGTAAACATCAAAAATCAGGTTCCCAGGCTTAAACAGACGTATCCATAAAGAGACTTCACCTTCATTTCCACTGTTTTCACGGAAACCCTTCATTGTTTTCACTTCGGCTGCAATCGTCATAACGCCCCCTCAGCTAATCAACATGCCGGCAACTTTATCGACCATCGCCTCATCAATCGGCGTAGCGTTAATTTCGCTGGCCCGGATGGTGCCGCGCGCCAGTTTGAACATGCGGCGCGCGTTACCTTTGGATGCCTTGTAAAAGGCCGAAAATACCCGGTCATTGCTGGCTTCCTCCACCATACTGGTGAGGATCGCCTGCAGATCTGCCTGGGGCAGCTTGTCCTGCAGATCGAGCGCAAAGCCTACACGGCTGTATAGCTGGGCGAACTCCCCGCGCTTGCCTTTGAGGTTCAGAATCAAACGCGGCATACCCGCCAGAACGATACCCACGCCGGCCTTATCGTGGATGCGGCGAATGACCTCCAGCGCGCGGTATGGCA
>NZ_JANQCE010000026.1:0-600 GCF_042055345.1 Klebsiella sp. C349492
AAAAGCTGTTAGCTGAGCGCCAGGTATCGTCACAACAGTTGGATCTGCTATAGTAAATTTGCCTGTTGTCATAGGGTGACGAACCCAGTCCCCGCTTTAACATCCATGGTTTTTGTCATGCTGGCACCATCCCTTTCACCGGATGGTGCTTTTTTATGATAACCCCTGACCAGTTACGCCGAGCTGCCCAGCTCACCCCAGCCAATGCACAACGCTGGCATATGCCGATTGTGTCTGCCATGGCTGAATTTGGTATTGATACCCCCAAACGCCAGGCTGCGTTTCTGGCTCAGGTCTGCCATGAAAGCACCGGTTTAACGGTACTTTCCGAGAGCCTCTATTACAAAGATCCCCGCCGTATCGCGCAGATTTTCATCACCGGTTTTGATCTCAACAGCAATCGTGTGATTGAACCTGCCGAAATCGAGTTCGCCAAGGCCTATGTGCGCAACCCGGAAAAGCTGGCCAACCGTGCGTATGCCAACCGGGGCGGTAACGGGCCGGAATCGTCCGGTGATGGCTGGCGCTATCGTGGGCGTGGCCCCATCCAGACCACGTTTAAAAACAACTACCGGGCAACCGGTATCGCCCTGGGCCTGG
>NZ_JANQCE010000027.1:0-599 GCF_042055345.1 Klebsiella sp. C349492
ACCACTTTGTGATTCATGACTGGGGTGAAGTCGTAACAAGGTAACCGTAGGGGAACCTGCGGTTGGATCACCTCCTTACCTGAAAGAACCTGCCTTTGTAGTGCTCACACAGATTGTCTGATGAAAAATAAGCAGTAAAAATCTCTGCAGGCTTGTAGCTCAGGTGGTTAGAGCGCACCCCTGATAAGGGTGAGGTCGGTGGTTCAAGTCCACTCAGGCCTACCAAATTCATCCTGAATACTGCGTTGTGAAACGACTCGCATACTTCAGTATGCTTCGTCCTTCCACGCCTTGTCTCAGTCTGAATTACCGGTACAAGAGATTAGCATTACGATGGGGTTATAGCTCAGCTGGGAGAGCGCCTGCCTTGCACGCAGGAGGTCTGCGGTTCGATCCCGCATAGCTCCACCATCCTTTACTGCTCAAAACAAGAAAACTTCCGAGTGTTCCTGAACAAGGTGCACTGCGAAGTTTTGCTCTTTAAAAATCTGGATCAAGCTGAAAATTGAAACGACACACTGTTTCCTTTCTCCGTAATAAGAAAGGAAAAAGCGGTGTGTTCGAGTCTCTCAAATTTTCGCAACGCGGACTGTTTTACG
>NZ_JANQCE010000028.1:0-547 GCF_042055345.1 Klebsiella sp. C349492
ATTAATAACCCGCAGTTGATGGCGCCAATTAACTGCCTGATGCGTGCCGGTCTGACCGTAGTCGATTTTCATGATTTACGCCGCCCCGTGATTGAAGTTGAACGGCCGCTGAAATCATGGGAACACGATGCAGTAGAAATTACAGAGAATAAAGACGGCGTGAAAAACACGGTGAAAATGACCATTTTCCGTGGCGCTCACATTATCTGGCGTGAAATGACTTCACATAAATAAGGATGGTTTTATGACGGTGAAATTGGTTTTAACGATAGAAGAAGATGAATCCGGTATTAGTTGCCAAATCCAGGGTGATGGGTTCTGTACTAAACGAGAAAAGGCTTTGGTTGAAAGCGTTAATAACGCGATTGTTGAGTGTGTAAAAACACATTCAGTGAACCCATCAGAAGTGAAGGTTTTAAAAAACGAACAGCGAGGTAATAAGAATGTCCACTGAAAAAAATATCATCCCTGACGGCTATATGGCTGACCGCAAGGGCCGTCTGGTGCCAATTGAGCAGGTTTCCCCTTTTGATCAGGAAATGGATGC
>NZ_JANQCE010000029.1:0-463 GCF_042055345.1 Klebsiella sp. C349492
GTCGTCGCATCCCGGCGTCGTGCTGAATATCCAATCGGTCGGCGGTGGAACGGATTACGCGGCTTCGCTGAAATCGCGTTTTTCCGCCGGCGCCCAACCTGATATCTTCACGATCGGCGGTTTCCAGGAACGCGATCTGTGGCTGGAATATCTGGAAGATTTGTCGGATCAGCCGTGGACGGCGAACATGGATCAGGTCGCCACAGATCCGATGAGCGCGGACGGCACGCTGTACGGATTTCCGCTGAACTATGAAGGGTACGGATTCCTGTACAACAAAGACATTTTCGAAGAAGCGGGCGTGACGGAGATTCCGAAGACGTTATCCGAATTGGAAGCGGCGGCCAAAAAGATTCAAGATGCCGGCTACACGCCGTTCGTCAACGCTTACGCGGAGTGGTGGGTGCTCGGCAATCACAACGTGAACGTTCCTTTTGCCCGTCAGGACGATCCGGACGCGTTC
>NZ_JANQCE010000003.1:0-595514 GCF_042055345.1 Klebsiella sp. C349492
CGTCGGATAAATGAGTTATTTATACCCGGTGTATGATTTAGCGATTAATTCTGCATTGTGCAAATTATCACTAAAGCTTTGTGCATATACCAGTGCGTTTTTATGCAAAAAAAATCGCCGCGCTACACGCGGCATCACGCTTAACCAGCTTTCCGCCATTCTCAGCCGCCTGAACGTCGTTTCCAGCGCCGGGGAGATCAAATCCGGCAGCGAGTCCATTCGCCTGCATCCGACCGGGGAATTTGAGAATATCGACGAGCTGGGCGATCTGCCGATCAACCCGCACGGCACCGGGGCGGCGACCCGGCTGCGGGATATTGCCACCATCTCGCGCGGCCTGAGCGAATCGCCGTCCAGCATCTACCACGCCAACGGCCGCCAGGCGGTGACGATGGGGGTCTCGTTCATCCCCGGCGTCAACGTCATCGACGTTGGCCACGCGCTGGAGGCCAGGCTTGAGCAAATGTCGGCGGAAAAGCCCGCCGGGATTAAAATCGACCTGTTCTACGATCAGGCCGCCGAAGTCGGCCACTCGGTTAGCGGCTTTATCACTAATTTCCTGATGGCGCTGGCCATTGTTGTCGGCGTGCTGCTGATCTTTATGGGCGTGCGCAGCGGCATTATTATCGCGCTCTCGCTGGCCCTCAACGTGCTGGGCACGCTGCTGATTATGTACCTGTGGGGCATTGAGCTGCAGCGGATCTCGCTAGGCGCGCTGATTATCGCCCTCAGCATGCTGGTCGATAACGCCATCGTCATCGTCGAAGGGGTGCTGATTGCCCGTCAGCAGGGGTCAACGCTGCTGACCGCCGTCAACTACGTTATCCGCCGATCCGCCCTGCCCCTGCTGGGGGCAACCGTGATCGCAATCCTCGCCTTCGCACCGATCGGCCTGTCGCAGGACTCGACGGGAGAATACTGTAAGTCGCTGTTCCAGGTGCTGTTAATCTCCCTGATGCTCAGCTGGTTCTCGGCGCTCACCGTTACCCCGGTGCTGATCAAATGGTGGCTGTTTAAAGGCGCGGCCTCCCCGACGCCGGCCGCTGAGGCCGATCCTTATCGCGGGCGCTTTTACCGCGGCTATCAGCAGATCCTTAACGCCCTGCTGATGCGCAAAGCCGTCACCCTCATGCTGATGGCGGCGCTGCTGGCCGGCGCTATCTGGGGGTTCGGTTCGGTGCGGCAGAACTTTTTCCCTTCATCCAATACGCCGATCTTCTTCGTTGACCTGTGGCTGCCCTACGGTACCGATATTGCGGCAACCGAACAGATGGCCAGCGATATCGAAACCGCGATTAACGGTCAGCCCGGCGTCGTCACCACCGTGGCTACCGTCGGCCAGGGCAGCATGCGCTTTATCCTCACCTACAGCGGCCAGCGGCAGTACAGCAACTATGCGCAGATCATGGTTCGTATGGACGATCGGCGCAGCATTGACGCCCTCACCCGCCACGTTGACGCCTATATTGCGCGTAACTATCCGCAGGTGAACGCCAGCAGCAAGCGGGTGATGTTCGGTCCTTCCGGCGACAGCGCGATCGAGGTGCGGATTAAAGGCCCCGATCCCGACAGATTGCGGCTGATAGCCAGCCAGGTGAGCACGATCCTCACGGCGGACCCGGCCATCGGCAGCGTGCGCAACGACTGGCAAAACCGCAGCAAAACCATCCGGCCGCAGTATTCGCCCACCCTGGGGCGCGAGCTGGGGGTGGATAAACAGGATATCGACGGCGCGCTGCAGATGAATTTCACCGGCAGCCGCGCCGGGCTGTACCGCGAAGGCGCCGATCTGCTGCCGGTGGTGGTCCGCCCGCCGGCCGCCGAACGTCAGGATGCCAACCATCTCAATAACGTGCTGGTGTGGAGCCAAAGCCGTCAGCAGTATATTCCGCTGAGCAACGTGGTCAGCGGCTTTAACCTCGAATGGGAAGATCCGTTGATTCTGCGCCGCGATCGCAGCCGCGTACTCACGGTGATGACCGACCCCGACCCTCTGAGCAACCAAACCTCGGGAGATATTCTGGCGCGGGTGCAGCCGCAGATTAACGCGCTCAGCCTGCCGCACGGCTACAGCATTGAGTGGGGAGGCGATGCCGAGAACTCCAGCGAAGCGCAGCAGGGGCTGTTCACCACCCTGCCATTGGGCTATCTGGTGATGTTTGTCATCACCGTGCTGATGTTCAGCTCGCTGAAAAATGCGGTCGCCATCTGGCTGACCGTGCCGCTGGCGCTTATCGGCGTGACCCCGGGCTTTTTAATTACCGGCATCCCCTTCGGCTTTATGGCGCTTATCGGTTTACTCAGCCTGAGCGGCATGCTTATCCGCAACGGCATCGTGCTGGTGGAAGAGATTGAACAGCAGAAGCAGGAAAAGCCGCAGCATCAGGCAATTATCTATGCCGCAACCTCGCGCTTACGCCCTATACTGCTCACGGCCTTCACCACCGTGCTCGGCCTGGCGCCGCTGCTGCTGGACGTATTCTTCCAGAGTATGGCGGTTGTCATCATGTTTGGTCTGGGTTTTGCGACCATTCTGACGCTACTGGTTCTTCCGGTTATTTACGCCTGTTTCCACCCTAAGGATATGCAGCAACCACAATGAACACCACCGGGTTAAATATTATTAAAACGCTGGGATGCATGACGGCGGTAACGTTCTTTACCATCTATAACACCTGGGATCTGTATGATTACGATTATCACTGGATCCTCGGCTTTCTGACGTTTATCTCGACCATCGCCACGCCGCTATTTTTTGTGGTGGCGGGCTATCTCGACGCTCAGTCCCGGCACAGCGCGCGCTGGCAGATGGGGAAAATTAAAAGCGTGGTGATCGTCTTTCTTTTCTGGATGACGATTTACTACCTCTGGGAGCCCTACCAGCGCGGCTATCTTATTCAGCCGTGGTTCGTCTTCGCCTTTATTGTGATTTATACCTTCCACCCGCTGATCGAGTGGCTAAGCCAGCGCAGAAGGCTCTTTTTTGGCGTAGTGTTTGTCCTCCTGCTTTTCTCCTATGGCTACGACCTGCTGGCGGCCCTCTATCCCAACGTTCATGCGCTGAGCCTGGCGCCGCAGTATCGCCTGTGGACCTGGCTGTTGTTCTATTTAACCGGCCAGCTGTTCAGCGACCCGCTGGTGGTGCGCTGGCTGAACCGCGATAAGGTGGTCAAAGCCGCGATGTTTGCCATACCATTTATTTATCTTTTCACCTGGTTTTACGAGCGCCATTTCTTTTTCGCCCTGTTCAAGGCCGACAGAAATGCGTTCATCCTCACCGGTTCGCAAATTTATATTCTGGTGGTCGCGCTGGTTATTGCGGCTAACGGCGTCCGTTTCCGTAAAAACAGCGAGTTTAAAGAGAGTATTCTGGCGGCAATCAGCAAAACGATGACCGGGGTCTATATCCTCCATTACTCAATTTTTCATCTCCTGAGCGCCCTTATCCCAATCGGTTCGCTGACCACAAAATTAATGCTGATTGCCCTGACGTTTGTCGCCTCGGTACTGATTTCGATGCTGGCGTTATCCAACCCGGTCGCCAAAAAAGTGATCACCCTTTAAGCCTCCCGGCCCGGCCTGGCTCCGGGTTTAAAAACCATAGCGTAGCCAGGCAAACAGGACGTTGCCGTTATTGTAGGTGCCGGGAATATAGGTGAACTGCACGCTAAGCCGCCGATAGCTCGCGGAAAATAGCGGCAGAATAATCGGTAGCGGCACGTAATTAGCGAAATCATCGCGAGCGGTGATCCCGGCGGTCACGCCGAGGCCAAGGCGGAAATCGCGGCGGCTATCCAGATACCAGCCCTTCTCCCAGCCGTAGCCGACGATCGGCTGCCACTTGTTATGCGAATCCTTAAACATCATGGCGTACAGCGAGCTCCAGTCGCCGTCATCATGATAGCGGGAGAGGCCGAAGCCGCCGCCCCAGGGCATCTCGTTGTAGTTATCCGTTTTCTCTTTATCGTAGGTTAAGCGGTTGTGCCAGCTGAGAAACGGCAGATACAGGTCATAGTTTTGCGGCTGATTCCAGGTTTGCGAGACATCATTTTTTATCCAGTCCCACCAGCCGCTGATGCGCTGCTCGCCGTAAACGCCTTCTTCCGCCCGAGCCGCGGAGGCAAAAATAATCAGGGTTCCCCACACTATCAGCCGACAACGTTGCATAGGCTTTTCCTTAAAGATAATTTCCGCTGGTTATTCATTCTGGGAACAGTAAACACGCTTTGCAAATGTCGTGGCGGCATTTTACCGGTAATACGCGCCCCTTATGATGAGTATATATAACAACCGGCAGGGGCGACTGCCAATAGCGGCAGATCGTATCATTTCCCGGCAGCGGGGATTATCATGATGCTAATTAATGGTTTTGCATGCGGTGCTGAAAAAATAAATGGATGTCATAAGCATTATTATGTCGGCGGGGAAATCCTCGGTTAACGTCGCGCTTTATACCCTGCTGCCCATTATGGTGGTGATGCTGATCATCATGAAGTATCTGGAAGTTCGCGGGGTGCTCGATGTTATCGTCCGCTGGGTCGCGCCGTTGCTCAAGCCGTTTGGTTTAACCGGGATGAGCGCTTTTGCCCTGATTCAGATGAATTTCGTCAGCTTTGCCGCCCCGCTGGCAACCCTGTCGATTATGGATAAACGCGGCGTCTCGGACCGGCAGATGGCCGCAACCCTGGCGATGGTCTTTGCGATGGGTCAAGGCAACGTCTTCTACCCCCTCGCCCCCTTCGGCCTGCACTGGATGGCCTCGATAATCATTTCGATTGTTGGCGGGCTGTGCGCGGCCGCGGCAACGTGGTATTTCACCGGCCGCCGGCTATCGACCCTCGAGAACGCCCGTGCGGAAGCGCTCCCCAACGCGGAGCAAAATAGCCAAGGGATCATTTCCGTTATCAACAGCGCCGGCTCCGATGCGATTCGTCTTGCCCTCGGCGCCGTGCCGATGCTGATCCTGTCGCTCACCATCGTCGGGCTGGTGCAGGCTGCCGGCCTGATTGAAATGCTGCAGCGCCTGCTGATGCCGCTGCTGCTGTGGCTGCATATCCCGGAAAACTTTGTCCTGCCGGCGCTGGTCAAATGCGTGGCCGGCGGAACGGCCTACTTTGGCGTTATCTCTGAATTACTGCAGCAGGGCAAGGTCACCGCCAGCCAGATAAACGCCTCCGCCGGGCTGCTGATTCAAACCTTCGATCTCCCGGGAATCGGCATTTTTCTTGGCGTCAGCTCGCGGTTTGTCCGCCTGTTCCGCTTTGTCGCCCCTGGCGCCATGGTTGGCATCGCGGTTCGCACCCTGATGCACGTCTCGCTATTTTGAGCCCCCGGTCGGCTGCAGGCAGGCCCGCACGTCAGGCTGGAAGCCGCAGCCAATGCGCTGGTCAATGCGGTCCATCATAAACGGGAAGAACGGGTTGGAGGTCACGCGCATCAGCGTATCCAGCCCGACGCTCAGGGTGGAGGTCTCTCCACGTAGCGAAATGGTACCGATGCTAATACCGTAACGGTTCTTCTCCGTCGGCTCGCGGCCGTACAGGGAGTCGTTCAGCGGGAACGGTACCGCGACGTGCGAGAGCGAATACATATCCTGCGGCCACGCCAGGTTCAGCGGCGTCACCCGCTCCTCTTTTTCTCCCGCCGGCGTGGTACGGGCCACCGTCTCATAGGTCGTGGGCGAGGCGTTGGTAATCACCGTGGTGCTATAGCGGCGCGGCGCCGGCGGCAGGAGCGCGCTGACCGCGGAGTAGAGCGCCGGTCGAAACAGCGCCCGCAGGTTCGCGGCCTGGTTGATATCAAAAATCACCAGCTCGCTGCCGTTTTCCGGCAGGTAGCGATACAGCGAATCCACCACCGCCCGGGTGCTGACCGTGGAGTCCATCACCGACTGAAAGGTCAGCACCGGCGGCAGCGCGGCAAGCCGCCGGCTGCGGGAGGCCTGGACAATTTGATCCTGCAGCGCCTGGGTTAGCAGCCACGACTGGCGGGCCGCCTTCACCGGAAACGAGTTGTACTTATAAGGGTTGAACTCGGGCACCACGTTCAGCCAGGCCGCCCTGGCAAAGGCCGGAAACACCGCCGGCAGCCCCGTCAGCCCGGCAAAGCGGGCAAAAGCGGTCACCCCGATCATCGGCGACAGCAGGACGATCTGCTGCGGCTCGGGCAAAGTGCTATCGTCCAGCGCGTCGAGCGCATATTTCAGCGCCAGCGCGCCGCCGTTGGAGTAGCCGATAACGTGCAGCGGCGCGTTCGGCCCGCCCAGCCGCGTCGCTTCGCGCACCGCCAGCCGCGCCGTCGCCATCCACGCCTGCCAGTCAACGGCGGTCAGCGATCCCGGCGCGGTGCCGTGTCCCGGCAGCCTCGGCACCACCGCCACGAACCCCTGCTGCTGATAGGCTTTGGCCAGATAGCGCACGCTGTACGGCGAGTCCGTCAGCCCATGAAGCAGCACCGCGGCGCCGCGCGGCTTTCCCTCAGGCAGCAGCACGAAGGAGCGGTTCCAGTTAGGCTGAAACTTTTCCGGGTAGACCTCGCTTTGCGCATAAAAGCGATTGAGCGGCGTTTTTTCATCATCATGCAGCGCATCGGTTAGCTGGGTCTTCATCTCCTGAAAAATAGCCCCTTCCCGCGCCAGGTATCCGGCGAAGGTCGTGCGGTCAATCTCAGCCGCCGACATTTCATCAGCGGACCAGGTGTGCCACGAATGCAGCGCAGGCCCGCGCTGGGTTTCGTAAATACGCCCGGCAAAAAAAACGCTAATAACGATAAGCAGGCCAACGGCGATTTTTTTCGCCAGCGAGGCGACTTTCAAACCAGCTTTATTCAGGTGTCGGGTAAAACGCATCATTGCCATATCACTGTCCATTTTCTTTGCTGTAGATAACGACCGTCTGCGCGTTCGTGCATGGATATCTGAGTTATTAAAGCCTGCGAGATGCTTTTTAAACATAGACTAAACCGAAGGGCTATTCTTATTGTCAGAAGAGGAGCAAAAGACAATTATCGCCGGGAATATTACAGGCCAGGGAAAAATAGATGGAGTGGTGGGTAAAAAAGGTATGCGCAGAAACGACCCGCGTGGTTTTACAAAGCGGTCAGCTGCTGATTATTGCCGAGATTGAGGCCTGCCGCTGCCGCCTGAAGGTCGGCGATAAGCTCACGCCGCAGGCAAACGCGCGGTACGGTATCAACGATAATCCCGCGATGACCCTGAAGGTGAAAAAGGCGACGCACTTCAGCCCCGAACGCTGGGCGGATAGCACATATTCCGCGAGCAGATAGCCGCCGGAAATAATCATCAACTGTTTCTATTTGCAGTATTTTCATCGCTCCGCCGGTGAAATTCCCCTTCGCTCTTTTCCGTCTGTGACATACTATCGGACACGTCAGCAGACCTGAAACAAGGAGCGAATGATGAACCACAAGGCCGCCAGTCTGACCCCGGAACAAGCGCTGAGCCAGCTAGAAACGCAGTATGAACAGTCGGTCAATGCGCTACGTAAAGCCATTGGCGAGTACATCAACCATAACGTGCTCCCTGACAATACCATCCGCGCCCAGGGGCTATTTGTCTATCCGCTGCTGTCCGTTTCGTGGGATGGCGCCGATCACAAGGCCCTCAAAACCCGCGCCTGGGGCCGCTTCACCCACGCCGGTTGCTACACCACCACCATTACCAATCCTAAGCTCTTTCGCGCCTATCTTCTCGAACAGCTAACCCTGCTGTATGAGGACTATGGCGCGCACATCAGCGTTGGGCTTTCGCAGCATGAAATTCCCTACCCTTACGTGATTGACGGTTCCGCGCTGACCCTTGACCGCTCGATGAGCGCAGGCCTGACCCGCCATTTCCCGACTACCGAACTGTCGCAGATTGGTGATGAAACCGCCGACGGGATATTCCACCCGACCGAAAACCACCCGCTTTCTCACTTCGATGCCCGACGCGTCGATTTCTCCCTGGCCCGCCTGCGCCACTACACCGGAACGCCGGTCGATCATTTCCAGCCGTACGTGCTGTTCACCAACTACACCCGCTATGTGGATGAGTTCGTGCGCTGGGGCTGCAGCCAGATCCTCGATCCCGACAGTCCCTATATCGCGCTCTCCTGCGCCGGCGGGATCTGGATCACCGCGGACACCGAAGCCCCGGAGCAGGCCGTTTCCGATCTGGCATGGAAAAAGCATCAGATGCCCGCCTGGCACCTGATCACCAAAGATGGTCAGGGTATCACCTTGATTAATATCGGCGTCGGCCCCTCAAACGCCAAAAATATCTGCGATCATCTGGCGGTACTGCGCCCTGACGTGTGGCTGATGATTGGCCACTGCGGCGGCCTGCGTGAAAGCCAGACCATTGGCGACTACGTGCTGGCGCACGCCTATCTGCGCGATGACCACGTGCTCGATGCGGTGCTGCCGCCGGATATCCCGATCCCCAGCATCGCCGAGGTCCAGCGCGCGCTCTACGACGCCACCAAGCAGATCAGCGGCATGCCGGGCGAAGAGGTTAAACAGCGGCTGCGCACCGGTACGGTAGTCACTACCGACGACCGCAACTGGGAGCTGCGTTATTCAGCCTCGGCGCTGCGCTTCAACCTCAGCCGCGCCGTCGCTATCGATATGGAAAGCGCGACTATCGCCGCCCAGGGCTACCGCTTCCGCGTCCCGTACGGCACGCTGCTGTGCGTATCGGATAAACCGCTGCACGGTGAGATAAAGCTGCCCGGCCAGGCCAACCGTTTTTACGAAGGGGCGATTTCAGAACATTTGCAGATTGGCATTAAGGCTATCGATCTCCTGCGGGCCGAAGGCGATCATATGCATTCGCGCAAGCTGCGCACCTTCAACGAACCGCCGTTCCGCTAGTTTCCCTCCCTGCACTCCCCTGCGCGCGTTCCGGCGCGCGGGGGCACGGGTCGCCTGAAAAACCCGCGAGCCGCCCCACCCTGTTATCACCACGCGCCTTATCCCGATGCCGGAAGGCTATCTATCATTATGATAATAATTATCGCCCCGCAGATGATAATCACCCGACGATAGCGGCAACGGCCTCCCGCGCAGGCAGCGTCGTTTCGCCAATAAACTCGATCGGCGTCACAGTTGGCACCCGCGAAAATCCCTTTCCCTTGAGCTGGCATATCTATTGCTACTTCTCGCCAGATAGGCAAAAAACGTCTTTACGACCGTTATGCCGCGCAAACAGACACGACCCGCAGCTGCGGCAGTGCGACCTACGGTGACACCATCCGTCGGGCGTCGTTCGTACAAGGGACAGGACCCTGGAAACGGAGAAATATATGACCACTACGCTGGTTGGCAATGAAGTCGCGCGCGTTGATGGCCTGGCCAAGGTGAGCGGCAAGGCTATTTACGGCGATGATATTAAAATGGCAAATATGCTGTACGGCGTTTGTCGTTTTGTCGATATTCCTGCAGGACGCATTGACTCTCTCGACTTATCTGAGGCGAGAAACGTTCCTGGCGTGGTACGCATTGCCACGTGGGAGGATATTCCCGGCGAGAAGAGCCTCGGCGTTATCATTCCCGACTATCCGCCGATCATTCGCGATGAGATAGCTTATCGCGGGGATGTGATTGCGGTCGTCGCCGCAGAAACTTATGAAGCGGCGTGCCTGGCGGCGGAGAAGATCGCGATTACCTATACGCCCTGGCAGCCCATCGTTTCGCCAGAAGAGGCCATGAAACCCGGAGCCCGCTTAATTCATAGCGAGCTCGACAGCAACATTATTAATCACCACCACACCGTCAAGGGCGACATCGATAGCGGCTTTGCCGCCTCTACGCATATTTTCGAACGCGAGTACGAGGTGGGGTTTCAGGAACATGGCTATATAGAACCGGAATCCATTACCGCCTGGATCGACAGCAACGAGCAGGTGATGACCATTAGCGGCTCGATTCAGAACGCCCACCGGATTCGCGGTATCGTGGCAAAATACCTCGGCCTTGCGCAGTCGCGCGTTAACGTCAAACGCTCGATACTGGGCGGTTCGTTTGGCGGAAAAGACGATATTATCGACAATATCGCCTGCCGCGCCGCCCTGCTGGCGCATCTTACCGGCCGCCCGGTCAAGATCTCCTACAATCGGGAACAGTCGATGCGGGAGAGCTATAAACGCCATCCCTATAAGATGAAGTACAAGATTGGCCTCGATGATGAGGCCCGCATCCAGGCGATTAAGGTCGATATTATCGCCGATGGCGGCAGCTACTCCGGGCAGACCATGTTCGTGACCTGGCGCAGTTCGGTGCAGGCCGCCGGGCCGTATAACATTCCCAACGTGCGGGTCGATGTGACGGGGGTCTATACCAACAATAACTACACTTCCGCCTATCGCGGCTACGGCGCTCCCCAGGTAATTTTTGCCAATGAATCGCTGATGGACGAGGTTGCCGAAGCAATGGGGCTCTCCCCGGTCGAGCTGCGCCTGCGCAATATTCTCCGCCAGGGCGATACCAGCATGGCCGGACAGGTATTTGATAATCATACGGTCTCCGCGCAGGAAGTCCTCGAAAAAGCTATGGCGAAAGCGGAGTTCGTCGCCAGGCGCGAGCACTATAGCAAGCTCAACGCCGAGGGCGGGCCGGTGCGCTACGGTATCGGCCTGGCGCTCAGCCACCGCGGATGCTCCCTCGGCGCGGAGGGCCTGGATGCCTCATCGGCGCTGATGCAGGTGAACGCCGATGGCAGCATCAACGTTTCAACCTCCGTCTCTGAAAACGGCCAGGGTTTGCAAACCACCATGTCGCTGATTACCGCCGATGCCTTCGGTATCGGCCTGGATCGGGTGATGTTCTCTGAGCCTGCCACCTCGATGATTGCCGACGGCGGCTCTACCGTCGCCTCCCGTGGCACGCTGATGGGCGGACAGGCCATCCTGAGCGCCGCCAATAAAATCAAAAAACGGATGGCCAACGCCATCAGCCAGCGGCTTGAGGCCGCCGGTATAGACGACCTGGTGTGGCAGGAAGGGAAGGTCTTCAATCGTCACAAACCGCAAACCGCCCTGACTTTTCAGGAAGTCGTTGATTTGACCCGAGCGACGGGCGCCAATCTCTCCTCCTACGGCTGGCACGTGGCGCCGGCTATTCACTGGGATGAGGAAAAAGGCTGCGGCAGCCCCTATTTCACCTGGGTGTACGGCTGCCAGATCGCCGATATTGCGCTGGATACCCGCACCGGCAAGATCGCTATCAATAACGTCGTCGCCGCCCACGATGTGGGTAAGGTGATAAATCCCGTCGGCTTTGCCGGTCAGGTGTACGGCGGCGTGCTGCAGGGGATGGTGGGATACGGCATGCTGGAGGATTTCAATACCGAAAACGGAGCGGTGAAATCAGAGAATTTTGACACCTATCTGCTGCCCACAATCCAGGATATGCCCAATATCGATATTATCGCCGTCGAAAACCACGACAACGCCGGGCCTTTAGGCGCCAAGGTCATCGGCGAGCCGGTCCTTGAGCTGGGAGCGGCGGCGCTTAATAACGCGGTCTGCTTCGCCCTGGAGAAATGGAACCGCCAGCTTCCCCTTACCCTTGAGCGCGTCCGTTTGGGTTATAACCTGAAAAAACCCGAGCGCCAGAGCGAACTCATGGCGGAGGGAGCGGAGCATAAGCAGGTTCTGCGCCTCAATACGCTGCGGATGGCGACGCCGAAAAATCTGGACGAAGCGCTGCTGATGCTGGCGCAGGAAAATAGCCGGCCCATCGCCGGGGGGACCGACGTACTGGTACAGGCGCGGCTAAAAACCGACGAGGTCGGGCTGGTCAATATTGCGGGGCTTCAGGAGCTGAAGCAGATTGAAGAGGTCAACGACGAGCTGATTATCGGCTCAGGCGTCTGTTTTACCGATTTGGTCAGGCACCCGCTGATTAGGGCGCGCTACCCGCTGCTGGTCACGGCCTGCAAAACTATTGGCTCTCTCCAGCTTCGCAACCAGGCCACCGTCGGCGGGAATATCGTCAACGCCGCGCCCTGCGCCGACTCGGTTCCGCCGCTCATTATTTATGACGCCAGGCTGGAGCTGCGCAGCCGTACCGGCCTGCGCCAGATAGCCCTCAGCGACTTTATCGTCGGCGGCTACCGCACGGCGCTGAATCCAGGCGAAATAGTCACCAGGGTCATATTACCTGCCCCGCCCGCGCAGCTCTCACAGCAGCGGTATTTACAGCTGGGACGCCGCAACGCGCTGAATATCACCCGGCAAAGCCTGACGGGCGTATTCGCATTTTCTGGCGATGGCACCCTGGCGCTCTGCCGCCTGGTTGATGGCGCCCTGCTCAGCAAGCCGCAACGGCTGACGGAGGTTGAGTCCTGCCTGACGGGGTTCGTCCTCGATGAGAAGCGAATTGAGGACGCGACGCAGGCGCTGAACAAAATAATGCATCAGGCGATAGGCGGACGCTGGTCTGCCCCTTACAAAATACCGGTATTTGAAGATATGTTCCGACAAATGATGCAGGAAACGCTGGCAGAGCAGAAGGTGGCAAAAAATGAACCGAATTGAGCTGAAGGTCAATGGTATTCGCATCAGTCGCGAAGTGGACGATAACACCCGCCTGCTGGATTTTCTGCGGGAAGAGCTGCGGCTAACCGGCACCAAGGAGGGTTGTTCCGTCGGGGAGTGCGGGGCCTGCACGGTAATCATGAATGAAAAGTCGGTCTGCTCGTGCCTTCTGCTGGCCGCGCAGTGCCACGGCGCGGAAATCACCACAATTGAGGCGCTGCAGCATGATGCCGTCGGGAAAAAGCTGCAGAATGCGTTCGTGCGCCACGGCGGAGTGCAGTGCGGCTTCTGCACGCCGGGGGTACTGATGAGCACTAAGGCCTTGTTAGATCAAAATCCTCAGCCTACCGATAGCGAAATTTGTGAAGCTCTGGAGGGGAATCTCTGCCGCTGCACCGGCTATCAGCCAATTATCACCTCGATAAAAGCAATACTGAAGGCTTGAGTTTGAGGCGCTCCCCGGACGCGTTGATATCCGGGGGCGCCGATACTCGCGGAGGGCGTATGCCTGTTAAAGAGTGTTTGATTCTTGCCGCCGGAATGTCAACCAGGATGGGTACCTGGAAAATGATGTTGCCCTGGGGAAAGGGCACCGTCCTGGACAGCGCCATCGCCGATGCGCTCTCCTTCTGCGATCGGGTTATCCTGGTGACCGGCTTCAGAGGGGCCGAGCTGCATCAGCGCTATGCGCATCATCCCGATATTGAGCTGGTTCATAACGCCAGCTATCAGGAAGGCATGTTTTCATCCATCCAGGCCGGGGTGAAGCATATTAAAGCGCGGCATTTTTTTATCGCCTTAGGCGATATGCCGGCAGCAGGCGTCGGCGTTTATGCTTCGTTGTGGCGCCAGCGCCGGGAGACCTGCCTTATCCCGGAGTATCAGCAGGGTCGGGGCCACCCGGTGCTGCTGCCGTTTTCGATTATTGAAAAAATAGGCTCTGCCGGAGCCGACGATAACCTCAAAACGGTCGTTCATCAGTTCGGTAGCCAAACCGTCGGCGTGCAGGAAAGCGGCATTCATTGGGACGTTGATACCCCGCAGCAATATCAACAGCTGCTGTCCCGATGCCAGGCCCGTCGGCACCAGCAACGCTGACGGGCTGAAGGCGATCTACTTGTCGATCCTACCGATCCCCTCGCCGATGCGGACCGGGCCGGTCGCGAAATAGCCTCCTGCCGGGCCGACGGCTAAAAATCACCGCCATGCGGATCGCCGGAGGCCGCCGGGTCTGCATCCTCTACCAACCTATCCCGGCGATAATGTCCGGGAGCCACGGCCATCACCCGCTTAAAGGCGCTGCTGAACGCGCTTTCGGAAGCGTACCCTACCTTTGCGGCCACCTCGGCGATCGCCGCCCCCGCCAGCAGCTCGCGCCGCGCCAGGTACATGCGCCACTGGGTTAAATAAGCCAGCGGCGGGACCCCAATTTTTTCGCGAAACCGCACCGCCAGCGAGGTTCTCGACATCCCGGCGCTTTTTGCCAGCGCCTGCAGGGTCCAGCTGCGGGAGGGGTCGCCGTGAATGCAGCTGAGCACGATGGAGAGCCGCGGGTCGGCAAAGCCCTTCAGCCATCCCTTATCGTCCGCCGGCGCGTCGGCAAGCCAGGCGCGCAGCGTCTGGGTAAAGAGCAGCTGGGTCAGCCCGGCCACCATGCTTGAGCGTCCGGGACGGCTGCTTTTCATTTCGACCACCAGTTGCCTGAGCAGCCAGGAGAGCGGTTCTGCTTCGGCCGCGCCGCCGCGCACGTGGATCAGCGGCGGCAGCCCGCTCAACAGCAGCGCCTGGCGATCGGCATCAAGCCGCACTTTGCCGCCGAGCATGGTGAAATCCTCTCCCTGCCCCAGGCGATACCGATCGTCGTCGTCGCGTTCGATCGGCGCCTGCCCGGCGTCGGGTAGCAATTCGGCCGCGCTGGCCAGCGTCAGGGTACGCGTGCCGTTGGTAATCAGCACGTCGCCGCTCTCCGCCAGCAGCGGAGCCGGCATGTCATCGAGCAAATACCAGCAGCGCCCCTGCGTTACCGCACAAAACTTAATCGAGTCGAGGTTGGCGAAACGCCGCGCCCAGGCCCCGCCGGCCACCAGGCGGCCGGAGAGATCGCAGCGCACCTGCAGGAAATCGAGCAGGTCCGATAGCGGGTCAACGCTTATATTTGAACTATTACGCATAAAAATAGCACTTTCACGGCTTCATCGTACGGTGACGGCACTCTACCATGTGACAACCCCCTTCGTCCCGGAGAACAGCTATGCTCACCCCTCAGTCTCCTGTTGTTTCAGGCTTCAGCGCGACCTCTACGCCCGAGGAGGTCATGCGTCACGTCGACCTCAGCGGAAAATGCGCCATCGTCACGGGCGGTCACGCGGGAATTGGTCTGGAAACCGTCAGGGCGTTGCGCTCCGCCGGCGCCAGAATCATCGTTCCCGCCCGCGATGTGGCAGCGGCCCGAGCCGCCCTTGCCGGTATGCCGGACGCCATCGTGCTGCCGCTGGATCTGCTGGATCCGGACTCCATTGACCGCTTCGCCAGCGCCGCGCTCGCCGAAACCGACGCCGTCGATATTCTGCTGAATAACGCCGGTATTATGGCCCCGCCGCTCTCCCGCGACGCCCGCGGGTTCGAATCGCAGTTTTCCACCAACCATCTCGGCCATTTTCAGCTGACGCTGCGGCTTTGGGACGCGCTCGTCGCCTCGGGGAGCGCGCGCGTCGTGGCGCTATCATCCCTCGGGCACCGCTATTCCGCGGTCTGCTTCGACGATATCCACTACCGCCAGCGGCCCTACGATCCCTGGCGGGCCTACGGCCAGTCGAAAACGGCCAACGCCCTGTTTGCCGTGCATCTCGACCGGCTCGGCCAGCCGTTGGGCATTCGCGCTTTTGCGGTACATCCCGGCAGGATCCCCGCCACCCGGCTGAGCCGCTTTATGAGCGCGGAGGAGAAGGCGGCCGTCGCCCAGGCGGCGCAGGTTGGGCCGGACTTTGTACCATCGCCCCTGAAAACCGTGGCTCAGGGCGCGGCAACCAGCCTGTGGGCCGCGACCAGCCCGCAGCTGGCCGGAATGGGCGGGGTGTACTGCGCGGACTGCGACATATCGTCGCCGGTCGCCGACGATAGCCCCGACGTCAGCGGCGTGCGCCGCTGGGCGATAGACCCCCTGCAGGCCGGGCGCCTGTGGGACCTTTCGCTCAGGATGATCGGACAATAATTTTTTCACCCGCAGGAGAACGCGATGCCGCTTAATCACTACATTACCCTGGGACGCTCCGGGCTACGGGTCAGCCCGTACTGCCTCGGCACCATGACCTTTGGCGAAGAGTTTGGCTGGGGCGCCAGCCCGCAGGAATCGTTTGCCATGCTCGATGAGTACCGAAGCCGCGGCGGCAACTTTGTCGATACCGCCAATATCTACACCGCCGGTCATTCGGAGCAGATTGTCGGCGACTATATAAAGCACCACGCGGTGCGACGCGATGAGCTGGTGCTGGGCACAAAATTCTACTGCAACCTCTTTCCCGGCGATCCAAACGGCGGCGGCGCGGGGCGCAAGGCGCTGATTCAGCAGTGCGAGGCCTCGCTAAAACGCCTGCAGAGCGACTATATCGATATCTACTGGCTGCATAACTGGGACCGGGGCGCGCCGATTGAAGAGACGCTTCGCGGGCTCGACGATCTGGTCACCGCCGGCAAAATTCGCTATATCGGCTTCTCAGATATTCCGGCGTGGAAAACCGCCGAAGCGCAGACCATCGCCCGCTTTCGCGGCTGGGCGCCGGTTATTGCGCTGCAGCTCGAATACTCCCTGCTGGAGCGAACCGGCGAAGGGGAACTGTTCCCGCTGGCGCAGGAGATGGGCATGGGGATTATGCCCTGGTCACCGCTCAAAAGCGGCTTCCTGAGCGGTAAATTCAGGCGCAACGGCGAAGGCAGCGTCGACACCCGCCGCAGCGGCATGGTCGGCATGCCGTCGCCGGCGGACTATGATGTTATCGACACGGTGGTCGAGATCGCCTCGGCGCTTAACGTCAGCCCGGCGGCGGTGGCGCTGGCGTGGGTCAGGTCGCAGCCGGGAGTCAGCGCCACTCTGATTGGCGCCCGGCGGCTCGATCAGCTGAAAACCAACCTCGACTCGCTTGAGGTCAGGCTGTCGGCCGGGCAGATCGCCAGGCTCAGCGAGGTTTCGCAGCCGAAGCTCAACTTCCCGGCCGAAAACAACGCCACCCTGGCGCCGATGCTCGCTTTCGCCGGCATGACCGTGGATGGTAAAACGATCCCTCCTTTCACCCTTCACGCCTCCTGAGAGGAGGCGATCGCGGCCCGGCCCGCGCGGCGTTTACCCCCCGCCGCGCGGGCGGAGAAGCTAATCCAGGTCGCGGTGGCACTGATGGATGATGTCAGACAGCGCGCCTTGTACCTGCCCGTCTCTTTTGTCATAGAAGAAATTGACCAGCGTCTTTTTGCCCGATTTACCCATGTCGATATTCGCCACCGCATCGTGGTCTCTCAGAAGATTATATCTTTTATCGCCGTTGGGCAGCGGATCGTCTTGCTCAAGATAAAATTGATGGCGGAGCGACTGATACTGCAGACATTCCTGGGTGCGTTCTACGCTGGCGGAGAAATATTCCTCTTTTAGTTCGGTATTTTTGACCTTATCGATAAAGCCCGAACATCCTGACAGCATGGCCATAATGGCGGCCAGATAAATTAGTTTAAACATCAGCTTTCTCTGCGGGTTAAAAGGGGTAATGCGACGCTATTGTCCGCGAGTCCCCCTCAACCAGCTATCAACAATAACCACTAAGGCCCTGAGGAGAAAGGCTGGTTACGCCCCGCCGCGCAGCATCGTGCAGAAGGCGCAGTGGCAGCCGGGGACCGGCGTCGCGCTGCAGGTCCCCAATATTGAGGTCTGAAAACCGGCGTCGTTGTGGCTATAGAAATTGCTGACGATGCTCTCTTCCGCCTTTTTCAGCTGGGAGGCGCTTACCTCCGCAGAAGCCGCGCTTTTAGCCTGGAAGGCATAGGCCGCCGGGGAACTAAAGGCAACGGATAAAAGTACTATGCGATAAATTTTCATATCTGAAACGCGTCCCGGGCCAGTTATTGATGCGAAAACCCTACCACAGCGCCCATTCGGCGCCAGCGGTATATTGCACAATAAATACATTGTTACAATATAACATCCAGCTTTACGCGGGTCGCAGGCTATCCAGGACGGAGCGCTTTGTTTATATTGCGGATGTTATCATATAACACCATCGGTTCTTCGTCTCAGCAGTAACCTCAGCAGATCGTTTGCCCGGGTTGAGGGGGCAAGGACGGATCAACTGGAGAGTCTATGGCGCAGCCCCCCTCACCCGAGAGTCGCCCTCGGGTCACTTCGCGAAGCCGACGTTTGCTTATCGCACAGGCTATTCTGTACTGCCTTCTCGCTATCTCCGGCGCGATTTATCTCTTCCTGCAGCTGTTTTCCGTCACGGGGTTCTGGCTGCCCGTGACGCGCCTGATGCTCGCCGCGGTGCTGGTCGCGCTGGCGTTTGTGGAAAACGCGTTACGCTGCGAAGGCGGCGGGATGCAGGACTCGCCGTCCGCCAATAGCGCGGAGGAAGAGCCGACTCTTCTGCGTCGCGCGCTGCCGGAAAACGTGCAGGCCTGGCTCCGCCATTTCCATCAGCATCTGGCGACCACCCTGATCGCCGCCGCGCTGGCCGGCGCCTTTGCCATCGCCAATATCGCGGATGACCGGTCCGTTGACCAGGCCGATGCCCCGCGGCTGATCGCCGTCGCCTTCTTTATTCTGCTCTGTTTTACGCTGCTGCTGATCGAACGCATGCTCAGCTTCCGCCCCCTTCGCGACTGGCCTCATCAGCAGCAGCACGTGAGCTTCGCTCGCTTCATGCTCAGCCTCTTGCTGCTGCTCACCCTCTCGCTGCTGGCGGCGATGGCTTTCCCCGCGCCCGCGCTGTGGGGTATTAAGCTGGCGAGCCTGATGATACTGCTGGTGGCGCTGGAATATGTGCTGCGCGCCCTGACCGCGATGGCCTCTCCCCTCCCGCCGAACGCCGCCCCCCGCTTTCTGACCCACAGCCTGCTCGCCGGGCTGTATCAGTGGCCGCCGCGGCCGCTGCTGCGCGCGCTGGACTCATTTCAGCAGCGCTTTGGCGTCGATCTGCGCCAGATTCAGGCGTTTCGTCTGATGGGCAGCCGGCTTTTACCGGTGACCGCGGGGATCGCCGCGCTGGGCTGGCTGCTCAGCGGGCTGACGGAGGTGCAGCTGCATCAGCGCGGGATATATGAGCGTTTTGGCCGCCCGATCGCCGTTCTGGCTCCCGGCCTGCACGCCGGGCTGCCCTGGCCCTTTGGCCGGGTGGTCGCCGTCGAGAACGGCGCGGTGCATGAACTCCAGCTCAGCGATATCGCCGAAGCCGCGCAGGTGGATCTCCAGCCCAACGACGCCGCAGAAGGCCCGGCACCGCAGAGCAGCTGGCGGCTCTGGGATAGCAGCCACGCCACGGACCAGTCCCAGGTCATCGCCAGCGCCGCTATGGACAAGCAGAATTTCCAGATAGTGAATATGGATATCCGCGTGATCTGGCGCATTGGCCTCAGCGATCGGGATGCGCTTAACAGCCAGTATCAGACCGAAGACCTGGCGGTGATGATTCGCAGCATCGCCCGTCAGATACTGGTGACCCAGTTTGCCAGCAAGCAGCTCGATGAACTGCTTGATGAGCAGCGGGCGACGCTGGCTACCGCGCTCAGCCAGCAAATCCAGCAGCGTCTTACGACCCTCAATACCGGCGTGGAGCTGCTGTTCACCCGCATAGAGGCCATTCATCCCCCCGCCGGAGCGGCCAACGCCTATCACGGGGTGCAGGCCGCGCAAATCGCGGCAAATGCGCTGATCGCGCGCGAACAGGGCTATGCGGAGAAGGTCGGCCGCGAAGCGCAGCGTAACGCCCTGACCGGCCTGAATAACGCCGAGGCCTCCGCCGCCGAAAACCGGTCGCGGGCGCGGGCCGCCGCGGTGACCTTCTCTGCGGAACAGCAGGCGTGGCAGCAGGCGGGAGAGGCGTTTATTACCGAGCGGCGCTATCACATTCTGAGCCAGGCGCTGGCCCATACTCCGCTGCTGATCCTCGATAACCATCTTCAGGGGACCAGCGAACCGGTGCTCGATCTCCGTCAGTATCCCGCTTTATCCGACAGTACCGCCCCACAGAAGGCCAGCACACCATGAAGATCCGCGCGATAACCGCCACCCACGTAGCCCCGAATGCCGTTAAGCGGCAGATCTCTCCGCCTGCCCCGCTGCGCCGCAGGCGCGGCATTCGCCTCGGCGTGGCGGCATTTCTGGTCACGCTGGCGGTATTAACCGCCTGCCTGCTGGAAGTCCGCGCCGGGAGCGCCACCGTGGTGACCCGCTTTGGCGATCCGGTACGCGTCCTGCTCGCCCCCGGCCTGTCATGGCGGCTGCCGGCGCCTTTTGAAACGCCGCTGGACGTCGATCTGCGCATTCGCTCCACCTCCAGCGGCCTGCAGGACGTGGGCACCCGCGACGGATTACGGGTGCTGGTGCAGGCCTGGGTTATCTGGAAGGTCAAACCCGATAACGACAACGTGCTGCGCTTTATTCGCGCCGTGCAGAACCAGCCGGATGAGGCCGCCCGCCAAATCCGCACCTTTATCGGCTCCGCGCTGGAGACCACCGCCAGCAACTACGCGCTGTCGGATATCGTTAACGTCGACGCTAACAAAGTCAAAATAGCCCAGCTGGAGAGCCAGCTGCAGTCGCAGCTGCAGGCCCAGCTGCTGAAAAGCTACGGCATTGAACTGATCCAGACCGGGATCGAGCGCCTGACCCTACCGGCCGTCACGCTGAACGCCACGGTGGATCGCATGCGCGCCGAGCGCGAAACCATCGCCACCGAACGCACCGCCGAAGGCAAACGTCAGGCTGCGGAAATTCATTCCCGGGCGGATCGCGATGCGCGCATTCTGCAGGCCGACGCCGCGGTGAAAGCGGCGGCCATTAGCGCCGACGCCCAGCGCGACGCGGCCGGCATCTACGGCAAGGCGCGGGCCAGCGACCCGCAGCTATATGACCTCCTGCGTTCGCTGGATACGCTCAGCACGATTGTTAACGCCAGCACCCGCCTGGTGCTGCGTACCGATGCGGAGCCGTTCCGCACCCTGGTGCAGGGCCCCACGCCGTTGACCGGGACGCAGCAGCCATGACTTCAGCATCGCCTGGCTCAACGCCCTGGGGACAGTCATACCGCATCGCCTTCTTTACGCTGTATGGCGCGGCTATTCTTGCCGCCGGCGCGTGGCTGTTCTCCTGTATCCATCCGGTCGCCCCCGACAGCCGGGCGGTGGTCTTTCAGTTTGGCAGGCCGATCCGCGTGGCGAACGCGGGGCTGCTGTTCGCCTGGCCGCATCCCGTCAACAGCATCGAACTGGTGCCGGCCGCCGAACGCATTCTCGAACGGGACGTGGCGGTGCTGCGCCGCGACCAGCAGCTGGAGCGGATCAACAACTGGGAGCGGGACGGCGATGCCGGCGCCGGAGCGGGCTATCTTTTAACCGGCGATGAAGGCGTGGTGCAGCTGGATGTCCGCGTATTCTGGCGGGTCAGCGACCCGATCCGCTTCGCGCTACAGCGTCCGCATATCGAGCCGCTGATCGATCGCCTGACCGAACGCGCCGCCGCGGTCGTCTGCATGGAGCGCGGTCTGGACGCGATTCTGGTTGCCAGACCGGAAACCCCGCAGAACGATCGCCACTCGGCGGAGGAGCGTATCCGCCTGCGCAGCGACTTCAGGCACAACATGGCACAAAGCCTGGCGCAGATGGCCGCCGGCGGCAACGATCCGGGCATCGTCATTGAGCGTGTCGATATCGTTTCATCGCTGCCGGCGAACGCGGTGGCGGCCTTCAACGCCGTGCTCACCGCCAGCCAGCAGGCAGATAAGGAGATCGCCAGCGCACGAACCGCGGCCACGCTGCTGAGCCAGCAGGCGCAGCAGCAGGCGGATCGCACCATTCAGCAGGCGCAAGCCAGCCGTCAGGAAACCCTGGCGAAGGCCAGCGTTGATACCCGAACCATCCTGCAGCTGGCGCAAACCCGGCGCGACGGGAGCGACGGCGGATTGCTGCTACGCCTGTGGCGCGACGCGGTCAGCCGCATTCTGTCGCAGGCCGGACAGGTTATTACCGTCGCCCCCGGAGACGACAGCCGCCTGATCCTTCAGGGCCTTCCCCCCCAGCCGGCCACCCCGCCGACCAGCGAGAAATCACCATGAGCCAGTCGTGTAGCCACGGGCATATCCACTTCAGCAGTCATCTCCAGACTCCTGCGGAGCAGCGGCGGATGGCGCGCCGGCTGACGCTGGCGATGATAACCATCGGGCTGCTGTTGCTCAGCCTGCTCTGGCGCGCCGTCGCGCCGGATCAGCCGGCGATCGGCGATATTCTGGCCGGCGTTGCCTGGCTGCTGGTTGCCGTGCCGGTATTCCGGGCGGGCTGGCACAGCCTGCTGCATCCGGATCTCCACGGGGTGACCGATCTGCTGATCGTGCTGGCGATGCTGGGCGCGTGGGCGCTGGGCGATCTGATGACCGCCGCGCTGCTGCCGGTGATCATGATTTTCGGCCATATTCTGGAAGAGCGCAGCGTCATGGGAACCCGCCAGGCCATCGCCGGCCTGAGCAAGCTGGCGCATAGCCGCGCGAGACGCCTGCGCCAGGACGGAGCGCTGGAAAATATCGGCAGCCAGCAGCTGCGCCCCGGCGACGTGGTTGAAGTTCGCCCGGGCGATCAAATTCCCGCCGACGGGAAGATCCTCTCCGGTAATGCCAGCCTCGACGTGGCGTCCATTACCGGTGAATCGGTCCCGGCGGAGGTCTGCCCCGGAATGTCGGTCTTCGGCGGAACGCTGAACCTCAACGGCCTGCTGCGCGTCGAGATTACCCATACGGGCGAGCACTCCACCCTCGGGAAAGTGCTGGCGCTGATGCAGGACGCCGAGCGGGCAAAACCGCCCATCACCCGAATGCTGGAACGCTACGCCGGACATTATCTGATCCTCGTGCTGCTGATCGCCGCGACGACCTGGTTTTTGACCTACGACAGCCAGGCGATGCTGGCGGTGCTGGTCGCGGCCTGCCCCTGCGCCCTGGTGCTCTCCGCCCCGGCCACCTCAATGGCGGGGATCGCGGTGGCCGCCCGGCACGGTATCCTGATCCGCAACGCGGCCTTTCTTGAGGAGCTGGCGGACGTTGATGCGGTCATTATTGATAAAACCGGCACCCTGACCCAGGGGCGTCTGCGGCTGGTCGACGTGGTTTCGGCAACCTCGCGCCCGCGCGAGTCTCTGCTACAGCTGGCCTCGGCGCTGGGCGCCGCAAGTAATCACCCGGTGAGCCGGGCGATGGTCGGCGCGCTTCCGACAGATGAAGAGATCCCGCTGCGGGACGTGGAGGAGATTCAGGGTTTGGGGGTCGTCGCCACCACCGATGCCGGCCGGGCGCTGCTGGGACGAAGAGAGCTATTCGACCGCTATCAGATCGACGTCGCGCCGCTCCCCGACCACGATGGCCCGACGGTCGGTATCGCTGAAGGCGGCGTTTTTCTCGGCTGGCTGCTGCTCGACGATACGATCCGCCCCGAGGCCCCGGAGGCCATTGAGATGCTGCAAAACCTCGGCATCGGCCGCTTCCTGCTGCTGACCGGCGATCGCCTGGCCGTCGCGCAGCGCGTGGCCCAACGGACGGGAATTGGCGAGCTGGCGGCCGAAGTTCTTCCGGCCGAAAAGCTGCAGCAGGTGCAGCGGGCCGTCAGTGAAGGATGGCGCCCGATGGTGGTTGGCGACGGGATCAACGATGCGCTGGCGCTCAAGGCCGGCGCCGTCGGTATCGCTATGGGCAGCAACGGCGCCGATATCGCGCTGGCTTCCGCCGACGTGGTGCTGACCGGCAGCGACTTACGCCGCCTGCCCCTGGCGGTAAGGCTCAGCCGCCAGTGCCGCGCCACCCTGCGGGTCAACGTATTTATCGGCCTTGGCTGGACCATTTTAATCGTGATTGCCGCGGCGATGGGGCTGCTCGGCGCGGCGGGAGCCCTGGTGGCGGCGATATTGCACAATCTCAGCACGCTGCTGGTACTGCTGAATACCGGGAGGCTGCTGCAGTTCGACGCCCGACGCGGGAAAGATGAGAGCGCGGGCAACGAGCCGCGCTCGTAAAAACAGGCGCGCTGCGGCCCAGGGCTGGCACGGCGCTGCCGGGGCCTGGCGGGTCAGCGCGCAGGGAAATTTAATGCTCTGGGTTGAGAGAGCGGCAAACGACAAAAAAGCCCGCTGAAGAAAACTTAAGCGGGCTTTTTAAATATAGCTTCGCGGACTAAATGCAATGTTTGTCTCTCTCATTTGACCCCCAAAAACTAAATTTTTCGCCTTAAATGGAACGCTTATTAAGAGCCAAAGATGAAGTATTCTTTGCGATGTGATTTTTTTCGCGATTGGTTGACCCTTGTTCACAATCCAGGGCAGGATTGCCTACAGGCCGCTGCCGCTGCGGTTTCAAAGGGGCCCTGAAGATATCAGGAAAGAGCAGGAGAGCGAAATGATGGTAACCTTCACAATCCCATACGTAATATTTATTATTGGTGTTGCCTATAACATCCAGCAAACGTTAGATGCCACAGGAATATCCCTTGTTACACCTCCAGCAATCGATTCCAGCGGCTATGCCATGATCACGGCCTTTGATATCCAATATGGTATCGGGTTTTTATTTTTCTTTCTGTTGATATATTTGATGTTGCTTTTTGTTTTTTCTATGGTCGCCGCCTACTGCGTTGGACGATGGAAAGGATTGCTGGCTGGGGTATTTATTTGGTGCGTTCCGGGAACGCTTTCGGTCTTAGGGTATTGGCCTAAAATTCAATTCTTGCCAGAGATTTATAACGTTTGGGGTGCAGGCTATTTAGGTAGCGCGGTGGGCATGACCTGCCTGCTCATCATGGGATTAATTACCGGCTGGAACTTATTTATCATTCTTACGGATATCTTTAGCTTACAGGACCGATTTCGCCATTTCTACGATCATATTTGGTACTCAATGGCGATTGTCGCAGCGGTATTTTTTGTTGCAGATACCGGCGCTGGAGAGAATCAACGGCACCTGCAGGATGACACTCAACAGTTCCAACAAGCAAGCACCTATCTGGCAAATCAGCTTCGCCAGTACGATCGGCATTGTGCTCAAGAAAAGCTAAATTTGGCATCGTGTGCCTGGGCTCATCGTATGCGGCAAGAGTTGGCAGAATATGCCACCTACAATGATAAATTAATTCTCGCGCTGGTGCCGAAAACAACCCGCGAAATCTACATTATTTATAACAGAGATGCCGACAATAATACTGCCCAAAAAATCCGCGAGGAGCTTGATACATATAATCAAGTAACCTGTCAAAATGGCCCTGGCTCGTATGATTGTGTAATGACACCGTCCGTTTATTGTTTAATCAGCGATCCGCCAAAGAATTTTTATGATTATTCTCACCACCAAACGATCGTTGCGAACGAATGTATTATTCCAACGTTAGTCCTTTTACAAAAAAGAATTGCTAATGAAACGAAGAAAGTCAACGCATCTTCCGAACAAAAGCATATACGCTGGTTTTTCTACTTTTTACTTTCTGTCCTTGCCGGCGGTAAAGTCGCTAATGCAACCGCGCGCTGGAGCAAATCTGGAAAAAACAAGGCCGGCTTAGGGGATAAACGTCGGATAATCGGTATGACAAGCGCCGCCTGGGGATTTTTGATTGCATCTTCCCGGCAGATTTTCTGCATTCTCAATCGATTATTCTGTCGGTTATTAACGCAGTGCGCAAAGCTAAGAACGGCAATTAAGCGGTCAGTAAACGGAAGGCCGACAGAAGATCGTGATGAGACGTAGGGCCGGCTACCCGCATAGCGCGGGAAAGATGCCTTCGGTGAGGATACGGTTGCTGACATGCGCTCACCCCTGTTCCTGTAAGTAGCGATGGACAAATGTCACGGCCATCGCCCCCTCGCCAACGGCGGACGCAACGCGCTTCACGGAACCATGTCTGACATCCCCCGCGGCAAAAGAGCCGGGCACGCTGGTTTCCAGATAAAATGGCTGGCGGGCTAATGGCCAGTTCTCGGGCCAGCTGCTCCCTCCGGAGAGATCGGACCCGGTTAGCAAATAGCCTTCAGAATCGCGCAAAATATGCGTTTCGCTGGCCCAGTCGGTGTTGGGCTGGCCGCCAATGCAGACAAAAAGTCGGGAACAGGCGTGGCGACTTTTTCCACCCGATAACCGGTCGTGAAGAGTAATCGCCGCGAGGGAATCCTCACCGTCCAGCTCAGCTATCTCGCTATTGAAGATGACCTTTATATTGGCTTTTGAGGCGATACGCTGGATTAAATACGTCGACAATGTCTGAGACAGGCTGCTTCCCCGTACCAGCATCGTGACCTGAGCAGCATATTCAGCAAAGTGCATCACCGCCTGGCCTGCCGAGTTGCCGCCCCCCACCACATAAACATGGTCATTCGCGCAATAAGGCGCCTCTGCTGCTCCGGCGCCATAAAACAGGCCGTGCCCGAGGAACTTATCTTCCCGGGGTAAATTAAGGCGGCGATACTCAACGCCGGTAGCGCAGATATTGGTTCTGGCGGTCAGCGTCTCGCCATTGGCAAGACGAACATGGATTTTGCCATCCTTAAAATGGGCCTTCACCCCTTCACTCATGGTTACCAATTCAGCGCCAAACTTAATCGCCTGCTTACGGGCCCGGTCCGCCAGCGCAGCCCCGGAGATCCCTTCGGGAAAACCGAGATAATTCTCGATTAATGAACTGGTACCCGCCTGGCCGCCTGGAGCCTGGCGCTCAATTAATATGGTTCGCAGACCTTCGGATGCGGCATAGACGGCGGCGCTTAGCCCTGCAGGGCCCGCGCCGTAAATGGAGACGTCATATTCACGATATTTGGGCAACGTGATGTGGCCTAAATAAGCGGCGATATCATGCACTCCCGGGGCGAACAGGCGAACCTGTCCCGGAAATTCAACAACGGGAAGACGCAGGTCATTGAACCCTGACACCCCTAATGCCGATAAACACTCTTCTTCACTATTTAGTTCAATCCATTCAAAGGTAACCGCGCTACGCGCCAGATAGTCCCGAAGCAGATAGCCTTCCGGCGATCCCGCCCGGCCATAAATGCGTATGCTGTTTGTTTCTTTATCGATCATTTTTAGCAACCTCACCATGCAGGGATTGAAGAGCATCAGACGTTCAGAGCGCGGGCTTCTCTTGAGATTTACGGGCAATCGCCCTCATGATGGCATCCTCGATGAGATTTAACGGCTGCGCGCCGGAAATCGTCTCGCCTTCAATGTCAAAATTCGGTACGCCGCGGATCCCGGTGGCGAAGCTGATTGCCGCTCTGGTCTCTTTTACGCCAGCATCGCCGGAGAGGTAAGCCCGCGCTTCCGCTCTGTTGAGGCCATTTTCCGCAGCGATATCAGCCAGAACGTCCACATCGCCGATATCGCGGCCCTGCTCAAAATAGCCATGGAAAATCCCATTGGCGACGGCATCAGCGGCGCCATGCCGGTGGGCCAGATTCATCAGACGATGCGCGCGGAAGGTGTTCGGCGTCTTCTGCATTGCGTCGTAATTAAACGCGATATCATCCTCCGCGGCAGCCAGAATGGTTTTTCTGTCCAGCGACTGGCTGTACTCCCAACTGCCAAATTTGGCGGAACGGTAGTTCTTACGATCGACGCCTTCTACCGGCATCGTGGGATTAAGCTCATAGGGCCGCCAGAGAATAGTCACCTCCACATCATCGGGTAAACGACGAATCACCTTTTGCAGACGGCGTTCGCCAATAAGGCACCACGGGCAAATAAAATCAGAGGTGAGCTTGACGGTAATATTCATATTGACTCCTGCTGGCTATGAGTGGGTCGGGAACATCATTGCGTTAAAAGATTATTTAGGCGAAAGATGAAATACATTACGGGCTCTACGGCGTATTGATATTTAATATCCTGATGATGGTGACATATCAATTGACATCAGGCGGTTGCCCATGTTCATTCCCACCTGCTTCAGGTATTTACCGAGATGCCGCTGCTCCGGCTCCCAGCGCGCTAAAGCGGCATCGATATCGTCAGGATAATTCAGAAATGCCCACCGTAATGCCAGGGCATTTGCCGCCGCCTTGGAAGTGCTTGCCGCCGTGTGTGGGCGTGGAATAGACGCCGCATCGCCAAGCAATAGCACCCGATCTTTCACCATGCTATCAACGGCCAGATCGCGAATAGATTGCGCGAAAGGCTCTTTTGTCGCCAGCACCACGTCTCTGAACCCTGGCGGCAGCATCCGCGCGGCCTCTTCATAAATATGGTTTTTCCATTTTTGCGCGATGACGCCTTCAGGTAGAGAATGCCCGCGCATTACGCCATTTTTATCGGTCATTACCGATTCGCGAGTCGCGTCGTCCATAACGCGATACCACACCCAGTTATAAAGCCGATGCCCCGGACGCAGATCGTTATTTATCCCCGGAACGAGGTAGCCCAGAATCTGCGATCCCTTATTATCGGCAAACGCAAAGTTGCCATGAAGATCGAGCCGGGCGCGCTCCGGCAGCCGATCTTCACGAATCAGCCCTCGCCAGGCGATATAGCCAGAATAAGTCGGGGTTTCACCCGGCCAGAGCAGCTGGCGGACGGTGGAGTTATTGCCATCGGCGCCAATCAGAATGTCGCCTTTTATATGGCCACCGTCCTCAAACCACGCGGTAACGCCCTCTTTTTGCGAATCGATACGCTGCAGTTTTTTCCCCTGATGGTAATTCTCTTTGCCGGTGGTGGTCAGTAATGTCGAATAAATTAACGACCATGAGGTTTGCATTTGTGGCGCTAATTGTTTGTATTCAACCGTACCGTCGGGATTATAAAAAATGCGGTATTGTGAACGAACGCCCATCTCATCCCATTTTTTATTAACGCCGCTTTCCTGAATCACCTCCACCACCTGCGGCTGAAGCACGATGCCACCGCCCTGGCTATCGAGATTTTTTGCCGAGCGTTCGAAAATATCCACATCCCATCCGGCTTTTTTCATCATATTTCCGGCAAAAAGTCCGCCAAGGGAACCGCCAATAATAATGGCTTTTTTAGGTTGGGTAATATCTGACACAGGCACCTCCGCATTTTATTTATGCCACCCAGGTAAGGGCATAAATAATAATTAACTGTCTGGCTGCTGACGTTAACCATAACAGCCTCAGCGCTAGCGGAGAATACCAGTAAAACCGGAAACACTATTGCGTAGCACGCAAAGCTGACTGGTATTCCTCACTCAAAACAGGCTAATGTAAGGACTCACCCAGGCGTTTTTCCTATACGAGAAAGTTAAAGCTATGGATATGTTTTCGTCCTTACAGGCGCTGGTCGCGGTGGTTGAGGAAGGCGGATTCTCTTCCGCCGGGCGGCGCCTGTCGCTTGCCACCTCTTCCGTCACCCGGCAAATTGACACGCTTGAGCAATATCTTGGAACGGTGCTGCTGGTTCGCTCAACCCGAAAGGTATCGTTAACCGGGGCCGGAGAGCGGTACTACCAGCATGCCTGCAGGATTATGGCCGATCTCTCCTACGCTAACTACGAAGCCCGCGACCACTCCGGTATGCCCCGCGGGATCCTCAGAGCCAGCCTGCCGGTATCCTGGTCACTGCAATATTTAGCCCCTTTATTGCCTGAATTCATGAAGCAATATCCGCTTATCCGGCTTGAACTCACTTTTACTGACGATGTGGTTGATCTGGCTGAGAACCGACTGGATCTCAGCATCCGGCTGGGGAAAATTTCTGCGCAAAACGTCATTGCCAAAAAGCTGCTGTTGCAAAAGCGAGTTCTTTGCGCCAGCCCGGCCTATCTTGCTGAAAAAGGCGTGCCATTGCTGCCTGCCGATTTACGACGCCATAATTGCCTGCTTTTCTCCTACTCTTCCGGTCAGACAAAATGGTTTTTCTTCCGCGATAAAACGGAAGGCGTCAGCGTTGAGGGAAACCTTAGATGCAACAATTCTCAGATACTCAGGCAGGCGGCTTTGGGCGGGCAGGGTATTGCTTTGCTTCCTGACTGGCTGGTGAATAACGACGTTCAGCGCGGCGACCTGTTAGCGCTGTTTCCGGATATACGCGCTGATGTTACCGCTGACGAAGATGAATCCGCGGTGTATGCGCTTTATCATCCAAGCCGCCGCGACATTAAAATGGTGAAATTATTTGTCGATTTTATTTATCAGTTCCTCAACCAGCAGGCGGCAGAGGAAACTGATATTTTCTGCGGGAAGCCAGGCTAAAGCAGTACGCCTGGTTATTTATCTAAACTAGCGGCGGATAAACGCAAGCACATCTTGATTAAACTGCCCGGCATTTAGCTGAGCCAGACCGTGGCTGGCGCCGGGATAGATTTTCAGCTCAGCGTCTGCGATTATCTTCGCGCTCTTAATGCCTGCCGCAGCAATGGGCACAATTTGATCGTCATCGCCGTGAATAATCAGGGCAGGTTTGTCGATTTTTTTCAGGTCGTCCGTATAGTCGACTTCGGAAAACTCGCGGATACAGTCATACTCCCCTTTGATGCCGCCCTGCATCCCCATCCGCCAGAACGATTCGACCAGGCCATCATTGGTGGCGATATTTTCGCGATTAAAGCCATAAAACGGTACCGCCAGCTCGCGGAAGAACTGCGAACGATTGGCTGCGGTGCCGGTGCGGATATTGTCGAAAACCTCCAGAGGCGTGCCCTGCGGGTTATCAGCCGTTTGCAGCATTAGCGGTGGAACCGCGCCGACTAACACCACTTTTGCCACGCGGGAAGATCCGTGACGGCCGATATAGCGGGCGACTTCCCCACCGCCGGTTGAATGGCCAATCAGTATCGCATCATGCAGATCAAGATGGTCGAGCAGCTCGGCCAGATCGTCCGCGTAACGGTCCATGTTGTTGCCTTCCCAGGGCTGCCCGGATGCGCCGTGCCCGCGGCGGTCATGGGCGATAACCCTGAAACCGTTCTGCCCAAAGAAAAGCATTTGTGCGTCCCAGGCGTCTCCGGAAAGCGGCCATCCGTGAGAGAAAACAACCGGCTGACCTTTGCCCCAATCTTTATACGCGATGCGAACATGATCTGAGGTAGTGAAATGGCTCATTATCGTTCTCCTGAAATTAACGGCATTAATTAGGAAACTACATCCCGTGTCGGGTGCAGTTAACTTAAACGACAATGTCAGAGGTGATAATCCGGGGAATATACAACGTAGTTTTGCATCTGGTGCAACGCTGGCGCCGTTCAGGGTATCCGGCTGTTTTTATGTCCGCGCCGTGTTACGTGCTGAGCGCCAAATTTGCCCGATATGGAGGGAAAACTGAAAATGCACCGGGAAGATTTTTCGCGCTTGCTCATTGAATCAAAATCACGAAGGGATTCTCAAAGAAACATGAAAAAGCCCGCTTAAGTTTCCTTAAGCGGGCTTCTCGAATTTGGCTCCTCTGACTGGACTCGAACCAGTGACATACGGATTAACAGTCCGCCGTTCTACCGACTGAACTACAGAGGAATCGTGTGAACGGGGCGAATATTAACGGCGACGCCCGGCCTTGTCAAAGGCTGTTTCGCACATTTCAAACCGTTTGCCGATTTATTCTCCACTTTGGGCGAAATTTGTCGTTTCGCCCAGAAAATGGTTAGGTTTCGCGCACCTGGCTTTTGCTTCGTGGATATTTCCACAGCCAGCGCCCGCTGACCATCCGGCAGTAGAACAGCGCGCCGCGTACCGCCCAGTCAAGCACCATCCCCAGCCAGACGCCAATCACGCCCATACCGAGTACGATGCCCAGCGTATAGCCCGCCACGACGCGGCAGCCCCACATCCCCAGCATCGACACCCACATGGTGTAGCGTACGTCGCGAGCGCCTTTAAACGCGCACGGCAGGGTCCAGGACATCGCCCAAATCGGCATAAAGAAGGCGTTCAGCCACAGCAGCTCTTTAACCACCACTTTGACATCCTCTTCGCTGGTATAGAACGAGGCGATCAGGTTAGCAAACGGCGCGGTTCCCCACGCAATTACCGTCAGGATGATGGTCGATAGCCAGAATACGTGCCACGCCTGGCGCTCCGCCTGCCCAATCTGGCCTTTTCCCAGCCGGGTGCCGGTAATGATGGTCGACGCGGAGCCCAGCGCGTTTCCCGGCAGATTAATCAGCGCGGCGAAGGAGAAAGCGATAAAGTTGCCGGCAATGACGTTGGTTCCCATGCCGGCGACGAACATCTGCGTCAGCAGCTTGCCGCCGTTGAACAGCACCGATTCGATGCTCGCCGGGATGCCAATGCCCATCACTTCCCAGATAATGGCAAAGTTAAGCGGTTTGAAGTAGCTCTTCAGCGAGATGCGCAGCGCGGGATTAAACCCGACGGCTAATACCCACACGATCGCCACCGCTCCGATGTATCGGGCGATGGTCAGCCCCAACCCTGCGCCGACGAAACCGAGGCCTGGCCACGAAAAAACGCCGTAAATCAGGATGCTGCTGATAATAATATTGATGATGTTCATCCCGCCGTTAATCAAGAGCGGAATTTTTGTATTGCCCGCGCCGCGTAGCGCGCCGCTGCCGATCAGCGCAATCGCCGCGGCCGGATAGCTCAGCACCGTCAGCTCCAGATAGGTTAAGGCCATATCCTTCACCTGGGCCGAGGCGTCTCCGGCGACAATATTGATAATCTCTTTGCCGAAGGCGTGTATTACCGCCGCCAGCAGAATGGAGAACAGCGTCATAATCGCCAGCGACTGCCTCGCCGCCGCCCGCGCGCGTCGCGGATCGCGCTTGCCGAGGCTAAAGGCAACCACCACCGTCGTCCCGAGATCGATAGCGGCAAAGAACGACATGATCACCATATTAAAGCTGTCGGCCAGCCCAACCCCGGCCATCGCCTCTTTACCCAACCAGCTCACCAGGAAGGTACTGACTACGCCCATCAGCAAAACGCAGCTATTTTCCAGCAAGATGGGAACCGCCAGCGGGCTGATTTCACGCCAGTAAAGTACGCGATAACTCTTACGTTTTTTGAACCAGGATGTTCGTTCTACGGCCCTGCGTGCTGCGGATGTGACGTTCAAGGGAGACCTTAGTGAGAAAAGTTGAAACTACATTTCAAATGATGATAGAGAAATGCTAATCCTGCAAAGCATTTTTCCTTCTAAATTGTCGGTAATTACAACAAATTGTTGATAGAAGCGGCGGTTGACCGACAGGGGCGGAATAGATGTTTGACAAAAATTTTTTCGCCGCTAAGATACGACCCCACACGATTCCTCTGTAGTTCAGTCGGTAGAACGGCGGACTGTTAATCCGTATGTCACTGGTTCGAGTCCAGTCAGAGGAGCCATATTAAAGAAGCCCGCTTAAGGAAACTTAAGCGGGCTTCTTGTTTTTGTCGAGTTTGAGGGCCGGATAAGAGCACTAAGCCCGCCGACCTCCGCCCCCTGCCCTTGTCAACGTCAGTCTGCCGCTAAGTTGCCCCTGTTATTCTGTTTTTTATTGTCAGCGGCTCACCGCCGGTAAGTTTTTATGGCGTTAATTTAGCCATCAGAAAATACGTCAGAGGCGCTCTTTCCTGAGCCATAAATAAGAGAGTTTTGAGACACAACTCAATGCTCGGTCTATATATTCGCTGTAAATAAAAGCATGTTTTTAAAAACAGTATTGACAGTACTTTTAAAAGCGGTAGATTGGATTTTAACAGCGCTGGAATGGTAGTTCGCTGTTATAATTTGCGATAAAGGCTACGTATTTTGTTGTATGGGATTACGGGTGTTAAGAAGATTATTTTTTACACCGGTAATGTTTTAAGGTCATGCAGTTAGAGTCGTTAATCGCAAATCTGGGGGAAGTAGCGCGACGATGTAAGGCTATGTTTTAAGAGTTATTGTTTGCGATTGAGTTGTGTACGTTAGTTAAGTTAAATCATCGCAACGGAAGTCAAGCCACGCATCAAAGAGTATATGTCGCGAGGGGATGTACTTGTTTAAAGTGCCATTTTTTAGCGTTATGAAAATGGTGGGGTAGGTTAACAAGAAAATAGCGGGAGGTTTTAGTTAGTATCAGCACCCAATATTATCTGTGATAAACGTGTACATTTAAAGCAGTATCATGAGTAGTACCCATATTAAGTCCATGAATGTTAAACCTTAAATTAGTAGTTCCTTAAAAGCCCTGGCTGCAATGGTCAGGGCTTTTTTGTATCTGCGCCGTTGATTGCGGATATCCGCCTGTATGAACCGCCTCCTGAGTCCCCCGGCACGAGTGGCGGAACAGTCCCCCGGCACGAGTGGCGGAACAGTCCCTCGCCACCCGGCATGCCCGCAGGCTTCTCCTCCTTGCTGGCAGTCGCACGCGCCGTCGTATTATGCTCAACCATGCCGCTAAGGATGTAGTCTGATGACAATCGTTGCCGCCCATGCGCGAAACGGAGGTCATCATGATTTCTTTTGAGCTACGTCACTTCGCAGACATACCTGCCCGGCCGGATCCGTCGGCGAACCTTACGCGCGGTCCAGCGCCAGCTGGCGCTGGAAAACAGCGAGACCTGGAGGTGGCATGGAGGAAAAGGCAGACACCGTCAGATGTCTGCGAAATCAGCAAAGCGGCAGTTGATTAAAGGAGCTACAGCGCCACAACGCGATAGTTGGCGATTCTTAATTCCGCTATTTGCCGCATATCGATATGGGACAAGGTGAAATCAAGGATCGCAAAGTTCTCGGCCATTCTCCCGGGGTTGGATGACATGGTGTTTGACTGAATGCCCGACTGTAAAATCCAGCGCAGAATAATTTGTGCCGGCGTCCTGGCATAATAGTCCGCCAGCCGCTGAATAAGCGGATATTTAAGTACCTCTCCCCGGGCTATCGAACAATACGATGATAGCGGGATCTGCGTCTCTACCGCAGCCTGCAGCAGATCGCGTTGATCGAGCAGAGGGTGAAACTCGACCTGGTTGACGACGAGCGGCGTGGCGATCTCGTCGCGTGCCGCCCCCATCTGCTCAGGCGAGAAGTTACTTAAGCCAATATATTTTGTCAGCCCCTGCCGCTGCGCCTGCTCCAGCAAACGCAACGTGGCGCTGAACGCCTGCTTTGGCGGGCTATGCAGCAGCAGCACATCCACCTGTTCAACGTTAAGCGCCGCCAGGCTGCGCGCCACCGAAGCCATAAACAGATCTTTGCGGTAATTCGCCGGCAGGACTTTCGTCGTGATGCAAAGATCACCGCGCGCGACGGGATGACGGCTTAATACCTGCCCAATCTGCTGTTCGTTTTCATACATCTGCGCGGTATCGATCGCCCGATAGCCGATGCTCAAGGCATGCTCTAAGGCGGTGGTTAAGCGTTCTCCGCGCAGTTTATAGGTGCCAAAACCGCGGATAAACTCGGGCCGATAAAGAATATTCATATCTTTTTCCTCAAAGGACGGTTTTAGCGGCGCAGCGGCTGACTCGCAGCCTGCTGCCAGAGCGAGGCAATGTTAAACGCCGCCGACTCCAGCAGGGCGGCGGCTTCCCGCAGGGCGCGCTCGTAGGAGATAATGCCGGGGACCAGCGAAAACGCCGAGATTAAACCGAGCTCATACAGCGCTTCATATCCGCTGCCGAGCGAGCCGGCCAGCGCAATGCTGGGGCAGCCGTGGGCATGAGCGCGGCTGATAACGCCGGCAGGCCCCTTACCGCCGCTGGTCTGTGCATCAAGCCGCCCCTCGCCGGTAATGACCAGATCGGCATCGCGCACCTGCGCATCGAAATGCAGCGTGTTGAGCACAATATCGATCCCGCTCGACATCTCTGCGTTCAGCACCCCCTGCAGCGTGGCGCCGATCCCGCCTGCGGCACCGCCGCCCCTCAGGCTGGCGATATCGTCCCCGGTTCTGGATGTGAGAATAGTGGCGATCCGCGCCAGGTTGCTTTCAATCCTGGCCGCCGTTTGCGCGGTTACCCCTTTTTGCGGACCAAAAACCGCGGTCGCGCCCTGCTCGCCGAGCAACGTATTGTTGACGTCGCAGGCCAACAGCAGCTCCACCTGGGCTAATCGCGGGTCCAGTCCGCTGAGGTCGAGATCGGCCAGCTCATCAAGCCCTCCGGCCCCCCAGGGAACGTCCGCCCCCGCGGCGGTGATACAGCGGCAGCCCAATGCCTGCAGCATACCAATCCCCCCTTCATTGGTGGCGCTGCCGCCCAGGCCGATAATGATTTTGTCGACGTCGCGATCCAGCGCCGCTTTAATCAGCTCCCCGACTCCGTAGCTGGTTGCGAGCAGCGGATCCCGGTCTTCCGGTGCTACCCACTGCAGGCCGCAGGCGGCGGCAACCTCAATGACCGCCGTTTTACCATCGCCAAGCAGGCCGAAAAAACCCTGCACCGGCGTCCCCATCGGCCCGGTTACCGCGACGGAGATCCGCTGGCCTGAGGTCGCGTTTATCAGCGCATCCACCGTCCCTTCACCGCCGTCAGCTATCGGTAGCTTCACGCACTCCACGCCAGGCAAGGCTCGACGCAGACCCCGCTCGATAGCATCGGCAACGGCGCTGGCGGACAGACTCTCTTTAAAGGAGTCCGGGGCAATAATTATTTTCATCGCGATTTACCTGCTATCAATCAGAAACGGGAAACCAACATTCCGCCGTCGGCGCTAATCACCTGGCCGGTTAGGTAGGGCATCCCGCCGCTGGCCAGAGTGGTTACTATCGTGCCTATCTGAGCGGGGGTCCCCAGCTCCGGCAGCAGGGTTAAGCCTTCATCGACGCGCTGTTGGTACATTGCCAGCGAAGGCTGCGTCATTTCGGTAGCAATCAGTCCCGGCTGAATATCAAACACCTGCACTCCCGCCCTGGCGAGACGGGAAGCGAATAGTTTCGCCACCATCGCAGCCCCGGCTTTTGAGACACAGTACTCTCCGCGATTGATGGAGGCCGCCGAGGCGTTCGAGGAAGAGACGACGATCAGGCTGTAGTGCAGTTCGGGAGAGCGGGTACCGGCAAGCAGGCGTCGGGCAAATGCCTGGCAGAGAAAGAACGTGGCGCGGGCGTTAACGGCCTGGCAGCGATCGTAGCTTTCCGGCGTCACGTCGAGGAGATCGCCGCGGCTGGTCACCGACACGCCGGCATTGTTCACGAAGGTCGTCAGCGGCCCTAGCTCATGTTCCGCCCGCGCCAGCATCCTGTCGTGCAGGCTGATATCCGCCACGTCGCCGGGCACGGCAACGGCGTTAACGCCCCAGCCTTTTAGGCGCGCCACGGATGCCTGTAGCGCCGCAGAATCCTGATAATCATTCAGCGCAATATCGAAGCCGGCCTGCGCCAGCTTTGCGGCGATCTCAAAACCGATGCCGCGCGCCCCACCGGTGATAAACGCTACCTGTCGTGTTTTAACGGTCATTTTTTGTCCCATTATGGAGTGAGAATACGCCGAAAGCATAGCTACACCCTTCATCATTTGTAAATAAATAGTTACTTACTATATGCAAATATGAGATCTGCGTACTCCACGCGTGACGGGTGAAGATCGCCAGCAAAATCTTTGTGACTGATATCTCAAACGCAAGCAAAACAGCCCGGGAAGAAAAAATGAGGAAAAGATAATATAAATCATATTGATAAGAGATATTCTCAGGCAAAACCCCCGAGGAGAAGCATTTACTCATTCACAAAGGAAATATTTAAAAATAACAATAAAAAACAAAATACTAGGCAACTCCCTATCCGATAAACGAGCCACGTAAACCCGGCCCAAAGCGCTTCATTGCCAATCTCATTCTCGAATGATATATCATCAACTTGTAAGTAATTAGTTATTTACATGTTGCGTATTTTTCACCGGGATAAACTCCTCCACGTAAACCGAAAAGACAGGAAATATCGCTATGTCATTTATTAAAAAATTCGTTGAACAAAGCGTGATTAGCCGACGTGAATTCCTGCTGAAAAGTGCCCTTGGCATCGGCGGCATGGCTGCGCTTCCGCTTATCAGCCCGCTCTCGAAAGCCTTGGCGGCTGAGGGGGGGAATCTCACTCTGGCCTGGGGCTACCGCGACCCTGACAACTCCTACTGGAACGCGATTGCCGCCGGCGGGCAATCTTATGCGAAGACGCAAAACTCGACGATGGTGAGCCTGATTAACGGCGGCAATAACGAGAAGGTGCTGTCTGATATCAAAGCCCTGCTTTCCAAAACCGAAGGGAAACTGGCGATCGGCTGCGATCCTAACGATGCCCCTAACGCGCGAGCCGTGGTGACCGCCTGCCAGCAGCGCGGCGCGTTTATTACCACCATCTGGAATAAAACCGACGATCTGCATCCCTGGGATTTTGGCGACAACTACGTGGCCCACATCAGCTGGTCGGATTTCGAGCCGGCTCAGCAGTGCGCGCAGCTGCTGTTTGACGCGATGGGGAAAAAAGGCGGGATTGTCGGACTGGGCGGTATCGCCTCCAACGTCCCGGCGATTGAGCGCAAAGCGGGGCTGATGCACAAGCTGAAAGAGAACCCGGATATCAAACTGCTGGACTGGCAGGATGCGGACTGGAGCACTTCGAAAGCCAACGACATGATGTCCACGATGCTCACCCGCTTCGGGGATGATATCAAAGGCATTTTCTCCTCCAACGACAGCATGACACTCGGCATTATTGAGGCTCTACGCGCCGAAGGCCTGGCGGGACAGATCCCGATCGTTTCCTACGACGGCACTCCGGACGCCGTCAAGCTGTGCATCAGCGGTGAAATACTCTGCACCGTGAGCACCGATCCCTACTGGGCCGGAGGCATTGCGCTTTCACTGGCGCACCATGCGGCTCTCGGCAGCTTCAAGCCCTCCGCCGAACCGCATGAGCATCGCGAATTTTATGGTCCGACGATCATGATAACTAAAGACGACGCGCAGAAATGGTACCAGGAAAATATCGTCAATACGCCGGTGAACGACTGGAATAATTTCTGGCAGGCGTCAAAAGGGCCTATTCAGTATCGCAAATTATAGTTGTCTCCTTCTGCAGATATTTATTCTCGATGAAGACGTTATAAATTCAATGAGTGAAGGTCGAACATGTCATCACATTCAGGCTACAAAGATTTTTTGCGCAAATGGGCGCCGCTGATGGTGCTGCTGCTGCTCTGCACCATCATCAGCGTTATTTATCCCGGTTTTTTATCCGTGCGTAATTTCTCACGGTTACTGACCGCCAGCGCCGCGCCGTTAATGATTGCCATTGGCGTGACGTTTATCATTATTATGGGTTCGATCGACCTGTCCATTGAAGGCATTATGGCTTTCTGCGGCTCCATGCTGGCAATCATCATGGTGAAACTGGGCGGTTTTAGCGAACTCGGATATTTAGCGATTCCTGCCGCAATACTTATTTCGGCAGCCTGCGGACTCATCAACGGTCTTATTCACGTAAAGCTTAAAATCCCCTCATTCCTGGTCAGCCTGGGCATCGGTTTTAGCTTAATTGGCGTCACGATGGTGACGACCGGCGGCGAGCGTATTCCCCTGCCCGACCCGGTATTCCGGTTACTGCTGACCGAGCGCATTTTTGATTTCCCGCTGATGGTCTATCTCGCCGGGGCGGCCCTGCTGTTTGCCTGGTTTATTCAACGCTATACCGCGCTGGGGCGTAATTTTTATGCGATCGGCGGCGGCGAGCATCTGGCCTACGCGTCCGGCCTGTCGGTAAAACGTATTCGCGTGCTTGGCTTTGCGCTGGCCGGAGTATTTTACGGCCTGGGCGCCGTCTTTGCGGTCGCCCGCCTGGGCTCGGTCGCCAGCAACCTCGGCGATGGTTATACCTTTATCGCCATCACCTCCGTGGTCGTCGGCGGCACCTCCTTAATGGGCGGCAACGGCGGCGTGTGGCAAAGCCTGATCGGCGTGCTGATTATCAACGTTATTAACAACGGCATGGTGCTGGTCGGCTTCCCGACCTATATCCAGCAAGGGGTTTTAGGCGCCCTGGTTATCATCTCGGTGGCATTAGTCACTAATCGTAAACGTCTGCAAATAGTGAAGTGACGATTATGCTTGAATTCAAAAATGTTGGTAAATCGTTCCCGGGCGTTCTGGCCTTACAGAATATAAATCTGCAAATTAATCCCGGCGAAATTGTCGGATTAGTCGGCGAAAACGGCGCCGGGAAATCGACGCTGATGAAAATAATTTACGGCGCCTATCAGCATGATAAAGGTGAAGTGCTGATTAACGGTCAGCCGGTGGTATTTCGCTCGCCACGCGACGCCATGATGCAGGGTATCGGGATGGTATTTCAGGAGCAGTCGCTGATTTCCAACCTCAGCGTGATGGAAAATATATTCCTCGGCTTTGAACAACCGTTTAAAAAGCTGGGCGTTATCAACTGGAAAAAAATGGCGGCGGCGGCCAGAAAGCAGCTGGCGAAAGTCAAACTGGATATCGATCCGCAAACAATGACCGCCGAGCTTTCCTTTACCCAACGTCAGCTGGTGGAGCTGGCGAAGGTTTTAACCCTTGAGGAGAGAAGCAGCGGCCAATTAATTATCCTGCTCGACGAGCCGACTTCGGTCCTGCCGGCCCAGGAGATAGAGCTGCTGTTTGAGCTGGTCAGGGAGCTGAAAAGCCGGGCCTCTTTTATTTTCGTTTCGCATCGCCTCGATGAAGTGATGGCGCTGTCCGACCGCATCTACGTGATGAAGGATGGGCAGGTTATGGATATGCTCACCCGCGACCGCTTCGACGTGGTGAATATTCAGCGCCAGATGGTCGGCCGGGATATCGATGAACGCTATTATCGCGAGCATCGTAAGCACCGAATTAACAAAGAGACGACCTTGGTCGAATTAAAAAATATTTCGCTGCCGGGCCATTATAAAAACGTCTCCCTGTCGCTACACGCCGGCGAAGTGCTGGCGCTGGTCGGAACCGATGGCGCGGGTACCGAAGAAATCATCCGCTCGATCTTCGGATTGATGCAGCCGGAACGGGGAGAAGTGATCCTCAACGGCAGAGCGGTACGCAAATTTAGCCCCACCCACAGCATCGCCGAGGGAGTGGGATATATTCCTCGCGAGCGCAAAATCGAGGGCATCGTCGAAGGCATGTCGGTGGTGGAAAATATTACCCTCGCCAACCTGCAGGACTATTCCAGCGGCGGACTGCTGCAGGTCCATCACGAGCGCAGGCTGGCAAACGAGTGGGTTAAAAAGCTGTCGATTAAAACCGCCAGTATTGATACGCAATGCGGCAAGCTTTCCGGCGGCAATCAGCAAAAAGTAGTGCTGTCGAAATGGCGGACCGCTGAGGCGAAAATCATCCTGCTTGACCACCCTACCCGCGGCCTCGATATCGGTGCCAAAGAGGATGTCTATGACTTAGTACGCGACTTCACCGATGAGCAGTGCGGCGTGATTCTGATCGCCGACTCTCTGGAGGAGGCTATCGGCCTCGCCCACACCATCGCTATTTTTAAGGACGGCCGACTGATGCATCAGTTTACCGGCTGCGAAGAGAAGCGCCCGGAGCAATATGAATTATTGCAGCATTTCGTCTAGGTTATTAAGGCCCATCTCCATGAAAATCATCCGTTCTGACTCATTAGCAGTGCCGACAAATAATAATAGCGGTAGCCCGACGCGGCCGCCGTTAACCGGGCGTGAAAAAATCACCCGCTATTTACCGATACTCACCCTGGCGGTATTAGTGGCCTTGGTCAGCCTCTATAACCCGGATTTTCTTAAACCCGACAATATATTCCAGCTGCTGCAGGACGCTTCGACGCTGTTTATTATGGCGATCGGCATGACCTTTGTGATTTATATCGGCGGAATAGATTTATCCGCCCAGTCGATTGCCAGCATGTCGACGGTCGTACTGGTCATTCTGCTATCGCAAATTGGCGTGCTGGCTATTCCGCTGACGCTGGCGATCGGCGCGCTGTTCGGCGCGGCTTCCGGCTGGGTGCATACCCGCTTTAAAATATCATCATTCATTACTACCCTCGCCGTGGGGGGGATCGCCTACGCTACCGGACAGGTTATTTCCGGACAGCGGGCGTTTTATATTCCTGGGGATATTCGCAGCCAGACGGTTGGCTGGATGACCGCCACCGTCTTTACGCTGCCGGCGGAAATCATCATCGCCGCCGTACTGCTGCTGCTGGCGCTGCTGATGGAAAGACGCACCGCGCTGGGGCGCCATATGAAGGCGGTTGGCGCAGGGGAATCCGCCGCGCTCGCCAGCGGCGTGAAGGTGGTTAAGGTGAAGATCCTCACCTTTGCCATCGCCGGAGCGTTCGCCGCCGCCGCCGGGGTGCTGCTGGCGACCCGTCTGTCCGGCGCATCGCCGACGATGGCCGATCAGTTCCTGCTACCGGCGATTGTCGCGGTGCTGTTAGGCGGCACGCCGCTGACCGGCGGCGTGGGCGGCGTAGTGAGCACGCTTATCGGCACTCTCATCGTCGCCGTCATTCGTACCAGTATGACCTACCTGAACGTTGAAGCGCAGGCGCAGCAGATCTTCTTCGGGGCGCTGATGATCGCGGCCATTGCGATGACCATCGATCGTTCCAAAATTTCTACCGTTAAATAACCGGAGCCGGCCATGATCCCCAAATTAATGAAAGCGGCGGTGCTTACCGCCGCCAAAAAATTCGAAATACGCCAGGTCCCGGTCCCCGAATACGGGGATGACGAGGTCCTCATTCGCGTCAGCCAGTGTTCGATCTGCGGCACGGATATCCATATCTATAACGGCCACTATGCCCAGGATAAGCTACCGTTAATTCCCGGCCACGAGTTTAGCGGTGAAATTGTTGCCGTTGGCCCTCGCGTCGCGACCCTGACGCCGGGCCAGCGGGTGGTCGCCGATATCAATATCAGCTGCGGCCACTGCTATTATTGCCGGCGCAACGAGCTGCTCAACTGCCCGGAGATCCGCCAGCTCGGCATTCACACCCACGGGGCCTTTGCGCAGTACGTGGCCGTGCCGGCCCGCCTGGTGATTCCTCTCAGCGACGAGGTTACGGATAGCATTGCCTGTCTGACCGAGCCGTTCTCCTGCGTGGTTCGCGCCGGTAAAAAAATCGGCCTCAGCGTGGCGGAGTCGGTGGTGGTCATCGGCGCCGGCCCGGTGGGCAATATGCATATTCAGATGGCGCGCCTGCTGGGGGCCGCGCCGATTATTGCCGTAGAGCTGAATCCGCAGCGCGCCGAGCTCGCCGGGCAGTGCGGAGCGGATAGCGTCATCACCGACCCCGAACGCGCGCTGGAGCAAATAAAGATGCTCACCCAGGGCCGCGGCGCCGACGTGGTCATCGAAAGCGTCGGCCATCCCGAGCTGTACAAACAGGCGCTGACGTTTATGCGCCCCGGCGGACGGCTGCTGGCCTTTGGTTTAACCGACGGCGAAACCGCCATCGCCATCAGGCCGCTGGAGATTATTTTAAAAGAACAAAGGATTCAGGGCAGCGTAGCCGGGATGGGCGAAGACATGCACCAGGCGCTACATCTGTTGCAGCATCAACGTTTTATCACCGCGCCCTTTTGCCAGTCCATCCATCCGCTGGAGGATATTCAGCAGGTTTTCACCTCCCTGCTCGCGCAGCCGCAGTATTTGAAAGTCCAGCTGCGCATCGCGCAGGAATGAGGCCTTAGCGACGCGGATAAGGCCGCAAGGATCAAAAAAGGTGCTCATCAGGAGCACCTTTTTTATTCTGCAATCTTCACTCAGGCCTTGCGGTCTGCCGGGGTGGGCGCGCCTTCATCCAGCAGCCCCTGTTGTTGCAGCGTACGCCAGAAATCATCCGGGATCGGCGCGGCAATCCACTCCAGGCAGTTCTCAAGCTGCGCCACCGTGCGGGTGCCGGGAATGATGGTGGGCACCGCCGGGTGAGCCAGGACAAACTGTAGCGCGGCCGCCGGCAGGCTAACCTGATAATCGCGGCAGACGTTTTCAATTTTGCTGACCTTTTCCAGAACCGGCTGGCCGGCCGGGCCGTAGTTGTATTTCGCGTTCTCAACCGCCCCGGTCGCCAGAATTCCGCTGTTGAATCCCCCGCCGATCACCACCGCCGCATTGCGCTCCTCGCACAGCGGCAGAAACGCTTTTAACGCCTCCTGTTCCAGCAGCGTGTAGCGCCCGGCCAGCAGGAAACAGTCGAAGTCGGCCTCCTGCAGCGCCGCATGGCAAACTTCCCATTCATTGACGCCCATGCCGACGGCTTTAATCACCCCTTCATCACGCAGCTGCGCCAGCGCGCGCCACGCGCCGTCCATCGCCTGGCGAAAATAGTGCGGCTGCTTATCGCCGTGGGTATAAACATCACAGTCGTGAATAAAAGCGATATCGATATGCTCCAGCCCCGTGCGCTGCAGGCTGTCTTCAATCGAACGCATGGTAGCAGAGTAAGAGTAATCAAAAATCGCCTCAAACGGCAGCGGATTGACCCATGCCCCGGAATCAATTTCAGCGCGCTTTTTCGGCTTCAGCAGGCGGCCGACCTTGCTGGAGAGCACGTACTCATCGCGCGGATACCAGCGCAGGCCGTGGCCAATCCTCGCTTCGCTCAGGCCATGTCCGTACAACGGCGCCGTATCAAAATAGCGCAGGCCGCTGTTCCACGCCTGATGGATCATGTTTTCCGACTCCTGCTCGCTGATGGGGCGAAAAATATTGCCAATCGGCGCTGCGCCGTAGCCCATTGCGGTGACCTGAATATTTGTACGACCAAACGCATTCTTCTGTGATGGAACCATGCCAGCCCTCCTGCAGATTGATGATTTAATTAACTAACAAGATAGTTATATCAAAACGAATGTTGTGAAAATGTTACCTGGATAACAAAGCGTCATCAATTACGTTGATCCTTCATTTTTTTTCTGCAATTGTAACTAACTAGTTAGTTTATTTATCACCGAATACAACGAGGATAACGAGAATGCACGGCAAACTGAAAAGCGTCGATGACGCAGTGGCTTTGATTAAAGACAACTCCACCGTTGCCTTCACCGGCTCAGGCGGCGGGCTGCTGGAGTCCGACTACGTCATGGCGGCCATCGCGACGCGCTATCGTGAGACCGGGCATCCGCGGAATCTGACCCTGATTCATGCCTTAGGTATTGGCGACGGCAAGGGGTCCGGTCTTGGGCGGCTGGCCATTCCGGGCCTCATCAAACGGATCATCGGCGGGCACTGGTCGTGGTCATCCGAGCTGCAAAAAATGGCCCGCAACAATGAGATAGAAGCCTACTGCTTGCCCACCGGCATCATCATGACGCTGTATCGCGAAAGCGGCGCCGGGCGCCCGGGAGTCATTTCCAGCGTCGGGCTGGGGACCTTTGTCGACCCGCTGATTAGCGGTGGAAAATGCAACGACATCACCTGCGAAAATATCGTTTCGCGCATTGAGCTCGACGGGAAAACCTGGCTGCACTACAAGCCTTTTAAAGTTGATGTCGCGGTGATTCACGGTTCACAGGCGGATGCGGTGGCGAATATCTCCACCAGCGAAGAGCCGGCGGATCTGGATACGTATGCCGTCGCTTTAGCCGCGCATAACAACGGCGGCATGGTCATCGCCCAGGTGAAATCCACCACTCCTGAGCACTTTGTCCCGGCCCGAAAGGTGACCGTACCCGGCGTAATGATCGACCATATCGTTGAATGTCCGACGCAGTGGCAAAGCTATCTTGCCGAATACGATCCGGCCCTCTCCGGCCAGCTCGCCCCGCCGGATGAGCACCCGCTCGACGCGCCGGCAGAGGGCATTCGCCGCCTGATTTCTGGGCTGGCGGTACGGGAGCTGAAGCCGAATATGCGGGTCAATTACGGCTTCGGTATCCCCGGCGGGATCTCCGCTATGGCGGAGAAATCGCTGGTAGACTCCTGCTGGCAGATGGTGGAACAGGGCATTCACAACGGCCAGCTTCTCGACGGCGCGCTGTTCGGCGCGGCAAAGTATCCGCACGCCATCGTCAGTTCGCTCGATCAGTTCGATCTGTTTTGCGGCGGCGGGCTCGATATCACCTTCCTCGGCATGGGAGAGATGGACGCGGAAGGCAACGTTAACGTTTCTCAGCTTGGCGACACGATCGTCGGGCCGGGCGGTTTTATTGATATTACCTGCGGCGCCAAAAAGGTGGTTTTCTGCGGCACCTTCGAAGCGAAAGGTTTACAGGTGTGCCAGCAGGGAGAGCAGTTACAAATCGAGTCTCACGGGCAAATTCCCAAGCTGGTGCAAAAGGTACGCCATATCACCTTCAGCGGGCCGGAAGCCATAAAACGCGGGCAGGAGGTGCTGTACGTCACAGAGCGCGCCATTTTCAGGCTGACGGAAGACGGCGTTGAGCTGGTCGCGGTGGTCAGCGGGGTTGACCTCGAACGGGATATTTTGCAGCGCATGCAGTTCTGCCCGAAAGTCGATCGCCCCGCCATTGTTGCTCTTTGAATCGTGAGGGTAATGCGGGTATCAGGGCTGTAATATCCGCATTATCGTTTCGACGTTGAAATCAAGGCGCTGCTGAAGGGAATCAGCGTCCATGAAATTACGATCGAACAGAATGGCGCCGGTATATTTATTATTAAAGTAATAGTAGTTAACCGCCGCAATGGTAATCACCAGCTGCTCAGGATCGACGCCGGCCCTGAACACGCCCTGCTCCACGCCGCGCTGAAGAATATTCTCCATCAGGGCAACCATCGATTTTTGCGCTGATTTGATCGCCACCGACTTTTTCAGATGCACGGCGCGATGCAGGTTTTCACTGTTGACCAGCGTCAGAAATTCCGGATTTTTCAGGTAGTAGTTCCAGGTAAAGCGGACCAGCGCTTCAACCGCCTCTTGCGGCTCCAGCTTTTCAAGATTTAATTTTTTTTCCGCCGCACGAATATCGAGGTAGGAGTCTTCAACAACTTTCTGGAAAAGCTGCTCCTTACTACCAAAGTAGTGATAAATCATGCGTTTATTTGACTTTGCTTTTTCAGCGACAACGTCAATGCGCGCCCCGCCGAGTCCCTTTTGCGCAAACTCTCGTTTCGCGGCTTTGAGGATCCGATTTTGTGTCGCAATAGGGTCACGGACCTGCACTGTTTTTTCAGAAGCTGATTTAGTCATTACATCGTTTTGGTTGCGGATCTGGCTGATGATTAATCCTTACTCATTGGAGGAAATCAAGAAAAATTTTTGGCTGTTCTCCTTTCTGCTAGCCGCTTAACAATTTCATTACAAGGGCTGGCGTTTCCTTATCCAATCGAAAAACAGCGTGCTAACATATGTAACCATATAGTTATATATATAATACATAAATCTTTTAAAACATCAAGTTAAACGCAAACAAACCCAACTCATCCTGTCAGCACTCATCACGTTGAGGGCAGGATGACAACGATCACACACCGGCTCTTACCGTGCGGTAAGAAATGCTATGAACGATGGGAAGAGAATTATGAGTAATACATTTCGCCCTGTAGACGTTAACCACGCTTTGCTGCCCGAAAAAGCACGCGAGTTTCAGATGTTCATCAATGGCAAATGGACCGCAGGCCACGGCAGCGAAAACTTTGTGCGTAAAAGCCCGGCTCACGATATTGTCGTCAGCAGCTATCCTGCCGGCACCGCTGAAGACGTTGATGATGCGGTAAAGGCGGCCAGAGAAGCCTTTGACTGCGGGAAGTGGTCGCGTATTAGCGGCGCGGCGCGGGCGGCAGTACTGCTGAAAACCGCGCAGCTGATCCGCGAGAAGCTGGACGAGCTGGCGCTGCTGGAAACGCTTGAAACCGGTAAACCGATCGCCCAGTCCCGGGGAGAAATCCAGGGGGCGGCGGATATCTGGGAATATGCCGCAGGTCTGGCGCGCAGCGTCAAGGGCGACAGCTTTAATAACCTCGGCGACAGCATGCTGGGTCTGGTGACCCGCGAACCCATCGGCGTCGTCGGCGTCATCACCCCGTGGAACTTTCCTTTCTTTATCGGCGCGGAACGCTACCCCTACATTCTGGCGGCGGGCTGTACGCTGGTGGCGAAAGCCGCTGAGATCACCTCCGGCACGACCCTGCTGCTGGCCGGCATTCTTCAAGAAGCGGGCCTGCCCGACGGCGTATTTAACGTCGTCACCGGCAGCGGCTCGATAGTCGGTCAACATCTTACCGAACATGCCGACGTTGATATGGTTTCCTTCACCGGCTCTACCGCCGTCGGCCAGATGGCGCTGCACGCTTCGGCAAAAAACATTAAGCGTCTTGGGCTGGAGCTGGGCGGCAAGAACCCGCAGGTGGTATTTGCCGATGCCGATATCGACGCCGCGCTGGACGGTACGCTGTTTGGTTTCCTGTTTAATACCGGCCAGTGCTGCGTCAGCGGCAGCCGCCTGCTGGTTGAGCGTTCAATCCATAAGGATTTCTGCCAGAAGCTGGTTGAGCGCGCGCGAAGAGTGCGCAGCGGCGATCCGCTGGATGAAAGTACCCAGATTGGCGCGATTATCACCGAAAAGCACTACCAGACCGTGCTCAGCTATATTGCACAGGGCAAAAATGAGGGCGCAACGCTACTCACCGGCGGCAGCGCGGTTAACGCCGGCTGCGGGCTGTTTATCGAACCGACTATTTTCGATGATGTGACGCCGGAGATGACGATTTTCCGCGAAGAGATCTTCGGCCCGGTACTCTGCGTCACCCCGTTCGACAGCTATGAAGAAGCTATCAGAATTGCCAACGATACCTGCTACGGGCTGGCTGCCAGCATCTGGACCTCGAACCTCGATCATGCGGTGCAGGGATTCCGCGATCTTAAAGCGGGCAGGCTGTGGGTGAATACCACTATTGCCGGCGGTCCTGAACTGCCTTCAGGCGGATTTAAGCAATCCGGCATCGGACGCGAAAGCGGCAGCTATGGTCTGGATGAATATACCGAAATTAAATCCGTGCATATCCAGTTGGGCAAGCGCGCCAAATGGCTCGCTGAATGATTTTTGGCAGAGGATCAGACATGTACGACTACATTATTATCGGCGGCGGTTCGGCGGGCAGCGTCCTTGCCTCGCGCTTAAGTGAAAATAGCCACTGTAAAGTGCTGCTGGTTGAGGCTGGTCCAAAGGACAGCAACCCCTACATCCACTTGCCGGTCGGTTTTAGCAAACTCACCTCCGGGCCGCTGACCTGGGGCTATAAAACGGTGCCCCAGCCCCAGCTGGGCAATCGTGAGCTGCTGTTTGCCCAAGGGCGGGTACTGGGCGGCGGTAGCTCTATCAACGCAGAGGTGTTCACCCGCGGCACCCCAGCGGACTACGACCGCTGGGCGGCGGATGAGGGCTGCGACGGCTGGTCATTTGCCGATATCCAGCGCTATTTTATTAAATCCGAGGATAACGATACCTTTTCAAACGCCTGGCACGGCGTCGGCGGTCCGCTCGGCGTCTCCAGCCCGGTCAGCGCTAACCTGATGAGTAAAACCTTCAGTAAAGCCTGCCAGCAGGCGGGATTGCCCTACAACCCTGATTTCAACGGCGCCACCCAGGCCGGCTGCGGCCTGTATCAGACCACCACCCGCCATGCCCGCCGCTGCTCCGCGGCGGTGGGATATCTGAAGGACGCGAGCCGGCGCAGCAATCTCACCATTAAGACCGGCTGCCATATTTCCCGGCTGATTATCGATAACCAGCGCGCCGTCGGCGTGGAGATTTACCAGGATGGCAAGCAGCAGCGGCTGCATGCCAGCTGCGAAGTTATCGTCAGCGCCGGGGCGATCGGCTCGCCTAAACTGCTGCAGCTTTCGGGAATTGGCGCGGCGGATGAACTGACCAAAAAAGGGATTACGGTCGCGGCCGACCTGCCGGGCGTGGGCGAAAACCTGCAGGACCACGTGGGCATCGATCTGATATTTGAGCTCGGCAACGCCCTGAGCTATGACAAGTACAAAAAGACGCACTGGATGATGTGGGCGGGGCTGGAGTATCTGCTGTTCCGCAAAGGTCCGGTATGTTCGAATATCGTCGAAGGCGGAGCATTCTGGTACGCCGATAAGCAGTCGATAAATCCGGATACCCAAATTCACTTCCTGGCCGGAGCCGGCGTGGAAGCCGGTATCGAACCGGTGCCGTCCGGCTCCGGCGTGACGATTAATAGCTATTTCCTGCGTCCGCGCAGCCGCGGCCGGGTCGCTTTACGCACGGCGAACGCCAGCGACGCCCCGCTTATCGATCCGAACTATCTCAGCGATCCTTACGATATGAAAATGACGATCGAAGGCTGCAAGCTGATGCGCGATATCATGCAGCAAAGCGCCTTCTCGCCGTATATTCGCCGCGAGCATATGCCGGGACACGAAGCGCAAAGTGATAAAGATCTGGAAGAGTACATTCGCCGGTTTGCGCGCACCTGCTATCACCCGGTCGGCACCTGCAAAATGGGCGTCGATGAGCTGTCGGTCGTCGATACTCAGCTGCGCGTTCGCGGCATTGAAGGGCTGCGCGTGGTGGACTCGTCGGTGATGCCAAGCCTGGTCAGCTCTAACACCAATGCCCCCACCATCATGATTGCCGAGAAAGCCAGCGATCTGATTATCGCGTCGCACTGATCACAAATTGCTGCCCATGTTTCTGCTCATGGGCAAAAATCGATTGAATAAATAACTAAATAGTTATTTACTTAAAGCGAGATGAACAGAGAAAACATTCCGAGAGGTCACGATGAAAGTTCTCGTCCCCGTTAAACGCGTTGTCGATCATAACGTTAAAATCCGCGTCAAAAGCGATGGCAGCCAGGTTGATCTGACCAACGCGAAAATGGCGCTCAACCCGTTCTGCGAAATTGCGGTTGAAGAAGCCATTCGCCTGAAAGAGCTCGGCATCGCCAGCGAAATTGTGGTGGTAACCATCGGTGATGACGCGGCCCAGGAGCAGCTGCGCAGCGCCCTGGCAATGGGGGCCGATCGCGGGCTGCTCATCACCGCCGGCCAGTCCCTCGAACCGCTCAATCTGGCAAAACTGCTGGCGAAAGTCGTCGCGCAGGAACAGCCGTCGCTGATCCTGATGGGGAAACAGTCCATTGACGGCGACAACAACCAGACCGGGCAAATGCTCGCCGCGCTGTGCGGCTACCCGCAGGGAACCTTTGCCGCTGAACTACGCATTGAGGATGGTCAGGCCATCGTCACCCGTGAAATTGACGGCGGCCTGCAGATTGTTTCGCTGACGCTGCCGGCGATTATCACCACCGACCTGCGTCTTAACCAGCCGCGCTATACCTCCCTGCCCAACATGATGAAGGCCAAAAAGAAGCCGCTCGCTATCCTGCCGGTAGAGGAGTTCGGCCTTGAATTACGCCCGCATACGGCGCTGTTACGGGTCGAGGCCCCGCCAGCGCGCGAGGCCGGCGTGCGTGTCGAAAGCGTCGATGAACTGCTGAACAAGCTCAAAAACGAAGCGAAGGTGATTTGATATGGCGACTTTACTCCTTGTTGAACATGATAATAACCAGCTCAACGCGGTAACCTATAACGCGGTGAGCGCCGCCCGGGAGCTGGGCGGCGAGATTACGCTGCTGGTGGCGGGCGAAAAATGCCGTACGGTCGCGGAACAGGCGGCGCGCATTGAAGGCGTGACGAAGGTGCTGCTCGCCGACGATAGCGTCTTTAAAAACCAGCTGGCCGAAAACGTCGCCGCGCTGATCTTCTCCCTGCGCGAGGGTTACAGCCACATCCTTGCCGCCGCCACCTCAAACGGCAAAAACATCCTGCCGCGCGTGGCGGCCCTCGCCGACGTCGCACAAATCTCCGACGTGATTGCGGTGGTCAGCGCCAGCGTGTTCAAACGCCCCATCTATGCGGGCAGCGCCATCGCCACCGTCGAGAGTCTCGACCCGCTGACGGTGCTGACCCTGCGCGTCTCGAGCTTTCCAGCGGCGCAAAAAAGCGAATCCTCCGCGCCGATTGAGCACATCAGCCGCGTCGATAATCCACCGGTTTCTCGCTTCATTCATGAAGAGCTGGCGCAATCGGACCGCCCTCAGCTTTCCACCGCCCGCGTGGTGGTCTCCGGCGGTCGCGCGCTGGGCAGCCGCGAAAACTTTGCGCTGATCGCACAGCTTGCCGACAAACTGCACGGCGCCGTCGGCGCATCGCGCGCGGCGGTCGACGCCGGGATGGTCGCCAACGATCTGCAGGTCGGGCAGACAGGCAAAATTGTCGCGCCGGAGCTCTACATCGCGGTGGGCATTTCCGGCGCGATTCAGCACCTGGCGGGAATGAGTAATGCCAAGGTCATCGTGGCCATCAACAGCGACGAAGAGGCGCCCATTTTCAAAATCGCCGACTACAGCCTGGTGGGCGATCTGTTCGAGATTGTGCCGCAGCTGGTGGCGAAACTCTGATGAGCAAGGGGCAGGCAACGAAAGATGGAGGTTATGGTGGAACGTGAAACGATGGAATTTGACGTCCTCATCGTCGGTGGCGGTCCTGCCGGGCTGTCGGCAGCCTGCCGGCTGATGCAGATGGCGCAGCAGGAACAGCGCCCGCTGAGCGTTTGCGTCATTGAAAAAGGCGCCGAGATTGGGGCGCATATTCTTTCCGGGGCGCTTTTCGAACCCCGGGCGCTCAAGGAGCTTTTTCCCGACTGGCAGTCGCTCGGCGCGCCGCTCGCGACTCCGGTAACGCAAGATGAGCTCTTGCTGCTGCGCGATGGCGAAAAAGCGTGGAAGATCCCGGCGGTTTTTATCCCTGCCCCGATGCATAACGCCGGTAATTACGTCATTAGCCTGGGGGATTTTTGCCGCTGGCTGGCCCGCCAGGCAGAGTCGCTGGGGGTGGATATTTTCCCCGGTTTTGCCGCCGCCAGCATCCTGTACGACGATGCGGGCGCCGTCGCCGGTATCACCACCGGCGATATGGGCGTCAATGCCGAAGGGCAAGAGAAGCCGGGCTTTACGCCAGGCATGAACCTGCTGGCGAAATATACCCTTTTTGCCGAAGGCTGCCGCGGCCATCTCGGCAAACAGCTGATCGCCCGCTATCAGCTTGATGCCGGCCGCGATCCGCAACACTACGCGTTGGGGATAAAAGAGCTGTGGGAGATCGCCCCGCAAAAAAGCCGGCCCGGAGAGGTTATCCACGCCTCCGGCTGGCCGCTGAGCGAAGGCGCGTCGGGAGGAAGCTTTCTGTACCATACGGGGAATAATCAGGTTGTCGTCGGGCTGATTGTCGATCTTAACTACCGCAACCCTTATTTAAGTCCGTTCGATGAGTTTCAGCGCATGAAGCATCACCCGGCCTTTAGCCAAACCCTCAGCGGCGGAAAGCGTCTCTGCTACGGCGCGCGCGCCATCACCAAAGGGGGCATCAATGCGCTACCCAAAATGCATTTTCCCGGCGGGCTGCTGATTGGCTGCGATGCGGGAACGCTCAACTTCGCCAAGATTAAGGGCAGCCACACGGCGATGAAAAGCGGCATGCTGGCCGCCGAATCGGTCTATCAGGCGCTGGTACAAGCCCCCGATGAGAAACGGGAGCTGGATGATTTCGCGCAGGCGTTTAGCGAATCATGGCTGGGGGAAGAGCTGCGGCAGTCGCGTAACTTCGGTCCGCTGCTGCACCGTTTTGGTACGCTGGCAGGCGGGGCACTTAACTATATCGATCAGAACTGGTTTAAAGGAAAGCTGCCGTTCACGCTGCACGACCGCAGGGCGGATCACCTGCAGCTGAATACGGCCGAACGCAGCACGCCCATTAGCTATCCGAAGCCGGATAACCAGCTGAGCTTTGATAAGCCCTCTTCCGTGTATCTGGCAAATACGTCCCACGATGAAGATCAGCCCTGCCATCTCAAGCTCAAAGACGCCGAACTGTCGGTGCGGGAAACGCTGCCGCGTTTTGCCGAGCCGGCGCAGCGTTATTGCCCGGCGGGCGTTTATGAAATTATCGCCCCGGAGGGAAAGCCCAGATTACAGATTAACGCGCAGAACTGCGTGCACTGTAAAACCTGCGACATCAAAGACCCGTTGCAGAATATCCTCTGGACGGTGCCCGAAGGAGGCAGCGGCCCCAACTACCCGAATATGTGATCTGTTCCCCACCCCGGCAGCGCCGGGGTTTTCTTTGCCTCCGCTCGGCCTCCCCCATCGCATATGCCGGGGTCATGGGGCGGGCGAAACGCTTCTCCGTACCCTTCACCCGCAGCGGGTATGGGAAAAACGTCGGATTCACCATTTACCTGCATCATGCCAGCCCACGAAACCATAAAAACAGGCTGGTCACCTGAGGTGATCAGCCTTATCCCGGTTAAGGTACCGTGTCTGCGGGCGACGGGCGTTACGCCAGCAAATTGCGGCCGATAATCATGCGCTGGATCTGGTTAGTTCCTTCATAGATTTGGGTTATCTTGGCATCACGGTACAGACGCTCCACCTCCACGCCGCGAATATAGCCGCCGCCGCCAAAAATCTGTACCGCGTTGCCGCTGTGCTGTACCGCAGCGTCGCCCGCGAAACATTTCGCCATTGAACAGGCAATCGAGGTATCCGGGGCGTCGGTATCAATTTTATACGCCGCGCTATGCACCAGCAGGCGAGCGGCTTCGGTATCTTTGGCGATATCTGCCAGCATAAACTGCACGCCCTGGAAATCAGCAATCGGCTTGCCAAACTGTTCGCGCTGTTTCGCATACTCAATCGCCGCTTCGAGACCGGCACGCGCAATGCCTACCGCCAGCGCGCCAATCCCCACCCGCCCTTTATTCAGCACGCTCATCATAATATGGAAGCCGCGGTTTTCCGGCCCCAGCAGCGCGTCCGCCGGCAGCCTGACCTGGCTGAAGTGCAGTTCGCCGACCTGCGACGAGCGTTGGCCCATCTTGTGCTCTTTAGCGCCGCGCGAAACGCCGTCGCGCGAGCAGTCGACAATAAAGATGCTCATACCGCGGTGACCGGCTTCCTTATCTGTGCGCGCCAGGACGAAGGCCACATCGGCGACCGGCGCATTATGGATCCACAGCTTGCTGCCGTTCAGCACCCAGCCCTCTTCGGTGCGCGTGGCGGTGGTTTTAATTCCCGAAACGTCAGAGCCGGCGCCGGCCTCAGTGATGCAATAGGCCCCTTTCAGCGACGCGTTCAGCAGCCCAGGCAGCCATTGGGCGCGTTGCGGATCGTTACCATATTTTGACAGCAGCGTCCCCAGCAGCTCCACCAGGCCGCACTGATCGGCAATCGAGGCATAGCCGCGCGACAGCTCTTCCATCACCACAGCGTAGGCGACAGCATCCAGCCCAACGCCGCCATACTCTTCCGGAACGGTGATACCAAACAATCCCAGTTCACCCATCTGTTGATAGATCTCGGCGGCAAAGCGCTCTTCTCTGTCCAGCTCTTCGGCCTGGGGCCGAATCACTTCGTCGGCAAACTTACGGGTCATTTCGCGGATCTGTTGATGGGTTTCAGTCAAATACATGGTCATTCTCCTGCCGGCTATTATTCATGCCGCCTGTTTTTTGCGACATCCAAACGCATTAATTAAATAACCAGATAGTTACTACATTGGATAAATGTTGCTGTCAATACCGTTAAATAATTGTTGTTAACTCATCGACAAATATTGCAGGTAAAGGCCGCCACCCGATCACAGTAGGCTGTTCCGGTTATCACTTTGGCCGCGAATACCTTGACTTTTACCTGGGCAAAAAGTACACCTTAAAAGTAACCAAATGGATACTTAATGGAGAAGTTAACATGCTTAAAATCGACCTGCCCACGCCGCAAGGCTCCATCGCGAATTACCGCCTTGTGACGACGGAAGAACGTTCCTGCGCCATCACTCCCGCGTTTAATCGTATTGCCTACGCCGCAGCACACGTGGTTATCGATCCCCGCCATCAGGGCGCGGACTGGCTGAACAATCCGCGCATTGACTGGGACTCGACGCTGGCCTACCGCCACCATCTGTGGCGGCTGGGATTTAATATTGCCGAAGCGATGGACACCGCTCAGCGCGGCATGGGGGTAAGCTGGCATATCGCGCAAGAGCTGATCGTGCGTTCTCTGAAGGAGGCGAAAACCGTACCGGGCGCCGATCTTGCCGCCGGAGTCGGTACCGATCAGCTGGCGGCGGCAGACGCGACAACCCTGGCGCAGGTCATCGCCGCCTATGAAGAGCAGATGGAGCTGGTCGAGAAGCATGACGGTAAAATTATCCTGATGGCCAGCCGGGCCTTAGCCGCGGTGGCAAAATCGCCGCGGGACTACCTTGCCGTGTATAACCGCCTGCTTGAACAAAGTAAGGGCAAAATTATTCTTCACTGGCTGGGGGAGATGTTTGATCCCGCGCTGAGCGGATACTGGGGATCGGCAGATTTCAACGCCGCCGCCGATACCGTGCTTGAGATAATCGGCAACAACGTCGATAAGGTGGAAGGGATCAAGATTTCGCTACTGAGTAAGGAAAAAGAGGTCGCCTTCCGTAAGCGCCTGCCGCCACAGGTTAAAATGTACACCGGCGATGATTTCAACTATCCCGAGCTGATCGCAGGAGAAGATGGCTATTATTCACATGCGCTGTTAGGCATTTTCGATGCCATCGCCCCGGTTGCCGCCGCCGCACTTAACGAACTGGCGCTGGGCAACAGCGGCGAATACTACCGCCTGATGGATCCTACCGTGGCCCTGTCGCGGGAAATCTTCAAGGCGCCGACGCAATATTATAAAGCAGGCATCGTGTTCCTGGCCTGGCTCAACGGTCATCAGCATCATTTCGCGATGGCCGGAGGAATGCAGTCAGCGCGGGAGATTAGCCATTACGCTGAAATTTTCCGTCTCGCCGACCAGGCCGGCCTGCTGCAAAATCCGCCGCTGGCGGCCCGGCGAATGCAAAATCTGCTAACGATTTACGGCCTCTGAGCGCTGAGGCGCAGCGCGATTTCCCAGAGCGGTCGACTCTGGGAAAATCACTCCCTTAGCCGAATTCGCGGTGGCGCTGTTTACATATCGCCAGCACCTCATCCGGCTCCCGCAGCCACCAGTTATTCTGCGAAAAAATCTCCACTTCATGCAGGCCCGTATAGCCTAACGCCTCCAGCGCCTGGCGACGGCTGCGGATATCAATAACCCCATCGCCCATCATGCCCCGATCCAGCAGCATATCCGTAGTCGGTACCAGCCAGTCGCAAATATGAAAAGCCAGCAGCCGGCCCGCGCCCGCCCGCTCAATCTGCTGCTGAAACTGCGGATCCCACCAGGTGTGATATAAATCGACCGCAATACCCAGCCCTTCATCCCCTAACTCATCGCAAAGATCGTTTGCCTGCGCGAGGGTATTTACGCAGGCGCGTTCGGCGGCATACATCGGATGCAGGGGTTCAATCGCCAGCGGCATGCCAAGCGGGCGCGCGTATTCCAGCAGTTCGCTCAAACCATCGCGCACCTGCTGCCTGGCGGCGGACAAATCTTTCGAACCTGCGGGCAGCCCCCCAACCACCAGCACCAGGCAAGGCGCGCCAAGCTCCAGCGCTTCGTCCACCGCCCGCCGGTTATCCAGCGCCTTATCGCGGCGCTCCTGCGCGGTGCTGCCGGGAAACATCCCCCCGCGGCAATAGCCGCTCAGCGTCAGCTCATGATGGCGGATAAGACGCGCTGACTCTTTTAGCCCCAGCGTCTGGACCTGGTCGCGCCACGGCGCGATGCCGCGGATCTCATGCCGCGCGCAGCCCTCAACGATCTGATTAAGTTTCCATTTCTGCCGCACCGTAGCGGTATTGAGGGACAGTTTGCGACTGTCGGGTTGATTCATCTCAGCGACCTCGTTATTTGCTTTGCCTGAAAAACGTAAAATCCACCTAAATTGAGCATCAGTTTGCTCAACAAAGGATTATAGAAATGAACACGTTGGGTAAATACGACCGCCATCACATAACGAACCAGTTAGTTACTAAAATCAAGAGAGAACGGCAAAACAAGAGAGCCTGGCGGGACAATATCTAAGGGCAATGATGCAAGGTGGGATAACGGTCCGGGGGAAAGGCAGACATCGAGGAGGCCTGCCTGATATATCGATGCCGAGGCTACCAGCCGCAGACGTTGGTCTCTTCATCCGATTCATAGCCGCGGACGATATTAACCAGGTCTTTTACCGCATCGGCGGCAATGAGCGGGTCCTGTAATTCGACGAGGGTTGCAAACTCTTTATCTACCGATACGCCGTTATTATTATTCGTCACCGACAGAACAAAGCCTTTACCCTGCTGGTTATCCACCGACAGTGAACCAATAAGTTCTGCTATGGCCTGAACCGCAATATCGGGAACATAAAGCGCCATGGGTTTAAGATAGACTTTTGCTTGTTTTTCATCATTGTTGCCATTAATAACAGCTAATGAATAACCTTTATTTTCACTGTTCATAAGTTCAGCTTTATCCCTCTATCAGAATTTTAGGATCGACGTAGAAATCCACGTTAAAGACGGTATCTTCCGTCAACGCTTCAATACGGTGCCATTTTTCCGCCGGGAAGACGCCGAACTGGCCGGCCTCTATCGTCATCGTTTCAACAGGTTCAGGCGCGGTTTCATCCGTATAACCATAATAGCGTATAGCGCCCTGCATGACCGCCAGACGAGGGTAAACGCCCTGCCGCGTTCCGGCATCAAGATGCCGCTGCCAGATTGACGCCGGTGCCGTTTCTTTGGTCCATAACGGGGTTGTGCGGGTATGCACGTAGTGGGTCGGAATAACGATACGCTGCATGATTCGGCCTCTCTTTCCGTACCATTGAGCACGGTCGGGAACGGGGAAAATATATTGCATATGATATACCCCTTTTAATCTCTGAGGGTATTATTTTTTAAGAAATTTCACCCTACCCCTATTTATACCCAACAAGGATTATATTTATTGAATATACGGCAAGGCGGATCTGTATTAACAGATCCGCGATAAATAAAGCATCTCAACTATTTATTACCGGCGGTATTCAGCGGGCCGGGTTTGCCAATCAGGTAGCCCTGTACCAAATCGCAACCTAATTGCTGGAGAGATTTTAACTGCTCATCCGTCTCGACGCCTTCCGCCACGATGCGCATATGTAAGCTTTTACCCATACTGATAATCAGCCGGACAATATCCAAATCATCTTTCTGCGCTGGAATATTAATGACAAATGAGCGATCGATTTTAATCTTATCAAACGGGAAATAGCTCAGGCGCGATAATGAGGAATATCCGGTACCGAAATCATCAATAGAAATTTGAATCCCCAGCTCGCGCAGCTGGCTGAGGATTTCTAAAGAGCGCGTGTTTTCATTAAACACATCTGATTCCGTAATTTCGAGGTCAAGCCGATGCGGGTCCAGCCCCGTGTGCTTCAGTACCGCGATAACGGTATCGGTCAACGAACTGTTGATCAGCTGAACGGGCGATACGTTCACCGAAACTTTAAGCGGTGACGACCAGCTCGCCGCTTCCTCACACGCGGTTTTAAGCACCCACTCTCCGAGCGGGTTAATCATGCCAATTTTTTCGGCGACGGGAATAAATATTGTCGGCGGCACCATGCCGCGCACCGGATGGAACCAGCGCACCAGCGCTTCATAGCCATAAATCTCGCCGCTCATCGTATCGGCAATCGGCTGGTAGTAAACGCGGAATTCACCGTTATCGAGCGCCTGCAGCAGATCGTCCTCAAAAGACTTATTCTCCTGCAGACGCTGCAGCATCCCGGGGCGGAAAATTTGGACGGTACCCGACCCCTCTTTTTTCGCTTCATAAAGCGCAAGATCGGCGCATTTGTATAAATAATCGGTACGGGTTTCCCGGTCAGAAATAACAATCCCGATGCACGCGTCAATATTAATCAACGAATCATAAACCTGATACGGCTGGCTGATCTTTTCACGGATAACCATCGCCCGCGCCAGAGCCTGCTCTTCGCTTAAATCACAGGAGACCAGCGCAAACTCATCCCCTCCGAGCCGGTAGAGGGTTTCGGAGGTTTTGCGGAAAAAGGAGAGACGGCTGGCAAGATCCTGCAGCAGCTTATCCCCGGAATCATGGCCCAGCGTATCGTTAACGTCCTTAAAATTGTCCAGATCGAACAGCATAACCACCGCGGAACCGTTGTACGGCCGAACCTGATTGACGATCTCCTGCAATTTTTGCCAGAAGGAGAGCCGGTTCGGCATGCCGGTCAAGGAGTCATGGTACGCATCGTATTGCAAACGCCGGTTTTGCACCTGGAGCTTCTCTTTTGATGCCTGCAGATCGTTCGCCAGCAGCTTCATGCGGACGTGGGCGCGGCGCAGGTTGTTATTTTGCCGCAGCATTAACAGCCCTAAAGAAATACACATGGTGATCAGCAGAATGGAAATTATCGAATAGATAAAATAGAGGTTCTGTATTTTATCGTGGGTCAGGTTAACGATATTAATATCCTGCGCCAGCGACATTGACGCCAGCCCGGTCATGGGGCCGTCGAGTTCGCCCATCTTATGCAAAATCGGCTTTATCCGCTGCGGGGTGATGGTATCCAGCTGCTCATCAAGCTGATACAGAATAGCGATCAGGCTCTCAATAGTCGCCCGACGCCCCGCATCCTTACGAATAAACTCACTTGGCTCCCCCTGCTGCAGCGGTTTGATCTGGCCCATCATGATCTCCAGACGCAGCCGGACATCATCGCGATCGACGCCTTCGACGCCCAGGGCATAGGAGCCTAGATGCGCTTCCAGCCGCATATACTCAGAGACTATCTGCGCGATTGACCACGAATCCGTGTAACGGGTCAACTTTTGCAGCTCGCTCTGTCGCTCATGCACCAGATAGGTAATGTATCCGGTGATAACGAAAAGCGACAAAATAATGGCAGTGAGTATTCGATTCAAGATCAAACCCTTAGAGCCTATCCCATTAGGCTATTTTATTTATCAGTTTGCTCCTGGGCAGAGCTCAAAACCCCCGCGTACGCCGTATACGCCCTGGTCCCTAAGCCCTGCCGGTGTCCAAACTCTATCCAACAATTACGCCTGGCGGGACAGGCTATTACTCAATAATAATTTTCGAAACCTGCCACGCCGAGCGAGAATAATAGATCTGATTTTGTAAATCAGGGCTGCTGTCGTAGGGATAAACAATAAACAGAGGGCCCTTATCGCGGACCCGCATATATTCACCGTTCATTTTTAAAGCCAAAATAACGGGGAATTTATGGAAATCATCAATGGGCACAATCGTCGTATAGTCATTCAGGGCGATGACCCTCGCCGACTGACCCTTTGCTGCGACTAAGTCCATGAGCTTGCTAAGGGAAATTCCGTCAAAGCGCACTTTCCCTGAGTACCACGGGGTGGTCGTTTCCACGGTCTGCATGCCCAGCTTCTCTAATGCCGCGAGATCAAACACGGCGGTATCTCCTTCATTTGTATTTCCAATAAGACCGGAAATGGTTAAAACGGGCTTGCCCGTAGGTGCGGGCAGTTTTTCTGCAAATGCATTTGGTAAAATCATGAAACAAAATAAAGCTGCGAAAAGTAAACGCATTTAACTCACCATTTCCGACATTGGAGATATGTTAATTGTAAACCATTTACGGCAATTCTTAAAAGATGTCATCGGAAGGTTGTGAGCTGTTCAATTAAAAAAGAACGCCGAATTTCAGAACCTTCCGATCGCCGGCTTATGACTGACCGTAGAATGCACATTTTTTGCCGTTAATGCATGACGATGGGTAAAAATCTTTTCTCTCGTCCGGCGGCGCGGTAGTCTCTTTGATGGCGCCGCTAAGAGTGCGTCTCATTCCAATAACGATAACGTAACATCAGAACAGATTGACAGGACAGGTATGGACTCAACGCTTACATCCCCTCGCCCCGTCGGGGAAGCCCACTCACTTCATCGCGCGCGAAGAGCGGCGTGGGGCAGCTTCGCCGGCGCGGTGGTCGACTGGTACGACTTTTTGCTTTACGGCATCACCGCCGCGCTGGTCTTCAACAAGGAGTTTTTCCCGCAGATCGGCCCGGCAATGGGCACCCTGGCAGCCTTTGCCACCTTTGGCGTCGGTTTTCTTTTTCGTCCTCTGGGCGGCATTATCTTCGGCCATTTTGGCGACCGCCTCGGGCGCAAGCGGATGCTGATGATGACCGTCTGGATGATGGGGATCGCCACCGCCTGCATTGGCCTGCTGCCCTCGTTCAATCAAATCGGCTGGTGGGCGCCGGTGCTGCTGGTGATTCTGCGCGCGATCCAGGGTTTTGCCGTCGGCGGCGAATGGGGCGGAGCGGCGCTGCTTGCCGTCGAAAGCGCGCCGAAGAATAAAAAGGCCTTCTACAGCAGCGGGGTCCAGATTGGCTATGGCGTCGGCCTGCTGCTCTCAACCGGCCTGGTCTCGCTAATCAGCGCCAATACCAGCAATGAACAATTTTTGAGCTGGGGCTGGCGTCTTCCCTTCCTGTTCAGCGTCGTGCTGGTGCTGGCGGCGCTGTGGATCCGCAACGGCATGAGCGAATCGGCTGAGTTTGAACGTCAGCAGCAGAAAAATCTGCCCCTGCCGGCGAAAAAGCGTCTGCCGGTAGTCGAAGCGTTATTCCGTCATCCCGGCGCCTTTTTGCTGATTATCGCTCTGCGCCTGTGCGAGCTGCTGACGATGTATATCGTGACCGCCTTCGCCCTCAATTACTCCACGCAAAATCTCGGCCTGCCGCGCGAGCTGTTCCTTAACATCGGCCTGCTTGTTGGCGGGATCAGCTGCCTGACCATTCCCTGCTTCGCCTGGCTGGCGGATCGCTTTGGCCGTCGGCGCATCTATATTACCGGCGCGCTGATCGGTACGCTAAGCGGCTTCCCGTTCTTTATGGCCCTCGAAAGCCAGTCCTATTTCTGGATCCTGTTCTTCGCGCTGATGCTGGCGAATATCGCCCACGATATGGTGGTTTGCGTACAGCAGCCGATGTTCACCGAAATGTTCGGCGCCAGCTACCGCTACAGCGGAGCCGGCGTCGGTTACCAGGTCGCCAGCGTCGTCGGAGGCGGCTTTACGCCCTTCATCGCCGCCGCGCTGGTCACCTTCTCCGGAGGCTCCTGGCATAGCGTTGCTATCTATCTGACCGCCGGCTGCCTGCTCTCGGCCATCACGGCCATGTTGATGAAAAAGCCTCAGCACGTCTGACAGCGCCCGGGACGACGGGAGACCGTCGTCCATAAGGAGACTCCATGATTCAGGACAACAGAGCGGCCTGCTGGCCGCAGCGCTTCATTCATCAACAGCTGCCGCTGCACTACTACGCCGACCCGACGCTTGCCGAGCTGCCGCTGTTCGAGCGGGCCCGTAGCGGCGAAGCGCTGGCCCAGCTGTGGCAGGCCCCGCAGGGATTCGTCGTCCCCGGCAGCTACCGAAAATTCAGCCAGCTCTCCGCCGTTAGCGAACGCTTTGCCGGGCGCGGCTGGCCGGTGTGGCTGCGTCGCTCCGGCGGTGGTCTCGTGCCGCAGGGGCCGGGGATTGTTAATCTCAGCCTTGCCTGGCCGGTCTATCAGCCGCTGGGCGAGGCCGCTGAACCGATCTATCTGTTGTTGTGCGGTCTGCTGCAGCGCGCTCTGGCGACCTTTGGCGTCGATGCCCATTTTCAGGCGGTGAGCGGCTCGTTTTGCGACGGACGCTATAACCTTGCCTGCGGCCATGGGGAGCAGGCGCGTAAAATTGCCGGTACCGCGCAGTACTGGCGGCCGATGGCGGAGGGCCGCGGTCATGTCGTTCTCGCGCACGCGGTGATCCTGATCGATATCGATCCGATCGCCGCACACCGGGCGGCCAATGATTTTGAGTCACAGCTGGGCAGCGGCCGGATTTACCGCGCGGATAAAACCATCACTCTCGCGCAGCGCCTGCCGGGCGAAAAAGATCTGCTTCCCCGCTTCCGCCAGGCGCTGGCGACCGAGCTGCAAAATCTCAGCTGAAGCTACTTTTCAGATAGCGGCTGAAGGTCTCTACCGCCCGCGATACGCGCGGCGCGTAGGGGCGGATCACATACAGACTGCCGGCAAAAACGTCCACCGGCCGCCAGCCGGGCAGCAGCTCCTGCACCTCTCCGCGCCCTATCGCCTCCCGGGCGCTAAAATCGGGCAATAGCGCAATCCCCAGCCCCGACAGCACCGCATCGCGCAGCGATTCGCTATTGTTCGTGGCAAAGGGGCCGCGCACCGGGACGCTCACGCGCCCGGCGCGATCGTCCTCAGACTCAAACGCCCACTGCGGGCTTTGCGAACCGCGCGGGTAGGTCAGGCACTGGTGGTGGCGTAGCGCATCGGGGGAGTCCGGGACGCCAAAGCGGCGGATATACTCTGGCGAGGCAACAACCAGCGTGGCGGTCTGACACAGCGTCCACGCGACATGGGTATCCGGCAGCGCCTCGCGACGACAGTGACGAATCGCCAGATCGAATCCCTCGCTGGCGAGGGATACCAGCCTGTCGGTGACCTCCAGCTGCAGCTGCAGCTGCAGCTGCGGATGCTGGTGCAGAAAAGGGGTAATCGCCGGGACCAGCTGCTGGCGGGAAAAGGCGACCGGGGCCGTAACCCGCAGCGTGCCGCGCAGCGGCCCCTCGTCATCGCGGCTGCCGTTAAAGATATCGCGGAGCTGGCCGAAGGGCGCATTCAGCTCCGCCACCAGCCTAAGCCCGTCTTCGCTCAGCGTCACGCTGCGGGTGGTCCGGTGCACCAGCGTCTTGCCGGTTACCCGCTCCAGCTCGCTGATTTTCTGGCTGACTGCCGATTTACTCACCGCCAGCTTTTCCGCCGCGCGGGTATAGCTTTTCTGCTCTTCCAGCACCGTAAGCCAGTACAAATGGGTCCAGAAAACGTCGGGGCGCGGATCGCTCATCTCGATTGTTCACCTGTAAAAACAATGAATTCAAATATAGCGGTTTTTGCCCGTTGTCACATTGGATAGCATCGGTTTTGCCCACTCATCGTACACAGGATAATAAGGATGGCCTGCTATGCCGCTACTGACATTTGATGTGATTGAAGGTCGCAGTGAAGATGAAATAAAAACGCTGCTCGATGCCGCCCACCGCGCCGTACTGCACGCCTTTAAGGTGCCGGAACGCGATCGCTACCAGATTGTTCATGAAAACAAGCCTCACCATATGGTGATTGAGGACACCGGTTTAGGCCTGACGCGAAGTAAAAAGATGGTGGTGGTCAGGGTGTACACCAGCCCACGCAGCGAAGAACAAAAACAGCTGTTTTACGCGACGCTGCTCGCCGAACTGCAGGAACACTGCGGGCTGAGTCCCGATGATTTGATGGTTTCGGTGCTGAGCAATCAAAAAGGCGACTGGAGTTTTGGCCGCGGCGTGGCGCAGTATCTGACCGGCGAGCTTTAGCCGCTCACCGCCGCCCCACGCAGACGGCGGCGTTACGCCCTCGGCGCAGCGGCCATGCGCCGGCGCGCTTTTTGTTCGATATTTTCCAGCAGCTCCTGAACGTCATCTTCGTCAATATCCAGGAACTGACCATCCAGCAGCGCGGCGTGAATATCCTCCCGGGTCACCGAAAGCCCCAGCGGAACCACTTTGCTTTTCACCTCTTCCGCCGCCAGCGGATGCGGATAGCGGCGTCCAACAAGGTTATTGAAAACGATCGCCAGCAGGGCCAGCATGGCGGAGTTCAGCAGCACCGGCGTCAGCACAAAGTAATAGCCCTCGCTGTGTACGCCGGCCCCGCCGAGAATGGCCGTCAGGGCAACGGCGCCGCCCGGCGGATGCAGGCAGCGCAGAAAATACATGCCCGCAATCGCCAGTCCGGCCGCCAGACCGCAGGCCAGCGCAAGGTCAGGCACCAGCACGCCAACGGTAACGCCGATCAGCGCCGACAGCACGTTGCCGCCGACAATCGACCACGGCTGCGCCAGCGGGCTGCTGGGTACGCCAAACAGCAGCACCGCCGAGGCGCCCATCGGGGCGATAAACCACAGATTGACTTCGCCCAGCAGCCAGTGGCTGAACATACTGGTGACCGCCAGCCCCGTCCCCGCGCCGATGGAGCCGAGGAGAATATGCTTTCTGGCAACCGGCAGCGCATGAGGCTTCAGGCGGCCGATAAAAATGCGGATCCGCGAAAACACCGCGGAAGGTAAAACGCTTAACATCTCACTGCTCGCTCAGGTCATATAAATTTCTTATATTTTATTTTCTTTTTTTAACCATATTTTAACAACCACGTTTTTTTCATGCCTATCCCCCTCGCGTCCTCTGACCGGCAGCCATTGACCCCGGCTATGTGATTTCACCTTACTACGCTAGAATCATCCTCGTTCAGGATTTCACCCACTCTACGGATTGAAGGCATAATACGTTGAATAATAATATTAATTTAGAGAAAGAAGTGGCATGGGCCAGCCAGAACATGCCGCGCACTCTGCGCCAGGTTGCCGCACTTCCCGACCTGAGCCAGGTTCGACTAGCCTGCTGTATGCATCTGGATATGAAAATGATCCCGCTGGTGCAGGGCATTCTGGAAAAGGGCGCGCAGGTATTTTTAACAACCTGTAACCCGACCACCGTACAGGACGAGGTCGTCAGCTGGCTGGTCGCGCGCGGAGCAGAAGCCAGCGCCTGGCGCGATATGAGCGATGTCGACTGGCAGCAGTCGTGGGAAAAGGCCATCGCCTGGGGGCCGACGCATCTGTGTGAAATGGGGGCCGATATCACCACCCTGCTCCACCAGCGCGGCGAATTTGGCAATATCGTGGCCGGGCTGGAAGCAACCGGCTCCGGCGTCAGCCGGCTGGGCGATATTCGCCCGGGCTATCCGATTTTTAACTGGGACGATCTGCCGGTTAAAGAGGGCCTGCATAACCGCCACATGGTCGGTCTGACCGCCTGGCACACCTTCTTCCAGACCACCCATCTCACGCTGCATGAGAAAAAGGTGCTGGTGATCGGCTATGGCCTGGTGGGCCAGGGCGTTGCCGCCGCCGCAAAAGCCTTCGGGGGCCAGGTGATGGTCGCCGAAGTCGACCCTGCCCGTCGCCTGCAGGCGGCTTACGACGGCTGGCATGTCGTCGAACTGCAGGACGCCATTGCCTCGGCTGACGTCGTCGCCACGGCAACCGGCGCTAAAAAGGTGGTTAACAGCAGCGCGCTGGATAAAGCGAAAGACGGGGTATTTATCCTTAACGTCGGCCACGTTGCGGAAGAGATTGACTGCGGCTACCTGCACCAGTTCAGCCATGAAGAGGTGATGCCGTATATCAACGCCTATCAAATGAATGGTAAAACCGTTTACCTGATGGCCAACGGTTCGATGCTCAACCTGACCGCCGGTTTTGGCGATAGCCTGAACGCGTTTGACGTTACGCTGGCGGTGATGACCAGCGGCATCCACCATATCGTGACCGATGGCATGAAGGCCGAGGCCAAGGTCTATCTGCTGCCGCAGAGCGTGTGGCAAAAAGCGCTGTAGGCCGGATAGCAACAGGGCGCCTGACGGCGCCCTGATTGGCGGTTAACGGCTCTCCGGCAGGACGATATTGCTCTCCGCCAGGGTCCCCATCTCGTTAAACACCGTACAGGCGGCCTCTACCAGGTGCATAGCCAGCGCCGCGCCGCTCCCCTCACCCAAACGCATCCCCATATCCAGATACGGCTCAAGCTGCAGATGCTCAAACGCAATGCGCGCGCCCTTTTCCGCCGACAGATGGGAGGGGATCAGATAGGGATGAACGGCCGGCGCAATACGGCAGGCCGCCAGCGCCGATGCACAGGAGAGAAAGCCGTCCAGCACCACCGGCAGCCCGCAGGATGCGGCCCCCAGCATGACGCCGGTCATGCCAACCAGATCGAAACCGCCAACCTTCGCCAGCACCTCCAGGCCATCCTCCGCCTGCGGTTGGTTGACGGCAATGGCCCGACGCACCACCTCCGCCTTATGCGCCAGCCGCGACAGCGGCAGGTTTGCCCCGATGCCGACGGTATCCTGCGCATCGCGCCCGGTGAGCACGCTCACCACCGCCGCCGCCGGCGTGGTGTTCGCCATTCCCAGTTCGCCAACGCCGAACAGCGTCACGCCCTGAGACGCCAGCTCGCGGGTATAGCTGATGCTCGCCAGCAGCAGCGTCGTCGCCTGTTCGCGACTCATCGCCGCCGTTTGCGCAATATTGCCGCTGCCTCGCGCCACTTTTAAGTCGACAAGGCCTGGGATCGGCTCCGCATCGATCCCGGCGTCGACGACCCGGACTTTTGCCCCCGCCTGCGCCGCCAGGACGCAAACGCCGGTATTTTGCCGGGTCATATTTATCGCCTGAATCGCGGTAATCGCCTGGGGTGAGATAGTCACGCCCTCATGCCAGACGCCGTGATCGGCGCACATCACCACGATCGCTTTTTCTGCCAGCCGCAGCTGACCATTCAGCCCCGGCATTCCAGCCAGCTGCACGGCCAGCGCCTCCAGGCGGCCCAGGCTGCCGGGGGGTTTTAATAAACCGTCAAGATGCTGCTTCGCCTGGGCCATCGCCGCCCGATCCGGCTGCGGAATGTCGGCAATGAGGGCCGAAAGTGTGTCCATGATGTTCCTCGTAGCGCTAAAAGGGAGCGGACCGTTGCGCGGTATTTTTCTACGTTCAGGCCAGCAGCCTGCGTTATACGGCGGTTCGCCATACGGAAGAAAGGAGTCGTTCAGAGGGAATGCCGGGGAGAACTCCCGACGGCGAGAACCGCCGCCGGGCAGGGTCGGGGGAGATTACTCTTCGACCTTCGCTTCGCCGATCACTTTCAGCTTTTTGGAGATATCGCGACGTTCTTTAGAGAGTTCAGCATTTTTGATGATGTAATCATCAACGCGATCTTCGTAATCGCTCTTCATGCTGGCAATGATGCCCTGGATAGCTTCAACGCTCATGCCCGGTTTGATGTAGTCGCTGAGGTTGTCCAGCAGCAGTACGCGCTTCTGGTTATCACGGATCTTTTTCTCAACGTCCTGAATTTCACGCTGCAGTTTGTTCTTACGACGATAGAGACGAACAAACTCCAGTACGTCCTGGAAAGAAGGCTTAGTTGTTTCCATTTTTATACCCCTAATATTTGAGATTCGGATTCGCTAAAGCGACTGCAATATAGGGCTAACATAACTGTTAGCAGCCGCTGATGACAATGTTTTTTCCTTTAGGGTTATCATACCCCTAAATGCTGCTGAATCGAAGCAACCTGTGGTCGTTCTCGCGCATCTGGCTTTTATTTACGCAACGCCCGACAGATCAAATTCGACAGCAGCTCAAGCTGGCGCGCCAGCTCTATCGTCAGCCAGACGTAGCCGTGTATCGGCGTTTCCGAGAGGTTTTCGCCCGGATGCTCTTTGATAAGCTGACGCAGTTCGGCGACGATTTCATTAAGCTTTTCAGTATTGGCGCGGATCGGCTGCGGGTTGCCTTCATACAGGGCGTGGGCGATGGTCAGCAGCGTTTGCTGGGTCATCTGCTGAGTTTCGCGCAGCGTAAGGGAATTTAGCATCACAAAGTGCCCCGGTCGCGAGCCCCAGTAAGCGTTGACCTGCAGCTCAAGCATACAGACCAGGTTACGGCTGACGGTCTGAATCGCCTCGAAAATGGCCTTCTGGATATGGGTTTCTTTGCTTGCCGGCGTAATCAGGCCGCGCATTTTCACCACGTCGTTCAGGACCTTTTGCAGGTGTTTTTCCAGCCGCGGACGCTCGACCAGGTTTGGCGAGATCCCGGCCTGATACAGGCGATTAAGGGCAGTGACGTAATTTGCCATCTGGATACGCCAGTGCAGAAACGCCCGCTGCGGCCAGATGCCGGTAAACAGCATCGCCAGCAGGGAACCGAAGATAACATCGCCGCTTCGCCACAGCGCGGTGTTCATGTCTCCCGGCGGAGCCCCTACCACCACCGCCAGCGTAATACCGATCAGCAGCGCCTGGTACGGTTTTTTCCCTAAGGCCAGCCAGCCGCAGAGGAACATCGCCGCCGCGCACCACAGCACCATAACGGGTAAGGAGATTAGCTCCAGCTTGAGCGCCACCAGCCCCAGCGCGGAGCCGAGGATGGTGCCGCCGATCCGCTCAAACGCGCGCGGCACCACGTTGCCCCAGAACGATATCGGCCCCATCACCACCACCAGAGTAATCAGCGGCCAGGTGCCTTCCGGTACGTTCAGCAGCCGTACCAGTAAAAAGGTGAGAACAAAAGCCAGCGCGATGCGTATGCCGTGCACGATTCGGTAATGGCGATACAGACGAATTTCTAAAGGCTTAAGTGATTTATCAGCGCGCACGACCCTCTCCGCTAAGAAGAAAAGGCCAATTGTAACTGCTTTTTCACCGCAAGCATCACGCTAATGTAAGAAACCTTGTTCACTCCGGGGATAAGCGCCTACCTGCCGATACGCTCAACCGCCACGTACATTTCGATATCCCAGTAGCCGTCGTGATTGCCGTCGTTAAGATAGAGCTCAAAACAGGGTTTTGGCGCCAGCTGGTACTCTTTGCTTTGCAGCAGGCTTTCAAAGAACTGCAGCCAGGGCGTGGAGAAATCATGGTTCAGCACCCGCGCGCTGGCGAAAGCGTACTCTCCGCCGGCGATCTCGGTCAGGATCGCGCCTTCGCTATTGGCTGGAATGACGAAGTCGTCGTCCACCGTTACCACGGTGTCGCAGCGCAGCTTTTCTGCCGGCACCTGCTGCGGGTTGTCGTAATAGACGGCGACCCACTCCCGGGCCGGGATCTGGCGACTGCTGACCCATGCCATCAGCTGTTCAAAACCCTGCTTAACGGTCTGTTCCCAAGGCCCAACCATATGAAAACCGGCGATTTTACGCGCACCAAGGGACTTAACGCTGTAGTTCATATTGCCTCCGCTATTGATAAGAAACACTGTATAAATATACATGCAATGTAGCAGGCAGCCAAAAAACAGTATGTGCGCGGATTCACAGAGTCGCCATTGGCCGGTGCTGAAAAATCATTCAGGAAGCCGACACGCAGAACCGATACTTCAACCGCACCTCAATGCCGCCTGCGCATAAATTGTTTTCGCCGCGCTGATTATTGATAATCGTTATGTAAATAAAAACATAACGAGTGGAATTACCGATGCAAGGAAAAATGAAGTTTGCGCTGGCAGCAATGCTGGCACTGCAGTTCGCCCCTGCGGCTATGGCGCAGGATATTCGCGTCACCTATGCCGGCTCGATGGGTAAAGTGATGGATCAGGGGCTAGGCCCGGCGTTTGCCAAAGCGCAAAACGGCGATTATCAGGGTCAAGGCCAGGGCGCTTACGGCATGGCGCGCCTGCTGGCAAGCCACAAGCTGACCGCCGATGTTTTCGTCTCCATTACCCCGGGCCCGATGCAAATCCTGAAAGACGCCGGCTTGATTGACGATGCTGTCCCGGTCGCCAGCACCAGCATGGTGGTCGCCTGGAGCCCCAAAGGGAAATATGCCGCGCAGTTTGCCGCCGCGAATAAAAACCAGGATGCCTCGTGGCTGAAGCTGCTGACGCAGAAAGACGTCCGCTTTGGCCGCACCGACCCGTACGTCGATCCTAAGGGCCAGAATATCGTCTTTACCCTGCTGCTGGCCGAGAAGTATTACCGCCAGCCTGGCATCAGTGAAAAAATCCTCGGCGAGCTGCAAAACCCGGCGCAGACCCACCAGGAGGGCGGCCTGCTAAGCCGTCTGGAGAGCGGCCAGGTTGACGCCGCGGCGGGCTACGAAAGCGAAGTCCTCTCCGCCCACCTGCCCTACGTCGCGCTGCCCGATGAGATTAACCTCAGCAACCCGGCAATGGCGAAACAGTGGTATGACACCGTCAGCTTCACCATTAAGGACAGCGCCGGTAAAGACCAGACGCTGCACACTCAGCCGCTGGTCTTCTACGCCGCGGTGCTGAAAAACGCGCCGAACGGCGTGGAACAAGGGAAAAAATTCATCCGGTTCATGGAGAGCGCTCAGGGGCAGCAGCTGTTTAAACAGTACGGCTACGCCGCGGCAAAAGGGGAAAACCTATACGCCAGGTAAAACGCGCCGGGCGCATTGCCGGCTGGCTCGCGCTGCCGGCTCTGCTGCTGCTCAGCGTCCCCTTTATTACCCTAATCAGCGTCACGCCGTGGCAGCATCTGCGGCTGGCCTGGCGGGACGACGATGCGATCCTCGTGTCGATGGGGCTGGGGGGGCTGGCGCTGGCGACGATCGTGGCGATAGGCCTGCCGACCGCCTGGTGGCTGTCGCAGGCCAGCGGTCGTCGGCGTCTGCTGGCGGAGCTGCTGCTGATGATCCCGCTGCTGACGCCGCCGCTGGCGATGGGGATTTTACTGGTCTCGGCCTATGGCCCCTACGGGCTGGCCGGACAATGGCTGACGCGAATGGGCGTCACGCTGGTGAACAATCCCGCCGCCTTTGTCCTGGCGCAGGTCTACGGCGCGCTGCCCTACTTTATCGTGGTCGCCCGCTCCGCCTTCGCCACGGTGCCGAAAGCGATCCTTGAAGCCGGACAAACGCTGGGGGCGACGGGCTGGAATCGCTTTCGCTTTCTCGCCCTGCCGATGGCGCTGCCGGGGCTGGCCTCCGCGGTGGCGCTGGCCTGGGTACGCGCCGTCGGCGAGTTCGGCATTGTGATGATCTTTGCCTATTTCCCCCAGGGGATCCCGGTAAAACTCTATACCAACCTGCAAAACGACGGCGTTGACGCGGTCTATACCCTGCTGTGGATGCTGCTGATCGTCACCCTGCCTCTGCCGCTGGCCTGCTTTGCGCTGGGAAGAGGCACGACGTGGCGGCGAAAAACGCCGCCGGCGGTTACAGGCTAAAAGGTAGCTCAATCCCGACACTGGCGCCCAGATCGTCGCTGTCGCTGTGGTTAGCGTCGGTATACCACAGGGAGGTGCTGAGGCGCACGGTGGGCATCACGTCGCCGCTCCAGCCTAACTGCACGCCCTTCAAGGTATCGGCGTGCGGGAAGGCTTTATTAATCCGCTGATTTTTCGGGTTCACCTCGGCGTAAACCAGCCGCGCGCTCCAGCGCTGATTCTCCTCCGTCACCAGTTCGACCTTACCGGCGTACAGACGCCCGTCGCCGCCCATCGCGTCGCCTAACGGATAACCCTGCTGGTAGTAGCCATCTTTATAGATAAAGTGGTTATAGATGTAGTTGGTGCGCCCCATATTCGAGCGGGTATCGTGCGCCTCCAGGTACCAGTTAATCGCGCTGCTGTTCCACTGGTGATGCCCTTCGACGCCGCCGAGGTAAAGGTGGGCGGACGGCAGGTACCCGGCTTCATCCTCGCCGATCATCTGCCCGTAGACGCTCACCGGCCAGCCCGTCGTCGGCGCCAGCTTCAGTTTAAAATCAAAGCCCGCCAGCTGATTGCCCGGATCGTCCGCCGAATCGCCGGTGTTATCGCGCCCGGTGAGCCCCTCCCAGAAGCTGCCAAAGGAGGAAGGCCGCCCCTCGCCGCCCCACTGCATAATGCGCGAAGCGCCCAGCTCCAGCGAGGTAAAGGGGGATACCGTCAGGCGGCCGCCAAAAATTTTAGTATGCGGTACCGCCGCGTACTGGCTCATCTGGCTGGCGGAAAGCTGGTACTGCCAGGGGCCAATCCAGCTTAGCCAGGCGTTCTCCGGAGCCCGCTGTTCGGCGCGCTGCAGCAGAAAACCGGTCATCGGCCGCGCGGCGTCGGAACGAATCAGGCTCCCCTCATAGCCGGGCCCCCACCACTGCGGAATTTGGCCAAACGCCAGCCACTGGTTCCACAGCTTCAGCGCCCCGTAAGCACCGTTGGCGTTAACGTTGGAGCTATTGCCGATGCGCTTGTCTCCTTCAACGTTGCCCTGCAGGTGCAGATCCCACCATTCGCCGCTGTTATTGAGCGCGATGGAGAGCGACTGGTCGGCAGGATAAGACCCGGCAAAGCCCTGCGGCGTTCCCGGTTTGTCGGTTGAGCTATAGCCGGTGACGCGCACGTCGGCTTTTAGCGACCTCAGCCGTTGATTCACCCGGCCCAGCACCGCCCTCTCTGCGGATGTTGCCGGATGAGCGTTGGCCAGCGCGCGGCCGATCTCCTCCTCGCTCAGGGGCCAGGTCGATAAACTCAACGAGAGGGCTCCACGATCGGATAACCAGGCTAAATCATTGCGGAAGTCGTTATCGGCCAGAACCAGGCCAGAGGCTAAGCTTGCGGGACTAAAAACGGCAAGAAGTCCCAGAGAAAGCGCACTACGCGCGAAAAATTTCATCTTCCCAGCTCCATTTCAGGCGCACGGGCGCCGGCGTATTTCCTTAAAGGTGAGCAGGTAAGGTAATTGACTGAAACTAAACGAATCGCCAACCAGCGCCACAACAGAGCGCTGCGGGAAAAGATGCCGCTCCGGGAGAGAGCGGCACGAAGGTCAGAGCTTGTGGTGCAGATAATCACTCATGCGCGAGAAAAGGCCGCCTTCGCCAACGCTTTCCAGCGTCACCAGCGGCCAGTGGGCCACGACCTTATCGCCGTCGTAGAGCGAAATCTCCCCGACCCGCTGATTGGCGGCGATCGGCGCCTCCAGCTCTTTCTTATCCAGCACATATTTGGCCTTAATACGCGAAACCTCAGACTTCGGCAGCGCTAACCAGAAGTCCTGGTCGGTGCCGAGCTGGATCTGGTCCTTATCGCCATACCAGATAGGCTCGCTGCCCACTTTTTTACCTTTTTGCAGGACCTGGACGGTATCGAAGTTTTGCTGGCCCCAGTGCAGCAGTTTGGCCGCCTGCTGCTCGCGCCCTTTCGGACTCTCGGCCCCCATCACCACCGCGATCAGGCGACGCTGGCCGTCGACGGCGGAGGCAATCAGGTTAAAACCGGCGCCGGAGGTGTGGCCGGTTTTCAGGCCATCGACGTTCATGGTTTTATCCCACAGCAGACCGTTGCGGTTCTGCTGGGTAATACCGTTCCACGTCAGGCTTTTCTGACTGTACATGTGGTACACGTCAGGATCGCCGTGAATAATCGCCCGCGACAGGACCGCCAGATCGTAGGCCGAACTATGCTGCCCCGGCGCATCCAGCCCGTGTACGGTTTCAAAATGGGTGTCCTGCAGGTGCAGCTTTTGTACGTATTCATTCATCAGGGCAACGAACTGCGGCTGGCCGCCGGCAACGTAGTCGGCCAGCGCCACGCAGGCGTCGTTACCGGAGTCGACGATAAGCCCGCGGCTTAAATCACGGACGCTAAGCCGATCGCCGGGCTTGAGGAACATCAGCGATGAACCATCGAATACCGGGTTGCCCTTCGCCCAGGCATCTTTGCCAACGGTGACCATATCGTCAAAGGTAATGCGATGGCTGTCGATGGCGCGATCGACCACATAGCCGGTCATTAATTTCGTCAGGCTGGCGGGGTTACGCTGCTGATGTTCGTTACCGGCGGTCAGGATCTGACCGGTGGTGTAGTCCATCAGCACCCAGGAGCCTGCCTGAATGGAAGGCGGCGTCACGGTGACGGGAAAATCATTCGCGGCAAAGGCGCAAGAAACGCTCGAAGCGAGCAAAGTTACAGCAATAAAAAAACGGCCTTTCAACGGCATATCCTCAAGATTTACAGATCCGCCGTCCTTTTTACGGAAATTCTCCTTTCATATCATGGTTTAATTGCAAGAAAATATGACACGATAAACGCGCTGCGCGGCCGATGCCCTTCTGATGGCCGGACAAATCGTTTACCATAGCCCGTCATACTTCAAGCTGCACGTGCGCTGGCTTTGTGGCTCACCCCGAACGATTTAGCGTATGGACGCCAACCACCACGGAAAATAGACAGACTATGCAAGATAGCGCCAACCAGCCCGGATTTTTGTTCCACGACTACGAGACCTTTGGCACCCGCCCGTCCCTTGACCGGCCGGCGCAGTTTGCCGCTATCCGCACCGATGCGGATCTTAACGTTATCGGCGAGCCCGAGGTATTCTACTGCAAGCCGGCTGACGACTATCTGCCGCAGCCCCAGGCGGTGATGATTACCGGGATAACGCCGCAGGAAGCGATCGCCAAGGGCGACAATGAAGCCGCTTTTGCCCGCCGCATTCACGATCTGTTCACGGTGCCAAAGACCTGCATTGTGGGTTACAACAACGTGCGTTTCGATGACGAAGTCAGCCGCAATATTTTCTATCGCAACTTTTACGATCCCTACGCCTGGAGCTGGCAGCACGATAACTCGCGCTGGGATCTGCTCGACGTGATGCGCGCCTGCTACGCGCTGCGCCCGGAAGGCATCAACTGGCCGGAAAACGACGACGGCCTGCCCAGCTTTCGCCTTGAGCATCTGACCGTGGCCAACGGTATCGAGCACAGTAACGCCCACGATGCGATGGCCGACGTGTATGCCACTATCGCCATGGCGAAACTGGTCAAAGCCCGACAGCCTCGCCTGTTCGACTACCTTTACACCTTCCGCAATAAGCGCAAGCTGGCGACGCTGATTGACGTGCCGCAGATGACGCCGCTGGTACACGTTTCCGGAATGTTCGGCGCCGCACGCGGCAACACCAGCTGGGTGGCTCCGCTGGCCTGGCATCCGGATAATCGCAATGCGGTGATTATGGTTGACCTTGCCGGCGATATGTCGCCCCTGCTGGAGCTGGACGCCGACGCGCTGCGCGAGCGGCTGTATACCGCCAAAGCCGACCTCGGCGACCTGCCGGCGGTACCGGTCAAACTGGTCCACCTCAACAAATGCCCGGTGCTGGCCAAGGCCAATACGCTGCGCCCGGAAGACGCGGAGCGTCTGGGCATCAACCGTCAGCGCTGTCGGGATAACCTGCAGCTGCTGCGCGGCCAGCCGCAGGTGCGGGAAAAAGTGGTGGCGATCTTTGCCGAGGCGGAGCCGTTCGTTCCTTCCGACAACGTCGATACTCAGCTCTATAACGGCTTCTTCAGCGATGCCGACCGCGCGGCGATGAAGATTGTGCTGGAGACCGAGCCGCGCAACCTGCCGGCGCTGGACATTACCTTCGCCGACCCGCGTATCGAGCGCCTGCTGTTTAACTATCGCGCGCGAAACTTCCCGGGCAGCCTTGATGAAGCCGAGCAGCAGCGCTGGTTAGAGCATCGTCGAGAGGTGTTTACGCCGGAGTTTTTGCAGGCTTATGCCGATGAGCTGCAGACCTTGCAGCAGCAGTATGCTGACAATAACGAGAAGCTGATGCTGGTGAAAGCGCTGTGGCAGTACGCGCAGGATATTGTTTAGAATAAATAAATTCCCGGACTGCGCAACGCAGGCCGGGAACGGTTATTTACCCTTTCGCGCGGCTGGCGATAATCGCCTCCGCCACGTTACGCGGGGCCTCCGCGTAATGATGGAACTCCATGCTGTAGGTCGCCCGCCCCTGGGACATCGAGCGTAGCGTCGTGGAATAGCCGAACATCTCGGCCAGCGGCACGTCGGCGCGAATAATCTGGCTGCCGAAGCGCTCTTCCATCCCCTGCACCATGCCGCGGCGGGAGGAGAGATCGCCCATAATGTTGCCGGCATACTCTTCCGGCGTTTCCGCTTCCACATGCATCACCGGTTCGAGGATCACCGGGTCGGCCCTGCGCGCGCCCTCCTTGAAGCCGAAAATGGCCGCCATGCGGAAGGCCATTTCCGAGGAGTCGACGTCGTGGTACGAACCAAAAGTCAGGGTCGCTTTGACGTCCACCACCGGATATCCTGCCAGCACGCCGGTGCCCATCGCTTCACGCAGGCCCTTTTCCACCGAAGGAATGTACTCGCGCGGCACCACCCCGCCTTTGGTGGCATCTTCAAATACGAAGCCGCTGCCGGGCTCCAGCGGTTCGAGAGTCAGCACCACGTGGCCATACTGCCCTTTGCCCCCGGACTGGCGGACGAATTTGCCTTCCACCTCTTTCACCGTTTTGCGGATCGTCTCGCGGTAGGTTACCTGCGGGCGGCCGATATTCGCCTCAACGCCAAATTCGCGTCGCATCCGGTCAACGATAATTTCCAGATGCAGCTCGCCCATCCCGGAAATAATCGTCTGGCCCGACTCCTCGTCGGTGTGCAGGCGGAACGACGGATCTTCCGCCGCCAGGCGCTGCAGCGCAATGCCCATTTTCTCCTGATCCGCTTTGGTTTTCGGCTCGATAGCCAGCGAAATCACCGGCTCCGGAAACTCCATCCGTTCCAGGGTAACGATCGCGTTCGGATCGCACAGCGTGTCGCCGGTGGTGACGTCTTTTAGACCGACGCAGGCGGCGATATCGCCGGCATGCAGCTCGTCCACCTCGTGGCGATCGTTGGCGTGCATCAACACGATACGGCCGATACGCTCTTTTTTACCTTTAACCGGGTTATACACCGCATCCCCTTTCTTCAGGGTGCCGGAATAGACGCGGATAAAGGTCAGCTGGCCCACGTAGGGGTCGGTCATCAGCTTGAACGCCAGCGCTGAGAGCGGTTCATCGTCATCAGGATGGCGCTCTGCCGGCTGGCCTTTCTCATCAACGCCCTGAATCGCCGGGATATCCAGCGGGGATGGCATCAGTTCGACGACCGCGTCGAGCATCCGCTGGACGCCTTTATTCTTAAAGGCGCTGCCGCACAGCACCGGCTGGATCTCTCCGGCAACGGTGCGCTTACGCAGCCCGGCTACGATCTCAGCCTCGCTCAGATCGCCCGTTTCCAGATATTTGTCCATCAGCTCATCGCTGGCCTCCGCCGCCGCTGAAACCATTTTCTCCCGCCACTGCCGGGCGGTTGCCAGCAGCTCATCCGGCACCGGAGCATAGCTGAAGGTCATCCCCTGGGTCGCATCGTCCCACAAAATGGCGCGCATTTTGATTAAGTCCACGACCCCGACGAAATGCTCTTCGGCGCCGACGGGAATGACCACCGGCACCGGATTGGCCTTCAGGCGGTCGATCATCATCTGCACCACGCGGAAGAAATCGGCCCCCGGGCGGTCCATTTTATTGACGAAGGCCAGCCGCGGGACCTGGTACTTATTCGCCTGCCGCCATACGGTTTCCGACTGCGGCTGCACGCCGCCCACGGAGTCGTAGACCATTACCGCGCCATCCAGCACCCGCATGGAGCGTTCGACTTCAATCGTAAAATCGACGTGCCCTGGGGTGTCGATGATATTAATCCGGTGCGGCTCAAAGCTGCGGTCCATACCGGGCCAGAAACAGCTGACCGCGGCGGAGGTTATGGTGATCCCGCGCTCTTGCTCCTGCGCCATCCAGTCGGTTGTTGCCGCGCCATCGTGTACTTCACCCAGCTTATGGCTCATTCCGGTATAAAACAGAATGCGCTCAGTGGTGGTGGTTTTACCGGCATCGATATGCGCGGAGATACCGATGTTGCGATAACGTTCGAGGGGGATGGGTCGGGGCATGATGCGTCCTTAGTCATTTTGACTGTCAGTGAGCGGCGAAACGGCCGCGGTTCATTCAACGGCATCCATCATAGTACAACTGTACGAGTATATTCGAACTATTTTTGCTATCGTTACTATTGGTGAAGCTGCGGCAGCGCGCGTGGCTTTAGCGATTGAGTTTGGGTATATTACCGGCCAACCGCCGATACGGGCTGCTGTTCCGCGGAACAGAGCAACCGCCGACACAGGAATATTATGATCGCCAATCACCCCGAACGTGAACAAATCCGCCTTGAAAATGTTCTTTTTGCCCTTGGGAATCCGATGCGGCTGGAGATTATTCGCATCCTCGCCGACGGCAGCGAGCAGAGCTGCAACGCCCTGCGCCATGAAGACGTCGCGAAGTCCACCATGACCCACCACTGGCGCGTTCTGCGCGATAGCGGCGTGATATGGCAGCGCCCGCAGGGGCGGGAGAATATGATTTCGCTGCGCCGGGAGGATCTGGAGGCGCGTTTTCCCGGGCTGCTGGATACGCTACTCAGAGTGATGCGCCAGGAAGTGCAGAAGTAACGGAAACAAAAAAGCCGGAGGTCTCCCCCCGGCTTTTTTTATCCTGTCGTCCGATCAGGCAATGTCTTCGTACTGCGGAACAGGGTTGCGGAAACGACGGGTCACGCAGGCCAGATAAACCAGGCCGATGGTGCCCCAAATCAGGCCCAGAACCATAGAACTCTGTTCCAGGTTGACCCACAGTGCGCCTACGGTCAGCGCGCCACAGGTTGGCAGCACCAGGTAGTTGATGTGGTCTTTCAGGGTCTTGTTACGCTTCTCACGGATCCAGAACTGTGAAATCACCGACAGGTTAACGAAGGTGAAGGCCACCAGCGCCCCGAAGTTAATCAGCGCCGTCGCGGTCACCAGGTCGAATTTAATCGCCAGCAGCGCAATCGCGCCCACCAGCAGGACGTTAAACGCCGGGGTACGCCATTTCGGGTGAACGTAGCCGAAGAAGCTGGTCGGGAATACGCCGTCGCGGCCCATCACGTACATCAGACGGGAAACGCCCGCATGTGCGGCCATGCCGGAAGCCAGAACGGTCACGCTGGAGAAGATCAGCACGCCCCACTGGAAGGTTTTGCCCGCTACGTACAGCATGATTTCAGGCTGCGACGCGTCCGGATCTTTAAAGCGCGAGATATCCGGGAAGTACAGCTGCAGGAAGTAAGATGCACCGATGAAGATCATCCCGCCGATCAGCGCGGTCAGGAAGATAGCCTTCGGGATCACGCGCTCTGCGTCTTTGGTCTCTTCAGACAGAGAAGAGATACCGTCAAAGCCGAGGAACGAGAAGCACAGGATGGTCGCACCGGTAATCATCGGCACCACGTGGGCCCCTTCGGACCAGAACGGACGGGTGCTGGTCAGCGTACCGGCGCCTTCACCGTGCATGATGCCGTAGATAATCAGGCCGACGATAACCGCCACGATACCCATCTGCAGAACCACAATCAGGGTATTGAAGTTCGCCACGGCCTTGATGCTGCGCAGGTTGGATACGGTCATAAAACCGACCAGCGCAACCACGAAGATCCACGACGGAACGGAAGGCATCAGCGCTTCAAAGTAAATCTTCGCCAGCAGGATGTTGATCATCGGCATAAACAGATAGTCGAGCAGCGATGACCAACCAACCATAAAGCCAACGGCCGGGCTGATAGATTTCTGAGCGTAGGTGTAGGCGGAGCCTGCAGACGGAAAACGACGAACCAGTTTACCGTAGCTCAGCGCCGTGAAAAGAATTGCGATCAGCGCGAAGGCGTAGGCCGTCGCAACGTGACCGTCAGTCAATCCAGAGACGATACCAAACGTATCGAACAGCGTCATCGGCTGCATATAGGCCAGGCCCATCATGACAACCGGAATCAACGTAAGGGTTTTACGTAATTCCACGCGAGAGGTTTTTGGAGTAGCGTTATGCGACATTGTGGTCATCCCCTTTTACGGCGAAAGCCATCGCGTAAGCAAAAAATTGCCCCATTTCTGTGTATTCCTCAGCGACAACAACTGTCGGTTTTTAGTAAATATCTATCCGGTACGAAGCCCGGCCTCTTGGTATTGAATGATGTGTCTTTAAAGCAAAAAAATAACCGACGCTTTAAAAAGCGTCGGCTAGTTTCTGTTTTTCAGGCCGCGTATTTTGCAACATTTACTGGCCGGATGACAAGCCGTTGAAGAGCCAAATAATTGTAGGAATTATTTAACAGACTAATATTTATACGATTTTAGTATTGTATATCCTGCCAATAGCATTATTTGCTAAAACTGCATTCTGCCACCATCCGCTGGCGAGGCCGGAAGCTTCCTCCTGCCAGCCAATCCACGCCCGGTGAATCGGCTGATGGGCGGCGACCTCTTTCATTATCAGCTCGCCGCGGTCCAGCTGGGGCTGCGCCAGGTATCGCGGCAGATAGCCCCAGCCGAGACCGGCGGAAACCAGCGCCAGCTGGCCGGGAAAATCAAACGCGGCCAGATGCTCCCGATCGTCGGCGGATGGCCAGCCGCCGCCGCAGATAATGGCCCGCTGGCGCTTCATCACCCGCCAGCTCAGCGGTTCCGGCATCTGCGCCAGCGGATGCTGCGGCGCGACGACAAAAACATGCTCCAGCTCGCCCAGCGGGCTGAAACCGTAGCCGTCAAGAGCCGGCGGGTCGCTTAACGCCCCCAGCACGATATCCGCCCGCCCTTCAACCAACGCCTCCCAGCGGTCGGTAAGCGTCTCGCGGCAAAAGCGCAGCTGCGCCAGATTGTGCTGCTGGTAAAACTGGCCCACCAGCGGCGCCAGTAAAGAGAAGGGAAAGGTGGCGTCCACGGCAATGACCAGCGCATTTTCCCAGCCCTGGTGCAGCTTAATCGCCTGTTTTTCCAGCTCGCGGGCGGTGTGCAGCACTTCGCGCCCCTTTTCCAGAAGCAGCTGCCCGGTGGGCGTAAAGCGCGCGCGGTGTCCGCTGCGGTCAAGAAGCTGAATATTAAGGTCGCTTTCCAGCTTGTGAATGGTGTAGCTCAGCGCGGAGGGCGTTTTATAAAGCTTTGCCGACGCTGCGGCAAAGCTCCCCTCTTTTTCCAGCGCATCCAGAATAACGAGGACATCCAGCAGTGGTTTCATCGCCGCCCCCTTACGGTTCGCGATTTCCCGCTGACTGATTATTCCATCGGCATGACCAGCGGGTCCGGGTACTGATACTCAAACCCCAGCTCATAGCAGATACGGTTGCCGTCGATAATCTTGCCGCTACCGCCGTCCGGATTATCGGCAAACACCGGCGGCGGAAGGCCAAGTTCGCGGGCCATCTGCGGATAGAAGACGCCGCGAGCGGGATGCTTTGGCGCACATATATTATAGATGTGTCCGCCCTTCGGGGCCTGCAGCAGCAGCTCAATCGCGGCGATAACATCCTGCAGATGGACCAGATTGACCCCTTGCTGGCCGTCCGGCGCCGACTTACCGGCAAAGAAACGTCCCGGATGGCGCGAGGGCCCCACCAGCCCGGCGAGGCGTAAAATATCGACCGAGGTCCCCGGAAGGTTATGCAGCCAGTCCTCCAGCTCTTTAAGCACCCTGCCGCTGGCGGTTTGCGGATTGCGGGGGGCCCCCTCTTTTAAGGTGCCGCTGGCGTTGCCATACACCGAGGTTGAGCTGGTAAAAATTATCCGCGGCACGTGGTGGGCTAAAGCGGTATCCACAATTTCCTGTACCGCCTGCAGATAGAAATCCTCCCCCGGCCCGGTGCGGCGAGCCGGTAAGGTGATCACCAGCGCATCGACGTTCATCAATGCATCCAGATCTTCCGTGTCGCAAACCAGCTGGGGCTCAAGACGCAGCGGATAGCCGTCAATTCCGCACATCCGTGCCGCCTCCACGCCATCCTGCGTCGTCTTACTGCCGGTCACCTCCCACCCACGCGCCATCAACGACAGCGCAAGGGGCATACCCAACCATCCTAATCCGACAATCGCGACCTTTTTCATATCCTGGCTCCTGACTCTTTCGCTGTGCTGACTTAAGGCTACGCCAGCCGGCGGCAGCTGACAATTTCTTCGGTCAATATGAAATGAATTAATGATAGTAAAAAGCCCTTGCTTTATGCCGCTGAACTGGTTTAGGTTAAAAGGCATCAAATGCATAGTCATTCAAAGAGAATTTTATGAACTGCGTTCAATCTAAAAACCACCATCATCACCATCATCCTGACTAGTCTTTCAGGCGATGTGTGCTGGAAGACATTTGGATCTTCCAGAGGTGCATGAACGCAAAGAGAGCCCCCGGAAGATTTACTTCCGGGGGCTTTTTTTTGAATTAAATTCGGACAGATTCAGACAGGTATAAGAGGAAAACAAGAATGTTAGACAACAGCCGTTTACGCATAGCTATTCAAAAATCAGGCCGCCTGAGCGAAGATTCACGCGAATTATTGAGCCGCTGTGGCATCAAAGTGAATCTGCACACTCAGCGCCTGATTGCGCTGGCAGAAAATATGCCTATCGATATTTTGCGCGTGCGTGATGACGATATCCCGGGCCTGATTATGGACGGCGTGGTCGATCTGGGGATTATCGGCGAAAACGTGCTGGAAGAAGAGCTGCTGAGCCGCCGCGCTCAGGGCGAAGACCCGCGCTACTTCACCCTGCGTCGTCTTGATTTCGGCGGCTGCCGCCTGTCGCTGGCCACGCCGGCGGATGAGCGCTGGGACGGCCCGTCGGCGCTGGATGGCAAACGCATCGCCACCTCCTACCCGCACCTGCTGAAGCGCTACCTCGATCAGAAAGGAATTTCGTTTAAGTCCTGCCTGCTGAACGGCTCCGTTGAAGTCGCCCCGCGCGCGGGCCTCGCCGACGCCATCTGCGACCTGGTGTCTACCGGCGCGACCCTCGAAGCCAACGGTCTGCGCGAAGTGGAAGTGATGTTCCGCTCCAAAGCCTGCCTGATTCAGCGCGACGGCGAAATCGCCGATGCCAAACAGCAGCTGATTGACCGCCTGCTGACCCGTATTCAGGGCGTGATCCAGGCCCGGGAATCGAAATACATCATGATGCACGCGCCGACCGAGCGTCTGGAAGAAGTGGTGGCTCTGCTGCCGGGCGCCGAGCGTCCGACGATCCTGCCGCTGGCGGGCGATAAGCAGCGCGTAGCGATGCACATGGTCAGCAGCGAAACCCTGTTCTGGGAAACCATGGAAAAACTGAAAGCGCTCGGCGCCAGCTCGATCCTGGTTCTGCCGATTGAGAAGATGATGGAGTAATCCAGCCAGCACGGGCCCCACCGGGCCTGTCTCAAAGAGTAAACAGGGGAAACTATCATGAGCTTCAACACAATCATCGACTGGAATAGCTGTAGCGCCGAACAACAGCAACAATTATTAATGCGCCCGGCGATTTCCGCTTCCGACAGCATCACGCGTACCGTTGCTGAGATCCTTGATAACGTCAAACAAAACGGTGACGCGGCGCTGCGCGAGTACAGCGCAAAGTTTGATAAGACCGACGTCAAGGCGCTGAAGGTCAGCGACGAGGAGATTGCCGCCGCCGGCGAGCGCCTGAGCGACGAGCTCAAGCAGGCTATGGCGGTTGCGGTACGCAATATCGAAACCTTCCACAACGCCCAGCAGCTTCCGGGCGTGGACGTTGAAACGCTGCCGGGCGTGCGCTGCCAGCAGGTCACCCGACCCATTGCCTCCGTCGGCCTCTATATTCCCGGCGGCTCCGCCCCGCTGTTCTCTACCGTATTAATGCTGGCGACGCCGGCGCGCATCGCCGGCTGTCAGCAGGTGGTTCTGTGCTCGCCGCCGCCCATCGCCGATGAAATTCTCTATGCCGCCCAGCTGTGCGGCGTGCGTAACGTCTTTAACGCCGGCGGCGCGCAGGCGATTGCGGCGCTGGCTTTTGGCAGCGAATCGATTGCCAAAGTGGACAAAATCTTTGGCCCGGGTAACGCCTTCGTGACCGAGGCTAAACGTCAGGTCAGCCAGCGTCTCGACGGCGCGGCGATCGATATGCCCGCCGGCCCGTCCGAAGTGTTGGTGATTGCCGACAGCGGCGCGACGCCGGACTTCGTGGCGTCAGACCTGCTGTCACAGGCCGAGCACGGCCCGGATTCGCAGGTTATTCTGCTGACCCCGGATGCCGAAATGGGCCGCCGCGTAGCGCAGGCCGTTGAGCGCCAGCTGGCGGAGCTGCCGCGGGCGGAAACCGCTCGCGAGGCGCTCTCAGCCAGCCGCATCATCGTGGCGCGCGACCTCGCGCAGTGCGTGGAGATCTCCAACCAGTACGGCCCGGAGCACCTGATTATTCAAACCCGCAGGGCGCGCGAGCTGGTCGACAGCATCACCAGCGCCGGGTCGGTGTTCCTCGGCGACTGGTCGCCCGAGTCGGCGGGCGATTACGCCTCCGGCACCAACCACGTGCTGCCGACCTACGGCTATACCGCCACCTGTTCCAGCCTCGGCCTGGCGGATTTCCAGAAGCGCATGACGGTGCAGGAGCTGTCGCGCGAAGGCTTTTCCGCCCTGGCGTCAACGATTGAAATTCTCGCCGCCGCCGAGCGCCTGACCGCCCACAAAAATGCCGTTACGCTGCGCGTTGCAGCGCTTAAGGAGCAAGCATGAGCATCGAAGATTTAGCCCGCGCTAACGTCCGTGACCTGACGCCATACCAGTCTGCTCGCCGCCTGGGCGGTAAAGGCGACGTCTGGCTCAACGCCAACGAATTCCCGACCGCCGTTGAATTCCAGCTAACTCAGCAAACGCTGAACCGCTACCCGGAAGGCCAGCCGAAAGCGGTGATTGCGAACTACGCGCAGTATGCCGGGGTTAAGCCCGAGCAGGTTCTGGTGAGCCGCGGCGCCGATGAAGGCATTGAGCTGGTGATCCGCGCCTTCTGCGAGCCGGGAGAGGACGCGGTGCTCTACTGCCCGCCAACCTATGGCATGTACGGCGTCAGTACCGAAACCTTCGGCGTGGATCGCCGGACGGTGCCGAGCCTGAGCGACTGGCAGCTCGATCTCCCCGGCATCGCCGCCAATCTCGACGGCGTGAAGGTGGTCTTTGTCTGCAGCCCCAACAACCCGACCGGCCAGGTGATTAACCCCGACGATATGCGCGCGCTGCTGGAGATGACCCGCGGCAAGGCGATTGTCATCGCCGACGAAGCCTATATCGAGTTCTGCCCGCAGGCGACGCTGGCCGGCTGGTTGAGCGACTACCCGCACCTGGTGGTGCTGCGCACGCTGTCGAAGGCCTTTGCCCTCGCCGGACTGCGCTGCGGCTTTACGCTGGCTAACGCCGAGGTGATTAGCCTGCTGATGAAGGTCATCGCCCCCTACCCGCTCTCCACGCCGGTCGCCGATATCGCCGCCCAGGCTCTCAACGCCGAGGGTATTGCCGCCATGCGCGCCCGCGTCGCCCAGATCGTAGACGAGCGTGAGTACCTGATTGGCCAGCTGCGCGGCATCGCCTGCATTGAGCAGGTTTTCGATTCCGAGACCAACTACATCCTCGCGCGCATTAAAGCCTCCAGCGCGGTATTTAAATCTTTGTGGGATCAGGGCATTATCTTACGAGACCAGAATAAACAACCCTCATTAAGCGGCTGTTTGCGTATCACTATCGGTACCCGTGCAGAGAGCCAGCGCGTGATTGACGCTTTGACTGCGGAGAATGTATGACCCAGAAGTTTCTCTTTATTGACCGTGACGGTACGCTGATTTCCGAGCCACCGGTTGATTTTCAGGTAGACCGCTTTGAAAAGCTGGCCTTTGAGCCACAGGTGATCCCTGCGCTGCTGAAGCTGCAGCAGGAAGGCTATCGGCTGGTGATGATCACCAATCAGGATGGTCTGGGCACCGACAGCCTGCCGCAGGATGAGTTTGACGGCCCGCACAACCTGATGATGCAGGTGTTTGCTTCCCAGGGCGTGAACTTTGAAGAGGTGCTGATTTGTCCGCACCTGCCGACGGAAGGCTGCGACTGCCGCAAGCCGAAAACTCAGCTGGTGCTGCCGTGGCTGGAAGAGGGCGTGCTGGATAGGGCCAACAGCTACGTCATCGGCGATCGCGCCACCGACATCGAGCTGGCGGAAAATATGGGCATTATCGGCCTGCGCTACGACCGCGAGACCCTCGACTGGCCGACCATTTGCGAGCAGCTTACCCGCCGCGACCGCTATGCCCACGTTGAGCGCATCACCAAAGAGACCCAGGTCGATGTAAAAGTCTGGCTGGATCGCGAAGGCGGCAGCAAAATCCACACCGGCGTCGGCTTCTTCGATCATATGCTCGATCAGATCGCCACCCACGGCGGCTTCCGCCTGGAGATTAACGTCGGCGGCGACCTCTATATTGACGATCACCACACGGTGGAAGATACCGGCCTGGCGCTGGGCGAAGCGCTGAAGCTGGCGCTGGGCGATAAGCGCGGCATCAGCCGCTTTGGCTTTGTGCTGCCGATGGACGAGTGTCTGGCCCGCTGCGCGCTGGATATTTCCGGGCGTCCGCACCTCGAATATAAGGCCGATTTTGCCTATCAGCGCGTCGGCGACCTGAGCACCGAGATGGTGGAGCACTTCTTCCGCTCGCTCTCCTACACTATGGCGGTGACTCTGCACCTGAAAACCAAGGGCAAGAACGACCACCATCGCGTCGAGAGCCTGTTTAAAGCCTTTGGCCGCACGCTGCGTCAGGCGATCCGCGTGCAGGGCGACACGCTGCCATCTTCGAAAGGGGTGCTGTAATGAACGTGGTGATCCTCGATACCGGATGCGCCAACCTCAATTCGGTGAAATCGGCGATTCTCCGCCACGGCTATCAGCCGGCGGTGAGCCGCGATCCGGACGTGGTGCTGCGCGCCGACAAGCTTTTTTTACCCGGCGTGGGCACCGCCCAGGCGGCAATGGACCAGCTGCGCGACCGCGAGCTGATTGAGCTGGTTAAGGCCTGCACCCAGCCGGTGCTGGGGATCTGCCTCGGCATGCAGCTGCTTGGCCGGCGCAGCGAAGAGAGCAACGGCGTCGATCTGCTGGGCATTATTGCCGAAGACGTGCCGAAGATGACCGACCACGGGCTGCCGCTGCCGCATATGGGCTGGAACCGCGTGTACCCGAAAGCGGGGAATCGCCTGTTCAGCGGTATCGAGGACGGGGCTTATTTCTATTTCGTCCACAGCTACGCGATGCCGGTCAATCCGCACACCATTGCGCAGTGCAACTACGGCGAGCCGTTCACCGCTGCGGTACAGCAAGATAACTTTTTTGGCGTACAGTTTCACCCGGAGCGCTCGGGCAGCGCCGGCGCCCAGCTGCTGAAAAACTTCCTGGAGATGTGATGATAATTCCGGCTTTAGATTTAATTGACGGTACGGTTGTCCGTCTCCACCAGGGCGATTACGGCCAGCAGCGCGACTACGGCAACGATCCGCTGCCGCGCCTGCAGTCCTACGCCGCCCAGGGCGCGGAAGTGCTGCATCTGGTCGATCTCACCGGCGCGAAAGATCCCGCAAAGCGTCAGATTTCGCTGCTCAAAACCCTGGTTGCCGGCGTTGACGTTCCGGTGCAGGTCGGCGGCGGCGTGCGTACGGAAGAGGATGTCGCGGCCCTGCTGGATGCCGGCGTCGCGCGCGTGGTGGTAGGCTCTACGGCGGTGAAATCGCCGGAGACGGTGAAGGGCTGGTTCAAACGTTTCGGCCCGCAGCATCTGGTGCTGGCGCTCGACGTACGTATCGATGCAGAAGGTAATAAGCAGGTGGCGGTCAGCGGCTGGCAGGAAAACTCTGGGGTAACCCTTGAGGAGCTGGTGGAAAGCTATCTGCCGGTTGGCCTGCAGCACGTGCTGTGCACCGACATCTCCCGCGACGGCACCTTAGCCGGTTCCAACGTCTCTTTATATAAAGAGGTGTGCGCTCGCTATCCGCAGGTCGCGTTCCAGTCTTCCGGCGGCATCGGCGATCTTAACGATATCGCCGCGCTGCGCGGAACCGGCGTTCGCGGCGTCATTGTCGGGCGCGCCCTGCTGGAAGATAAATTCAACGTAACGGAGGCCATTCAATGCTGGCAAAACGGATAATCCCCTGCCTCGACGTTCGCGACGGCCAGGTAGTGAAAGGCGTGCAGTTCCGTAATCATGAAATCATCGGCGATATCGTCCCGCTGGCGAAGCGCTACGCCGACGAAGGCGCGGATGAGCTGGTCTTCTACGATATCACCGCCTCCAGCGACGGTCGGGTGGTCGATAAAAGCTGGGTTTCCCGGGTGGCGGAAGTTATCGATATTCCGTTCTGCGTCGCCGGCGGGATTAAATCGCTGGAAGACGCGGCGCAGATCCTCTCTTTTGGCGCAGACAAGATTTCGATTAACTCCCCTGCCCTGGCCGATCCGACGCTGATTACCCGCCTCGCCGATCGCTTTGGCGTGCAGTGCATCGTGGTGGGTATCGATACCTGGTTCGACGTCGATAGCGGCAAGTACCACGTTAATCAGTACACCGGCGACGAAGCCCGCACCCGGGTTACCCAGTGGGAAACCCTCGACTGGGTAGAGGAAGTGCAGAAGCGCGGGGCCGGAGAGATCGTGCTGAACATGATGAACCAGGACGGCGTGCGTAACGGCTACGATCTTGAGCAGCTGAGTAAAGTCCGCGCCGTGTGCCACGTGCCGCTGATCGCCTCCGGCGGCGCCGGCACCATGGAACACTTCCTTGAAGCCTTCCGCGACGCCAACGTCGACGGCGCATTGGCCGCATCGGTGTTCCACAAACAGATTATTAATATTGGCGAACTGAAAGCGTACCTGGCAGCACAGGGCGTGGAGATTAGGGTATGTTAACTGAACAGCTGGACTGGCAAAAAACCGACGGCATGATGCCGGTCATCGTACAGCACGCTATTTCCGGCGAAGTACTGATGCTTGGCTACATGAATCAGGAAGCGCTGGCGAAGACCGAAGAGAGCGGGAAAGTGACCTTCTGGTCGCGCACCAAACAGCGTCTGTGGACCAAGGGCGAAACCTCCGGCAATTTTCTCAACGTGGTGAGCATTACCCCGGATTGCGACAACGATACCCTGCTGGTGCTGGTTAATCCGATTGGCCCAACCTGCCATAAGGGCACGTCCAGCTGCTTCGGCGAAGCGGGACATCAGTGGCTGTTTCTGTATCAGCTGGAGCAGCTGCTGGCCGAGCGGAAGCACGCCGACCCGGAGAGCTCCTATACCGCGAAGCTGTATGCCAGCGGCACCAAGCGCATTGCGCAGAAGGTCGGGGAAGAAGGCGTGGAAACGGCGCTGGCCGCGACGGTGCATGACCAGTTTGAGCTGAAGAACGAAGCGTCGGATCTGATGTATCACCTGCTGGTGCTGCTGCAGGATCAGGGGCTGGATTTGACGGCGGTGATAGAGAATTTGCGCAGTCGGCATAAATAAGGAAAAAGGATGTTGGGGCAACCCCAACATCCTTTAATAAAAAAGCAGCAACCGTATTTTAAAAACGCGTAAATTACATATCTTAGTTAAACATTCTAAGAGCGTGTCAATAATAATCGATTACCATCTTAGGCACTTTCACACTATCTAAATTACGCTTAAATTCCCAGATCACTAACGGTTGGCTACCGTTTTCAGGCACGAATTTAAAATGTAATTGCAAATCATGGTTTGCAATATTAAGTGGTTTATTAAACTTAAATTCAACAAAGGAGTTATCCACCATATTGTTAATGTTCAAGCTGGTCTCAACACATTGGTTACCACTGCATGCATTCAGCGAAGCATTACCTTTACTCGCGTTATTATAATTTGCCATGTAAAACGAGATTGACTTGACCGAACCTTCAGGCACATCCAGATGATACTGGACAACCTCATCTGCTTTAATATTTTTAATTTCAGCAACGCTGGATATTTCACGGGTATGCGGCAACTTAACCTGTGAGCTAAGGTAACGGTGAGTCATACTAGAGTGAATCGTATAGGTTGAAAAAACTGTCAGCAATAAAATTAAAAATACGTATTTACTTTGATGTTTTGCGTTAACAGAAAACGTATAGCCAAAGATAATTGCCGGAATAATAAAATAGCGGCCCTGAACACCATCAATATACGTCGCAGGGAATGACGTCCATTGCACAAGTAATGCCGGGAAGATGAGTAGTGCACCAGACAACGCTAACAGGATAATAAAAACTTCAAATTTCCCCGCCCGATTGTTCTCGCGAAGAATCAAAGACGATAAAAAAATAAACAACATCGATATCGTAAATATGTTACGTTGATTATCTTTTATCGGAACATCCAGAGAGCCAAGAACGCCTATAAATGAGTGATAATAACCGGTTACCAACCCAGAGTTGGTCAGCGTGTTAAAAATAACTGAGACAAGCTCAACTGGATGGCTAATATAATAAATAATTAGCTCAAAATTAGAATACCCCGGATGGCGTCCCATAGCTGAATCATGGACACTGATGATATTAAAAATCGTCCAACCGAATGTAGAAGTTATCAGTAATATAAATAATACTAGATTTGATTTCTTTTTATTAGAGTAATATAGCCACAGTGGAATGAACGACATCAGGAGCAAGTTTGCACGACTACCTGCCGAAGCAAAAATACACACTGACATCAAAACCAACAATGGTAGATATTTTTCAGTCTGAGGATTTTTCTCAAGCTTAAAGAGGATTGAAAGTGCCAGAGTCGTTAATGCTACACTTATTCCGTCGATCGTTGGTGACATTAATTGATAGGCCATCATCGGCATAGTAATAAAGAACATAGCCAGTGGTGGTATAGGATAGATAAAATATGCAATAAATAACAACGCTATACAAACAGCAAATGTTAAGTAATTGCTGATTATATATGTATCATAGAAATTAATGTCAAGGGCTTTGCCGATAGCATAGGCCAGCGATTGTGGAAAATAAACAAGAGGGGCATAAAACGTAACATTAGGAATTTGAATAGCAGAATCATGCCCAGACCATTTTAGTTCCTTCATCTTATCGATACCGGATTTAAACGATCTTGCATCACCAGAATCGGCGATTTCATCACGATATATTTTTGCAGCATCAAACAAGGATTGATCAACATAAGTACCTGAAGTGCCATCATCACCAACAGGCTTCAATAACATGTATCCGTTCAAAATTCCATAAGCTCTCGCCGTATGATTTAGCTCATCAGGAGAACCAAACGGAGGTTTTACGATTAAAACCCATGATAAACAAATCATCAATAGCGCAAATATACCGGATAAACACAGCTTCTGTCGCAAACCCATCTTATCTTGCCTTAAATATTAATAATTTCGTAATTGCAAAGTTAAAGATCATTCCTGCAATACTCCCTAATGCAAGAGCAATTAACAGATACCCTGCTGATTTACCTAGAGTTACGACAACCAAAGAATAAACAGCGAGGTTTACCCCTCCCCCAACCAGCATACTCATCACATAGCTGATAAATTCTTTAAAAATACTCTTCGGCCTGGCAGAAATATTAAAGGTAAATGTCCGATTTAAGATCCATGTGGCACAAACAGCACAGAAAAAGGAACATAGCCGTGCAAGATAAGGACCCAAAGATGACTTCAATATATATAAGAAGCCAGCATCAACAACAAAACCAGCTATCCCCACCAAGCCAAATTTAATGAACTCCTTTTGAATCGAGGTCATTTTACTTCCTGTCAATGTTAGCGATCATCAGATATGCTAATCTCCTGCTTTCATGCCGGCCGATGTTAACATTGTCCAGAATTAGGCCACAGGCGATTGATAAGAACATTGCCAGCATCAACAATGCTGAGAGTATAGCCGTTGGCAGACGTGGTACTAAACCGGTCTCCAAATATTCGGCAAACACAGGGAAAGAAAGCGTCATTGATGTGATAAACAGCACCACCGCAATAATGCTAAAGAAGAAGAGAGGTTTTTCCCTCATAAAAAGTCTGAAAATAGTTTTTAAGATCCGAAAGCCATCTTTATAAGTTGAAAGTTTACTGGTCGAACCTTCTGGCCTTTCACCATACGCAGTGATGATTTCACCATACGGCATGCGTAATTCAAGTGCATGAACTGTCAGTTCAGTTTCAATTTCAAAACCTTTTGATAAAGCAGGGAAAGATTTTACATATCTGCGGGTAAATGCCCGATAACCTGAAAGCATATCAGTGAATTGACCGCCAAAGATCTGCGTAACGCTTTGGGTTAAGAGTTTATTGCCGAACTCATGTCCTAATCGATAGGCATTAATATTTTCTTCCGCAATAACTTTTCTGCAACCAACAACCATATCTAGTCGTGAATCAATTAATTCATCAACTAACTCATTGACAGAAGTCGCGTCATAAGTGGCATCACCATCCACCATGACATAAACATCCGCATCAACATCAGCGAACATTCGTCTTACAACATTCCCCTTACCTTTTTGCTTTACACTAATTACCTGAGCTCCAGACCGCAGCGCTTCACTTTGTGTATTATCCGTTGAGCAATTATCAAAAACGTAAGCGTCAATTTCAGGCATTTGCTGTTTAAAGTCGCTGACCACCTGGTAGATAGTTTTTTCTTCGTTATAACATGGAACAATTAAAGCAACACTTAACCCACGGTAAAGCATTATATTTTCCTTTAAAATAAATATAACATTTCTACTTAATTATTAATAAAATTATATATATCTAAATATATTTTTTAATTTAACCAGAAAATTAAACTGGCAATATACATGGGAAATAAAATTATAAAATCTTCCACCCATGTTTTCTGAAAAACTTCACCATTGATGACGTAAAGAAGAGAATATGTTTAATTCCTTTTCTCGATACGTTTCCGCCATGATGCAGCATCCTAACTTCAGGCACATAGGCCACATCCGTCATTTTACTGGCTCTTAGACTTAAATCAGTGTCTTCAAAATATAAAAAGAAGTCTTTATCAAAGCCCCCTAAAGCAGTCAGCACTGAAGTTCTAAAAAGCATAAAACAACCAGTGACAATTGGCGGATTCCATAGAATGGTTTCAGCCTGCATTTCATCCTTCATGCAATAATATTCTAGCTTCTTTCTGAACATGTCCTGAATAAATTTTGGTGCAAAAGCGCGAATCAACAGAACAGATACATCAGGATATCTTTTACACAGATACTGACGGTCGCCATTTCTCCAATGACACTGTGGTGATAGCAATCCGCAATGTGTGTTTTGCTCCATAAATTCGAATGCAACACGTAAAGAATCAGGTGCAAACTCAATATCAGGATTTAACACCAGATGGTAATCAAAGTCTGAATCGATAGTTAAATTATGAGCGCGACCATACCCTAAATTCTCACCAGTAATAGTGACAGTACAGAATGGATATTGCTTTTCAACCTGTCGATGTATTTCTGTTTTCTCTTTATAACCGTTTTCAATAATCGCAAATTTATAGTTCAAATAGGGTGTTTTTTGTGCTGCGATGAGAAAGGAATCTACTAACGAGAATATATCACCATCGATATAATAAGTAACAATCGAGATTTTAACAGATACTTCTTTGTCCACAACATTATACCCACTGCAGTTATCACTTATATTTCCCGCTGATATTCCTGAAAGCATCAAGAAACCCCTTTGAAATCATTTTTATCTCCAAGCTTTTATTTTCAGCTGAGAGAATAAAAACAGCTAACTTAGCAACTAACTTATAGGCATCCAGAAACTTCCAGTTAACCGGGATATAATTTCTTTTATACAACAATATTGCATTACGCACCTGATAGTAATGACGCACAGGAGCATGGATAGCCACACTGCGATTGAAGACTGCAACCCGGCGCTCTCCTAATGAGTGCGTCATACCAGCATTTAATACGCCGTAGCAGCGTAACCCCTGATGGCGTGCACGTAGTGACCACTCAACATCAACATAGTCAATAAACAGCGAGTCATCCATGCCACCAATTTTTTCAAAAACTTCGACTGGTATTAATGACCCGGAAGCAATTAAATGGTCAACATCGACACATCCGGAGCTATCGGCCTCAAGGTTTTTATTCACCCGAAGTCCCTCTACGCGAATAAAGCGAGAGTGTTTGGCGCCATTGCTATCAATAAATACAGGACCAACAGCAGCAGCATCATCGTGCAGCCGAAGTGCCTGATAAAGTATATCGACCATATTATCGGAAGGTATACTATCTTGATCCATCAAGAGAACATACCTGTAGCCTTGTGCCCTGGCATACTGAATCCCATGGTTCTGAGCAGTCGCAATCCCAACATTGCTACCAATTAAACGGAGGTTCACAGTTGCTGTTTCTTGCTGTAATAGCGCTGAAATCTCAGCGCTATTGTCTGACCCATTATCAACAATCAAAATATCAACACCGCTGCTATCTAATTGTCTAATCTGTGTCTCTAAACGTTCAATTTCAGGATTAAATGTTATCGTAATTGCAAGAATTTCATTACTCACAAGTAATATCCATAAAAGGGCCAAAGGCCCTTTACTTTAAAACATCCAAATAAATTGAAGACAACTCTTCATATTGCTCATCAAAATTTCGAATGTGAGAATGAGGGAGAGTAAGGGGGCTCGAAGAATCTCTCTTCGCAAAATACTCAATCGTTTCTGACACAGCCTTAGATAAATCTTTACTTTCATTATTGAATGGAATCACTAACCCATTCTCGCCAACAATGATATCCTCTGCCGCCCCACCAGCATCACTGGTAATGACCCATACATCACGGATAAGGGCCTCGCGAACGGTCAAACCAAAACTCTCCTTGGATTGTGTTGGATAAAGTAAAACATCAATACCGGCATAAAAATCATCAATTTCAGCTTGAGTAAATGCCGGCACTACCTCGACAGAATTGATACCATCAAGATCGTCCGGACTAAACGATGGGAAACCAAGATTGAGAGTATTATCAACTATGACTAAGCATGCCTGACTCGCCGGAATGCTAGAAAATACCTTCCTGATCAGATGGAAACCTTTAATATTCGTGTTTCCACCCACGTAACCAAACTTCAACGGTTGATGTGGATAACGAACTCGTTCTGATGAAGGAGCAGCGACGCCATTCTTATTCAGACGAACATTGTCATAGCCTTCGCTTTTATACACCTCTGAGGTGAAAAGACTTGGAGCAAGTATTACATCGGCAAGTTTCAATGAACTTCTTTTCTTCATTTGATAATAGTCATCGTTATTATCAAGATGATGACCGCTGTCTAATTTTTTACTCAAGCCTCTGAACTTATGTTTTTCATCAAAACTCAGAATGAATTGATGTTCATATAGCCACCAGTAATCATGGGCGGTAACAACAATAGGGATATTACGCTGATGACAAATGTCAAGCATAGTAACGCCGAGTCCCTGAATCGAGTGAAAATGTACTAAGTCCGGCTTAACCAGATCGAGAACATGTGTAAATTCCGCATCGATGTCATTGTTCACGATCTGCTTTTTCGATGGCAGTACGTCCGGAATAACCATACCGTAGCAGTCTTGCCCATCAAACTCATAGCGGCGCAGTTTATTTAGCTGACCATAATCTTGATTTAACGCCGTGAACACATGAATATCAAACTGTTCAGTTGTATTTAAGCGCTTATTTAGTGCTTCAGCAACAACAGTGGCGCCGCCAAAAGAACGTGGCCCGTAATAACAGTTTACGGATAAAATCTGCTTTTTAGCAGTTTCCACAGGATGATTAAAATCATCAACCAGCGGCATAACCTGATTTTTGGCGATAAATTCCTGGGAGTAGCGTGCCAGTACAGTCTGCTTACCCTGCAGACCAACAGCATGACGTAACTCGGCAGAATCCACTAATTCCTCAATCACTGAAACCCATTGTTCCGTACTATCACACAAGAACCCATTTTCGCCATGATTAATCACATTTGAAAAATTAGGTCGCGGTGAACAAATACATGGAACACCTAAAATTGAGGCTTCAATATATTTAATATTACTTTTTGAATCATTAAATACATAGTTTTCCAACGGTGCGATACTGATATCACATTCATTAAGAATTTTCAGGTAATCCGTATACGGACAAAATTCTATTCTTTCTATCTGCGCCTGCACAACATTGTATTCTTTTGGTAACTCTAAAGTTCCAATCAAGCGGAAATGAACATTTTTATGCTTTTTAAGAATCGCCAGGATCGCGTCAGAAGCTTCAAGGAAATCAACGTTATGCGTGCTGGTTCCAGAACCATAGACAATTCGGATGATATTGTCTTCACTACTTTTTCGTGTTTCTGGTAACAAAGAAGCTGTCACCACGGTTTCTGGATCAAGCGCATTTTCAACAACAAACGCATGTTTTACACCGGCAGCGACCATTTCTTCTGCAAGATGAGGCGTTGATGCGATAGCAAATTTACAACGTGACAATGCCGATTTGTATAAATGGGCACCATCCAGTAAACCCTGGAAGACATCTTTATCCAGCTCATTTAAGGTACGACTATTCCTCATCACTTCAGCATCAAAGATAAGGTCATCGACTTCCCAATACGTCGGGAGATTAAGTCTATCGCACTCATCAAAAATACTATGAACGCTATCAAATGCTGGTACGCGATAAAAAATAATTAAGGAATGGCTTTGTAGCGCATCAATGCATGCCTGCCAGTCATGCCAGTTAAGCACTGTTACAGGTATATTGAGATTTTTAAATAATTCAACTTTCTGGTCCACACGATACTTACGACACTGAGGTATTGATAGCTCCGCGATGATCAATACTCGCAGGCTCAATATCTTAGTGGCATCGAGACTAATTGCAGGTAATTCCTTCTGAACGCGTACTGCTTGCATACTCTGGAATGCCGCGACATGCCTGATTCGCTGTATTGCGCCAGAAATACCTTCACGCTTAAATACCGCCATCCCTTTTTTGTAGGTATAAGCAACACCGTGAGTTTTCGTCACATGCGTTATGGTTTTGGCCGCTTTTTTGGCCCGGCGGAGGTTAAGCATGGCTAAGCGTATTGGTTTGGTTATACGCCAGCTGGTCGATTCCCGCAACGCCTGATTATCAAAACTCAGGCGTTGGATGAGATGTTCTTTTTCTTCAAGCGCGGTATTAACTTCTTGAATATGCTGTTCTTGTTTACCTATATGGCTTTGAAGTTCTTTCAGTCTTTTCTGTTGAGCAAGAATCTCTTTAGTCATATTCTGTTCTGCAACAACTAATTTCTGCCATTCCATTTCTGGATGGAGCTGTAATGAACTCCAAAAATTATGAGTCTGCAGCATTGCAGGCATATAAGTACCATTGTGGGCCTTATTACCTTGGACAACTATCTCTTCGTCACCAACAATATGTCGAACACCGAGAAGATTTGACTTTGCTTTACCCTTTTGAATGATGCATAGGGAGTTTATAAAAGTAACTGAATGAATTTCGCTATAGTCAATGGGGCCTAAATGTTCACATTCATAGTGTTCATAGAAAGGTTGTAAGAATTCGTTAGCACTTAACTCAATCCCCCAATGCTCATGGTTTTGCACATCGGCTAATTTTTTAAGAAATGCCATTGAAGAAAATGGGTCATAGAGTCCCCCTTCAAAGCTTTCCCAGTAGCTACAATGTAAATCTTCAACAATATAAATGCCCTCTTCATTAACCAGAGGGAAGTAAAGCAAGAATGATTTAATAATGTCGGATGAATCATGAGAACCATCGTCGATAATCAAATCAAATGATTGTGCAATATGCTGAATCCGTTTTTTTACATCTTCAGTTGACGAGTTCCCAATAACAATCTTAATCGCATCGTCATTATATTTTAATTTTTCACAATCAGGATTAATATCACAACCAATAATATTCTCGGCGACTGGGAAATACTTGCGCCATATTTCTAGTGAACCACCATTTTGTACACCAATTTCTAGAAAATTCTTGACAGACATTCTGGAACTGAAAAGGTACTGGTGGTAAGTATGGAGATAAATATCCCACTTATCTGATGATTTTCCGTTATGCTCATCATAGAGCTCAATTAAATTTTTCATTCTTTTTCCAGTTTCACATCATCAAACTTAATACCGACCAGTCCCCAACGCACATCACTTGAAGAGACATTGATTATCAAAGCATCATGTAGCCAGTGGTGCTGAACATGGCTGTTTATATCACCATTAGCCAATGAGACCATCATCGAATATTCCCCATTGGGCAGCATCGGCAATGTAAACACATATTCAGCGGTCATTTTCTCACCCGCACCTACAGAAAATGCATTTTTATTGGTGAATGGCAATGTGTTCTCTCCGAATAACACCTGGCCCAAACGATCTTTAACCAGAAAACCTAATATCGGTGAGTCGAATTGCTCATTTATAATCGCAGTAATGCATAGTTTGACTTTTTCACCACCTTTGTACAGGTGGTGGGTGCTCCCGGTAGCCACATCACTGAATGACACATCGATAATTTCACCTGCACCGGTTTTCCAACCATTAGCATCTGATAGATTGTTATCAATACCGTATTGAGAGTTATAGTCGAAAGTATCATTAGCAGTCGCATTTTCAGCAATGGCAAGTTGTGATTGTTCAGTAGAAACATCATCTTGTTTATTATTTTTAATATCATCAAGTTTGGTTTCATCACCGTACACCTCTTGTAAGGTATACTGTAGATACTTTTCTGTAATAGTCTTAGCTTTGCCCGAAGCAATCATTTCACCTTTATGGATCCAGATTGCTTTATCGCATAAATTTATTACTGATTGGGTATCATGACTGACAAACAGTAAAGTGCCATTCTCTTTAAACTTTCTGATGAATCGCATGCATTTCTGGGTGAAAACCGCATCACCAACAGCAAGGGCTTCATCAATAACCAGTATATCAGCATCAACATGGGCGATAACCGCAAAAGCCAGACGGACATACATCCCACTTGAATAGGTTTTTACTGGCTGATCGATATAATCGCCGATGTCAGCAAAAGCCAGAATCTTCTCGTACCTTTGTCTGATTTGTTCATTTGTCAAGCCATATAGAGACGCAGCCATAAAAATATTTTCATGACCAGTAAACTCAGGGTTAAACCCCGCACCAAGCTCTAACAATGCAGCAATACGGCCATTAACCTTCACCGTACCATCTGTGGGTGTTAGTGTTCCGCAAATCATTTGCAGCAAAGTAGATTTGCCCGAGCCATTTCGGCCGATAATGCCAACCGTTTCGCCTTTTTTAAGGGAAAAACTAACATTTTTTAAAGCCCAAAATTCACGGTAAAGCTGTTTACGAGATCGAAAGAACATCTGCATCAAACGATCTTTTGGTGAGTCATAAATTTGATAACACTTACTTAAACCTGTTATCTCAATAATATTATCAGATGACATCTGCAAACCCTTTCCGTGTTTTCTGGAACCAAAGGAATCCAGCCCATGCAATCGCTGCATTAACAATTAACCCAACTAAATACGGTCTAATTTCTGGAACCCGCCCCCAATACATTACATCTCTGGCTTGTTCAATAAATTGAGCCAGTGGATTAAGTAATAACAGTGGCCTTACTGATTCGGGAAGTGCAGATGTCGGGAAAAAGATTGGCGATAAGAACATTAGCACCATTGTGACTATACCAACTATCTGGCTAACATCACGTAAATATACACCTAAAGAACCTAAAAACCAGCTCAGCCCCATAATCATCAAAACTAATGGCAGGAGGATAACCGGTAGCAAAAGGATGGTGATATGAGGCATGCCTACTTCTACAATATAGAAGATAAGCCATACCAGACAACTAATTGAAAAATGGAATAATGCAGCAAATAAATTCACCCAAGATAATATCTCCAATGGAAATATTACCTTTTTCACATAATTCGCATTTGCAAGTATTATAGTCGGCGCCCGATTAATACATTCAGAAAACAAGTTGAATATAATTAACCCTGAAAACAGAACCAATGCAAATGCCGTACGCGACGTGCTCCCCTCACTCCATTTTGCCTGGAATACGACACTAAATACAAATGTGTATACCACAAGCATAAGGACAGGTGTGAAAAATGACCACAGCAACCCTAATACTGAACCGCGGTACCGGCTAATCACTTCACGACGAGTTAATGTGTAAATTAACCGTCGATTAGAAATGAGTGACTTAAATAGCTCCCGGGTTTGATTAACGACAAAACTCATTCATAGACCTCAGCATCAAGGAACAATGCACCGACTTTATCTTTATCGGAAATCAATACATCCTGGTTTGGCCATTGAATGTTTATCGTTGGGTCATTCCAGAGAATACTGCGTTCAGACTGAGGCGTGTAGTAATTGGTCGCTTTATAGACAAACTGCACTCTCTCGCTCAGCGCCATAAATCCGTGCGCAAAGCCTTCCGGGATCCACAGCTGACGCTTGTTTTCCGCGCTCAGCACCACGCCCACCCACTGACCAAACGTCGGCGATGAACGGCGTATGTCAACGGCAACATCGAACACTTCGCCTTCAACGCAGCGCACCAGCTTGCCCTGTGCATGCGGCGCCAACTGATAGTGCAGCCCGCGCAGCACGCCTTTCTGCGACTGCGAGTGGTTATCCTGTACAAACTCAACCTTGCGACCCACCGCTTCATCAAATACTTTACTGCTGAAGCTTTCAAAGAAGAACCCGCGCGCATCACCGAACACGCGAGGTTCAAAAATCAGTACTTCAGGAATGTCAGTTTTAATAATATTCATTTTGTATGCTCGCTTGCTTTACTTACCTGATACTTCAACAACCACGCGCTCGACACCCTGGCGCCAGTCCGGGAGCGTTACGCCAAATACGCGCTGGAATTTCTCATTGGACAGGCGGGAGTTCAGCGGGCGTTTAGCCGGCGTAGGCCAGGCGGTCGTCGGAATACCGTTAACCTCTTTGATAGCCAGCTGAACTCCGTTTTCGCGAGCCACATCAAACACAAAGCGCGCATAGTCACACCAGCTGGTTTCACCGCTGGCCACCAGATGGTAGGTTCCGGCAACCGCTTTATTGCGTAACTCTTCACGGATGGCAATGGCGGTACAGTCGGCCAGAAGCTCGGCGCCGGTTGGCGCGCCGTGCTGGTCGTTAATGATCGACAGCGTCTCTTTTTCACCCGCCAGGCGCAGCATGGTTTTGGCAAAGTTTGCCCCGCGCGTCGCGTACACCCAGCTGGTACGGAAAATCAGATGGCGCGGGTTACCCTGCTCCAGTGCGATTTCCCCGGCGCGCTTGGTTTCGCCATAAACGTTCAGCGGCCCGGTGGCCTCGTCCTCGGAACGATAATGCTCGCCTTCTCCATCGAAGACGTAGTCGGTGGAGTAGTGCACCATCAGGGCGCCCAGCTTCGCCGACTCTTCTGCCAGCACCGCCACGCCCCGGTCATTCAGCAGGTCGGACAGTTCACGTTCGCTTTCTGCTTTATCCACCGCCGTGTGCGCTGCGGCATTGACAACCACATCCGGTTTTACCTGACGGACAGTTTGTGCAATACCCGCAAGGTTGGTCAAATCACCGCACAACTCTTTATCAAAATAGTCCACGGCAACCACTTCACCCAGCGTCGACAGCGAACGCTGCAGCTCCCAGCCCACCTGACCATTTTTGCCAATAAGTAAAATTTTCATTATTGAATACCCTGTATTTTATCGGCAGGCGATTAACGCTCGTTGAGCAGGCGTTTCAGATACGCGCCGTATTCCGTTTTCTTCAGCCGCTCGGCCTGCGCCGCAACCCCTTCGGCAGACAACCATTTGTTACGGAAGGCGATCTCTTCCAGACAGGCCACTTTCATCCCCTGACGCTTCTCAATGGTATGAATGAACTGCGAGGCCTCAATCAGGCTGTCGTGGGTACCGGTGTCCAGCCACGCAAAACCGCGCCCAAGCAGTTCAACCTGCAGATCGCCGCGATCCAGATACATCTGGTTCAGGGTGGTGATTTCCAGCTCACCGCGCTCTGACGGTTTTACCGCTTTCGCCATCTCTACCACGTCATTGTCATAGAAGTACAAACCGGTCACCGCCCAGTCTGATTTCGGCTTCAGCGGCTTCTCTTCAATCGACAGCGCCCTGAAGTTTTCATCAAACTCCACCACGCCAAAACGCTCCGGATCGAGCACCTGATAGCCAAAAACGGTGGCGCCCGACGTTTTGCTGGCCGCCGCATCCAGTTTTTTACCGAAGCTTTGCCCGAAGTAGATATTGTCGCCCAGCACCAGCGCACAGGCATCATTCCCGATGAACTCTTCACCAATGATAAAGGCCTGCGCCAGGCCATCCGGCGACGGCTGAATGGCGTAGCTGAAATTCACCCCAAACTGCGAACCATCCCCCAGAAGACGCTGAAAGGCCGGCATATCTTCCGGCGTGGTGATAATCAGGATGTCCCTGATACCGGCCAGCATCAGCACCGAGATCGGATAGTAAATCATCGGCTTGTCGTAAATCGGCAGCAGCTGTTTAGATACGCCCTGGGTAATCGGATACAAACGGGTGCCGGAGCCGCCAGCGAGAACAATACCTTTCATCCTGCAATCCACCTTAATTAGTTATTCAGACCAAGACGTTCACCGGCATAGGAGCCGTCCAGCACGCGCTGCCACCAGGTCTGATTGTTCAGGTACCAGTGCACCGTTTTCTCAATCCCGCTTTCGAACGTTTCTTCCGGCACCCAGCCGAGGTCGCGCTGAATTTTAGCCGCATCAATGGCGTAACGGAGATCATGGCCCGGACGGTCTTTAACAAAGGTGATCAGGTCGGCAAAGTGGCTGATGTTGCCCGGCTTCTGCTCCACCACTTTATCGAGAATGGCGCAGATGGTTCTCACCACGTCGATATTTTTACGTTCGTTATGACCGCCGATGTTGTAGGTTTCGCCGCTATGGCCTTCGGTGGCCACTTTATACAGCGCCCTCGCGTGGTCTTCGACGTACAGCCAGTCGCGGATCTGTTCGCCGTTGCCGTAAACCGGAAGCGGTTTGCCCGCCAGCGCGTTGAGAATGGTCAGCGGGATCAGTTTTTCCGGGAAGTGATACGGGCCGTAATTGTTCGAGCAGTTAGTCACCACCACCGGCAGACCGTAGGTGCGGTTCCAGGCGCGGACTAAATGATCGCTCCCGGCTTTGGAGGCCGAATATGGGCTGCTTGGCGCATACGGCGTTTCTTCAGTGAACAGGTCATCGGTGCCATCGAGGTCGCCGTAGACTTCATCAGTGGAGATATGATGGAAGCGGAAGCCTTGTTTCTGCGCATCGTTCAGCGACTGATAGTAGTGACGTGCCGCTTCAAGCAGCGTGAACGTGCCGATCAGGTTCGTCTGGATAAAGGCGGCCGGACCGTCGATAGAGCGGTCAACATGGCTTTCAGCCGCCAGATGCATCACGATATCGGGCTGAAACTCACTGAACTGCCCGGCGATCCCCTGTGCGTCGGTAATATCCGTGCGTGAAAACGAATAGCGTTCATTTTGGGCAACGGATGCCAGAGACTCGAGATTACCTGCGTACGTCAGGCAGTCCACGACGCGAACGTCATCCTGGGTATTTTCAATAATATGACGAACAACGGCGGAACCGATAAAACCCGCGCCACCGGTAACAAGGATCTTCATACTTTATCTCGTTTTTCAAATAGTTATATGCTAATTAAGCATGTATCATAAATTTTAGGCACGCTACCGCCATTGGCTATCGCAACCAAAACGCGTAACACTTCTGTACACTGTCATCATCATTTCGGGACTCTCGGACAGCAGGTAACAGCAAACAATTGCCATTTCCCAGGAACTGACCTTTCCGCTGAGTCTTACCGCCACAGGCAAACAGCCCCGAGAGACCCGCGATGAATAACCAAAAACAGAGATATACCTCGGTAGCCATATCTCTGTTTTCAGGCCGTAAGTCGCGCATCAGGCGGCAGATGCGCAGGCGCCACTTTCTCCCTTTTGCTACCGGCTATCCATCAGGACTTTCTCATTTAGCAAGAACCCGGGATCACCGACATCAAAGGTACGTTCGCTGAACGCTGGCTCAACGCGTCAGTAAAGCTGCTGTATGCGTCGCTAAAGCATCAAGGGTAGCTAAACTGGCGCAACGATCCACCCCATTCCTCATATTCTGCCCCCCGAGAAAGAATATCCATTTCAGGGTTTGTAACACAGGTCACCAAATGTTCTGAGGAAGCATTACCCTGCAAAACAACAATGCTGTGATGCATAGATTATCCGCGCATTATAACGCTGGTAACTAAGAATAAAAATCAAAAAGCATGGCGAATCAATTCATGTAAAAAGCAAACAACAAGGATACATTATTTACATAATTTCAAAGAAAAACCATAACCAACTGATATGTAACTAAAAAAAATAAAAACCGTTCAATTAACATAGAAATAACGAGCATTCAGCGGCGAAATACTCGGAAAACATATAATCAGTAACAATATAGTCCATAGGACACGCTCGATCTCGCATTGAGTACTTTATCGGCAGAACATCAATTATTGGTATAAGAAACTATAGGTATTATTATGATGCTAACTTACATTTAAATGATAATGATTTTTATTTGCAAAAAATAATATAGGGAATATAGCGCAGATGCGATCTGCCGCTTCTTAAGCACTCCCCTTCTCTGACTGCTTCATGAAGATCCGGAAACGGGAAAGCAGATGACCCCCAAGGCAACCCGGTGTAAAATCGGCGATTATATATAGCGGGAAACAACAAACCCGGAGGATGAACATGAAGTTTTTAGTCACTGGAGCCGCAGGATTTATCGGTTTCCATACCTGCAAGCGCCTTCTTGAGGCGGGTCATCAGGTTGTTGGTATCGACAACATGAATGATTACTACGACGTCAATCTTAAGCAGGCGCGTCTGGATTTACTGCAATCCTCCCTTTTCAGTTTTCACAAAGTCGACCTTGCCGATCGGGAAGGCATTGCACGACTGTTCGCAGAAGAGAAGTTTAACCGCGTGATCCACCTGGCCGCTCAGGCCGGCGTTCGCTACTCGCTGGAGAACCCTCATGCCTATGCCGACTCTAACCTGATCGGCTATCTGAACATTCTGGAAGGTTGCCGACACCATAAGGTCGAACACCTGCTATATGCATCGTCCAGTTCCGTCTACGGTTTGAATCGTAAAATGCCGTTCTCAACCGACGACTCGGTTGACCATCCGGTTTCACTCTATGCTGCCACTAAGAAAGCGAATGAGCTGATGGCGCATACCTATTCCCACCTTTACGGCATACCGACTACCGGGCTGCGGTTCTTCACCGTATACGGTCCATGGGGTCGCCCGGATATGGCGTTGTTCAAATTCACTAAAGCCATGCTGGAAGGTAAAAGTATTGATGTGTACAACTATGGCAAGATGAAACGTGATTTCACCTACGTTGACGATATTGTGGAAGCTATTGTGCGCGTCCAGGATGTGATCCCGCAGCCGAACCCGGAGTGGACCGTCGAGAATGGCTCGCCGGCAAACAGCTCCGCTCCGTACCGCGTGTACAATATCGGCAACAGCTCTCCGGTTGAACTGATGGATTACATCACCGCCCTGGAAGAGGCGCTGGGAATGGAGGCCGAGAAAAACATGATGCCTATCCAGCCGGGCGACGTACTTGAAACCAGCGCGGATACCAAACCGCTGTACGATCTTGTTGGCTTCAAACCGCAGACGACCGTCAATGAAGGCGTGAAGAATTTCGTCGACTGGTATAAAGAATACTACAAGGCATAATCGCACAATCATTTTCTGAACCGCAGCTGCGTGGCTGCGGTTCTCCCTTCCGGGTATCGTTCTCTCTCTTCCGCTTAGCAGCTATTCTCTGTGGCTAATTTTAGTGACTTTTTCACTTCCGAGCTCTTAGACTCTTGATGAAAGGGATCGAGATTTCCCCATTTATAACTGTCTGAAAATGCCTCTAACAAGCTAAAAGCGTAGTCTTTGCCAAAAATCAGAAGCTAACGCTAAGCTTTTTTATATGCGTAGTTTTTTATTCTTCATAAAAAAACATAATTACCGTATAGGAATTTTCCTGGAAAGAAGCTATGTTATTACGATAAAGATGGTTTCCATCAGTCTTTTAATTTCAACCTAATCATTTATTACCGTTACTTTCGCCTTGGTAGATCTTATGGAAAACCTATTTTTCTTAGTTACTGCTGCCATACTGCTCGCTGTTTCTGTTTATTTTTTAATTTCTTATTTAAAGGATAGAAAAAGAACTAAGTTGTCGTTCAATAAACGCAAATGGTAATTGCAGGATTAGTATACTGACAGAAGAGGAAAAATTTAAGAAAGGTAACTGCACTATTATATTTTCAGTACGGACTCTTTTTATAACAAATCGGAAATCCAGCCAAGAGTATATCAGTTTCCCTGGCCATAAAAATAACAAAAGCCTGCATTGCAGGCTTTGTTTTACCTTCCGGCGCTTATCTCCAGCATCTACATCACAGTGACGGTAGCTCTTCACAAGGTAGATACAACATATCCGACCTGTTCTGACGGTGCAATGGATGGAATGCTAGATTACGGGCTACATCACAATTTTATTGGTGGTAGGGACAGTACAGGGAGAGATAAGAAGGGTCTAAAAGAAGATGGTTAAAACAGACCGGCGGCTGGTACCGCCAGTCATGGTCAGCAAAACGCTAGTCGTTGCCAAACAAGTCGCGGGTATATACCTTATCAGCGACGTCAGCAAGTTCTTCCGCCATGCGGTTAGATACAATGACGTCAGCTTCCTGCTTGAAAGCTTCAAGATCGCGAACTACTCGAGAGTTAAAGAACTCATCTTCCTGCATGACCGGTTCGTAAATAATAACCGGAATACCTTTGGCTTTAATACGCTTCATAATGCCCTGGATAGAGGACGCGCGGAAGTTGTCTGACCCACTCTTCATTATCAGACGATAAACGCCAACCACCTTCGGCTTACGGGCAAGAATAGAGTCTGCAATAAAGTCTTTGCGGGTACGGTTAGCATCAACAATAGCGCCAATGATGTTGTTCGGTACCGACTCGTAGTTTGCCAGCAACTGCTTAGTGTCTTTAGGCAAGCAGTAGCCGCCATAGCCAAACGACGGATTGTTGTAGTGGTTCCCAATGCGCGGATCCAGGCACACACCTTCAATGATCTGCTTGCTGTTAAGGCCCTGGCTCTCAGCATAGCTGTCCAGTTCATTGAAATAGGCAACGCGAAGAGCAAGATAGGTGTTAGCAAACAGTTTAATCGCTTCTGCTTCGGTCGAATCAGTAAACAGCGTTGGGATGTCCTGTTTAATCGCCCCTTCTTTCAGCAGATTGGCAAAACGCTCTGCCCGCTCCGAACGTTCACCGATGACGATACGAGAAGGATGAAGGTTGTCATACAGCGCACGGCCTTCGCGCAGAAACTCCGGAGAGAAGATGACATTGTCGATGCCCAGACGCTCTTTGATATCACGGATAAAACCAACAGGAACCGTCGATTTCACAATCATTACCGCGCCAGGGTTGATCTCTGTAACATCGCGAATGACGGCTTCAACAGTAGAAGTATTGAAATAGTTCGTTTTTGGGTCATAGTCAGTCGGCGTAGCGATAATGACGTAGTCAGCATTACGATAAGCGTCCTGCTTGTCAGTTGTCGCACGAAAATTCAACGGTTTTTCGGCCAGATATTCCTGGATCTCTTTGTCGACAATCGGAGAAATCTTCTGGTTAATCATATCTACTTTGGACTGAACGATATCAAGCGCCACCACTTCGTGGTTTTGCGCAATCAGGATGCCGTTCGATAAACCAACATAACCGGTACCAGAAATAGTAATTTTCATTCGATCACACTTTAATCAGTTAACGGGACTGCAGCGAATGGCCACAATTCATAGACACTGCTCGCGGTTTTACTCTCTGACGAGTTACGTGTCAAGAAAGGTGCAGCAATGAGAAGAACGAAGACGACCAGAGTATTATCTTTAAAAATGGCCCTGGTCAGGGCCATTTAAAAGAGAACATTAATTATTGCATGAGAAATAATTAGTTATACACTTCAGCCGTAGCCAAAGTATGCGCCTGCAGATCCTTTTCTGATAATGAAAGAGCACAACCCTGTAGATCGGGCCACTCAATGCCAATTTCCGGATCATTCCAAAGAATACTGCGCTCGGACTGCGGCGCGTAGTAGTTGGTCGCTTTATAGACAAACTGCACCGTCTCGCTCAGCGCCATAAATCCGTGCGCAAAGCCTTCCGGGATCCACAGCTGACGCTTGTTTTCCGCGCTCAGCACCACGCCCACCCACTGACCAAAAGTGGGTGATGAGCGGCGCACGTCGACGGCAACATCGAATACTTCGCCCTCAATGCAGCGCACCAGCTTGCCCTGCGCATGCGGTGCCAGCTGATAGTGCAGCCCGCGCAGCACGCCTTTCTGCGACTGCGAGTGGTTATCCTGTACAAACTCAACCTTGCGACCCAACGCCTCATCAAATACTTTACTGCTGAAGCTTTCAAAGAAGAACCCGCGCGCATCACCGAACACGCGAGGTTCAAAAATCAGTACTTCAGGAATGTCAGTTTTAATAATATTCATTTTGTATGCCCTTACTTGCCCGAAACTTCAACAACCACGCGCTCAACACCCTGACGCCAGTCCGGGAGTGTGACACCAAATACGCGCTGGAATTTTTCATTCGACAGGCGGGAATTCAGCGGACGTTTTGCCGGCGTTGGATAAGCCGTTGTCGGGATCCCGTTAACCTCTTTGATAGCCAGCTGCACGCCGTTAGCTCGTGCCACATCAAACACAAAGCGCGCATAGTCACACCAGCTGGTTTCACCGCTGGCCACCAGATGGTAGGTTCCGGCAACCGCTTTATTGCGTAACTCTTCACGGATGGCAATGGCGGTACAGTCGGCCAGAAGCTCGGCGCCGGTTGGCGCGCCGTGCTGGTCGTTAATGATCGACAGCGTCTCTTTTTCACCCGCCAGGCGCAGCATGGTTTTGGCAAAGTTTGCCCCGCGCGTCGCGTACACCCAGCTGGTACGGAAAATCAGATGGCGCGGGTTACCCTGCTCCAGTGCGATTTCCCCGGCGCGCTTGGTTTCGCCATAAACGTTCAGCGGCCCGGTGGCCTCGTCCTCGGAACGATAATGCTCGCCTTCTCCATCGAAGACGTAGTCGGTGGAGTAGTGCACCATCAGGGCGCCCAGCTTCGCCGACTCTTCTGCCAGCACCGCCACGCCCCGGTCATTCAGCAGGTCGGACAGTTCACGTTCGCTTTCTGCTTTATCCACCGCCGTGTGCGCTGCGGCATTGACAACCACATCCGGTTTTACCTGACGGACAGTTTGTGCAATACCCGCAAGGTTGGTCAAATCACCGCACAACTCTTTATCAAAATAGTCCACGGCAACCACTTCACCCAGTGTCGAAAGCGAACGCTGCAGCTCCCAGCCCACCTGACCATTTTTGCCAATAAGTAAAATTTTCATTATTGAATACCCTGTATTTTATCGGCAGGCGATTAACGCTCGTTGAGCAGGCGTTTCAGATAAGCGCCGTATTCCGTTTTCTTCAGCCGCTCGGCCTGTGCAGCTACCCCTTCCGCGCTCAGCCAGTCATTACGATAAGCAATCTCTTCCAGGCAGGCGACCTTCATCCCCTGACGCTTTTCAATGGTGTGAATGAACTGCGAGGCCTCAATCAGGCTGTCGTGCGTACCGGTGTCCAGCCAGGCAAAACCGCGGCCCAGCAGTTCAACCTGCAGATCGCCGCGATCCAGATACATCTGGTTCAGGGTGGTGATTTCCAGCTCACCGCGCTCTGACGGTTTTACCGCTTTCGCCATCTCTACCACATCATTGTCATAGAAGTACAAACCGGTCACCGCCCAGTCTGATTTTGGCTTCAGCGGCTTCTCTTCAATCGACAATGCCCTGAAGTTTTCATCAAACTCAACCACACCAAAACGCTCCGGATCCAGAACCTGGTAGCCAAAGACGGTGGCACCCGACGTTTTGCTGGCCGCCGTATCCAATTTCTTACCAAAGCTCTGACCGAAATAAATATTGTCGCCCAGCACCAGCGCACAGGCATCATTCCCGATGAACTCTTCACCGATGATAAAGGCCTGCGCCAGGCCGTCCGGCGACGGCTGGATGGCATAAGAGAAATTGACGCCAAACTGCGAACCATCCCCCAGAAGACGCTGAAAGGCCGGCATATCTTCCGGTGTGGTGATAATCAGGATGTCCCTGATACCGGCCAGCATCAGCACCGAGACCGGATAATAAATCATCGGCTTGTCGTAAATCGGCAGCAGCTGCTTAGACACGCCCTGAGTAATGGGATACAAACGCGTACCGGAACCACCGGCCAGAACAATACCTTTCATTTGTCAGCTTCCTTAATTAGTTATTCAGACCAAGACGTTCACCGGCATAGGAGCCGTCCAGCACGCGCTGCCACCAGGTCTGATTGTTCAGATACCAGTTGACCGTTTTCTCAATACCGCTTTCGAACGTTTCTTCCGGCACCCAGCCGAGATCGCGCTGAATTTTTGCCGCATCGATAGCGTAACGCAGGTCATGGCCCGGACGATCTTTCACAAAGGTAATGAGATCGGCAAAGTGGCTGATATTGCCCGGCTTCTGCTCCACCACTTTATCGAGGATGGCACAGATGGTACGTACCACATCAATATTCTTACGTTCGTTATGGCCGCCAATATTATAAGTCTCACCGCTCTCACCCTCCGTTGCGACTTTATAGAGTGCGCGGGCATGATCTTCCACATAGAGCCAGTCACGGATCTGTTCTCCGTTGCCATACACCGGCAGCGGTTTGCCCGCCAGCGCATTGAGAATGGTCAGCGGGATCAGTTTTTCCGGGAAGTGATACGGGCCATAGTTATTCGAGCAGTTAGTGACAACCACCGGCAGACCGTAGGTGCGGTTCCAGGCCCGGACCAGATGATCGCTACCGGCTTTGGAGGCCGAGTACGGACTGCTTGGTGCGTAAGGCGTTTCTTCCGTAAACAGGTCATCAGTGCCGTGCAGGTCACCATAAACTTCATCAGTAGAGATATGGTGGAAGCGGAAGTTTTGCTTCTGTGTGTCATTTAGCGACTGGTAATACTGACGCGCCGCCTCCAGCAGAGTAAAGGTGCCGATCAGGTTGGTCTGAATAAATGCTGCCGGACCGTCAATTGAGCGGTCGACATGGCTTTCTGCCGCCAGGTGCATCACGATATCTGGGCGGAAATCGCTGAACTGCTCTGAGACGGATTTAGCATCAGTGATATCAGTTTGAGTAAAGGAGTAACGTTCGCTATCGGCAACCGTCGACAGAGATTCAAGATTCCCCGCATAAGTCAGGCAATCCATCACGCGTACTTCGTTCTGGGTATTTTCAATAATATGACGCACAACTGCAGAACCAATAAAACCCGCGCCGCCAGTGACAAGGATCTTCATATTTAATCTACCTTTAGTGTTAAATATAGACTTCAAATTAATAGTTATAAAAACCCAGCATATTAAATTCAATACGCTATCTTTATTCAGGATGCTACATTAAGAAATACATTTATGAAAGAGGATAACCGAGTAGTACAATTACTGAACCCTTGAAAAATCCAAGGGGGAGTGATTTTCATAGAATAAGAATTAAAAATCCTGGGAATAATACCCCAGGATTGAACCAGGACGAAATTATTCCATCCACTCGGTGTGGAATACGCCTTCTTTATCGGTACGCTTATAAGTATGAGCACCGAAATAATCACGCTGAGCCTGAATCAGGTTGGCTGGCAGAACTGCAGAGCGATAGCTATCGTAGTATGCAATAGCAGCAGAGAAAGTGGGTACAGGGATACCGTTCTGCACAGCGTATGCAACGACATCACGCAGCGCCTGCTGATACTCATCAGCAATCTGTTTGAAGTACGGTGCAAGCAGCAGGTTAGCAATGCCAGCATTCTGCTCGTAAGCATCAGTGATCTTCTGCAGGAACTGAGCACGAATGATGCAACCGGCGCGGAAGATTTTGGCAATCTCACCGTAGTTCAGCTCCCAGTTGTATTCGTCAGAGGCAGCCTGAAGCTGGGAGAAGCCCTGCGCGTAAGATACCAGTTTACCCAGATAGAGTGCACGGCGTACTTTCTCAATAAACTGAGTTTTGTCGCCAGCTGGTTGAGCCTGCGGACCAGTCAGCACTTTAGCGGCGGCAACTCGCTGATCTTTAAGAGAGGAGATATAACGAGCGAATACGGACTCGGTAATCAAGGACAGCGGTTCGCCCAAGTCCAGAGAGCTCTGGCTAGTCCATTTACCGGTACCTTTGTTGGCTGCTTCATCAAGAATTACATCGACAAGGTATTTACCTTCTTCATCTTTTTTGGTGAAGATGTCTTTGGTGATGTCGATCAGGTAGCTGCTGAGCTCACCTTTGTTCCATTCGGTAAAGGTTGTCGCCAGTTCTTCATTAGAAAGCGCAAGGCCGCCTTTCAGTAGCGCATAGGCTTCTGCAATCAGCTGCATGTCGCCGTATTCGATACCGTTGTGAACCATTTTGACATAATGGCCAGCACCATCGGCACCGATATAGGCAACACATGGTTCACCGTCTTCAGCGCGAGCAGCGATCTGCTCAAGGATTGGGGCTACGAGCTCATAAGCCTCTTTCTGACCGCCAGGCATGATAGACGGGCCCTTCAGTGCGCCCTCTTCTCCCCCAGACACACCGGTACCAATAAAGTTAAAGCCATCGGCAGAGAGTTCACGATTACGACGAATAGTGTCCTGGAAGAAGGTGTTACCGCCATCAATGATGATGTCACCTTTATCCAGATATGGTTTAAGGGAATCGATAGCGCTGTCTGTGCCTGCGCCCGCCTTCACCATTAACAGGATACGGCGTGGAGTTTCAAGGGATTCGACAAATTCTTTAACGGTATAATGCGGGACCAGCTTTTTGCCAGGGTTCTCTGCAATCACTTCTTCGGTCTTTTCGCGGGAGCGGTTGAAAACAGAGACGGTATAACCACGGCTTTCTATGTTGAGTGCAAGATTGCGCCCCATAACTGCCATACCGACAACGCCGATCTGTTGCTTGGACATTACATACTCCTGTTGGCAAATAAAACATGTTCTACTAGGCCGAATGCTGCTAAAAGCCTTAGGGCTTTATCTTAACGGAATAAATTGACAATGTGTATAACTGATTTAGATTAAAAAATGAATATCGCTATATATCATACTTTAAAAGCCACACCAGTAATAATGGAATTCGTCATGTAAAGAAGTGAAAGACATGTAGATACTTTCATACAAAGCTATTTGTGTAGCACACTATAATCAATATCGAACTAATTATATGTTAATTAGTAAACAATTTAGTGTTTCCATAACTTCGAAAGCACGACTGTTCTAAAGTTTTTTGATACCAACAACATAGCAAGGAAGTATATAAATGAACCTGATGACGATACAATTAGTAATGAAAAAAAACTTCGAATATGTTCCATTGAATAAAATAAATTTATGAAATATAAATATGATAGCATCAAAAAAGTTGCCACAAAAATTGCAGTTATTTTTTTGAAAAGAATGAATAGATTCTGACCAAGTAACCTCATTAGCGTAAACATAACCGGAAAAAAATTCAACACATTCGCTAACAAATAGCAGATGGCAAAAACTTTTATTGAATACTGAACACCAATCAAGAAAGACCCTACTTGTAGAATCATACCAATAATACCGAGTTTTAACAAAACATCGGTCCGTCCTTTGGCCATAAATACTGCACCAGACGTACTTAGCACTGCTTGAATAATTGCTGTAGGGGCAAGCCACTTAAGAACTTCACCAGTAACATACCACTCTTTTCCGAATAATAGCCGAATAAATGGCTCACTGTAGAATGCAAGACCTGACATAAGCGGAGCTGTAATAAGCAATATAACAAAAACACAGTTCAAGTATATTTCCGCTATTTCTTTTTCATTATCTTGCTTTTTACTCAAAATTGGATATAACGATCGAGTAGCTACAAATGTCAGGCTCTGAAGGGGAAAAAGCATGATTCTATAGGCTAAGTTATAGCTACCAAGTATAGAGGCGGACATAAACTTACCAATAATGAAACTATCCGCATTTCTGGAGAAATAGTTAATTAAATTAAAAAGCGACAAGTTAGCACTGAATCCAAAAATACTTTTTAGATCATCAATATTTATGAATGCTCTAATCGATGGTCGCCATTTTGAAGCCATCCAAAACTGAACAGCAGATATCAAATTTAATGTAACAGCTTGCCCGACTAAGCTATAAACGCCATAGCCCATATTTGCTAATGTAATGGCGACAAGTAAAGATAATAATGAAGATGAAATTTCAATTTTAGACACAATTCTAAATTTAGAGTCTCGCTCCAACAAAGCCAAATGTGCAGCTGCACAACTGGATAATGGAAAAGAAAAACTAAGCAACATTAAAACCAAAGTTAATTTAGGCTGGTTATATATCTCCGATATAATCGAAGAAGATGAAAAAACAATTAAAAAAAGACCGACCCCCATTAATAAGTTCAACCAGAATACCGTATTAACCAATGATTCAGACAAGTCTTTCCGTTGAATTAAAGCAGCTGAAGTACCAAGGTCACGCAATAAAATACCGAGATTGACGACTACAAGTGCCATTGCCATCAAGCCATATTCACCAGGAGGAATTATCTTAGCTAAGTAAATAATATTAATAAGCTGGACAAGCATTTTAAAAAACTGAGATGCCATATTCCACTTAGCATTTGAAAGCAATGTCATAATTAGATAGCCTTTAAAAGTACCTTAGTGGCAAAAATTGACTATAGAGCAAATTTGCAGATGATGAGTTAATTGCATCGAGGATGTTTTCCTTTAACAAAAGTGCATAAAACCAACTTAATATTACTGAATCTTTTTTTTATTAACTCTCTAAAAATGCATCTGAGCATGCCCAAAAGCATGTGAAGCAACGATTTAGAATAAAATCTACAAGATATTGCATAATCGTGTAAATGTTCCCTATGTCTCCACTCTGAAAAACCACTCTCTGTTTTAGAAAGTGAATGTTTTAATGAGGTGAAGACCTGGATATTAAAATTATAATTTAGCCTCTTAAGGCTGTCTATTCTACGAAAAAAACTATAATCAACACCGTAGAGAGCATATCTCTCATCAAAAAGTGTCATGTTATTTTCATTAAAACAATTTATCATCTTTTTATAAACGACCAACCCCGAACCAATAGAAAGAATCGTGTCTTTATTTATGAAAACAGTTGGTATTCCACCAGTGAATAAACGATTATTCAAAAAAGGATAATGTTTGATGTCTTTGTCCACCTCAACAATTTGTGGTAATTGGAGGTCAATACTTTCGTCATAATGAGACAGCATATCCTCAAAATAAGAGCTACTTACATCTGTATCATCATCAAAAAAAACAAATCTATCAGAACCTTTAAATTTATTTATAACTGTATTATACACTACAGCAAGTGATTTATTATCCAAGTATTCATGACATGAAACATCAGTAAAATTTTCTTTCAGCCGAAAAAACAAATTATCTTTTTTTATAGGTATTGGACCATTATTTATTATGACCAGATGATAATCAGAAAAATTCATTTCACCAAGATTTCTAAGAGTTAAAGACTCTTGGAATCCTTTTCCATATAAGATTACACAAATCACATTAATCATTCTAAACTCCAATGCTGCTATTGCTATTGCTATTGCTATTGCTATTGCTATTGCTATTGCTATTGCTATTGCTATTGCTATTGCTATTATCTTGATAAATATAGTTAATTCTTTTATTATCAAAGAGCAATAAAGCCATCGGGATTTGAGCTAAGACATTAAGATTAAAATATCCATTACCAAAAATGAGGAGCAAGTTGATCTGACTAATAACTGAAAAAAGTAAAATCGCTGGCTTTTTCTTATTAACTCTTTTATAAATATATGAAGAAATAATTCCATGTATAAAACTAAACACAACCATTCCTAATATGCCTTGAGATAAAAATATCTCAATATATCCACTCCCCACATTAAATGCGCCACTTATCTGATACGATCTTGCAAAAGCATCCTCATCTGTAACTGCACACTGTAATGCTCCACGAGCAACTTTAGGCAATAATGTACACAAAAAATTAAGATTACTATCTACCTGCCCCATATGTATAGCATTTGTCAAATTTACTATTGGTGTAACTATATATATATATGCCCACATAAACCCACTAGGTAACCATTCAGGATAGTCAAAACTCGGATGCGCAAGTTGAATGAAAAGCTGTCTACCTGTCCTAATATCTCCAATATACCCAAATAGTACAAAAACGAATAAAACAGAGAAAATAACAAGAAATATAGTTTTAGGTTTAATTTTAGTTGTAAGTAAATGAATCATGCCCATTTGAATAAATGAGACCATTATCATTTTACGAGTTACAAGAAGAACAAAAACGAAAATAATCAAAAGCGCTAACATTAAGGATTTTCGATTTTTAAAACAGATATAATCATAATAATTAGACGCAACTAATAAACAACCAAATGCAAGGATAAAACCATGTAAAGATGGAATGCCAAAAGAGAACTGAGAGATTGTATGTCCGGCCGCCATTGATAATAATGGGACATAACCTGCAATTGCGATCTCAAAAAGAACCAAAATAAAAAAAATAAAAGTTAATAACTTCGTTTTTTTTAATGCTTTGCGAGCACCATTATAAAAATCTTTAGTTCCAAAATTATAGTTCTTTATTTTCTTAGGAGCTAACCTATCTATAAGGCTGAATAAAAAATAACCAACGAGGAATGGTGATATAATTATAAATACTGTATATGATATTTCACTCAATGGAAAAATTAAGAGATCAGACAATCCTAAAGCATAAAGAAAATACACACTCAACCAAATAAAACAGAAAGTAAAAAGCGGTGATGTCAGTTTTCCTTTATTAATATGAAAACTACTAATTCTGTTTGTAATTACCATCTCAGCCTCTTTTCAATAAAGATATAACTTTTCTAAGTTGCAATGATAGCTTAAACTTCAACATTGCAATTTTATTTTTAGAGTATAAATGGTAATATTTTTTAAAAAGATACTCTCTTGCTGAAATACCCTTTTTGAAACCTTTCGATATTGAATCAACGGATTCAATACAAATACAAAGTAACTCAGGCACATATAGACCTGTATTCCCAGCACAAATTCTTAATGCAAGATCCCAATCTTGAAATCTTTTAAGTTCAACATCAAACATACCAGACTCAATTAGAATATTCTTTTTTGCAATCAAACATTGAGTGCTAATCATATTTTTAGTTAAAATTGTTTTTAAAAAATCATTTTCATTAACAATCCCAATATTATTCTGATATATACCCCCTAGCTTTGTTTTTAAACCTATTGTTCTAATGAAGGGGTGAAATATATAATCGACATCATTACTTAATGCCAGTTTTTTTTCAATGCAATCTAACTTATCTATTCTCCAATAATCATCACTATCATTAAATGCGACCCATTTATTATTAGCCTCAGATATACCCAAGTTCCTTGCATTGCATGCACCAGTACGACCATTAGTCCTTAAAATCTTAACATCAAGGTCATCTATTTTATCAATTGAACTATCAGTTGATCCGTCATCCACTACTATCACCTCAATATTGTGACTCCCAAGCTGATTAAGAACAGAAAGCACAGCACCTCGGATTGAATCTTCACGATTAAAACATGGAATGATAACGCTAATATCCATTTATTATGCCCCTAAGAAATAAAATTAAGCTTAATGTCTAATATCTATCTTTGATAGATAAAATAGATACATCACTACCAATATTAAAAATTTTTCTTTCTAATTCATTTGATACTACACCGGTGTCTATAGCCATTTTATCTTGATATTCAATAGAAATAGATGGATAAGAGTTTTCCGAAATCCAAGATTGACCATTTAACGCAAGAAAATTACTTTCTCCTTTTGAGTAGTTGACCCCAGTTTCTGGGTTAATCTTTCCATATGTAAACTTGATTATTTTCTCTTTAGACAGTCCCTTCTTATCTTTAACGTTGCCATACATCAAATTAAGGATGTTTTGCTGACCACCCTGAAATAGAACCTTTGAACATTTCGAGTGAACTGTACATCTGATAAGATCTTTGATTTCAAGTGAGTATCCTGGAATGTTGATTCTTTCAAACATTGTGTCAACTGAGCCTTGAAAAAATACATCAGTACCCACGATAGAATCTACGATTGAGTTACGCAAACCATAGAACCATGCACCACGTGAAAAATTTGAATTAGGTTTTTCACATATAACATTACTTACAATAATATTATCATTCCAACATAAATAAGGGGTGTAAAAAGCATCAACAAAGAGACAATAGTTACTTTGTTTTTTAGAACTTGAATTTGAATCACTTATTATTATATCGGATAATATTAGCTGAGGTGAGCTCATGATTTTAAGAGCAGCATTATCAGTCACACTTAGAGAGTTACTAACCGTGAGGTTATTGATAATACTTTTTCCGAAGCAATATGTTATGTTTATCGTAGATGGTTCTTGTAATCCTTCAGATTTAACATTAGATATATTAAGACCATAACAATTCGAAACGATCAATCTCTTAACTGATAATGATGTAATAATTACATCTGATGAATTGCGGATAACTAGTTTTTTAATCCCACCATTTCCAGTTATATGTACCTGCCTTAAAAACCCAGTCCCAATCACCCATGGGTTTTCATAAGAATATATAGTTCTAGACTCAAGAATCATATGTTCTTCAACAATTTGTTTTACTTTTATATACTCAAAATAAAACTTACTACCAGAAACACTATCTTTGCCGTCAATATTTTCAATCCGTAGAATATCTCCGACAGAGAATACCCCCTCAAAATTCCCATTGATTAGCTTTGCCCCCTTATCTAAAGAACCATTAATTCTGGTTACCTGATTTAATTTTCCGAAACTCGGTTTTGAATAAGCTAATCTCGTTTTATTTCTAAAAGATATTGTCGATGTATTACTACTTTTCACCTCTAATATATCAAGTCCATTTTCATTGCCGTGTTTAGCATTACCTCCATATTCATCGTCAAGTTGTAGGGCAATAATATCACCAGGTCTAAATAGACCAAGGGAGAGAGGAAAGCTATCTTTGGAGCTAGGGCATTCTTCCCAACCCAAAACAGTTCTCACAGTATCAGTGATATTTAAACGGTGACCTGATATAGTTAGAGAAAAGTTCAAAAAGGAACCATTCTCAATTATAATTGAAACAGGGAAATAAAATTCAATATCATCGCTGTTATATAAACCGTTAGAAAAAACGCACGGTAATCCGGTTTTATATGAATGGAGTAGTGCATCTTCTATTGCCTTTTTATTATTGAAATCTCCATCAACTTTAGCTCCAAACATTTCTGGCATAGAACATTTTTCATCTTCAATTACTCTATTTCTGCAAAGCGATTCTGCATTACTTCCACGTTTAGATGAATATCCATACAAAAGGAATGATAATATGGTCTTTTTTATTAAGCCCCTACGATTCATTTTACCTCCTTATATTTTATATAAGATCGTTACGCTTGGAGCTTGAAATTATACTGAATATTAAATCAACACAAGCCTAGATATCTAAATATCAAAATAAAGTTGTGCTAGTTATAGAACTTGGTTTAGTAATTATAAACAGCATAGCTAGGTAAAGCATTCCAATTTGACAATGCTACACCTCACTCACTCATTTATTATAATTAGATCAGATATTTACACTTAACCTTGGATACTTACTGTTCAGTTTTAGATTCACAAGAGGATTTTTAACACCCTAGTTTCTTCTAGACTAATAAAATATGACTTAACGTATAAGATCTAGTCAATCTACCATTAAGAAAAACTTTATATTGATATGTCTAATCCTTAGATTAAGCCGATAATTAAAGCTTCCAGTATTTTTTGTGCATACTAAATTTCTCAATTAATTTACTAGGCAATCTTTTGTATTTTTGACCTAATTTGTAACCTACAATTTTCATTAGATTATTTATGCATGCAATTGGGATCCAGAGAGGGGCATTTTTAAGCGCAAATGAGAGTTCTGATAGAATGAATTTTTTACCTTCCCCTCCCGCGCCACCAAAACTTTCACGTATCCATGATTCATCAGTATGAAACACCCCGATATCAAAATAACGTCTAAATTCATCAAACGGTTTATAGTTATGTGAATGACGGACCATTGCGTCAGAGACATAGGCAACCTTATAACCCTTAAGCACAGCTTTTGCCGCGTAATACATATCTTCACATAAAATAGTATTGGATGGAAACCCACCTAAGCTCTTAAAAAGAGATAAACGATATGCTGAAAATGAATTTGACATAAATACAGTTTTCAGACCCATATCGTTAACATCACCTGCTCCGCAAATATAACTTTTTTCTGGATAGTTAAATAAGCGGGCATGTTGTGCTAACGGATTTGCATCTTCATGAGGGAGTTGTCGCCCATATGCGCAAGCAACTTGTTCGTTTTCAAATACTGATATAATATTTTCAATGAAGCCAGCTTGCGGTATCGCATCTTGTGTCAAGAAAATCACTATATCATAGTTTTCAAAGTAGTTATCGATGGCCTGATTTCTGGTTCCTCCATGATTGAAGTCTTGCCCAGAAATAGTGATAGTATCAAACCCTGCATTCTGTGCTACTTTAATAGTATCATCTTTGCTACTAGAATCAATTATATGTACAAATGTATCAGTTGGGGCGTATCGTTTAATATTAGATACAACGGAACGCCAAATCTCACCACCATTATAGGTTGGTATTGCAATATAGTATTTCATCTAAAATGGTACTCATTTTAAAAAACCGTAATACAAAATTAATAGGCACCGTCTTTCTTCAATACAACACCAATTGTTTTGAATAATATAGCGATGTCATTCCACATTGACCAGTTCTTTACATACCATGCATCAAGATATACACGAGTTTCATAATCAACATCACTTCGACCACTAACTTGCCATAATCCAGTCATTCCTGGTTTACTCAATAAATAATAATCTACTTCATCATTGTATCTTTCAAGTTCTGCTGTAATAATTGGCCGTGGTCCAACAAGACTCATTTCACCTTTTAATACATTAAATAATTGTGGAAGTTCATCCAAGCTAGTCCTTCGTAGAAAAACACCAATCTTTGTAATTCTTGGATCATTTTTCAGTTTGAAGGTAGCATCCCACTCTTCTTTGGACAAAGGATCATTCTTGAGAAGTTCTTCGAGAACTTCTTTCGAATTTATCACCATTGAACGGAATTTCAGGCATTTAAATGACTTTCCCCCCTTTCCAATACGCTCATGCCCATAAATTGCGGGCCCCCCATCCTTTTTAACCTTCAGTGAAATATATATCAATGCTGGTGACAGTATTAATATAATGATGATAGAGCCAACAAGATCAAATAATCTCTTTATAATTCTTGATGACCATTTAGCTAAGTTTTGTTGTACACGGAAAATCATAACTTCATGGCTAAAAATGAATGACATATCCGTACTATCGAGTGGCATTCCTCGTAATGTGGGAATTACAGATACATATCGATATCCCTTGATCATAAAGTTGCGGAGCCAAGTATTTCGTATATCACTTTGATGTGATTCTACAGCTACGATAAATTGTGTTTTAGGATTAATTGATAGTAACCATTCCAAATTATTCTCTAAAACAGGAATGTTATCTATGTGACTGCCAGAAGGAATACCTCCTTCTGTCGCAATGAAACCAACGATATTTAGCCCTAGGTTTCTCTCACTGCTGATAGCTTTATGTGCTTCATGTGCATTACCACCACTTCCAATTATCCAAGTATCACGTTGCCATAAACCATATTTATTTAAAATAAGTTTTGTAAGCATCCGTAACAGAGGCACAAGTAAAAGGACAAACATCCAAGTCGCTATCCATAAGCTACGGGGGAATGACCAGTTGGTAAATGCCACTACGGCAATTTCTATAATTGCAAAAATGACCAGTGTCCGCAGTATTTCTTTTAGTTCGAACCAAAATGTTTTACGATAAAAATAATGTCTCAATCTAATCGAATACCATCCAACGCAGCAAAATGCCAATAACCAATGTAATACTACCCACCCTTCAATTTGAGATGTTAATGTATAATATGTCTCTCGGTCAACACTAACAGATAGTAACCCTAAAGTTAAGTATAAAGAAATAGTGAAAGAAATAAAATCAGATATAGCTAATGAAATACTTACTATGATATTCCTAACGAGAAGCGTCATTATATCCTCTCAGGATGTATACTAAGATTAGTAAAAGGAAGTTAGGGAATTAAGAAATCGATCTTAATTAACAGTGAATTAATTTTAGAAACCTAACCCCAGCCTGATTCTTATACCAGACTAGGGCTTATATTAATCAATATAAATTGTTAGTTCTTTTCTTCGTATGAATAACCATAATGGTTATATCCGTAGCTATAGTAACTGCTCGCTTTTTTGACGACTCCATTTAGAATACATCCTTTAATAATAACCCCACTATTCTCGAATCTTTTCACACTTACCTCAATCTCTTTAGCTGTATTTTTCTCAAATCTTGCAACCAAAAGAGTGGTTCCTGCATAATGACCAATAATTGCAGGATCAGTAACAGCTAAAATAGGAGGAGTGTCTATTACGACAATATCATAATTCTCACTAGCCCATTTCATTAGCTCACCAAAATTATGGTGCATAAGCAACTCAGCAGGGTTTGGTGGTACTATTCCTCTGGAAATAAAATCAAAATTGGCCGCAGGAATATGCTTTACTGCTTTTTCGATATTAATTCTTCCAGCCAACACCTCAGACAAACCATTATCATTTGTAACCTTGAATAGCTTATGAGCGTAGCCTTTCCTCATATCTGTATCAATATAAAGTACTTTTTTCCCAGCCTGCGCTATAACGGCCGAAAGGTTAGTGCTCACAAATGTTTTCCCTGCATTCGGACTTGCACCAGAAATCATAAGAATATTATTTCTTGACTCCATCATTGCAAAATGCAGACTGGTACGTAATCCTCTAATTGCCTCAATAGCAATATCAGCTGGATTTTCCAGAGCAAGAAACGTCTGACTTTCTAAATCTGTCGATGATTTATTATTCCACCGCTGCGAGCCTGTGGCTTTTTTTGCAAGCATTTCAGATACAGGAATACTTGCATAAACATTAATACCAACTTCTTCAAGTTGCTCAGGTGTTTCGATACCTCTCCGTAAAAACACGCGTAATAGAACTAAACCAACAGAAAATGCAATACCAAAGATTATCCCAATGACTATTATTATTAATTTTTTAGGTTTTACAGGTTTAGGGAGTGTTACAGCATTATCAATAATACGAACATTGCCGATGGCACTCGATTTTGCAATATTAAGTTCTTGCTGCTTGTTAAGTAGCATCATATATACTGCGCGCCCAGACTCGACATCACGATTTAAACGTAAAATTTCTTGTTGTGTTTCTGGCATTGCCGAAACACGCTTATTAAGTTTTACCTTCTCATCTTGTAAGGTTTTACGTTTTTCAAGTAAGGCTTTATATGTTGGATGCTCTTTCGTGTAAAGCTGAGAAACTTCAGATTCCCGAAAAGTAAGTTGATTTAATTGATTATCAACATTAACAATTTGATCAAGAACTGATTTTGCTTCAAGCGATAAATCTACCGAATCACTTTGTCTGCGATATTGGTTCAACCTGTTTTCGGCGGAATCTAAATCACTCCGAACTTTTGGTAGCTGCTCATTCAAGAAAAGTAAACTTTTTTCATCTTGTGCCGCTTGTCTAGCTATATTTTGCGATAGATAATTCTCACTCACATTATCAATGATTTCTTTTATTAAGGTTGAATTATCACCTGTTAATGAAATGCTCAGAATACCTGTATCTTTACCCTGCTCATTAACGCTGAATTTTTCTTGTAAATTCGAAATCGCATCCAGTCTAGTAATATAATATACTGTAAACTCTGTATTAGAATTAGCTTGAATGCTTTCTATTTTTATAGAAACACCTTTTTCATCAACTAATTGTCCTACTTCAGCATTGATTAGCTCACCATTAAAATCAAGTACATAATGCTTACTATCTTTTACTTTTATTTTAATTTCGGGAACATCATCTGAAATTTTCGGTATATATAATCTAGATATGGTTAAAACACCAGGTTTTTGTCCTTGTAAACGAGAAAATCCACGGCCAAAAATTGGGAAGTAATTTTGTTTAATAACTGCTTGTAAATTTAGATCATCAACTGTTTTACCTAAAATCATTCGCGACTGCAATAATGCAATTTCAGGTGCCGATTGCGGTTGACTATCAGGAAGCATTTGGCTCAAATTACTTAATAAACTGTTAGCTTGCTTTTGCTCTACTTGAATCAATGCATCTGCCTGATAAATAGGAGTAGCAAAGATTGAATAAAGTAAAGCAATTAATGTGAATAACGAAGTAACCGAAATAATCAGCTTTCTATGATCAATTAATTCACCTATCAGGCGACCAAAATCGATCTCATCTGATTCTTGTGATGATGGTTTATTTGTAACTGATGACATTAATTTATTCCTGATTATTTAGCGCCCAACTTTTCAGCCCATTGTTCGCCGGCCAATTTGATCAAATGATAAACTGAAGCAAAAGCTTCGTCACTTTTCCGATAAGGATCTGGGATCTCACGTTGATTGATCCAATGCCCAAAAAGCATTATTTTACCTCTAACTTCTGGTGACAATCGACCTATTTGTTCTAAATGATATTTTTCCATTACCAAAATCAAATCGTATTGACGCCCTATTGAAGCAGTATATTGCCTTCCTCTATGACCTTCCAGAGAAATGCCATTGAGCGCTGCTATTTTAGATGCACTTCGATCAGCAACATGATCAATCAAAGCCCCCGTTCCTGCTGAATCTATTTTTTTTTGAGGTAAAAGCTTACGTAAAAAACGCTCGCCAATAGGGGAACGGCAAATATTTCCTGTACATACCACCAGAATCGAATCAAACATAATCATTACCAATTTCTGATGAAACGAGTTGTTTCTGTCATATCATGCACTCCAGCAATTGTTGGTACTAACTGGGATATAACACGATTCCAGCGGACCAACGGAGCTGTTGTGACATAGACAATATCATATGGTTGCAACTGAAACTCCGTCCCCAACACCATAGCTGAAGCATCCTGCGCATTTAGCTGATAGATATTAGCAATTTTCCCTTTCTTATCCCCTTTCAGTTGGCGTACAACGAACACACCTGTAGCATCACTGAATGCCTGCGACATCCCTTCAGCATTACCAATGGCTTCGGCTAAAGTCATACCGCTGCGATCCATCTTCATCGTGCTTTGTTTACCAACTTCCCCCATCACGAAGACTTTCAAATCGTCGTTACGTGGCACGAACAAAATATCGCTGGGATACAGAAGATGGTTCTGGGTTAAGTCACCTTTCTGCATTAAGGCATAAAGGGAGATTTTTGTATCTTTACCATTATGGGTCAGTACTACATTTCGCCAGTCAGCATCTGGTGCCAGACCACCCGCATTATTGATGGCATCCATAACAGTTAGCGGAATATTAGTGATTGGCTGTTGGCCAGATTTAATAACCTCACCTGTAACATATGCCTTTTGCGAACGGAAAGCAGCAACGCTGATATCTACCTGTGGACTTTCAATGTAGGTTGTTAAGCGACTAGCAATGATTTGTCTGACTTCAGCTAATGTTTTTCCCGCAACCTGAACCTTGCCAATATATGGATAGAAAATCGTACCGTCAGAATTTACCCAGTTGCCTGTGTCACTGGCGCTACGGTATTGCCCAGCTGGAGTCGTTAACTCTGGGTGATCCCATACGGTCACCATCAGCACATCACCAACGCCGATGCGATATTCATAGCTTTTAAGTAGATTATCCAGCTGCGGGTTTGGTTGCGCCATCACCGTAGCCGGACGCAGTTGTTCAATCAAGTTCGGTGTCATCGGATAGACGTTGACTAGCTTATCCAGATCGTAATCGCTATCCGGTAGTTCAACAACGTTTTTACGCAGACTATTTAATCCCTGGCCTGGGATAATGGTACAACCCGCTAAAAACCCAATTGCCAATGCTAATGCCGAAAATCTAACAATTTTTTTCTTCATAATGTCACATCATCAGTAAACCAAAATTTGCCAATTCCTGAGCTGCTTTCCATCTGCCAGTTTGTTGCCACCGGACTTAGGGAGAGAACATAACTTTCTCTTCGATACTCGCAGCAGTCAGCCTATAAACTAAACGGTATTTCAATCCCTGCACTGGCCCCGACATCATCGCTATCGCTATGGTTTGCGTCGGTATACCATAATGAGGTATTCAGTCGTACTGTTTTATACACGTCCCCGCTCCATCCTAACTGTACGCCTTTCAATGTATCTGAGTGTGGAAACGCCTTATTAATCGATTGAGCCTCGGGATTTACCTTCGCGAACACTAAACGGGTGCTCCAGCGCTGGTTGTCTTCTGTTACTAGCTCAATTTTTCCGGCAAAAAGCTGTCCATCACCGCCCATCGCATCACCTAATGGATAGCCCTGCTGATAGTACCCGTCCTTATAGATATGATGGTTATAGCTGTAGTTAGTTCGACTCATATTGCTGCGCGTATCGTGAGCCTCCACATACCAGTTAACCGCATCTTTCCCCCAGCCATGGTGCCCCTCGATCCCACCGAGGAACATATTGGCGGATGGCAGATAGCCAGCTTCGTCTTCACCGATCATTTGCCCATACAGACTTACCGGCCAGCCTAACGTTGGCTCAAGCTTTAATTTGAAATCAAATCCTGCCAGCTGGTTACCCGGTTCATTGGCAGTACCGGTATTATCCTGCCCGGTGAAGCCATCCCAGAAGCTGCTGAAAGACTGCGGCCGCCCTTCCCCACCCCACTGCATAATGCGTGACGCCCCCAGTTCAAGAGACTGGAACGGGGTGAAGGTCAATCGGCCACCGATAATCTTGGTATGCGGCACTGCGGTATATTGATTCATCTGGCTGGCAGAGATCTGATACTGCCACGGGCCAATCCAGCGCAGCCACCAGGTTTCCGGCGCGGCCTGCTCGGCACGCTGCATTAAAAATCCGGTCATCGGCCTGGCGGCATCGCCGCGGATCAGGCTGCCTTCGTAGCCAGGGCCCCACCACTGCTGCACCTGACCAAACGACAGCCACTGGTTCCAGAACTTCACGGCGCCATAGGCGCCATTCGCATTGAAGCGCGAGCCGTTGCTAATTCGCTCTCCGCCTTCCACATTTCCCTGGAGATGAACATCCCACCACTCACCGCTGTTATTGAAGGCTAACGATAGCGAGTTATCAGCAGGTTGGCTTTGGCCAAAACCCTGCGGCGTTCCGGGCCGATCGGTGGAAGTATAGCCGCTGACGCGGAAATCGGCTTTCAGGGAAGAAAGGCGTTGGTTAATGCGCGCCAGGACAACTTGTTCAGATGAGTAAGAGGGCTTTGCCTTCTTTAATGCACGGGTAATCTCTTCCTGGCTCAGCGGCCAGGTTGAAAGGCTAAGCTGGATAACGCCTCGGTCGGATAGCCACGACAGATCGTTTCGCAGCTCATTATCATTGGTTACTAGACCAGAGGCAAAAACCTGCGAACTCATCGAGGTAAACAGCCCGAGAGCAAGTGCAATACGCGCAATTTTCATCATTATCCAAGATCCATTTTTTAGCCCCACCTCAAACAGGCATGATTGCGGGGAATGTAGGTATTGAGAGCGTACTCTGACGCCAGCCTTCAGTATGTTTGTTCCACATCTATAACTGCAGCAACGGCCATCGCGGAGCGATAAAGCGAATCATCGGTGAAACATTGCCGCCTCAGCGGTTGATAATCGTTCATATCGCATATAATGCAAGCAAAAAAACGCGCGTAGCGATATCTGGAACTATTCTTTTATGTGTTTGGTTCTGACTGACATGTCGTTGCAGACTGCAACTGGCGCTCTTTGAAAGCGACTCAGTATATCCAGGTCGTCAGGATATTCACATGCTGATGCAGGTTTTAGGAATTTCGAACGTCTAAAGGAGGTCATACTGAAAGGATTCGAGTGCTTTTGGAAACGCTACCGCCCTTGGCTTAACAGCTACCAATGCACTGTACTTCCTTTTTAAGCCAATTGACCGACTTCATGTCCGTCGAATAATTAATCACTTACTATAATTTCAGCGGCATCAAGTTTACGAGATTCTGCCGTTAAATGGGAGAGAAAATGAAAATTATTCACTCATTAAAAGCCTTCTCTACCGACGCTAAAAACAAGCACACTCCTGGCAATAAGATTATTAAGCCGCGTCATAGAATTTGTTAATTTAACACTGCCACCATCGAGAAAACCATGTAACAAGTTGTTTTTAATGAGCTTTATAAAAAAAGCACTCTACACAAATCTTTCGCTATGCGTCCCGGTCAACTACAAAATTTAATAGATTTTGTTTGGTTATTATACTTGACAAGTTTAATTTAAAATCAGACGGTAATCTTATCGCTCTATTTAGGAATCATCTCACAAGCATTATAAAAATCATGGGTATCGCTCAGGATGTAGTAACAGTTATTTATTTCATGAATATGAATCAGCTTCAACCCGCTTAATCAATCTGCAATCATCATGATGCTAACGCTATTTCTGATATTGAGCGATGACCGCTAGCTCAACGCCATGTCTTTGGCGAAATCAATAAAAGCGCTTATGCAGATCCGCGCGGGTAAAGGGCTTTTCCAGAGGACCAATCTTCACCGCAATCTCCCCCAGTAAAGACTGAGTTGGTGCCTTAATTCCAGTATTAAGCAGCAACACGGGGATCAAAATCACGCTGAGTAACCCACTCCACGAAAGCTGTACATTCCCTGCACGCGATGTCCGCGATTGCAGCAGGAGGAATAATGCGCTGCCGCTCGCGCCGAGCAGCAGGCCGGCAACTACTTCCGAGGTGGAATGGGCATGAATCATTAATCTGGAGTAACCCACCAGCGCCGTTAGGGCATAGCCAGCCATGACGGCAGCGCGTCGCACTCCTGTCGTAGCGCGAGAGAAAAGGAGCCATAAAAATATCGGCCAAAATCCCGCAGATAGTGCGGTGTGTCCGCTAAAACCGGTAAAGTCGAGCTCTCGGATACCGATACCCCAGCCCATAAAGGCCAGTTTGGATGCGCTAACGATAGCGCCAGTGATACCGAACAAGAGTGCCCACTGACAGGCCACCTGCCGGGATGGTGCGCGCAGAAACAAAACAATCAACAGTGCCGCCGCGCTGGGTAACAGCACGGTGCTATCGCCAAAAAAAGAGACAAATTGCCAGCTCATTTACTTTTCATCCTTTGACGATATCTCCTGTTCATCGCGTTTTTCCACTGTTTTTATGTGGGAATGCATATCCATAAACTTCACATTTTTATGCATTCATAATCGTTGTTTAATGCGTAAGTATGATCTCAGTCAAGTTTTATTTTTTTGTCTCCACCGGAATCACGCTTCTGTTTTGAGAATAATCTTAGTAAGTAACTCTTCATTAAGATTAAATTCTGCTCGTCTGACCATTACGCCATCTTACCGTTATCCGCGTGCAGCGTATTCTACTTCACGGATTCAGGGACAATTCATTGAAACACTTATCTAAAAAACCTAACGCATTGATATTTTTTAATTTTTTAGATAATCATTCCTTTCAGGCTTAGCGATTGTAAACCGGCTACAGAAGCAACGAAGGGCTCACCCTCATAATTATGCTTCCGTAGACCGATATTTTAGGCTGTCGCCGTCACGCCGTTAGGCCAGCAGCTTCTTAATGCTCTCGCGGAATTTGTTGCCTTCTTTATGGTTACGCAGCCCGTAATTAACGAATGCCTGCATATAGCCCATCTTCTTACCGCAATCGTAGCTCTCGCCGGTCATCAGCATGGCGTCAACGGACTGCTTTTTCGCCAGCGCTGCGATGGCATCCGTTAACTGAATACGGCCCCAGGCGCCCGGTTCAGTACGCTCCAGCTCACTCCAGACGTCGGCGGACAGAACGTAACGTCCTACGGCCATCAGGTCCGAGTCGAGGGTCTGTGGTTCATCCGGCTTCTCGATAAACTCCATAATGCGGCCAATCTGCCCTTCCGTTTCCAGCGGTTCACGGGTCTGAATAACCGAATACTCGGCCAGATCGCCGGCCATTCTCTTCGCCAGAACCTGGCTACGCCCCGTTTCATTAAAGCGGGCAACCATTGCCGCAAGGTTGTAGCGCAGCGGATCGGCGCTGGCATCGTCTAATACGATATCCGGCAGCACGACCACAAACGGGTTATCGCCAACCAGCGGGCGCGCGCAAAGAATGGAGTGGCCTAAACCAAGCTGCTGCCCCTGACGCACGTTCATGATCGTGACGCCCGGCGGGCAAATAGCCTGCACCTCGGCCAACAGCTGGCGTTTTACGCGCTGTTCAAGCAGCGCTTCCAGCTCGTAGGAGGTATCAAAATGGTTTTCAACTGCATTCTTGGATGAATGGGTAACCAGCACGATTTCCTTGATGCCGGCGGCAACAATTTCGTCAACAATGTACTGAACCATAGGTTTATCGACGATCGGCAGCATCTCTTTGGGGATCGCCTTGGTGGCCGGTAACATATGCATACCTAATCCTGCTACCGGAATAACCGCTTTCAAACTCGCCATTCTCATATCCATCCGTAAGTTATAGATCTTTCTATGCCTGTCAGACCGCATGTATCAACGGCATTTATTCCTGATAATACATGTTTGCGACCAGCCCGACTTCCCGTCAAATTCTGAATTTACGCGTTTAACCAGAGAATACACTTAAAGTATGGCAGCCGACAGGCCGATTTAAGAAAATTCTTATGCCATTTATTTCGTAGGATCGCAAGATGCGCTCATCATGACCCATCCGACTTATCTGTCCATCCTCACGCATAAGACGAAGCTATGTATTTATAAACATATAGCTATTACAACAAGTTGATATTTATGACTAATTTATCATCACCAGCAGGCAAACCGACTCACCAGATAGCGCTCAGCGCTCAGGCAAAATGAGCGTTAAGATTGGATATTTTGAATATATTATCCATATACCTGAGCAGGCGATACGCCATCTGTTGATATATAAATCTATCAACATCCTCATATATAAACGGATATGTCACAAGCCACGCGATTAGGTAGTTGGAAAAACTACCCACCCGCCTGATACGGCAAAATAGCGCCTGTTCTTCGTACCGTGCTTCACGCGATCGTGCTGGCGGTAACCTGCAGGGAGACTGCGATATAACGCCTTCGCCGTTCAGGGTAACTATAACCCACCGCCTGGTTGCGCTCCTGATTTCACTAGCTTATAAGTAAGTTAATTCGCATAAATATAAGCCATACCGTTTATATTTTACCCGGTGAAATATTCATCACGATTACTTTTATTTGTATCAAACCTCAGCGACGGCGGGCCCTCAGGGCCCGTATACGGAATAATTCGAGTTGCAATTTAGCAGTCGCTTATCCATGATCGACCTATGGCACGCTTATGTTGTAAAGGTTTTAACGAATGATGGAATGGATTGCCGACCCCTCAATCTGGGCCGGTCTGGTAACGCTTGTCGTTATTGAACTGGTACTCGGGATTGATAACCTGGTGTTTATCGCGATTCTTGCCGAAAAACTTCCCCCTGCCCAGCGCGACCGCGCTCGCGTCATTGGCCTGCTGCTGGCCATGCTGATGCGTCTCCTGCTGCTGGCATCGATATCCTGGCTGGTCACCCTGACAAAACCGCTGTTCACCTTTCATGATCTCAGCTTCAGCGCCCGCGATCTGATCATGCTGTTTGGCGGATTATTTTTATTGTTTAAGGCCACGGTTGAGCTTAACGAACGCCTCGAAGGCAAGGACAGCGATAATCCGGTTCAACGCAAAGGAGCGCGGTTCTGGGGCGTGGTGGCGCAGATTGTGGTGCTGGATGCCATCTTCTCGCTCGACTCGGTGATTACCGCGGTCGGGATGGTGGATCATCTGGCGGTGATGATGGCGGCGGTGGTTATCGCCATGAGCTTGATGCTGCTTGCCAGCAAAGCGTTAACCCGCTTTGTTAACAGCCACCCGACTATCGTTATCCTGTGCCTTAGCTTCCTGTTAATGATCGGCTTTAGCCTGATCGCCGAAGGTTTTGGCTTCCCAATCCCGAAAGGTTATCTGTACGCGGCGATCGGCTTCTCTGTGATCATCGAATCGCTAAACCAGCTGGCGCTGTTCAATCGCCGTCGTTTCCTCTCGGCTAATCTGACGCTGCGCCAGCGAACCACGGAAGCGGTAATGAGCCTGCTGAGCGGGCATAAGGAAAACGCCGAGCTGAATACGGACACCTCAGCGCTAATCGTCAATCAGGAAGACGGTCCTCTGTTCAACCCTCAGGAGCGCCGGATGATTGAGCGGGTGCTTAATCTCAACCAGCGTACCGTCAGCAGTATCATGACCTCACGCCATGATATTGAGCATATCGATCTCAGCGCGCCGGAAGCCGAGATCCGCGCGCTGCTGGAGAAAAACCAGCATACCCGGCTGGTGGTTACCGGCGGGAAAAATGACGAAGACCTGCTTGGCGTGGTGCACGTTATCGACCTGCTCCAGCAGTCGCTGCGCCACGAGCCGCTCGACCTGCACGTTCTGCTACGCCAGCCGCTGGTCTTCCCCGAAACGCTGCCTCTGCTTCCAGCCCTCGAGCAGTTTCGTCATGCCCGTACCCACTTTGCCTTCGTGGTCGATGAATTCGGCTCCGTTGAAGGGCTGGTGACGCTCAGCGACGTGATGGAAACTATTGCCGGTAATCTGCCGAATGAGGCGGAAGAGATTGATGCCCGCCATGATATTACCCGGGACCCTGACGGCAGCTGGACGGTCAACGGCCATATGCCGCTCGAAGATTTAGTGCAGTACGTTCCCCTGCCGCTCGATGATAAACGCGAATATCACACTATCGCCGGCCTGCTGATGGAGTATCTGCAGCATGTGCCTGAAGCCGGAGAGGAAGTTAAGATTGGCGATTACATTCTGCGTACTCTGCAGGTCGAAAGCCACCGGGTGCAGAAGGTGCAGATTATCCCACCGCCTGTGCAGGACGATGAGCTGAGTTACGAAGTGTAGGATGATGACCTTCCCCGGTAGCGCAGCGCTCGCCGGGGCTTCGGGTTAGCGCAGGTCCCGTAGCCCGGATAAGCATCGCGCCATCCGGGATCGTCTTCAGGCCCCGCCGCGGTCAAAGCTTATCGAGCAGCTTCTTCACGTCTTTGCCGTCCTGGCTGTTCTTATTGCGTTCAACCCAATCGTTCAGGCGCTGCTTCGCCTCATCCTGCAGCTGTTTACGCAGAATCTGGTCCACCTGCAGGCTGTAGCTCAGCGCCTGCCATTTACCGTAGATTCGCAGCGGAATAGCCGTCTGTTTGAGTTTATCGATCAGCTTGCCTTCGCCTTTCCAGCCGCCAAGCACGCGGACGTTAAAGCGCATATCGCAATCTTCTTTCAGCAGATTCAGGCTACCCTGCCCGCTTAGCGCCATCAGCTCGGACTTCCCCTGCATACTCTTGAGCGTCACCTCGCCGCTATCCAGCAGCAGGTCGCTGCTCATGGAATCGAGGCGGGTGGCGTTATCGTAGTTCTCCTGCGCCTGCACGTTGGTGCTTCGCGCAACGGCCTGCTGCACCAGCTGCTGGAAATTGAGCCCTTCGGTGCGGGTATCGCTCATTTGCAGATGCGCCTGCCCCTGCCAGTTACGGCGGAAGTCGTCGGCATCAATGCGCTGGCCGGAAAAATCACCGGCCAGAGAGAGCTTGCCGGTAAGATTCAACGAGTAGTTAAAGGCATTGAGAATGGTCGCAATCTCAACATTATCGAGTTTTGGTTGGAACGATGCCTCTGCGGTATCCGTGCGCGCATCCAGCGTGCCGGGCAGAGAGATAAGCCCGCCGTCGAGCTCGCCCTGCAGCTGATTAATCGTCAGCAGCCCCTGCTGGTTGCTGATATCGCTCTTAACCTGGGTAAAATTCATTCCCCGCCACTGCAGGCGATCCGCGGTCAACGCCATATGCGCGCTGAAGCCGCGCAGGCTATCGTAATCCTGCTGAATGTCGCTATCGGCAATCACCGGACGCATCTGCCGCGGCTGGCTTTGACCCCGCTGGCTTGCCGAGCTATCGCCGGCGGCATCGGTATGCGTCAGCAGGCTGTCGAGGTTAAGCGTACTGGCGTGGAGATTAAGCTTCCAGTCGGCCTGCTCGCCAAGCACCACGCTGGCATTGCCGGAAATCGCGCTGCCGTTAGCCGTCAGGTTCAGCTTATCAAAGCTGAGCATTTTCCGATCCTCAAGCCAGCTGGCCTGCAGGCTGCCCTGACCGCTGATGCCGTTAGCCGGCAGCTCGGCGCCGCGCAGCTGCCAGTTAAGCTGAGAAATTTCGGCCTGCAGGGAGTGCGGATAATCGCCGCCCTGCACCTGGGCGGAGAAGGAGAGCGCCAGATCGCGCTGATCGCGATTGACCCGCCCGGAGAAATCGAGCGTCGCGTGATGATTTTTATCCTGATCCATCTGCAGACGGATATCGCGCACCGTCACCTGCTCGCCGCTTTCATGCTGGAAGAACAGCACGCTGTCGACAACCTTCAGCTGCCGCACGTCATAGGACCAGCCGCTGTCTTCCGACACCTGCGGCAGCGTATTGTCATGCGGAACCACCGGCGCATTCAGATCGCGCACCGCTTCAGTTTCCGGCGTCAGCTGGATAACCGCGCCCTTGAGCATCACCTGCTTAACCTGCAGCTGGTGGGAAATCAGCGGCAGCAGAGCCACGTCAAGGCGCATATTGTCCGCGCGCACGACCGGTTCGGCAGCCCCGGGCGCCGTCAGCGTCATGCGCCCGGAGAGAATGCTCAGCTGCGGCCAGACGTGCCAGCGCAGCGGGCCATCGAGTTTGAGCTGATAACCGCTACGCTCCGCTACCTTGTGCACCATATAGGCGCGAAAATCATTGGGATTGACCAGCAATACCAATGCGGTAAGCCCGGCGACAACTACCGCCAGTAAGATCATCAGCGTCGTCAGAATTCGTCTCATGGCACCCTCAGCAAGCCGCTTACGTTATCAATCCTTGTCGATTCGACTCGCCACCGCGCCCTGCTGGTCGCGATATTTGGCGTCTTCACGGCGGTTATAGGGACGGGCCGCCGGGCCGGACAGCGGTTCAAAACTCAGCGCGCCGATCGGCATCCCCGGACGCAGGGCCAGCGGCAGCTTGCCGGAGTTATAGAACTCAAGCACGATGCAGCCTGACCAGCCCGGATCGATACGGTGCGCGGTTACGTGGACCATCAGCCCCAGACGCGCCAGCGACGAACGGCCGTCCAGCCAGCCCACCAGATCCGCAGGCAGGGTGACCGACTCAAAGGTTACCGCCAGCGCCAGCTCGCCCGGATGCAGATAGAACGCTTCGCCTTCCGGCAGCACGATCTCTTCGCTCATCACGCGATCCAGCGCCGCGGTCACTTCCGCCTTCGGCCCGCTCAGGTCGATAAACGGCGCCGTGTGGCCGCGAAAGGTGCGGAACTTATTGCCCAGACGGACATCGACGGTCGCGCCATTAATGCGCTCAACGGGCGGACGCGGGCTGATGGATAGCCGGCCCTCATCCAACCAGGCTTCTATATCTCGGTCGCACAGACGCATGAGCTTTCTCCTTTAAGGCATCGCGCCCTCACACCTTCCGGGGATAAGGGCAATATGGGTTCTCTTTGCACGTTACACAATTCGTTAGTGTTATTCAAAGAACTGGCTGATCTTGGCCTTCAGAATATCAATCGCAATGCGGTTCTTACCGCCACGAGGCACAATGATGTCGGCATACTGCTTGGAAGGGTCAATAAACTGCAGAAACATCGGACGAACGGTTTTCTGATACTGCGCCATCACCGAATCCATCGAGCGGCCGCGTTCGTTAACATCACGCTTAATGCGCCGCATCAGGCAGATATCCAGCGGCGTATCGACGAAGATGGAAAAGTTTAATTCATTGCGTAAACGCACGTCGGTCAGGAGTAAAATCCCCTCAAGGATAATCACTTTCTTCGGCTCGATATGGATCGTTTCCGGCATACGCGTGTGCTCAACGTAGCTGTAAACCGGTAGTTCAATCGGCTGGCCGCTTTTCAGCATCTGCAGGTGCTGGAACAGCAGACTATGGTCCATCGAGCTGGGATGGTCATAGTTCGTTTTAACCCGCTCTTCCATCGACAAATGACCTTGATCTTTGTAGTAGCTGTCTTCCGGAATAACGCCGATATGCTCGTCGCCAACCTGCTCGCGTAATTCGCGATAAAGCGTGCTGGCAATAAGACTTTTTCCCGAAGCCGATGCGCCGGCAATACCTATAATGACGCACTGATGAGACGTATCAGTCATAACTTTTTGCGACCTGATTAACCTGGATGTATATACACATCATCCTGCAAACTGCCCGGCGTTAGCTGCGTCGTGCGCTCCGGTCGCTGACTTTAGCCAGCTTCCGGGGATTCACTTCCCCGTCGCCTTGACGTATCTCGGATGATTTTATGTACAGGAAGGGTGACGTTTTAGCGTCAAACGCGGCAATTATAGGGGCTTCAGCGCGGCGATACCAGCGCTATGCGCCCCGTTAGGCTATTCCGCCGCCGGGGTCCACCCTTCGGTATACCAGATGTGCAGCAGCGCATAGGATCGCCACGGCTGCCAGCGGCTGGCATAGCGAGCGATGCGCGCCGGCGTCATGTCGGGGAAGCGCTGCTTAATCAGGTAATCATCCGCGAGGAAAATATCCTTCGCCTGCCAGCCGCGCAGGGCGAAGTAGCTCGCGGTCCAGCGGCCAATGCCCGGCAGGGTTTGCAGCTGCTTCATCCCCGCCGCGATATCGGGCGGCGCCATCAGCGGCAGGTCGCCGCTGATGGCCGCCTGCGCCAGGTGAACCAGCGCCTCGGCGCGCCGCAGAGGCATGCCCAGCGCCTTCAGCGCCAGCGGATCGGCCTGCGCCAGCCGCTGCGGCGACGGAAAAAGAAAATATCCCGGCGCCTGCGCCAGCGGCTCGCCGAAGGCTGCCGCCACCTTCGCCGTCAGCCTGGCCGCCATCGCCACGCTAACCAGCTGCCCCAGCACCGCCCGAACCGCCTGCTCGAAGGCATCGAGGCAACCGGGTAAGCGCAGACCCGGCCGCGCCAGCGCCAGCGGGCCCAGCGCGTGCACAATCTGCTGCGGGTCGCAGGCGAGGTCAAACATGCGCGCCACGCGCCGCAGACACTCATCCGCGACCGGCAGCAGCCCCTCGGATAGCGTCACCCGCAGCCCCTGCGCGATGGCGTCCGGCGCGATCGTTATCAGCCCGCGGTGCCCTGCCAGTGAGAAGCTGCGGGTATAGCGCCCTTCGCTAAAGGTTTCGATTCCCTGAACCGCGCGGGCGCCGAGAAAACCGAATATCCACTCCCCGTCGTAGGGCGGGTGCCAGGGTAATAGCGTCATAATTTCTCCCGATGAATTGCCTCAATGATAGCCGCTCCGCGGATGCCGTACCTTGCTTTTAAATTCCAGTTGTCGCCGTGGCAGCAATCCGCTAAAGTCGCCCCCCTTCTTCACTGGCATGGGGATTTTCAGGTCATGTTTATTGGTTTTGACTACGGAACCGCCAACTGTTCGGTTGCCGTAATGCGCGATAATACTCCGCAGCTGTTAACGCTGGAAAACGGCAGCAAGCTGCTGCCTTCAATGCTCTCTGCGCCGACCCGCGAAGCGGTCAGCGAGTGGCTCTACCGGCATCATAGCGTCCCGACCAACGGTGATGAAAATCAGGCGCTGCTGCGCCGCGCGATGAACTTTAACCGCGAGGAATATATCGAGGTTCTCGACAACAGCGTGCAGTTTGGCCTTGCCTCCCTGCATCAGTACGTCGATGACCCGGAGGAAGTGTACTTCGTCAAATCGCCGAAATCTTTCCTCGGCGCCAGCGGCCTGAAGCCGCAGCAGGTCGCGCTGTTTGAAGATCTGGTATGCGCCATGATGGTCCATATTAAGCAGCAGGCGCAAACCCAGCTGGCGGAAACCATCGACCAGGCGGTCATCGGGCGGCCGATTAACTTTCAGGGCCTCGGCGGCGATGAGGCTAACGCCCAGGCGCAAGGGATCCTCGAACGCGCGGCGCAGCGTGCCGGGTTCCGCGACGTGGTGTTTCAGTTTGAGCCGGTGGCTGCGGGGCTGGATTTCGAAGCCACGCTCAGCGCGGAAAAACGCGTGCTGGTTGTCGATATCGGCGGCGGTACGACCGACTGTTCGCTGCTGCTGATGGGCCCGGAGTGGCGTCAGAAGGCCGATCGCCAGCAAAGCCTGCTGGGACACAGCGGCTGTCGCGTCGGCGGGAACGATCTTGATATCGCCCTCGCCTTTAAGTGCCTGATGCCGCTGCTCGGCATGGGCGGCGAAACCGAAAAGGGGATTGCCCTGCCGGTTCTGCCGTGGTGGAACGCGGTGGCGATTAACGACGTCCCGGCGCAAACGGATTTCTACAGCAGCGCCAACGGCAGGCTGCTGAACGATTTAGTCCGCGATGCCCGCGATGGCGAGAAGGTCGCGCTGCTGACCAAGGTGTGGCGCCAGCGCCTCGGCTATCGCCTGGTACGCGGCGCCGAAGAGAGCAAGATTGCCCTCTCCGCGCAGGATAGCGTCACCGCCGGACTGCCGTTTATCAGCGCCGACCTGGCGACGGCCATCAGCCAGCAGGGTCTGGAAGCCGCGCTGAATCAGCCGCTGGCGCGCATCATGGAGCAGGTTCAGCTCGCGCTGGACAGCAGCAGCGAAACGCCGGACGTCATCTATCTGACCGGCGGCAGCGCCCGCTCCCCGCTGATTAAGAAAGCGCTGGCGGCCCATCTGCCGGGCATTCCTGTTGCCGGTGGCGATGACTTTGGCTCGGTCACCGCCGGTCTGGCCCGCTGGGCGCAGGTGGTCTTTAGCTAACCCCGCTGCGGGCGGCCGGACTTTCGGCCGCCCTGTCATCGAACATTATCATTTATTAATATGCGGCGGCTTAGCGCCTGGTACGGACAGCGGTAAATAATTCTGCTGGCGGTAGCGGACATATCGGCGGCTAAAAAGAGATATCCTCAGCCCGCCCGGGCGCCTGCTATCACAAAATGCTCTCTCCCGTCCTCTTCCATTCGTGATATACCCTATGGCGTAAACCCGGCCGCCTGCGCAGCTGGCGCGAGGGTTCCGGCCCGTCATGACAAAGAGAAATGACGAACTGAAATAAAGCTGGAATATTCTCTGTCGGGTCAGCAAAATGTTTTCGCGTCTGAACCTCTGCACTTTTCCCCGGGATACCGGCGGATTTACGCTGCCGGTTATTCACTGTCGCGCTATTTAAAATACCGTTATCAATGCCGCAAGGGGGCGTGATTGGATCGCGTGTGCGCTATTTTTGCTACGGCTAAGCCGGTAGCCTGGTTCAGGTGCCTTTTTTTAGTCTGCTGCGGCGTATTTAGCTATCTCCAGGCGATGGCGCCGGCTCATGCTGAATCCCGCCAGCTGGGGATCGATATTCCCCTCTACTGGTTCGTCGACGCCGGCGGCCAGATGACGGTGGATACCTTCGCCTCGCTGCCGGAGAGCGATCTGCAGCCGCTGCGCAAAATCCCCTCCTTTGGCTACTCGCGCAAAGCCTGGTGGCTCAAGGCCACCTTACCGGCCTCTTACTTCGCCGGCCAGCCGCGCTGGCTGCAGGTTGGCCCATCCTTTGTCGATAACCTGACGGTCTTCTACCGCCCGGCCGGCAGCGCTACGCCCTGGATTCGCAAGACGTTCGGCGACCATGCTCCGGCCAGGGAGAGCGATATCGACTATCGCGAAAGCGTACTGATTTTTCCGCCGCCCCCGGGACCTGCGGGATACGAGGTGGTTTTCCATCTCCAGAGCAGCAGCACCCTGATCCTGCTGGCGACCCTCTCTTCCCCCGAGGAGTTCGTACAGGCCGCCACCATCGATACCGCCTTCTGGAGCTTCTATTTCGGCCTTGCCATTATTGCCAGCGGCATTGCCCTGTGGCTGGCCATCGCGCTGCGCCGCCGCCTGCTGTGGGGGATCTGCCTCTTCTCCCTCAACTACCCGCTGGTTGCGGCGCTGCACGGCTACCCGGAGTGGCTCTTCGGCCAGGCGGTGCTGCCCGTTCAGGACTACATGATAAGCTGCCTGTCGCTGCTCAGCTACGCCACCGCCCTGTGGCTGCATGCCGAAGTGTTCGACCTGAAGAAGAATATGCCCAGGCTGTATCGGCTGCTGCTGCTGGCGGTGGGTTTGAACGTCGTGCTCCAGCTCAGCATTCCGCTGGGCTTTTACGGGCTGGCGATGCAGATTGAGGCAGGGATCTTCCTTATTGCCTCCCCGGTGCTGCTGACAACCTCGTGGATGCTGTGGCGGCGCAAAGCGATCGACTTAAATACGCTGCTCCTTGGCCTGCTGCCGCCGGTCTACGTCGCCTCGGCGGCGCTGGTATTGCTCTCGATACACGGCATCATTCCCTATCATCAGGCGATTTACTCCGCCTGGCAGTACGCGCTGATCGTCCATATCATCACCGTGCTGATCATCGCCGTGCTGCGGGTTCGCGCGGAAAACCGCAGGCTGTTGCAGAAACAGCAGCTGGCGCGGGAGCTGCGCATCGAGCGCGAAGCCAGCTTTCATCAGCGCCAGTTTATGGGCATGGTGGCGCATGAATTCAGAACGCCGCTGGCGATTATCCAGGCCGCGCTGGAAAACCTGCGCCTGTGCGCCGCCACGCAGGCGCAGGCGCCCCGGCTGGATCGGATGCAGCGGGCGACCACCCGCCTCGTGCAGCTCACCGATAACTGCCTGGCCGATGCCCGGCTCTCCTCTGACGCTCTCTCCGTCGATAAACAGGACGCGGCGCTGCTGCCGGTGATTCAGATGGCGGCGACGGTGGTGGATCTCTCGCTAAAACACAATCTCAAGGTCAGGCTGGAGGGACGTCTGGTGACGCCCGATGACCACTCGCCGGTGCTTTTTATTGATAGCGGCCTACTGTGCGTGGCGCTGGCCAACCTGCTCGACAATTCGGTGAAGTACGCCTCCTCCGGCGAAATTGGAATCGATATCGCGCAAAAGGAGCGGCACTTCGAGATCAGGATCCGCGACCAGGGCCCGGGCATTGCCGTCGAGGAGATCGAGCTTATTTTTGAGCGCTACCGACGCGGCGAAACGCGCGGCGCATCACCGGCCGGTACCGGCCTTGGGCTGTATGTCGCCAGACAAATTGTCCAGGCCCACGGCGGCGATTTATGGCTGGCAGCGAATACGCCAGCCGGCTGCGAATTTGCGTTAACGCTTCCCCTGACAGGACAGCAAAAGGTCAAGTTATGACATTACGTGTGGCTATCATTGAAGATAGCGCTGATTTACTCGATGAACTACTGGCCTTTCTCCGCCACCGCGGATTTGCGGCCTGGGGCGTACGCAGCGCCGAGGCGTTCTGGCGGCAGCTGCACGCTGACCCGGTTGATATTGTATTAATTGATATCGGATTGCCGGGCGAGGATGGCTTCAGCGTGCTGGAGTATCTGCATCAGCTTGGCCAGTTTGGTCTGATCGTCATTACCGCCAGGGGCCACCAGCAGGACAAGCTGCAGGCATTAAACCTCGGCGCGGACTTCTACCTGATTAAACCGGTTAACTTTTCCGACCTCGCAGACACCATCCATGCGCTGGGCGCGCGGCTGAAGGAGCAACAGGCGGTGACGCCTGTTCCGCCGACGCGATTAGCCGACCCGGCGCTCACCTCTCCGTGGACGCTGAAGGCTGAGCGGCTGGTCGCGCCGTCGGGGCTGATCCTTCCGCTGACGCAGCAGGAGTACCGGCTGATGGAGATCCTGATGCGCAACCGGAATGAAGTGTGCAGCAAGGTCGATCTGCATGCCTGGCTCTTTACCGACGAAGGCGAACCCGAGCTGCACCGCATCGACGTGGTCATCAGCCGGCTGCGGCACAAGGCGCGGCTGCACGGCATCAGCCTGCCCATCCGGGCCATTTTCGGCAAAGGGCTGGCGTTTCTTTCCTGAGGTCGGTGGGCCGATACTCCCCTTCCCGCGCCATCGTTATTGCCGCTACGTTATTAATTTTTCTGGGGTTGTTAATTTTTTCTCGCTTTTTGAGAGAAATGAGAGAAATGAGACTGACGCCTTGATTAGGAATTTTCTTACACTGATTTTGCGCCATAAAGCGCGGGCTGCCGGTGTGCCCCGTTTATCGAACCGTCTGACAGGCACGGTTCATGGCTACCGGCCCCTGGTAAATATAATGATATAGCCGCCCTGCCTGAAATTGTCGCTGCATTGGCCGCAGCGCAGCATGCAGCGTAGAGCAATATTCATACTTAGCTATTTTTTAGCGCCATATACCAATTAGAACCTGTCCCGGCAGGCTCTTAGAGAAAGGATATTCATAATGACCATGCAAACGGGGTTCGCCCTGCTGCTGTGCATATTTTGTCTTTGTATTTCGGTCTACAGCCTGGTGTCCTATCTGAAGGACCGAAGAAAACAAAAGATTCCGTTTACCAACGGGCGTAAAAAATAACGCCCGACGGACTTTCGGCAATACTAAAAATAACGCGCCATATAATAAGCGGCAGCGCTAATAAGCCGATGTTGACCCTATTTTTGTGCATAACACACAGCAACCATCGCCTACGCCGGAGGTCCGGTCGCGGAATGGCGTCATGTTGACTTATAAAGGAAGTCGCGCCATGAAAACCATTAATATTGCGCTTAACACTCGCAACACCTTTATCCGGGATGCGCTGGTTTACATAGTGAACGAGCTCACCCGGGATCGCGCAGGCCTCCGGGTGAGTTTCTCCTCACGCAGCGATACGCTGGCGCATGAGGACATCATTTTCTCTGACGTTCTGCCCGGCGAGATCCACCTGTGCAACACGCTGATAAAAAATCGTAAGCCCGCCAGTTCGGTTATTATCCTGCACGGCTACGACACCCTCCCGGAACCGGCATGCATCGTCAACTGCCTGAGGGACGTTATCTTTTTCGCCATCAAATCAGCCAGCGTCGAACAGATGCGAACGATAATAGAAAAAGTGCTGAAGAACGTTGAAAATCCGCCGATAAAATTATTCAAGGACCCCGGGTTAATCTGCAGCCACTGCCCGCACCAAACGCTATCGCGATCGCAGGTCGCGGTGGCCCACGGTCTTATTCATGGGTTTGATATCGGTAAAATATCCGCCATCAATAAGGTGAGTATCAAAACGACCACCTACCATAAAAGTAAGATCATGGAAAAATACCGCCTCAATAATAACCATGACTTTTTTCAGTTTATGAATTTACTAAGAGAAAGAGGGTAATCGCCGTGGAATATTTGCGACCGAAGGGTAAAAATTAGGAATTTATGGGGTTGTGCAGGGATGCTATTCCTAAAAAAACCGCCGCGCGGAAAAATAGCTTCTCATGCCCGACGAACAGCAGATAACATCAGCGCATCCTCGGTATAAAGGCGCAGCAATGCGTGGTTATACAATAATAACAATGTATTTAGCGGGGAATATTTACTTCGTCACATCGCCCCTTGCGTGCCTGTTAGGGGCATCTTTTTCTATCACCGCGCCCTTCGCGGCAGAAGAAAATACGCGCTCCGGCCAGAGCGCGTATGCCACCGTCAGGCCTGAACGCCCTGAGGCTCCGCCTCCGGCACCTCTTCCTGCAGCTGACCCTCATTTTTCGACAGCATCGCCGTGGCAATACCGTTGCCCAGCACGTTGATGGCGGAACGCCCCATATCGAGGAAATGGTCGATCCCCATCAGCAGCAAAATTCCGGCGACGGGAATATTGAAGCTGGGGATCGTCGCGGCCAGCACCACCAGCGCCGAGCGCGGCACCCCGGCAATCCCTTTCGATGCCAGCATCAGCGTCAGCATCATCACCGTAATTTCGCTGAAGCTGAGGTGGATGTTATATGCCTGAGCAATAAACATAGAGGCAAAGGAGCAGTAGACCATCGAGCCGACCAGGTTAAAGGAGTAACCGATGGGCAAAACGAAGGAGACGATATTGCGCGAGCAGCCGAAGCTGACCAGCCGCTCCAGCGTCTTCGGATAGGCCGCTTCGGAGCTGCTGGTGGTAAAGGCGACCAGCACCGGATCCTTAAGCATATTGAGCAGGCGGAAAACCTCTTTTTTCAGCACCATATAGCCCACAGCCATCAGCACCGCGCTGGTGAGCAGCACCGCAACGTAGTAGCCGCCGATAAAAGAGGCATAGTTCAGCAGAATGCCCAGCCCCTGGGAGGCGATAACCGAGGAGATAGCGGCAAAAATCGCCAGCGGGGCCACGTACATCACGTATCCGGTCACCTTAAGCATAATGTGGGAGACCACGTTCAGCGCTGCCACCAGCGGGGCGTTAAACTTCTCCCCCAGCGATGCCCCGGCGATGCCAAAGAACATCGAGAAGACCACGATTTGCAGAATTTCGTTATTGGCCATCGCTTCGGTAATGCTGGTCGGAATGGTATGCGACAGGAAGCCTTTCAGGCTCATCCCGCTGACCGCCAGCCCGGTGTCCACGGACTCTTTGGGGATCGTCAGATTCAGGCCGCTGCCCGGATGCCACAGCGTGACGATCACTAATCCCACCAGAATGGAGAGGATCGAGGAGGTGACAAACCACACCATCGCCTTACCGCCTACGCGGCCGATAGTGGCGGTTTCGCCCAGCCGCATGATGCCGACGGTCAGGGTACTGAAGACCAACGGCGCAATCACCATCTTGATGAGGCGTAAAAACATATCGGTGAAAAGCGTGATGTTCTCAGACCATGCCACGATGGCGGTCTGGGAGGCGTAGGCGTGGATTGCCGCGCCGGAAAGGATCCCCATCAGCATGAAGATAACGATGAAGAGCGTGAGTTTGTTTGCACTAGCCACTAAAATTACCCCTGATTTATGAACCCGTCGCGTTCAGTGTGCATATATTTTTTATTATCGAAGCACACCAAAACATTCGTCGTATAAATTGAATAAAAGCCGCGCCAGTTACAACTCTTTTTTATTTTTTAAATTAAAAGTTGGCAGGATGCTTGATGTGCATCAAGTGCTTAATAATGCACATTCGCTGCATCTTCTCTGCGCGTTGCCGCCGGGCCGCCGTGGAGAAGATGCCCCGGCGGATGGAAAGTTCCAAAGGGGTTCCGTCGATGAGCCTCCCATCGCGGGTTCAGGAGGGGAAAACGCCCGCTCGCCGGCCGCAAAAAATGGCGTCAATCCAGACATATCTCAACAGTCTTTTCATAATTCCTCCATTTTTGCGAGGCGTTCCCTCACTAAACTAGTATCATTTCGCGAAACGTTTCAGGATGAGATAGCAAAATAATGAAAGGCAGTCACACACTTCGTTGGGCAACCGCCCTGGCGGTCGTCATCGTTGCCGGCGGCGCATACTGGTTTTGGCAGGGTCGTGATACGGCGGGCGAAGCGGCTCCAGCGGCGGCCGGACAAGGTGCGCCTGCTCCGGGCGGCGGTCGTCACGGCCGCTTAGGCGCGACGCTGGCACCGGTCCAGGCCGCAACGGCCACCAGCGAATCGGTGCCGCGCTATCTCAGTGGCCTCGGCACGGTAACCGCAGCCAATACGGTCACCGTGCACAGCCGCGTCGACGGCCAGCTGCTGGCGATCCATTTCCAGGAAGGCCAGCAGGTTAAAGCCGGCGATCTGCTGGCTGAAATCGACCCCAGCCAGTTCAAAGTGGCGCTGGCGCAGGCGCAGGGACAGTTAGCCAAAGATCGGGCGACCCTTGCCAACGCCAGGCGCGACCTCGCCCGCTATCAGCAGCTGGTAAAAACCAACCTCGTTTCGCGCCAGGAGCTGGATACCCAGCAGTCGCTGGTCAGCGAAACCAACGGCACGATTAAAGCCGACGAAGCCGCGGTGGCCAGCGCCCAGCTGCAGCTCAACTGGAGCCGGATCGTCGCGCCCATCGACGGGCGCGTCGGCTTAAAACAGGTGGATATCGGCAACCAGATCTCCAGCGGCGATACCACCGGTATCGTGGTATTAACGCAAACCCACCCGATCGATTTAGTCTTCACGCTGCCGGAAAATGATATCGCGGCGGTGGTTCAGGCGCAGAAAGCGGGTAAAGCCCTGCCGGTCGAAGCCTGGGACCGCACCAACAAGCAGAAAATCACCAGCGGCACGCTGCTCAGCCTTGATAACCAGATTGATGCCACCACCGGCACCATCAAGCTGAAAGCCCGCTTCAGCAATCTGGACGATGCGCTGTTCCCGAACCAGTTCGTCAACGCCCGCATGCTGGTGGACACCGAGCAGAATGCGGTCGTGATCCCTACCGCCGCTCTGCAGATGGGCAATGAGGGCCACTTCGTGTGGGTGCTGAACGCCGACAATAAGGTCAGCAAGCATACGGTCACGCCGGGTATCCAGGATAGCCTGAAGGTGGTCATTAACGCCGGGCTTTCCGCCGGCGACCGCGTGGTCACCGACGGTATCGACCGCCTGACCGAAGGCGCGAAGGTCGAAGTCGTCGAGCCGCACAGCGCCTCCGCCGCCGCGCCGGAAAAAGCCACCAGCCGCGAATACGGTAAAAAAGGAGCGCGCTCCTGATGCAAGTCTTACCGCCGAGCAGTACGGGCGGCCCTTCCCGTCTCTTTATCATGCGTCCGGTGGCCACCACGCTGCTGATGGTGGCGATCCTGCTGGCCGGGATTATCGGCTACCGGTTCCTGCCGGTCTCGGCGCTCCCGGAAGTGGATTATCCGACCATTCAGGTCGTTACCCTCTATCCGGGCGCCAGCCCTGACGTGGTGACCTCATCGATCACCGCGCCGCTGGAGCGCCAGTTTGGTCAGATGTCCGGCCTCAAGCAGATGTCGTCGCAAAGCTCCGGCGGCGCCTCGGTGGTTACCCTTCAGTTTCAGCTGACGCTGCCGCTGGACGTCGCCGAGCAGGAAGTGCAGGCGGCTATTAACGCGGCCACCAACCTGCTCCCCTCGGACCTGCCTAATCCGCCGGTGTACAGTAAAGTCAACCCGGCCGATCCGCCGATCATGACCCTCGCGGTCACCTCTTCCGCCATTCCGATGACCCAGGTGGAAGATATGGTGGAGACCCGCGTGGCGCAGAAAATCTCCCAGGTCTCCGGCGTCGGGCTGGTGACTCTCGCCGGCGGTCAACGTCCGGCGGTGCGCGTGAAGCTCAACGCTCAGGCGATTGCCGCCCTCGGGCTGACCAGTGAAACCATTCGCACCGCGATTACCAGCGCCAACGTCAACTCGGCGAAAGGGAGCCTCGACGGCCCTTCGCGGGCGGTAACGCTCTCCGCTAACGACCAGATGCAGTCGGCGGAAGACTATCGTCGCCTGATCGTCGCCTATCAGAACGGCGCGCCGATTCGCCTCGGCGACGTCGCCACCATTGAGCAGGGCGCGGAAAACAGCTGGCTGGGCGCGTGGGCGAACAACCAGCGGGCGATCGTCATGAACGTTCAGCGCCAGCCGGGCGCGAATATTATCGCCACCGCCGACAGCGTGCGCCAGATGCTGCCGCAGCTGACCGAAAGCCTGCCGAAATCGGTCAAGGTGCAGGTCTTATCCGACCGCACCACCAACATCCGCGCCTCGGTGAGCGATACGCAGTTTGAGCTGATGCTGGCGATCGCCCTGGTGGTGATGATCATCTACCTGTTCCTGCGCAACGTCCCGGCGACGATCATTCCCGGCGTCGCCGTGCCGCTCTCGCTGGTGGGCACCTTTGCGGTGATGGTGTTTCTCGACTTCTCGATTAACAACCTGACGCTGATGGCCTTAACCATCGCCACCGGCTTCGTCGTCGATGACGCCATCGTGGTTATCGAAAACATCTCGCGCTATATCGAAAAAGGCGAAAAGCCGCTGACCGCCGCGCTCAAGGGCGCCGGCGAGATCGGCTTTACCATCATCTCGCTGACCTTCTCGCTGATTGCGGTGCTGATCCCGCTGCTGTTTATGGGCGACATCGTCGGCCGGCTGTTCCGCGAATTTGCCGTAACCCTGGCGGTGGCGATCCTGATCTCCGCCGTGGTGTCGCTGACCCTGACGCCGATGATGTGCGCCCGGATGCTGAGCCACGAATCGCTGCGTAAGCAAAACCGCTTTTCCCGCGCCAGCGAACGCTTCTTCGAGCGGGTAATTGCCGCCTACGGCCGCCTGCTGAGCCGGGTGCTGAACCATCCGTGGCTGACCCTCAGCGTGGCGCTGGGCACCCTGGCGCTGTCGATTATGCTGTGGGTGTTTATCCCGAAAGGCTTCTTCCCGATTCAGGACAACGGCATTATTCAGGGCACGCTGCAGGCCCCGCAGTCGGCCTCTTTTGCCAGCATGGCGCAGCGCCAGCAGCAGGTCTCCGCCCTGATCCTCAAGGACCCGGCGGTGGAGAGCCTGACGTCGTTTGTCGGCGTCGACGGCACCAACCCGGCGCTGAACAGCGCCCGGCTGCAGATCAACCTCAAGCCGCTGAGCGAGCGCGACGATCGCGTGCAGACGGTTATCTCTCGCCTGCAGCACTCGGTGGACGGCATTCCCGGCATCGCGCTCTATTTGCAGCCCACCCAGGATTTGACCATCGATACCACCGTCAGCCGCACTCAGTACCAGTTCACGCTGCAGGCCAACTCGCTGGATGCGCTCAGCAACTGGGTTCCGCAGCTGTTGACCCGCCTGCAGGCGCTACCGCAGCTCTCCGACGTCAGCAGCGACTGGCAGGATAAGGGCCTTGCGGCGTACATCAACGTCGACCGCGACAGCGCCAGCCGCCTTGGGATCAGCATGGCCGATATCGATAATGCGATGTACAACGCCTTTGGCCAGCGCCTGATCTCAACCATCTATACCCAGGCCAACCAGTACCGGGTAGTGCTGGAGCATGATACCCAGGCCACTCCGGGGCTCGCCGCGCTCGACGGCATTCGCCTCACCGGCAGCGATGGCGGCATCGTGCCGCTGAAATCGATCGCCACCGTTGAGCAGCGCTTTGCCCCGCTGTCGATCAACCATCTCGACCAGTTCCCGGTGACCACCATCTCGTTTAACGTCCCGGATGGCTATTCGCTTGGCGATGCGGTCGAGGCGATTCAGGCCGCCGAACAGGCGCTGGATTTACCGACCGATATCCGCACTCAGTTCCAGGGCAGCACCCTTGCCTTCCAGTCGGCGCTGGGAAATACCGTCTGGCTGGTCGTCGCCGCGGTGGTGGCGATGTATATCGTCCTCGGCGTGCTGTATGAGAGCTTTATCCATCCGATCACTATCCTCTCGACCCTGCCGACCGCCGGCGTCGGCGCGCTGCTGGCCCTGTGGCTCGCCGGCAGCGAGCTGGACGTGATTGCCATTATCGGCATCATCCTGCTGATTGGCATCGTCAAGAAGAACGCCATCATGATGATCGACTTTGCCCTGGCCGCAGAGCGCGAACAGGGCATGGCGCCGCGCGAGGCGATTTATCAGGCCTGTCTGCTGCGTTTCCGCCCCATCCTGATGACCACCCTGGCGGCGCTGCTCGGCGCGCTGCCGCTGATGCTGAGCACCGGCGTGGGCGCAGAGCTGCGCCGTCCGCTGGGGATCGGCATGGTCGGGGGCCTGATGCTAAGCCAGGTGCTGACGCTGTTTACCACCCCTGTCATCTATCTGCTGTTCGACCGCCTGTCGCTGTACCTCAAAAGCCGCTTCCCACGGCGCGAGGAGGAGGCGTAAATGAAGTTTTTCGCCCTCTTCATTTACCGTCCGGTGGCGACGATTTTAATTTCGCTGGCCATCACCCTGTGCGGCATTCTCGGCTTCCGCCTGCTGCCGGTCGCCCCGCTGCCGCAGGTGGATTTCCCGGTGATTATGATCAGCGCTTCGCTGCCCGGCGCCTCGCCGGAGACGATGGCCTCGTCGGTGGCGACGCCGCTGGAGCGCTCCCTCGGGCGCATTGCCGGGGTCAATGAAATGACCTCCTCCAGCTCCCTTGGCAGCACGCGCATTATTATGGAGTTCAACTTCGACCGCGATATCAACGGCGCCGCCCGCGATGTCCAGGCGGCGATCAACGCCGCGCAAAGCCTGCTGCCCAGCGGCATGCCGAGCCGTCCGACCTATCGCAAGGCCAATCCGTCGGACTCGCCGATCATGATCCTGACGCTCACCTCGGATACCTACTCCCAGGGCGAGCTGTACGATTTTGCCTCCACCCAGCTGGCGCAAACTATCGCCCAGATTGACGGCGTCGGCGACGTTGACGTCGGCGGCAGCTCGCTGCCCGCGGTGCGCGTAGACCTCAATCCGCAGGCGCTGTTTAACCAGGGAGTATCGCTGGACGCCGTGCGCACGGCAATTGATAGCGCCAACGTGCGCAGGCCGCAGGGGGCGCTGGAGGACAGCAGCCATCGCTGGCAGGTGCAAACCAACGATGAGCTGAAAACCGCCGCCGAGTATCAGCCGATAATCGTGCACTACAGCAACGGCGCGGCGGTGCGTCTTGGCGACGTCGCCAACATCAGCGATTCGGTGCAGGACGTACGCAACGCCGGGATGACCAATGCGAAACCGGCGATTCTGCTGATGATCCGCAAGCTGCCGGAAGCCAATATCATCCAGACGGTGGACAGCATTCGCGCGCGCCTGCCGGAGCTACAGAAAACTATCCCGGCGGCGATCGATCTGCAAATCGCCCAGGACCGCACCCCGACGATTCGCGCCTCGCTGGAGGAGGTCGAGCAGACGCTGGTGATTTCGGTCGCGCTGGTGATCCTCGTGGTGTTCCTGTTCCTGCGCTCCGGCAGAGCCACGCTGATCCCCGCGGTAGCGGTGCCGGTATCGCTGATCGGCACCTTTGCGGCCATGTACCTTTGCGACTTTAGTCTCAACAACCTGTCGCTGATGGCCCTGACCATCGCCACCGGCTTCGTGGTGGATGACGCCATCGTGGTGCTGGAGAATATCTCCCGCCACCTTGAGGCGGGGATGAAGCCGCTGCAGGCGGCTTTGCAGGGAAGCCGGGAAGTGGGCTTTACGGTGCTGTCGATGAGCCTGTCGCTGGTGGCGGTGTTTTTACCGCTGCTGTTGATGGGCGGCCTGCCGGGGCGTCTGCTGCGCGAGTTCGCGGTCACGCTGTCGGTGGCGATTGGTATTTCGCTGGCGGTGTCGTTAACCCTGACGCCGATGATGTGCGGCTGGCTGTTGAAAAGCGGTAAGCCGCATGAGCCCACGCGCAACCGCGGCTTTGGCCGCCTGCTGGTCGCCATTCAGGGCGGCTACGGCAAATCGCTGAGGTGGGTGCTGAAGCACAGCCGAATGACCGGCCTCGTCCTGCTGGGTACGATTGCCCTTAGCATCTGGCTCTATATCTCAATTCCGAAAACCTTCTTCCCGGAGCAGGATACCGGCGTGCTGATGGGCGGCATTCAGGCCGACCAGAGCATCTCTTTCCAGGCGATGCGCGGCAAGCTGCAGGACTTTATGAAAATCATTCGTGAAGACCCGGCGGTGGATAACGTCACCGGCTTTACCGGCGGCTCGCGGGTCAACAGCGGGATGATGTTTATCACCCTCAAATCGCGCGACCAGCGCCATGAAACGGCGCAGGAGATTATTGACCGCCTGCGGAAAAAGCTGGCGAAAGAGCCGGGGGCGAACCTGTTCCTGATGGCGGTGCAGGATATCCGCGTCGGCGGACGTCAGGCCAACGCCAGCTACCAGTACACCCTGCTGTCGGACGATCTGGCGGCGCTGCGCGAGTGGGAGCCTAAAATTCGCAAAGCGCTGGCGGCGCTGCCTGAGCTGGCTGACGTCAACTCTGACCAGCAGGACAACGGCGCGGAGATGGACCTGCTCTACGATCGCGATACCATGTCGCGCCTCGGCATCAGCGTGCAGGACGCCAACAGCCTGCTGAACAACGCCTTCGGCCAGCGGCAGATCTCCACCATCTATCAGCCCCTTAACCAGTACAAGGTGGTGATGGAAGTTGACCCGGTCTACACCCAGGACGTCAGCGCGCTGGATAAGATGTTCGTTATCAATAGCGAAGGCAAACCGATCCCGCTCTCCTACTTCGCCAAATGGCAGCCGGCTAACGCCCCGCTGTCGGTGAACCATCAGGGGCTTTCGGCGGCCTCCACCATCTCCTTTAACCTGCCGACCGGTAAATCCCTGTCGGAAGCCAGCGACGCCATCAACCGCGCCATGACCCAGCTCGGGGTGCCGTCCAGCGTCCGCGGCTCGTTCGCCGGCACCGCTCAGGTTTTCCAGCAGACTATGAATTCGCAGATCATTTTGATTCTGGCGGCGATTGCGACGGTCTATATCGTGCTGGGGATCCTCTACGAAAGCTACGTGCATCCGTTAACGATCCTCTCCACCCTCCCCTCGGCGGGGGTCGGCGCGCTGCTGGCGCTGGAGCTGTTCGGCGCGCCGTTCAGCCTCATCGCGCTGATCGGAATTATGCTATTAATTGGAATAGTGAAGAAAAACGCCATCATGATGGTCGACTTTGCGCTGGAGGCGCAGCGTAACGGCAACCTGCCGCCGGAAGAGGCCATCTTCCAGGCCTGCCTGCTGCGTTTTCGCCCCATTATGATGACCACCCTCGCGGCGCTGTTCGGCGCGCTGCCGCTGGTGCTATCCGGCGGCGACGGCTCGGAGCTGCGCCAGCCGCTGGGGATTACGATCGTCGGCGGTCTGGTGGTAAGCCAGCTGCTGACGCTGTACACCACGCCGGTGGTGTATCTGTTCTTCGATCGTCTGCGGCTGCGTTTTTCCCGAAAAATCAGGCAACCGGTAAGCGAATAACATGACCGATCTCCCGTCCAGCGTGCGCTGGCAGCTATGGATAGTGGCATTCGGCTTCTTTATGCAGTCGCTGGATACCACTATCGTCAACACCGCCCTCCCCTCGATGGCCAAAAGCCTCGGGGAGAGCCCGCTGCATATGCATATGGTTATTGTCTCCTACGTGCTGACGGTGGCGATTATGCTGCCCGCCAGCGGCTGGCTGGCGGATCGGGTCGGAGTGCGCAATATCTTTTTTACTGCCATTATCCTGTTCACCCTCGGGTCGCTGTTTTGCGCCCAGGCCAACACCCTTGACCAGCTGGTGCTGGCCCGCGTGCTGCAGGGCATCGGCGGCGCCATGATGGTGCCGGTAGGCCGCCTGACGGTGATGAAAATCGTCCCCCGCTCGCAGTATATGGCGGCGATGACGTTCGTCACCCTCCCCGGCCAGGTCGGGCCGCTGCTGGGTCCGGCGCTCGGTGGCGTGCTGGTGGAATATGCCTCCTGGCACTGGATTTTTTTAATCAACATTCCGGTCGGCATTATCGGCGCTATCGCCACGCTCTCGCTGATGCCGAACTACACCCTGCAGACGCGCCGCTTTGATATGCTCGGCTTTATCCTGCTGGCCACCGGCATGGCGACGTTAACCCTCGCTCTTGACGGCAAAAAAGGGCTGGGTATTTCTCCGCTGCTGCTGGCGGCGCTGGTGGCTATCGGCATCGCCTCCGTTGTTCTCTATCTGTGGCACGCGCGGGGCAATGACGGCGCGCTGTTCAGCCTAGACCTGTTCCGCAACCGCACCTTCTCCCTCGGGCTCGGCGGCAGCTTCGCCGGGCGTATCGGCAGCGGCATGCTGCCGTTCATGACGCCGGTATTCCTGCAAATTGGCCTCGGCTTCACGCCGTTCCACGCCGGCCTGATGATGATCCCGATGGTGCTCGGCAGCATGGGCATGAAGCGCATCGTGGTGCAGGTGGTGAACCGCTTTGGCTACCGCCGGGTGCTGATTGTGGCGACGATCGGCCTGGCGCTGGTCAGCCTGCTGTTTATGGCCGTCGCGCTGGCGGGCTGGTACTGGCTGCTGCCGGTGGTGCTGTTTTTACAAGGCATGATCAACTCCAGCCGCTTCTCGTCGATGAATACCCTGACGCTGAAGGATCTGCCGGACCCGCTGGCCAGCAGCGGCAACAGCATGCTGTCGATGGTGATGCAGCTGTCGATGAGTATTGGCGTCACCATCGCCGGCATGCTGCTGGGGATGTTCGGCCAGCAGCACCTCAGCGCCGATGCGGCTACCGCGCATCAGGTCTTTCTCTACACCTACCTGAGCATGGCGGTCATTATCGCGCTGCCGGCGCTTATTTTTTCCCGCGTACCGGATGACATCGAAGGCAATACCGTCATCGCCCGCCGCAAAAGGAGTGAACCGTGAAGCTTTGGCGTCCCGGCATTACCGGCAAACTGTTTCTCGCCATCTTCGCCACCTGCATCGTGCTGCTGATCAGCATGCACTGGGCGGTGCGTATCAGCTTTGAACGCGGCTTTATCGACTACATTAAGCGCGGCAACGAACAGCGGCTGACGATGCTTGGCGACGCCCTCAGCGAGCAGTATGCCCAGCACGGCAGTTGGAAGTTCCTGCGCAACAACGACCGCTTTATTTTCCAGCTGCTGCGCACCTTTGAGCGCGACAACGACGATCGCTCCCCCGCCGGCCACGGCCCAGGGCCTGACGGCGAGCGGGGTCCGGGGCCGGACCGAGGCCCGCCGCCGGACAACGGCCCCCGCGGTCCCGGGCCGGATATGCCTCCGCACGGCTGGCGGACGATGTTCTGGGTGGTCGATCAGAAAGGTCGCGTGCTGGTCGGCCCGCGGGAGCCGGTGCCTGAAGACGGTACCCGCCGCGAGATCCTCGTTGACGGCGCTCCGGTAGGGGCGGTCATCGCCTCGCCAGTGGAGCGCTTAACCCGCAATACCGATATCAATTTCGATCGGCAGCAGAAGCGCACCAGCTGGCTGATTGTGGCCCTGGCGACCATCCTTGCGGCGCTGGCGACCTTCCCGCTGGCGCGCGGCCTGCTGGCGCCGGTTAAACGGCTGGTAGAAGGAACCCATCGCCTCGCGGCGGGTGATTTCTCCACCCGGGTCACCGCCAGCGGCGGCGATGAGCTTGGCCGCCTGGCGCAGGACTTTAACCAGCTTGCCAGCACCCTTGAGCGCAACCAGCAGATGCGTCGCGATCTGATGGCGGATATTTCCCACGAGCTGCGCACGCCGCTGGCGGTTCTGCGCGGCGAGCTGGAGGCGATTCAGGACGGGGTACGCAAATTCACCCCGGACTCTATCCCCTCCCTGCAGGCGGAAGTCGCCACCCTGACCAAGCTGGTTGACGATCTGCACCAGCTGTCGATGTCGGATGAGGGCGCGCTGGCCTATCAGAAAACCTCCGTGGATATCATCACCCTGCTGGAAGTCGCGGCGGGGGCCTTCCGCGAGCGCTTCGCCAGCCGCGGGCTGGAGATCGGCGTATCGTTACCGGAAAGCGCCATGATTTTTGGCGACGGCGACCGCCTGATGCAGCTTTTCAATAACCTGCTGGAAAACAGCCTTCGCTATACCGATAGCGGCGGCAAGCTGCTGATTAGCGCCAGTCAAAACGGTCGGATGCTGATCGTCGACTTCGCCGATAGCGCCCCTGGCGTCAGCGACGCCCAGCTGGAGCGCCTCTGCGAACGATTCTACCGCGCAGAAGGTTCGCGCAATCGCGCCAGCGGCGGCTCCGGCCTCGGGCTGGCTATCTGCGTCAATATCGTCGCCGCCCACGGCGGCACCTTACGGGCCGGCCATTCGCCTTTTGGCGGGGTTAGCATTAAAGTAGAGTTACCTCTGGAACGCGATTTACCGAGAGACGTATGATTGAATTACCTGTTGATGAAAACACTCCGCGTATTCTTATCGTGGAAGATGAACCCAAGCTCGGCCAGCTGCTGATCGACTATCTGCTTGCCGCAGGCTATGCGCCGACGCTGATTAATCACGGCGATCGGGTTCTGCCCTACGTTCGCCAGACGCCGCCGCACCTGGTCCTGCTGGATCTGATGCTGCCGGGCACCGACGGGCTGACGCTGTGCCGCGAAATTCGCCGCTTCTCCGACGTTCCGGTGGTGATGGTGACGGCCAAGATTGAGGAGATCGACCGCCTGCTGGGGCTGGAGATCGGCGCCGACGACTATATCTGCAAGCCCTACAGCCCGCGTGAAGTCGTGGCGAGGGTAAAAACCATCCTTCGCCGCTGCAAGCCGCGTCCGGAGCTGCAGGCGCTGGATGCCGTCAGCCCGCTGATCGTCGATGAAGGGCGTTTTCAGGCCTCGTGGCGCGACAAGCTGCTGGATCTCACCCCCGCCGAGTTTCGCCTGCTGAAAACCCTCTCCCAGGAGCCGGGAAAAGTGTTCTCGCGCGAACAGCTGCTGAACCATCTCTACGATGATTATCGCGTGGTCACCGACCGAACCATCGATAGCCATATCAAAAACCTGCGCCGCAAGCTGGAGTCGCTGGACGCAGAGCAGTCGTTTATCCGCGCCGTCTACGGCGTCGGCTACCGCTGGGAGGCGGACGCCTGCCGGCTGGCATAGGCCACCGGATGCCGTTCTGCCCGCGCGATTACCCGCCTGCTGGCGGGTAATTTTTATGCGAAAAACGCCTCCGGCGCTCTCGCCCATATGGCGCCGACGAGTCCGCGCAGCAGGAGCATTTGCCGTCATTGACCCGCCGACCCGGCGCTGGCGGCGTGAAAGGGTTTACCTGCCTCCCCCACGGCGCTACAATGCCCGCCCTTAATGTGGGGACACTCCCCAACTCGCCCACCAGGTGCGGCGAATCTGACCTGTCATCAGAACGAGAAAATCATGTTTAAACCGGAACTCCTTTCCCCGGCGGGAACGCTGAAAAATATGCGTTACGCTTTCGCCTACGGCGCAGATGCCGTTTATGCCGGCCAGCCGCGCTACTCTCTGCGCGTGCGCAATAACGAATTCAACCACGAAAACCTGCAGCTCGGCATCAACGAAGCCCATGCGCTGGGGAAAAAGTTCTACGTGGTGGTGAACATCGCGCCGCATAACGCCAAGCTGAAGACCTTCATTCGCGATTTGAAGCCGGTAGTGGAAATGGGGCCGGATGCGCTGATCATGTCCGATCCGGGCTTAATCATGCTGGTACGGGAAAACTTCCCCGAGATGCAGATCCATCTCTCGGTACAGGCCAACGCCGTCAACTGGGCAACGGTAAAATTCTGGCAGCAGATGGGGCTGAGCCGGGTCATTCTCTCGCGCGAGCTGTCGCTGGAAGAAATTGCCGAAATCCGCAGCCAGGTGCCGGAGATGGAGCTCGAAATTTTCGTTCACGGCGCGCTGTGCATGGCCTACTCCGGCCGCTGCCTGCTCTCCGGCTATATCAACAAACGCGATCCGAACCAGGGGACCTGCACCAACGCCTGCCGCTGGGAATATAACGTCCAGGAAGGCAAGCAGGACGACGTCGGCAATATTGTCCACAAATATGAGCCGATCCCGGTACAGAACGTTGAGCCAACGCTGGGGATCGGCGAGCCCACCGACCGGGTATTTATGATTGAAGAAGCCAAGCGCCCGGGCGAATATATGACCGCCTTCGAAGACGAGCACGGCACCTACATCATGAACTCGAAGGATCTGCGCGCCATCGCGCACGTTGAGCGCCTGACCAATATGGGCGTGCACTCGCTGAAAATCGAAGGCCGCACCAAGTCCTTCTACTACTGCGCCCGTACCGCCCAGGTCTACCGCAAGGCGATCGACGACGCTGCCGCCGGCAAACCGTTTGACGAAAGCCTGCTGGAAACCCTCGAAGGGCTGGCCCACCGCGGCTATACCGAAGGCTTCCTGCGCCGCCATACCCATGATGATTATCAGAACTACGAGTACGGCTACTCTCTCTCAGAGCGCCAGCAGTTTGTCGGAGAGTTTACCGGCGAACGTAACGGCCAGCTGGCGGCGGTGGCGGTGAAGAACAAATTCACCCTCGGCGACAGCCTTGAGCTGATGACGCCGCAGGGCAACGTCAACTTCACCCTCGAGCATATGGAAAATGCCAAAGGCGAAGTGATGCCGGTCGCCCCCGGCGATGGCTACACGGTCTGGCTGCCGGTACCGGAAGATATGGTGCTGCAGTACGCCCTGCTGATGCGCAACTTTGCCGGCCAGAGCACCAGAAACCCGCACGGCAGCTAGTTTACCAGGGTTATTTTTTCAGGATGCACGGATATTAGAAACGGATCACATACCGTTTCGCTTAAAGCCGGTATCATCCATTTCGCTGAAAAACATAACCCATAAATGCTAGCTGTACCAGGAACCACCTCCTTAGCCTGCGTAATCTCCCTTACGCGGGCTTATTTTTTTATTATTAACCTATCTACGTCCGCATGCTGTCCATGCCTGGATACCGGTTTTGCTTTACCAGGTGCCCTCTTTACAGCGGAGACCCATCCGCGATCGTTCCCCTGATATTAAAAACAATTCCCCGCCTTTCCCGCTGCTTTGGTTCCTCCTGAGTGACAAAACCTCCGTTCAGGCGCGGCCATCAATATGTTGTCGCCATCAGCCGCTCTGACCGGAACGGCGCTCTCCCGCTGGCCCAGGAGTGACATGCTTTTTATCCATCATTCATTAGACAGATAATTATAATCACTTCAATTAAATGATAATGATAACTATTTGCATTTGTTTAATTAGAGGCATAAACTGCCATTCTTTATTTTTTTAGTGTTTTAAACCGGTAATTAACCAGCTACTGGTTTTTCATCACTAACATTGTTGGATTTTCGATATCTTTTTAAAAAATAAGGAAATTTCATGGGAAAACGCGCCTTAATCCTCACCTTATCGACGTCGGTTTTTACAGGTTCGACGCTTGCAGAGGGAAAAAATGACAATGAAGAAATTATGGTTGTTTCATCTACAGGGACCGCTGAAAATACCCTCTCCGGATCTGATTTAAACAGATTCAGAGGGATTGCGAATGCAGATATTTTTTCCTCTGAAACATATATCCAGTCAAATAATATGAGAAATGAGGCGGGTGCGATTGATCCAGGAATCAGGGGACTGCAGGGAGAAGGCCGTGTTCCGGTGTTTATTGACGGCTCGCTGCAGTCGACCCACACGTCAAGAGGCTATCAGGGAACCAGCGACAGAACGTATATCGACCCTGATTTAATCAGCAATATCACCATCAGCAAAGGGGCCTCACAGAATAACAATGCTTTTTCATCCGGCGCCATCGGTGGGGTAATAAATATAAAAACCCTCTCCACGGAGGATATTATCAATCCCGGCAATAGCTACGGCTTACTTCTTAAGCTAAGAACGTTCAACAATAATAAAAAGCCTGATATCCCTGATGATTATGCGGCGCAAAGCTATTATCAGCTGACGGACAAGCCCCGCGGGTATGATTTTAGAAATGGCTCCGCCACGCTTGCCTTTGGCTTCAGAGATGATACGGTTGATACCGTGCTTGCCTATAGTAAAAGATCTACCGGGAACTATTTTTCAGGGAAAAATGGCTTTAAAAAATTCAACGATCCGGTGGTATTTAAAAATGAAGAGGTCGTAAACACTTACTTTGAAAGCGAGTCATTTATTTATAAGCTTGCGATCAACGCGAATGATGATCATCACTTCAACCTTGCGTACCGCAACCATCGTCAGCAGGCCGGTGAAACGTTGGCTGCCTACTGGTATAAAAACGCCAATGACATTGACTTCGAGCCCCTGCCTGCGGGCGTGGAATCCATGCCACAATGGAAACCCGGCAGCGCGATTGTTAATGCCTACAGTGCCGGATATACCTATACCCCCGTTAACAACAGGCTGATTAACTTAAATCTGAACTACTGGATAACCGATACGAACTTAAAGCAATATAACGGCCTGTGGGCATTGGGGACCAATGCGCAACAATATCTGCATGCCTATAGCAACAATAAAAATGGTATAGCCATTGTCAATGAAAGCCAGTTAAACATGCTCACGCTCCGCTACGGGTCGTCAACGCAAAAAGAAAAGCTGGCGCCAAAATCTGACGGTCTGACCCGGTTTACCGCCTATCCCACCTCGCGGCATGGCGAGAGAAGGGAAAATGCCCTTTTCGTCAACGGGATGATTGAGAGTGGTCCGCTCCAGGTCAATCTGGGTATTAATTATCATAATTCCGCAGCCAACGATTTTCAGACCAATCAAAGCGTAAAATATCAGGCTAAAGCGGACCTGAGTTCCGAAATAAGCTATGCGCTGACCCCAGGCACAACCGTGTTTGTGAAAGCAGCCAGAAACTACAGAATGCCGAGCCTGTATGAAACCACGGTATCGAATGAGATTTTCAGCTATAACCCGGCGGACCCGATCGCGCCAGAAGTCTCCCTGCAAAAAGAAGTTGGGGTAAAGATACATCGCCCGGCTTTATTATCCGCGGAGGATGCTCTCGACCTCTCCCTCTCCTGGTTTAACAACAGGACCAATAACTTTATCTCTCCCGGATTAAAGGATAAAACCGCGGGAATGCCGGCATGGCAGGATAACTTCACGTTTATGAATTATGATAAGCTCGATTTATCCGGAATTGACTTTTCGCTTAAATACAACAGCGAACTGTTCTACTCTGCCATTTCCGCAACCTTGTATAGCAAAACGGCGGTGTGCTCAAACTACTATGCGCAAAAATATAACACCAGCAGCTGTAATAACATGGGCTTCGCCTGGGGATTAACGCCCACCAGAATTCCCGCCAAACAAAATATCTCTGTGAATCTGGGGAAAAAATTCCGCAATGAAACCGTCGATGCTGGCATCAGATACAGATATCACTCGGCGAAAACAAACCCTGCGGGATGGCTTGAGGGGACAGCAGCCAACCCGGTTATCGAAATACCTTCCGGGTACCAAATTGATTTGTATGGAGAATATATTTTAAATAAAAATGCGACCTTTTTTGCCGCGGTTAATAATGTCACAGATCGCTATGATATCCAGCCCGGAGCGGTTATCAGCATGCCAGATCCCGGCAGAACGGTAATGCTCGGCGTTGACCTCCGCTTCTGATCGTTCCCCACCAGAGGCGCTATCAGGGAAGAGGGCGATTTTTGCGCCCTCTTCCCTGCCGATTATGCGCTATGAATATTTATCTTCAGGCTGCATGCGCGCGGGCTTTGTTATCTAACTCATACCTCGAAGAAGTCGACCTTCCCGCCAGCAAGATGATACATGCTGCCAACAATTTTGATTTTCCTTTGTTCTTCCAGCTTTCTCAGCACCGGACTATTTTTCCGAATATTTTCGATTGTCAGCTCGACGTTTTTCCGCGCCACGGCATCAACAAAGTCGTAATTACTGCCTTGACGCTCACCGCTGTACTCGGTTTTTGCGATGGCCGGTTTAATTTCATCGAGTAAGCCGGTCAGGTTACCTAATTCGGCATTATCGATGGCCCCGCGGACGGCGCCGCAGCGGGTATGCCCCATCACCAGCACCAGCTTCGCACCGGCGACGGCGCAGGCAAACTCCATGCTACCTAACATATCGCGGTTGCTGATATTACCCGCAACCCGAGAGTTAAAGGTTTCACCGATCCCCGCATCCAGAATAATTTCTGCCGGCGCGCGCGAGTCGATACAGCTGAGGATCACCGCCGCCGGGAACTGCCCCGCCAGGCTGCTGCGCTTTTGCTGCAGATAATCGTGCTTAAGCGGGCGGTTTTCCCGGAAACGCAGATTACCCTGTTTAAAATGTTCAATTACCGCATCCGGCGTCATACCGTCGCGTTCCTCTTTGCTCAGAGACGCGGCAAAAGAGATCGTCGGTACCGATAAGGCCGCCAGCCCGGTGATGGACAGCGCGGAAAGCGCTAACGTCTGCTTCAGAATGGTACGACGTGAAGGTTCAGCTTGTTGGTTCTGTTTCATAATATCTCTCTATGGACCGGGTTATTCAAATTACGCAGATAATCTCCTGGTAAAGAACAACCAAACTAAAACCACACGATATATAGAGAAATTTTTTTTCCCTTTGTTTCAATAATGACGCTCGCAGGGGCAGGTTGTTAATATGAAGAAGCCTTTTTGAAAAGACAATTAACATAAAGCGCACAGTTTAAAAACCGTGCGCGAATAAGATGCGAAGTAATAGCGTAATGCCGAATTACCGCGCAGGGGCATTTGACCTTACGCTGACCCGTACGGTGGTCGCTTTCTCTGTGATATTCAGCCAGGGGCGGCCATAGACGAAGTTAATATTTCCGCTCCCCTGCTGGACACCTTTAAAGGTAAAGGTTCTTTCCACCGGGCAGCCCGTGGCTCGCTTACCGCAGCTGGCGGGCTGGCGGTAATTCTCGGCGACCAGCATAACCTGCGCGGGTAAGGAACGTAGCATCCACTTGTAGCCGGTGCCCGGGATATCCTGCAGCGTAACGGTAAACTGTTCCCCGCCGGAAATGCTCTTCTCCGTCACCTGCGCGGAGAGAGCCTGCAGGGAGAAAGCCAGACAAAATACCGCCATGCAGGAATTCGTTACGTAGGTGAATGTGTTACGGGACATCCTCTTTTCCTTACTATATCAATGGTCAAATTTACCCGCGCAATTCTGACACTCCCGCGCAACGTATCACAGGACGAATAGCGCGCCGGTTGAGCTACCATTGCAGAAAAAGGGGGGCGCGGTTATCGATAGCCCGATATCCACGCCCCCCGGGCCGATAATTTACGAAATATCCATCCTTCTCTTCATGCGGTACACTTTCTGCATCTTGTGCAATGAGGCAACCATCATGTCAACGTTTCCGGCCAGCTTACTGATTCTGAATGGCAAAGGCGCTAATGAGCCGCAGCTGCGCGAAGCGATAAATCTGTTACGCGAAGAGGGCGTCGATATCCACGTCCGCGTCACCTGGGAAAAAGGCGACGCCGGGCGCTTCGTCGATGAGGCCGAACGGCTTAACGTCGGCACGGTGATTGCCGGCGGCGGCGACGGCACCATTAATGAAGTCGCCACCGCGCTGGTCCAGCGTGGCAGCAAGGCGGCGCTGGGGATCCTGCCGCTGGGTACCGCCAACGACTTCGCTACCAGCGTCGGGATCCCGCTGGACCTCGCCAGCGCCCTCAAGCTGGCGATCGTCGGGCGCGATATCGCGATAGACGTCGCGCGGGTCAACGATAAAACCGGCTTTATTAATATGGCCACCGGCGGCTTCGGCACCCGGATCACCACCGAAACGCCGGAAAAGCTCAAGGCCGCGCTGGGCGGCGTCTCCTACCTGATCCACGGCCTGATGCGCATGGATACCCTCAAACCCGACCGCTGTGAAATCCGCGGGGAGAACTTCTCCTGGCAAGGGGACGCGCTGGTGATCGGCATCGGCAACGGACGCCAGGCGGGCGGAGGCCAGCAGCTGTGCCCGCAGGCGTTAATTAACGACGGGCTGCTGCATCTGCGCATTTTTACCGGTCAGGAGCTGCTGCCGGCGCTGTTCAGTACGCTGGCCAATCCCGACAACTCCCCTAACCTGGTGGACGGCGTTTCGTCCTGGTTTGAAATTACCGCCGCCCACGAGATGACCTTTAACCTCGACGGCGAGCCGCTAAGCGGCAAAACCTTCCGCATGGAAATTCTGCCCGGCGCCCTGCGCTGCCGGCTGCCGCCGGACTGCGCGCTGCTGAAATAGATGGGCGATCGCCAGGGAAAGGTGTGAAAATGAGCGCAGAAAAGAGATAAACCGACCGTTACATCCCCAGGGTTTCTGCGCTCATCGGTACGTGGCTATCCGGCCGCCTTGACGCTTTCAGCGCGCGACAGCAGCAGCTCGGTTAGCGAATGATGGCGGGCGACGGCGCCGTGGAACTGCTGATGCTGGCAATCTTCGGTCACCGCTATCGTCGGGATGCCCGCGGCCCGGGCGGCCTGAAAGCCGCTGGCGCTATCTTCGATAACCAGACACTGGTCCGCGCGGAGATTGAGCTTGCGCAGGGTCGAGAGGTAGACCGCCGGGTGCGGCTTGCCCCACGCTTCGTCATCGGCGCTGGATATCACGTCGAACCAGGGGCGCAGGGCGAGTTTATCGAGCACGGCGGCAATAACCTGATGGGATGAGGAGGTCGCCAGCGCAATCTTGTAGCCGCAGTGGCGGAAATGGGCCAGGGCTTCATTGACGCCGTCCATCGCCTCGCCCCTGGCGATAATCAGCCCGGTCACCCGCCGCAGGATCATCTGCTGCAGGCGCTGAGGCGCGACGCTGAGCTGACAATGGCGGCACCAGGTGCGCGCAATGTCGTCCAGCCGCTTGCCTTTGGTCAAGGTTTCACACTCCGCCACGCTAACCGTGGCGCCCCAGCGCGCCAGGGCCTCAATCTGCGCCTGGCGCCACAGGCTTTCCGAATCAATAAGCACGCCGTCCATGTCAAAAATTACCGCTTTAATACTCATCATCCACCTCAGGCGGGCCGCGATGTCTGCCATCGCGGCCCGTAGACTCTCATCAGGAAAATTCAACGCTTTTACCGCTACCGGCCGGCTGTTGGCTAAAACCCGGCTGCTCAACGCGGATAAACGCGCAGAGGAAGAACGCCAGCACGTACAGCGCGGTGTAGGCGATAACCACCCCGATGGTGCTGTAGTACGGCAGCAGGACTACCGCTATCGCCGGGGCGAGGAAGTTGGACAGCCCCGCCGACAGGTTATAGACCGAAATGGCCGCCCCTTTATGCTTAGGCTCAAGCGCCGGGAACACGGCGGCCATCGGGACGAAGGCGGCGACAAAGATCCCCAGCGCAACCGCCGGGATCAGCGCCATGGCGAAGTTATGCCCGAAGTGCTGCGGAATGTAGTAAAAAGCGAGGCTCGACAGCGCCATGCCGACGCAGCCAAACCAGCGCACCACTTTGATCCAGCCCAGCTTCTCGCCTAAGATCCCCCACAGCACGTTGGAGAAAATGGTGGTGAAGAAGAACACCGCCCACACCTGCAGCCACTCCGAGGTGGTGAAGCCCAGCTCATCAACAAACATCAGCGGCATAATGACCGCAAAGCCGAACAGCGACAGGGTATTGATAATGCGCACCACGCTGGAGAGCAGAATATTGCGATTGCTGTAGAGCAGCGTCACCGCGCGGCCCAGTTCGGCAAACTTCTCGCGGGTCGTCAGGTTTTGCATATGCCGCGGCGTCTCAATTTTGCGCAGCGCGACCATCGCGATAACGCCGCCGGTGACGCAGAACGCCAGCGCCAGCCACAGGGTACCGAGCTCGCCGATATGCGGGATGGTAAAGCTCGGAATGTAGCTGCCGAATACGCCGATGCCGATTGAATAGACGGCCCAGAACCAGCCCAGCGCCGAGCTGGCGCTGTCGCTTTTGACGTTGTGAATAATCGCCACGATAAACGAGTAGAGGAACAGCGGATAGGCAAAGCCGCGAATGCCGTAGAACAGCAGGATCAGCGGATAGTTAGCGTGTCCGAGGCCAAAAACCAGGAACAGAACGTGGAACACGCACCACAGCACGAAGCCGATCATCATCGTTTTCTGCGGGGTGATGATCTCCGCCACCACGCCGGAAATCCACGCCGAGAGCGCGGCGGCCAGGCCGTACAGCGTAAAGGCGAAAGAGGCCTGCGCCGGGGTGAAGCCCAGCTCTTTAATATAGTGCGAGAGAAAAGCCAGCTCGAAACCGTCGCCGGTCATAAACACGGCGATAGCAATGTATCCCCATATCAGATTCAGGGGCAGACCAAGCCACTGTTTATTGGTTACGGACATAATGACCTCGTTTTCAGGGTACAGGATGCCGCTCCGGTGGCGTCACCGGGGCGGTTGTTATACCCGTCATAATTCAGGCTGCAGGTGCGTTGGCTTCCTCACTCGCTCCGGTCGCTTACCTAAGTAAGCTCCTGGAGATTCCCTGCGTCGCCGCCTTCCTGCAGCCCGAATTATTTAGGATATGTTATTTATAATTAGCGCTGACGGTAATTCAGGTCGTTGAGATATAAGGCCTTAAACTGCGCATAGCGCTGCATCAGTGCCTCATGGCGGGCCGGCGTCGCGCGCCAGGTTTGCCAGACTTCCGGCTTTTCGCACACCGCAGCCAGCGGTTTCCCTGCCGCCAGGCAGGCCAGCCGCGCCGCCCCCAGCGCGCCGCCGGTTTCGCCCCCTTTATGGGTAACCACCGGCATCGCGAGAATATCCGCCAGCAGCTGGGCCCAGAACGGGCTTCGGGCGCCGCCGCCGACCAGCGAGCACTGCTCAATCCGCGTGCCGCTCTCCTTCAGCACCTGCAGGCCATCGTTGATGCCAAAGCTCACACCCTCCAGCACCGCATAGCCCAGCTGCGCGCGCAGGCTGGAGTGAGTCATCCCCCAAAACATCCCCCGGGCATCGGGATCGTTATGCGGGGTGCGTTCGCCGGAAAGGTACGGCAGGAAGAACGGGGCGCTGGCTTTCTCCTCCTCGCTGAGCTGGGCAATCTCCTCCAGCAGAGCGACCTCGGTGGTGCTGGTGAGACGGCAGAACCACTGCAGGCAGCTGGCGGCGCTGAGCATCACGCTCATCTGATGCCACAGGTTCGGCAGCACGTGGCAGAAGGCGTGAACCGCCGACTGCGGCGCCGGACGATAGGAGTCGGTCACCACGAACAGCACGCCGGAGGTCCCGAGAGAGATAAAGGCATCGCCCGGCGAGACCGCCCCAACGCCAATGGCGCTGACCGCGTTATCGCCCCCGCCGCCGGCGACCACCACCGACGCGTTCAGTCCCCAGCGCTCCGCCACCAGCGGATCGAGGGTAGCGGACACCTCGCAGCCTTCGACCAGCGACGGCATATGGCTGCGCGACAGGCCGCACTTGTCCAGCAGCGCATCGGACCAGTCGCGCTTCGCCACGTCCAGCCACAGCGTCCCGGCGGCATCCGACATATCGGAGATTTTCCGGCCGGTCATCCGGTAGCGCAGATAATCCTTCGGCAGCATAACCGTCGCCGTGCGCTGGAAGTTGGCCGGCTCATGGCGCCGCACCCACAGCAGTTTTGGCGCGGTAAACCCCGGCATCGCCAGGTTTCCCGCCACCTGGTGCAACTCGGGCGCGGCCTCCTCCAGCTCGCGGCACTCGTCGGCGCAGCGGGTGTCATTCCACAGGATTGCCGGGCGAATCACCTCCCCGCGGCTGTCCAGCAGTACCGCACCGTGCATCTGCCCCGAGAGACCGATCGCCTTGATGGCCGACCAGTGATGGCCGCACTTTTCCCGCAGGGTGGTCATCAAATACTCCGTGGCTTCCCACCACGCCTGCGGCGCCTGCTCGGACCAATGGGGATGGGGCCGCTGAATGCTCAGCGGCGCGCTATGGCTGGCGACGACGTCGTTGTTCTCGTCAATGACCAGCGCTTTCACTTCCGACGTGCCAAGATCGATCCCTAAGTACATAGCCACCTCTTACTTAATCAGCGTATAAACTGCGGCAATCTTCTCGCGCAGCAGCGCCAGGAAGTCCTCGCGATCCGCCAGCGCGCCAAATAGCGCCCGGTCTTTGGCGTAGACGGCGATCGGGTCGCTGGCCTCAAACATCTCGTGCACCGCCTGCGCGTCGAGGATCCCGTCCTGGTATTGATACGGCAGCGTTCCCTTATGCCACTGCTCCATAAAGACGAAGAACAGCGCCGGGAGCATCGCCGTCGCTTCCGGCCGCGCGCCGCGCTGGTAGCACTCCTGCAGGGTCGGGGCGATCATCGCCGGGATTTTAGAGAAGCCGTCCGCCGCCACCCGCTGGTTGGTGTCCTGGATGTAGGGGTTGGTAAAGCGCTTGAGCACCACGTCGCGATAGGTCGCAAGGTCGATACCGTTATCGCCGAGGCACGGGATCACGTCTTCGGTGACGTAGCGATCGGCAATGGCGTAGATGAATTCGGTGAGCGTGCTTTCGTGGATATAGCGCTGGCCGATCAGGGTGCCCGCCCAGGCGATGCAGCTGTGCGAGGCGTTGAGAACGCGGATTTTCGCCTCTTCGTAAGGGATAACCGACTCCACCATCTCCACGCCAACGGCTTCCAGATTCGGCCGTTCGGCGCGGAAATTATCCTCCACCACCCACTGAATGAAGCTTTCGCCCATCACCGGAGCCCGATCGTCAATGCCGGTTTGCGCTTTGATTCGCGCCGGCAGATCCGCCGCCGGGCGCGGCGTAATGCGGTCAACCATCGTGTTCGGGCAGTTCGCATTCGCCGCCAGCCACTCAACCAGCGCCTGCCTGCCGGTTAGCTGCAGGAACTCCACCAGCCCGTCGTGGAAGCGCTCGCCGTTGTGGCGGACGTTATCGCAGTTCAGCAGGGTCAGCGGTCCGGCGTTATCCGCCATGCGCTTTTCCAGAATACGCGCGATGGTGCCGTAGATGGTCTGGCAGTCGCCCTGCAGATCGGCAACCAGGTCGGGGTTGCTGGTCTCCAGACGATGGCTGGTATTCAGGTAGTAACCCCCTTCGGTGACGGTGAAGGCAATGACCTTAGTCTGCGGGTTGGCCCCTTCATCAATCAGCGGCTGCAGCCCCTTCTGCCACGGCAGCAGCTTCTGAATAGAGGTGATTTCTTCATACTCGCGTTCGCCTTCCGGGCTGACGGTCTCCAGCACATAGCGCCCGCCCTGCGCGGCCAGCGCCTGCACCACCTGCTCGGCATCATCGCGAATATTGCCCGCCGCGATATGCCAACGCTTATCGCCGCTGGCGATCAGGCGATGCAGATACCACGCCTGATGCGCACGGTGAAAAGAACCCAAACCGATGTGAAGCCATGTGTATTGCTGATTCATATTCTGATCTCCTTGAGTGATGTGGCTCACTGTAGATGATCATTTGACCCAATTAAGAGCCATAGATCACAAAAGATCAATTACCCAATTAAATTACAAATGACCAAACCAGAGCAAAAGCTTGCCTGTTTTCTGAGCCGCAGCCAAAATGCTGCTAATAGTCAAAATCAGTGGGCCTGCAGAAAGACGAACTTATCGCCGTGGCCGCAAACTTAAGGCAGGGAACCGTGAGTAAAGAAGATGACATCAGGCTGGGCCAGAAGGTCCGCGCCGCGTGGATGTACTACATTGCCGGCCAGAATCAGAGCGAGATCGCCAGCCAGCTCGGCACCTCAAGGCCGGTGGTCCAGCGGCTGATTGCCGCGGCGAAAGAGGAAGGCATCGTCTCGATTGGGCTGCATCATCCGGTGGCAAACTGCCTCGACTACGCCCAGCTGCTGCAGGAAAAATATCGGCTTATCGACTGCAATATCGTTCCGGCCTATAGCGAGGAGAGCACCCTCGATAGCGTTTCGTTCGGCTGCTACCAGCTGATGGCCCGCTATCTGCAGGACGATAAGGCCAAAATTATCGGCATTGGCTCCGGGCTGACGCTGAAGAAAACCATGCAGCGCATCGATTTCGACAGCCTGAACACGCGCTGCGTGGCGCTGATAAGCGCGATGGATGCCGACGGACAGTGCAACTACTACGACGACGTTCCCCTGCTGCTGGCGCGGAAAATACAGGCCAAATATTACCAGTGGCCCGCGCCGCGCTATGCGCAAACGGCGGATGAGCACCGGATGTGGTGCACCAGCCGCCTGTTTCAGAACGTGTCCGGAGTGGCGCAGCAGGCGGACGTGATTTTCGTCGGCATCGGCCCGCTGGGCACCCACAGCCCAATCTTCAAGGACGGATTTATTAATCAGGCGCAGCTGGACGAGCTAACGGCCCAGGGCGGGATCGGCGAGATCCTCGGCCGGTTTATCGATGCCGAAGGCGGCGTGGTGGAGAGCAATATCAACCAGATGATCACCAGCTACGATATCCGCCACAACCGCTGCCCGCGAATTGCGGTAGCCTGCGGCGAATATAAGCGTCCGGCAATTCTGGCGGCGCTGAAAGGCGGCTGGATCAACGGCCTGGTGACCGATGAGCACACCGCCCGCTGGCTGCTGACGCGCTAACGCCCGCAACGCGCTCAGATAAGCTCGCGGCTGCCGATCAGCAGCGGCGGGATTTCGACCAGCTGTTTAGCGGCGTCGCCGGAATCAATAATGCCGAACACCGCTTCCAGCATCGCCGGCACGTTCTGCTGAACCATGTCAATATCGTGCCCCAGCAGGTAGACGAAAGGGTCCCAGTCAAAGCAGCCCATCGGCGGCTGCCCGGTGCCGGTCAGGCCCCGCTGGGCCAGCCAGCGGACGACCCCTTCAAGAGAGATGGTTGAGTTGACGAAGAAGCCCTGCAGATGTTCATCCGGCGCGCCGAAGCGGGCCAGCATACTGGCCTCAACTTTGCCTTTCGAGTAGCCGGGAGCGAGGATATTTTCCGCCGGCACGTTCAGGCCGCGCGCCCGATGCGCGTCGTGAAAGCCGCGCAGACGCTCAAGGGTGTTATGGTCGCTGCTGCGGCCGCCGACGAAGGTCAGCGGCGCCAGGCTGCCGTGACGCCGCAGGCTGTTGTCGAGGATTTTATCGGTCAGCGCCCTCGCGCCGGCGTAGTTATCGGAAATTACCGAAGGCGCAATGGTTCCCGGCAGGTCAAGGTTAACGGTGGGAACCCCCGCCTGCTGGCACAGCTCGGCAATTTTGTCCGGATTGGTTGCCCCGGTCGCCACCACCCAGTCCACCTGCCAGGAGAGCATCGCCTTCACGGCTTCAATTTCCAGCTCCGGGCGACGGCGGGTACAGGTAATAATCGGCAGCAGCCCGCGTTCGCGCGCCATCTCTTCAAAACTTTCCGCCACCGATCCGAAGTAGCGGTTATCATATTTAGGGACGATCATGCCGATCACGTGGGATTTTTTACTGCGCAGCATGCTGGCCTGGCGGTTGATCGCATAGCCCTGCTCTTCGGCAATCCGGGTAACCTTCTCCGCCAGCTTCGCGCTGATACGGCGTTTTTTCCAGTTACCGTTGAGGATCGCGCTGACCGCGCTTGCCGAGACGCCGGATAATTCCGCCAGATCGTAGATAGTGATTTTTTTCATTTTCCCAACTTGCGTCACAAATTCATTTCGCTGTTAATTTCCCCACTTGCTCAATCGATGAAGCTGGCGCACATTAGCTTCATCGATTGAGCAACCACTATGCTCCCCGGCGCGCCAGGTCGCACGCCGCTCAGTATCCAGCGTATATAAATAAATGATGCTGATATTCAAAATCTTAGCAAGATTTAGTACCTGACTCCAACGCTGGTCCCGGCTTATTACGGGCCAGATCGATTTACCAAAACAGACCCGGTGAAGGATTATAAAATGAACCACTCCGTATCCTCTATGAATACTTCTCTCAATGGTAAAGTCGCTGCGGTGACCGGCGCGGCTTCCGGTATCGGTCTCGAATGCGCCAAAACCCTGCTCTCGGCGGGCGCGAAGGTAGTCCTGATCGACCGCGAAGGCGAAAAGCTAAATAAGATTGTGGCCGAACTGGGCGAAAACGCCTTCGCCCTGCAGGTGGATCTGATGCAGGGCGAACAGGTCGATAATATTCTGGCCGGTATTCTTAAGCTGGCGGGCGGGCTGGATATCTTCCACGCCAACGCCGGAGCCTATATCGGCGGGCCGGTGGCCGAAGGCGATCCGGACGTGTGGGATCGCGTGCTCCACCTTAACACCAACGCCGCCTTCCGCTGCGTGCGCAGCGTTCTGCCGCACCTGATCGCGCAAAAGTCCGGCGATATCATCTTTACCAGCTCCATCGCCGGGGTGGTTCCGGTTATCTGGGAACCTATCTACACCGCCTCAAAATTTGCGGTTCAGGCGTTCGTGCACACCACCCGTCGCCAGGTGTCGCAGCACGGCGTGCGCGTCGGCGCGGTCCTGCCTGGCCCGGTAGTTACCGCCCTGCTTGACGACTGGCCGAAAGAAAAAATGGAGGAAGCGCTGGCCAACGGCAGCCTGATGCAGCCGATTGAAGTGGCTGAATCCGTGCTGTTTATGGTGACCCGCTCGAAAAACGTCACCGTACGCGACCTCGTTATCCTGCCTAACAGCGTGGATCTCTAACTCTTTAATCAGGCTGGCTAAAGGATGGCTCTATGAACTGCGATACACCAACCATTATTGGCGTCGATGTCGGCTCGGGCAGCGTGCGGGCGGGCATTTTCAACCTCAATGGTGAACTGCTCGCCCACGCGACGCGGGAGATTACCCTCTTTCGCAGCCCGGGAAGCATGGTTGAACAATCCAGCAGCGAGATTTGGCAGGCGGTGTGCGGCTGCATTAAAACCGCGATCGCCCGCTCCGGCGCCGCTCCGGACTCGGTGGCGGGCATTGGCTTCGACGCCACCTGTTCGCTGGTGGTGGTCGGTGAAAACGACGCGCCGCTGGCGGTGGGTCCTTCAGAGGACCCAAACCGCGACATCATCGTCTGGATGGATCACCGCGCGACCGGGCAGGCGGAAAAAATTAACGCTACCCGTCACCCGGTGCTGCAGTACGTCGGCGGCATTATCTCGCCGGAGATGGAAACGCCAAAAATACTGTGGCTAAAGGAGAACCGCCCGCAGGTTTATCAGCAGGCGCGACACTTTTTTGATCTCGCGGACTACCTGACCTGGCGCGCCACCGGCGACGAGGCCCGCTCGGTCTGTACCGTCACCTGTAAATGGACCTATCTGGCCCACGAGCAGCGCTGGGATGCCGACTACTTCCGCCAGATTGGGCTTGCCGAGCTGGCGGACGAGGGGTTTGCGCGCATCGGCCAGCGCATTGTCGATCCGGGAACGCCCTGCGGCAGCGGCCTTACCGCCGTCGCCGCACAGCAGATGGGCCTGCCGGTCGGAACGCCGGTGGCGGTTGGCATGATTGACGCCCACGCCGGCGGCATCGGCACCGTTGGGGTTCTCGACGGCGCACTCAGCAATATGGCCTACGTGTTCGGCACCTCCTCCTGCACCATGACCACCTCGCAGGAGGCCATCTTCGTGCCCGGCGTCTGGGGCCCTTACTACTCGGCGATGGTGCCGGGCTTCTGGCTGAATGAAGGCGGTCAGAGCGCGGCCGGCGCCGCTATCGACCGGCTGCTGAGCTTCCATCCGGCGGCGCATGAAGCCCGTCAGCTGGCGCAGGAGGCCGGGTTGCCGCTGCCGGTCTATCTCGCGGACCGGGTGCTGGCCCGCCTGGAGAGCCCCTCCGAGGCGGTACGCCTCGCCGCCGGCCTGCACGTGGTGCCTGAATTCTTAGGCAATCGCGCGCCGCTGGCGGACCCTAACGCCAGGGCGATCGTTGCCGGGCTGGGGATGGAGGAGGATGTCGATCATCTGCTGGCGCTGTACGTGGCCGGACTGTGCGGCATTGGCTACGGCCTGAGGCAGATTCTTGATGCCCAGGAGGTCTGCGGCGTGCGCAGCGAGAATATCGTGATTAGCGGCGGCGCGGGGCAGCATCCGCTGGTTCGCCAGCTGCTGGCCGATACCTGCGGCATTCCGGTGATGAGCACCGAGTGCAGCGAGCCGGTGCTGTTAGGTTCAGCGATTCTGGGCGCCGTCGCCGGCGGGGTTTGCGCGTCGCTGCCGGAGGCGATGAAGCGGTTTACCCGGGTGGATAAGACCTATTTCAGCGCGACGCAGCATCAGGCGGTTCACCAGCGTCGCTATGAGGCTTATCTGGCTCTGCAGCAGGCGGCCAGGCTGATAAGGGAGTAGCGGCCACCGCGGAGGATATTTTCTTGCTCCGCAGGATGTTGCGGCCCATCGCCGCCGCATGAGGTTTGGTGGTCGCCGCGGCGGAGGATATTTTCTTGCTCCGCAGGATGTTGCGCTCCCCGGCGGTTTCCCTGCCCTATGTTCCCCGTCGCGCAGGGAGCGCACAGGGGGCGGCCCATCGCCGCCGCCCCCTGTACCCCCGGGCTCCGGCCAGCCAAAATCGCCGCTGCGCGGTCCCTTCGACCGATGCCGTCAGGCTGTCGGGTCGGGCCGAGGTAACGTCCCTGTAAATCACGGCCCTCAGCCCGCATCCATGCGGGCTGCCCCGGCCTGTCGGCAGCGTCTCAGCGATTTTGAGGCCGACAACACCAGCAGTTTCAGCCGGCTTCAGAACATTCGATAAATCATGTTCCGAGACACAAACTGGCATACCTAAGCTATCGTTACCTTGCCGTCGAGATAGACATCCTGCACGGCGTTGATCAGCTTCACGCCGTCGGCCATCGATTTTTTGAAGGCTTTACGTCCGAGGATCAGCCCCATGCCGCCGGCGCGCTTGTTGATTACCGCCGTACGCACGGCATCCGTCAGGTCGGTCTCGCCTCCCGCCGCGCCGCCGGAGTTAATCAGCCCCGCCCGCCCCATATAGCAGTTCGCCAGCTGGTAGCGAACCAGATCGATCGGGTTCTCGGTGGTCAGCTTGCTGTAGACGCGGTCGTCGGTATAACCGAAGTTAACCGCCTTATAGCCGCCGTTATTTTCCGCCATTTTCTGCTTCACAATATCCGCGCCAATGGTCGCCGCCAGGTGGTTAGCCTGGCCGGTCAGGTCGGCGGAGACGTGATAGTCGACGCCATCTTTCTTAAATGCCGGATTGCGCAGATAGGCCCACAGCACGGTGACCAGCCCCAGCTCGTGCGCGCGCTCGAACGCCGCAGAGATCTCTTCGATCTGGCGGCGCGACTCTTCTGAACCGAAATAGATAGTCGCCCCCACCGCCACCGCGCCCATATTAAAGGCCTGCTCAACGCTGGCGTACAGCGTCTGGTCGAAGGTGTTCGGGTAGCTCAGGGTTTCGTTGTGATTTAGCTTCACGAGGAACGGAATGCGGTGCGCGTAGCGGCGCGATACCGAGGCCAGCACGCCGTAGGTCGACGCCACGCAGTTACAGCCGGCCTCAATCGCCAGCTCGACGATATTTTTCGGATCGAAGTACAGCGGGTTGGCGGCAAAAGAGGCGCCCGCCGAGTGCTCCACGCCCTGGTCAACCGGCAGGATCGACAGGTAGCCGGTGCCGGCCAGGCGCCCCGTGTTGTACAGGGTTTGCATATTACGCAGCACCGCCGGCGGACGATTGTTATCAACCATCACCCGGTCGACGTAATCCGATCCCGGTAAATAGAGCTGATCGGCTGGAATAGTCATACAACGGTGCTGTAACAAGCTGTCGGCATCTTTGCCAAGCAATTGCGTAATATCAGTCATAGCAATAACTCCCGTAAGGCCGGCCGCGGCCGGCGTCAATGTTCCTGACCCAACTTTTTTGGGCAGGTTAAGCCTGGTACCGACTTAGCATATTTTCCAGCCGGGATCGCATTTTTTCAGCAACTTCTGCTGGCACGATTCAGATACGAAAAAGTGTTATCTTGCTCAAACAATCAGCTCAATGGTATTTAAAAGGTATTATCAAGTGGTACTCTAAATGCGTACCTTACCTGTCATGAAGGATCTCCAAATGAAAACTACAGCAAAGCTGTCGTTCATGATGTTCGTTGAGTGGTTTATCTGGGGAGCGTGGTTTGTTCCTCTGTGGCTGTGGCTGAGTAAAAGCGGCTTCAGCGCCGGCGAAATTGGCTGGTCCTATGCCTGTACCGCCATTGCCGCCATTCTCTCTCCGGTGCTGGTTGGCTCGCTGACGGATCGCTTTTTCTCTGCGCAAAAAGTGCTGGCGATTCTGATGTTTGCCGGGGCGATACTGATGTACTTCGCTGCTCAGCAGACCACCTTCAGCGGCTTCTTCCCGCTGCTGCTGGCCTACTCCCTCACCTACATGCCGACTATCGCCCTAACCAACAGCATCGCCTTTTCCAACGTCGCCGACGTCGAACGCGATTTCCCGCGCATTCGGGTGATGGGGACCATCGGCTGGATCGGCTCCGGGCTGGTGTGCGGTTTCTTACCGGGAATGCTCGGCCTGGGCGACATCTCGCCCACCAACGTACCGCTGCTGATCGCCGCAGGCAGCTCGCTGGTGCTGGGGATTTTTGCGCTGTGCCTGCCGGATACGCCGCCGAAGAGTACCGGCAAACTGAGCCTCAAGGTGATGCTGGGACTGGACGCGCTGATCATGCTGCGCGACAGGAACTTCCTCGTCTTTTTCTTCTGCTCGTTCCTCTTCGCCATGCCGCTGGCCTTCTATTACATCTTTGCCAACGGCTATCTCAGCGAATCGGGGATGAAAAACGCCACCGGCTGGATGACCCTCGGCCAGTTCTCTGAAATCTTCTTTATGCTGGCGCTGCCGTTCTTCACTAAGCGCTTTGGTATTAAAAAGGTTCTGTTGCTTGGTCTTATTACCGCCGCCATTCGCTACGGCTTTTTCGTCTACGGCGCGGCAGATAACTATTTCACCTATATGCTGATGTTCCTCGGTATTCTGCTGCACGGCGTCAGCTACGACTTCTATTACGTCACCGCCTATATCTACGTCGATAAAAAGGCGCCGGTGGCGATGCGCAACGCCGCGCAGGGGCTAATCACCCTCTGCTGCCAGGGGTTCGGCAGCCTGCTGGGCTACCGCCTCGGCGGGGTGATGATGGAGAAAATGTTTGCCTACTCATCGCCGGTTAACGGTCATACCTTTAACTGGGCGGGAATGTGGACGTTCGGCGCCATAATGATTGCCGTTATCGCCGTTCTGTTCATGGTGTTCTTCCGCGAGTCGGATAAAGACATCACCACCATTGACATCGATGCGCAAAATGCTGCGCTTACACAAGAGGAAGTCAAATGAAAGCAGAACGTATTCTCGGTGCCCTTTACGGGCAGGCGTTAGGGGATGCGATGGGCATGCCGTCGGAGCTCTGGCCAAGATCGCGGGTTAAGGCCCACTTTGGCTGGATCGACCGTTTCCTGCCCGGACCGGCGGAAAATAATGCCGCCTGTTACTTTGCCGAGGCCGAGTTCACCGACGACACCTCGATGGCCCTGTGCCTCGCCGATGCCATCATCGAATGCGACGGCCGGATTGTTCCTGATACCATCGGCCGCCACATCCTCCGCTGGGCGGAGGAGTTTGACGCCTTTAATAAGAACGTCCTCGGGCCAACGTCAAAAATCGCCTTAAAGGCCATTCGCAGCGGCACGCCGGTGAGCGATCTGGAGAATAACGGGGTGACCAACGGCGCGGCCATGCGCGCCTCGCCGCTGGGATGCCTGCTGCCGACCGGCGACCTCGACGCCTTTATTGACGAGGTTGCCGCCGCCTCCAGCCCGACGCATAAATCTGATTTAGCCATCGCCGGCGCCGCGGTCATCGCCTGGGCCATCTCGCGCGCCGTCGACGGCGCAAGCTGGTCCGCCATCGCCGATGCGCTTCCGGCCATCGCCCATCATGCCCAGCAGCAGCGCACCACGACCTTTAGCGCCTCGCTGGCCCTGCGCATTGAGCTGGCATTACGCACCGTACGCAACGCGGGCGGAGTCGAGTCCGCCTGCGAGCAGCTTTATCAGCTGGTGGGGGCCGGAACCAGCACCATCGAATCCGTGCCCTGCGCCGTGGCGATGGTTGAGCTGGCCGCAGCCGACCCTAACCGCTGCGCCGTACTTTGCGCGAACCTTGGCGGCGATACCGACACCATCGGTGCTATGGCCACCGCCATTTGCGGGGCGATAAACGGCATATCGGCCATCGATAGCCGGCTCAAAGCGCGTCTGGACGAGGTCAATAAGCTGGACTTCACGCGCTACGCCGACGCCCTCGGCCGCTACCGCCGGCAGCGGGAGGCGCAATGAATAGCCGTCAGCTGAGCGATAAGCTCGCGACCCTCACCGCCGTCAGGCCGGTGACGGTTATCGGGGCCGCGGTGATCGACGTGATTGCCGACGCTTACGCCCTGCCGTGGCGCGGCTGCGATATCGAACTGCAGCAGCAGAGCGTGAACGTCGGCGGCTGCGCCCTGAATATTGCGGTGGCGCTAAAAAGGCTGGGCATCGCGGCGCAAAACGCGCTGCCCATCGGCGAAGGCGTGTGGGCGGAAATTATCCGCAATCGCCTGGCGCAGGAGGGGATAACCAGCGTGATAACCCACGCCAGCGGCGACAACGGCTGGTGCCTGGCGCTGGTGGAGCCGGACGGAGAGCGCACGTTTATGTCCTTCAGCGGCGTCGAAAACCGCTGGTGCGACGACTGGCTCATACCGCTCAATGTCGGGCTCAACGGCCTGGTGTATCTTTCCGGCTACCAGTTGGCCTCCCCCAGCGGCGAGCGGCTGGTGGAGTGGCTGGAGAAGCAGAGTGACGTCACGCCGTTTATCGATTTTGGTCCGCGAATCGCCGATATCCCCGAGGCGCTAATGGCGCGCCTGATGGCGCTGAAGCCGCTGGTTTCCGTTAACCGTCAGGAGGCGCTGATTGCCGCCGAGGCTAACGGCTTCTCCGCTGAGGTGAGCGAGTTCGGCGCCGGGTGGCTGAAAAAGTACCGCGCCCCGCTGATCGTCCGCCTGGATAAAGAAGGCGCGTGGTTTTTCAGCCCGCAGGCGAGCGGACAGGCCCGAGCCTTCCCGGCGACGGTCGTCGATACCATCGGCGCCGGGGACAGCCACGCCGGGGGCACCCTGGCCGGATTAGCCGCCGGCTGGAGCCTGGAAGAAGCGGTGACGCTGGGGAATGCCGTGGCGGCGTGGGTGGTGGGTCATCGGGGCGGCGATTGCGCCCCGGATCGCGAAACCCTACTCCTCGCACACAAAGACGTATAGATCGCTGCGGCAGTAGCTAATGCTGTATTCGATAGGGTGCTGGTGCTGATCGAGGGCAACCTGCTTAATCACCAGCACCGGGATCGCGCTATCCATCTGAATATGCGACTGAAACTCGGCGTCCGGCATCCTGGCGCTGACCCGGGAGCGGGTGCGCTGGGGAAGGATCTGCCGGCTGCGGAAGTAGTCGTACAGCGAGACGCTGATCGCATCGACGTCGTGGATAAGATCCGCGGGAACCCACGACTCCTCAAGCGATACCGCCGCTTCATCCACGTAGCGGATGCGCTTGAGCATAAACACGTCGCTGCCTGCGGCAATCGCCAGCTGCTGCGCGACCTCCTCCGGGCATTTGACGATCCGCTTATTGACCCACAGGGTGTCGGGCTTTTTACCCCGCAGCACAACCTGCTGGGTAAAGCCGCGCGCCTCTTTCAGCGAATACTCGAAAATATTGTTGACCCGGGTGCCGTAGCCCTGGGCGCGCGTAACCACGCCTTCATCTTCCAGCGTCCGCAGCGCCTTGCGCACGGTGATACGCGATACGCCGGTAAGCTGACTCAAGTCGCGCTCGCCGGGAAGGATATTACCGTTCTCCAGCCAGCCGCTGCGCACGGCGTCCTTGATAGTGTCAGCAAACCTGATATACAGCGGCGCGTTATCCGTCGCGGCCATGCGTTCAACGAGCTGGTGAATCAACCGGGTATGCGCCTGTTCCATTTGTCTTTTCCTGACTGAAATCTGGCGTCAGTATATCAGGCTTACCACCAGGCGTGGAAATGGTGCACCGGACCAATCCCCTGCCCCACTTCCAGCGAATCCGCCTGCGCCAGCGCCGCTGAGAGCCAACCTTTGGCCTCGGCAACCGTTTGTCCCCAATCGTGGTAGCGCGGACGCAGCGCGGCCAGCGCGGCGGAGAGCGTACAGCCGGTGCCGTGGGTATTTTTGGTCCTGATCCGCGGGGCGGCGAAGCGCTGCTCGCCTTCGGCGCTAAAGAGCCAGTCCGGACTTTCGGCATCGTCCAGATGACCGCCCTTCAGCAGCACCGCGCCGCAGCCCAGCGCCAGCAGCGCCCGGCCCTGCTCAAGCATCTCTTTTTCATTCCGCGCGTGGGGAGCATCCAGCAGCGCCGCGGCCTCCGGCAGGTTTGGCGTTATCAGCGAGACCTGCGGCAATAGTCGGGTGCGTAGCGTCGCCACCGCCGAGGCTGACAGCAGCGGATCGCCGCTTTTCGCCAGCATCACCGTATCCAGCACCACGTTGGCGATCCGGTAGCGCGCCAGCCGCTCGGCCACGGCTTCGACAATATCCGTTTCCGCCAGCATGCCAATTTTGGTGGTATCGATACGGACGTCGCTGAACACCGAGTCCAGCTGGGCGGCAACAAAATCAGGCTCGATGCGGTACACCGACTGCACGCCCCGGGTGTTTTGCGCCACCAGCGCGGTGATCACCGAGCAGCCGTAGGCGCCGAGGGCGGAAAAGGTTTTAAGATCGGCCTGAATCCCCGCGCCGCCGCTGGGGTCGGTGCCGGCAATCGTTAAGGCGTTAATCCGCTTCATTGATGGTCCTCCTCGTACAGCGCATCAAGGAACGCCGGGGTAAAGCTGCCCGGGCCGCCCTGACGGGCCGCCAGCCCGCCCGCCAGCTTCATCAGGCCGCAGGCCGCCGCGACGTTTTCCAGCCGGTCGCCGGGAAGCGCCGTACTGGCGGCAACAACCGCAGACAGGGCGCAGCCGGTGCCAACAACGCGGGTCATCAGGCGATCCCCGCCGCTTACGGCGCGCGTGCGCTGGCCGTCGGTGACGTAATCCACCTCACCGGTCACCGCAACCACCGTATTCAGCTGACGCGCCAGCGCCTGAGCGGCCGGCAGCGCCGCCGCCGCGGTATCGGTGGTATCGACCCCGCGCCCGCCGCCGCTCATCCCCGCCAGGGCCATAATCTCCGAGGCATTGCCGCGAATGGCGGCCGGCTGCAGGGTTAACAGATCGCGACAGAATTCGCTGCGCAGAGTGAGCGCGCCGACCGCAACAGGGTCCAGCGCCCACGGCTTGCCGGCCTGCTGCGCGCTGCGGACAGCCGCCCGCATGGCGTCGGCGCGGTCGACGGTTAAGGTTCCGACGTTAATTAACAGCGCATCGGCAATGGCGGCAAACTGGCCTGCCTCCTGCGGGTCAATCACCATCGCGGGGGAAGCGCCAATCGCCAGCAGGACGTTGGCGGTGAAAGTCTGCACCACGTCGTTGGTCATGCAGTGAATAAGAGGGGAATGGCGGCGAAAAAGATGTCGCAGATGCGCGATATGCGCGGGGTTCAGTTGCTCAGCTTGCATCGTTTGCTCCAGCCAGGCGATGAAGAAGCAACGACCTTGCGGTCTCTGACTTCCCTACGCTGGCATTATCCAGATCAGGTGGTACGGGTTTTTCTCAGCCTTCACAAAGAAGGGCACCCCGAGTCATTTAATTCAAAATCAAAAACTTGCGATTAACATTCCGTTAATCTCTGATCAGGATAATGCCATCGGGAAGTCAAAGACACAACCTTTCTAAAAACAGCATACGTCCCGCCAGTGACCCATGTTGGGGACCACAAGAGCAAACCAAAACACGCGGCATCCCCGGTGGCGCTATCGCGATATGTCGAGATAATGAGCTACAAGATGTAGAAAATGTGAAGATTGTCATTGACAACTCGGGATTTAGGAAAACGCTGAATAGAAATTCATAACGGAATGATAATCTGTCTACTCCAGTTCAGGAGTTGAAGATGAAAAAAATAATCCTTTTCGTGCTTGTAGTAGCAAGTGTCTCCAGTTTATCCGGATGTATCATGCCCTGGTGGGGACCAGGTGGCGGAGGCGGTGGCGGAGGTCCGATGCAAGGGCCTGGTGGTGGCGGTGGCGGTGGATTTGGTGGAGGTCATGGTCCGGGCTGAATCTAAAACACAGGCATAAAAAAACCGGACGGGAAACCGCCCGGTTTAGTTGATCTTATTCGTTCTTTTTTCATTAAGATAATGCCGAATAGCGCTATCGAATCCGTAATTTTTAATACGATCAAGCAGGCTGGAACGACGACAATCAGGCCGACATTAATAATCGCGTCGTCGTTTGTACCGTCTAAAATCCACTGCATCAACGGCTGGTTGCCAGTGGACTAACCCCGCCGCCGCTCGTGGGGGATGCTTTACCGTTTTCCAGCCCCCGGAACATGCGCTTTCCGCCCTGATTTCCCTGCCCTTTTTACGCACATATCGATTTGCTTTCGCCGCTACCCGGGCACAAGATTAGCAGTGGGAATAATGTTTTGCGCAGATAACCAACCGAGGTGGGCTATGTCCGTTTATCACCATGCGCTGGTGCTGATTAACAGCAGCATTGACGGGGTTCCGCTGCTTCAGCACGCGGCTAAAATGGCCGAAGAGAACGCCATGAAGATAACCATCGCCCACATCAGCACCGACTATCGGGCGCTGAACTACGTTTCCGACAGCCTGATGGATGATGACGTCTCGCAGGAGGTGATCCAGGCCAAAGCCCTGCTCAACGAACTGGCTACCACCGTCGCCCTGCCGGTGCAGACGCTGGCGCTGGTCACCGCCCGCCGCTTTGCCGACGTCGAGGAGTGCGTGCGCCAGCGCAATATCGATTTGATTATTGCCGGCCACCGCAACCGCCTGCTGGGGGTGATGGCTTCCCACTCCCTCGAGTACATCAATCACCTCAGCGTGGACGTGCTGATTAAGCACCTGCCCTGACCCACCGCTGCGGCCTCCCCGAAAGAGTGGCGGCTGATTACGGATTCACTTCCCGCAGCGAACTCAGCAGCAACGCGAAGCTGGACTCAATCAGCGGCGGTAGCGGCTGCGGCCCGCGCATTAGCGCCACGGTGCGGCTCAGCGCGGGCTGCTGCAGCTGGGCTATCTTCAGCTGCGGATCGCATAAATGGGTGGTATAGAGCTCGGGCAGAATGGCTATCGCCAGGCGCGACCGCACCAGGCCATACAGCGTTTCGATATAGTCCACCTGATAACGCGTATTCAGCGTCAGGCGATGGCTCTCCGCCAGCGCCCCCACCAGCCGCTGGATATTGCCTTTCGAGAACACCGCTATATCGCGACCGGCCAGCAGCTTCCACGGCAGATGCGGCTGGCTGGCGAGCGGATCGTCGCCGTGCAGCACCGCCACAAACGGGTCCTCGCGCAGCGGATAAACCTGCAGCTCTGCGGGCAACGAGCTGTCGATGGCGCCCACGGCGAAATCAATCTGCCCGCTCAGCAGTTCGCGCACCAGCGCGTCGTTGGCCCGATCGTGAAACTCGACCCGCAGGCGCGGAAAGGTCTCGGCCAGGGTCTGCGGCAGCAGGGGAAAAAGCAGCGAGCTGACCGACGGCATCAGCCCAATGCGCACCGTACCGTCGCCGCCGGCTTCGACAATCTGCCGCATATCATCAAACGCCAGCTGGGCCACGCTCAGCACGCGCTGCGCGTGGGGCAGGATCGCCGCGCCCAGTTCGGTCAGCGTGACCGAAGAGGCGGTGCGGTTCACCAGCTTGCCGCCGAGCACCGCCTCCACCTGCCGCAGCGCGCTGCTCAGCGCCGGTTGGCTGATGGCCAGCCGGTTGGCGGTATCGGTAAAATGACGCAGCTGCGCCAGGGTAACAAAATACTGTAGCTGCTTGAGAGAAAGCGCGGGCAGCCGCTGCCACGGTTCGGTCATGTTATCCATCGCTGAGAGTGAGCAGGCAGAATAACCCGAGCTTATCGGGCGATAAATTTATTCATCTGGGCAAACGTTTGCTGTGCCCCTAGAGTATCGCCATTATCCTTGTGCCGGAGTTGTTATGTCCAGCAGTGCTGAAAACCGCCGCCGCGCCGTGCAGGCCGCCCGGGGCGAATTGCCGTTCGATCTCTTACTCACCGGGGGAGAGATCGTTGATATGGTCACCGGGGAAATCCGCGCCGCCGACGTCGGCATCGTCGGAGAGATGATTGCCAGCGTCCACCCGCGCGGTAGCCGCAGCGATGCCGCAGAATCCCGCGACCTGCAGGGCGCATACCTCTCTCCGGGGCTGATGGATACCCACGTCCACCTCGAAAGCTCCCATCTGCCTCCCGAGCGCTACGCGGAAATCGTCCTCGCCCAGGGAACGACGGCGGTATTTTGGGATCCGCACGAGCTGGCCAACGTTCTCGGCGTGGAGGGCGTGCGCTACGCCGTTGCCGCCAGCCGCAATCTGCCGCTGGAGGTGATGGTCGCCGCCCCCTCCAGCGTCCCGTCCACGCCGGGGCTGGAGATGTCCGGCGCGGATTTTGCCGGAGAAGAGATGACCACCATGCTGGCGTGGCCGGAAGTGCGCGGCGTGGCGGAAGTGATGGATATGCACGGCGTGCTGCACGCCAGCGAGCGGATGCAGGAGATAGTCCAGGCGGGTCTCAACAGCGGCAAGCTGATTGAAGGCCACGCCCGCGGGCTGAACGGCGCGGACCTGCAGGCCTATCTGGCCGCCGGCGTCACCTCCGATCATGAGCTCACCTCGGCGGAGGATGCGCTGGAAAAGCTGCGCGCCGGCCTGACGCTGCAGATTCGCGGCTCGCACCCCTATCTGCTGGAGGATATCGTCAAGGCGCTGAAAACCCTGCCGCATCTCTCCTCGCAAATCACCGTCTGCACCGACGATGTGCCGCCGGATATGCTGCTGGAAAAAGGCGGCATTATCGCCCTGCTCAACCTGCTGATTGGGCACGGCCTGCCGGCCACCGATGCCCTGCGTTTCGCCACGCTGAACGCGGCGATCCGTCTGCAGCGCAATGATTTAGGCCTGATTGCCGCCGGTCGTCGCGCGGACCTGGTGGTGTTCCCCGCTCTGGATAAGCTGCAGGCGCGCGAGGTCTATGTCGCCGGGAAGCTGATTGCCCGGGACGGACAGCTGCGCCATCCCATTCCTGCGGCCACCGACGTCACGCCGCCGCGCGATACCCTGCAGCTTGCGCCGCTGAGCGCCGACGACTTTATCCTCAAGGTCGGCGGTATTCGCCACGGCGTCGCCCGCCTGCGGCATATTCGCGGCGCGCGTTTTACGCAGTGGGGGGAAGTTGAGGTGCAGATCCGCGACGGCAGCGTCCAGCTGCCCGACGGCTTCAGCCTGATTTGGGTCAAGCACCGCCACGGGCGCCATCAGGCGATGCCGCAGATTGCCCTGCTTGAGGGCTGGGGCGAGCTGCGCGGGGCGATTGCCACCAGCTACTCCCACGACTCGCACAACCTCGTGGTGCTCGGGCGAGACGCCGAAGAGATGGCGCGGGCCGCCAACCGGCTGATCGCCTCCGGCGGCGGCATGGCGCTGGCGCAGCGGGGAGAAATTCTGGCCCATGTCGCCATGCCGATTGCCGGGATGCTTTCCGACCTGCCGGCGGCGGAGCTTGCGCGCCAGTTCCGCGAGCTGCGCGATCTGAGCGCCGAGATTGCCGACTGGGAGCCGCCGTACAGGGTGTTTAAGGCCATCGAAGGAACCTGCCTCGCCTGTAACGCCGGGCCGCATTTGACCGATTTGGGTTTGACCGACGGCACCACCCGCCGGATCGTCGACCCGCTGATAGCCTGCCGGGAAACCCCGGAGCATACCAACAACAATAATCACCACGGAGCCTGATAATGGCTGACAACACACTTCCTGCATCAACCCGGGGCAGCTGGCTGGAACGGCGATTTTCCCTCTACTCACGCGGCAGTACGCTGCGTACCGAGTGCCTGGCGGGGGTCACCGGCTTTCTCGCCGCCGCCTATCTGCTGGTGGTTATTCCCGGCCTGCTGGCGGTAGGCGGGATGGATAAAGGCGCGGTTACCACCGGAACGATTCTGGTCTTCGTCGCCGGAACGCTGCTGATGGCGTTCTACGCTAACCTGCCGTTTATCGTCGGCCCCGGCATCGGCGGATCGGTGCTGGTGGGCGTCACCCTGGCCGGTAGCGAAGGTATCGGCTGGCAAATCGGCCTCGGCATCGCCTGCTGGTCCGGAATTCTGTTTTTCCTGTTGACCAAATTCGGCCTGCGCGAGGTAGTGACCCGCTCGGTGCCGCAGTCGATCAAGCTGGGGCTAACGGCCTCCATCGGGCTGTTCGTGGCGGTTCTCGGCTTTCGCAACGCCGGCCTGGTGCTGGCGAATGCGAAAACCAACGCCCTGATGCTCGGCGATTTCCTGGCCCCCGGCGCGCTGGTGGCGCTGTGCGGCCTGTTTCTCGCCATTGCGCTGCAGGCGCGGCGCATTCCGGGCGCGATTCTGTGGGCCATCCTCGTTGCCACCCTCGTGGGGATCCCGGCCGGCGTCACCCGGCTGCCGACCAGCTTTATCGCCATGCCGCACTCGCTGACGCCGGTGCTCGGTCACGTCGATATGCTCGGCGCGCTGAATATCGCCTTTCTGCCGTTTCTGTTTATCTTTTTCGCCTCTGAGTTCTTCTCAACCATGGGGACAACTCTGGCGGTAGGCGGCGAGGCGGGCCTGCTGGATGAGGAGGGCAATATGGTGCACATCAACCGGCCGTTTATGGTCGACTCCATCGCCGCAGCCATCGGGCCGTGGGTCGGTATTCCGGCAGCCACCGCGCTGATTGAGTCCTCCGCGGCGGCCGAAGCGGGCGGCAAAACCGGGCTGACGGCGCTGGCGGCGGCGGTGATGTTCCTGCTGATGCTGCTGTTTACCCCGATTGCGCTGATGATCCCTAAAGAGGCCACCGCGCCAGCGCTGATCCTGATTGGTCTGAATATGTTCAGCGGTCTGCGCAAGGTCGATTTAGCCAACTTTACCGACGGGCTGCCGGTGTTAATGATGGTGATGATCACCCTTATTGCCAACAGCTTTGGTACCGGCATCGCCGGCGGGCTGCTGTTCTATATCGTGATTAAGGCCGTTGCCGGAAAGTGGCGCGAGATCCCGTTAGGACTGTGGGTCCTCGCGATCCCGCTGGTCTACTACTTCGCGACGCTGGTGAGGCACTAAGGCGCCGGGCGCTGGTTCTGCAGCGCCTCGCAGCGGGCCTTCACCTCTTCATACAGCAAACGCACCGCGGCAGAGAGCTGCTTGCGGTGCGGGCAAATCATATTCAGCGGCACCCGGTCGCCCTGATACTGCGGCAGGAGAACCTTCAGCCGCCCGGCGCGAATATCGTCGCTGACGTCGAGCCAGGATTTGTAGGCAAACCCCTCCCCGGCAATCGCCAGACGGCGAATCACTTCCGCATCGTCGCTGACGATAACGCCAGAAACCTGCACGTGCTGAACCTCCCCCGCCAGGCTTAATGACCAGCGATCGAACTGCCTGCCGCGCAGCACGTACAGCAGAGCGTTACGCTGCGCCAGCTCCTCCAGGGTCTGCGGTTCGCCGTGTTCGGCGATCCACGCCGGGGAGGCCACCAGCACCCGGCGGTTTTCCGCCGCCACCGGCAGCGAGATAAACGAGGCGTCGTCGTTATCGCCATAGCGAAACGCCACGTCGACCGGATCTTTAAACACGTCGGTGCGATGATCGGAGAACAGGATGCGCAGCCTGAGCTCCGGGTAGCGCTGGCGAAAGGCGCGAAACACCGTCAGCAGCAGATTGCGCCCAAGGTCGGAGGGCACCGCAATTTGCAGCGTGCCGCGGATTTCATCATCCGGCAGCTGGATTTTTTGCAGCCCGGCGTGCAGGGTGTCGAGCATCTGCGTCGCATAGGGCAGCCAGGTCTCCCCTTCGGGGGTCAGGCGCAGGCTGCGGGTTGAGCGGGCAAAAAGACGGATATTCAGCGTGGTCTCCAGACGCTTAATCGCCGCGCTCACCTGCGCCGGCTGCTGCCCGACCTCCCGCGCCGCGTCGCTGAAGCTGCCGAGCGCCGCCGCGCGGACAAATAACGTCAGATCTTCCAGCCTGAACATATTAACTCCCACCTCCGAATCGCCGGACTTTTCCTAAAACTGGCGCAGTTCGCTGAATCGCGTAACCGGCACCATCGTTTGCTTACATTTTTAATCAACCAGTACTTGCCATCGCCGTCATGCTTCGGAATGATACGAGGCTGCGATTTTGTGTCCAGGATAATAATGAGGAATTTATGCGTAAAACAAAAATGCTGCTTCTGGGCGTACTGCTGGCGAGCGCCGGCGTCGTTGGGTCGGTTTCCGCCGCCGATCTGCAGAAATATGAGCTGGACGGCGTCACCTCCGACTTCCAGCAGTTTCGCGTAGGCGATACCGTACCGGCGCTGTATATGACCCCGGAGTACACCATTAAGCAGTGGCAGCAGCGCCACCTGCCTGCGCCAGACGCCAACACCCACTGGACCTACATGGGCGGCAGCTATGTGCTGGTCACCGAGCCTGAAGGTAAAATTGTCAAAATTTACGACGGCGAGATTTTCTACCAGCACTGATTGCAAGGCTCACGCAGCGCGCAGCGGCCGCTAGCCGCAACGAAAAACGCCCGGTCCTTCTGCTGCTCCCGCATGGCGCAGCGAAGTCCCGGGCGTTGTTTTACGCGCGGCGGTTAAACCGCGCGGAAGGCGATCTCGCTGGGAATAACCTCACCTTGCCAGTAGAGCTGGGCCGCCACGCGCCCTGCCAGCTGGCGATAGATATCGGTAAACTCGCTTTCCGGGCGGGCGATCACCGTCGGGGTACCGTTATCCAGGTCCTCACGCAGATGAATGTGCAGCGGCAGCTGGGCCAGCAGCTGGGTATGATATTGCTCCGCCAGCTTCTGCGCGCCGCCGGTGCCAAAGATAGGCTCATGGTGACCGCAGTTGCTGCAAATATGCATGCTCATGTTCTCCACGATACCCAGCACCGGCACCTCCACTTTTTCGAACATCACAATGCCCTTTTTGGCATCGATCAGCGCGATGTCCTGCGGCGTGGTGACCACAACCGCGCCGGTCACCGGGATGTTCTGCGCCAGCGTCAGCTGAATATCGCCGGTGCCTGGCGGCATGTCCAGCACCAGGTAGTCGAGATCCGGCCACAGCGTCTCCTGCAGCATCTGCATCAGCGCCTTGCTGGCCATCGGGCCGCGCCACACCATAGCGTTGTCGTCAGTCACCAGATAGCCGATCGAGTTGGTGGCGAGGCCGAATTTCATAATCGGCGCCATATGGGTGCCGTCCGGCGAGGTGGGACGCTGATCTTCCGCGCCCAGCATGGTAGGAATCGACGGGCCGTAAATATCGGCGTCGAGAATCCCGACCTTGGCCCCTTCCGCCGCCAGCGCCAGCGCGAGGTTAACCGCCGTAGACGATTTCCCGACCCCGCCCTTACCGGAGCTCACGGCAATAATATTCTTCACGCCGTTGACGCCCGGCTGGTTTTTCACCCGCTTCAGGGTGGCGATGCTGTGCGTCAGCTTCCAGTCGATAGCCTGGGCGCCGGTAATGCGCAGCAGATCGGCGCTGCACTGCTCTTTCAGGGCTTCAAAAGCGCTGTGCCAGACGAACGGCATCTGAATCTCGATATGCACGGTGTCGTCCAGCCAGGCGACGTGGTGCAGCGCCTTCAGCGCGGTGAGATTGTGCTTCAAAGTGGGGTGCTGAAAATTAGCCAGCGTTCCGGCGACCATCGCGCGTAGACGTTCGGGGGATTTGGCCTGGGATTGCGAATTCATCCCGACTCCTTTGTTGTTATGAGATGCTTTCAGTAATGATTGAGTTTATCACAGCTGGGGATTATCCATATATGGTCAGCCATTTATGGCGCACCCAGTGCCCTTTTGGTAATATCAAAAGCCCTTTTTACAACAGAAGATGTAATGCTCACTATGACTCAAGTCGCGAAGAAAATTCTGGTAACGTGCGCGCTGCCGTACGCCAACGGCTCAATCCACCTCGGCCACATGCTGGAGCACATCCAGGCTGATGTCTGGGTCCGTTACCAGCGAATGCGCGGCCACGAGGTCAACTTCATCTGCGCCGACGACGCCCACGGCACGCCGATCATGCTGAAAGCCCAGCAGCTTGGCGTCTCTCCGGAGCAGATGATTGGCGAGATGAGTCAGGAGCACCAGGCCGATTTTGCCGGCTTCGACATTAGCTACGATAACTACCACTCCACGCACAGCGACGAAAACCGCGAGCTGTCGGAGCTTATCTACTCGCGCCTGAAAGAGAACGGTTTTATTAAAAACCGCACCATCTCTCAGCTCTACGATCCGGAAAAAGGGATGTTCCTCCCTGACCGTTTCGTGAAGGGGACCTGCCCGAAATGTAAATCACCGGATCAGTACGGCGATAACTGCGAAGTGTGCGGCGCGACCTACAGCCCGACCGAGCTGATCGAGCCGAAATCGGTGGTTTCCGGCGCGACGCCGGTGATGCGTGAATCCGAGCACTTCTTCTTCGACCTGCCGTCGTTTAGCGAAATGCTGCAGGCGTGGACCCGCAGCGGCGCGCTGCAGGAACAGGTGGCGAATAAGATGCAGGAGTGGTTCGAGTCTGGTCTGCAGCAGTGGGACATCTCCCGCGATGCGCCGTACTTCGGTTTCGAAATTCCCAACGCGCCGGGCAAATACTTCTACGTCTGGCTGGACGCGCCGATCGGCTACATGGGTTCATTCAAAAACCTGTGCGACAAACGCGGCGATAGCGAAAGCTTTGACGCCTACTGGAAGAAAGATTCCGCCGCCGAGCTGTATCACTTTATCGGCAAAGATATCGTCTACTTCCACAGCCTGTTCTGGCCGGCGATGCTGGAAGGCAGCGGCTTCCGCAAGCCGACCAACCTGTTCGTTCACGGCTACGTGACGGTCAACGGCGCGAAGATGTCTAAATCGCGCGGCACCTTCATTAAAGCCAGCACCTGGCTGAACCACTTTGACGCCGACAGCCTGCGCTACTACTACGCCGCCAAGCTCTCTTCGCGCATCGACGATATCGACCTCAACCTCGAAGACTTCATTCAGCGCGTCAACGCCGACATCGTCAACAAGCTGGTTAACCTCGCGTCGCGCAACGCCGGCTTTATCGCCAAACGCTTCGACGGCGTGCTGGCCGCTGAGCTGGCCGATCCGGCGCTGTACAAAACCTTCACCGATGCGGCAGCAAGCATTGGCGAAGCGTGGGACAGCCGCGAGTTCGGTAAAGCCATCCGTGAAATCATGGCGCTGGCCGACGTGGCTAACCGCTATGTTGACGAGCAGGCCCCGTGGGTAGTCGCCAAACAGGAAGGCCGCGATGCCGATCTGCAGGCTATCTGCTCCATGGGCATCAACCTGTTCCGCGTACTGATGACCTGGCTCAAGCCGGTCCTGCCGCAGCTGACCGCCCGCGCCGAAGCGTTCCTCAACAGCGAGCTGAGCTGGGATGCGATCCAGCAGCCGCTGCTGGCGCATAAGGTCAACACCTTCAAAGCGCTGTATAACCGCATCGAAATGAAGCAGGTTGAGGCGCTGGTAGAGGCATCGAAGGAAGAGGTGAAGGCGCTCTCGGCTCCGGCCACCGGCCCGCTGGCGGACGATCCGCTGCAGGAAACCATCAGCTTTGATGATTTTGCCAAAGTGGATATGCGCATTGCGCTGATCGAAAACGCCGAATTCGTCGACGGTTCCGACAAGCTGCTGCGCCTGACGCTGGATATCGGCGGCGAGAAGCGCAACGTCTTCTCCGGCATCCGCAGCGCCTACCCCGATCCGCAGGCGCTGATTGGTCGTCTGACGGTGATGGTCGCTAACCTCGCGCCGCGCAAGATGCGCTTCGGCATCTCCGAAGGGATGGTGATGGCGGCGGGCCCTGGCGGGAAAGATATCTTCCTGCTCAGCCCGGACAGCGGCGCCCAGCCTGGTCAACAGGTCAAATAATCTCCGCGTAAAACGCTGCCCCGGCAGCGTTTTTTTTTGCCTGAAGCCTCTCCCGGCAGGCTCTTTAATTTGCACGCCCTGCTAATAAGAACAATAATCAATACGCTATTCTGACAACGGAACGGTATTAATATCAACACAGGGAACCGGGATGAAATATACACACAAGCTCACCGCGCTTGCCGTCGTCGCTCTGCTGACCACGGCGCTGACCGCCTGCGACAATAAAAAAGAGCAGAGCAAAACCTTTAACCGCGCGGCCGAAGGCGTCGAACTCAGCTTTACCTATTATTATGAGGGCGACAAAGTCCTGCGTCAGGACGCCAACAACATCATCCCCTATAAAACCATCGGCGCCAGCAATGAAGAGCAGGCGCGGGCCATTATTGAACCGATGAGCAGCGTTTATCGCAGCATAAAGGGGGTGGAGCAAACCATCGACTATAAAGACAGCTATGCGCAGGAACACCTGAGCGTCGATTTTAACGAGGCGAAAATCAGCGAACTGTGCAAGCTACCGGGATCGATGTTCACCGACTGCTCGCGGCAGTTTGTTTCGATGTCCGTGTCGACAAAACTACTCGAAGAGCAGGGTTTTCAGGAAGTGAAGTAGGCCGTAGCCCGGCTAAGCGCTGCGCCAGCCGGGCCGCCTGATGCAGAAACTCAGGGTTTGGCGGCGTGCACGCGCTCGGTCAGACCGCGCAGGAAATAGCGCAGGAACTGGTCGCCGCACTCGCGGAAGTTTTTATGCTCCGGCGCGCGCATCATGGCGGTAATTTCCGGCATTGAGACGCGGAACTGCTGCTGGGTCAAAATGGCGAGAATATCGTCGGTCTTCAGAGAGAAGGCAACGCGCAGCTTTTTCAGCACGACATTGTTATTCACCCGACGCTCAACCGCCAGCGGCGGCGCGGACTCATCTTTACCGCGTTTGTCGTAAATCAGACCATTCAGGAAGATCGACAGGACGATATCCGGACAGCGCTGGAAGCCGTCCTCGTCCTCTTTTTTCAGCCACGGTACCAGCTGCTCTGCGCTGACGACGGAATCGCCGAGCGCAAAAATACGCACCAGGCCATTATTATTGGTTTTCAAGGTGTAGCGCAGGCTACGTAGGATATCGTTGCTGATCATAATGCCTTCATGATGAAAAATACTGGCGCTAAGTCTACCACGATTCTGCCGTTTTACAGACCAATCGCCTCTTTCAGGCTTTTTAAGTAGCGGCGGCTAACCGGCACCGTATGCCCGGCGCGCATCAGCAGCTCGGCCTGGCCGTTCTCCTCCAGACGAATCTCCTTCAGGTGGGCCATATTGACCAGATACTGACGGTGGCAGCGCAGCAGCGGCGTTCGGCTCTCGAGGGTGCGCAGGGTCAGCTCGGTGAAGCCCTCCTTCCCTTCGCTGTCGGTGACGTAAATACCGCTCATCCGGCTGCTGACAAACGCCACGTCCTCCATCTGCAGCAGCCAGATCCGGCTATGGCCGCTGCAGGGGATATATTTCAGCGCCTGCTGAGCGCCGTCGAGTAGCGAAATGTCCTGCAGGCTGCGCTCCTGGCGCAGGCGAGCCAGCGTTTTATCCAGCCTGGCGGCCTCAATCGGCTTGAGCAGATAGTCAAACGCGTGCTCTTCGAACGCCTTAACCGCATATTCGTCGAAGGCGGTAAGGAACACGATATAGGGCCGGTGCTCGGGGTCGAGCATGCCGACCATCTCCAGCCCGCTGATGCGCGGCATCTGGATATCGAGGAACAGCACGTCCGGGCGCAGCTTGTGCACCGCGCCAATCGCCTCAACGGCGTTACCGCACTCCCCCACGACCTCAATATCGCTCTGCGCTTCCAGCAAAATACGCAGGTTTTCACGCGCCAGCGGCTCATCATCAACGATTAATACTTTTAACACGCGCTCTCCTCCACGGGCAGTCGCAGCGTAACGCGGGTAAAGCGCTCGGCTTCACAGGTCACGGTAATTCCACACTCAGCGCCAAATCGCGCCCGCAGCCGCCGGTCCACCAGGCTCATGCCGAGTCCGCTGGCGTCCGGATTGGCCTGATACAGCCCGGCGTTATCTTCGATATCCAGCTGCAGCCAACGCGCGTCCTGGCTGGCGCGAATGATAATCTCGCCCACGCCAAGATGCTGCGAGGTGCCGTGCTTAATGGCGTTTTCAACAATCGGCTGCAGCGTAAACGCCGGTAGCTGGTGATGCGCCAGCGCGTCGGGCACCAGCATCTGAATCTGTAGATTGGCCTGAAAACGCGCTTTTTCAATCTGCAGATAGGCATTCACATGCTCAATCTCATCCGCCAGGGTGACAATTTCCGACGGCCGCTTCAGGTTTTTGCGAAAGAAGGTCGACAGATACTGCACCAGCTGGCCGGCCTGATCGCTGTCGCGGCGAATCACCGCCTTGAGGGTATTCAGGGCGTTGAACAGAAAGTGTGGGTTAACCTGGGCATGCAGCAGCTTAATTTCCGACTGGGTTAACAGCGCCTTCTGTCGTTCATACTGCCCGGCAAGAATTTGCGCCGACAGCAGCTGGGCAATCCCCTCGCCCAGCGTACGGTTGATTGAGCTGAACAGACGGTTCTTCGCCTCATACAGTTTAATGGTGCCAATCACCCGCTGGTTCTCGCCGCGCAGCGGGATCACCAGCGTTGAGCCGAGCTTGCAGTGCGGGTGGATGGAGCAGCGGTAGGGAACCTCGTTGCCGTCGGCGTATACCACTTCGCCGCTTTCGATCGCCTTTTGGGTGTAGAGGGAGGAGATAGGCTTGCCGGGAAGATGATGATCGTCGCCGATGCCGGTGAAGGCCAGCAGCCGGTCGCGATCGGTAATCGCCACCGCGCCGATATCCAGCTCCTGGATAAGCACCTGCGCCACCCGCATGCTGTTCTCTTCGTTAAACCCCTGGCGCAGGATCCCCTCCGTCGAGGCCGCGACCTTCAGCGCGGTAGCGGAAAACGCCGAGGTGTATTTTTCAAACATCGCCCGCTTATCGAGCAGGATACGCATAAACAGCGCGGCGCCAACGGTGTTAGTGACCATCATCGGCGCGGCAATGCTCTGAACCAGATGGAGGGCGTCCTGAAACGGGCGCGCGATCAGCAGGATAATCATCATCTGCACCAGTTCGGCAAAGAAGGTGATCGCTCCGGCGGTCAGCGGGCTAAAGACCTTATCCGGCCGCCCGCGCTTCACGAGGATGCTGTGCACCAGCCCGCCAAGCAGCCCTTCGACAATGGTCGAAACCATGCAGCTTAGCGCGGTCATTCCGCCAAGGGAGTAGCGATGCAGCCCGCCGGTCAGCCCCACGAGGCCACCGACCACCGGCCCGCCGAGCAGGCCGCCCATTACCGCGCCGATGGCCCGGGTATTGGCGATAGAGTCTTCAATATGCAGACCGAAGTAGGTCCCCATAATGCAGAAAATTGAGAAGGTAACGTAGCACAGCAGCTTGTGCGGCAGACGGACTGTGACCTGCATCAGGGGAATGAACAGCCGCGTCTTGCTCATCAGCCACGCGATAACTAAAAAGACGCACATCTGCTGGAGCAGCAGCAACACCAGATCGAACTCGTACATACCCGCAGACCACACATCACCTGAAAGCGCGTAACATACACCGCCCCGGCAAATCTTTCTTTGAAGCGCTACAAGAAAATGAACATTCATGGCCGCGATCACACTTCTTAGCGCCTTGCCCTCGGCGAAAAGAACAAAAAATAAGCAAATATTTCCCCTTCCCCAAACAGCTTCTACAGTTATAGGGAGGAGAATTCTGCGGGAGGGGAAGAGATGACGCTTTATACGATTGGTGAAGTGGCGCAGCTTTGTGACGTTAACCCGGTAACGCTTCGCGCCTGGCAACGGCGCTACGGTCTGCTCAAACCTCAGCGTACCGACGGCGGCCACCGCCTGTTCAACGAGCAGGAGATTGACCGCATCCGCGAAATTAAGCGCTGGATTGACTCCGGCGTTCAGGTAGGAAAGGTCAAAACGCTGCTCGCCGACAGCGACCCGCAGGAGGAAGGCGGCTGGCGCGAACAGCAGGAGATCGTGCTGACGCTGCTGCACGACGGCAGCTACCGTCGTCTGCGGTCGTGGATTAAAGAGCGCAGCCACAGCTATCCGGCGCACACCCTGGTCAACCACCTGTTTGTTCCTTTACGCCATCGCCTGCTTAGCCCCCAGCCGACGCTTATCGCGCTGCGCGGCATTCTCGACGGGGTCCTCATCAGCCACATTGCGCAAAGCCTGGCCAGCGCCTGGAAGCACCCCGGCAGCCACGCGCTGGTCGTGGGCTGGAACACCGGCGATATCGCCCGGCTGTGGCTGGAGGGCTGGGTGGCCAGCGAACAGGGCTGGCGGGTCGACGTCGTCGCCCACTCGCTGACGCAGATTCGCCCGGAGCTGTTCCCCGAGAGCACCCTGCTGGTGTGGTGCGGCGAAACGCCCGCTCCCGCCGAGCAGGAACAGCTGCTGGAGTGGCAGCAGCAAGGGCGCGCGATCTGGCTAAATAGCAATTAATGTTTCATTAACACCTGCGCTTCACCGTATAATCGCCCCGTTAACATCAGGAGCCTATTATGAAGCCAGCAAAAATTGCGGTTATTACCCTGTTCTTATTTATGGCTATCGGCGGGATCAGCGGCGTTATGCTTGCCGGTTACTCCTTTATCGTTCGCGGCGGTGTCGGCTGATTCGCTGATTCAGCCGCTCAAACCCACGATCGACCACGATCGCCGCCAGCGCCACCAGCAGCGCCCCTTGCAGCACATAGGCGGTATTAAACCCGCTCAGGCCGATAACAATCGGCGTGCCGAGGGTATTGGCCCCGACCGTTGAGGCAATCGTCGCCGTCCCTATATTGACGATCGTCGAAGTACGAATACCGGCCAGCATCACCGGCGCCGCCAGCGGCAGCTCGACTTTTACCAGCCTCTGCCAGCGGGTCATTCCCATTCCCAGCGCAACCTCAAGAACCCCCGAGGGCACCGCGCTCAGGCCCGCCAGCGTGCCCTGCAGCACCGGCAGTATGCCGTACAGCGCCAGCGCAATCAGCGCCGGTTCCCAGCCAAACCCCAGAACCGGAACGGCAATCGCCAGAACCGCCACCGGCGGAAAGGTCTGCCCCATTGCGGCAATGGTCTCCACCAGCGGGCGAAATTCGCGGCCCGCGGGGCGCGTTACCGCAATCCCCGCCCCAACGCCGATAAGGGTTGCCGCGAGGCTGGAGAGCGCCACCAGCCAGCAGTGGGCGAGGGTCAGCGAAAGAAAGCTCTGCTGCTGATAGACCGGGCGCGGCAGTTCCGGAAACAGAGCGCTAAACAGCGGCGCGCTGTAGGGTAGCGCCAGCAGAAAGGCGATAAACAGCGCCAGCAGCCACAGCAGCGGATCACGCAGAACCTTCATGCCGTACCTCCTCGCGCAGCAGATCGGCAAAATGCAGCGTCCCGCACGCGGCCCCCCGTTCATCCACCACCGGCAGCACCTCGCGACGGTGGGCCACAAACAGCGACAGCGCCTCGCGCAGCGTCATCGCCACGTTCAGGGTATCTCCGGCGAGACGTTCATCGCGGCGCAGATAGTCGGCGACGCCGCGCAGCGACAGCAGGCGAACGCCAAGCTCGCTGCGGCCAAAAAAGGTCTCGACAAAGTCATTCTTCGGCTGCAGCAGCATCTGCAGCGGTTCCCCCTGCTGCACGACTTCGCCGCCGTCCATCAGCACCAGGTGATCCGCCAGCCGCAGCGCTTCGTCAATATCGTGGGTGACCAGCACAATCGTGCGCCCCAGCAGCCGGTGAATACGGATCATCTCCTGCTGGAGCGCCTCGCGGGTCACCGGATCGAGCGCGCCAAAGGGCTCGTCCATCAGCAGAACCTCAGGATTTGCCGCCAGCGCCCGCGCCACGCCGACCCGCTGCTGCTGGCCGCCGGAAAGCTGATGCGGATAGCGCGCCCGCAGCGTGGCCTCCAGCCCCAGCAGCGCCATCAGTTCATCAACCCGCTCCGCCACTTTCCGCCGCGGCCACTTCTGCAGCTGCGGGACGGTGGCGATATTCTGCGCCACCGTCCAGTGGGGAAACAGGCCGATCGACTGGATGGCGTAGCCCATCCGCCGACGCAGCGCCAGCACCGGCTGCTCGCGGATATCCTGGCCGGCGAAGCGGATAGTGCCGCTGTCGTGCTCAACCAGCCGGTTGATCATCTTCAGCGTCGTCGACTTGCCCGAACCGGAGGTGCCGATCAGCACCGAGAACGCCCCCTCGCGCAGGTGCAGATTGAGGTTTTTCACCGCCGGCTGCCCGGCAAAAGATTTGTTTACGCCGTCAAATTCAATCACCCGCCTCTCCTTTTAGCAACGCGCCCCACAGCGCAAAAAGCGCATCCACCACCACCGCCAGCGCAATCGTCGGGATCACCCCAAGCAGCACCAGATCCAGGGCGCTGCTGAGCAGGCCCTGGAACACCAGAGCGCCGAATCCCCCGGCGCCGATCAGCGCGGCCACCACCGCCATGCCGACGGTTTGTACGCTTACCACCCGCAGGCTGCGCAGCAGTATCGGCAGCGCCAGCGGCAGCTGTACGTGCCAGAAGCGCTGGCCGCCGCTCATGCCCATCCCCGCCGCGCTTTCCAACGCTTCGCGCGGCACCTGCTGCAGGCCGGTGACCACCCCGCGCACCAGCGGCAGCAGAGCGTAGAGCACCAGCGCAATCAGCGCGGGCGCCGTTCCGGTGCCGGAGATACCGGCCTCAGCCAGCGCGGGAAAGCGGCGCGTCAGGCCGGCAAGCGGCGCGATCAGCAGGCCAAATAGCGCCACCGAAGGGATCGTTTGAATGACGTTGAGACAGGTAAACACCGACTCCTGCCACCGCGGCTGCCGCCAGAGCCACACGCCCACCGGGACTCCGATAAGCAGAGCGGGCAGCAGCGTACCGAGCAGCAGGAGCACATGCTGGCGCAGGGCATCGTCAAAGATATCCTGGCGATTGGCGTACTCTTTTAGCAGCGATAGCGAGTCAAGCATCCCCGTCGCCAGCAGGATGCAGGGAATTAGCCAGATTTGCGCATTGAGCAGCCAGCGCCACAGCGCCCGGGCGGTCAGGCGCCGTATCGCATCGCTGGCCAGCAGCAGGCACAGCGCCAGCGAAAGCCACAGCCCGCTGCCCGGCGAAGTGCGCGCCAGCGACGACCCGCTTTGCGCCAGCTGTAGCGCCGCCTGCCCGGCCCCGAACCACAGCAGCGGCAGCAGCGCATCGGCTATCAGGAAGGTTAACAGCAGCGGTGAGCGCCCGGGCAGCGCGCAAAGCAGCAGTACGGCCATCGCCATGCCCAGCTGCGCGGCGGCCAGCCACGGCCAGCTCTGCCACAGCCAGCGCGCCTCTCCGGAGAGTAGCCGGTTCGGCGCATAGTTCACAAACGGCAGAGCCACCATCATCAGCAGTAAAAGCGCCAGCAGCAGCGAAACGCGGTTATAGCAACGAATAGCCACCAAAACCTACTTCAACAGCCCTTTTTGCTGCAGATAGTCTGCGGCAACTTTCTTCGCATCCAGCCCTTCCACCGCAATGCTGGCGTTGAGCTGCTGCAGCGTTTTTTCGTCAAGGCTGGCGAATACCGGCTGCAGCCACTGCGCCATCTGCGGATAGGCCTTCAGCACCGCTTCGCGCACCACCGGCGCCGGGGCATAGATCGGCTGCACGCCTTTCGGGTCGCTCAGCGTTTGCAGCCCGAGCGCGGCCACCGGCCCGTCGGTACCATAGGCCATCGCCGCGTTGACGCCGGAGGTCTGCTGCGCCGCCGCCTTGATGGTCACCGCCGTGTCGCCGCCCGCCAGCGACAGCAGCTGGTTTTGATTAAGCTTGAAATCGTAGGCCTTTTCAAAGGCCGGGAGCGCATCCGGGCGTTCGATAAACTCGGCGGAAGCCGCCAGCTTGAATTCACCGCCCTTCTGCAGATAGCTGCTCAAATCGGCCAGCGAAGTGAGGTGGTTTTTTTGCGCCAGATCCTGACGCACGGCGATGGTCCAGGTATTGTTGGCCGGCGCAGGCGTTAGCCAGATCAGCTTATTCTTCTCGCCGTCCAGGGTTTTGACCTTCTCATAACCCTGCTGCGCGTTTTTCCACGCCGGGTCGTTCTCCTGCTTAAAGAAGAAGGCCCCGTTGCCGGTATACTCGGGGTAAATATCTAATTCACCCGCGGTAATGGCGCCGCGTACCACCGGCGTGGTGCCGAGCTGAATTTTATTCACCGTCTTCACGCCGTGGCTTTCCAGAACCTGCAAAATAATATTGCCCAGCAGCGCCCCTTCGGTATCAATTTTTGAGCCAACTTTGACCGGCTCCGCCGCCTGCAGCGGCAGGCTCACCAGGGCCGCCAGCGCGAGGGCGCCCGACCATTTGCTTGCAATCATCATCCCGCTTCCCTCTTTAATTTGCGCTCCATTTACAGAAGCTTAAGAGAAAAGAGTAGCCCAAATGCGCAGTGAGAGGAAAAGAAAAGGCCGGTTACCCGGCCTGATAGAGAGTCAACGTCAGCGCGTCGCGCCCGCCTGAACTACAGCAATTCAAACTCACCCTGCTTCACGCGGGCAGAATCTACGCCGATAAAGACGTTGAATTTACCCGGCTCGGCGGCGTATTTCATTTTCTGGTTCCAGAACTTCAGCGCGTCGACCTCAATCGGGAAGCTGACGGTCTGGGTCTCGCCCGGCTTGAGGGTCACGCGCTTGAAGCCGCGCAGCATTTTCACCGGGCGGCTCATCGAGGCGGTAACGTCCTGCAGGTACAGCTGGATCACCGTCGCCCCTTCGCGCTTACCGGTATTGGTTACCTGCACGCTGGCCGTCACGCTGCCGTCCGCCCGCATGGTCGGAGCCGACATTTTGACGTCAGATACGCTAAAGGTGGTGTAGCTCAGGCCGTAGCCAAACGGGTACAGCGGACCGTTGGCCTCATCAAAGTAGCGCGAGGTGTACTTATTCGGCTTGTCGGCGTTGTAGGGACGACCGGTATTGAGGTGGCTGTAGTAGACCGGGATCTGCCCTACCGAGCGCGGGAACGACATCGGCAGCTTGCCGGACGGATTCGCGTCGCCGAACAGAACGTCGGCGATGGCGTTGCCGCCTTCGGTGCCGGCGAACCAGGTCTCCAGAATCGCGTCAGCCTGCTGATCCTCTTTGACCAGCGCCAGCGGGCGGCCGTTCATCAGCACCAGCACCAGCGGTTTACCGGTGGCTTTGAGGGCGCTGATTAAATCGCGCTGGCTCTGGGGCAGCGTGATATCGGTGCGGCTGGAGGCTTCGTGCGCCATCCCCTGCGCTTCGCCGACAACCGCGACGACCACGTCAGACTGCTTCGCGGCGGCGACCGCCTCGTCGATCATCGCCTGCGGCGAGCGCGGATCGATCTGCACCGCTTTCTCATACAGGTTGAGGAAATCAACGATGCCTTTATCGTCAGTCACGTTGGCGCCGCGGGCGTATACCACCTTACCGCGATCGCCGAGCGCCGTTTTAATCCCGGTGAGCACGGTAACCGACTGATCGGCAACGCCTGCCGCCGACCAGCTGCCCATCATGTCCCGCTTGCTGTCAGCCAGCGGCCCGATAACCGCAACGGTGCCCGATTTTTTCAGCGGCAGCGTCTCAAGACGGTTTTTCAGCAGTACCAGGCTTTCGCGCGCCACTTCCCGGGCCTCTTTACGATGCAGGCGGCTTTCGGCGTTGGTGTCCTGCGGGTCTGACTCCTTCGGTCCCAGGTGGCTGTACGGATCGTTAAACAGCCCCATATCGTATTTGACGTTAAGCACGTGGCGCGTCGCGTCATCCAGCTCCGCCATGGTGACCTTGCCGGACTTCACCAGATCCGGCAGGTATTTGCTGTAGTACTCGTCGCTCATGCTCATATTGATGCCGGACTTCAGCGCCACGCGCACCGCGTCTTCCGGGTCGGAAGCAACGCCGTGTTTGATCAGCTCTTTAATCGCGCCGTGGTCGGAAACGGTAATGCCCTTAAAGCCCCAGTCGTCGCGCAGCACCTCTTTTAGCAGCCACGCATCGGAGGTGGCCGGCGTACCGTTGAGCGAGTTAAGCGCCACCATTACCGCGCCGCTGCCGGCATCCAGCCCTGCTTTGTACGGCGGCATATAGTCGTTGAACAGGCGCTGCGGGCTCATATCGACGGTGTTGTACTCTTTACCGCCCTCCACCGCGCCGTAGGCGGCGAAGTGCTTCACGCTGGTCATCACCGAGTAGCGGTCCGCCGGGCTTTTGCCCTGCATCGACTCAACCATCGCTTTGCCCATCATGGTGGTTAAATAGGTATCTTCGCCAAAGCCTTCCGAGGCGCGTCCCCAGCGCGGATCGCGGGAGACGTCCACCATCGGCGCCCAGGTCATGTTGAGGCCATCGTCGGCGGCCTCATAGGCCGAAATGCGCCCGACGGTATTCACCGCGTCGAGGTTAAAGGAGGAGGCCAGGCCGAGGCTTATCGGGAAGACGGTGCGCTGGCCGTGAAGCACGTCGTAGGCAAAGAATAGCGGAATTTTCAGCCGGCTGAGCTGCATCACCTGGTCCTGCATCACGCGGATATCCGAGCGGGTCACGGTGTTGAAGATCGCCCCGACCTGGCTCTCTTTGATCATCTCGCGGATCGCCTCTTTCGGGTTATCCGGGCCGACGCTGATCAGCCGCAGCTGGCCGATCTTTTCGTCTACCGTCATTTTTTTCAGCAGTTCGCTGACGAAGGCATCCCGCGCCTGCGGAGTCAAAGGATGGTTGCCGAACAGTTCATCCGCCAGCGCGGGTTGCAGCGCCAGGCTAACGGCGAGGCCTACAGTACAGAGCCATTTCATGGTTATCTCTCTTTTCTTCCAGTAGCGAGGATTTTGGCGAAACCTATACTCTATCAATTTCGAGCCGGGGGACTCATCGTCCCGGCGCCGGCCCGCACAGGGCGAGGCTGGCGGCGCGCGCAGCTTGTAAGACGACAAGTATAATAAAAACCGCAGTTTGCCATAAACATAGGCGAGACGCCTGTAGAAAGCTCGGCTTCTGCTCTGATTTTTCGAAACATTCATGCACCAAATTGTCATACAAAGCGCTATTCTTAGTGCAGAGTTTTTTGTCCCACCACAAGGAGTGGATCATGTCATCTGCAGCAACACCACATAACAACGCTTTTCTGACCGAGCTGGCGAGACTGGTTGGCTCCTCGCACCTGTTAACCGACCCGGCAAAAACCCAGCGCTATCGCAAAGGGTTTCGTTCCGGCCACGGCGATGCGCTGGCCGTGGTTTTTCCCGGAACGCTGCTGGAACTCTGGCGGGTGCTGAGCGCCTGCGTGGAAGCCGATAAAATTATTTTAATGCAGGCTGCGAATACCGGCCTCACCGAAGGCTCCACCCCGAACGGCAACGATTACGATCGCGACATCGTGATTATCAGCACCCTGCGCCTGGACAAGCTGCATCTGCTGGGTAAAGGCGAGCAGGTGCTGGCATTCCCGGGCACCACGCTCTATTCGCTGGAGAAAGCGCTGAAGCCGTTTGGCCGCGAGCCGCACTCGGTGATTGGCTCCTCCTGCATCGGCGCATCGGTTATCGGCGGCATCTGCAATAACTCCGGCGGCTCGCTGGTCCAGCGCGGCCCGGCCTATACCGAGATGTCGCTGTTTGCGCAGATTGATGAGCAGGGCAAGCTGCGCCTCGTTAACCATCTTGGCATCGACCTCGGCAGCACCCCGGAGCAGATCCTCAGCAGCCTCGACGACGATCGAATTAAAGATGAAGACGTCCTTCACGACGGCCGCCACGCCCACGATCATGATTACGTCACCCGCGTACGCGACGTCACCGCCGACACGCCGGCGCGCTACAACGCCGACCCCGATCGCCTGTTTGAGTCTTCGGGCTGCGCCGGCAAGCTGGCGGTCTTTGCCGCCCGTCTGGACACCTTCCCGGCGGAAAAGCGCCAGCAGGTGTTTTACATCGGCAGCAACAGGCCTGAAGTGCTGACCGAAATCCGTCGTCATATTCTTGCTGAATTTAAAAATCTGCCGGTGGCGGGGGAATATATGCACCGCGATATCTACGATATCGCCGAGCGCTACGGCAAAGACACCTTCCTGATGATCGACAAGCTCGGCACCGACAAAATGCCGTTCTTCTTCACCATGAAGGGCCGCACCGATGCGCTTCTGGAGAAGGTATCGCTGTTTAAACCGCACTTCACCGACCGCTTTATGCAAAAGATCGGTCACGTTTTCCCGGCGCACCTGCCGGAGCGAATGAAAACCTGGCGCGATAAATATGAGCATCACCTGCTGCTGAAGATGGCGGGCGACGGCGTCGAGGAAGCCCAGGCGTGGCTGACGGAGTACTTTAAACAGGCCGAGGGCGATTTCTTTGTCTGTACGGCGGAAGAAGGCAGTAAGGCGTTCCTGCATCGCTTCGCCGCGGCGGGGGCCGCCATTCGCTACCAGGCCGTTCACGCAGACGAGGTGGAGGATATTCTGGCGCTGGATATCGCGCTGCGCCGCAACGACACCGAGTGGTTTGAGCATCTGCCGGCCGACATCGACGACCAGCTGGTCTATAAGCTCTACTACGGTCACTTTATGTGCCACGTCTTCCACCAGGATTACATCGTTAAGAAAGGCGTGGATGCCCACGAGCTGAAGGAGAAAATGCTGGCGCTGCTAAAAGCGCGCGGCGCGCAGTATCCCGCCGAGCACAACGTCGGGCATCTTTACGAAGCGCCGGAGAGCTTAAAGCAGTTCTACCGCCAGAACGATCCGACCAACAGCATGAACCCGGGGATCGGCAAAACCAGCAAGCAAAAATACTGGGGCGAGCGCCAGGAGAGCGACGGCAGCGCCTCGTAGGCGCAGCAGCAGAGGCCAACCGCCGAACCCATTCGGCTTATCCGTCGCCAGCGGGCGGGTGGGCCGAAGGGCTATTCATCTACCGGGGTTATGTATTACGCTGCATGCCGAAGAAAACGCGTCTCCGGTAAACCTGGCTTAAGGAGCCCCACCATGTCCGAAGCGGATATGTTACACAGCGCTGAATTAGAAATCCGCGAAGCCCTGCCCGATGATGCTCACGCCATCGCCGCGCTGTACGTCTGGCACGTGCTGAACGGGCGCGCCTCCTTTGAGGATATTCCCCCCACCGTCGACGAAATGCGCAAGCGGATTAAAACCGTACGCGACAACGGGCTGCCGTGGCTGGTGGCGCTGTGGCGTGGGAGCATTGTCGGCTACTGCTACGCCACCTTTTACCGCCCTCGCCCCGCCTATCGCTACACCCTCGAAGAGTCGATTTACGTCGAGTCGGGCATGGGCGGGCGCGGTATCGGCAGCGCCCTGCTGTCACAGTTGATCGCGAAGTGCGAACAGGGTCCGTGGCGGCAAATGCTGGCTATTATCGGCGACGGGCACAATAACGCCGGCTCGCTGGCGATCCACAAAAAATTTGGCTTTAGCGTGGCAGGCCAGCTGCGCAGCGTGGGCTACAAGATGGGCGACTGGCGGGATACGTTAATTATGCAGCGTCGGCTTGGCGACGGCGACCTGACGATCCCGGAGTAGCTTCTGGCGAAAACCGGGAGCGGCGCTTGCGCAGAGCGCGCAAAAGCGCCAGTCCGGGAAATTCCCCGAACTGGCCGCTTATTATGGCCGAGTTTGGGGGCCGATTAGTCGTTCTGCGCGGTCTGCGCGCCGCCTTTCAGCATCGCATCCGCCATCTGCGCTTCGCGCTGCTTTTTATAGCTCAGAGCAGAAGCCGGCACCGGCATCACCTTCCCGGTTTCAATCCACGTCCGCAGACGGCTGGCGTCGGCAAAGTGCGTATATTTGCCAAAGGCGTCCATCACCACCAGCGCCACCGGGCGCTGATTAATCACCGTGCGCATGATCAGGCAGTGGCCCGCAGCGTTGGTAAAGCCGGTTTTGGTCAGCTGAATATTCCAGTTATCGCGATACACCAGATGGTTGGTGTTGCGGAACGGCAGCGTGTAGGCCGGCTGGGCGAAAGTGGCCATATCCTCTTTGGTGGTGCTCAGCTGACCAATCAGCGGATACTGCTCGGTCGCAATCAGCAGCTTAGTCAGATCGCGCGCGGTCGAGACGTTATGGATCGACAGGCCGGTCGGCTCGACGTAGCGGGTATGGGTCATGCCCAGCGCCTGCGCCTTGGCGTTCATCGCGCGAATAAAGGCGTCATAGCCGCCGGGGTAATGGTGAGCGAGGCTCGCGGCGGCGCGGTTTTCCGAAGACATCAGCGCCAGCAGCAGCATGTTACGGCGGCTGATTTGGCTGTTCAGGCGCACGCGTGAATAGATGCCCTTCATTTCGGGGGTGTGGCTGATGTCCACGCTCAGCATCTCGTCCAGCGGCAGATGGGCATCAAGTACCACCATGGCGGTCATCACTTTGGTGATGGAGGCCATCGGGCGAACCAGATCCGGCTGGCTCTGGTAGACAATTTTTTTACTCGCAAGATCGACAATCATCGCGCTACCGGAAGCGATATCCGGCTGCATGGCGTGAACGGTCGCGGGGGTTTTTGCTATCGCCTGGGGCGCAAAAGGAACAGCCAGTAGCAAAGTCAGGCTGAGCAAAGAAACTCGAAATTTCGGCATGGTGAACATTCTGAAAAGTATTTTTGCACGTTATACACGTACGCTGCGCCGCTGAATCAAAAACGACGCTGGCAAAAGCCATCATACCGCGCCACAGCAGCGCCTGGCTAATAAGAATAGTGAGCAAATGCTGCATTGCCAGCATAAAAATCCATTTATGCTGGCAATGTATGTTGTTAGAAAAGCCGGTAACCATATCCCCAGAGGATAACGGTTATCGCCAGCAGCACTTCCAGCACCAGCACCCCGATTGCGAGGGTGGAGCTGGCAAAGCTTAGCCCCTCTTCACGATTAATACTCAGGAAGGTTGGGATCCCGAGATAGAGCAGATAGCCGGTGTAGAACAGCGCCACCGTGCCGACAAACGCGCATAGCCACACCAGCGGATAGAGCGCCACGATCCCGCTTAGAAACAGCGGCGTAGCGACATAGCCGGCAAACACCATGCAGCGTTTTAGCGAAGGTCGCTGCGGATAGCTTCTCGCCATCCACCAGATAACCCGCCCCATCACCGCCACCCCGGCCAGCATCACGGCATAAAACAGCACCGCTAAGGCCAGCCCGGTGAACAACGACGGTTTTATCACGGTGCCATCGCCGAAGTTCCAGCCCAGCTGCGTGGTACCAATAAACGCGCAGATAACCGGAACCGCCGCCATGATCAGCACGTGGTGCGTGTAGTGATGCGAAATCGTTTCGTTTTCGCTCTTGATAACGCTCATCTCTTGATTCGGATGAGAGAAAAGTCCCCAGACATGGTTCATAGCGTCCCCCTTGTCACGGCCTCGTACAGCAGTGATACAAGTATAATTCACCCTGAGAGATTATTTTATGTACAGCGATAAAAAGGCACTTAACCTTATTTTAAGCGCCAGGGTGTATGCTTAGGCTTTAGGATAAATACGTCGCGTCATTCAGGATGGTTAAGACTGGCGGCCGGGTCTGGCACAGGCCACGCGCCAGCGTTAGCTGAAGGATGCCGCGCGGAGGGAGAATTTTTTGTATGGATATCAATAACCTGATTTCCCATTATGGTTACGCTGCGCTGGTCATCGGCAGCATAGCGGAAGGCGAAACTATCACCCTCCTTGGCGGAGTGGCGGCGCATCAGGGCTTATTGAAGTTTCCGCTAGTGGTCATCTCCGTAGCGCTTGGCGGGATGATCGGCGATCAGCTACTGTATCTGCTGGGCAGGCGCTTTGGCGGCCGGCTGCTGCGACGCTTTTCCCGCCAGCAGGCGCGGATCCGTAAGGCGCAGCGCATGATCCAGCGCCGCCCCTATCTGTTCGTCATCGGGACGCGCTTTATGTACGGTTTTCGCATCATCGGGCCGCTGCTGATCGGCGCCAGCCGCCTGCCGCCGAAGGTCTTTCTGCCGCTCAATATCCTGGGAGCGATTGTCTGGGCGCTGCTATTTACCACGCTCGGCTATCTGGGGGGAGAAGCCATTGGCCCGTGGCTGCATCATCTTGACGGCCATCTCAAGCATGCGATCTGGCTGATTCTCGCGGTTGTGCTGGCGATCGCCGCGCACTGGTGGCTAAAGCGCCGCGAGGCGCAAAGGAAAGAGTAAGCGGCCACCTCGGCCAGCGTCGTCGCCGGGGAAAAGAGGATTACTTCGCGGCCTGGCGATAGCCGCCGCCCAGCGCGGAGGTCAGCTGAATGCTGGCGTCGAGCCACTGGCCGTGCAGGCGAAGCGCGGAAATCCGCTCTTCGAGCGCCGGCAGCTTCGCCATGCTCACTTTCGAACCCGGCAGAAGCCCGGCATTCATCCGCTCCTGCGCCAGATCCACCATCCGCCGGGCGTCTTTTTCGACCTGCTGCTGCTGCTGGTTTTTCTCCATCAGGGTCTCAACCTGGCTTGCCGCCTTCGCCACCTGGTTCACCGCGTCAACGACCGCTTTATTGTACTTTGCCACCGACAGCTTGTTCTGCTCGCTGACGATATCCAGGCTGGCGTTCAGGCGACCGCTATCAAAGATCGGCAGCGTCAGGCCCGCTGAGAGCCCCATCTGCTGCGCCGAATGGCGGAACAGATCGCTTAAGTGCAGGGCATCCTGCTGCAGGAAGCCCATCAGGTTAATATCCGGATAGAATGCCGCTTTCGCCGCATCCACCTCGCTTAAAGAGGCTTCGATATACCAGTGCGCCTCCTGCAGGTCCGGGCGGCGCGCCAGCAGCTCGTAGCCCAGCTCGCCCGGCATTTGCGTGCTGACGGCGGGCAAAGGGGCCGGGCGGAGGTTCAGCCCCTGGCTCTGGCCGTTGGTCAAGGCCATCAGACGCGCCTCAATCTCCTTCATGCTGCCGGCCACATCGGCCAGATGCTGATCGGTTTTACTGACGTTGATATCGTTCTGCGCCCCTTCGACCGAGTTGGTGATCCCGCGCTGGTACAGCGACCGATCGACGCTGACGATATTGTTCTGCTCATCCTTCAGCTGCCGCAGCACCTCCTTCACCGCCGCCTCGGTCTGCCACTGCCAGTAGAGCCGCGCCACGCTGCTGGCCAGCAGCTCCCGGGTTTGCGCCTGCTCGGCCATCTGAGCCTTCACTTCGCCGATGCGGGCCTTTACCAGCGCGCGATTTTTACCCCACAGATCCAGGTCCCAGCCCGCCGTCAGGCCGAAGGTGCCGTTGGTGTACCACGGCCCGGTATTGCCATCGGTATCGGTAGCAAAAGGGCCCATCAGCCCCTCTGAGGACATTTTCTGCCGCTCAACGTTGGCGGAAAAATCCATCTCCGGGCCAAGGTTGGCCTGCGACATACGCGCCTGGGCTTCCGCCAGCCTGATGCGCCGATCGGCTATTTGCATATCCGGCGCGTTGGCTAAGGCTCGCTGAATCAGGCCGTTCAGCTGCGGATCGCGGTAATCCTGCCACCAGTTCTCCTGCGGCCAGCCGTTTTTCACGCTGGCAGGCAGCTCCGTAGCCACATGGGATGCAGGAGTCTGCTGCAGCTGCGGGGCGCCGGTATCGTGTGACGGCGCGCAGCCAGCCAGCGCAATGACCAGGGGCAGCCCGGCGAGGACGCGTTTGCTCGGATTCAGGTTCATGAGATAGGTCAGATGACTTAATAGGGTCGGTTATAATAAGTTAATCGCCCTCGCGCCGTTAAGTAAAGCGTGTGGCCAGCCAAATCAGATGGTTAAAATTAGATAAATGAATTCACGGAGTGAACATGAGCCAGAATATTTACGACGATCCGCGCTTTTTCGCCGGATACGCGACCCTCGACCGTTCGGTAAAGGGCCTTGACGGCGCGCCCGAGTGGGCCGCCATTCAGCAGATGCTGCCGCCTTTATCCGGCCTGCGGGTCGTCGATCTCGGCTGTGGCTACGGCTGGTTCTGCCGCTGGGCTCGCGATCGCGGGGCGGCGCAGGTGAGCGGACTGGATTTATCCAACCGCATGCTCGACCGCGCGCGCGAAATGAGCGTGGGTCAGGATATTGACTACCGCTGCACCGATCTGCAAACGCTGACGCTGCCCGCCAACAGCTGCGAACTGGTCTATAGCTCGCTGGCCCTGCACTATCTTCCCCAGGTGGCCCCGCTGTTCGCCACCGTTTATCAGGCGTTAACCGCCGGCGGCACGCTGGTGTTTTCCGCCGAACATCCGGTCTATACCGCGCCGCTGCGTCAGGGCTGGCAGGAAGATGCCGATGGGCAAAAAAGCTGGCCGGTCAGCCACTATCAGCAGGAGGGTGAGCGCATCAGCAACTGGTTTGCCGATGGGGTAAAAAAACAGCACCGCAAGCTCGCCAGCTGGATAAACCTGCTGATTGCCGCCGGCTTCGTGATTGAGCATCTCGACGAGTGGGGGCCGACGGCGGAGCAAATTGCCGCCCAGCCGGGCCTCGATGAAGAAAAAGAACGGCCGATGATCTTTTTACTGCGCGCGCGTAAACCGGCGTAACCGGCAGGCGGCCCGGCGCGTGCGGGCCGCGAGCGGCTTACTCTTTCAAACTACCGCCGTTGCTGGCAATGACCTCTTTGTACCAGTAAAAGCTCTTCTTCCTGCTGCGCGCCAGCGTCCCCTTTCCCTGGTCGTCACGATCGACGTAAATAAAACCGTAGCGTTTGGAGAGTTCGGCCTTCGAGGCGCTCACCAGGTCGATTGGCCCCCAGCTGGTGTAGCCCATCAGCTCGACGCCGTCGTCGATAGCCTCCCGCACCTGCAGGAGATGATCGTTCAGGTAGGCGATCCGGTAGTCATCATTAATGCTGCCGTCGGCTTCAACCTTATCTTTCGCGCCGAGGCCATTTTCAACGATAAACAGCGGCTTTTGATAGCGATCCCACAGGACGTTAAGCAGCGTACGCAGGCCCAGCGGGTCGATTTGCCAGCCCCACTCCGAGCTCGCCAGGTGCGGGTTGGGCACCATGCTGAGAATGTTGCCGCGCGCCTTTTTATTCAGCTCTTCATCGGCGGTCACGCAGCCGGTCATATAGTAGCTAAAGGAGATAAAATCGACGGTCTCTTTCAGCGCCGCGCGGTCGGCGTCGGTTATCTCAAGGCTGATATCCTGCTCGCGGAAATAGCGCAGCATATAGCCCGGATAGGCGCCACGGCACTGCACGTCGCCGAAGAACTGCCAGCTGCGGTTCTGCTGCAGGGTTTCAAAGATATCTTCAGGACGGCAGCTGAGCGGATACATCAGGCCGCCGAGCAGCATATTGCCGATCTTCCCGTCTTCGACTATCTCGTGGCAGGCCTTAACCGCCAGCGCGCTTGCTACCAGCTGATGATGTATCGCCTGGTAGACCGCCGCTTTGCTGCTGCCTTCCGGCAGGCCGACCCCGGTCATCGGCGCATGCAGGGACATGTTGATTTCGTTAAAGGTTAGCCACAGCTTGACCTTATGCTGATAGCGGGAAAACACCGTGCGCGCATAGCGCTCAAAGAAGCCGATAACCTCGCGGCCGCCCCAGCCGCCGTAGTTTTTCACCAGCGCCCACGGCATTTCGTAATGCGACAGCGTCACCAGCGGAGTGATGTTGTGCTGCGCCAGCTCATCAAACAACCGGTCATAGAAGGCCAGTCCGGCTTCGTTCGCTTCGCTATCATCGCCGTTGGGGAAAATACGCGTCCAGGCAATCGACACCCGCAGGCAGTTAAAGCCCATCTCCGCGAACAGGCTGATATCTTCCGGGTAGCGGTGGTAGAAATCGATGGCGATATCTTTGATGCCGCTGTCGCCGGCAGCGCGCTCAACCACGTCGCCGAATACGCCGTGCGGCTGGACATCTGACGTGGATAACCCTTTCCCCTCTTCCAGATACGCCCCTTCCACCTGGTTTGCCGCAGTCGCGCCGCCCCATAAAAACGTTTTTGGGAATGTCTTCATCTCTCTCTCCTGTGATTAATGGCTGACGGACAGCAGCGGCTGGCCCGCGTCAACCACGCTGCCAGATACAATATCAACGCTGCGATAGCCGTCGCTGTTACTGATAATTATCGGGGTAGCCAGGTCATAGCCGGCATCCAGAATCGCCTGGCGATCGAACTCAAGCAGCAGGTCGCCGGCCTTCACCTTATCCCCTTCTTTCACGTGGGCGGTAAAGGGCGCGCCGTTAAGCTTAACGGTGTCGATACCGACATGGATCAGCAGTTCAATTCCGCCGTCGCTGAGTAAGCCAATCGCGTGTTTGGTCTGAAATAAAGAGGCCACTTCGCCAGAGAACGGGGCGATGACCTTGCCGGTGGCGGGAATAATCGCCACCCCCTGCCCCAGCAGGCCGCTGGCGAAGGTGCCGTCGGGAACCTGATCCAGCGCCAGAACGCTGCCGGACATCGGCGCCAGAATATCGTTTTCGCCTGCCGGAGCGGTGACGACAGCGGCCTGCTCCTCGCGACTCTTCGGCAGCCCGGCGACAAAGGTCAGCGCGCAGGAGATAACCAGCGCGGCAACCATACCGATCGCGCCGCCCCACAGGGTGGCGTCAATGCCCTGCGGCGGGATCATCTGCGCAAGGGTGAAAATGTTGGCAAAGCCGAAGGAGTAAACGTGGCTGTCGCTGAAACCGACAATCGCCCCGCCGATCGCCCCGGCCACGCAGCCGAAGATAAACGGGCGGCGCAGCGGCAGGTTCAGGCCATAGATCGCCGGTTCGGTGATGCCAAAAATCCCCGCGGAGATAGCCGACCCGGCCAATACTTTTTGCCGCGCATCGCGGGTGCGCAGGAAAATCCCCAACGCAGCCCCCACCTGCCCCATCACCGCCGGCAGCAGCATCGGCATCATCGAATCCTGACCTAGCACCGTCAGGTTGTTGATCATCAGCGGGATCAGCCCCCAGTGCAGACCAAAGATCACGCACACCTGCCACAGCGCGCCCATTGCGGCTCCTGCCAGCCACGGCGCAACCGCGTAGATAATCTGGTAACCGTGGGCCAGCAGCTGGCTCAGCCAGGTGGCAACCGGGCCGATAGCCAGGAAGGTGAGCGGCACCACCACCGCCAGGCAAATGGCCGGGGTGAAGAAGTTTTTCATCGATGACGGCAGCACCGCGTTACTGCGTCGCTCCAGCCAGCAGCTGGCCCACGAGGCGAGAATTATCGGAATAACCGACGAGCTGTAGTTGATAAAGGTCACCGGTATGCCGAGGAAATGCGCCGCGCCGGCCCCCGACGCCTGGCTGGCGTCAAAAGCCTGAATCATGAGCGGGTGGGTTAACGCCCCGCCGATAACCATAGTGATAAACGGATTGCCGCCAAATTTTTTACCGGCGGTATAGCCTAAAAAGAGCGGGAAGAAGAAGAACAGCGCGTCGCTGGCGGCAAACCAGATCTGATACGTTGCCTGCTGCGGAGTCAGCCAGCCGCACACGACCGCCAGCGCCAGCATCCCCTTGAGGATCCCCGACGCCGCCAGGACGCCGATAAACGGAGTGAAGATGCCGGACACCACATCAATAACCTGGCCGAGAATCGAGGTTTTTTCCCCTGTTTCCGCCACCGGCTCGCTATCGTCGGTCAGCCCGGCTTCGCTGCGAACCGCCTGCCAGACGTCGTGGACATGATTGCCGATCACCACCTGAAACTGACCGCCGCTTTCGACCACCATAATGACGCCCGGATTCATCTTCAGCCCTTCCGCGTCCGCTTTTTTATTCTCTTTAAGCTTAAAGCGCAGCCGTGTAGCGCAGTGAACCAGACTCACTATATTCGCTTTGCCACCAACCCGGCTAAGAATATCCTGCGCGAGTGCTTTATATTCCATGCTGTTTTCCTTGACTTCAGCTGCCCGCAGGCAGCCCGTGACTGAGTGTTAAAATAAAAAAAACCCGAGAACAACGCCGGATGGCGTCGCGCTCAGGTTTTGCCTGCGTTATGCAGTAACAATCCAATTTTTGGTCGCTGGGGGCTAACGCCCCTCTTTTCTTACCCGTTCAATATGAATGGCAAGAAACATAATCTCTTCCGTCGTCAGCTGCCGCTGATAGCTTTTCTGCAGATGTCGGGCCACGGTTTCCGCACACTTCCACGCCTTGGCGTAGTTGTCCTTCACCGCGCTGTGCAGCGTCACGTCATCATCTTCCACCACCGTGCGGGTCAGCATCCGCTGGGCAAAAAACTTCAGATGAGTGACAAAGCGCTGGTAGCTTAACGACTCTTCGTCATAATTCAGCTGCAGCTGATACTTCACCAGTTGCAGAATTTCCTGCATCACCCGGGTGACGTGCATCACTTCCGGCATTTCGCTGTTGAGCTGGGCGGTGACCAGATGCAGGGCTATAAACCCGGCCTCGTCTTCGGCCAACTCGACGCCGAGCCGCCGGGCAATAATCGCCCGCGCCTCCTGCCCCAGCTCAAACTCTTTCGGATACAGCCGCTTAATTTCCCACAGCAGGACGTTGCGGATGGTCACGCCGTTTTTCTGCCGTTCAATGGCGAAGTGGCAGTGATCGGTCAGGGTGATATACAGGCTCTCCTGCAGTTTGCCCAGCCGCCCGCGCGCCAGCTCAATAATTCGGTCGCAGGTGGTCATCACTTCCAGCGGTATCTGACTGAGCAACTCTCCTAAACGGCCGACCAGCTCATCGCTCTGCAGCGCGAAGACCTTTTCAATTTTACTTTCATCCAGCGAGTCACCGACGCGTTTCTGAAAGGCGAGCCCTCGCCCCATCACCACCTGCTCGCGCTGCTGCTCGTCGAGAATAACCACCACATTGTTATTAAGAACTTTGGCGATTTGCATATGAACCCCGGAAACAAAAAAACCTGACTCCCGACAGATGCCAGGAAATCAGGTTTTGCCTGCCTAAGCAGTAGCAATCCAACTCCCGCACTGTAGCAACTTCTTTCTTTGTCTCAACTGCCCAGGCGGAAAAACGTGATACAGATCGCGACTAATAGCGTATCGCCGCGGCGTTTTTTAGAAGGTCACCACCGTTTTCCACTCCACCACCCACGCATCCTGGGTCTCGGCGACGCCGCCGGGACGGTGCCAGTACTGCAGGCCGGGCTGCAGCTCAAGCCAGGAAAGCGGGCGGAAGCGGTAATAGAGTTCGGCGTTCAGCGAATGTCCGGCAACCGGCTGATAGCTGGCATCATAGTAGTCCGTGGCGCCGCTGATTTGGTTCATATAGCGCTGATTGCGCGCGTAGCTATCGCTCATATCCATCCAGGTCAGGCCAAAGCCGATCCAGTCCGCCGGTCGGGCGTCAAACAGGCCGCGATAGCGCATCGAGGCGGCCACGGCGGTATGGATGTAGTTGCTGCGCTGGTCGCTATAGCTGCCGCTCAGCGACAGGCTCATCCCGCGGTCAGGATCGTCGGCGTGCCGGGTTACCTGTTGGTTCATGCCGCCATACAGGAACCAGGTCCGGTTATGCTGCGCGTAGCCTTCGGGGTCCGTCGCGCCGGGGCCGCCGGATTTCCCGTAATATAAATCGCTCTGCGGCGCGTTGGTGAACAGCACGCCGAGGTTATACGCGCCCGACAGACCGTTAATCGTCGGACGAGCCTCAATCTCCAGCGGCAGCAGCACGCCTTTACTGCCCTTCGTAGACCAGCTCCACGCATGGCTGCGGGAAGCTGCCTGCGGGTTCTGCTCCATCACTCCCCCTTTCAGGGTGAGCGTCGGCATCAGCTTATATTCGAAGGTGGTCCCCCAGGTATGCACGTTCCAGTTATTCCACGTCAGCGAGTTGGCGGATTTACCGCCGCACTGCGAGAGCAGCTGGAAGTCGCAGGGAATGATCTGATCGAACGTTTGCACTTTGTTCATCATGCCGATTCGCCAGGTCAGGCGCCGGTCGTCAAAGCTGCGGGCAAAGGTTAGCCAGCCGAGGCGGGTAATGGACTGCCCGCCCCAGCTCTCCTGGGAGAGATCGTTAAAGTTAACCCGCGGATCCTGCAGCCGTTTGGTGGTCAGATTATCGTTGTGGTTGCGGTTCACGATATTACCTTCGATGCGTGCGTCCGGGATCCCGGTCCAGCGCTCAAGATCCTGGTTAAAGGTCAGCGCAACCTGGTCGATATAGGCCATATGCTTATCATGGTTGTAGCCGCCGCCGGCGTTATAGCCCATTTCATTGAGATAACCGAGGTTATAATTAAACCCACGATCCTCAAGTATCGGGCGAATCCCAAACATATCACCGAGCAGGCCTTTTTGCGGGCTTTCAAAACCTAATACGGTACCGTTCCACGGCGGCGTTTCGGCAGCCAACGCCGCCGGCGTCAATAGTGAAAATGCCAGTAAAGATAGCAGGCGATTTATTTTTTGGTCATTCATAGATATATCCAACCTGACTGAGTAGGAGTAATAGCTGTCCGCAGGCAATAACTTTGCCCGTTTTTATTTTATTTTTTTATTTTTGGAGAAAGGGGCGTTGTCGGTCATTAAACCGCTTAGCCGCATCGCACCTTTATTTACAACTCATTGTTTTATTTAATAATTAAACTCCCCATAAATTGAAGGCAAAAAAAAACCTAAGCACTCCCCACCACGGATGGCGGAAGTGCTTAGGTTTTGCCTGTAATCAGTAGCAACCCTGAATATTAGAACTGCACACTATCACTCTCTTTATGAAATTCCCATCAGCAGAAACTTCCTGAGTAATAATTTGTGAGCGAATTAACAATCCTGAGATTAATAACGGGCAATAGCGGCGGCAATCTCAGCAGAGGTTTTTAGGGTGCGAATCTCATTAAATACCTCCAGCGCTTCAGTATATTCTTTACGTAAATAGCTGAGCCACTGCTTGATACGCGCCACGTGATACAGGCCGGTATCGCCCTGCTTTTCCAGACGGGTATATTTCTGGAGCAGCAGCACGACCTGCGGCCACGGCATCCGCGGTTCGTTGTATTTTATCACCCGGCTCAAATTCGGCACGTTAAGCGCTCCCCGGCCAATCATCACCGAGTCGCAGCCGGTGGCCGCCAGGCACTCCTGCGCGCTTTGCCAGTCCCAGATTTCGCCGTTGGCCACCACCGGGATCGTCAGGCGGCGGCGGATTTCGCCGATCGCCTGCCAGTTGATGCTCTCCGCCTTATAGCCCTCTTCTTTGGTTCGCCCGTGAACCACCAGCTCGCTGGCGCCCGCCTGCTGTACGGCATCGGCAATTTCAAACCGCCGCCCGGAGCTGTCCCAGCCGAGGCGCACTTTTACCGTCACCGGCAGGTGGTCAGGCACCGCTTCACGCATGGCCTTCGCGCCGCGATAAATCAGCTCCGGGTCCTTCAGCAGCGTCGCGCCGCCGCCGCTGCCGTTAACCAGCTTTGACGGGCAGCCGCAGTTCAGGTCAACGCCCCACGAGCCGAGCTCCACCGCCCGGGCGGCGTTCTCCGCCAGCCACTGCGGATATTGCCCGAGCAGCTGCACGCGCACGCGGGTTCCGGAAGGCGTCCGGCTGTGGTGATGCAGCTCCGGGCAGAGCCTGTAAAACGATTTTGCCGGCAGCAGCTGGTCCACCACGCGCAAAAACTCGGTGATGCAAAGATCGTAATCGTTGACTTCGGTCAGCAGCTCGCGCACCAGCGAATCGAGCACGCCTTCCATCGGCGCCAGTAATACCCGCATATTGTTATTCATTGCCCGGAAAAAAAGAGGCGCTATGTTAGCGCCTCTACGTGCCGGTTGAAAGGGCCCCGTGCGGGTTTTCCCGCCCCTCGTTGCGCAGGCTACGGCCCGCGGCCTGCGCTAGCGCGGCTGCAGGCAGTTATCCTCCTTCCAGCCGTACAGCCACTCGATGCCGCGATAGAACTCAGCCTGGGTTTTGCCCTTCCACAGCAGGTTGCGTACCTGGCGCTCGACGCCTGCGGCATGGTAGATCCGCCCCATTTCGCGGGTTGACCAGACGATGCGCGCGGTGCGCGGAATTCGAACCGACTCATACAGCGCAAACGCGCGGGCGGCATCGCCGTCGCAGTGCGCCAGCGCCTTGCCAAGCGTGACCGCATCCTCCAGCGCCATGCAGGCGCCCTGGGCCATATACTGCGCCACCGGATGGGCCGCGTCGCCTACCAGGGTGATACGTTCATTGCCCCATTTATCGACCGGCTCGCGATCGGCGGTGGACCAGCGGCGCCACGACGTGGGTTTGTCCAGCATCTGCCTCGGGCGCGGATGGATCCCCTGAAAATAGGAGAGCACCTCCTCTTTGCTGCCGTCGCGTACGCCCCACTCCTCCTCCTGGCGGCTGTGGAACGTCACCACCAGGTTGTACTGTTTGCCGCCGCGCAGCGGGTAGTGCACCAGATGGCAGTGCGGCCCGGCCCACAGCACCGGCGCGTTGATCCGCAAATCATCCGGCATATCCGCCGCTTCAACCACCGCCCGGTAAACCACGTGGCCGGTGACCCGCGGCGCATCATCCAGCAGGCTCTGGCGGACCACCGACTTCACGCCGTCGCAGCCAATCAGGATATCCGCACTCCAGCCGTTGCCGCGATCGTCAAATACCGTCACCTCGTCGGCGCTCTGGCGGATATCGACCACCTGCGTTGAGGTGCGGTACTCCACGTCGGGATGGGTTAACGCCGCTTCCCAGACGGTGGCATGAATATCTGCCCGATGGATAACCGCGTAGGGGCCGCCAAAATGATCGCGGAAAGCCTGCCCGGTTTTAATCTGCACCACCTCTTCGCCATTCACCGCATCCATCATGGTGATGTGATCGGTGAAGACGGCGCGCTGGCGGGCTATTTCGCCCACGCCCAGGCTATCCAGCGCAGAAAAGGCGTTGGGGCCAAGCTGGATGCCGGCGCCAATTTCGCCGATTTCATGGGCCTTCTCCAGCAGCATCACCTTGATGCCCTGGCGCGCCAGCGAGAGCGCGGTCGCCGCGCCGCCAATTCCGCCACCGACAATGATTGCTCGCGTTACTTTCGCCATACTCAGCCCCCTAGGCCGGAATTTTGTCTTGTTGATTTTCCGGCGCGGCGGCGATAAACGCCGGAAGCCGGGTACAGGCGTCATAGACCGCCTGGCAGCGCGGATAGTGGCTCAGATCGCAGCCCATGCGCTGGGCGTTGGCCCACTGCGGCACCAGGCAGCAGTCGGCCAGCGTCGGCGTCTCGCCTACGCAAAAGACGCCGGACCGGGAGTGCCGCAGCAGCTGCTCCACCGCGCTGAGCCCCTGCTGGACCCAGTGCGCATACCAGCGCTGTTTGTCCTCTTCGCTCACCTTCAGCTCATCGCTAAGGTAGCGCAAAACGCGCATGTTATTAATCGGATGAATATCGCAGGCGATAGCGTAGACGATCTCCAGCACCCGCATCCGCGCGGGGTCCTGCAGGGGCAACAGCGGCGCCTGCGGATAGCGCCGGTCGAGCCAGTCGGCGATCGCCAGCGACTGGCCCAGGGATTCGCCCTCGTCGGTCATCAGCGTAGGCACCAGCCCCACCGGATTCAGCCGCCGGTATTCGAGGGCGTTTTGCTGGCCGATACGAATATTGACGCCCACGCTCTGGTAGTCGATCCCCTTCAGAGCCAGGGCGATACGCACCCGGTATGAAGCGGAGCTATTGAAAAAACTGTACAGCTTCATCACTCACCTCATACCACGCGGACGGCAATGGGCGTCAGTCCATCCACGCCGCCGCTAATCACATCCCCTTTGACCACCGCGCCAACGCCTTCCGGGGTGCCGGTGAAGATCAGGTCGCCGGGCTGCAGTTCGAAAAAGCCTGACAGGTAGCTGATGGTTTCGTTAACCGACCAGATCAGATGGCGAATGTCGCTACGCTGGTGGTCTTCACCGTTCACCTGCAGCCAAATCTCCGCCTGATTGACCGCCACGCTATCCGCTTTGTGCAGCGGCGCCACCGGCGCGGAAAGATCGAACGCCTTGCCGATTTCCCACGGACGCCCCATCTGGCGCATTTCCATCTGGCGGTCGCGGCGGGTCATATCCAGGCCGGTCGCGTAGCCCCAGATATATTCATGGGCCTGCTCCAGCGGAATATCGCTGCCGCGCTTGCCGATCGCCACCACCAGCTCGATTTCGTAGTGGTAGTTATCCGTTTGCGGCGGATACGCTAAATCGAGGGTTTCGCCTGCGGCCACCGCAACCACCGCATCGGCCGGTTTGCAGAAGAAAAACGGCGGCTCACGGTCCGGGTCGAAGCCCATTTCACGCGCGTGAGCGGCATAGTTACGCCCCACGCAGTAGACGCGGCGCACGGGGAACAGCTCATCGCTGCCGACAACGGGAACGGTGACCGGGGCCTGGGGGGCAAAAACGTATTGAGTCATGATCGAGTCCTTATGATTAGTCGCGCGCTTCGCGGAACAGGCCGAGGGTTTCCTGAACCGGGCGATCCGAGAAGCTGAATAACACCGTCTCCTGCGTTGCGCTGAAAGAGACGCCGTGCCAGGTCGGCACCACGAAGATATCTTTCGCCTGGAAGCTGAAGGTTTGCCCGCCGACGGTGACCCGCCCGCTCCCCTCGACGACGTGGTAGATAGTGCTGTCGGTGGTTTTCGCGGTCCGCGAGCTAAAGCCTTTGGGCAGCAGCTGCAGGAAAGCGCCCATTGACGGCATCGGGTAGCCGCCGGTGACCGGGTTGACGTAGCGCATTTTGTAGCCGTCCCACTCGTCGGCAGCGCCCATTTTTGTCAATTCATGCAGCGCATCGCGGCTGCGGTCATAGCGATAGTTAAAGATCGGCGAGGAGTTGCCTACCTGGTGGCGCAGCGGCAGCATATTGGCGGCGTAGCGCGGCAGATAGTCGCCCTCTTTGCGGGTGACCGGCTGCTGATCCTCAGGGTAATCTTCGGCAAACCCGCAGCCCAGATAGTTCACCAGCGGCAAATCGAGGCCATCGAGCCAGATAACCGGCTCATCTCCCGGATTGCCGTGATCGTGCCAGCGCCACTGCGGGGTGAGAATAAAGTCGCCGGGGCGCATCGCCGTCCGCTCGCCGTCAACGGCGGTAAAGGCCCCTTCGCCTTCCACGACGAAACGCAGCGCCGACTGATTATGTCGATGGCTCGGCGCCACCTCGCCGGGCATGATCAGCTGCAAACCCGCATACAGCGAGGAGGTGATTGAGGAGTGGCCGCGCAGGGCCGGGTTCTCCAGCACCAGCACCCGACGCACCGCTTCTTTAGCGCCAATCAGCCGGCCGCTTTCCAGCAGCAGCGGGCGAATTTCCTGATAATTCCAGTAGGCCGGCGCGCAGTTGGCGTTCGGCGTTTTCGGCACCAGATGATGCAGCGACTCCCACAAAGGCGTCAGGTTCTGGCCCGAAATATGCTCGTAAAACTGCTGGCGACCGGCGGAAGCTTCCGCAGCGTGCTGAGACATGGTTGTTCTCCTTATTTATTCGCAATGCCCGCGGAGGGCAGCGCGTCGGGTACGGTAACGGGGGTGCGGACGACCAGCGTCAGCAAAATCAGCATCCCTGCGCTAATCGCGGCCGGAACGGCGATGACGAAAAACAGGGTGTCGAATGAGAAGTTCATGGCCATCATCATGCCGCCGGAGAGGGAGCCGACGATGGCTCCGCAGCGGCCAACGGCGTTTGACCAGCTGACGCCGGTGGCGCGGCTCTGGGTCGGATAGAGCGTGGCGGTCAGCGCGTTGAGCCCAACCTGTGAACCGCTGACGCCAATCCCGGTGCCGAAAATGGCCAGCGCCATCAGCCACAGGCCATTCTCGCTAAGGCCGATCATCACGATACAGGCCGCGCCCAGGCAGTAGCTCAGCGCCAGCACCCGATACGGATTGAAGCGATCCATCAGCACGCCGAGCAGCAGCGCGCCGAAGGTGCCGCCAATCTGGAAAGCGGCGGTGACCCATGAGGCATGCTGCAGGTCGATGCCGCGATGGTTGAGCAGCGTCGGCATCCAGCTGGAAAGCAGGTAGATAATCAGCAGGCTCATAAAGAACACCACCCACAGCATCAGGGTAATGGGCAGCTGGCGGCCAACGAACAGCTGGCCGATGCTGCCTTTGGCGCCGGTGGCCGGTTCATCCAGCCAGAAATGGGTGTGCTCATAGCGCTCGCCGGTAATGGCGCCGACGGCCTTCGCAATCACCGGCTGCGGCAGCCGGCGGCGAATCTGCCAGCGCGGGGATTCCGGAAGCACCGCCAGCAGCGCCGCGGCCAGCAGCAGAGGCAGAACGCCGCCTAGCGCCAGGATGCCGTGCCAGCCAATCTGCGCCACCAGCTGGGCGCTGACCACGCCGCCTAATGCCGAACCGAGGGTAAAGCCGCAAAACATCAGGGTCACCAGCGCGCCGCGCCGCCGGGAGGGCAGATACTCCGAGGTCATGGTAATGGTGTTCGGCATCGCCCCGCCGAGGCCGAGGCCGGTGAGGAAGCGCAGAACAACCAGCGTCTCAAGGTCGGGGGAAAAGGCCGAAAGCAGGCTAAACAGGCCAAATAGCGCGACGCAGAACTCAATGACCCGCTTGCGCCCGAAGCGGTCGGAAAGCGGACCGCACAGCAGAGCGCCGGCGGTTAAGCCCAGCAGACCGGCGCCAAACAGCGGCGCGAGCTCGCTGGCGCTGAGCTGCCAGTGGGCGCGAATATCGGGGGCGATAAAACCAATGGCGGCGGTATCAAAACCGTCGAGCATGACCACCAGAAAACAGCAGATAATCACGCGCCACTGCCGGGCACCTATCGGAGCGGCGTCCAGCAGCGTTTGCAATTCACGTCGTTGAGTCATCGTTATGCCTCAGTGTAGGGAGGAGGAGATGTTGTATTTATTTCTTTTATGTTGCGATTTTGTAACCAAGGCGATGAAATGTACAATGGTATCTCGGGCACAGACATAACCTGGAGGTTATAGCTAATGGCAAACTGGGCGCAAAAACTGAAGCTGCATCATCTGCAAATGCTGGTGGCGCTCGGCGAGCAGGGCAACCTGACGCAGGTGGCCAAAATGATGAATATTACCCAGCCCGCGCTCTCGAAATGGCTGACTCAGTTTGAAGAAGAGGTCGGCATGCTGCTGTTCGAACGCCATAGCAAAGGCCTACGCCCTTCCGAAGGCGGCAAGCTGCTGCTGCAGCACGCCCAGCGCCTGATCAACGACATGTCCCGCTCGCAGTATGAGATCGAGCGCTTTAAACAGGGCGGGCTGGTGGGCAGCCTGATGATCGGCTGTTCGCCGGTGGCCACCGACTGCGTTGCGCTGGCCATTCTCTCGCTGCTCAAGGAGATGCCGAGCCTGCATCTGAACATTGAGGAAAAGGTGATGACTCCCCTGCTTCACGATCTGCTCTCCGGGGTGGTGGACGTCGTGGTGGGACGGGTGGGCGGACGGGCGCTGGAGCTGCCGCTTAACTATCGGGTGCTGTACACCGAGCCGGTGTGCTTCGTCGCCCGCCCCGATCACCCGCTGGCGCAGATGCCGAGCCTCGGCTGGGCCGACCTCGCCCACTGGCGCTGGATAGTCTGGCCAACCGGCACGCCGATCCGCCTGAGCATTGACAACGCCCTGGTCGATAACGGCGTTATGCTGCCGGAAAATACCATCGAGTCGGCGTCGATGAACGTCACCAGCAATCTGCTGCAAAGCAGCGATATGATCTCTATTCTTTCCTTACGCCTGGCGCAGCGCTTTGCCGAACAGCAGCAGCTGGCGATTCTTAATTTGCCGCGCATCGAACAAAAAGGTAGCGTCGGGGTATTCTGGCGAAAAAGTGAAACGCCATCGCTTGCCCTCAGCCGGTTTCTTGATTATTTATCGCAGGAGTCGTAGCCGTGACGCTGCCCGCGCGCAGGGTTCCATTGCTCTATTCCAGCTATGCGTATAATTCATGTTGTGATCGGTAGCACATTTTTGGGTTTAATTGTATGATGAATGCGGTTCATCAAGGGTTATTACCATGAGTCAATCACTGATTATTATCTGGCAGTACCTGCGGGCATTTGTCCTGATCTACGCCTGTTTATACGCCGGGATTTTTATCTCCTCCCTGCTGCCTATCACCATCCCCGGCAGCATTATCGGGATGCTGATTTTGTTCGTACTGCTGGCGCTGCAGATTATGCCGCCGAAGTGGGTTAACCCCGGCTGTAACGTGCTGATCCGCTATATGGCGCTGCTGTTTGTGCCCATTGGCGTGGGCGTGATGCAGTACTGGGATTTGCTCCGCGCTCAGCTCGGTCCGGTCGCCGTCTCCTGCACCATCAGCACGCTGGTCGTTTTTCTGGTTGTCAGCTGGAGCTCCCACCTGGTGCACGGCGAACGCAAAGTGGTCGGCCAAGAAGGAAGTAAAAAATGATGCATGAGATCTGGTGGTCACTGCCGCTGACGCTGATTGTCTTTTTCCTCGCCCGCAGGCTGGCAGCGCGCTTTAAATTTCCGCTGCTCAACCCGCTGCTGGTGGCGATGGTGGTCATCATCCCCTTTCTGCTGGTGAGCGGTATCTCTTACGACCGCTATTTTCAGGGCAGTAAGATCCTCAACGATCTGCTGCAGCCTGCGGTCGTGGCGCTGGCCTTTCCTTTATACGAGCAGCTTCACCAGATTCGCGCGCGCTGGAAATCGATTATTACCATCTGCTTTATCGGCAGCGTGGTGGCGATGGTGACCGGGACGACGGTTGCGCTGCTAATGGGCGCGACGCCGCAAATCGCCGCGTCGATTATGCCGAAATCGGTAACGACGCCGATTGCGATGGCGGTCAGCGGCAGCATTGGCGGTATTCCGGCGATCAGCGCGGTATGCGTTATTTTCGTCGGCATCCTCGGCGCGGTTTTCGGGCATACGCTGCTCAACCTGATGCGCATCCACACCAAGGCCTCACGCGGCCTGTCGATGGGCACCGCCTCGCACGCGCTGGGCACCGCGCGCTGCGCGGAGATGGATTATCAGGAGGGGGCCTTCAGCTCGCTGGCGCTGGTGCTGTGCGGAATTATTACCTCCCTGGTCGCGCCGTTTTTGTTCCCGGTGATTTTAGCCCTGGCGGGATAAATTGCGATTTAAATCACATTTATCAATGCAACATAATAGAGTTGCACAAACAATGAGATATTAATCACATATACAGGCCATCACCGCCCGTACACTAGATTCCCATTACATTGTTATGAGGCAACGCCATGCACCCACGTTTTCAAGCTGCTCTCCCTCAACTGACGGCAGACCTGCAGACGGCTATCGCCCCGATGCTGACCGACCCGCATTTCCCGGCCATGCTCGATGCAGACCAGGTCGCCGCGCTGCAACGCGCAACTGGCCTTGACGAAGACGCGCTGGCCTTTGCCCTGCTGCCGCTGGCCGCAGCCTGCGCGCGCGCCGACCTCTCGCATTTTAACGTTGGCGCTATCGCCCGCGGCGTCAGCGGGCGCTGGTATTTCGGCGGCAATATGGAATTCCTCGGCGCGACCATGCAGCAAACCGTCCACGCGGAACAGAGCGCCATCAGCCATGCGTGGCTACGCGGCGAAAAATCCCTGCTGGCAATCACCGTCAACTACACGCCCTGCGGCCACTGTCGCCAGTTTATGAACGAGCTCAACAGTAGCCAGGTGCTGCGGATCCACCTGCCGGGGCGCGAGGCGCATTCGCTGCAGCACTATCTGCCGGACGCGTTTGGTCCGCAAGATCTGGAGATCAAAACGCTGCTGATGGATGAACAGGATCACGGCTTCCCGCTGAGCGGCGACGCGCTGGCGCAGGCGGCGATTCAGGCGGCAAACCGTTGCCATATGCCCTACAGCCAGTCACCGTCCGGCGTAGCGCTGGAGCTGAAAGACGGCACCCTCTTCTCCGGCAGCTATGCCGAAAACGCCGCCTTTAACCCGACGCTGCCGCCGCTGCAGGGAGCGCTCAACCTGCTTAGCCTGAACGGCTATGATTATGCCGATATCCAGCGGGCCATTCTTGCCGAAAAGGCCGATGCGCCGCTGATCCAGTGGGATGCCACCGCGGCCACGCTGAAAGCGCTTGGCTGTCACAGTATTGACCGCGTCCTGCTCGGTTAAATCACACATTATGCGGGCCTCAGGCCCGTATTGTTGAAAATCCCCGCAATCAAACGATGGTTTCTTGCTCTTGCCCGGCGGGTAAAGTAGCCTGAACACTCCATTGTCTACCGTTGAGCCCAGGTTAATGTTAAAGCGCGTGTTATACAGCCTGTTAGTCCTGTTCGGCCTGCTGCTGTTGACCGTGCTGGGTCTTGACCGTTGGATGAGCTGGAAAACCGCGCCCTATATCTACGATGAACTGCAGGATCTGCCCTATCGCCAGGTCGGGGTGGTTCTCGGCACCGCCAAGTACTACCGCACCGGGGTCATCAACCAATACTATCGCTACCGTATCCAGGGAGCGCTCAACGCCTACAACAGCGGCAAGGTGAACTACCTGCTGCTCAGCGGTGATAACGCGCTGCAGAGCTATAATGAGCCGATGACGATGCGCCGGGACCTGATTAAAGCAGGCGTCGATCCGGCGGATATCGTCCTGGACTATGCCGGCTTCCGTACGCTCGACTCTATCGTGCGGACCCGCAAGGTTTTTGACACCAACGATTTTATTATCATCACCCAGCGCTTCCACTGCGAGCGCGCGCTGTTTATCGCCCTGCATATGGGGATTCAGGCGCAGTGCTATGCGGTCCCGTCGCCAAAAGATATGTGGAACGTGCGGCTGCGTGAGTTCGGCGCGCGCTTCGGCGCCCTCGCAGACCTCTACGTTTTCAAACGCGAGCCGCGTTTTTTAGGCCCGCTGATCCCCATTCCGTCGCAGCAGGAAGTTCCCCAGGGGACGCAGTCCTATCCGGCGGTGACGCCGGAGCAGCTGCTGGAATTGCAGAACAAATAGAGCTGGCGCAGCGCTGGATCGGCCGGTTCAGCGCTCTTATCATCGGCGTCACTTAGCCAAAGCCGATTCATCAAGAAGTGATTATCTTTCCGGACAAGATAAAACCGGCGCGATCTTCCGCCACATATTGCGGCAGGAGAGCGGCTGGGCCGGCGCCTATGGTTGGACTTTATTCCTTCACTCCTGCAGGGGTTTAAAAACGGGCTCACCGCAGCCGCAGCCAAAAAAAAGCCCGCGCACTGCGCGGGCCTGATAAAGAGAGCTCGTTACTTTTTACGCGCGTATTTCAGTGAATCCAGCGCGACGGCGAAGATAATAATTGCGCCTTTGATAATATACTGCCAGTACGGGTTAACGCCGATGTAGGTCAGCCCGTAGTTAATCACCGTAAAGATGATAACGCCGGTTACCACGCCGAGCACGGTACCCACGCCGCCGCTGAAGGAGACGCCGCCGACGACGCAGGCCGCAATCGCATCCAGCTCGTACATAAAGCCGAGGTTGTTGGTCGCAGAGCCAATTCGTCCGGCCTCCAGCAGCCCGCCGAAGGCGTAAAACACGCCGGACAGGGCATAAATCATCAGCAGGTTAAGGGCAACGTTAACCCCTGAAACCTTCGCCGCTTCCGGGTTGCCGCCGATAGCAAAGATGTTTTTGCCAAAGCGGGTTTTATTCCACAGGATCCAGACGAAGAAGACGGCAATCAGCGCGTAGAAGGTAATATACGACAGGCGGAACGTCCCCAGCGCAATAAACCCTTGAGCGAAATGCGAGAAGTGGCTGTCAAACCCGGAAACCGGCGAGGCGCCAACAAAATCGTAGTACAGGGAGTTGATCCCATAAACGATAATCATGGTACCCAAGGTGGTGATAAATGGCGTCACGTTGAGGTACGCGATGATAATCCCGTTAATCAGGCCAATCACCGCGCCAATCGCGCACACCAGCAGGATCACCAGCGGGATTGGCATGGTTGCCATATCCGGGAAGACCTTGTTGGCGTTGTCCACCGCCTGCAGCATCGTTGCGGCGATAACCGCCGCCAGCCCAACCTGACGTCCGGCTGACAGGTCGGTCCCCTGAGTCACGATGAGCCCCGCTACGCCCAGCGCGATAATAATACGCACCGAGGACTGGGTCAGAATGTTACTTAAGTTCAGTAAACTTAAGAAGGTTGGATCCTGGAAAATAATAATGGCCAGCAGGACCAAAAGAACAACGTAAATCCCACCATCCTTCAGGTAAGTGAGAAAACTCTTTTTATTTAATGCGCTCATCGCAAGCCCCTGATCTTAAAGATGCAACGACGCAAGACGTAAAATTTCGTTTTGCGTAGTGGTTTTTGTCTCAACAATTCCGGCAACGAGACCGTTGCTCATTACCAGAATACGGTCAGTAATACCCAGCAGCTCCGGCATCTCGGAGGAAATAATAATGATCCCTTTCTCTCTTTTTGCCAGCTCGGCAATCAGCTGATAGATTTCAAACTTAGCGCCGACGTCAATCCCGCGGGTCGGTTCATCAAGCATCAAAATCTCCGGCTGGGTTAACAGCCAGCGGCCGATAATAACCTTCTGCTGGTTGCCGCCGGACAGCGAACCAATTTGCGTATGCTGTCCTGGGGTCTTCACGCGCATGGAGTCAATAACCCATTGGGTATCGCTTTTCATGCGTGAGTTATCCAGCAATCCGACCCTATTTTTATATTTCTTAATATTGGAGATCAGGGAGTTAAAACCGATATCCAGATAAGCGTAAATCCCGGTAGAGCGACGCTCTTCGGTAACCAGCGCAAAGCCGTGGTTAATGGCTTCATTGGCGCTATGGTTATTAATTTTCTTACCGTGCAGCTTAATCGTCCCGCTGGCCTTTTCGCGAATGCCGAATAAGGTCTCAACGATATCGGTACGCTTGGCCCCCACCAGCCCGGCAATGCCGAGAATTTCGCCCTTATGCAGGTCGAAGGAGATATCGCGGATCGACGGCTGACGCAGCGACGTCAGGTTGCGCACCTCAAGAATCACCTCGCCCGGCGTATTTTCACGGCTCGGGAAGCGCTGGTTCAGGGAGCGGCCGACCATCATGGCGATGATCTTATCCATGTCCAGTCCTTCCAGCGGCTGGGTGGCAATCCACTGACCGTCGCGCAGGATGGTTATCTCATCGCACAGCTGGAAAATCTCTTCCATTTTGTGGGAGATATAGACAATGCCGCAGCCGCGTTCTTTCAGCTTGCGGATAATCTTAAACAGATGGTTGACCTCTTTTTCGGTCAGCGATGACGTCGGCTCGTCCATGATGACGATTTTGGCGTCATAGGAAAATGCCTTCGCAATTTCAATCATCTGCATTTGCGATACCGATAGCGTCCCCACACGCGCGCGCGGGTCAATATCAATATCCAGTTCATCAAATATCGCTTTGGTATCGCGATACATTTTGTCCTGATCGACAAACACGCCTTTGGTGGGATAACGCCCCAGCCACATGTTGTCCATCACCGAACGTTGTAATACTAAGTTTAATTCCTGGTGAACCATTGAGATGCCGTTTTCCAACGCTTCTTTAGCCGAATGGAAATCGATCTCTTTTCCCTGAAAAAGAATGCTGCCGGAATCTTTTTGATAGATCCCAAAAAGACATTTTAATAATGTTGATTTTCCCGCGCCGTTCTCGCCCATTAATGCATGAATAGAGTGAGGACGGACTTTCAGGTTGACATTATCGAGTGCCTTGACGCCAGGAAATGATTTGTTGATGTTGCTCATTTCCAACAAAAATTCGCCCGACCGTTCGCTATTATTACTGACCATAGTTATACCTGGCTGCGTTCATGCACACTCTCAGCTGACGAATTAGCGTCAAAATAAGAGTCTGGTTCTGTATCAGGAATAATCGGGCGTAGCGGCTGGCGATCCTTCAGGCGGCCATTTTACCGGCGACGTTGATCTCAACGCATCCCGAGTGATTTTATTTATAGCTGATACGCCCGTACATCTACCCGATGAATTTCGAGCTGCGAAATGGTATTCACCCGCAGCTCGAAAACCGAGTATTAAATATTACTTGCCAACAAACTGGCTCAGATTGTCTTTATCTACGCCAACGTAAGGAACGCGAACGATTTTATTTTCAATCTTCCAGCTGGTGCCTGCAGCCGGCTCTTTGCCGTCCGCCAGGTTTTTCGCCAGATCGAACGTGGCTTTTGCCTGGTTATTGGCATCGTTCAGCACGGTACCGGCCATTGCACCGGATTTAACCAGCGCCAGCGCTTCTGGTAAGGCATCAACGCCGAAGACCGGAATGCTGCTCTTGTTGTGCGCTTTCAGCGCTTCTACCGCACCCATTGCCATCGCATCGTTGTTGGCGATAACCACTTCAATTTTGTTAGCGTTAGGGCCAGAGAGCCAGGCGTCCATTTTGTCTTTCGCCTGAGCGGTGTCCCACATCGCGGTATCCAGCTGCAGCTGCTGAGTTTTCAGACCTTTGTCATTCAGCTCTTTAATGACGTAGGTGGTACGCGCTTCAGCATCCGGATGGCCCGGCTCGCCTTTCAGCAGCACATACTGAATCTGGCCGTCTTTGTTCAGATCCCAGCCGGCGTTGGCTTTCCAGTGTTTAGCGATCAGATCGCCCTGGATAATACCGGACTCTTTAGAGTCGGTACCGACATAATACGCCTTGTCATAGCTATCCAGCGCTTTACGGGAAGGCTCTTTGTTAAAGAACACGACCGGGACGTTCTGTCCGCGCGCTTTATCGATAACGGTGCCTGCAGCAGCCGGGTCCACCAGGTTAATCGCCAGCGCTTTCACGCCTTTTGCCAGCAGGACGTCAATCTGATCGTTCTGTTTGGACTGGTCGTTTTGCGAGTCATTCATCAGCAGCTGAACGTCCGGCGCTGATTTGCCGTCTTTCTCAATTGCCTTACGCACCACCGACATAAAGTTGTCGTCATATTTGTAAATGGTTACGCCGATGCGGGTATCAGCTGCGTGTGCCGCGGCGCCAAATAACATACTCGCCATAACTGCAGACAGGGTTAACACCTTCTTATTCATGGAATCTCCGGTTTTTTTTATGCAGGGTCATTGGTGTGAAAACGGCTGGCGGAAAGTTGTTACATTAACGTTACCGCACAACAAGGTTCACGACTGTAAATTCTGTCTTCCGTGTAGGGTAACGCTCCAAAGGTACGGCTTTACTCGCAGTTTAGCGCCTTGTGCCTGTTGTAAAAGTGATTAATCACCGTGACAAAATGGTCAGGACTGGTAAACGCGGCCATCATAATCAGTTGAATGTTAATATACTGTGAATTTACTCACAGATTGAAAGCGGTTACATCACCGCCCTTTTCAGTTAGTGATCGGACCCACAATTTGCCGCTGGGTCACCGAATGGCGACGCACCAGAGTCGGCATAAAACAGTGGCGAGCGTCATGGTCGAGTTTCCCTGCAGCCCCCAGCAGCGCCAGCTCGGTGGCCAGTTTCGCCATCGACATAATAGGATAGCGCACCGTCGTCAGCTGTGGGTCGGTGTAGCGAGAAATAGGGATATCATCGAAGCCAATCAGCGACAGATGCTGCGGCACAACAATGCCGTTATCTTTCAGCGTGGTCAGCGCACCGGCCGCCATGCTGTCGTTGTAGGCAAAAACGGCGGTGAGGCCTAAATTACGCCCCAGCAGTTCAACCATCGCCGCCTCGCCGCCCTGCATATCCGGCGAGCCGGAACCTACCCAGCTATCGGGGGCAATAATGCTTTGCTCCTGTAACGCCTTGAACCACCCTTCCCGGCGCAGAGAGTCATCCTCAATGCCGTGGTTTGAGGAGAGATAGCCGATCCGCTGGTGCCCGTGGTTCAGCAGCATCCGCGTGGCCATCAGCGCCCCGCTGACGTTGTCCAGACCGACGCAGCGGTGCTCGTAGCCGGGCACAATGCGGTTGATCAGCGCCATCCCCGGAATATGCTGCATGAAATCGCCGAGCTCCTCATCGCTCAGCGCCTTGGAGTGCACGATCAGCGCCGAGCAGCGCTGGCGGATCAGCACTTCGATGGCGTTACGCTCTTTTTCCGCCTCGTGGTAGCTATTGCCGATCAGCACGTATTTCTGATGCTGCTGGGCCACGGTATCCACCGCTTTCACCAGCGCGCCGAAAAAGGCATCCGATACGTCCATCACCACAACGCCGATGGTATCGCTGACCTGGGTCGCCAGCGCCTGCGCGTTGGCGTTAGGCCGGTAGCCCAGCTGCGTTACCGCTTTCATTACGCTTTCGCGCGTATCCGGACTCACCAGCGCGCTATTATTCAGCACGCGCGAGACCGTCGCGACGGAAACTCCCGCCTGACGGGCGACATCACGAATGGTGATCATGCTCACCGACCTGTAGAGAATTGCAATACGTCACACCCACCTCCTGTGTTCAGCAAGGTGGCTATTCTGGCAGCGACGCGCGGCACGCTACGTGAGTGAGGTCACATGCCTGAAAACGCTTACATTCATTTTGTTAATGATTGTGATCGGGATCGTTATCTGGATGTGTTCTTTAATGATGTCCCCGAGGCGCGCAGGGTTAATTGACGCCACAGCCATTCAACCGGGCCCTGGCGGAAATGACGTAGCCAGAAGAGCGAGAAGATGAGGTTTACCGCCCAAACCGGTACGACGAAGGCCAGCAGCTGCAGGCGGTCGAACTTCATAAACAGGCCAAGGTGATAAAAGAGCGTGGTGCAGATGAGGGTTTGTAGCAGGTAGTTGGTCAGCGCCATGCGCCCGACGCAGGCAATCGCGGTCACCAGCCGCAGCTTACACAGCTGGGGCCAGAAGCCCCACGCTAAAGAAGCGTAGCCGATGGTTTGCAGCGGCGCGCCGAGCTCGCGCGGAGCCTGCAGCAGGAATGCGCACCAGCGGGGATCCCAGTCGAGATACCACTGGGCGAAAATCGCCGGGATATTGACCGCCATTCCGGCGACGATCAGCAGGCCGCCGGTGCGCCGATAATGGCTGAGGCTGAACTGCCCTTTTAGCCAGCCGCTGCGCATCAGGGCAGCGCCCATCAGCATCATTCCCGCCAGCTGCCAGCCGTACTGCGCGCCGAGCGCCAGCAGGTTACCCGACAGCATATCCGCGCGATTGCTTATCGCCTCGAAGCCGCCGCTCATCTTCCAGTACTGTTCGTACTGTAAATTTGCCGCATCGGGCACCCACGAGCGATTCGGCGCATTGCCCGAAATGACGCCAAGCAGCACTAAGACCGCCACGCCGATGACGTACAGCATCACGCCGGTGTTAAACAGGGATTTGAGGTGATGCGCATCGCGGATCATTCTCCAGGCCACCAGCCCCACGAGCGCGTAGGCCAGCAGGATATCGCCATCCCAGAAAAACAGTCCGTGGATAAACCCCAGCAGCGCCAGCAGCGTCAGACGCGACTGGATCCAGCGCTTGCCGCGAGGCAGCAGCATCTGAAGCCCGGCGCCAAACAGCAGAGCAAACAGGGTCAGGAATTTCACCTGCGCCAGCAGGTCGAGGATCGCCCAGGTCCAGGCGTCGCTAAAAGAGATGCTCCCGGACCATGCCGGGTTAAGATATGCCGCCTTCGGCAGGCCGAAGGCGTTAATATTCAGTAGCAGAATACCCAGAATGGCGACGCCACGAACAAAGTCCAGCGTGACGTTTCGTTCCATGTACCCTGCTCCGATTTTAGCCGTTGTGACGTACGGCGCGCAGGAACTCCTGGCGGGTATTCTGGCTGGATTTAAACAGACCGCCCAACGAGGTGGTTGTGGTGGCGCTGGTTGCATCGCGAATGCCGCGAGCCTTGACGCAGTAATGCACCGCATCAATCGATACCGCGACGTTGCTGGTACCCAGCAGGGTTTGCAGCGCGGTTAAAATCTGCTGCGTCAGTCGCTCCTGCACCTGCGGGCGCTGGGAGAAGAACTGCACGATGCGGTTGATTTTCGACAGGCCAATGACCGAATCTTTCGGGATATAGGCAACCGTGGCTTTACCGTCAATCGTCACAAAGTGGTGTTCGCAGGTGCTGGTCAGGGTGATATCGCGCACGGTGACCATTTCATCAACCTGCATCTTGTTCTCGATGACGGTGATTTTGGGGAACCTGGCGTAGTCCAGTCCGGAAAAGATCTCATCGACATACATTTTAGCGATGCGATGCGGAGTTTCCATCAGACTGTCATCACTAAGATCAAGATTCAGCAGCTGCATAATCTCAGTCATGTGTCCGGCAATCAGACGCTTGCGAGTTTCATTATCTATTTCTTGCACTGGCGGACGCAACGGCGTCTCCAGCCCACGAGCGACCAGCGCTTCATGAACGAGTATGGCTTCTTTGCTCAGTGATGACATTTATGTTCTCCTGCAGGTGTGGCGCTCTTTGCTCTTCTGAGGGCAAAGTTTGCATGCATTGTGCGTGAGGTAGCGCACATAATCTAGTAGCCGAAACGATAATTATTGAAATTTGCGTGACCTATTGATAGTGCGCGTCTGGTCCCACGTCTCCCACATCGCGCCTGTCAATCGTCTAACGCCCGCCAGTTGCCACTTCCCGAATAAAAGAACGACTTCGCGTCATTCTCAATAGCACAGCCGCCGGAGCATGTTGGCTAAAAGTTGCATTAATGATGCAATATGTTCCCTAAAGGAGAAAGTGAAAGTTGCTCACGAGTGAATGAAATATCTGTATTATGAAAAATTACGTCCCTGTACGCAGAATCACTCAGCAGCCGTTACCACGATATATCCGTAAAGTAAGGTCTGCAGACTCACGCGTATCCCCTTTTCTGAGGAGCCCGGCATGGAATTGCTTGAAGAGCATCGCTGTTATGACGGTCGGCAGCAACGCTGGCGGCATGACTCCACTACGCTGAACTGTTCGATGACGTTCAGCATCTTTTTACCCCCGCAGCGCGATACCGCGCCGCCGCCGGTTGTGTACTGGCTTTCCGGCCTGACCTGCAACGATGAGAACTTCACCACCAAAGCCGGCGCTCAGCGTATTGCTGCGGAGCTAGGCCTGGTACTGGTGATGCCGGATACCAGCCCGCGCGGCGATAGCGTCGCCGATGACAGCGCCTACGATCTGGGCAAAGGCGCGGGTTTTTATCTCAACGCGACCGAGGCACCGTGGTCCGCGCATTTTCGCATGTACGATTATCTTCGCGACGAGCTGCCGCAGCTGATTGGCGCGCAGTTTAACGTCAGCGATCGCTGCGCTATCAGCGGGCACTCAATGGGGGGTCACGGTGCGCTTATTATAGCACTGAAGAACCCGGGCCGTTTCGTCAGCGTGTCGGCCTTTGCACCGATCGTCAACCCTGCCCGGGTGCCGTGGGGACAAAAAGCGTTTACCGCCTATTTGGGTGCCGACGAATCAAGCTGGCAGGCGTGGGATAGCTGCGCGTTAATGCAGGCAAGCCACGCCAGCGACGCGATACCAACGCTTATCGATCAGGGCGACAACGACACGTTCCTCGCCCAGCAGCTGCAGCCTGCGGTGCTGGCAGAAGTTGCGCGACAAAAAGAGTGGCCGCTAACCCTGAGAATTCAGCCCGGTTACGATCATAGCTACTACTTTATTGCTTCATTTATCGAAGACCATCTGCGTTTTCACGCCCAATATCTTATCAAATGAAACAGGAGGGCTAAGGCCCTCCATATTTACACACCCCTAACCTTCTGAATTCATGCTTATTTAATTCAATTCAAAGTAAATACAAATGATTTCAATTATCATTAATGTTTACAAAATAACATTTTTTTGTACAATCTCTCCTTCTTCTCTCCATCATTCAGAGTTCTTACAAGACAAATAAATACGGTTCTCAGGGTTATCCCGATGGAGATTTATTCATTTGAAATGGAATGTAAAAATGACTATACCTCGCGTTAAGCTACTTGCCGCCGCGATATGCGCAGCCACCATCTCACCGCTTGTTCATGCAGCCGATTCAGACACCATGGTCGTAACGGCTACCGGTTTTGAACAGAAAATCCAGAATGCACCAGCCTCTATCTCCGTTATCTCCAAACAGCAGATTGAAGATAAGGCCTACCGCGACGTTACCGATGCGCTAAAAGACGTACCCGGCGTAGTCGTCACGGGCGGCGGAAGCAGCAGCGATATCAGCATTCGTGGCATGTCTTCCCAATACACCCTTTTCCTGGTTAATGGTAAACGCGTCAGCACCCGCAGCACCCGCCCAAACAGCGATAACTCAGGGATCGAACAGGGCTGGCTGCCGCCTCTCGAGTCTATTGAACGGATCGAAGTCATCCGCGGACCGATGTCCTCCCTCTATGGCTCCGATGCTATGGGCGGGGTGATTAACATCATTACCAAAAAAATCTCGAACACCAAAGCCTGGACAGGCTCGCTGCACGGCGACGCTACTTTCCAGGAAAACAATGATTCTGGTGACCTGTTCCAGACAAACGTCTACGCTTCTGGCCCGTTGATTGACGGGCTACTGGGGGCGAAAGTCACGGGCCTGCTCTCCCGCCGCGCGGAAGATAAAATCGAAAACGGCTTCAACGAGCAGAAAATGCGCAACGGCGGCGTCACGCTGAACTTTACGCCTGACGACAAAAACGATTTCGATCTCGACTACGCGCGCGAACTGCAGGACCGTAACAGTACGCCGGGGATGTCAACGGCTGAGGAGAGCTGCCGCGGTAATGTCTGTACGCCAAACAGCAAAAGCGATTCCCGCTACGAACACACCACCTACTCGCTGACCCACAGCGGTTATTACGAGCACTTCAACACCACCAGCTACGTCCAGCAGGAAGAGACCAACAACCCCGGGCGTAAAATGAAGTCGTACAATACGACCCTTAATAACCAGAACCAGGTTTTCCTTGGCGATCACACCCTGACGCTGGGCGGACAGTATCGCTATGAGAAGCTCAGCGATAAAGGCAATCAGCTGGAGGCGGCCGATGGCCTGAGTAAGCTGACGCGCTGGAGCTGGGCGCTGTTTGCTGAAGATGAATGGGCGATGACCGAAAGCTTTACGCTAACCGGCGGCCTGCGCATGGATAAAGATGAAAACTACGGCACCAACTGGACGCCACGCGGCTACGGCGTATGGCACCTTGCCGAACAGTGGACGCTGAAAGGTGGAGTTTCAGCAGGCTACCGCGCGCCGGATCTCCGCCAGTCTTCCGCTAACTGGGGCCAGGTCACTGGAGGCGGTCGTCTTGACGGCATTATCGTGGGTAATCCGGACCTCAAGCCGGAAAAGAGCCTGAGCGAAGAGATTGCTTTACTGTGGGATAACAACGACAACCTCAACGCGGGCCTTACGTTGTTCAACACCGACTTCAAAAACAAAATCACCGAAGTACGTCGTTGTAACAGCAAGTCTGACCCGGCCTGCACCATCGGCAATACCAGCTATGACTTCGTCAGCGACCGCGTCAACGTCGATAAAGCCAACATGCGCGGCGTGGAATCGACCTTCGGCTGGAAAATCACTCGCGATCTGAACTGGACGGCGAACTATACCTATACCAAGTCAGAACAGAAAAGCGGTCAGTTCTCCGGCAAGCCTTTAAATAAAATGCCGAAAAACATGTTCAACACCACCCTGGACTGGCAGGCCACGCCTGACGTCGGTTTCTGGAGCCGTTTGAACTTCCGCGGGAAAACCTCAGAGTATCTGAGCCGTACCTCTATGGCTCAGGGCACACCGTCCTATACGCAGGTCGATCTCGGTTTGCGCTACAACGCCAACAAAAACCTGCTGGTTTCCGCCGGGGTGTATAACGTTCTCGATAAGCAGATTGCTTACGATACCTACGATACGGTACTTGATGGCCGACGTTATACCGTGGGCCTGACCTATAGCTTCTGATGATCTGATTCTGACGATCTGATAACGAAAAAACCCCGGAAACCCGGGGTTTTTTTATCAGGCAATAACGTTATTGCTTGAAACGCTGCGGGAACTTCATTTCGCTATAGCGGACAAACCGGGTGCCTTTGGCAAGCTTATAGCCAAACCAGATAACCAGGAACAGCGGAATACCGATATAGGTCGCCGCCACGCCACCCCAGTCAATGGTGTCTTTAAGGAACGCTTCGTAGTTCTGGCCGAGGGTGATAATCAGGCACAGGACGAAGGCGAAGATCGGCCCAAGCGGGAAGAACCCGGAACGATACGGCAGATCGTTCACATCGTTGCCCTGCAGCACGTAGCCGCGACGGAAACGATAGTGGCTGATAGCGATCCCCAGCCAGGCAATAAAGCCGGTCATCCCTGAGGTATTCAGCAGCCACAGGTAAACGGTCTGGTTGCCAAACATTGAGCTCAGGAAGCACAGCGCCGCCACGACCGTGGTGGCGTACAGCGCGTTACGCGGCACGCCGCCGCGCGACAGCTTAGCGAAGATACGCGGCGCTTTGCCATCGCAGGCCAGGGTGTAGAGCATACGCGTGGAGGCGTACATTCCGGAGTTGCCCGCCGACAGCACCGCCGTCAGGATCACCGCATTCATGATCGCGGCCGCAGACAGCAGGCCCGCATGCTGGAACACCAGGGTAAACGGACTGACGGAAATATCCTTCACGTCGTTACGCAGCAGGCTCGGATCGGTATAAGGGATAATCAGGCTGATGATTAAAATCGCGAACACGTAGAACAGCAGAATACGCCAGAACACCTGGCGCACGGCGCGCGGAATGTTCTTCTCCGGGTTTTCTGATTCACCCGCGGCGATACCGATAAGCTCGGTGCCCTGGAACGAGAAGCCGACGATCATCGCCACGCCAATCATCGCCGCGAAGCCGCCGGCAAACGGCGCATCGTCGATACCCCAGTTGCTCCAGCCCGCCGGCTGCGCGCCCTCAAAGATGCCGACGATCATCATCACGCCAACAACGATAAAGATGATGACGGTGGCGACCTTGATCAGCGAGAACCAGTACTCTGCTTCACCGAAGCCTTTTACCGAGATCCAGTTCAGCAGGAACATAATGCCGAGGAACAGCGCGCTCCAGATCCAGCCTGGAGCATCGGGGAACCAGTAGGTCATGACCAGCTGCGAGGCAACAAGGTCAACGGCGATGGTCACCGCCCAGTTATACCAGTAGTTCCAGCCCAGCGCGAAGCCGAAGCCCTCTTCGACATAGTTCTGACCGTAGGTGGCAAAGGAGCCGGATACCGGCATGTATGCCGCTAGCTCGCCAAGGCTGGTCATCAGGAAATAGACCATCAGACCGATCAGAATATAAGAAAGCAGCGCGCCGCCGGGGCCTGCCTGGGAAATAGTTGCACCGGATGCAACGAAAAGACCTGTACCGATGGAACCGCCAATAGCGATCATGGTCAAGTGACGCGCCTTCAGTTCACGGCGTAGGCCGGGCGCTTCTGTGGTTTTAGTATCCGAAACCATGTGAAAATGCTATCCATCAAAAAAACGAGGCGAGATTGTAGCAGACGATCGGCGATCCATCCGGTACAAATACAAAGTTATAAGAGAGGTTCATGATCGAACATGGATTATTAGTAAAGCACTAAATCGCGGAATTGCCAGCAATAATCCCCCACCTCTCTTCATCCGAACGCCCCGGCCCCCGCGTTTTTACACCTCGCAGTAACGCAGAAAACGCTGTAATGCTTTGGAAATATGCTTCTGGCGATGATGAATCCGCCACAGGGTGCGGGTTAAAGGCGGTAACGGCACGCTCAGCTCAACCAGCGATCCCACCTCCAGCTGTTCGGCGATAACCCGCCGCGAAAGGCAGCTAATTCCAAGGCCATGACGTACGGCATGCTTGATAGCCTCGGAGTTGCCTAGCTCCATCCCCAGCTGAAACGCCGGCAGGTGCGATAGCAATAAATAGTCGACGATTTCCCGGGTGCCCGAGCCGTGTTCGCGCAGGATCCACGGCGCCTCCGCCAGCCGCTGCAGCGTCACCTCGCCCTCCAGCAGCGGCGAGCCGGGAGCGGCAAACACCACCAGCTCATCCGCCAGCCACGGTTCGGCGATGATATCCGCCGCGTGGCACGGCCCCTCAATCAGCCCGATATCCACCCGCAGATCGGCCACGGCGTTAATCACGTCCTGGCTATTGCCGACGCTCAGCTCCAGCGGCAGGTCGGGGAAATCGCGGCGATAGCGGGCAATGATTTCCGGTAAAATATAGTTCCCGATAGTGCTGCTGGCGTACACGCGGATCGCGCCGTTGTCGCCGCGAAACAGCTGCTCGATTTCAATAGCGCGTTCAAGCAGCGCCAGCGCGCGCGGGTAGAGCAGCCTGCCGTGTTCATTCACCACCAGCCGCTTGCCGACGCGATCGAAAAGCTGCACTCCCAGCTGACCTTCCAGATCGGTCAAGGCCGCACTGACCGCTGACTGCGAAAGCGCCAGCATTTGCGACGCCTGGGTGGTTGAACCGCTCTTGAGAACTTCAGCAAAAACTTCCAGCTGCCGTAGCGTGATATGCATAACCCTTCCTTGCTCGTCTATCCGACATCGCCCTTCGCAATCCCGACGGCCGGCGCGTAACGCCGCGCGGAACCGCGAACAGGCTCGTTTACCACTTATTACGATTAATTATAAATATATAATCAATTTTATATTTAAACCAGCGAGTCGTAATCTTTACGCAGACAAAGGAGAAGGTTATGACAGCACTCACTTTACCGACAAAACATCGCCCGCTGTGGCATTTCGCCCCAGGACTGGCGCTTACCGCCGTTGTGACCGGCGCTGCGCTCTGGGCTGGCAGCTTTCCCGCTATCGCCGGCGCCGGCTTCAGCGCGCTGACGCTGGCCATCCTGTTCGGCATGGTCGTCGGCAATACGCTCTACCCGAAAATATGGCAACCCTGCGACGGCGGCGTGATCTTTGCCAAACAGCACCTGCTGCGTCTCGGTATTATTTTATACGGCTTTCGCCTGACGTTCGCGCAGATTGCCGATGTTGGCGTGAGCGGCATTGCCATTGACGTTCTGACGCTGGCCAGCACCTTTTTTATCGCCTGTATCCTCGGGCAGAAAATCTTCGGTCTGGATAAGCATACCAGCTGGCTGATTGGCGCCGGCAGCAGCATCTGCGGCGCAGCGGCGATTCTGGCAACGGAACCGGTAGTCAAGGCGGAGGCCAGTAAGGTGACCGTCGCCGTCGCCACGGTGGTAATTTTCGGTACGCTGGCTATCTTCCTCTATCCGGCGATGTATCCGCTGCTGGCGCACTGGTTTACGCCGGAAACCTACGGCATTTATATGGGCTCGACCATGCATGAGGTGGCGCAGGTGGTCGCTGCGGGACACGCCGTTAGCCCGGACGCAGAGAACGCGGCGGTCATTGCCAAAATGCTGCGCGTGATGATGCTGGCACCGTTCCTGCTGTTCCTCGCCGCCCGCGTTAAGCAGCTGGCCCCGGCCGGCAGCGACGAGCAAAGTAAAATCACTATCCCGTGGTTTGCCATTATGTTCATCCTGGTGGCGGTATTTAACTCCTTCCACCTGCTGCCAAAAGCAGCGGTCGACATGCTGGTGACCCTCGATACCGTAATGCTGGCAATGGCGATGGCCGCCCTCGGGCTGACCACCCACGTCAGCGCGCTGAAAAAAGCCGGCGCCAAACCGCTGCTGATGGCATTGATGCTGTTCGTCTGGCTGATTGTCGGCGGCGGCGCGATTAACCTGGCGGTTCACGGCCTGATGGCCTGACCGGAAGCAGACAGACGACAGCATTCGTTGATGTAACTCTTCAGTTAAGCCGCTATCATTACCCACCCCGCAGCGGCTTAACTGGAGTTTTTTATGAAATATATTGGAGCGCACGTCAGCGCCTCCGGCGGAGTGGCCAATGCCGCCATTCGCGCAGCCGAAATCGGTGCGACCGCGTTCGCCCTCTTCACCAAGAACCAGCGCCAATGGCGCGCCGCCCCGCTGAGCGACGAAACTATTGCTGAATTCAAAGCCGCCTGCGAAAAATACCATTTCGGTCCCGGGCAAATCCTGCCGCACGATAGCTATCTGATCAACCTCGGCCACCCGGTCGAAGAGGCGCTGGAAAAATCCCGCGAAGCGTTTATTGATGAGCTGACCCGCTGCCAGCAGCTAGGGCTGACGCTGCTGAACTTCCATCCCGGCAGCCATCTGCAGCAGATACCGGAAGAGGAGTGCCTGGCGCGCATTTCCCGCTCGATCAATATCGCGCTGGAAAAAACCGAAGGCGTGACCGCGGTTATCGAAAACACCGCCGGCCAGGGCAGCAATCTTGGATTTAAGTTTGAGCATCTGGCCGCCATTATCGACGGCGTGGAGGACAAATCCCGCGTCGGCGTGTGTATTGACACCTGTCACGCCTTTGCCGCCGGGTACGATCTGCGTAGCGCCGAAGAGTGTGAGAAAACCTTCGCCGATTTCGAGCGGATCGTCGGCTTCAAATACCTGCGCGGGATGCACCTGAACGATGCGAAAAGCGCCTTCGGCAGCCGCGTCGACCGCCACCATAGCCTGGGGGAAGGTAATATCGGCCATGACGCTTTCCGCTGGATCATGCAGGACAGCCGCTTCGACGGTATTCCGCTAATTCTGGAGACCGTTAATCCCGATATCTGGGCGGAAGAGATTGCCTGGCTGCGGGCGCAGCAGACGGCGGAAGCGTCGGCCTGAAGTCGATGCCGGGCTAATCCCAACAGCTAAAAAAAAGAAAGGGCCGAATCATCGGCCCTTTTGCTTATCAAAGTTTTACTCAGGCAGCTTTTTCTACCGTCTGCGCTTCCGGACGTTTCAGCACCGCGTAGGAGAGACCGGCAACCAGCGTCCCGGCGATAATCGCCAGCAGGTAGCCGAGCACCGGCGTAATGGCGCCTGGGATCAGCAGAACAAACAGACCGCCGTGCGGCGCCATCAGTTTGGCGCCAATCGCCATGGAGATTGCGCCGGTTACCGCCCCGCCGACGATACAGCATGGCAGCACGCGCATCGGGTCACGAGCGGCGAACGGAATGGCCCCTTCAGAGATAAAGCACAGTCCGAGCACCAGGGCCGCTTTACCGCCTTCACGCTGGCCTTTGTCAAACTTATTACGCGCCACCAGCGTCGCGATACCCATCGCCAGCGGCGGTACCATGCCTGCGGCCATAATCGCCGCCATCGGCGCGTAGGTCTGAGTACTCAGCAGCCCGACGCCAAAGGCGTACGCCGCTTTGTTCACCGGACCGCCCATATCGGTACACATCATTGCCCCGAGGATCGCGCCCAGCAGGACCGCATTGGCCGTCCCCATAGTTTGCAGCCAGTGGGTCAGACCCGCCAGAATACCGGCAACCGGCTTACCGATCAGGTAGATCATGGCCAGACCGACAATCAGGCTGGAAACCAGTGGAATGATCAGAATCGGTTTCAACGCTTCCATGCTCGGCGGCAGCTTCAGCTTCGTGCTGATCAGTTTAGCCACGTAACCGGCAAGGAAGCCCGCAATGATCCCGCCAATGAAGCCGGAACCGCCGCTCACCGCCAGCATACCGCCGATAAGACCCGGCGTCAGGCCCGGACGGTCGGCGATGGAGAAGGCAATGAAGCCCGCCAGCACCGGAACCATCAGCGCAAAGGCTGAACCGCCGCCGATCTGCATCAGCGCCGCCGCCAGCGTATCCTTCACTTCAAATGCCTTAATCCCAAAGGCGAAGGAGAGCGCGATACACAGGCCGCCCGCCACCACCATCGGCAGCATGTAGGAGACGCCGGTCAGCAGGTGACGATAGGCGCCGCCGCCCTCTTTCTTCGCGCTATCCGCCTGCTGTCCGCTCGGCCCGGAAGGCTGATACGGTTTGGCTTCCAGCTGCGCCTTTTCAAACTCCTGGGCGGTTTTCTTCAGCGCCAGGCCGGTAGTGGTGCGATACATCGGCTTACCGGCAAACTTCGCCAGGTCAACTTCAATATCCGCCGCAACGATAACCAGATCGGCCTGCGCCACCTCTTCTGGCGTAATCGCATTGCCCGCGCCGACGGAGCCGCGCGTTTCAACCTTCACCCACCAGCCGCGTTTTTTCGCTTCGGTTTCGATAGCCTCTGCGGCCATAAAGGTATGCGCCACGCCGGTTGGGCAGGCGGTAATTGCGACGATGCGTTTTGGGCCGCTGGCCGCAGCGGGTGCCGCAGCCGGCGCGCTGTAAGGGGTAGCATGGCTTTTCGCCTCGCCGAGGAACAGCTCCGGGTGGGCAACGGCGCGGTTAATATCGCCGAGATACACCTTTTTACCGTTCAGCGCGCTGTCAGCAGGCAGCGTTGAGCCGAGGACGATAGCCAGCTCCGCATCGTTCGGGTTATCAATCAGTTCGAGTTGCGCTTTTTGCGCCGCGGTGCTCAGCAGGGTTTTCGCCATATAGGCGCGAGCCTGTCCGAGTCCGGCATCAATAATCAGCAGCGTTTTCATTATGCCTCTCCTGCTGTTAATTAAACGGTTGTAAGTCGACGCGCGCCATCATTGCGGCCAACTGGGTACGATCGGTAATACCAACATTGCTCTGGCTAACCGCCAGGGCTGCAACGGCCGTGGCCAGGCGCAAAGTATGCTCGCTGGATTCACGCATCAGCAGGCCGTAAATCAGGCCGCCGACCATAGAATCGCCGGCGCCGACGGTGCTGACCACTTCGACTGAAGGCGGCTTGGCGATCCATTCGCCGGAGGCGTTAACCCACAGCGCGCCCTCTTCACCCAGCGAGATAACCACGTGGGCAATCCCCTGCTCGCGCAGCGCGTGGGCGGCGTCAATAACGTCTTTCATTTCAGGCAGCTTGCGGCCGGCCCAAATCTCCAGCTCGCGGCGGTTTGGTTTAACTAACCACGGCGCGGCCTTCAGGCCGGCAACCAGCGCTTCGCGGCTGCTGTCGAAAATAATGCACGGACACTGGCTGCGCAGGCGGATCATCCATTCGGTGAAGGCCTCAGGGCTGACGCCTGACGGCAGGCTGCCGCTGACGCAAACCATGTCGAACTGACCCAGCCAGCTCAGGGAATCATTGACGAAGCGCTCCCAGTCACCCTGAGTCACCTCAAAGCCGGAGAAGTTAAAGTCGGTGACTTCACCGTCTTTTTCCGTCAGCTTGACGTTGATACGGGTACGGCCCTGCACAACCTGGAAGCGGTTGGCAATCCCCAGCTCGCTAAACAGCTGCTGAAAGCCATCCTGATTATCTTTGCCGAGGAAGCCGCCGACGGTGACGTCGATACCGAGATCTTTCAGTACCTTCGCAACGTTGATACCTTTTCCGGCTGCATGCAGGCCGGTGGTGCGGACGAGGTTGACTTCGCCGCGCTCAATTTCCGGCGTGAAACCCACCAGATCGTATGCCGGGTTTAAAGTAATCGTTGCTACACGTCTGCTCATTTATGCGCCCTCCCCAAGGCCTGCGGCGATAGCTTCGCCAATCGCATCCAGCGCTTGTTGCGCATCTTCACCCTGCGCGGTAAAACGCAGACGGTGACCTTTCTTCACTCCCAGCGCCACGACCTTCATCAGGCTGCGACCGTTTGCCGGCTTGCCGGAACCGTCGAGGTTGGTGACGGTAATGTCGCTGGAGAATTGTTTGATGGTATTAACCAGCATGGTGCCCGGACGCGCGTGCAGCCCGTGCTCATTGCGCACGACAAATTCAGCGCTCAGCACGTCTTCGGCAATCGCATCATCGCTGGTCAGCAGCGCCAGCAGCGTGGCGCCGTCGGCCTTCAGCAGGCGGTCAGCTTTTTTGTCAATCAGCAGGTTGCTCAGGCGACTGAGCACCGCGGTCGGCTGTTCGTCGGCCATCGCGACGGTAATCAGCAGCGACACCGGCTGTTCATCAGCGGTAAATGCGCTGGCGGCGCGGCTCACGGCAACGGCGCTACGCAGGTTGCCTTCAGCACTGTCGTTCAGCCAGATGCCCTGACCCAGGTTCAGCGGCTTATCGTTAATGGTGCGGCTCACAAACGCGGCGTCAACGGCGCCGGCTTCTTTCAGCCGCGCGGCGTTCAGCGCCTGCAGGGTCAGCAGATCGCTGGCCACGATATCAAGGCTCAGCGTGTCGTTATCCAGCTTCAGCACTTCACTCTGCTTTTCACCCATCAGCAGGGCGCGCAGCTCTTCAGCCGTCGTGGCGGACCTGAGCTGCTCCGCGACCGAATCATCGCTGAGCACGTGCGTCAGCTGACGCAGTAATCCGAGATGCTCATCCGAGCTGGCGGCGATACCAATCGCCACGTAGGCCGTCTGCCCTTCCCCCCAGGTTACGCCCTGCGGGAACTGATAGACCTGAACGCCGGTTTTCAGCACCTGATCGCGCGTGTCGGTGGTACCGTGCGGAATGGCAATCCCGTTACCAAGGAAAGTGGAGGTCTGCTGCTCGCGCGCCAGCATCCCGTTAACGTAGCCTTCCGCCACGTTGCCTGCGCTTACCAGCGCAGAAGCAACCTGACGAATCGCCTCTTCTTTATTACCGGCCTGCTGACCGGGATGAATATCCTGCACAGATAACTGGAACATGGATCTCCTCTCCTGCTGAGTTGAATCGTTTCAGCTGTTTAGCGAAAAAATGCGTCATCCTGCAGCTGAAGAAATTCCTGATGACGCTGAAACGTTTCAATGAGTCTGTACCTTTATTAATCACCGCGCAAGATAAGTTGTCAGCCTGATAACAGAAGTTAGAGATAACGCACATTTTTGCTGAAGCCGTATCGCAAGACCGGCCTCAGCTTCAGCATTTTGCTGAACGCAATATTTTGAAACGCCTTTTTGATTTATTAGTGCCATACTACTGTTCATTTTCTGACTGGCGGCGTAAACTCCGCGACTCCTGAAACCACAGATAACCGCACATGCAAAACAGTAGCGCCGCCCTTCCCCGACGCGGGTTCGATTTAACCTCTTCCGCCTTCCTGATTGTCGCCTTTCTGACCGGGATTGCCGGCGCGTTGCAAACGCCAACCTTGAGCCTGTTTTTGACCAATGAAGTGCACGTGCGCCCGGCGATGGTCGGCTTCTTTTTTACCGGCAGCGCGGTAATCGGCATTCTGGTGAGCCAGTTTCTCGCCGGGCGCTCGGACCGCCGCGGGGATCGTAAACAGCTGATCGTCTTCTGCTGCCTGCTGGGCGTGCTGGCCTGCCTGCTGTTTGCGTGGAATCGCAGCTACTTTGTTCTGCTTTTCGTCGGGGTATTTCTCAGCAGCTTCGGCTCCACCGCCAACCCGCAGATGTTCGCCCTTGCTCGCGAGCATGCGGATAAAACCGGCCGCGAGGCGGTGATGTTCAGCTCGATTCTGCGCGCCCAGGTGTCGCTGGCGTGGGTTATCGGCCCGCCGCTGGCCTACGCGCTGGCGATGGGTTTCGGCTTTACCGTGATGTACCTCAGCGCCGCTGTCGCCTTCGTATTCTGCGGTGCGATAGTCTGGTTCTTTCTGCCCAGCATGCGCAAAGAGCCAAAAGCGGCCGCGGGTCAGCTGGAAGCTCCGCGCACCCATCGCCGCGACGCGCTGCTGCTGTTCAGCATCTGCACGCTGATGTGGGGCATCAACAGCCTCTATATCATTAATATGCCGCTCTATATCATTAATGAGCTGCACCTGCCGGAGAAGCTGGCGGGTTTAATGATGGGCGCAGCCGCCGGCCTCGAAATACCTACGATGCTGATCGCCGGCTATTACGCCCGCCGCTTCGGCAAGCGTTTTCTGATGCGCGCGGCCGGCGTCGCCGGGCTGCTGTTTTACGTCGGCATGCTGCTGGTTCATACGCCTGGACTGCTGCTGGCGTTACAGCTGCTGAACGCTATTTTCATTGGCATCCTGGCGGGAATTGGCATGCTCTATTTTCAGGATTTAATGCCGGGCCAGGCGGGAGCGGCGACCACGCTGTACGCCAATACCATTCGCGTCGGCTGGATTATTGCCGGGTCGCTGGCCGGCGTGGTCGCCGAGATCTGGAGCTATCACGCGGTATTCTGGATTGCGCTCGGCATGGGGGCGATCGCCCAGCTGTGCCTGTGGCGCATCAGGGACATTTAAGCCGCAGAGATAAAACGGCGCGCCGCTAGCTGGCGGTGAGCCGTTCGAGATGAATAAGGTACGCCATTGCCTCATCGCGTCGGGTGCCGCACATTTCACGCTCTGGCTGCAGGCTGCCGCAAACTTTGGGGCGCAGCGGTGAGCCAAAGATATTGCACAGGTTGCCCGCAGACAGCTGTACGCACCGCATGTTCGCGGGTTTGCCGTCAGGCATGCCGGGTATCGGGGATGAGATGGAGGGGGCGATACAGCAGGCACCGCAGTCAGTACGACATTCCATAGATGGTTCTCTTAACGGCGCTTTTTCAGGCTCAGCCTAAACGTTTTATCCGAAGATAGCAAAACGCGTGAATTCCACTTGCCTGAAAGGCCCGGCGCGAGTAGTTTTACGCGATATTTTTGACCCTTTACGTTACAGGATTACCGCAATGCCAAGAGCGAATGAAATTAAAAAAGGTATGGTGCTGAATTACAACGGCAAGCTGCTGATTGTGAAAAATATTGATATTCAGTCACCGAGCGCCCGTGGCGCAGCAACGCTGTACAAAATGCGTTTCGCTGACGTACGTACCGGTCTGAAGGTTGAAGAACGCTTTAAGGGCGACGATATTGTTGACACCGTGACCCTGACCCGCCGCTACGTTGACTTCTCCTATGTCGACGGCAACGAATACGTGTTTATGGATAAAGAAGATTACACCCCGTATATCTTCACCAAAGAGCAGATTGAAGAAGAGCTGCTGTTTATTCCGGAAGGCGGCATGCCGGACATGCAGGTTCTGACCTGGGATGGCCAGCTGCTGGCGCTGGAGCTGCCGCAGACCGTTGATCTGGAAATTGTTGAAACGGCTCCGGGCATCAAGGGCGCATCCGCCAGCGCTCGCAACAAACCGGCAACCCTGAGCACCGGCCTCGTGGTGCAGGTTCCTGAGTACCTGAGCTCGGGCGAACGCATTCGTATCCATATCGAAGAAAGCCGCTATATGGGCCGCGCCGACTAATCGAACGGCGGGTTAATAACCGGTAGCCAATGCGAAAATGCCCGTCAGTATCGCAACTGACGGGCATTTTTTTACCGACGTACGGTGGCCTACAGCAGTTCCGGATACTTCGTCATCTTCAGCGCCAGCTCTACGCCGCGAACTTCCGCCATCCCCTTCAGACGACCGATCGCCGAATATCCCGGGTTGGTTTTCTTACGCAGATCGTCCAGCATCTGATGGCCGTGATCCGGGCGGAACGGGATCGGGCGCAGATCGCCGGCGCGCTTGCGGCGCAGCTCTTCGCTCAGAATCGCATTCACCACCGCCACCATATTAACGTCACCGCTCAGGTGCGCTGCCTCGTGGAAGGTTTTCGGATTCTCTTCGCGGCAGGTCGATCGCAGATGGGTGAAGTGAATACGATCGCCGAAGGTTTCAACCATCTTCACCAGGTCATTATCGGCACGCACGCCGTAGGAGCCGGTGCACATGGTAAAACCGTTGTTAATGCTATCAACAACCTCTTTCAGCCACTGCATATCTTCGATCGTCGACACGATACGCGGCAGGCCAAGGATCGGACGCGGCGGATCGTCCGGGTGAACCGCCAGACGCACGCCCACCTCTTCACATACCGGCACGATGGCGCGCAGGAAGCGGGCCATATTTTCACGCAGCTGCTCTTTATTGATATGGTCATATTCGGCAAGACGGGTGCGGAACTGATCGAGGGTATAGCCCTCTTCGGCTCCCGGCAGGCCGGCAATAATATTGCGGGTCAGCTTTTCGACTTCCGCAGCGCTCATCGCCGTAAAATAGGCCTGCGCCTGGCGCTGCTCTTCTTCCGTGTAATCCGCTTCCGCGCCGGCGCGCTGCAGGATATGCAGCTCAAAGGCCGCAAAAGCGATTTGATCAAAACGCAGCGCTTTAGAGCCGTCCGCTAGCTGATACTCCAGATCGGTACGCGTCCAGTCGAGGATCGGCATAAAGTTATAGCAAACGGTATCAATCCCGCAGGCCGCAAGATTGCGGATGCTCTGCTGATAGTTGGCAATCCAGGTCGCACACTGCCCGCTATCGGTTTTGATCTCTTCATGCACCGGGATGCTTTCGACGACCGACCACGTCAGCCCTTTTTCCGCCAGCAGCGCCTGACGCTGCTTAATATCGTCAACGGGCCATACCTGCCCGTTCGGAATATGGTGCAACGCGGTAACTACGCCCGTCGCGCCAGCCTGTCGTACATCATCAAGCGATACCGGATCGTTCGGTCCATACCAACGCCAGGTTTGCTCCATCGCTATACCCCTTTAAAGTTGTTATACCAATAATGCGAACGCCAATGACGACTACCATACAGGCTTCACGCAAAGGATCAAATAATCCCGCTGAATTGATTGATCCAGCTCACACTAAGCGTATAAATACGGCTCACCAATTTAATTTGCTGTCATATAACTTTACACTGACCGTGTTAATTATTGGTTAATCAGGTGTGTAAATAATGACGACTATTGCTACAGCTACGCTACCGGAAGACGTGCAGCTTCCCCGCTACGATCGCAGCCAGCTGCGCTCGCGTATCGTGCACTTTGGGTTTGGCGCCTTTCATCGCGCGCACCAGGCGCTGCTCACCGACCGGGTGCTGAACGCCAGCGGCGGCGACTGGGGGATCTGCGAAATAAGTCTGTTCAGCGGCGATCGGCTGATGAGCCAGCTTCGCCAGCAGGATCACCTGTTTACCGTGCTGGAGAAAGGGGCGCAGGGCAACAGGGCTATCGTGGTCGGCGCGGTGCACGAGTGCCTGAACGCTAAACTGGATTCGCTCCCGGCGATAATCGAAAAGTTTTGCGAACCGCAGGTCGCCATCGTCTCTCTGACTATCACTGAAAAAGGCTACTGCATCGACCCGGCAAGCGGTTTGCTGGATCTCAGGCAGCCGCGGATCGTGCACGATCTGGATAACCCGACGCTGCCGCAGTCGGTGCCGGGGATTTTAGTCGAGGCGCTCGCCCGCCGCCGCGAGCGCCGCCTGCCGCCGTTTACCGTCCTCTCCTGCGATAACATTCCTGACAATGGCCACGTGGTGAAAAACGCCGTGCTGGGAATGGCGGAGAAACGCTGTCCGGAGCTGGCGCGGTGGATTGCTGAACAGGTCAGCTTCCCGGGTACGATGGTTGACCGCATTGTTCCCGCAGCCACCGACGAGTCGCTGGCGGAAATCAGCGCCGCGCTGGGCGTCGAAGATCCCTGCGCCATCAGCTGCGAGCCGTTTATTCAGTGGGTCGTCGAAGATAACTTCGTCGCCGGCCGCCCGGCGTGGGAAGCCGCCGGCGTGCAGATGACCGACAACGTGCTGCCGTGGGAGCAGATGAAGCTACGGATGCTCAACGGCAGCCACTCTTTCCTCGCGTGGCTCGGCTACCTGGCGGGCAGTGCGCATATCAGCGATTGTATGCAGGATGACGTGCTGCGCGCCGCCGCGCGCCGGCTGATGCTTGATGAACAGGCGCCGACGCTCTCTATTGAAGGCGTTGATCTGACGAGCTATGCCGACGGTCTTCTCGAACGTTTCAGCAACCCGGCGTTAAAGCATCGCACCTGGCAGATCGCGATGGACGGCAGCCAGAAGCTCCCGCAGCGCATGCTTGACGGTATTCGGGTGCACCTCGCGCGCGGCAGCCGCTGGCCGCTGCTGGCGCTTGGCGTCGCGGGCTGGATGCGCTACGTCAGCGGCGTGGACGACGCCGGTCAGCCGATCGATGTCCGCGACCCGCTGGCGGAGAAAATCCAGGCCCTGGTCGCTAGCAGCCATGAGCAAGAGCGGGTCAGCGCCCTGCTCTCCCTCGAAGAGATTTTTGGCAGCGACCTCCCGCACAGCGCAGAATTTGTCGCCAACGTGACGTCAGCCTGGCGCCAGCTGTCATCGCTGGGCGCACGCAACGCTATCGCCGCCGCGCTGGATTCTTAACAATTTCTGCTGTTTAACGGACAGAAATATTTTCTGTCCGCCCTAACCCTTCTCTTTTCCCCTTTTTTTCGTCAGGATAGTCTCAACTGTTACAACATTACATTTGTATCCTGGAGAAAATGTGACCAAAACAAACTTGATCACGGGGTTTCTCGGCAGCGGTAAAACGACCTCGATTCTTCATCTGCTGGCCCATAAGCCTGCAGATGAAAAATGGGCCGTACTGGTCAATGAATTTGGCGAAGTTGGCATCGATGGCGCTCTGCTGGCCGATAGCGGTGCGCTGCTTAAAGAAATTCCCGGCGGCTGCATGTGCTGCGTCAACGGTCTGCCAATGCAGGTCGGGCTGAATACGCTGCTGCGTCAGGGGAAGCCGGACCGCCTGCTGATTGAGCCAACCGGGCTCGGTCACCCGAAGCAGATCCTCGATATTCTGACCGCCGCGGTCTACGAGCCGTGGATCGACCTGCGCGCGACGCTGTGCGTCCTCGATCCTCGCCAGCTTCTGAACCCGAAGGTCGTAGCCAACGAAAACTTCCGCGATCAGCTGGCCGCCGCCGACGTCATTATCAGCAATAAAACCGACCGGATGACCGCGGAAAGCGAGCGCGCCTTCAGCGCCTGGTGGCAGGAGTACGCCAGAAAACGCCTGCGCGTCAGCGCCACCCAGGGGAGCATTGACCCGGCGCTGCTGGACCTGCCGCGGCTGAATCTGCGCCCGCTGCCGGAAAGCGCGGAGCATGCGCACGGCCACGGACAGAAAAAAGGCCTGGCGGCGCTGAATCTCCCCAGCCACCAGCGCTGGCGCCGCAGCCTGAACAGCGGCCAGGGCTACCAGGCCTGCGGCTGGATTTTTGACGCTGATACCACCTTTGATACCATCGGCCTGCTGGAGTGGGCGCGCCTGGCCCCGGTGGGCCGCGTGAAGGGCGTGATGCGTATTGCCGAAGGCCTGGTGCGGATCAACCGTCAGGGGCTGGACCTTAATATTGAAACGCAAAACGTTGCGCCGCCGGACAGCCGTATTGAGCTGATCTGCGACGGCGAAGCGGACTGGAATGCACTACAAGCCACTCTGTTGAGGCTACGTTTAAGTTAGGGCGGCTATGTTTGCCCCCGTTTTACACAACACGCGACCGTTATGAATAAAACCCGAATCCCCCTTATCCTGCTGCTTAACGCCGCAGGTATTGCGCTTTTTTTATCATGGTATCTCCCCGCTAACCACGGCCCGTGGTTTTCGCTGGATTCCGCCATTTTCCACTTCTTTAACCACAACGTGGGCGTCAGCCGCGGCTATACCTGGCTGCTGGCGATTATCAACAACCGCGCTTTTGACGCCTGCTCTCTGCTGGCAATGGGAGGCGTGATGCTGAGCTTCTGGCTGAAAGAACAAAGCGCCGGCCGCCGCCGAATCGTGATTATCGGCCTGGTGATGCTGCTGTCTGCGGTGGTGATAAACCAGCTGGCTCAGCACCTGATGCCGGTTAAACGCGCCAGCCCGTCGCTCTCGTTTAGCGGCATTGTTAAGGTAAGTGACGTGGTCTCGTTCCCGACTAAAGATGCATCGAAGGATAGCTTCCCGGGCGATCACGGGATGATGCTGCTGATTTTCGCCACCTTCATGTGGCGCTATTTTGGCCGCCGGGCGTTTGCCATTTCTCTCGCCATTTTCGTTGTTTTTGCCTTCCCGCGGGTAATGATTGGCGCCCACTGGTTTACCGATATTGCCGTCGGTTCATTAACCGCGCTGCTGATCGGCGCTCCCTGGGTTCTGCTGACGCCTCTGAGCGACAAAATGATTGCCTGGTTCGACCGAACCCTCCCGGGCGGATTGCACAAAAATTAACATTCCCGTCGCATATTATTAAATATCCATAAGGGATCGTTCTCGGTCCCTTTTTTTATGTTTCGCCATTTTTATCCCCACAATCATCTTTCTGTCACATTAATCGTCTTACAAATGAGGTAATTGCGTATTTTTCACCCATCTCTGCCGCTATTTTGTCCTTTCCCGATGATTCACTTTTTGTCGCAAAAATTCTTATAAGAAATCTCGCAAAACCGCTCGCCATCCCAGTGTTGATAGGGTAATCTCATTCTCGTTTTGCCTTTCCAGCAACGTAAAACCGGCAGCAGAATTAATTTGTGCGTCACTGCACAAATTTAGGTTTAAGGAATTGTCTCATTGCTGGCAGGTATTTAGGCTCTAACACGTTTGGCATTTTTTATAACGACATTGTCGTTAAGGACAACAAGGGAAAACAAACAACATGGTCAAATCTCAGCCGATTTTGAGATATATCCTGCGGGTCGTTCCCGCGGTTGCAGTGGCAGTTTTGCTCTCTGCCTGTAGTTCGACCAGTAGTACCGCAAAGAATATGCATTCTGAGACGCTTGCTGTGGGTAGTGGCGATTTGTCATCACTGCAAGCCTCTCAGGATGAATTTGAAACAATGGTCAACAATCTGGACGTTAAGTCCCGTTTAATGGACCAGTATGCTAGCTGGAAAGGCGTGCGTTACCGCCTTGGCGGTAGCACCCGGAAAGGCATCGATTGTTCAGCATTCGTGCAGCGTACCTTCCGCGAACAGTTTGGTCTGGAACTGCCGCGCTCAACTTCCGAGCAGCAGGATTCCGGTAAGTCGATTTCACGCTCCCAGCTGCGTACAGGCGATTTAGTCCTGTTCAGAGCGGGTTCCACTGGCCGCCATGTAGGTATCTACATCGGCAACAGCCAGTTTGTTCATGCTTCCACCAGCAGCGGTGTGACTATCTCCAGCATGAACGAGCCGTACTGGAAAAAGCGCTATAACGAAGCGCGCCGCGTGCTGAGCCGTTCCTAACCTCTTCTGTCGTCAGTTTTCCCTTGGCTGACGAACGGAAATTAAAAACACTGCTGAGGCAGTGTTTTTTTTTGCTCATTGCCCCGCAAAGCCGCAATATAAGCTATGTCTTTTAATGGAGATGGTGAAATCGTTTTTCTGTCACCCCATTTGCGCGCCTCATAAACACGGACTGACTATAGCCTATGCTTACCCGCTACTTCTCACCCCGGCGTAAAATCTGGCTGACCAGCACACTCATTGGGATTTTCGTCGCCCTGCTGGCCGGTAGCATTCAATTTATGGTTATCTACCACAACCGGTCTGAACGCTTTGACTTCATCATCAACAACGTCAACGGTTACCTGAATGAATACTTTCACGAGCTTAATCATACGATTACCGTGCTGCAGCCGCTGATTGACCAGAAGTGTGAGAATATCGCGTCGGGCCTGACCGCGCATGCCGCCTTCAGCCCAAACGTTCGGGCGTTTCTGCTGGTTAAAAATGGCCAGGCATTTTGCTCTTCGGCAACAGGTCCAATGAACAGCCCCCTGGCACAGCTCATTCCCCAGCTCGATATCAGTAAACCTGTCGATATGGCCATCCTGCCGGGTACGCCGATGATGCCAAAAAGCTCGGCGCTGGCGATGTGGGTACGCAGCCCGCACGGCGGTAACGACGGTATTTTCGTGTCAATCAATACCAACCTGACCCCCTATATTCTCTATTCTGCCCGGCAAAATGACTTCAGCGGCATTGCGCTGGTGGTCAACAACAACAGCATTTCGACCTTAAGCAACGGGCTGGTTAACCCAAAAACGACGCTCTCAGAGCCGATTCGCGAAGTGCAGATCAAGGGGCTGCCGCTCAAGGTTTATCTCTACGCCAACAGCTGGCTGGCTGAAAATACCCAGTACGCGCTGCTGTTAGGCGTGGTATGCGGGCTGCTGGCGGGGCTGCTGGGCTATTACGTGCTGACGATCAAATCCGATCCGCGAAAAGCGATCCTGGTGGGAATAAAGAACGACCAGTTTTACATCGTCTATCAGCCGGTCGTTAAAGCCGATACCCTGCACATTAGCGGCGTTGAGGTACTGATGCGCTGGCGGCATCCGGTCGCCGGCGAAATTCCTCCGGATGTCTTTATCAACCTGGCTGAAACCCAGGAAATGATCGTCCCGCTAACCCATCATCTGCTGGCGCTAATCGCTCGCGACGCGCCCACGCTGCAAAAGATCCTGCCGGCGGGGAGTAAGCTCGGGCTGAATATCTCCCCGGCCCACATGCATGCCGACAGCTTTAAGCCGGATTTACAGCGCTTCGCCGCCGCCCTGCCGGTTAACCACTTTAGCGTGGTGCTGGAGATAACCGAACGCGCGATGATCGATAAGCACCGATCGCTGGCCATCTTTGACTGGCTGCATGAGCAGGGCTTTGAAATTGCGATTGATGATTTTGGCACCGGCCACAGCGCGCTGATCTATCTTGAACGCTACAACTTCGACTTTTTGAAAATCGATCGCGGCTTCGTGCAGGCCATCGGTACCGAAACCGTCACCTCGCCGGTGCTTGATGCCGTGCTGACGCTGAGCCGCCGCCTGCAGCTCCTGACCGTTGCCGAAGGGGTTGAAACGCCTGAACAGGCAGAGTGGCTGCGCAAGCACGGCGTACACTATCTGCAGGGCTACTGGATAAGCCGGCCCCTGCCGCTGGAAACGCTGCTCGCCGCGCATGAAGAACCGGCGAAATACTTCGCCGCCTCCGGGCGTTCCTGATAATTTAGTCTATGGACGGGCCCGCTGAGGGCCCGCCGACAGAGGATAACAACCTGGCTATGTTTGCGCGTATTTGTCTGATATTAATTACTTTTATTAGCCTTAACGGTCAGGCGCAGACCGTGAAAGAGAGCAGCAGCTTCGCGATTATCGGCGAGCCGAAATACCCTGACGGCTTTAGCCATTTCGCCTACGCCAACCCAGCGGCGCCAAAAGGCGGGAGCATCACGCTCGCCACCATTGGCACCTTCGACAACTTCAACCGCTATGCGCTGCGCGGCAATCCCGGCGTGCGCACCGATGCCCTGTACGATACCTTATTCACCACCTCCGACGACGAAGCGGGCAGCTACTATCCGCTAATCGCCGACGGGGCGCGCTACGCCGAGGATTTTTCGTGGATAGAGATCACAATCAACCCGCAGGCCCGCTTTCATGACGGCACGCCGATCCGCGCCAGCGACGTCGCGTTTACCTTCCAGAAATTTATGACCGAAGGCGTCCCGCAGTTTCGCCTGTACTACAAAGGCACAAGCGTCAAGGCCATCGCCCCGCTCACCGTGCGCATTGAGTTAGGCCAGGCGGGCAAAGAGAACATGCTCAGCCTGTTCACCCTGCCGGTGATGCCGGAAAAATTCTGGCGCGACCATAAGCTCAGCGATCCGCTCTCCACCCCGCCGCTGGCCAGCGGCCCCTATCGCATTACCGACTGGCGGATGGGTCAGTACATCGTTTACTCGCGCGTTAAAACCTACTGGGCGGCCAATCTTGCGGTCAACCGCGGGCGCTGGAACTTCGATACGCTACGCTACGACTACTATCTCGACGATAACGTCGCCTTTGAGGCCTTTAAGGCGGGGGCGGTAGACCGGCGGGAGGAGACGATGGCCAAAAATTGGGCCACCCGCTACGTGGGGCGCAACTTTACGCGCGGCTACATCGTGAAGGATGAGTATCAGAATACCTCGGCGCAGGATACCCAGTGGCTGGCATTCAACATTCAGCGCCCGGTGTTTGCCGATCGTCAGGTACGCGAAGCCATCACCCTCGCCTTCGATTTTGAATGGATGAACAAGGCGCTGTTTTACAACGCCTACAGCCGCGCCAACAGCTACTTCCAGAATACCGAGTACGCGGCCCGCGCGGCGCCCGATGCCGATGAGCTCGCTCTGCTGACGCCGATGAAAAACGATCTCCCATCCGAGGTCTTCACCGGGCTCTATCAGCCGCCGAGATCCGACGGCGGCGGTTTCGATCGGGCGAATCTGCTGAAGGCGGACGACCTGCTCAACCGGGCCGGGTGGGTGTTGAAAAACCAGCGCCGGGTGAACGGGAAAACCGGGAAGCCGCTGCGTTTTGAGCTGCTGCTGCCCGCGGGCGGTAACGATCGCTGGGTTCTGCCCTTTCAGCACAACCTGCGGCGTCTCGGCATCACCATGGATATTCGCCAGGTTGATAATTCCCAGTACAGCAATCGCCGCCGCAGCCGGGATTACGATATGATGCCCGTGGTCTGGCGGGCGACGCCGTGGCCCGGCACCGACCTGCAGATCTCCTGGGACTCGGCCTATATTCACTCCAGCTACAACGCGCCGGGAGTGCAAAGCCCGGTCGTGGATCGCCTCATCGCGCAGATTATTCGCTGGCAGGGCAATAAGCAGAAGCTCCTGCCCTTAGGCCGCGCGCTGGATCGGGTGCTCACCTGGAACTACTACATGCTGCCGATGTGGTATATGGCGCAGGACAGAACGGCCTGGTGGGACAAGTTCTCGTTCCCGCCAACGCGGCCGGTTTACTCCTCCGGCTTTGACAGCTGGTGGTATGACGTTAACAAAGCGGCAAAACTGCCCGCGGACAGACGCTAAGGAACGACGATGGGCGCATACCTGATCCGCCGACTGCTGCTGATTATCCCCACCCTGTGGGCGATTATCACGATCAACTTTTTTATTGTCCAGATTGCCCCCGGCGGCCCGGTCGATCAGGCCATTGCCGCCATTGAGTTCGGCAATCACGGCGGGATGCCGGGCGCGGGCGATAGCGGAATGGCCGCCAGCCACGCGCGCACCGGCGTAAGCAACGTCAGCGAGGGCCACTATCGCGGCGGGCGCGGCCTCGACCCGGAGGTCATCGCCGAGATAACCCATCGCTACGGCTTTGATAAGCCCCTCCACGAGCGCTACCTGAAAATGCTCGGCGACTACCTGCGCTTTGATTTTGGCGACAGCCTGTTTCGCAGCGCCTCGGTGCTGCAACTGATCAAAAACAGTATGCCGGTCTCCATTAGCCTCGGCCTGTGGAGCACGCTGATTATCTACCTGGTGTCGATCCCGCTCGGCATCCGTAAAGCCGTCAGCAACGGCAGCCATTTTGATATCTGGAGCAGCACGCTGATCATTATCGGCTACGCGATCCCGGCATTCCTGTTCGCGATTCTGCTGATCGTTATTTTCGCCGGAGGCAGCTATTTCGACCTGTTCCCGCTGCGGGGGCTGGTCTCCGCCAATTTCGATAGCCTGCCGTGGTATCAGAAGATCCTCGACTACCTCTGGCACATCACGCTACCGGTGCTGGCGACGGTGATTGGCGGCTTTGCGGCACTCACTATGCTGACCAAAAACAGCTTCCTGGATGAGATCCGCAAGCAGTACGTAGTCACCGCCCGCGCCAAAGGGGTGAGTGAAAAACAAATTTTGTGGCGCCACGTGTTCCGCAACGCCATGCTGCTGGTTATTGCCGGTTTTCCGGCGATGTTTATCAGCATGTTCTTTACCGGTTCGCTGCTGATTGAGGTGATGTTCTCCCTCAACGGCCTGGGGCTGCTGGGCTATGAGGCGACGGTTTCACGCGACTATCCGGTCATGTTTGGCACATTGTATATTTTTACGCTAATTGGTCTGCTGCTTAATATCGTCAGCGATATTTGCTACACGCTGGTCGACCCGCGTATCGATTTTGAGGGCCGCTGATGTCTTTTTTGAGTCCCGTCAATCAGGCCCGCTGGGCGCGTTTTCGCGACAACCGCCGCGGCTACTGGTCGCTTTGGCTGTTTTTAATCCTCTTCGTCTGCAGCCTGGGCGCGGAGCTGATTGCCAATGATCGTCCGCTGCTGGTGCAGTACCGCGGCAGCCTGTACGTTCCGCTATTAAAAGAATATAGCGAGAAGACCTTCGGCGGCGACTTCGCCACCGCCGCCGACTATCAGGACCCGTGGCTCCAGAAACAGCTCGACAGCCACGGCTGGGTGCTGTGGGCGCCGGTGCGCTTCGGTGCGACGACCATCAACTTTGCGACCCAATACCCCTTCCCCTCTCCGCCGTCGCCGCAGAACTGGCTGGGCACCGACGCCAACGGCGGCGACGTGCTGGCGCGCATCCTGTACGGAACGCGGATCTCAATCCTGTTCGGCCTGCTGCTGACGCTCTTTTCCAGCGTCCTCGGCGTGCTGGCGGGCGCCATCCAGGGCTACTACGGGGGCAAAATAGACCTCTGGGGGCAGCGCTTTATTGAAGTGTGGTCGGGAATGCCAACGCTGTTTTTGATAATCCTGCTCTCCAGCGTCGTGCAGCCCGGCTTCTGGTGGCTGCTGGCTATTACCGTCCTGTTCGGCTGGATGACGCTGGTGGGCGTGGTGCGCGCCGAGTTTCTGCGCACCCGTAACTACGACTATATCCGCGCGGCGCAGGCGCTGGGGGTTAACGACCACAGCATTATCCTGCGGCATATGCTGCCCAACGCGATGGTCGCCACCCTCACCTTCCTGCCGTTTATTCTCTGCAGCTCGATTACCACCCTGACCTCTCTGGATTTTCTTGGCTTCGGCCTGCCTCTGGGCTCGCCCTCGCTTGGCGAGCTGCTGCTGCAGGGGAAAAACAACCTGCAGGCGCCGTGGCTGGGGATCGCCGCCTTTTTGTCCGTCGCGGTGCTGTTAACGCTTTTAATTTTCATTGGTGAAGCGGTTCGCGACGCCTTCGACCCCAGTAAGGCGGTATAAGATGGCGCAGCCTCTGTTAGAAATCGACAATCTCTCCATCGCCTTTCGCCAGCAGGGCGAAACCCGGACCGTCGTCAGCGAACTGTCGCTGCGCATTGCGGCGGGGGAAACCCTGGCGCTGGTGGGCGAATCCGGCTCCGGTAAGAGCGTTTCCGCGCTGTCGGTGCTGCGCCTGCTTCCCTCACCGCCGGTAAGCTACCCCAGCGGCGATATCCGCTTTCACGGCCAGTCGCTGCTGCATGCCGATGAGCGTACCCTGCGCGGGGTGCGCGGCAACCGTATTGCCATGATTTTTCAGGAGCCGATGGTTTCACTCAATCCGCTGCACACCCTGGAAAAGCAGCTCTATGAAGTGCTCTCTCTGCATCGCGGAATGCGCAAAGAAGCCGCCCGGGGAGAGATTCTCGACTGCCTGGAGCGCGTCGGCATTCGCCAGGCCCCTCGCCGGCTGGCGGACTATCCGCATCAGCTTTCCGGCGGCGAGCGCCAGCGGGTGATGATCGCCATGGCCCTGCTCACCCGCCCGGAGCTGCTGATTGCCGACGAACCGACAACCGCGCTGGATGTCTCGGTGCAGGCGCAAATTCTGCTGCTGCTGCGCGAGCTGAAGCAGGAGCTGAATATGGGCCTGCTGTTTATCACCCATAACCTGAGCATCGTCCGCCAGCTCGCCGACCGCGTGGCGGTGATGCAAAACGGGCGCTGCGTCGAGCAAAACGACTGCCATGCCCTTTTTTCTGCTCCCCGGCATCCCTATACCCGCCGCCTGCTGGATAGCGAACCGGCGGGGCTTCCGGTACCGCTGGCGCCCGATGCGCCGCTGCTGCTCGCCGCCAGCGGGCTCAGCGTCGCCTTTCCCGTTCGTCGGGGCCTCCTGCGCCGGGTGGTTGACCATAATCGGGTGGTTAACGCTCTGAGCTTTCAGCTGCGCGCGGGTGAAACCCTGGGACTGGTGGGAGAGTCCGGTTCCGGCAAAAGCACTACCGGGCTGGCGCTACTGCGCCTGATTGCCTCCGAGGGGACCATTGCCTTTGATGGTCAAACGCTGCAGGGCCGCAGCCGTCGGCAGATGCTGCCGCTGCGCCGCCGGATGCAGGTCGTGTTTCAGGATCCGAACTCATCGCTGAACCCGCGGCTAAACGTTTTACAGATTATTGAGGAAGGGCTGCGCGTCCACCAGCCGACGCTCACCCCCGCCGAGCGTGAACAGGCGGTTATTCAGGTGATGCAGGAGGTGGGGCTGGATGCGCAAACGCGCCTGCGCTACCCGGCCGAGTTTTCCGGCGGCCAGCGGCAGCGTATCGCCATCGCCCGGGCGCTGATCGTCAAACCTCAGCTTATCGTCCTGGATGAGCCGACCTCTTCGCTGGATAAGACCGTACAGGCGCAAATCTTAGCCTTGCTGAAAGCTTTACAGCAAAAGCACCAGCTGGCCTATATTTTTATCAGCCACGATCTGCGCGTCGTGCGAACGCTATGCCATCAGGTGATGGTTCTGCGGCAAGGAGAGGTGGTCGAACAGGGAGAGTGCGAGCGCGTATTTACCGCTCCGCAGCAGGAATATACCCGCCAGCTGCTGGCGCTGGGCTGACGGTCAGAACGGGTTGTTACCGGAGAAGGGTTCGGCAATGGCTACGCCGAAATTTTTCAGACGACAGGTGGCGGCAAACTCGTCCTGCATGCTGACAAACAGGCACGGTTCCCCTTCACACTCAACGATTGAGCAATCGACTTCGATGTCGCTGAGCGCCTGGCTAAGCTTATGCATAACCGGCCACGCTTTCTCGCCGTCCGGGCTCAGTAATTTCAGCGCCACGAGGCTATTCTCGCTCTGCACGCCGTTTTGCGGAATCGGTTCAACTCTTGAACCCGCAAAACCGGCCAGCCAGCGATAGCTTTGCGGCAGTCGGTGTACGATAGAGAGTTGTTGTGTATTCACCTGGTTTTCCCCGGAAGCAAATGCTTCACAATAAATTTACATCAATATTAACACATTGTTGACAAATAGTCCTGTATCAGCGTGGAAAACGTTTACACCGGCGTGCGCCAGAGTTAACCGCTTATTATCCAGAACTTTATAGTTTCGCTGAGGAACCGATCGGGGCTATATGTACCCGTTTCTGTGATCCAAAACAACTTTTTTATCGCAACATTGCGACTTTTTACACTAATTGATTTTACATAAAAGAAACAAATAGCAGAATAATGAAGCCCGCTGCGGTTGATATGCATCAAAAAAGGGGCTGAAATAGCCCCTTAAATGAGATTCAAAGCGCGACTTTTCGCCGCCGGCTGGCGTAGAGGTAGAAGAGAATGGAGCTGCTGGCGCAGAAAGCGATAGAGATCAGCATCGGCCAGGCGGTGGTGAAGGTCGCCATCGACAGCAGCGCGCCGACAATCGCGCCGATCCCGAAGCGGAAGGTTCCCGCCAGCGAAGAGGCCGTTCCGGCCATATGCGGGAACTCATCGAGAATGACGGCCATCGCGTTCGAGGAAACCATCGACACGCAGCCGATAAACGCGGCCACGCCGAACACCAGCGCCCAGAAGCCGACATCAAACAGCGCGCAGACCACCATCCACACGGCCATCGCGAACTGGATCCACAGCCCGGCGCGGAACATATTCAGCGCCCCAATCCGCCGGACAAAACGGCTGTTTATCATGGTCATGACGAACAGGAAGGCCACGTTGAGCGCAAAGTAGTAGCCGAAGTGCTGCGGCGAGACGTGGTTAATATTGATATAAACAAACGGGCCGGCGCTCAGAAATGAGAACATCCCGGCGAAGCTGAAGCCGCTCGCCAGCATATAGCTCAGCACGCGCTTGTGGCGGAACAGGGTAGCAAAGTTGCCGAGCGTGGTACGCACATGAAACTTCTGCCGCCGCTCCGGCGGCAGGGTTTCGCTAATGAAGAACGCGATCATCGCCGAAGCCAGCAGCGCCGCCACCGCAAGGATCCAGAAAATGGCGTGCCAGCTGAACCACACCAGCACCGCCCCGCCCACCATCGGCGCGACCAGCGGGGCGATGGTGGTTACCAGCATCACGAACGACATCATCCGCGAAAACTCTTCTTTCGGATAAATATCGCGCATCAGGGCGTTAATCACCACGCTCGCCGCCGCCGCCGCGAGGCCGTGAAAGAAGCGCATGGTAATCAGCATTTCGATGGTCTGCGACAGCGCGCAGGCCACCGCGGCGGCGGCAAAAATCAGCGTCCCCCCGAGGATCACCGGCTTACGCCCGATGCTGTCGGCCATCGGGCCGTACAGCAGCTGGCCAAAAGCAAAGCCCAGAATATAGGTGCTAAGCGTCATCTGCGCGCTGCCGTCCGGCACGTTAAACTGCGCCGAGATCACCGGCAGAGCCGGTAGATACATATCAATCGACAGCGGCATGAGCATGGCCAGCAGGCCAAGAATAAACACAATCCCCAGGGAAGAATTCTGCTTTGCCGTCACGTTTTACTCCGCGCATGCTGAACGCCAACGCTGGCAATCTCTTCTTCCGTCAGCGGGCGATACTCGCCGGGCTCCAGAGAGTCGTCCAGCGCGATAGCGCCAATTCGTTCACGATGCAGGCCGACAACGTGGTTGCCCACGGCGGCAAACATCCGCTTAACCTGATGGTAGCGCCCTTCGCTGATGGTCAGCCGAACTTCCGTGGGAGTCACCACTTCGAGAACCGCCGGCCGGGTCAGCTCTTTTTCATTATGCAGCTGAACGCCCTGCGCAAACTGCTCCGCGGTGTGTTCGTCCACCGGGTTTTCCAGCGTCACCAGATAGGTTTTTTCGCAGTGATGGCGCGGAGAGGTAATACGGTGCGACCACTGCCCGTCATCGGTCATCAGCACCAGACCGGTGGTATCGATATCCAGACGACCTGCGGCATGCAGCTTATGCGCCACCGGGACATCAAGAAAATAGAGCACCGTCGGGTGATCCGGATCGTCGGTAGAACAAACGTAACCCTGCGGCTTGTTAAGCATAAAGTAGCGCGGGCCGTTCTGCTGGGTAAGCGCATTGCCGTCATACTCAACGTCATGCTCCGGCTGGAGCTTGAACGAAGCGTCTTTCACGATTTCACCATCCACAAGAACGCGGCTGCTGCGGATTTCACGTCCGGCAATAGCCCTGCTGACGCCAAGTTGCTGAGCGATAAACTTATCAAGTCGCATGAGATTTTTTTAGCCTGTAATAATGCTGGAGCGGGCAAGCGCCCGAAAAAGAAGAAATTCATTGGCTAGTATAACGGGCTCTTAACGCCACTCAAGGGAAAAGATTCATGGCATACTATTTGCGAGTTAATTAACGCCTGTGAAGCCATGAATTTTACATTACGCCCCTACCAAAAAGAGGCGGTCGATGCCACCTTAGCCTGGTTTCGTCGCCACCATGAGCCCGCCGCTATCGTCCTGCCGACCGGGGCCGGCAAAAGCCTGGTCATTGCCGAGCTGGCGCGCCTGGCCCGCGGCCGCGTGCTGGTACTGGCGCACGTCAAGGAGCTGGTGGCGCAAAACCACGCTAAATATCTTGCCCTTGGGCTGGAAGCCGATATTTTCGCCGCTGGGCTGAAGCGCAAAGAGAGCCACGGTAAGGTCGTTTTCGGCAGCGTACAGTCGGTTGCCCGCAACCTTGAGCAGTTCCAGGGGGAGTTTTCGCTGCTGATCGTCGATGAGTGCCACCGCATCAGCGATGACGACGATAGTCAGTACCAGCAAATCATCGCCCACCTGCGGCAGGTCAATCCGCAGCTGCGCCTGCTTGGGCTCACCGCCACGCCGTTTCGCCTCGGGAAGGGCTGGATCTATCAGTTCCATTATCATGGCATGGTGCGCGGCGACGAGAAGGCGCTGTTTCGCGACTGCATTTATGAACTGCCGCTGCGCTACATGATTAAAAACGGCTATCTGACGCCGCCGGAGCGGCTCGATATGCCGGTAGTGCAGTACGATTTCAGCCGCCTTCAGGCGCAGAGCAACGGCCTGTTCAGCGAAGCCGACCTCAATCATGAGCTGAAAAAACAGCAGCGCATTACGCCGCATATCGTCAGCCAGATCGTTGAGTTTGCCCAAACGCGAAAAGGGGTGATGATTTTCGCCTCTACGGTGGAGCATGCGCGGGAAATCACCGGCCTGCTGCCCGCAGGTGAAGCCGAGCTGATTACCGGCGAAACGCCGGGGCCGCAGCGCGACCGCATTATTGAATCGTTTAAAGCCCAGCGGTACCGCTATCTGGTCAACGTGGCGGTGCTGACCACCGGCTTTGACGCCCCGCATGTCGATCTTATCGCCATTCTGCGCCCTACCGAATCGGTCAGCCTCTATCAGCAGATAGTCGGCCGCGGCCTGCGCCTGGCGCCGGGGAAAACCGACTGCCTGATCCTCGACTATGCCGGCAACCCGCACGATCTCTACGCGCCTGAAGTCGGGACGCCGAAAGGCAAGAGCGACAACGTGCCGGTGCAGGTATTCTGTCCGGCCTGCGGTTTCGCCAATACCTTCTGGGGCAAAACCACCGCCGACGGGACGCTGATCGAACATTTTGGCCGCCGCTGTCAGGGCTGGTTTGAAGATGATGAGGGCCATCGCGAGCAGTGCGACTTTCGTTTTCGCTTTAAGAACTGCCCGCAGTGTAATGCGGAGAACGATATCGCCGCCCGCCGCTGCCGCGAGTGCGACACGATCCTCGTCGATCCCGATGATATGCTGAAGGCGGCGCTGAAGCTTAAAGACGCGCTGGTGCTGCGCTGTAGCGGCATGGATCTGCAGCACGGCGCCGACGACAAAGGCCCGTGGCTGAAAATTACCTATTACGATGAAGACGGCGCCGACGTCAGCGAGCGCTTCCGCCTGCAGACTCCCGCCCAGCGCACCGCGTTTGAACAGCTGTTTATTCGTCCGCACACCCGCACGCCCGGCGTGCCGCTGCGCTGGATAACCGCTGCCGATATCCTTGCCCAGCGGGCGCTGCTGCGCCATCCGGACTTTGTCGTCGCCCGCATGAAGGGGCAATACTGGCAGGTGCGGGAGAAAATGTTCGACTACCAGGGACGCTTCCGCCGGGCCAACGAACTGCGTTAATCGGCATTAAGGCTGAGGTTTTGATTGCCGTAAAAACCTCTGGCGGCTATAATGCCGCCCGCTTTTGCATTCGCAAAGCAGATCATCTGCCTGCTGCTGGGTCGCCTGTAGCAGGATTTAAATATAGAGAGACATCAATGTTTACTATCGACGCAGAAGTACGTAAAGAGCAGGGTAAGGGTGCGAGCCGCCGCCTGCGTGCAGCTAATAAATTCCCGGCCATCATTTATGGCGGCGAAGCTACTCCGGTAGCAATTGAGCTGGACCAGGACAAACTGTGGAACATTCAGGGTAAAGCTGAGTTCTACGGTGAAGTTCTGACCATCGTTATCGATGGCAAAGAAGAGAAAGTTAAGGTTCAGGCTGTTCAGCGTCACCCGTTCAAGCCAAAACTGTCTCACATCGACTTCGTTCGCGCTTAATAGCCGATAGCAGTTGTTGTATAAAACGCCCCGGTCCGCAAGGTCCGGGGCGTTTTGTTATGTGCTTTGCGCCCACAGCGCCGGCGCTAAATCGATAACCGTCTTCAGGGCCTGGTGCTTGTTCATACCCGGCTGCCAGAGCATCACCATCGTGACGTTCAGCCCCTGACTGCCGACCTCGGTTTCAATTTTACTCACCCCATCCCAGCTCTGCGCCTGGAAATGATCGGCCAAAAATCCCCACCCCTGCCCCTGCTGCATGGCGTGACGCAGCAGCGTGATTTCATTCATGTACTGCGTATGGCCGGAGATTTGCAGCCGTCGGGCGATCTGATCGTCAGAGCGGCGATGCATCACCAGCTGAGGCACCAGCGCCAGGTTCAGCAGCGTCAGCGGCCTCGCATAGCCGGCAAACAGCCGCTCTGCGGCATAAAATCCCAGTTCAACGGTGCCCAGCGCGCGCCACTCCATCTCGCTGCCAAGGGTGCGGTTATTGGCCTGGCATATCGCCAGGTCGGCATGGCCGTCGGCCAGCGCCTGTTCAGCCTCGCGACGCGATGCGCTCCAGCAGCTCATCCGCAGCTGGCGCTGCGCAAGATTATCGGCCAGGGCGCAGAGAAAGCCGCGCGGCACAAAGGGGTCATACGCCACCCTCAGCTCCTGCCAGGCCGTGCCCGGCAGCGTCCGGGCGAAGGATTCAAAGGCCTGCGCCTGGCGCAGCAGCAGGTGCGCCTGGCGAAAAAGCTGCTCCCCTTCCGCGGTTAGCGCCAGGCTACGACCCTGCCGCAGGAATAGCGCGTAGCCCAGCGCATCTTCCAGATAATCCAGCAGATCGCGCAGCGTCGTGCGATCTTTGCCGAGGCGAATTGCCGCGCGCGAAAGAGAGCCCGTTTCGGCGACGGTGGCGAAAGCCTCAATTTGCGCAAAAGAGTACTGCAGCGTTTTCATACCTTCCCATCCTTGCGGGGGAAAATCCCCCATCGGCTGATTTTAGCCTGCTCCCGATGATTTATATACTGCGCATCGGGTTGTGATGGCTAATAAGGAATTCCTGATGACAAGTATAAAAACGATCAAACCGCTGGCGCTGGCGCTGATGCTCACCGCCCTGCCCGGCGTCGCGCTGGCGCAGGCCCAGCCGCAGCGGGCATGCGGCGGCGTGCTGCTCGATACCTGCCCGACGCCGTTTGATAAAACGCTGCCTGCGGCAAAAGAGATGCTCAGCTGGAATCAAGCCGATCGGGGGGTTGGTTTTCGTAACGACTATCGTAACTATGCCGGGGACGTCTTTCACCACGGCGCCGCCGTTGCGCTACAGCAGGCAGACAGGCCCCTGACCGACGCCAGCTATACGCTGAACGGCCAGACGTGGCACCTGCAGGACTACCTGAAGCGCGAAAATGTGACCGGCCTGCTGGTGCTAAAAGAGGGCAAAATTGCCTATAAGTACCTTGGCGCCGGCAACACCGACACCACGCTGTGGACGTCGCGCTCGGTGGGCAAAGCGGTGGTCTCCACGCTGGTCGGTATCGCCATCCAGCAGGGGAAAATCCACTCTTTGGATGATCTGGTTACCGATTATGAACCGGAGCTGAAGGGCAGCGCCTGGGACGGCGTCACCCTGAAGCAGCTTATCCAGCACACCTCCGGCGTCGAGTGGAATGAAGATTACACCAATCCGCAGTCCCACTTCGCGCGGCTGACCCAGTGCGAGGCGCATCCGGGAGCCTACGACTGCGTACGTAAGATCGTCGCCTCTCTGAAACGCGCGCATCCGGCCGGAGAGCAGTGGTCCTACTCCTCCGGCGGCGCGTGGCTGCTGGGGGATATCGTGGAGCGAGCAACCGGCATGTCGCTTGCCGCCTGGCTGGAACAGACGCTATGGCAGCCTGGCGGCATGGCCCACGATGGCGTGTGGCATGCCTATCAGCAAGGGAAGCATGATGTCGGCGCCCACGGCTTCAACGCCACGCTTGAAGACTGGGGACGTTTCGGTGAGTTTGTTGCCCGCGACGGACGCCTGCCCAACGGCAAATCGCTGGTGCCTGACGGCTGGTTCGATATGGCCGCCGACTGGACTCAGGCACAGAACTCGGTCTCCGCGGCGCACCCGGACGGAATTTACGGATTCCAGTGGTGGAATAACGCGATTCCGGCCAATGCCAAAAACGTCGAACCTACGGCTCAGCAGGGGCTGAAGGATTCCCTGTGGGCGCTCGGCATATATGGCCAGGTGATTATGGTCAATCGCGCTGAGCATCTGGTTATCGTCCAGTGGTCAACCTGGCCGCAGGCGGAGCCTTCGTTTAACGCCCAGCCGCTGGAGGCCGCGCTGATGTACAGCGCTATCGCCCGCCAGCTACGCTAGACCGTGTCGCTCTTTGCCCGTTCTGCGGCAAGGAGCGATGCTGAATTGAGCGCCAGGTGCTGCAGCAGCATAATGGTTTTGGCATCCACGATCTCGCCGTCGCGTATTGCCTGCAGCGCCTGCTCCAGCGGCCACTCCAGCACTTCGATATCTTCCCCTTCTTCCGCCAGCCCGCCGCCGCTACTTTGCCGGTCGTCAGCCGAATATTCGGCAATAAAAAAGTACAGCTTTTCCGTGACCGAACCGGGGCTCATATAGGCCGTAAAAACGGGCTCGATGCGGGTCACCCGAAAGCCCGTCTCTTCCTGCGCTTCGGCGATAATTCGCTCTTCCGGGGAGGCGTTATCCAAAAGCCCGGCGGCGGCCTCAATCAAAAATCCGCTATGGCCGTTAATCCATACCGGAAAGCGGAACTGGCGGATGAGAACCACGGTTTTTTTCTCGCGGTTGTAGAGGAGAATAACGGCACCGTTCCCGCGGTCGTAGGCTTCGCGGCTCTGCTCCTGCCAGCGCCCGTCCCGCCGCAGCAGTTCGAAGGTATATTTTTTTAGCGTATACCAGTTATCGGATAGCAGCGTTTCGCGGATATTGCGAACGTATGGTGCGTCAATGTGCATGTTTTGCTCCTTACCAGGTGACAGAAAGCACCATAACATGCACAATCATGCACAAACAAGATCAAACATGAAGGAAACCGCATGCTCGCCAGCCAACGAAAGCAGCTCATTTTGCAGATTCTTAGCGCCGAGAAACAGGTCATGTCGGGGGAGCTCAGCCAGCGCTTCAGCGTCTCGGAGGACTCCATTCGTCGCGATTTACGCGAGCTGGCGGCGGAAGGGAAGCTGCAGCGGGTTCACGGCGGCGCGCTGCCGGCTTCGGCCGCCGTTGCCCCGATCGCGGCCCGCAGAAACGTGCAAATCGATTCCAAGCAGGCGATTGCCCGCCGGGCGGCGGCGTTAATTCAACCAGGCCAGGTGATTATCGTTGACGGCGGGACCACCACCACCGAGATGGTGAAGCTTTTGCCCGCCGATTTAGCCTGCACCATCGTGACCCATAGCCCCGGCATCGCCGTCGCGCTGGTCGATCGGCCGCTGGTTGAGGTGATCCTGATCGGCGGGCGCCTGTTTAAACATTCGCTGGTCGCCGTCGGCGCCGCGGCGCTGGAAGGTATTGCGCGGATCAACGCCGATCTGTTCTTTATGGGCGTCACCGGGGTACACCATCAAGCGGGTTTCACCACCGGGGATTATGAAGAAGCGGGCATCAAGCGGGCGCTGGCCGCGCGGGCGGCGGAAACCATCGTGATGGCCTCGCGGGAGAAGCTGAATTCGGCATCGGCTTTTGCCATCGGCGAGCTAAGCCTTGCCGGCACGCTGATTGTCGATAGCCCGGTGGATGAGATGCTGCAAGCGCGGCTGGCGCAATGTGGAATTGAAACGATCCGCGCCGACGCGCAGTAAGGGAGAGAAATCCCCCCGGCCTGCGGCCGAGGGGATTGGTTTCAGCTTCCGCCGGAAGTCCGGCGCTGCAGCTGATCGCGCAGATTCGGCGGCGTGCCTTTGATGGTCAAGGTATCCGTCGCCGGGTCCCAGAACACGCGCTCGCCGAGCAGCATGGCATCAAAGTTGATCGTCAGCCCGCCGCCGCTGCCGGCAAACTTAGTTAACTGCCGCAGAGTGCTGCGATCCGCCGGGAAGCTCTCTTCCAGCTCATACCCCTGTTCAGCGGTAAACTCCTGGAAACTCTTCTCGCTCACCCCCGCCAGCTCTTTAGAGAGCGATTCGAGCTCAATCTCTTCTCCGGACTGCAGCTGCTCGCTGCAGTAGGCGTAAACCTGCTGACGCACGTTCTGCCGCTCGGACTTATCCAGCTGCGCGTCGGCGGCAAAATCATCCACCGCCTGCAGCAGGCCGCGGTTCTGCGCTTTGGCGTTCAGCCCTTCGCTGGCACCGAGGAAATCCATAAAGAAATCGGCGACTTTGCGCCCTACCCGGCCTTTCAGGAAGGTCAGATAGCGGGTCGATTCCGGGTTCGTCTCCCACTCGGTTAAATCAATGCGCGCCACGATGTCGGCATGATTGATGTCCAGATAGTGGGTGGAGCGGATATCCAGCTCTTCGTTGACCCGCATGCTGCTCAGGTTGTTGAGCACCGCCACCAGCAGATACTCAACCGCCAGATAGCGATACTGGCAAAACAGAACGATCCCGCCTTCTGCGAAGGGATACTTCGCCAGCTCGTCGCGCAGACGACCGGTCGCCGCGCGGCTGAACGGCAGAAAATCTTCTTCACCTTTGCGCTGCAGGCGCAGCGCCTGGGCCAGCTCGCTCTCTTCATTAAACAGGCCATAGGCCTTGTTTTTTGCGCTGTAGACACGATGCAGCTCGGCCATCATCTCCACGACCGTCGCATTAGGCTCCAGCAGCGAATCGCGCAGCACCAGCTCAAGGTTTTGTTCATCACGTTTAATTAACTGATGCAGGGCAATCTGGTCGATATCCAGACTCATGTTAAACTCTCCTTTTAGACCGGGCGGTATTCAACCACCGCCGGGACGGCGACGCAACCGGCGCGTGACTCTTCGGCTAGCCGAGACTCGCGATCCTGCGCGCTTTTGCGCCGTGGCGAAAAAATGCGGAAAAAAAGCTGCTGCTACGGTAATATGTTGCCCTTTCACGAACAAACAGATTTTGACTTTTATGCCGCAATTATCCCGCTATAGTGATGAACACGTCGAACAGCTGCTCAGCGAGCTGACCAACGTGCTGGAAACACACAAAGCCCCCGTTGACCTTTCACTGATGGTGCTAGGCAATATGGTGACCAACCTGATCAATAGTAGCGTCGCGCCGGCGCAGCGTCAGGCGATCGCCCGTTCTTTTGCCCAGGCTCTGCAGTCCTCAATCAACGACGACCCGGCGCACTAAGGATAACCAACAACTTTATATGGTGACTCTTCGTCAGCCCTACCGAGAAAAAGTCTCCCAGATGGTCAGCTGGGGGCACTGGTTCGCCCTGTTCAACATGTTGTTGGCTATGGCGCTCGGTAGCCGCTATCTTTTTGTCGCCGACTGGCCAACGACGCTGGGCGGACGCATTTTTTCGTATGTCAGCCTCGTTGGTCACTTCAGTTTTCTGGTCTTTACCAGCTACGTACTGATTCTCTTTCCGCTGACCTTTGTCGTGATATCACAGCGGCTTATGCGCTTCCTGTCGGTCATTCTGGCCACGACAGGGATGACGCTACTGCTGATTGATAGCGAAGTTTTCACCCGCTTCCACCTGCATCTCAACCCTTTCGTCTGGGAACTGGTTATCAACCCGGATCAGAACGAGATGGCGCGTGACTGGCAGCTGATGTTTATCAGCGTGCCGATTATCTTCCTGCTGGAAATGCTTTTTGCGACCTGGAGCTGGCAGAAGCTGCGCAGCCTGACGCGCCGCCGCCACTACGCGCGCCCTGTCGCCTGGCTTTTCTTTATCTCTTTTATCAGCAGCCACCTGATTTATATCTGGGCTGACGCGAATTTCTATCGTCCGATTACCATGCAGCGGGCGAACCTGCCGCTCTCCTATCCGATGACCGCCCGCCGCTTCCTTGAGAAACACGGCCTGCTGGACGCGCAGGATTACCAGCGTCGCCTGGTGGAACAAGGCGCGCCGGAAGCGGTCTCCGTGCAGTATCCGCTGAGCGATCTGCGCTATCGCGACCTCGGCACCGGCTATAACGTGCTGCTGATTACCGTTGATAATCTGAACTACTCGCGCTTCGAGAAGAACATGCCGGAGCTTGCCGGCTTCGCCAGGGATAGCGTCAACTTTACCCAGCATATGAGCTCAGGTAACAGCACCGATAACGGTATTTTTGGCCTGTTCTACGGTATTTCACCGGGCTATATGGACGGCGTGCTGTCGGCCCGTATTCCGGCAGCGTTGATTACCGCGCTCAACCAGCAGGGCTATCAGCTGGGCCTGTTCTCTTCCGATGGCTTCAGCAGCCCGCTCTATCGCCAGGCGCTGCTGTCCGACTTCTCGCTGCCGGTAGCCAAAACGCAAAGCGATGAGCAGACGGCAAACCAGTGGATTGGCTGGCTGAATCGCTACGCTCAGGATGAAAACCGCTGGTTCTCGTGGGTTTCGCTCAACGGCACCTCGCTTGACGACGGCCAGCAGCAGAACTTTGTGCGCCGCTATAGCCGCGCGGCGGGCGAGGTCGATACGCAAATCGGCCGGGTGCTCAGCGCCCTTCGCGAAGCGGGCAAGCTGGATAATACGGTGGTTATCGTCACCGCCGGTCACGGCATGCCGCTTAATCCGCAGCACGGCAAGTTTGACTGGTCGAGAGACCAGCTGCAGGTTCCGCTGGTGATTCATTGGCCGGGCGTTCCGGCGCAGACTATCGCGACGCTGACCGATAACAAAGATGTGATGACCACGCTGATGCAGCGTCTGCTGCACGTCTCTACCCCGGCGAACGAGTATTCGCAGGGCGAGGACCTGTTTAGTCCGGCACGTCGCCGCAGCTGGGTCACCGCGGCGAACGGCGATACGCTGGCGGTCACCTCGCCGGAAGTCACCGTGGTGCTGAACCACAATGGAACCTACAGCACCTGGAATAGCGACGGTAAGAAGATCGACAATCGCAAACCGCAGCTCAGCCTGCTGCTGCAGATCCTGACGGATGAAAAGCGCTTTATCGCTAACTGATTGATTAATTATGAATCAATTGGTCGCTCCCCCGCTTGCATTCGCCTGGGGAACGGGTAATATTACCGCCTATGCGTCGGCACGTAGCGCAGCCTGGTAGCGCACCGTCATGGGGTGTCGGGGGTCGGAGGTTCAAATCCTCTCGTGCCGACCAAATCACTCTGAGAAACCAGCCTTTTATGGCTGGTTTTTTTATGCCTGTTTTTCATGCGGGGAGTTAACGGGGTGAAACCCGGACAATAACCCCATACTTCGTCGCTATTCCTGCGCATCAGAACGTATAAAATATTCCATCGCCCGTTCTTTCTGCCTGAAAACTGACGCGAACCCGCCCGCAGTGCCGCTCATTGAGCCACTTCGGTAAACAAACTACGACCTCGCTGATTGTAAATCGAGGAATAGCTTCTATATTCGACTGTATCAGTCATACGCCAGGAAGATAAAAATGAGAGTTAATGGAATTACCAAGGGATTCTTTATCCTGATCCTGCTGATAGTCAGCCTTGCCTTTTTTGATGTCCTTTCTCCCTATTACTCAGCCATTCTGTGGGCGGCTATTCTGGCCGTGATCTTCAATCCGGTGAAGAACAAGCTACGCAGCAGGCTTGGTGAACGCAATGGCCTGGCCTCGCTGCTGACCGTGGCGATTATCTGCCTGATCGTCTTCACCCCGCTGGCGATTATTTTCTCCTCGCTGGCGCTCGAGCTGAACCTGGTTTACACCAGGCTTGAGCATAATGACACCCAGTTCCCGGCGGTGGTGGCGAGCCTGTTCGCCCATCTCCCGGAGTGGGTCAGAAGCTTCCTCTCGGAGCATAATCTCGACAGCGCCGATCAGATTCAGAAACAGCTCTCAGACGCGGCGCTAAAAGGCGGCCAGTACCTGGCCGGCAGCGCATTTCTGATTGGCAAAGGGACGTTCGGTTTTACCATTAGCTTTGGCGTCATGCTGTATCTGCTGTTTTTCCTGCTCAAAGATGGCCCGTATCTGGTGATGCTGATCCTGGAGTCCCTGCCGCTGTCTAACTACGTTAAGCAGCACCTGTTTGCCAAATTTGCCGCCGTCGCCAGGGCCACTGTGAAAGGTACCGTCGCCGTCGCCCTGGTCCAGGGCATACTGGGGGGAATAGCCTTCTACGTTGCCGGGATTGATGGCAGCATTTTATGGGGCGCGATCATGGCGTTTCTGTCGCTGATCCCGGCGGTAGGTTCAGCCATTGTCTGGGTTCCCGCAGCCATCTTCCTCTTCGCCACCGATCAGCTATGGCAAGGGGCGTTTGTCGTCGGCTTCTTCGTGATTGTTATCGGGCTGGTGGACAATATTCTGCGTCCGCTGCTGGTGGGTAAAGATACCAAAATGCCGGACTACATGATTCTGATAGCCACCCTGGGGGGTATGGAGATTTACGGTATTAACGGCTTTGTGATCGGTCCGCTGATCGCCGCGCTGTTTATCGCCTGCTGGAATCTGCTCTCAGGCCGCGAACACGCCGGCAATACCGATGAAATTGATGAAGAGTTTATTGAGGAAGGCAAGCTAAACCGCGATGAGTAAGCCACTCGCGCGCTAGCGCCGTGACGTCAGCTGCCGCAGGCGGCAGCTGACAAAAACCAGCAAGATAATACCTCTTCAGTTAAGCATATTTTCAGCAAACTCCTATACTCCACAACAACAAAACAGCATATCACGCTGCTTTATATGCAAACATTGGTAAATAAATCTTACCAATGGGGCGAAAGATGATAGTCTTTTAGCGTTGAAAAACGATAACAAAGGATGATCGATCGTGAACAAAATCGCTACGTTTGCTGTTTCCCTGCTGACCGTTGCCTGTGTCTCCGCCAGCGCACTGGCCGCCGAACAGCCTCTGGAAAAGATTGCGCCCTATCCAAAAGCGGAGAAAGGCATGAAGCGTCAGGTGATCCAGCTGCCGCCGCAGAAGGACGAATCGGCCTATAAAGTTGAGCTGCTGATTGGCCAGACGCTGGAAGTCGACTGTAACCACCATCGCCTTGGCGGTCAGCTGGAGAGCAAAACCCTCGAAGGCTGGGGCTACGATTATTACGTCTTTGATAAAGTGACCTCGCCGGTTTCGACCATGATGGCCTGCCCGGACGGGAAGAAAGTGCAGAAGTTTGTTACCGCAGGCCTGGGTGATGCCGGCATGCTGCGTTACAACAGCAGGCTGCCGGTAGTGGTTTACACGCCGGATAACGTTGAAGTGAAGTACCGTATCTGGAAAGCAGACGAAACTATCGGTAATGCCGTCGAGCGCTAACCGCAGGCAATAAGAAACCGGCGGCGCTGGCCGCCGGAGTTGTCTTCTACAGCGCGATATCCGCTATCGGTTTACTCTCCGTCAGCGGTTTCAGCTCTGCCTGAGGAGCTTTATCCGCGACTGAAACCGGCTCATAGCGCAGCTGCAGAACCTCGCTGGTCCACGCCAGCGCCTGCTCAATCGCCGCGGAGTTGCCGTCAAGACGCAGGCCGTAGGAGGGAACGATCTCTTTTAGCTTCGCCTGCCAGGCGGCTGAATGCACCTTATCCTTAAAGACCGTTTCCATCAGCTGCAGCATAATCGGCGCGGCGGTCGAGGCGCCAGGTGAAGCGCCGAGCAGCGCCGCAACGGTACCGTCATCATCGCTGACCACTTCCGTTCCCAGACGCAGCACGCCCTTCTTGCCGTTACGCTTAATGATCTGCACGCGCTGGCCGGCCTGCCACAGGCGCCAGTCGCCTTTATTCGCTTCCGGATAGTATTCGCGCAGCGCCTCGTGGCGATCTTTATCTTTCTGCATCACCTGGCTAATCAGGTATTTCACCAGATCGAAATTATCCAGACCCACGTTGAGCATAGGCAGAATATTTGACGTGTTGGTCGAGGCCAGCAGATCCCACAAAGAGCCGTTTTTCAGGAAGCGGGTGGAGAAGGTGGCAAATGGCCCGAACAGCACCACTCGCTTACCGTCAATAATACGCGTATCGATATGCGGCACCGACATCGGCGGCGCCCCCACCTCGGCCTGACCGTAAACTTTTGCCAGATGGTGGTTAACGACTTCAGGGTTTTCACACACCAGGAACTGGCCGCCAACCGGGAAGCCCGCGTACTCTTTAGCCTGAGGAATGCCGGTTTCCTGCAGCAGCGTCAGCGCCGCGCCGCCGGCGCCAATAAAGATAAATTTGGCCTTGATCACCCGCTTCTGGCGACGGTTGTTGGCATCCGCCAGGGTGACCGTCCAGCTCTTGTCGGCGTTGCGCTTAAAGCGACGCACAACGGTGCCAAGCTGTAAGGAGAAATTAGCGTGGGTCTCCAGCCCGGCAATCAGCTGACGCGTAATTTCGCCGTAGTTGACGTCGGTGCCGACCTCGGTGCGGGTCGCGGCAACCTTTTGCTGCGGGTCGCGCCCTTCCATCACCAGCGGAGCCCACTCTTTAATTTGCTGATGATCTTCGGAATAGCGAATACCGCGGAACAGTTCGCTCTGCTGCAGAGCGGCGTAGCGCGCGCGCAGGAAATTAACGTTATCTTCGCCCCACACAAAGCTCATGTGCGGTACGCTGTTGATAAATGATTTCGGCTTACTCAGAATGCCGCGCGTGACCTGGTGGGCCCAAAATTGACGAGAGATATGGAAGGATTCGTTGATATCGACCGCTTTGTCGATGTTGATCCCGCTGGCGGTCTGGGGCGTATAGTTCAGCTCCATCAGCGCCGCATGCCCGGTACCCGCATTATTCCAGCCGTTCGAGCTCTCCTCCGCAACGCTGGACATCTGCTCGACCATGGTAATAGACCAATCCGGCTCCAGTTCCTGCAGCCAGGTTCCCAACGTGGCGCTCATGATGCCGCCGCCAATCAACAGTACATCCGTCTCTTGCTCATGGCGGGTGTTGGTCCGAGGTGTACTTGAACCAACCGCCGGTGAGCTGGGTACGGCCATCTTTTTCTTCATCGAATTTGAGCCTTACTTTACTCGCTTTTTTATTTAGCGCAGGTGACACGATTATCAGGAATCAAAGTAACACTGAAGATAAAAAAATTAAATATTGTTTAAAATTTAAGTTGAGTTTTGAGATCTGTTATAAAAATGTTTAATAAATGTGTACCACAAATCACATTTTGTACTGGTATAAGCGGCGAGACCGCGCTATCATCCTCCGTTTTGTGACAGACCGCACGCAAGCTCAGGCTTATCCATTCCGGCTTATATTAACAGCGAAATTCTTATGCCTCAGGCTCCAGACCACGCTACGCCCGCTTCAACAGGCGCCATTCGCCACGTACTCCGTTCGCCGTCGCTGCTCACCCGAGAGGCTCTGGCTGGCGTTATCACCGCCCTGGCCCTGATTCCAGAGGTGTTCTCCTTCTCAGTAATTGCCGGCGTTGACCCGAAGGTCAGCCTGATTGCTTCCGTTGTGCTGTGCCTCGCGATGTCGGTACTCGGCGGCAGACCCGCGATGGTTACCGCCGCCGCCGGATCGGTAGCGCTGGTGATTGGGCCGATGGTTCATCAATACGGCGTTGGCTACATCCTGCCTGCCGTCATTTTGGCCGGTATTATTCAAATTTTGTTTGGTTTGGGCGGAATGGCCCGGCTGATGCGCTTTATTCCGCAGGCGGTGATGACCGGCTTCGTCAACGCGCTGGGGATTTTGATCTTCTTCGCCCAGGTCCCCCATTTCTGGAGTAAGCAGCCGCTGATCCTCGGCCTGTTCGTGCTGACGCTGCTGATTGTTCTCTGGGCGCCGCGCTATATTAAAGCGGTCCCCGCGCCGCTGATTGCCATTGTGGTATTAACCCTGTTTACCGTCACCACCGGGCAGCTGCTGCCTACCGTGGGCGATGAAGGCTCGATGAGCGGCGGGCTTCCGGGGTTCACCGCCCTGCTGGTGCCGCTCAATCTCGCTACCCTGCAAATTATCTGGCCCTGTGCCCTGAGCATTGCCTTTGTCGGCCTGATGGAGTCGCTGCTGACCGCTAAATTAGTCGATGACCTGACCCAGACGCCGTCCAGCAAAGCGCGCGAGAGCGCCGGGCTGGGAATCGCCAATATTCTCGCCGGGTTCTACGGCGGGATCGCCGGCTGCGCGATGATTGGTCAGACCATTGTTAACGTTGAAATGGGGAAAGGCCGCAGCCGCGTCTCCACCCTCGCCGCCGGCGCGGTGCTGCTGCTGCTGGTCACCGTGCTGAGCGAAGTAATGGCAAAAATTCCGATGGCGGTACTGGCCGGAGTGATGGTCATTGTGGCGGCAAAAACCTTCAGCTGGCACAGCCTTCGCCCGGCCGAGCTAAAGCGTAATCCGTGGCCGGAAACGCTGGTTATGCTGGTAACCGTCGCCGCAACGGTGGGTACCAGCAATCTGGCGATTGGCGTGCTGGCAGGCCTGGTGGCGATGGCCCTGATCCCACGCAGGCTGCGCAGCGGAGCGCCGGCTACATCAGGAAAATCGTCGCCAGGCCGAGAAAAATAAAGAAGCCGCCGGTATCGGTGATGGCGGTGATCATCACGCTGGAGCCGACCGCCGGGTCGCGTCCCAGCTTCACCATCACCATCGGGATAATCACCCCCATCATCGCCGCCATCAGCAGGTTCAGCATCATCGCCAGCGTCATCACGGCGCCGAGCTGCGGGTCGCTATAGAGCCACCAGGTCACCGCGCCCATAATCCCGCCCCACACCAGTCCGTTAATCACCGCCACCCCCATTTCGCGCAGGATCAGGAACGAGAAGCTTCCCGGCTGAATATGCTGCAGCGCCATCGCCCGTACGATCATGGTGATGGTTTGATTTCCGGTATTACCGCCGATCCCGGCGACGATCGGCATCAGCGAAGCCAGCGCCACCAGCTGCGAAATGGTGTGCTCAAAGCCGTCGATTACCCGCGAGGCGATAAACGCGGTGCACAGATTGACCGCCAGCCAGGCCCAGCGCGTTTTCACCGCTTTGCTTACCGGGGCGAAGACGTCGTCATCGTTGCTCAGGCCCCCCATCCGGCGTAAGTCGTTATCGGTCTCTTCGTAGACCACGTCCACGATTTCGTCGATGGTCAGACGCCCCATCAGCTTGCCGTCGGCATCAATCACCGCGGCGCTGAGTAAGTCATCACGTTCGAAGGTGCGCGCGACCTTTTCCGCATCTTCATGCGGCTGAAAGGTGACCGGATCGCCTTCCATAACTTCCCCTACCCGCTTCTGCGCATCGTTGAGCAGAATGGTTTGCAGCTCCAGCTCGCCAAGCAGCAGCTTATTGCGGGTGGTAACAAACAGCTTATCGGTGTTTTCCGGCATTTTGCCTAACCGCCGCAGGTAGCGCTGCACCGCGGCGAGCGTCGCCTCCGGACGGACGGTGATAACCTCGAATTCCATGATCGCGCCGACGGTATTGTCGGCGTAGCGCATCATCTGGCGAATACGCGCGCGCTTATCCGCCGGCAGCGTCGCCAGCAGGCGTCCGGTCAGGTCGCGCGGCAGGTGTTGCAGGAGATAGACCTGCTCATCAATATCCAGATTCTGTAGCGCAAAAAGCAGCTCGTGATCGCTCATCTTGTCGATGAGGTCGCCCCAGACGCTTTCCGACGCTTCAAGCAGCACTTCGCCGCGTTTATCGTCGGCAACCAGCCGCCAGAGCGCGTTACGCGCGTCGTAAGGCAGCGCTTCCAGCGCATCCGCGAGGTCCGGCGGCGGCAGGTGGGAAACCAGCACTTCCACTTCCGCCAGATCGTCGGCAAGGGTGCCGTCGTCATAGCGTTCGGCCAGCGTTAATTTGCCCAATAATGAGGAAGTAACGGCTTTATCGGTGCTCAGCAGCCAAATGAGGCGGGCGCGCTCTTCGTCGCGCAGTCTGGCGCTTTTTTTATGCAAAACGGACATCGGTCAGGCAATCCTTGTGAGAATAGTTGGCCGACCAGCAGGCCAGGAGCCATAAGCATAGCGCGAGGAGGGGGAAATAATAACCGCCGGCAGGTTCGTCCGGCGGAAAAATCAGCAATAGCGCCCGCCTTTGGTCAGCAGACGCGGTTTTCAGGCGGTGCGGGAGACCGCATCGCGGGTCGCCAGCTCGCGCTCTTCGCCCGTTAGCTCCGCCAGCTGACCGGCGCGCATCTCCAGCAGGCGATCGGCATGCTGGAAATAGTGATCGTCGTGGCTGATGGCGAAAATAGTTTTACCCATCTGCTGCATCAGCGGCAGCAGCACCTGATAAAACTCGCGGCGGAAGTGCGGGTCCTGATCCGCCGCCCATTCATCCAGCAGGATGATATCGCGGTCTTCAGCCAGGGCCAGCAGCAGCGCCACGCGCTTTTTCTGCCCCTTCGATAGCTTCAGATCGAGGATCTTGCCGTTATCCAGCCGCAGCTTGTGCGTCATTTTCAGGTGATCCATCCACTGGTTCACCCGCGCGGGATCGGCCTCTTTCCCCTCCGGCCCCAGCAGCTGGTCAAACAGCCAGACATCGGTGAATACCGCCGAGAACAGCTTACGGTAGTCTTCCGGTTTGTCTACCGCCAGCGCCTCGCCGTCCAGCAGGATTTCGCCGGAGGCCGGCTGATACAGCCCGGTCAGCAGCATCGCCAGCGTCGACTTGCCGCTGCCGTTGCCGCCAATCAGGAACACCAGCTCGCCGCGTTTCAGGGTCATATTAATGGGCCCGACGGCGAAGCTGTTGTCCGGATAATGGAAGCTGACGTCGCGCAGCTCCAGCGTTTGCCAGTGCGGATGCGCCTGCGGCTGCGGGAATTCGGCACGATACGGCGCCAGAGAGAATTTGTGCAGCTTATTGAAAGCGACCTGGGCGCTGAGCAGCGTCGGCAGCGCGCCAACGGCCGAAAGCAGCGGCGTGCGCAGGAACAACAGGGTCAGAGAGTAGGTCGCCGCCACGGCGGTATCCGCCCAGCCCAGGCCGTTAGCCATCCAGAACACCAGGCCGATGGCGCCGAGCATCATAATGTTCGACCAGTTCACCGCGCTGAGGTGGAAGGTGTCGGCGCGGATAATATGGTGCCGGTATTCGCGCGCATCCGGCAGATAAAGATGATTAAACACGTATTCGGCGCGCTCGCGGTTGAGCGTCAGCTCTTTACGCCCTTCCAGCACCGTCTGGTAGTCATGGTACAGCTTATCTTCGGTTTCCCGCAGCGTCGCCATATGCTTATAGACGCGCGCCACCAGCACAAATCCTCCCCAGATGGTTATCGCCATCCACAGGGCGGTCACCATCATCATTTTTCCCGATAGCCACGCCAGATAGGCGGCGGACCCGAAGGTCAGGATAATGCCCTGCACCAGCTCAGGCAGGCGCACGAAGGCAATGGTAATGTTGCGTACGTCGCTGGTTAAGCCAGCAAGCAGCGAGGCGCTGCCGATCTTCTCAACTTTCTCGATTGGAGTGTCGAGGATGCGTTTAATGAACTCACCGCGCAGGCGGAAGACGAAATGGTGCCCAAGGGTCGTCAGGGCCAGCTGCGATCCCAGCGTCACCGCCATCAGCAGCAGCAGCAGGCCGAGAAATTCCGGCAGCACCGTCAGCGAGGTATCGACAACGGTCATCAGGCGCAGATTGATAAAGGCAATAAGCCCGATTCCCAGCGCCGCGCTGAGCAGGCTCAAGGCAATGACGGAAATAAACGGCCAGCGATACTGGCGCCAAACGAGAAGAAGAAGTTCCATAACACGCAATCCGGGCAAGCAAAACAGCCAGCAGTGTAAACTGCTTGCCGATGACATCAAGAATAATTCTTATTTTTATTCTTTATCGCCTGCCAGCCGAAAGGTGAGGTTGTACCGACAGGCGCCGGTGTCCGGATGGTCACCCTCTTTCAGCGGCTGAACGCCGTGATAAAACAGCCGCGACTCGCCGCCCCAGACCACCACGTCCCCGTGCTCCAGCAGCACTCTGCGCAGCGGGTCGCTACGCTGCAGGCCGCCAAACTGAAACACCGCCGGCAGCCCCAGCGATACGGAAACGATGGGCGCACGCAGATCGCGCTCATCCTTATCCTGATGCAGCGAGAGCTTCGCCCCGGGCTGATAGCGGTTTATTAAACAGGCGTCGGGCACAAAGCCTGCGTAACCGCAGGCGAGCGCAGCCTCTGCGGCCAGCCGGGAAAATATCGTCGGCATCGGCGGCCAGTCTCGTCCCGTTAGCGGATCGCCGGGAGCATACAGATAGCCGTGCATATTGGTCGTCCAGCCCAGCGGTCCGCAGTTAGTCATCGCCACCGACATGGTATAGCCGCCGGGCGTGACCATCTGACGAAACGGCGAAACGTCGGCAACGCGCAGGAGCGCCTGCAGCAGAGCCGGGGCGCGCTGGCGGGCGAAGCGCCGCAGAATGACGGCCCCGGGCGCCAGCGGCTCCTGCCACGGGGGCGTATCGGCAAAGAGATCGAGCATCACGACTCCTCGGTTTGAGCTTCCCGTGCCAGCAGCTGCGCTTTGCGGGCGGTTCCCCAGCGATAGCCGGACAGCGCCCCGCCTTCGCGGACCACCCGGTGGCACGGAATGATGATAGCCAGCCGGTTGGCGGCGCAGGCTCCCGCCACCGCCCGGACGGCGCCCGGCTGGCCGATACTTTGCGCAACCTGGCGATAGCTGCGCGTTTCGCCCGCCGGGATCTGACGCAGAGCCTGCCAGACCCTCTGCTGAAAGGCGGTGCCGCGAATATCCAGCGGCAGATCGACCGCCAGGCGGCTATCGTCAATATGGGCAAAAATCTGCGCCACCCGCCGGGAAAAATGCGCGTCGCCGGGCAGAAGCCGGGCGTTAGGAAACAGGCGGCGCAGCTCGTCCAGCGGCGCATCGCCCTCTCCGGGCAATACGGCGCACACCCCGCGCTCGCTTTCCGCCACCAGGCAGCGGCCAATCGCGCAGTCGCCGAGCGTATAGATGATATCCGTATTATCGCCGCCGCGGCGAAACTGGCTGGCGGTCATGCCAAGCACGGCGTCGGCCTGACGGTAATAGCTGCTGCCGTCGGGAAAACCCGCAGCCAGCACCGCTGAGGTAACTTTTCCCCCTTGCGCCAGCGACTCCCGTAAACGCCGCGCGCGCCACGCCTGCTGCCAGGCTTTCGGCGTCATTCCGGTAACGGATTTGAATAAACGGTGGAAATGGTACGGGCTGACCGCCAGCTCATGGGCCAGCGCTTCAAGGGTTATCGGCGTTTCCTGCTCAAGCAGGCGGCAGGCCCTGGCGACTTTCTCGGCCTTCTGCCGCTGCGGGTCGCTTTTGTCCGGCTGGCAGCGCTTGCAGGGGCGAAACCCGTCGGCGATGGCGCTTACCACATCGGGGTAAAAGCAGACGTTTTCCCGCAGCGCCCGCCGCGAGCGGCAGGAGGGGCGACAGCAAACGCCGGTGGTCAGCACGGCAAACACGAACTGACCATCGGCGCGGGCATCACGATCGCATACCGCCTGCCAGCGGCGGTCATCGGTATCAGCAATAATCGGTTTCATCATCGGCTCCTGCTTTAAGTGTATAGCCAGTCTGCTTCATCGCCCGCCGAATAAAACCCGAAATCTTGCTGTTTAATTCTTTTCGCCAACCAGGAAGGTGCGGAACTGCGGCGACATCCAGGTTTTAAACCCCTCCCCCTCTTTGACAATCATATAGACCGCCAGCCCCTGCTCTTTCACCACCTCCTGCGCCTTCTCCGTACCGAGCACCATCAGCCCGGTATCCCAACCGTCGGCTTCCAGCGCCGTCGGCGCAATCACCGTCACCGAGACCAGCTTATGGTCGATTGGCCTTCCGGTTTGCGGGTCGATCACGTGCGAGATCCGTTTGCCATCCAGCTCGTAATAGTTGCGGTAGCTGCCGGAGGTGCTGATACCGTGGCCGTTAATATCGACGATGGCCTGGACGGCATTTTCGCGATCGGTCGGCTTTTGGATCGCCACCCGCCACGGCTGCCCGTCGGCGTTCATCCCTCGGCTGACCAGCGCGCCGCCGACGGAAACCAGATAGCGAGAAATGCCCTCCTGCTCCATCAGGCGCGCCAGATGATCGGCGGCATAGCCCTCGCCCACGGTAGAAAGATCGACAAACAGATCCGCGATATCCTTCTGTAAATACTGGCGATCCGCGCGGTTAATCACCGTCAGATGCTGCAGCCCCGTCCGCGCTTTTGCCGCCGCGATCTGCTGAGGATCCGGCGTTTTTACCGGCTGCTTATCCGGGCCAAAGCCCCACAGATTGACCAAAGGTCCGACGGTAATATCCATCGCACCGTGCGTTTTAGCGCCGATCCGCAGCGCGCCGGTGACAATATCAGCCATCGCTTCGCTTACCGGCCACGGTTCAGTCCCGGGAGAGTGGTTAAAGCGCATTAGCGCCGAGTCATCTTTCCAGGTTGAGAGCAGACGGTCGTCCGCGTCCAGCTGGGCCTCTATTTTCTGACGCAGCGCCTGGGCTTTAGCTTCATCAACGTTAATGATGCTGACCCGCCAGAATGTGCCCATCGTTTTGCCATCCAGCACGGTAGCGGCGCTCTTTTGCGGTGCAGGAGAAGTAGCTGAATCACAGCCGGAAAGGAGTACGCAAGCGCCGAGCAGCGCGGCGCGGAAAAAAGTGATATCCATAAAATTGGGTTCCTCTTGCTAAGGCTGCAAGAGTACACCAGCCTGCTTAAACGAGGCATAAAAAAAGGCGCCAAAAGGCGCCTTTTTCGAGACTTCAGCGTGCTTAGAACTGGTAAACCAGGCCCAGAGCGACGATATCGTCGGTAGAGATACCGGCGTTACGAGTGAAGTTGTTTTCGTCCAGCAGGTTGATTTTGTAGTCAACATAGGTGGACATGTTTTTGTTGAAGTAGTAGGTCGCGCCCACGTCAACATATTTCAGGATATCCTGGTCGCCGTAGCCTTCCAGATCCTTACCTTTAGACTGCAGGTAAGCAACGGACGGACGCAGACCGAAATCGAACTGGTACTGTGCAGCCACTTCGAAGTTCTGTGCTTTGTTAGCAAAGCCCAGGGAGCCAGCGCGGGTTGCGTTGTAGGTCTGGGTGTACTGAGTAGCCAGGTAGATGTTGTTCGCGTCGTATTTCAGACCACCGGTGTAGGTTTCAGCATATTTGCCGTCGCCCAGCAGGCCAACTGCGTTCTGAGCGTCGGTACGTTTAGAGTGACCGTATGCGAAACCAGCGCTGATGCCGTCCCAGATATCATAAGTAACGGAGGTGCCGAAACCGTCGCCGTTCTGTTTGTTCCAGTCACGACCGTTGTTGGTCTGGCCTTCGCCGCTGACGCTACCGTTTTTACCCTGATACTGCAGAGCAAAGTTCAGGCCGTCAACCAGGCCGAAGAAGTCAGAGTTACGGTAGGTTGCAACGCCATTAGCACGGGACTGCAGGAAGTTGTCAGAACCATAGGTGTCGCCGCCGAATTCCGGCAGAACGTCGGTCCAGGAAGTTACGTCGTAAACAACGCCGTAGTTACGACCGTAGTCGAAAGAACCCGCGTCGCCGAATTTCAGACCGGCGAATGCCAGACGAGTCCATGCCTGATCGCTGGAGCTTTCAGTGTTGTTCGCCTGAACGTTGTATTCCCACTGGCCGTAACCGGTCAGCTGGTCGTTGATCTGGGTTTCGCCTTTTACGCCAAGACGAATGTAGGTCTGGTCGCCGTCAGCGCTCTTGTCGTCAGAGAAATAGTGCAGGCCGTCGACTTTACCGTACAGGTCTAATTTGTTGCCATCTTTGTTATAAATTTCAGCCGCATTTGCTGCGCCTGCTACCAGCAGAGCCGGTACCAGGAGGGACAGTACTTTAACTTTCATGTTATTAACCCTCTGTTTGTTATATGCCTTTTATTATGCCACTGCTTACTGATTACCCTTCTAATCAGTCGGCTATATTCATTGTGCTGTAAAATGCAGAATAATCCAACAAGAATATGATACGAAAACTTCTAAGGTGTTTCAAAATGCGCACAAGATGTTTCAATTTGTAAACGCAAGGGAACTTTTCACAACGATGAAAAACTTAAAAATAAGCACCAATAATCAAGAAAATAATTTTTTTCAATTAGCATCAAGCAGTTACATGATGGTCCAGGTATAGCACTGAATGACAAAACAAAATGGTCACCTGCGACTAGAATAACTCTCGCTATCATCATTAACTTTATTTATTACCGTCATTCAGTTCTGAATGTCTGTTTACCCCTATTTCGACCGGATGTTTCGCATCCGGTTTTTTTTACCCTTCTTTACATAACTTTAATTATACCTGTGCTAGCCGCGATAAAAATAATGGTTATTAATCAAACACTCGGCGTATGAGAAAGCGCTTATCCGGGTAATTTCTTGTTATTTCGTGCTATTTCCTGCAGACGATCGATAAATAACTGTACAGAATCAATCTTGCTGTACATTTTTATTGTTACCGCTCCTTTGAGATAAATCCCAAAGCTAAAAAGCGCCGAAGGCCATTCTGTAGTATGGATTTGATAAATTAGCCTTTATACTGCTTAGCGAATTCACTCTGCTACCAGTTACCTTGGTGCAACATCCTGCTTACAAACATTGATGAGTCGCACTGCTACACGATGACCCAGAAAAAATTCACCCTGATGCCTGGCAGCATCACCCGTTTCTTCATTTTGATGGTCATCGTCCTGCTGGCGACGATGAGCGTGACGCTGCAAAGCGCGGTCAACGCCTGGTTAAAAGAGAAAAGCTATCAGATTGTCGACGTGAGCCATGCGCTGCATAAGCGCATCGATGCCTGGCGCTATGCCACCTGGCAAATTTACGACAATATTGCCGCCACCTCGTCCAGCGCCGCCGGTGAAGGTTTACAGGAAACGCGGTTAAAGCAGGATGTCTATTATCTGGAAAAGCCGCGGCGTAAGACCGAGGCGCTGATTTTCGGCTCTCATGACAGCTCAACCCTGGAAATGACGCAAAAGATTTCCAACTACCTCGATATTCTGTGGGGCGCCGAGACCATTCCCTGGTCGATGTACTACCTCAACGGGCTGGATAACAGCCTGATTCTGATCTCTACGCTGCCGCTCAAAGATCTCTCTTCCAGCTTTAAAGAGTCGACGATTAGCAACGTAGTGGAGTCCCGCCGCGCGGAAATGCTGCTGCAGGCAAATACCCTCGACGAACGAGAAACCTTCTCGTCGCTGCGCCAGCTTTCATGGCAAAACGGCCACTATTTCACCCTGCGGACCACCTTCAACCAGCCGGGTCATCTGGCCACGGTGGTCGCTTTCGATCTGCCGATTAACGATCTGATCCCGCCCGGCATGACTCTGGATAGTTTCCGCCTTGAGCCTGATCCTTCACAGAGTGCGGCCAGTAATTCCGATAAAGAAGAGTCTGATAACGTCAGCGTCAACTTCAACGGCACGCGGATCGAAATCACAACCACCATTAATACCACCGGGATGCGCTTGATCTGGGTGGTGCCATTCAGCACCCTGATTATCGAGTCTCTGCAGAACGTTCTGCTGCCGCTGCTGCTGATTATCGGCCTGCTGGCATTGACCCTGTTTGGCTTCACTACCTTTCGCCACTACAGCGGCCGCAGCCGTCAGACCGGGACGGGGGTCTCCTCTGCCGCCAGCGGCGAGCATCGTACGCTGCGAGCAATAAATGAAGAGATCGTCTCGCTGCTGCCGCTGGGGCTGCTGGTTCACGATCTGGAAGCTAACCGCACGATTATCAGCAACCCCATCGCCGATCATCTGCTGCCGCATCTGAACCTGCAAAATATTACCAATATGGCGGATCAGCATCAGGGCGTGATTCAGGCCACGGTGAATAACGAGCTGTATGAGATTCGCCAGTACCGCAGCCAGGTCGCGCCGCGAACGCAAATCTTCATCATCCGCGATCAGGATCGGGAAGTTCTGGTAAGTAAAAAGCTCAAGCAGGCCCAGCGCCTGTATGAGAAGAACCAGCAGGGCCGCACCGCCTTCATGCAGCACATTGGCGCCGCGCTGAAGCAGCCCGCCCGCAGCCTGGCGGAAGAAGCGGCCGCGCTCGGCATTGCCGAAAGCGGCAGGCTGGCACAGCATGCCGATGAGCTGGTGCAGCTGGTTGACGAGATTCAGCTGGCAAACCTGCTGGAAAGCGATAGCTGGAAGAGCACGCAGGATCTGTTCTCGATTCAGGAACTGATCGATGAAGTGGTGCCTGAAGTTCTGCCGGTCATTAAGCGCAAGGGCCTGCAGCTGCTGATTAACAACGCGCTACCGGCAAATGAGCAGCGCTATGGCGACCGCGACGCGCTGCGCCGTACGCTGCTGCTGCTCATTCAATACTCGGTCACCACGACGCAAATCGGTAAAATCACCCTCGAGGTGAGCAAGGACGAATCCGCGGACGATCGCCTGACCTTCCGCATTCTCGATACCGGCAACGGCGTTTCGGCAAACGAAATCGATAATATGCACTTCCCGTTCCTTAACGCTACCCAGGCCGATCTGTATGGCAAGGCCAATGCGCTCACCTTCTGGCTCTGCGACCGCCTGACGCGCAAGCTCGGCGGCCAGATGAATATCAAAGCGCGCGAATCCCTGGGCACCCGCTACTCCCTGCATCTTAAAATGCCGGCCAGTGAAGAAGCCGGCGGCTCCGGCGAACATCTGCTGGATGACGTGGTGGTATTACTTGATATTACGGCTAACGAGGTCCGAAGGATCGTCACCCGCCAGCTTGAAAGCTGGGGAGCGAGCTGCATCACGCCGGATGACAGGCTGACAAGTCAAGAATACGATCTCTTTTTAACGGATAATCCGTCTAATCTTACTGCTTCGGGCTTGCTTTTAAGCGATGATGAGGTCGGGATACGAAAAATAGGTCCAGGCCAACTGTGCGTCAATTTTAATATCAGCGCGGCCATGCAGGAAGCGATTCTGCAACTGATTGAACAGCAGCTGGCGGAAGAGAACGTTCAACCTTCTCCTCCGGGAAGCGGGAGCAACGCTGAACTGCACGCCAGCGGCTATTATGCGCTGTTTGCCGATACGGTTCCGGATGATGTTAAGAGACTGTATACTGAGCTGGCAACAAGCGATTTAGCTGCGCTGGCACAGACTGCGCACCGCCTCAAAGGGGCGTTTGCTATGCTTAACCTGATCCCCGGCAAACAGTTATGTGAAACGCTTGAGCATCTGATTCGCGAAAAAGATGCGCAAAGCATAGAAAAATACATCAGCGACATTGACGTTTACGTCAAGAGCTTGCTGTAGCAAGGTAGCCTAATACATGAATACTATGAACGTAATTATTGCCGATGACCATCCGATCGTACTGTTCGGTATTCGTAAGTCACTCGAGCAAATTGAGTGGGTAAACGTTGTCGGCGAGTTTGAAGACTCCACTGCACTTATCAACAATCTGCCTAAATTAGACGCACATGTTCTGATTACCGATCTGTCCATGCCCGGCGACAAATACGGCGACGGGATCACGCTGATCAAGTACATCAAGCGCCATTTCCCGGATCTGTCGATCATTGTTCTTACCATGAACAACAACCCGGCGATCCTCAGCGCGGTGCTGGATCTGGATATCGAAGGGATCGTGCTAAAACAGGGCGCGCCGACCGACCTGCCGAAGGCCCTGGCGGCGCTGCAGAAAGGCAAAAAATTCACTCCGGAAAGCGTTTCACGCCTGCTGGAAAAAATCAGCGCCAGCGGTTATGGCGATAAGCGCCTGTCGCCGAAAGAGAGCGAAGTGCTCCGCCTGTTTGCCGAAGGTTTCCTGGTGACCGAGATTGCCAGAAAGCTCAATCGCAGCATTAAAACCATCAGTAGCCAGAAAAAATCGGCCATGATGAAGCTCGGCGTAGAAAACGACATTGCCCTGCTGAACTACCTCTCTTCCGTTTCGCTGAGCGCAACCGACAAAGATTAACGCCCACCTTCCCGGATAGCGGCGCGGCAGTTATGCGCCATATCCGGGGCAACGACCCGCTCTGGCCGGGCCGGGCCGGGCCTGCGGAAAATCCCCCGACCTATTCCCTGCTCTTACGCACCCGTGCGGCGTACAGCGTCAAGGTTTGCTTGATAATATCCAGCGTCACCGGTTTAGAAAGACAGCTGTCCATACCCGATTCGAGGCAGCGCTGCTTCTCTTCCGCCAGCGCGTTGGCGGTAACCCCGATAACCGGTAGCGTCATTCCCAGCTCGCGAATACGCTGCGTCAGGCGATAGCCATCCATATTCGGCATGTTGACATCGCTCAGTACGATATCAATATGCTGCTTGCTGAGAACGCCCAGCGCATCAACCCCATCGTTCGCCGTCACGCACTGATAGCCCAACGATCCGAGCTGGTCGGCCAGCAGCCGGCGGTTGATCGGATGATCGTCCACCACCAGAATCATCATGTCATCGTTGTTGGCCGTCTGCGTTTCCGGCGCGGATAGCGCCGGGCCGTGCTCGGCGCTCGCCACGTCAATTCGCAGGATCCGTCCCAGCAGCGGCAGCAGCTCATGCGGCGTCGTTACGCTATGCAGCCACTCTCCCGGCGCGCGCTCCAGCGGAATGCCGATATGCCGACGGCAGAAAATAACGGCCGCGGCCCCTGACCAGCCGGTACAGGACTCATCATCGGTGAGCAAAATATCCTCCGCTCCCGGCGCCTCGCCGGCATAGCTTTTCACCTTAACCCCGTGGTGATTGAGCAGCGAGGTGATAAACATCGTCAGGGCGGTGTTGTGAATGGCGAGCCAGCAGCATTTTTCCGCCAGGCCATCGGCAATCAACGGCGGACCGTTTTGCACGCCATACAGCGGAATACGGATGGTAAAGCGGCTGCCCATCCCGGGCTCGGTTTCCACGGCGATATCGCCATCCATCATGCTGATGAGCTTCTCGCAAATCGCCAGTCCGAGGCCCGTTCCCTGGAAATTGCGCTGAACGCCGGTACCGACCTGGAAGAACGGGTCGAACAGGCGCACCACCTCTTTGGCCGGGATCCCTTCCCCGGTATCGCGCACGCTGATTTGCAGATAATCGCCGGCGCACTGAACGTGCAGGACGATACAGCCGGTATCGGTAAATTTGATGGCGTTGCTCAGCAGGTTCGAAATAACCTGCTGCAGGCGCATCGGATCGCCGGACATCAGCTGCGGAACGTCGGGCTCAATAAAGCAGTACAGCCCGAGCTGCTTGCGCACCACCAGCGGCAGATAGTTCGCCGAGATATGGTTCATCACCTCCCGCGGCGAAAACTCGCTCGGTTCGATTTTCAGCTGTTCGGACTCAATTTTCGAGAAATCCAGAATATCGCTGATAATCTTCAGCAGCAGGCTGGACGAGTTGTTCATCGCCGTTACCAGACGATCGACGCCTTTCGGCAGCTCTTTGGTCTGCAGCAGGTCGAGGTTGCCGATAATTCCGTACAGCGGCGTCCGCAGCTCGTGGCTCACCGTCGCAAGGAACATCGATTTCGACTGGCTGGCCTGCTCTGCGGCCTGAGCCATCTCCTGCAGCGACTCTTCCATTTTGACGCGAGCGCTGACGTCCACCAGAACGCAGATAGCCACGTTTTCGTTGCGGTAGCGCGAGTGAACGAAGCTGATTTGCAGGTTGGTATTATTGCTGGTCAGCACATCCACAAAATTGACCTGCTGGCCGCAGATAATTTGCGTCAGCCTCTGCCGATCCTCATGGGTCAGCATATTGAGGTAGTTATGCGCCAGTTCGTTACTCAGAATATTGGTGCCGTCGAGGGTGCGCAGAATACAGATCCCCACCGGCGCCGAGGCGACAATCTTACGGTTAAACTGCTCGTGCTCCTCGAGGCGCTGGGCGTCATTTTCCGCCGGGATGAAGATCCGCCGCTCGTACATTCGCGCGAGGGCGAAAAGCATCACCCCGGTCAGGATATTGAGCACTATCGCATTGAGGATCAGCATCCGGATGCGCTCGAGGACCTGGTCTACCGATACCGAATACACGATGCTCAGGGAGGATGGCGGCAGGCTCTTCTTCATGACCAGCTCGCGGAAGCCGGAGGTGTAGCCGAACCAGATTCGTTCCTGCATCCAGCGGGCTTCACCCTTGATTTTAGCGTCCGGTCCGGCGAGGGAGATGAGCGGCTGGCCGTTGTCGTCAAGAATCGTGACGCCCATCGGCAGGCTTCCCGGCGTGAAGAAGCTCTCCATGCGAATAGTTTGCTCGACGCCGAGCATCGCCTGCAGGCGATTAGCTATATACACCGGCGTCAGCGCGTAGAAATAGCCGACGCCAGGACGCACGCCCTGGCTAATCCAGAACAGATTGCTGCCGCGTTCGCTTTGCGGGGCGTCGCGATACTGCTCGATACGCTGATGCAGTACCTTCAGCGCCTGGTCCCGTTCCAGCGGCATCTCGCGCAGGCCGAAGTTCGCCATGCACAGGTTATCGCTGCCAATTAAAAAGATACGGTTGAGATCGTAAGCCGCGGAGAAATTATCGCGCCAGTAGCGCATAAACCACGCCAGCGACTGCAGCGAATTGCGCCAGGTGCCGCTCATTGCCCCGCAATCTGAATCTGGGTAGAGCGGTTCGAAGTCCGGAACCGCTATCTCACCATTTTGCACCGGCGACGCGTCGCCTTCACGGCCGCCGCCCGGCCGATTGCCGGCAACATACTTCAGCTCTTTAATGACGTCCGCCGTGCGCTGGATATAGCGCTGCGCCTGATCGGCGTTGAGGTTGAACTCCTGGCGGATCTCAGATTCTCTGTCATGCAGCGCATTAACAATATAAAACACCGAGGCGAAAGCAATCAGCATCCACAGCAGGACCGCCAGCGCCCGGAACAGGTAGCGTGAAACTTTTAGCGTGGTATGAAAAGAAGCAAGATATTTCAATGTGGCGATGCTCGGCCGTCAGGGACTCAACAGAATGGGGTTAAGGTAGCGGTAAACACGTTTTGTCGCAACGTTATACTCTCTGGATTAAAGGCCAGCGCCGGGCAAATAAAAAGGGCCGGGATATCCCCGGCCCTTTTCGCAACATTAGCGCAGATTATTCATCATCTTCGGCAATGTCATCATCAGCGTCAGCGTCGGTTTCCGGCGCGATATCGTCATCGCCTTCCGCCACGCTGCCGTCGATGGCATCCAGCTCTTCGTCATCAACAGGTTCAGCAACGCGCTGCAGGCCGACAACGTTTTCATCTTCCGCAGTACGGATCAGAATGACGCCCTGAGTGTTACGACCCACGATGCTCACTTCCGATACGCGAGTACGCACCAGGGTGCCCGCATCGGTGATCATCATGATCTGATCGCAATCGTCCACCTGTACCGCGCCCACCACGGAGCCGTTACGCTCGGTCACTTTGATCGAGATAACGCCCTGGGTTGCGCGGGACTTGGTCGGATACTCTTCCGCCGCCGTACGCTTGCCGTAGCCGTTCTGCGTGACGGTCAGGATCGCACCTTCGCCGCGCGGAATGATCAGGGAGACAACTTTATCTTCACCCGCCAGCTTGATACCGCGCACGCCGGTGGCGGTACGGCCCATAGCGCGGACCGCGCTCTCTTTAAAGCGCACCACTTTACCGGCCGCAGAGAACAGCATCGCTTCGTCTTCGCCGTTCGTCAGGTCAACGCCGATCAGCTCATCGCCTTCGTTCAGATTCACGGCAATGATGCCGGCTGAACGCGGACGGCTAAACTCGGTCAGCGCCGTTTTCTTGACGGTACCGCTCGCGGTCGCCATAAAGACGTTCACGCCCTCTTCGTACTCGCGTACCGGCAGAATGGCGGTGATACGTTCATTGGCTTCCAGCGGCAGCAGGTTGACGATTGGACGTCCACGCGCGCCACGGCTGGCTTCCGGCAGCTGATAAACCTTCATCCAGTAGAGACGGCCGCGGCTGGAGAACAGCAGGATCGTATCGTGGGTGTTGGCCACCAGCAGGCGGTCGATAAAGTCCTCTTCTTTAATACGTGCGGCCGATTTGCCTTTCCCACCGCGACGCTGCGCCTCGTAGTCGGTCAGCGGCTGATACTTCACATAGCCCTGGTGAGACAGGGTGACCACCACATCTTCCTGGTTGATCAGATCTTCAATGTTGATATCAGCGGTGTTGGCGGTGATTTCGGTGCGACGCGGGTCGCCGAACTGTTCGCGCATCGCTTCCAGTTCTTCACGAATCACTTCCATCAGACGGTCGGCGCTGCCGAGGATATGCAGCAGTTCGGCAATCTGTTCGAGCAGCTCTTTGTATTCGTCGAGCAGTTTTTCATGCTCAAGGCCGGTCAGCTTCTGCAGACGCAGATCCAGAATCGCCTGGGCCTGCTGTTCGGTCAGATAGTATTGACCGTCACGCACGCCGAACTCTGGCTCCAGCCACTCCGGACGCGCGGCATCATCACCGGCACGTTCCAGCATCGCCGACACGTTGCCCAGATCCCAGGACCTGGCAACCAGCCCGGCCTTCGCTTCCGCAGGCGTCGGCGCGCGGCGGATAAGCTCGATGATCGGGTCGATGTTTGCCAGCGCAATCGCCAGCGCTTCAAGGATGTGCGCACGATCGCGGGCTTTACGCAGCTCGAAAATAGTACGACGGGTTACCACTTCACGGCGGTGGCGCACGAACGCGGAAAGAATGTCCTTCAGGTTCATGATCTTCGGCTGACCGTGGTGCAGCGCAACCATGTTGATGCCGAAAGAGGTCTGCAGCTGAGTCAGCGAGTAGAGGTTGTTAAGAACCACTTCACCCACCGCATCACGCTTGATCTCAACCACGATGCGCATGCCGTCTTTATCAGACTCATCGCGCAGCGCGCTGATCCCTTCCAGACGCTTCTCTTTCACCAGCTCGGCCATTTTCTCGATCAGGCGAGCCTTGTTCACCTGATAAGGAATTTCATGCACGATGATGGTTTCACGGCCGGTTTTCGCGTCGGTTTCTACCTCAGCGCGGGCGCGAATATAAATTTTGCCACGGCCGGTACGGTAGGCTTCCTCAATACCGCGACGGCCATTAATGATGGCGGCGGTCGGGAAGTCCGGGCCTGGGATGTGTTCCATCAGGCCTTCGACGGAGATCTCCTCATCGTCGATATAGGCCAGGCAGCCGTTAATCACTTCCGTCAGGTTGTGTGGCGGAATGTTGGTCGCCATCCCGACGGCAATACCGGACGAACCGTTTACCAGCAGGTTGGGGATTTTTGTTGGCATGACGTCAGGGATTCGCTCCGTGCCGTCATAGTTATCAACGAAATCAACCGTCTCTTTTTCGAGGTCGGCCATCAGCTCGTGGGCGATTTTCGACATACGGATTTCCGTATAACGCATCGCTGCGGCGGAGTCGCCATCGACAGAACCGAAGTTACCCTGGCCATCGACCAGCATATAACGCAAGGAGAATGGCTGCGCCATACGTACAATGGTGTCATAAACCGCGGTATCACCGTGAGGGTGATATTTACCGATTACGTCACCAACGACACGGGCGGATTTTTTATAGGCTTTGTTCCAGTCATTGCCCAATACGTTCATGGCGTAAAGTACGCGACGGTGTACCGGTTTCAGTCCATCTCGGACATCCGGCAGCGCACGGCCAACAATGACCGACATCGCATAATCCAGATACGAGCTCTTCAGCTCTTCCTCAATGTTGACCGGTGTAATTTCTCTCGCAAGGTCGCTCATCTAACCGCTATCCCTCTACTGTATCCCGGATTCAAAGGTCGCAAATTATAACACAGCCGAGGTGATACCGGTAAACCTATACCCAATGAATTTCGTGCCGCATCAAGGCGGCAAACGCAGGAGTCCCGATGAGCTCACTGTAGTGAGTGATTCGGGTGAGTGCGTGAGGCCAACGAAGAGGCGGTGCGAAAGGCGACGGGTATAGACGGTTTATTCATGGCGGTCTGCTGATATACTCGCGGGTCTGAACTGAAAAGGAGTAAAAGCGCCCATGAATGCCGAAAAACCGTCGGTGGCCCACAACGTTGATCATAATGAAATCGCTAAATTTGAAGCCGTCGCCTCGCGCTGGTGGGATTTAGAGGGCGAGTTCAAACCATTACATCGCATCAACCCGCTGCGTCTGGGCTATATTGCGCAGCGCTCCGGCGGCCTGTTTGGCAAAAAAGTGCTCGACGTCGGCTGCGGCGGCGGCATCCTTGCGGAAAGCATGGCGCGGGAAGGCGCGACGGTCACCGGGCTGGATATGGGCTTTGAACCGCTGCAGGTGGCGAAGCTGCACGCGCTGGAGAGCGGTATTCAGGTTGAGTACGTCCAGGAGACCGTCGAAGAGCACGCGCTCAAGCATGCGCAGCAGTACGACGTCGTGACCTGTATGGAGATGCTGGAGCACGTTCCCGACCCGCAGTCCGTCGTCCACGCCTGCGCACGGCTGGTTAAGCCCGGAGGCCAGGTCTTCTTCTCAACCATCAACCGCAACGGCAAAGCGTGGCTGATGGCGGTAGTCGGCGCCGAATACGTGCTGAAAATGGTGCCTAAGGGTACCCATGACGTGAAGAAGTTCATCAAGCCGGCCGAGCTGATTGGCTGGGTAGATCAGACAAATCTGAAAGAACAGCATATTACCGGCCTGCATTTCAATCCGCTAACCAATACCTTCAAGCTGGCGCCGGGCGTAGATGTTAACTACATGTTGCATACAACGGCGAAAAACGCATAACGTCAGCTGTTTTTCATATGATGATTGCGCGGCGTCAAGCCGCGTAATTTTCCCTGGCGCCGAAGAAATCAGCACTCGATCAAATTTTCATTTTTATTTTTGAGTTTATTGACATCTTCTCCAGGCCTTATGCGACGTGGTCCCGGCTATTATTACGCTTCCGCAACCTCAATTTAACGTCAAAATCAACTCTTGTACTCAAAAGAATCCTTACTAGAATACTCACCATATAGCGTTCTTTTTATCGACAACCCCCAACATATAGTATTTATCCACAGAGTTAGTCACAACGGCCATCTGTGGATAAGCGGGGGATATTTTCTTTCACGGACAGGTATAATCCACATGAATCAGAGTCTGCTGGTGACAAAGCGCGACGGTACAACCGAGCGTATTAATCTCGACAAAATCCATCGCGTGCTGGATTGGGCGGCAGAAGGACTGAATAACGTTTCGATTTCTCAGGTAGAATTGCGTTCCCACATTCAGTTCTACGACGGCATCAAAACCGCCGATATTCACGAAACCATCATCAAAGCGGCCGCGGATCTTATCTCTCGCGATGCCCCGGATTACCAGTATCTCGCCGCGCGTCTGGCGATTTTCCATCTGCGTAAAAAGGCCTACGGCCAGTTCGAGCCGCCGGCGCTGTTCGATCACGTCACGAAGATGGTCAACAAGGGTAAATACGATACTCATCTGCTGGAAGACTACACGGAAGAAGAGTTCAAGCAGATGGATTCGTTCATCGTGCACGATCGCGATATGAGCTTCTCCTATGCGGCTGTTAAGCAGCTGGAAGGTAAGTATCTGGTGCAGAACCGCGTGACCGGCGAAATTTATGAAAGCGCCCAGTTCCTCTACATTCTGGTCGCCGCCTGCCTGTTCTCGAACTACCCGCGCGAGACCCGTCTGGACTACGTCAAGCGCTTCTATGACGCGGTATCCACCTTCAAGATTTCGCTGCCGACGCCGATCATGTCCGGGGTGCGTACGCCGACCCGCCAGTTCAGCTCCTGCGTGCTGATCGAGTGCGGCGACAGCCTGGACTCGATCAACGCCACCTCCAGCGCGATTGTGAAATACGTTTCCCAGCGCGCCGGTATCGGCATTAACGCCGGACGCATCCGCGCGCTGGGTAGCCCGATTCGCGGCGGTGAAGCCTTCCACACCGGCTGTATCCCGTTCTATAAGCACTTCCAGACTGCGGTGAAGTCCTGTTCACAGGGCGGCGTGCGCGGCGGTGCGGCCACCCTTTTCTATCCGATGTGGCACCTGGAAGTTGAAACCCTGCTGGTGCTGAAAAACAACCGCGGCACCGAGGCGAACCGCGTTCGTCATATGGACTACGGCGTACAGATCAACAAGCTGATGTACACCCGCCTGCTGAAAGGTGAAGATATCACCCTGTTCAGCCCGTCCGACGTCCCGGGCCTGTATGATGCCTTCTTCGCCGATCAGGACGAATTTGAGCGTCTGTATACCCAGTACGAAAAAGATGACAGCATCCGCAAGCAGCGGATCAAAGCGGTTGAGCTGTTCTCTCTGATGATGCAGGAGCGCGCCTCTACCGGCCGTATCTACATCCAGAACGTTGACCACTGCAACACCCACAGCCCGTTCGACCCGGTTGTCGCGCCGGTTCGCCAGTCGAACCTGTGCCTGGAAATCGCTCTGCCGACCAAGCCGCTGAACGACGTCAACGATGAAAATGGCGAAATCGCCCTGTGCACTCTGTCAGCGTTCAACCTCGGCGTGATTGAAAGCCTGGACGAGCTGGAAGATCTGGCGGTGCTGGCGGTTCGCGCGCTGGATGCGCTGCTCGATTATCAGGACTACCCGATTCTGGCGGCAAAACGCGGCGCGATGGGCCGTCGTACGCTGGGTATCGGCGTGATTAACTTTGCCTACTATCTGGCAAAACACGGCAAACGCTACTCCGACGGCAGCGCCAACAACCTGACGCACAAAACCTTTGAAGCTATTCAGTACTACCTGCTGAAGGCCTCCAACGAGCTGGCTATCGAACAGGGCGCCTGCCCGTGGTTCAACGAAACCACCTATGCCAAGGGCGTTCTGCCGATCGATACCTATAAAAAGGATCTCGACGCTATCGTTAGCGAATCGCTGCACTACGACTGGGAGCAGCTGCGCGAGTCGATCAAAACCCACGGCCTGCGCAACTCTACCCTGTCCGCGCTGATGCCTTCAGAGACCTCTTCGCAGATCTCTAACGCCACTAACGGTATTGAGCCGCCGCGCGGCCATGTAAGCATCAAAGCCTCGAAAGACGGCATTCTGCGCCAGGTAGTTCCGGATTACGAAAAACTGCAGAACAGCTACGAGCTGCTGTGGGAAATGCCGAGCAACGATGGCTATCTGCAGCTGGTCGGCATTATGCAGAAGTTTATCGACCAGTCGATTTCGGCGAACACCAACTACGACCCGACGCGCTTCCAGTCCGGAAAAGTGCCGATGCAGCAGCTGCTGAAAGACCTGCTCAATGCCTATAAATTTGGCGTAAAAACTCTGTACTATCACAACACCCGTGATGGCGCGGAAGATGCACAGGACGATTTGGCGCCATCCATCCAGGACGACGGCTGCGAAAGCGGCGCTTGTAAGATCTGATAACGCCCCCCTCGCCCCTGGGCGAGGGAACATCAAAGCCCGGCCCTCTCTGCAGGGCCGGAGCGAAGGGCAATAACATCACAGGACGCACATTTAATGGCATATACCACCTTTTCACAGACCAAAAACGATCAGCTGCTTGAGCCGATGTTTTTTGGCCAGCCGGTTAACGTTGCCCGTTACGATCAGCAAAAATATGACATCTTCGAAAAGCTCATCGAAAAGCAGCTCTCCTTCTTCTGGCGCCCGGAGGAAGTTGACGTTTCTCGCGATCGTATCGATTATCAGGCGCTGCCGGACCATGAAAAGCATATCTTCATCAGCAACCTGAAGTACCAGACCCTGCTGGACTCCATTCAGGGCCGCAGCCCGAACGTTGCGCTACTGCCGCTGATTTCGATTCCTGAGCTGGAAACCTGGGTGGAAACCTGGGCGTTTTCTGAAACCATTCACTCGCGCTCCTACACTCATATCATCCGCAATATCGTCAACGATCCGGCGATGGTCTTCGATGATATCGTCACCAACGAGCAGATTCAGAAGCGCGCGGAAGGGATCTCCAGCTATTACGATGAGCTCATTGAGCTGACCAGCTACTGGCATCTGCTGGGTGAAGGCACGCATAGCGTTAACGGTAAAACCGTCACCGTGAATCTGCGCGAGCTGAAAAAGAAACTGTACCTGTGCCTGATGAGCGTTAACGCGCTGGAAGCGATTCGCTTCTACGTCAGCTTCGCCTGCTCCTTCGCCTTCGCCGAACGTAAGTTGATGGAAGGTAACGCTAAAATCATCCGTCTGATCGCTCGCGACGAAGCGCTGCACCTCACCGGCACCCAGCATATGCTGAACCTGCTGCGTTCCGGCGTCGACGATCCGGAAATGGCCGAAATTGCCGAAGAGTGCAAGCAGCAGTGCTATGACCTGTTCGTGCTGGCGGCTCAGCAGGAGAAAGAGTGGGCGGATTATCTGTTCCGCGATGGTTCGATGATCGGTCTGAACAAAGATATTCTCTGCCAGTACGTCGAATACATCACCAACATCCGCATGCAGGCGGTCGGCCTCGATCTGCCGTTCCAGACCCGCTCCAACCCCATCCCGTGGATCAATACCTGGCTGGTATCCGATAACGTGCAGGTTGCGCCGCAGGAAGTGGAAGTCAGCTCCTACCTGGTGGGCCAGATCGATGCCGAAGTCGATGCCGACGACCTGAGCAACTTCCAGCTCTGATGAAACGCATTTTTCTGAAAATTTCTGACACTCATCTCGAGTGTCAGGATGAACACCGCTGCCTGCTTGATGCCCTGGAATCGCATAATATCGACGTGGAGTATCAGTGCCGCGAAGGTTATTGCGGCTCCTGCCGCACGCGGCTGGTGTCCGGCCAGGTTGACTGGCTGACCGAGCCGCTGGCGTTTATTCAGCCGGGAGAGATTTTGCCCTGCTGCTGCCGGGCAAAAAGCGATATCGAAATCGAGATGTAGCCGCCTGACACAAACCTGTCCGCGCCGGCCGGCGCGGACAGGTTTGCCATTCACGCCGTGGGTTAGCGGCGTTCCCCTTCTTGCTGCAGGAACTGTACCGCCTTATCCGGGAAGTCGCTGAACAGCCCATCGACGCCGGCCTTGTTATACAGCAGGTCGAACAGCTGATTCACGTTGGTGACGTAATCCGGCAGCTGGTCCGCGCGGACGGTATACGGATGGACCACCAGATGCTGGCGATGCGCCTCTTTTACCATGTCGGTCAGCGTCACCTGGCCCGGTCCGGCGTTCGCCGCCACCAGCATGTGGTAGTCCGGACCAATGCCGTCGGCGTATTGGGCAATCTGCCCCATCGCGCCGGGCTTAAACATCCAGTCATAGCTGTAGTTAACCCATTTGCCATCCGCCTCGCGCTGCTGGGTTTCGTGCCAGTCGGTGTAAGCGATCAGCTGCACCAGATTCAGGTTCATGCCCATCTTCGGCTCCAGCTCATTCTTAATGCGCTTAAGCTCGTTGGCATCAAAACATTGCAGATACGCTTTATCCTGCTTGCTGGTGTAGCCATACTTCTTCAGCACCTGCAGGGCGGCGGTGGCGATATCCTTGCCTTCCTGATGGTGGAACCACGGCGCTTTAATTTCCGGGTAGATACCGATATTTTTCCCCGTTGAGTGGTTCAGCCCCTGAACGAGCTCAATCTCCTCTTCAAAGGTATGAATACGGAAATCCGCTTTTCCCATCGGGAAGCGCCCCGGGAAGGTCTGGACGTTCTTACCGTTTTTGGGTTCAAACCCCTCGCTGAACTTCAGCGTTTTTATCTCCGCCAGGGTGAAGTCGATCGCGTAAAAGCGGCCATCCTGACGCGCGCGCTGCGGAAATCTCTCCGCCACATCGGTAACCCGATCGAGATAGTGGTCATGCAGCACCACCAGCCGATCGTCTTTGGTCATCACCAGGTCCTGCTCGAGATAATCGGCGCCCTGGGCATAGGCCATCGCTTTCGCCGGCAGCGTATGCTCCGGCAGATAGCCGCTGGCGCCACGGTGGGCAATGACTATCTTATCCCCCGCCTGAGTGGCAAAACTCAGCGTGGAGCCTGCCAGCAAAATCCCGGTCATCAAGGTCGTTATTGCCGTTTTCATGCTCATTCCTCAGGACTGTTTCAGCTGCTGGTGATGACGCTTTTCACCCACCATTACCACAATCAGCAGCAGCACCGCCAGCACGCTGCCGCCAATCATCACCATAAACCCGCCGTCCCAGCCGAAGAAGTCGACGGTGTAGCCGACGATCGCGCTGGCGGCAACGGAGCCTCCCAGATAACCGAACAGCCCGGTAAAGCCCGCTGCGGTACCGGCGGCCTTCTTCGGCGCCAGCTCGAGAGCATGCAGGCCAATCAGCATCACCGGACCGTAAATCAGGAAGCCGATAACGATCATACAGGCCATATCAACGCCCGGGTTACCCGGAGGGTTAAGCCAGTAAACGACGGTAGCGATGGTCACCAGCGTCATAAAGAAGACCCCGGTCGCCCCGCGGTTGCCTCTGAACACCTTATCCGACATCCAGCCGCAAATCAGCGTTCCGGGGATCCCCGCATATTCGTAGAGGAAGTAGGCCCAGGAGGATTTATCCAGCGCAAAGTGCTTCACCTCTTTCAGGTAGGTTGGCGACCAGTCGAGAATGCCGTAGCGCAGCAGGTAGACAAAGACGTTGGCGATGGCGATATACCACAGCAGCCGGTTTGGCAGAATATACTGCTGAAAGATCTGCCGGGCGGTGAGCTCCTGTTCATGCTGTTCGCTGTAATCATCCGGATAATCGTTTTTATACTCTTCAATCGGCGGCAGGCCGCAGGACTGCGGGGTATCGCGCATCATGGCAAAGGCAAATATCGCCAGCAAAATTGCGCCGAAAGCCGGCATATACAGCGCCGCGTGCCAGTCGTTGAACCACGCCATCCCGAGCAGGAACAGCAGCGGCGGGATCCCGCCGCCAACGTTATGCGCGCAGTTCCATACCGAAACAATGCCCCCACGCTCCTTCTGCGACCACCAGTGCACCATCGTGCGCCCGCACGGCGGCCAGCCCATTCCCTGAAACCAGCCGCAGAGGAACAGCAGTACAAACATAACCATGATGCTGGAGGTTGCCCAAGGCACAAAGCCCATCACCAGCATCACCAGCGCCGCCAGAATCAGCCCTGCGGGCAGAAAAACACGCGGATTCGAGCGATCGGATACCGAGCCCATGATGAATTTTGAAAAACCATAGGCGATTGAAATCCCGGACAGCGCAAAACCAAGATCGCCGCGAGAAAATCCCTGCTCCACCAGGTAAGGCATGGCTAACGCAAAGTTCTTGCGCACCAGATAGTAGGCGGCATAGCCAAAGAAAATACCGATAAAAATCTGCCAGCGTAATCGACGATAGTGCGGGTCAATTTCCGCCGCGGGTAAACGCGCTTTATGCGCCGCGGGTTTGAAAATACTTAACATAGCAGCCTCCGTTGCCATTTGCTTTTATGGGTACAGGTAAAAAAAAACCTAATTTAATCACCCACTTCTGATATGGCGCGATGGTAGGGAAACCTCGCAGACGATACTGTGAAATATCGCACGCTTTGTTACAAAAATATGACAAAACATTCCATTGTGAGCATGAAATCACATTCCATGCTCGATAAACGCGCGAATATGCTCGAAATCAAACAATACGTACTATTTGTGTGGCTAAATGGCGTAAAACGAAAGTAGAGGGATAGAGAGATGGCCGAAACCGGTGAATGTGATGTCATTGTCATTGGCGGCGGCGCAACCGGAGCAGGGATCGCCCGCGACTGCGCGCTCCGCGGGCTGCGCGTAACCCTGGTAGAACGCCACGATATCGCCACCGGGGCGACCGGGCGCAATCACGGGCTGCTGCACAGCGGCGCCCGCTACGCGGCGACCGACGGCGAATCGGCGCGCGAATGCATCAGCGAAAACCGGATCCTGCGCCGCATCGCCCGTCACTGTGTGGAACCCACTAACGGGCTGTTTATCACCCTTCCCGAAGACGACCTCGCCTGGCAGAAAACCTTTATTCACGCCTGCCATCAGGCCGGAATTGAGACCCGTCAGCTGTCGCCCGCCGAGGCGCTGCGCATTGAGCCGACCGTCAATCCCGCGCTTCTCGGCGCCGTTCAGGTACCCGACGGCACGGTCGATCCGTTCCGTCTGAGCGCGGCCAATATGCTTGACGCCCGCGAACACGGCGCCACCATCCTTACCGGGTGCGAAATCACCGGCCTGCTGCGTAGCGGCGATCGGATCCACGGCGTGCAGTGCTATGACCATAAGCGCCGCGAAAGCCGCACGCTGCGCGCCGGAGTGGTGGTCAATGCCGCCGGGATCTGGGGGCAGCGGATCGCGGAATATGCCGACCTGCGCATTGCGATGTTTCCGGCTAAAGGATCGTTGTTGATCCTCGACCATCGCATCAACCGGCACGTTATCAACCGCTGCCGCAAGCCTGCCGATGCGGATATTCTGGTACCCGGGGACACCATCTCCCTGATTGGCACCACCTCGGTGCATATTCCCTACGATGAAATTGACGATAATCGGGTCACCGCTGCGGAAGTCGATACCCTGCTTCGCGAAGGCGAGAAGCTGACCCCCGTCATGGCCCGCACCCGGGTGCTGCGCGCCTACTCCGGCGTGCGCCCGCTGGTCGCCAGCGATAACGACCCCAGCGGGCGTAGCGTCAGTCGCGGCATTGTGCTGTTAGATCACGCCGAACGCGACGGGATGAACGGGTTTATCACCATTACCGGCGGCAAACTGATGACCTACCGCCTGATGGCGGAATGGGCGACGGACGCCGTTTGCCGCAAGCTCGGCAACACCGTCCCCTGCACCACCGCCGACGCGCCTTTACCAGGTTCCCGCGAGCCGGTCGAAACAACGCTGCAAAAAATCATCTCTCTGCCCGCGCCGCTGCGGGGATCGGCCGTGTACCGTCACGGCGATCGCACGCCCGCCTGGCTTGGCGATAGCCGCCAGCATCGCAGCCTGGTCTGCGAGTGCGAAGCGGTTACGGCGGGGGAAGTGCAGTACGCGGTAGAAAACTTAGCGGTCAATAACCTGCTCGATTTACGCCGTCGCACCCGAATCGGCATGGGAACCTGCCAGGGCGAGCTGTGCGCCTGCCGCGCCGCCGGGCTACTGCAGCGCTTCAATGTCGCCACGCCGGCCCAATCGTTGACCCAGCTATCGGAGTTTTTAAACGAGCGCTGGAAAGGCGTGCAGCCCGTAGCATGGGGCGATGCGCTTCGTGAGAGTGAATTCACCCGCTGGGTCTATCTCGGGCTGTGCGGTTTGCAAAAGGAGCAGCAGGATGAAATTTGATTGCGCGATTATCGGCGGCGGGCTCGCCGGGCTACTTTGCGGGCTGAGCCTGAATCAATACGGTTTGCGCAGCGCGATCGTCAGCCGCGGTCAAAGCGCGCTGCATTTCTCCTCCGCCTCGCTGGACCTGCTATCCGAGCTGCCCAATGGCGACAAAGTTACCGACGTTGCCCAGGGGCTCGCCCGGCTGGCGACCCAGACCCCGGAGCATCCTTACGCAAGGATCGGCGTACAGCGCGTCATGGACTACGCGGCGCAAACCCAGGCGCTGCTGGCCGCCAGCGGCATAATGATGCAGGGCGATGCCGCCCGGCCGCACCTGCGCATCACGCCGCTCGGCGCCCTGCGCGCCGCGTGGCTCTCCCCGCAGGAAGTTCCCGTTTATCCGTTAACCGCCCTGCGCCCCTGCCTGGCCGGGATCGGCGGCTTTGCCGACTTCCAGCCGCACCTCGCCGCCGCGTCGCTTAATCAACACGGGATGAACGCCAGCGCGGCGGAAATCGACTTACCGCTGCTGGATGTCCTGCGCGAGAGTCCGAGCGAATTTCGCGCCGCCAATATCGCCAGAATGCTGGATGACGAGCGCCACTGGCCGGCGCTGCTGGCCGCGCTGCTTCCGCTGGCGCGCGAGCACGATCTGCTGATCCTGCCCGCCTGCTTTGGCCTTAGCGATAACCACCTGTATCTGTGGCTACAGGAACGACTGCCCTGCCCGCTGCGCCTGCTGCCAACTCTGCCCCCTTCGGTACCGGGAATGCGCCTGCATAGCCAGCTCCAGCGCCGCTTTATACGCGGCGGAGGAACGTGGCTGGCCGGAGATGAGGTGACCAACATCAGCCATCAGGATGGGACGGTCAACAGGGTATGGACGCGTAACCACGGCGATATCCCGCTGCGTCCGCGCTTTACCATCCTGGCCAGCGGCAGCTTCTTCAGCAATGGCCTGATTGCCGGGCGCGATGGCGTGCGCGAGCCGATTCTTGGCCTCGATCTACAGCAAAGCCTGCCGCGTGAGAGCTGGTATCAGCGGGATTTCTTCGCCTCCCAGCCCTGGCAACGCTTCGGCCTTAAAACGGACGCCATGCTGCGTCCGTTGCTGCAGGGACAGCCGCTCAACAACCTGTTTGCCGCTGGTTCTCTGCTCGGCGGCTTTGACGCTATTCAGCTGGGATGCGGCGGCGGCGTTTGCGCAGTCACCGCGCTGCACGTCGCCAAACAAATCAACGACCTTACCGGAGGCGAACGATGAACGATACCCGCTTTGAGAGCTGCATCAAATGCACCGTTTGCACCACCGCCTGCCCGGTCAGCCGGGTTAACCCGCGCTACCCTGGCCCTAAACAGGCGGGACCCGACGGCGAGCGGCTGCGGCTAAAAGACGGCGCGCTGTATGACGAAGCGTTGAAGTACTGCATTAACTGCAAGCGCTGCGAGGTCGCCTGCCCCTCTGACGTTAAAATCGGCGATATTATCCAGCGGGCTCGGGCGCAGTACGGCCAGCAGAAGCCCACCCTACGCGATGCGGTGCTGAGCCATACGGATCTTATGGGCACGCTTTCTACGCCGTTTGCGCCGCTGGTCAACGCCGTAACGGGACTACAGCCGGTGCGCCGGCTGCTCGATACGGCGCTCAGGATAGATCACCGTCGGACGCTGCCAAAATACGGTTTCGGCACTTTCCGCCGGGCATACCGCCAGCTCGCCGCGCGGCAGGCGCAGTTTAGCGACCAGGTCGCGTTCTTTCACGGCTGCTACGTCAACTACAACCATCCGCAGCTGGGTAAAGATCTTATCCGCGTGCTGAACGCCATGGGCACCGGGGTACAGCTGCTGTCCAAAGAAAAATGCTGCGGCGTACCGCTAATTGCCAACGGCTTTTTTGCCAAAGCCCGCAGGCAGGCGCTGAGTAACGTCGCCGCCATGCGCGAAAGCGCGCTACCGACCATCGCCACCTCCTCCACCTGCACTTTCACCCTGCGCGATGAGTATCCGCACGTGCTGGATGTTGACAATAGCGACGTGCGCGACAACGTTGAGCTGGCGACGCGCTGGATCTGGCGCCAGCTTGACGGCGGGCGAACCCTGCCGCTAAAACCGCTGCCGCTTAAGGTGGTCTACCACACCCCTTGCCATATGGAAAAGATGGGCTGGTCGCTATATAGCCTCGAACTGCTGCGGCAAATTCCCGGGCTGCGGCTGGAGGTCCTTGATTCGCAATGCTGCGGCATCGCCGGTACCTACGGGTTTAAATCGGAGAACTACGCTTCTTCGCAGGCCATCGGCGCGCCGCTCTTCCGCCAGATTGAGGAGAGCGGCGCCGATATTGTGGTGACCGATTGTGAAACCTGCAAATGGCAGATTGAGATGTCCACCAGCAAGCGCTGTGAACATCCCATCACCCTGCTGGCGCAGGCGCTGTCCTGAACCTCTGCGCCATGATTACGGGGGGTCAGTAGCTCCCCTTTTCCTCCTCCCGCCGTGCGCCGGGCTTAAACATCGCCAGCCGGCTATCCAGCGCGTCGGTATAGAGCTGAGTATCTACGCCAACGGCGACAAAATTGGCACCCCACTCGAGGCTTTTTTGCGCCATTTTCGGATCGACGGCAAGGAATCCGGCCGCTTTGCCCGCCGCGCGAATGCGGCGAATGCTCTGTTCAATAATCCTCTGCACTTCAGGATGACCGGCGTTATCCGGGTAGCCGAGGGAGGCTGATAAATCGGCGGGGCCGATAAATACGCCATCAATGCCTGCCACTTCGAGGATCTCATCCAGATTGTCGAGCGCCGTTTTGCTCTCGACCTGAATGAGCAGACAGAGTTCATCATTCGCCTGCGCCATATAGTTCCCAACCCGGCCCCAGCGCGCCGCCCGCGCCACGCCGGCGCCCACCCCGCGCGTGCCGACGGGCGGATAGCGGGTTGCCGCGACAATATCCCGCGCCTGGTCGGCCGTATCGACCATTGGGATAAGTAACGTCCGGGCGCCGATATCCAGCACCTGCTTAATCAAGCTGCGGCTCCCCTCGACCGGGCGTATAACCGGCTGGCTGGCATAGGGAGCAATGGCCTGCAGCTGATGGTAAAGATCCTGAATGGTATTTGGCGCATGCTCGCCATCAATCAGCAGCCAGTCGTAGCCTGCCGTGGCGGCAATCTCGGCCACGTAGGAAGAGGTTGAGCTCAACCACAGGCCAATCTGCGTTTCTCCCCTGGATAATCCCGCTTTAAACGGGTTCGATAAAATAGCGTTCATAAGTCTTCCTTATATTAATGCGGTACGCTGCCGGACTGCGGCACCATGCGAGTTACGCTCAGTGAAAAGATAATAACGACGCCCACAATCGCCACGCAGGAGAGCGTCAGCAGGCCGGCGGAATGGCTGGCGAAAATCGTTTCCGCCTGGACGCGAACGATCGGAGCCAGAAAGCCGCCGATTGCGCCGAACAGGTTGACGAAGCCAATGCCTGCGGCCAGCGCGGTACCGGACAGTAATTGCGTCGGCATCGTCCAGAATACCGGCTGGACGGCGATCACGCCGACCGCCGCGACGCACAGCGCCAGTATCGCCAGCACCGGTGGCACCAGCCCGGAGACGCCGATGCCAATCGCTGCCGCCAGTAAGGTCAGCGCCGCAATATTCCGTCGTTCGCCGGTACGATCGGAGTAGCGCGGAATAAACCAGGTCCCCAGCAGAGCCGCAATCCACGGAATCGCCGTCACCACCGAGGCCACAAATCCCACTTTAGTGCCCAGCAGCGCGGCAACCTGGGTCGGCAGGAAGAAGATCAGACCATACACGGCAACCTGAATCGTCAGATAGATAATCGCCAGCTGCCAGACGCGCCCGTTGCGCAACGCATCGGAGAGCCGCGAAGTCACCTTTTTCTCCTCTTCGCTCGCCAGCTGGCTAATCAGCGCCTGCTTTTCGGCAGCGGTCAGAAAACGCGCATTTTGCGGCGTATCGTCGAGCCAGAAGAAGGTGAAAAAGCCCGCGCAGACGGCCAACAGCCCTTCAATCACAAACATCCAGAACCAGCCGGGATGACCCATAAAACCGTGCATTTCCAGCAGCGCGCCGGATAACGGCGAACCGAGCGTCAGCGCCAGCGGCGCGCCCATATAGAACAGTCCCATAATGCTGGCGCGGTTCTGTTGGGGGAACCATTGGGAAGTCAGGTAGATCATTCCCGGGAAAAAGCCCGCTTCGGCGGCACCGAGCAACGTCCGTACCAGCAGGAATTTTGTTTCGCTATCCGCCCATGCCATTGCCGCAGAAAGCACGCCCCACAGTAAAGTGGTGCAGCCAATCCATTTTCTCGCGCCAAATTTACGCATCAGCAGATTCGCGGGCACCCCAAGGAAGGCATACACCACAAAAAATATCCCGGCGCCAAGCGCGTAGGCCTCGTTGCTCAGCCCGGTATCAAGCTGGTAGGTCTCTTTGGCAAAACCAATATTCGAACGATCAAGAAACGCCAGCACGTACAGCGCCAGCATAAAGGGGATCAAACGGGCGCGGTTTTTCTTAACCACGCTCTCCAGCAAATTATTACTCATCGCAATATCCTCAGGAATTGGCCGCACAGCGACGCTGCGCGGCACGACGAGATCAGTGGCTATAAGGGCGTTTGAGATTACAGTCGCGATTCAATTCAACGCCAAATCCCGGTTTATCCAGCACGGATTTATGGATCCGTCCGTTCTGCGGCACCGGCTCGCCCAACAGGATCGGGTCAAACTGAGGGCGCAGCGTGGCGCAATCCGGGCTGGTCATCAGGAACTCGCTAAAAGGGGTGTTGGTGAAGGTAATAACCGCATGGTGCGAATAGACCGACGAGCCGTGCGGCACCACCAGCTGACCGCGCGCCTTCGCGATCGCCGCGATCTCGACCAGGGTGGTCAACCCGCCGCACCAGCCGACGTCGGGTTGCATAATATCGATGCCGGTTTCCGATAGCGTACGAAAAGATTGCAGCGTGCCGTGGTGCTCGCCGCTGGTGACCATCATCCCGGCAGGCGCATTGCGCTTGAGTTCGCGATAGCCTTCGTACTGCTGCGGCGGCAGGCACTCTTCAATCCACTTGAGGTTATAGGGCGCACAGGCGTGGGCCAGCTTAGTGGCGTAGTTGACGTCCTGGCTCATCCAGCAATCCAGCATCAGCCAGAAGTCCGGGCCGCATTTCTCGCGATATTCTGCAACCATAGCGGCGTCTTTGCGGATCCCGGCATCGCCGTCGTGCGGCCCCCAGTGCGTCGGCATTTTGCCGCCGATAAAACCCATTTCCTGCGCCAGATCCGGACGCGCCCCGGTGGCATAGAACCGGATTTCATCGCGTACCGCGCCGCCCAACAGCTTGTAAACCGGCAGGCCAACCACTTTGCCGAACAGATCCCACAGCGCCAGATCGATACAGGAAATCGTATTCAGCACCAGGCCGCCGGAGCCTGAGTAGTACAGGGTGGCATTGAGCATCTGATCGTGGATCAGTTTAATATCGCTGACGCATTTCCCTTCGACAAAGCGGCTAAGGTGTTTTTCGACGATAAAGCAGCCCATCTCTCCCGCTGTCGACACCGCGAAGCCGGTCTGCCCGTTGTCGGCCTCCACCTCAACAATCAGCGTTCCCAGCACGTTAATGCCGAACGACTGACGGGATTGTTCATACTCGGTGTATTTGCTCATCGGCGTCGCGATGTGATCGTCAATCCAGTGGTTCGCTCCCTGATCGTGATAGTCGCCGCCGCCAGCGCCTTTTTCTGCGGTAGCGCCGCCGATAAACCACGCGCGGATGTGTTTAATTTTCGGTAGGGTCATGATGTTCTCCTTGTTATGAGGCTCGTTGTTCGAAAGGGCTCTTCCACCCCAGCAAACGGGAAATATCTTTGGCGCAGGCAATCGCCTTACCGGCAAGGTAATCACGATTATCTTCATTGATTTGCAAACGTGTCCCCACCACCGAGATCGCGGCGGTCAGATCGTTATTGGCGTTAAAGACCGGCGCGGCCACGCAGCGGACGTCGAGGTAATCCTCGCCGTTATCAAAGCTCCAGCCTCTGGCGCGAATGTGTTCCAGCTCATCGTAAAGGCGCTGGGCAGTGGTAATGGTGGTCGGCGTAGACCGCTCCCACCGCAGTTCGCTGATGATGGCGTGCTGTATATGCGCGGGCTGCCAGGCCAGCAGGCATTTGCCAATGCCGGAGCGATAAAGCGAGAGGCTTTTTCCCTCGTGTGAGCGGACGCTGATCGTGGCGGGAGATTCGACTTTCAGGATGTAGTAGGCGTTACCCTGATCGATAATGCCCAGATGACAAAGCAGCCCGCATTCGTCCATTAGCTGAGTCAGACGGGGACGGGCCAGCTCACGCAGATCCATTTTGCTCACGGCATGGCCGGCCAGCTCCACCAGCTTGGTCCACAGGCAGTAGTTATCCTGATTATCCATACTGAGGAAGCGCTGTTTTCTCAGCTCACCCAGCAGCAGATAGGTGGTACTTTTAGGAATACCGAGTTCGTCAATAATCGTCGCAGCGCCGCAGGGGCCAATGCGGGCGATTAAATTGAGAATATCGATGGCGCGGGTCAGCGCCGGGACCTTGCTTGATTCCAACATACTGGACTCCAATCCTGAATACTGGAATCAGTGTTGCGATTGTCAGGGGGGAAAATTGTGAGCGGCCTCAAATCACGGCGTTATTCCAGCAAGGTGGACATTCCGAAGAATATAAATGAGGGATAGCGCACAGAATATTTAAAAATAAGTACAACGGGCTGGACTGACAACGCGCCGGAAGAGGCTCCCGGCGCTATTTATGACTTAAATCGAAAGCGTTTCGACAACGTTAATCCAGCCGTGATCGCCGGCCACCGGCTGGCCATTCAGCCAGCGGCGCAGCATATTCAGGGCCATCATCGCGCAAACCTCCTGGCGGACCTGCAGGCTGTAGCGGGTGACGCTTAGCTTAACCCGCAGCGCGTGGGTGCCTTCCGGGGTAGAGAGCACGAAGTTCAGATAGTCGGCCTCCTGGCCGCAGACCGCCAGCGCAAGGCCGGCAAAATGCTTCACCCGCCGCTCTGACGTCCAGCGGGCCGACTGCGCCAGCGTCTCCTCCTGGGCGGGAACCACTTCGCTTGCCAGCAGCGGAGCATTGGCGCGGGAGAGCTGGAGCGACAGCAGGCCGCTGGTAAACTGCTCGCTGAGGGTCAGGCTCAGCTGCCGCTCCTGCAAGCGGCGCGCAATCTGCGCAGGCAGCCCTTCGGTGCCTTCAAAAATCAGGTTCTCGCCGGCCACTTTTTGCACTTCTGGCCATAGCGCCAGCATCGCGTCGCGCTGTTCAGCAGGCCCGGTGAGTTTGAGCTCAATAATCGGCATCGAAGAACGATAGCCCATCACCACGCCAGGCGGCAGCGGCAGCGGATTGAGGCTTTGCGCCAGGTCGCTTTCTGAACGACCAAAAGTGGTCAGGCGCAGGCACAGCGGCGGCGCAGACAGCGGGAAGCGTTCGCGCAGGCGCGGTAAAATCTCCTGCTCAACCATCACCTTAAATTCCGACGGCACGCCGGGGGTAAAAAACATCAGACAGCGATTGAGCTGAACGGCAAAACCGCAGGCCGTGCCCACCGGGTTGTTGATCATCTCCGCGCTGGCGGGGATTTCCGCCTGCTTGCGGTTGCTTTCCGCCATCGGCCGTCCGCGTTCGGCAAAGAAACGCGTCATCGTCTCCAGCCATCCGGCGTGCAGAATTAACGATTCGCCTTTAGCGGTTGCCGCAGCCAGCGCGCTGAGATCGTCGCTGGTCGGCCCTAGCCCGCCGTTGACAATCAGTACGTCCGCATGCTCGCTGCGCTCGCGTAAAATTGCGATCAGAGAATCAAGATCGTCACCGACGGTGTTGCGACGCGTTAAAGGTAATCCCTGATTAAAAAAGAAATCCGCCAGCCACGCGGCATTGGTATCAACGATTTGCCCATGCAGCACTTCGTCGCCGGTGGACAGCATTTCCACGTTTAACATTGTGAACTCCAGCCTGATAAGTGGAAATACTATAACGCAAAGGCGCTGGCTGGGTAGACAGGAAATCGGCGCGGCATAATACCGCGCCTGGGGATCAGAAGCTGGCGCTGACGCCGACGTACGGGCCATCAGCAATGGTATTATCTTTGTTACCGTCTTTACCTTCCAGGTTCAGATAGCGATAGCCGGCCTCAATGCTCAGAGGGCGCATGACCGTCCAGCTCGCGCCGGCATTGGCTTCCTGATAGCTCTGGATGCCGCTGGAGAGGGAGTCCGGAGAATAGTAGTACTCGCCAAACAGGCGGAAGCTGCTGCCTATTTTCCACTGCAGGCCGCCGCCGACCGCTGCCGCATAACCTTCATCACTGCTTTTCGGATTGGTATATACGCCTTTGCCGCCTACCGTTGCCAGAAATGGCCCCAGCGGAATGTTTAAACCTAGCCCTAAACCTGCCGCGTCGCCGTCGTTATCGCTGTGCATCCAGTTGCCGGTTACCGCCAGTCCGGTTGATTCGGTACCAAAACCAACGCCAAGGTTGGTGTAGTGCTCACCCGCCTGCCCGGTGACGCTGATAGCGTTTGCCGCCGTGGAGACGAACGCCATGCCGGCAAGGCCGATTAATATGCATTTTTTCATTTTTTACTCTATCCAGAAATCAAGAATCAAAGAAGTCCCAAAAACCGCAGAATTGTACTGCCGAATGCTGCGGAATCAATGTTCTAAAACGACCTTTATTGTTGTGATTGTAAGCAGTTGCTACCGGAACCCTGGCTTTGGGCGCTCATGACGCAGCGATCTGCCGTAACGGGGTGAAGATGTCGATTAAAAGCTTGTTCAGCAATTCCAGCATGGATCTGCGCTAAACAGGAAATAGCCGAACGGGTGAAGCAGTAAAGAATCGGCAGCTGTCGCCTGGCTCATGCTGGCCTCCGGTCCGTCATTTCAACCCACCCTACCATTGCCAACGCCGGTCGCGCGTTTTCGCTTGCGGTTTACCGAGGCGGCTCGCAAACTGGCAGCCAGATGCTTTGCTAACCGTTCACCCAAAGGAGATAACCATGCGCCAAAGGACTATTGTCTGCCCGCTGATTCAAAATGAGGGGCGCTATCTGCTCTGCAGGATGGCCGACGATCGCGGCGTTTTTCCCGGCCAGTGGGCGCTTTCCGGCGGCGGAGTGGAGCCTGGCGAGCGCATTTGAGGAGGCCCTGAGACGCGAAATTCGCGAAGAGCTGGGTGAGGCGCTGCGGCTGACGAGCATTACGCCCTGGACCTTCAGCGACGACGTGCGGGTCAAAACCTACAGCGATGGCCGGCAGGAGGAGATCTATATGATCTACCTGATTTTTAATTGCGTCAGCGCCAACCGTGAAGTCACCATTAACGAAGAGTTTCAGGATTATGCATGGGTCAGCGTCGAGGATTTGCCGCGCTACGATCTGAACGTCGCCACGCGAAAGACGTTATCGCTGAAAGGGCTGCTCTGATTTTTAACCCACAGCCAGAAAGCAGATTCCGCACCGCCGGGCTGAGAATAACTTAGCCCGAGCAATGCGCTACAGCGAATTTTGCCGATGAAAGTTCGCCCTGATGAGTATGAGCGGCATCACTGCAATCATAAAAACGTATTCAATCTCTTCATCAAAAGATGATTCAAAGGTTCACTGGCGATAGTTATCCGCCGCTCTAAGCGCAATCGTCCCGATGCGCGTTGACCCACTCGCGTAACGCCCGACGCGAGATCTTTATGCCGCCGGTTTTCAGCGTTTCGGGCAGCGCCAGCCAACGTACCGGCTGCTGAAAGCGCGCCAGCTTATCCTCTACCCAGGCCGCTAACTCCGCCATATCGCAGCCCGCATCGCCTTCTACCACCGCCACCGGACGCTGGCCAAACTCGGCATCATCCAATGGCACGATGAACGCCTGGCGGATCTGCGGATGAGCCATAATCACCCGTTCAACTTCTTCCGGCTGTATCCCCTCACCGCCGCTGAAAAAGAGATTATCCAGACGCCCGACAATCACCAGCTTACCGTTACGCAGCTCGCCGCGATCGCGCGTTGCAAACCAGCCCTGCTCGTTAACCAGCGGCACCAGTTCTCCATCGAGCCAGTAGCCTGCCGCCATGCTGTCTCCGCGCAGCCAAACCTCGCCGTCGATAATTTTCAGCTCCCTCCGGGGCAAAGGTTGCCCGACATCCGCCTCGCCATCGGCCTCTTTGGCGCACACCGTCGAGGCAAATTCGGTCAGGCCATACCCGCACCAGCTGCGGATGCCTTTTGCCCGGGCCTGCTCGGTGAGTTCGACGGGAATTGCCGCCCCGCCCAGAAGAACGGCCTTCAGCGATACCTGCGCATCGCCATTGAGCAGCCGCCACAGCTGCGTTGGCACCAGCGACGCGTGGCTGCAGCCCTGAAGAGCCTGTTCTAACGGCCGCTTTTCCCGCACCGTCAGACGCGATCCGGCCAGCAGCCAGCGCCAGAGAATACCCTGCCCCGAAACGTGAAACAGCGGCAGGGAAAGCAGCCAGTCGTCGTCCGCCGCCAGCGGGATCATCGCCAGCACCCCCTGGGCGCTGGCAAGATGAGCCCGGAAAGTATGCACCGCGGCCTTCGGCAGCCCGGTAGAACCGGAGGTCAGCGTCATCGAAGCCAGACGATCTTCACTCCAGGCCAGCCTGCGGTCGCCGGCGACAGCCTGCATAACCAGCCGCGGATAGCCGAGGGCGAGATCGTCGCCGCTAAGCGCCAGCAGATGATGGACATCGAGGGACGGTAACAGCTGCGTCAGCATGGCCGACGGCAGCTGCGGATTAAGCGGCAGCACCCTGGCGCCGCACTGCAGCAGCGCCAGCCACGCCAGCAGCGCCGCCGGCTGATTGTAGGCCCGCAGAATAACGCCATCGCCTTCACCTACGCCCTGAGTCACGAACCCCGCCGTCAGCGCATCGACCCGCTCGCACAGCTGCTGCCAGGTCAGGCTATCGTCGTTCAGCCGCAGAGCAAACGCGTCCCCCCGCCGCTGACGCCAGTGGCGCCACGGCCAGTCACGAAAGATCACAGCAGCGGCTCCAGCGCATCCGTTGACAGGCACGGCAGCGCGCTTGCAGGCCACGGGCGCACCAGCTGAGTCTGCATCAGCGTCAGCGTATCAAGGCCCGGAATGGTCTGCGGCGTTAGCCAGGCCGCAATACGCGCCAGCTGCGTCAGCCCGAGACTCGATTCAATCGAGGAGCTGATGACCGCCGTCAGCCCAAGAGCGTGGGCGGCGGCAACCTGTTCCTGCACTTTTTGCAGGCTACCGGTAAGGGTTGGCTTAATCACCACCGCCCCTACCCCCTCCTCGGCCTGAAAGCAAAAATCGGCTTCGCGCAGGCTCTCATCCCAGGCAATGGTAATACCGGTTTGTTTCGCAAAAGTGCGGGAATCATCGCGGGTTTTGCACGGTTCTTCGAGGAAAGCGATGCGATCCCGATACTGCGGCTGCACATATTTGGCGAACTGCTGCGCTTTGAGCGGCGTCCACGCCCGGTTGGCGTCCAGACGCAGCCGCAGCTCAGGGATCGCCTCCAGCAGCAGATTTACGACCATCCCGTCGCGTACCGCCTCATACAGGCCCACTTTGACCTTGGCGACCTTCTCGCCCGGCATCGCTGCGAGCCTGGAAAACAGTTCATCCGGATCCCCGGTGCACAGCGGCGCGGCGCGATAATCTGCCGCCTGCGGCAGTTCGTCCTTCAGCTCGGCCAGCGCGCAGCTGACCCCGAACGCCACGCAGGGCTGCGCAGGAAAAGGGAGATCCTGCCCCTGACGCCAGGCTATCGCCCACGCCAGCAGCGCAGCCTGCGCCTCTTCCAACGTTTCTTCGCTAAATCCCGGCAGGGGAGAAACTTCCCCCCAGCCTTCACGCTCGCCGTGCTGGAGATGGACGAACAGCCCGTCACGGGTTTTTAACCGCCGTTCGCGCAGCACCACGCCCGCGTCCATCGGTATCTGCCAGCGGTAAACCTGCGCCCGACGCATTACGGATTCCGTTTAAATTTGCTGAAGTCCGGCTGACGCTTCTGATTAAATGCGTTGCGCCCTTCCTGCCCCTCTTCGGTCATGTAGAACAGCATGGTGGCATTACCCGCCAGCTCCTGCAGACCCGCCTGACCATCGCAGTCCGCGTTCAGCGCCGCTTTCAGGCAGCGCAGGGCCATTGGGCTGTTTTGCAGCATTTCGCGACACCAGCGAACGGTCTCTTTTTCCAGCTCTGCCAGCGGGACGACGGTGTTGACCAGCCCCATATCCAGCGCCTGCTGCGCATCGTACTGGCGGCACAGGAACCAAATTTCACGCGCTTTTTTCTGACCAACGATGCGGGCCATATAGGCTGCGCCCCAGCCGCCGTCGAAGGAGCCCACTTTGGGACCCGTCTGACCAAAGATGGCGTTTTCCGCGGCGATCGTCAGGTCGCACATCATATGCAGCACGTGGCCGCCGCCGATGGAGTAGCCGGCGACCATTGCGACGATCGGTTTCGGACAGGTGCGGATCTGACGCTGGAAATCAAGCACATTCAGGTGATGCACGCCGGAATCGTCCTGATAGCCGCCGTAGTCGCCGCGCACCTTCTGGTCGCCGCCGGCGCAGAACGCCAGATCCCCTTCGCCGGTCAGGATAATGACGCCGATGTTGTCGTCATAGCGGGCATCCGCCAGCGCCTGAATCATCTCTTTTACGGTCAGCGGGCGGAATGCATTACGCACCTGTGGGCGGTTAATGGTGATTTTAGCAATACCATCCGTCGATTTTTGGTAACGAATATCGGTATAGCCTTCGGAACAATCGTGCCATTCAACCGGGGCGTAGAGCATGGCTTCATCAAGAGAGATCATAGAATGTCCTTTAGTTAACTTGCTAAAAACTGTGCCAGGCAAGCGGTTACCGCCGCGGGATTTTCCCGATGCGCGTTGTGCCCGGCATGATGAATAACGTGTATCGTCGCGGCTAAATCGCCCGCTATCGCGCGGAATTTTTCATCGCGCGCGCCGCAAAGATAGTGAAAAGGAAAGCGGCAGGCTCGTAATGCCGGGCGCAGATCGGGCTGGACCGCCAGCGACGTCGCCTCCAGCATGGCGGCAAGATTTTCGCCATGATTGCGGCTGCGTAATGCGATTAAGGCCGCTCGCTGCTGCGCATCCAGCGAGGCGAAAACCGGCTGCTGGTACCAGTCAGCAAAGACCTGGGGCAGCGGTTCGCGGCGAAAGCGTTCGGCCCAGGCCGCATCGCTCCGGCGACGCAGCAGGCGATCGCTATCGTCGCGTAGTCCCGGATGACCGCCCTCCACGACCAGCCCGCACAGCCCGTCGCGCGGCCGGCTGGCAAAGGCCATCGCGATGCGGCCGCCGAGGGAGTAGCCAACCAGCCAGTAGTTAAGGATGCTGTAACTATCCAGCGTCTCCTGCAGTAGCCGGCAGACATCGGCAAAATCAGCTACCTGAATATCACGGGAACCGCCGTGGCCCGGCAGGTCGATATACAGGCGCGAGCGGGCGCTAAACGCCTCCCCGACCGGCTGCCATTCACGACTGTCGCCCGAAAAACCGTGTAAAAAAATCAGCCAGGGTTCACTGGCCTGGCCGCGTTCGCACTCGGCGTGCAGGCTCATAGATGACTCACCTGCGCCAGCAGCTGCTGCAAAGTATGGGTGCCATCGGTTTCGTTCACCACCAGCTCAATCACGGTCGCGCCAGGGATGCGCCACGCGTCGGACAGCGCCGTCTCCAGCTCGTTCCAGCTGCCCGGGCGGCTGTAGTTGAGATCGAACATCGCCGCAGCATGCCCGAAGTTGACGTCCTGCGGCATTAAATAAAACTGGCGCCTTTCGTCCTGCGGCGTCGGCAGCAGAGAGAAGATCTGGCCGCCGTTATTGTTGACGACAATCAGCACCAGCGGAGCCGAGGCATGGCGCAGCAGCGCCAGCGAATTAAGATCGTAGAGCGCGGAAAGATCGCCAACGATAGCCAGCAGAGGGCGAGCGCTGGCCCGCTGTACGCCGGCGGCGGTTGCCAGCAGGCCGTCAATACCGCTGGCGCCGCGGTTGCTGTAGACCGGATAGCCTGCCGGCAGCTGCGATAGCGCATCAATTAAGCGCACCACCAGGCTATTGCCCACAAACAGCTGCCCCTGCTCCGGCAGATAGCGATGAATACGGTGGGCCAGCTGGGCCTCGCCGAAGCGCTCGCTGCTTTCCACCGTCGCCTGCCAGGCCTGCTGCGCGAGAACCGGCAGCGTCGTTGCCCAGGGCTGGCGTTTTTCCGCCGGATGCAGTTCAAGCCACTCCCCCACCGGGCAGACCAGACGGCGGCCGCGGTGCTGGGCCGGATCTAAACGCCCGGGTAAATTATCGACCAGCCAGTACTCCTCCGGCTCGCAGCTCGCCTGCCACTGCAGGAGGCGTTTTCCGGTCAGGCTGCTGCCCAGCTGGATAACGATTTGCGCCTGCTCCAGCTCGCTGACCGCTTTCCCGTTGCCCAACCATAGATCGGCGCAGGGCAGCGGCTGCCCGGTTTGTGAAAGCACGTCGCCAATCAGCGGCCAGCCGAGCATTTTCGCCCACGCGGCGGCCTGTACGCCTTCGGCGGCGCTCATGCGCCCGGCAATAACGACGCCGCGCTTTTGGCGCCAGAAAAACCAGTCGCGCTGCTTTTCGCTTGCAAGATGCAGCGACTGACGCAGCCAGGGCGTATCGCTCTGCCACCAGTCCCCAAGCTGCTGCTGCCAGCTCACGCCGGTATCGTCCATATCGCCATACAGCGGCTCGGCGAACGGACAGTTAATGTGTACGCCGCCGGAATGCAGCGCGCCCAGCGCCTGGTCGATGGTTGAAACCAGCCAGCGCGCGGGAATATCCTGCGACGGACGCGGCAAAGAGAGGGTTTCGGACGGATGCGATGCGAACATGCCCGGCTGGCGGATCGCCTGGTTAGCGCCGCAGTCGATCAGCTCCGGCGGCCGGTCGGCGGTGAGCAGAATCAGCTTCTCGCCGGTCAGCCCGGCCTCAATCAATGCCGGATAGAGATTGGCCGTGGCGGTACCGGAGGTGACAATGACCGCCACCGGCTGCCTGCTGGCCTTCGCCAGCCCCAGCGCCAGGTGGCCGAGCCCGCGTTCGTCAAAATGAGTATGGGGAATCAATGCGCGGTTTTCCGCAGCTGCCAGCGTTAAAGGCGTCGAGCGCGACCCCGGCGCAATGCAAATATGCTGCACGCCGTGGCGGGTTAATGCTTCAAGGATCACCGCCGCCCAGCGTCGGTTAAATGCGCTTACTGACATGAAATTGTCCGATATCAAATATTGAGGCTAAGTATAGGTAATACAAAGTGATGGAGTATTGATATGCGTCGTTTATCTACATTTTTCTCAGCAGCAACGAACGCAGCCCCGCGGCTTTATTTTCAATTTCCTGCCACTCTTGTTCAGGCTCGGAACCGCTGACGATACCGGCGCCGGCATACAGCCTGAGGGTGTCGTTTTCCACCTTCGCCGAGCGCAGCGCCACGCAGAATTCGCTTTGCGCCAGCGACAGATAGCCGGCGGAACCGGCGTACCATTCGCGGGTAAAGGGTTCATTTTGGCTGATAAAGTCCAGCGCCGCCCGCCGCGGCAGCCCGGCGACCGCCGCCGTAGGCTGCAGCTGGCGCAGGCAGCGGGCGTCATCGGATGAATTCAGCTCAGTCCAGATGCAGCGCCGCAGATGCTGCACCTTGCGCAGGCGCACCACCTGCGGCGGCAGCACCTCCAGCATCTGCGCTTCGCCCTGCATTCGCTGGCAAATATCCTCCACCACCAGCATGTTTTCCCGCTGGTTTTTATCATCCTGCATTAACCAGTCGGCCAGCGCCCGCGCCTGGCGATCGTCAGCATGGCCGGCGACGGTACCCGCCAGCGCCTCGGTACGCAGCAGCGTTCCGCGCCGACGCCACAGCCGCTCCGGCGTTGAGCCGAAAAACGCCTGCTGCGGGTTAAAGGCCATCAGGAAGTGGAAGCAGTTAAAGTTACTGCGGCGGCTGGCGGCCATAATCGACCAGGCATCTAAGGGAGCGGCGAACCGCACGTCCGTGGCGCGTGCCAGGACGACTTTTTCCATCTCTCCGGCCGCAATGGCCCGGGTAGCCTGCAGGATAAGCTCACGCCAGCGCGGATATTCCGGGAAGTGCTGCTCGCTGAGTACGACCGGTATCGCCGCAGGCTGCGCCTGCTCCGCCGTTAATGTCCGCAGAAACTCGCGCGCCGCCCGGGCATCTTCGCGTAGCGACGTCGCGCTGCACAGCACCAGCCGCAACGACGCCGTTCCCCCTACCCGACGCCACTCCAGCCGCGGCAGCACCAGCGCTCCGACCTGCGGACTGAAGGCATTCAGACCGCAAATACGCAGATCCTGATGCTGCTGATGCTGTAAAAAACGCTGCGCTTCGGCCAGCGAAGAGAACGTTTTCACCGCACCTAGCGCAGCAAGCTCCTCGTCGCCGCTGCGCTGCTGCCAGTAAAACTGCGGCCACTGAGGCTGGCGCCCGAACCACAGCAGGGGATCAAACGCATCGTGGAGAGGAAACGAGACATCGAAAATTCGCGTGCCGGACGATGCGGGGAACTCATCGCTCAGGCAGCCGCGTAAGCTTTCCAGCGCAGCGGAAACAGACAGCACGCAAACCTCCACAGACTAAAAACCCCACATTATACGGGGTCCTGGCGAGAAATAGCAGTACCCACGATGAGGGAGTGGCCTTTGGCGGCCCGTCGGTCATTCAGGAAGTATAGATAGTCTGCGGCTACCTCGGCAGGAGCGGGTCCGCTGCGGCCTCGCGGGCCATGCCGATATGCGCAATCCCGTCTTCGTCGTAAACCTCGGTCACCGGCTGGAAGCCGAAGCTGGCGTAGAAGCGCTGTAAATGCGCCTGAGCGCCGAGGTAGATAGCTTTCTGCGGCCATTGGCGGGCGCAGCTGGCGAGCGCATTTTCCATTAGCTGATAGCCGAGCTTCTCACCCCGCACCGTCGGGCTGACGATAACCCGGCCAATGACCACCGGCGCGAAATCCTCTTCGCTTTTCAGGATCCTCGCATAGGCCACCAGCTCATCGCCGCGCCAGCCGAGAAGATGACGGTTTTCGCCGATCAGGTCATCGCCGTCAACATCCTGATAGGGACAGTTTTGTTCGACGATAAAGACTTCGCAGCGCAGTTTGAGCAGCGCATAGAGCTGCGGGACGGTCAGCTCGCTGTGGTGGAGATCCTGCCATATCATCATCTATTATTCCTTCATTGAAATTAGCCCTGCATCATTCCGGCGGCATGAAGACGGCAAGCTCAGCCAACGCGCGCGCAACCTGAGGGATGACGGGTATACTCTGTTTTTTGACTCACGCCCTAAGGACACAGGACGATGGAATTAACTTTTTTGGGGACATCCGCTGGCGTGCCGACCCGTACGCGTAATATGACGTCTATCGTGCTGAATTTGCAACAGCCAACGGCGGCGGAGGTATGGCTGTTCGACTGCGGAGAAGGCACCCAGCATCAGTTTCTGCATACCGCCCTGCACCCCGGCAAGCTGAATAAAATTTTTATTACCCATCTCCACGGCGACCATCTGTTCGGCCTCCCCGGCCTGCTGTGCAGCCGCTCGATGCAGGGAAACTCGCTGCCGCTGACCCTATACGGGCCAAAAGGCCTGCGGGAGTTTGTCGAAGTGGCGCTGCGCCTCAGCGGCTCGTGGACCGATTATCCGCTGGATATTGTCGAAGTTGGCCCCGGCCTTATCTTTGACGAAGCCGGATATCGGGTTACCGCCTGGCCGCTAAACCATCCGGTTGAGTGCTACGGCTATCGCATTGAGGAGCACGATAAGCCCGGCGCCCTCGACGCGGCCCGTCTTATCGCCGACGGCATCCCCTCCGGGCCGCTGTTTCAGCAGCTAAAACAGGGGCTGAGCGTCGAGCTTGCCGACGGGCGGATCGTCGATGGCCGCCGCTATCTTGGCCCGACAACGCCGGGCAAAAAGCTGGCCATCTTCGGCGATACCGCACCCTGTGCGGCGGCGCTGGAACTGGCGCGCGGCGTGGACGTCATGATTCATGAGACCACCCTGGAACAGGCGATGGCCGAGAAGGCGAACGCTCGCGGGCACTCCTCCAGCCAGCAGGCGGCGGCGCTGGCGCGCGATGCCAACGTCGGCACCTTTATCGCCACCCACTTCAGCTCGCGCTACGACCCGCAGGGCTGCCTGCGCCTGCTGGCGGAGTGCCGGGAAATCTTCCCGCAGACCCTGCTGGCGGAAGATTTTATGGTCTATCCCATCGGCTAAGCAGGCGCCTCGATCGGGCTGGCCCGGTTAACCGACGCGCATAAAAAAACCGCCGATCGTAGACCGGCGGTTTTTTGCAGGCGTAGCCGCTTTACATCAGCGGCGTTGCCAGCTGCACGATGCTAATCAGCGGCTGCGGCCAGACGCCGAGTACCAGCACCAGCAGGGCCGAGATCAGTACCACGATACCGCCGGCGCTGTACTGCCAGTTAGACGGCGCGTCGCGGTTCAGTTTCTCCGGCGCGCTCAGATACAGGCTCACCGCTACGCGCAGGTAGTAGTAAAGACCAATCGCCGAACCCGCCACCACGGCACCAACCAGCCACCACAGGTGCGCGTGCACGCCGACCGCCAGCACGTAGAACTTACCGATGAAGCCCAGCGTCATCGGAATACCGGCCAGCGACAGCATCATCACCGTCATCACCGCCGACAGAATCGGACGGTGCCAGAACAGGCCGCGGTAGGAGTACAGCGAGTCGGCATCCGGGCCGCGGTACGGGCTGGACATCAGGCTCACCACGCCGAAGGCGCCAAGGCTGCTGAACAGGTAGCCGGCCAGATAGACGCCAACCGCTTCCATCGACATTTCGCCGCTCTGCAGGGCGATCAGCGCCACCAGCAGATAGCCGAGATGCGAGATCGAGGAGTAGCCGAGCAGGCGCTTGATGTTGGTCTGGCTCAGCGCCATCAGGTTACCGAAGATAATGGATGCAAAGGCTATCAGGCCCAGCACGATGCGCACCGCTTCGCTATTGCCTACCGGCATATACAGGAACAGACGCATCACCACGCCGAAGATAGCAATCTTGCTGGCGGTGGCCAGGAAGGTTGATACCGGCGCCGGCGCACCCTGATAAACGTCCGGCGTCCACAGGTGGAACGGCACCAGCGACAGCTTAAAGCCCAGACCGACAATCATCAGACCCAGACCCGCCAGCAGCAGCGGCTCGTGCAGGGTGTTATCCGCCAGGCTCTTGCCGAGGGCCAGGAAAGAGAGATTGCCGGAGTTCGCGTACACCAGCGCCATACCGAACAGCAGGAAAGAAGAGGCTGCGGCCGAGAGGATGGTGTATTTGATACTGGCTTCCAGAGAGCGTTTCTGGCGGAAAGCGTAGCCGATGAGGCCGAACAGCGGCAGTGAGATCAATTCGATACCGAGGAACAGCGCCGCCAGATGGTTGGCGCCCGCCAGCAGAATGCCACCCAGCGCGGCGATTAACACCAGCAGGTAGAACTCTTCTTTATTGTCCTTGTAACCCTCAAGCCACGGATAGGCAAAAGTACAGGTCGCCAGGCTCGCCAGCAGCACCAGCCCGGTGTAGAGCATGGAGTAGCCGTCAACGCGGATCAGCGGCGTGACGTCCATCGCGCCGTTCTGGCCGACAAACCAAAGCGATATCAGCGCGGCGTTAAGCCCGAGAACCGACAGCGTGGCATTAAGGAAATGATTGCGTCGCCACGCAATGGAGAGCATCACAACCACCACCGTCAAGCCGACGATCAGCAGCGGTAGCAGTGCGATCAGTTGTTGTGGAGTTATTGTCATGGCGAATTACGGCCTTGTAGTAGAAACAGAATTAACAAACCACTGCTGAATGTTGCTCATCGCAGCATGTGAGGTGTCCAGAATCGGCTGCGGGAAGAAGCCCAGCAGCACCAGCAGAACCACCAGCAGCAGAATAATCGACAGCTCGCGCAGCGACATTCCCGGCAGCTCTTTCGCCGCAATCTCGCTCTTCGCTTTACCGAAGTAGGCACGATGCAGCATCGCCAGCGAGTAGACGGAAGCGAACACCAGACCAAAGGTGGAGATCACGGTAATCACCGGCACCACTTTATAGCTGCCGAACAGGATCATGAACTCGCCGACAAAGTTACCGGTGCCCGGCATCCCGAGGGTCGCCACGGCGAAGAACATCGACAGCGCCGGCAGCCATTTAATTTTGTTCCACAGGCCGCCCATCTGACGCATGTCACGAGTGTGCAGGCGCTCATACAGCTGGCCGCAAAGGATAAACAGACCGGCAGCGGAGAGACCGTGCGCAATCATCTGAATCACCGCCCCCTGATAGGCCAGCTGGCTGCCGGTGTAGATAGCAATCAGCACGAAGCCCATATGGGAAACGGAGGTGTAGGCAATCAGGCGTTTGATATCGTACTGGCAGAAGGCCATCCATGCGCCGTAGAAAATACCGATGATACCCAGCCACATAGCGATTGGCGCAAATTCGGCGGAGGCGTTCGGGAACAGCGGCAGCGCAAAACGCAGCAGGCCGTAGGCCGCGGTTTTCAGCAGGATCCCCGCGAGGTCAACGGAACCGGCGGTCGGCGCCTGGGAGTGCGCGTCCGGCAGCCAGCCGTGCAGCGGTACAACCGGCATTTTCACCGCGAAGGCGATGAAGAAGCCCAGCATCAGCGCATATTCCACGCCGTGGGACATCGGCGTCTTCAGCAGATCTTCATAGTTGAAGGTCCACACGCCGGTGGCGTTGAAGTGAACAAACGCCAGCGCCAGGATGGCAATCAGCATCACCAGCCCGCTCGCCTGGGTATAGATGAAGAACTTGGTGGCCGCCGTGATACGCGTTTTCCCGTCGGAAGCCTTATGGCCCCACAGCGCGATCAGGAAGTACATCGGCACCAGCATCATTTCCCAGAAGAAGAAGAACAGGAACATGTCGATGGCGAGGAACACGCCGATAACGCCGCCCAGGATCCACATCAGGTTGAGGTGGAAGAAGCCCTGATACTTTTCGATCTCGCGCCATGAACAGAGTACCGCCAGTACGCCGAGCAGGCCGGTCAGCACCACCATCAGCAGCGACAGACCGTCGATAGCCAGATGAATGCTAATACCGAAGCGAGGGATCCACGGCATGACAAATTCAGACTGCCACTGGGGGATACCCGCGGCCTGTGTCAGAGAATAGCCGCCCTGCAGCCACAGCTGCAGTGAGAGAACCAGCGTCAGTCCCATGGTAATCAGCGCAATCCAGCGCGGCATCTTCACGCCAAAGCGTTCGGTCTGCCAGCACAGGAACCCGCCGATAAAGGGGATTAGTATTAACCAGGGTAATAACATAGCTGAGTATGTCCCTTATATTTACTCCTGATCAGGCTATCTCGCTCGCCAGCCCGAATCCTGCCAGTGCTCGCACAAAACGCATCGCGTTTTGAACGTCCGTAAGGACGGCCCCGTAGGGGTGAGCTTCGCGAATCATCCTCGCGCACTTTCGTACGCTGCGGTTGCTCTGCGCTGGCGGTCTCCGGTCTGACTTCGCCGATGACGCCTGTACCTCAGGAACAGATTTTCAACGAATTCTAAAATTCTTTTAGGGTTTGTCGGCCGGATAAGCGCAGCGCCATCCGGCAATCGCTCACCCGGCCAACAAACTCAACGCAATACCATCAGCAGCGCCAGCACGACAACCGCACCGATGCTCATTGACGCGACATACCAGCGTAAATAACCGTTCTCGCTTAGCAGCAGGCCTTTACCTGCAAAGCGGGAGAGGATAGCCGGAATGTTCATCATTGAATTCAGCGGATCGCTTTTCAGCAGCCACGCCACGCCGAGGAACGGTTTCACGAACACTTTGTCGTACAACCAGTCGAATCCCCAGGCGTTGTACCACCAGGTGCCGAGCAGGCGGCCAGGCGCGCTATTGGCAATGGAGGTCACCAGCGTGCGTTTACCCAGCCACAGCCATGCGGCGATCAGGATACCGGCGATAGCCACAATCCCGGAGACGATTTCCAGCGTCATCACGCGGCCGTGCTCAAGCTCGGTGGTCTGCGGCAGCACGCCCTGCAGCGGCGGAACAATCAGCGCGCCAACGAAGGTCGACAGAATCAACAGAACAATCAGCGGCAGGTGATGGGTAATCCCCTTACCCGCGTGAGCGTGAATCTGCTCTTTGCCGTGGAACACGATGAAGATCATGCGGAAGGTGTACAGCGAGGTCATAAACGCGCCGACCAGACCGGCAACCATCAGGTTGATATGACCGTTAGCCATCGCGCCGGCGAGGATCTCATCCTTACTGAAGAAGCCTGCGGTGATGAGCGGCAGTGCGGACAGCGCCGCGCCCCCCACCAGGAAGCAGACGTACACCAGAGGAATCGATTTACGCAGACCGCCCATTTTGAAGATGTTCTGCTCGTGATGGCAGGCGAGGATCACCGAACCAGACGACAGGAACAGCAGCGCTTTAAAGAACGCGTGGGTCATCAGATGGAAAATCGCCGCGTCCCATGCCTGAACGCCCAGCGCCAGGAACATGTAGCCAATCTGACTCATCGTCGAGTAGGCCAGCACGCGTTTGATATCGGTCTGCACCAGCGCGGCGAAACCTGCCAGCACCAGCGTCACCGCACCAACGATACCCACCAGATGCAGAATTTCCGGCGTCATCAGGAACAGGCCGTGGGTACGGGCGATCAGGTAGACGCCCGCGGTAACCATCGTCGCGGCGTGGATCAGCGCGGAGACCGGCGTCGGGCCGGCCATCGCGTCCGCAAGCCAGGTCTGTAGCGGCAGCTGGGCAGATTTACCCACCGCGCCGCCCAGCAGCATCAGCGTCGCCCACGTCAGCATATTGTTGCCGGCTTCGAAGTGCGCGGGAGCCAGCTCAACCATTTCGCGGAAGTTCAGGGTACCCAGCTCGTTGTAGAGAATGAACAGCGCGAAGGCGAGGAACACGTCGCCGACGCGGGTCACCACAAACGCTTTCATGGCCGCAGCGCCGTTCTTCGGATCGGTATAGTAGAAACCGATCAGCAGATAGGAGCACAGGCCCACGCCTTCCCAGCCGAGGTACATCAGCAGCAGGTTATCGGCGAGTACCAGAACCACCATGCTGGCAATAAACAGGTTGGTGTAGGCGAAGAAGCGGGAGTAGCCCTCTTCCCCGCGCATGTACCAGGAAGCGAACATGTGGATCAGGAAACCAACGCCGGTGACCACGGAGAGCATGGTCAGGGAGAGACCGTCCAGCACCAGGTTAAAGCCGATGTTGAAATCGCCCACCGACATCCACGTCCACAGCGGAACGCTGATCGCCTGTCTGCCGTTAGCAAAGAAGTCCATCCCAACGAAGGCCGTGACCAGCGCGGCCAGGCCTACCGACCCCATCCCCACGGTGGCGGAGAGGTTTTCCGACCAGCGCCCGCGGGAAAAGGCCAGCAGCACAAAGCCAATCAATGGCAAAAGAATGGTTAAGGAAAGCATGTTCATCCACGCAACTCACTTACTGAATCGATGTTCAGGTTCTGGCGGCGACGATGGAGCTGCAGCAGCAGCGCCAGACCGATACTCGCTTCCGCAGCCGCAAGGCTGATAGCGAGAATATACATTATCTGACCATCGGCCTGACCCCAGTAGCTTCCGGCAACCACGAAGGCCAACGCCGCGGCGTTGATCATGATCTCCAGGCTAATCAGCATAAACAGCAGATTGCGGCGAATCACCAGACCCGTCAGACCGAGAACAAACAGGATCGCGGCGAGGATCAGTCCATGTGTTAAGGGGATCATGCGTGCTCCTCCGTTTTTCTTTTATCGCTATCGTTCTGGCGGTTGCTCAGCACCTCACCGACGCGCTCTTCGCGGCCGATGTGGAAAGCAACAACCAGACCGGCCAGCAGCAGCATGGAGGCCAGCTCCACCGCCAGTACGTACGGGCCAAACAGCGCAATACCGACTTCTTTCGCGCTTATCGCGTTGCCTTCAATTCCCTGATCGTTAAGACCGAGGATGGCATAAACGATAACCACCAGCAGCACCGCGGAAAGGATGGCCGGGCCGATCCAGATCCCCGGCTGCAGCCACTTACGCTCCTGCTCAATTTCGCTGCCGCCAAGGTTAAGCATCATCACCACGAAGACGAACAGCACCATGATGGCCCCGGCGTAAACGATGATTTCCAGCGCCCCGGCGAAGTACGCGCCCAGCGAGAAGAACACGCCAGCAATCGCTAACAGCGAAATAATCAGGTACAGCAGCGCGTGCACCGGATTGGTGTGGGTGATCACCCGCAGGGTTGCGAGGATGGCGATAAGGCCACAGATATAAAAAGCGAATTCCATTGCCCTCTCCTTACGGTAACAGGCTCTTGACGTCGATAGGCTTAGCTTCGTTCTCTGCTTCGCCCTTATCTTTGCCGTCGATTGCCATACCCGCCATCCGGTAGAAGTTATATTCCGGGTATTTGCCCGGACCGGAAATCAGCAGATCCTCTTTTTCGTACACCAGATCCTGACGCTTGTATTCACCCAGTTCGAAGTCCGGGGTCAACTGAATCGCCGTGGTTGGGCACGCTTCTTCGCACAGACCGCAGAAAATGCAGCGTGAGAAGTTGATGCGGAAAAACTCCGGGTACCAGCGGCCGTCTTTGGTCTCTGCTTTTTGCAAAGAGATACAGCCTACCGGACACGCTACCGCACACAGGTTACAGGCAACGCAGCGCTCTTCGCCGTCCGGGTCGCGCGTCAGCACGATACGGCCACGATAGCGCGGCGGCAGATATACCGGCTCTTCCGGGTACATCTGGGTTTCACGTTTGGCGAAGGCGTGCATCCCGATCATGCAGATACTGCGGACCTGGGTGCCGAACCCCACCAATAATTCTTTTAAGGTCATGGTCAATTCACCCCTTATTGCGCCTGCCAGAGAATGACAGCCGCCGTTACCAACAAGTTGATCAGCGTTAATGGCAGGCATACCTTCCAGCCAAAGGACATTACCTGGTCATAACGTGGACGCGGTAATGATGCGCGGATCAAAATGAACATCATCATGAAGAACGCGGTTTTCAGTGCGAACCAGATGAACGGAGGTAAGAATGGGCCATTCCAGCCGCCGAAGAACAGCGTGACGATCAGCGCCGATACGGTGACAATCCCGATATATTCACCCACGAAGAACAGACCGAACTTCATGCCGGAATATTCGATGTGGTAGCCATCGGCCAGTTCCTGCTCGGCTTCCGGTTGGTCGAAGGGATGACGGTGACACACGGCCACGCCCGCAATCGCAAAGGTAACAAAACCGAAGAACTGCGGGATAACGTTCCACAGATGCGCCTGGTTGTTGACGATATCGCCCATATTGAACGATCCCGCCTGCGCCACCACGCCCATCAGGGAGAGGCCGAGGAACACTTCGTAGCTCAGAGTCTGCGCGGAGGCGCGCATCGCGCCCAGCAGCGAGTATTTGTTGTTACTCGACCAGCCGGCAAACAGCACCGCGTAGACCGCCAGGCCTGCCATCATCAGGAAGAACAGGATGCCGATGTTCAGGTCGGCCACCACCCACGACGGGCTGACCGGCACGATAGCGAAGGCCAGCAGCAGCGAGGTAAAGGCGATAACCGGCGCCAGAGTAAAGATCACGCGATCGGTAAAGCGCGGAACCCAGTCCTCTTTAAAGAACATTTTGATCATGTCGGCAACGAGCTGCAGCGAACCGCCCCAGCCCACGCGGTTAGGTCCATAGCGGTTCTGGAACAGCCCGAGCAGACGACGTTCGCCGAAGCTCATGAATGCGCCACAGGTGACAACCACCAGCAGAATGACCACCGCCTTCAGGATGCTTAACAGAATGTCGATGAGATCCGGAGTTAACCAACTCATGCTTTTGCCTCCTGCAGAGTATCAATACGCGCTCCGGTCAGAACCGGCGCAATGCCAGGCATGCCCATCGGTAGGCCAACCTGCCCTGCCGTCAGGCCCGCAGAGATAATCAGCGGCAGGCTAAGCATATGGCCTTCAACGCTGAAGGAGACCATCGCTCCCGCGTTGACGCCAAGCTTCGCGGCATCTTCCGGGTTAAGCTTGAGATACGGCTGCGGCATGCGGCTCTGGAACACCGGCGAGCGCTGCGAAAGCTCATCGCTGCCGAACAGATGGTAGTACGGCGCAATCCGCCATTTCCCTTCTTCGGCCTGGAAGCTTTCCGGCACCGTGGTGAAGTAATCCAGACCGTCGGCGGAAGCCTCAATCAGGCGCACGCCCGGATCGCCGTGGCGCAGTTTACCGCCCACTTCATCCTGGAATTTGTTCCACGCCTGCGGGGAGTTCCAGCCCGGAGCCCACGCAAACGGAATTTGCGAGCGCGGCGCGGACGGCTGGTTGTTCCCTTCCATCGAGAAGGCAAACATGGTGTCTTTGTCCTGCGGCTGGCGCGGTTCATGCACGCTGATATTGGCGCGCATCGCCGTGCGGCCGCTGTAGCGATGCGGTTCGCGGGCCAGCTTCTGACCGCGAATGCGGAAGGTCGCGTCCGGCGCGGCATCTTTAATGCCGGCCAGCTGCGGCAGCTTAGCCACCACCGCGTCAATCACGTGATCCAGCTGCGTCCAGTCAACCTGACGGTTGTCGACGGTGCTGTGCAGCGAATGCAGCCAGCGCCAGCTCTCCAGCATCACGGTATTCGCATCGTAGTAGGCCGGGTCGTAAACCTGGAAGAAGCGCTGGGCGCGGCCTTCGTTGTTGACCACCGTGCCGTCGCTCTCGGCGAAGCTTGCCGCAGAGAGCACCAGGTGCGCTTTGTCCATAATCGCCGTGCGCTGATGGTCAACGACCATCACCAGCGGCGCTTTAGCCAACGCGGCGTCTACGCGCGCGGCGGAAGCATGGCGATGCAGATCGTTTTCCAGCACGATAACCGCATCGGCGGCGCCGGTTTCCAGCTCGCTTAACGCCTCTTCCAGCGAACCGCCGCCAATCATGCCCAGACCGACGCTGTTCACCGCCCGGGCCACCATAGTGACTCCGACGTCTACGCCGCGGCCCTTCAGCGCTTTAGCCACGTTGGCCGCCGCCTGAATAATTTCGACGCTGCCGGCGTTGGTTCCGGAGACGATCAGCGGTTTCTTCGCCCCGGCCAGCGCCTGGACGATCACGTCGATTTTGCCCTGCAGATCCCTGCTCAGGCCTTCCACCGCCGGTGCGCTTTCATCCAGCGCATGCGCAATGGCGAAGCCCAGACGCGCCTGATCTTCAACCGGCGCGCGATAGGTCCACGCGGCGACATCGTCAAGACGGGTGTCATCGATATTGGTGACAAACAGCGGATGCTTCGCGCGCTGACCGATGTTGAGGATCGCGGCGATCTGCCAGTCGGCGACTTTCTGCGCCGCGGCCATTTCACGCGCTTTTCCTTTCACCGCCTGGCGTACGGCCAGAGCAATGCGGGCGCCGGTTTGGGTAATATCTTCCCCCAGCACCAGTACCGCATCGTAGGATTCGATTTCGCGCAGCGCCGGAGTATGAATACCGCCGTCACGCAGCACTTTCAGCACCATCTGCAGGCGTTCCTGCTCGGTCTTCGCAATGCCGGTATAGAAGTTCTCCGCGCCCACCAGCTCACGCAACGCAAAGTTGCTTTCAATGCTGGCGCGCGGCGAGCCGATACCAATCACTTTTTTCGACTGGCGCAGAATATCCGCCGCGCCCTGCATCGCCTGTTCGGCGTTGAGGGCGATCAGATCGTCGCCGCGGCGTTGAACCGGCTGACGCGGACGGTCTTTCAGGTTCACGTAGCCATAGCCGAAACGACCGCGGTCGCAGAGGAAGTAGCGGTTTACGGTGCCGTTATAGCGGTTTTCGATACGACGCAGTTCGCCGTAACGTTCACCCGGGCTGATGTTACAACCGATGGAGCACTGCTGGCAGATGCTTGGCGCAAACTGCATATCCCATTTACGGTTATAGCGCTCGGAGTGCGTTTTATCGGTGAATACGCCGGTCGGGCAGACCTCAACCAGGTTGCCGGAGAATTCGCTCTCCAGCACGCCGTCTTCCGGACGACCGAAGTAGACGTTGTCATGAGCGCCATAAACGCCCAGATCGGTGCCGTCAGCATAGTCTTTGTAGTAGCGTACGCAGCGGTAGCAGGCGATGCAGCGGTTCATTTCATGCGAGATGAACGGCCCCAGGTCCTGATTGCGGTGGGTGCGCTTGGTAAAGCGGTAGCGGCGGAAGCTATGACCGGTCATCACGGTCATATCCTGCAGGTGGCAGTTACCGCCCTCTTCGCAGACCGGACAGTCGTGCGGGTGGTTGGTCATCAGCCACTCAACCACGCTTTCGCGGAACTGCTTCGCTTCGCCGTCGTCAATGGAAATAAAAGTGCCGTCCGATGCCGGTGTCATACAGGACATCACCAGGCGACCACGCGTGTCTTCCGCGTTTTGATATTGCTTCACCGCACACTGGCGGCAAGCACCGACGCTGCCGAGCGCCGGGTGCCAGCAAAAGTATGGAATATCAAGACCGAGAGAGAGACAGGCCTCTAACAGGTTGTCCGCTCCGTTGACCTCGTATTCTTTGCCGTCTACATGAATCGTAGCCATTAGCATGCTTCCAAATTAAAAAAATCGTTACCACTTCCTCATTCAGACTGCCGCCTTGCTACAGCCTGAATGAGTTGTGGGAATCACCAGCGCGTCTTAAGCAGGTTCGGCTGAATCCCGTTGATAGCATGGGTATTACTGAACTGCTGCTTAATGCCTGCTTCGAATTCGTCGCGGAAATATTTAATGGCGCTCTGCAGCGGTTCGACCGCACCTGGCGCATGCGCACAGAAGGTTTTCCCCGGGCCCAGGAATCGACACAGTTGCTCAAGTGTCTCGATATCACCCGGTTGACCTTCACCGCGCTCCAGAGCACGCAGAATTTTCACGCTCCACGGCAGACCGTCGCGGCACGGCGTACACCAGCCGCAGGATTCGCGGGCGAAAAACTCTTCCAGGTTACGCACCAGCGACACCATATTGATCTCGTGGTCAACGGCCATCGCCAGCGACGTCCCCAGACGGCTTCCCGCTTTGCCAATACTTTCGAATTCCATCGGCAGATCAAGATGCGCTTCGGTCAGGAAGTCGGTTCCCGCGCCGCCCGGCTGCCAGGCCTTGAACTTCAGGCCGTCGCGCATGCCGCCGGCATAATCCTCAAGGATTTCGCGCGCGGTGGTACCAAACGGCAGCTCCCAGACGCCCGGATTTTTCACCCGGCCAGAGAAGCCCATCAGCTTGGTACCGGCATCTTTGCTGGTAGAAATGTTCTGATACCACTCGACGCCGTTGGCCATAATCGCCGGGACGTTACACAGGGTCTCAACGTTGTTGACGCAGGTCGGCTTACCCCAAACGCCGGAGCTCGCCGGGAACGGCGGCTTGGAGCGCGGGTTGGCGCGACGACCTTCGAGGGAGTTAATCAGCGCGGTCTCTTCACCGCAGATATAGCGCCCTGCCCCGGTGTGCACGAACAGTTCGAAATCGAAACCGGTGCCGAGAATGTTTTTGCCCAGCAGGCCGGCTTCGGTCGCTTCGGCAATGGCGCGGCGTAAATGGACCGCCGCTTCAATATATTCGCCGCGCAGGAAGATGTAGCCGCGGTACGCCTTCAGCGCAAACGCGGAGATCAGCATGCCTTCCACCAGCAGGTGCGGCAGCTGCTCCATCAGCAGGCGGTCTTTATAGGTGCCCGGCTCCATCTCATCGGCGTTACACAGCAGGTAACGGATGTTCATGGATTCGTCTTTCGGCATCAGGCTCCACTTCAGACCGGTAGAGAAGCCCGCGCCGCCGCGCCCTTTCAGACCGGCGTCTTTCACCTGGTTGACGATCTCATCCGGCGCCAGGCCAAGCAGCGCCTTACGGGCGCCCTCGTAGCCATTTTTGCTTTGATACTCATCCAGCCATACCGGCTGTTTGTCATCGCGCAGGCGCCAGGTTAGCGGATGCGTTTCGGGAGTTCGGATAACGTTTTTCATTTATACCGCTCCAGCAAATCAGGAATTCCTTCCGGCGTCAGATGACTGTGGGTGTCTTCATCAATCATCATGCTTGGGCCTTTATCACAGTTACCCAGACAGCAGGTCGGTAACAGGGTAAAGCGGCCATCAAACGTAGTCTGACCCGGCTTGATATTCAGCTTTTGCTCAAGTGCCGCCTGAATCCCCTGATAGCCGGTGATGTGACACACCACGCTGTCGCAGTAGCGAATAACGTGACGGCCAACCGGCTGACGGAAGATCTGGCTGTAGAAGGTCGCAACGCCTTCGACATCGCTGGCCGGGATCTCCAGTACGTCAGCGATCGCATAGATCGCGCCGTCCGGCACCCAGCCACGCTGTTTCTGAACGATCTTCAGCGCTTCAATGGACGCCGCACGCGGGTCTTCGTAGTGGTGCTTCTCGTGCTCAATTGCCTCACGCTCTGCCGCACTCAGCTCAAAAGCCTCGGTTTGTGGTTGTTGATTTTCGTGCATAATTAGCGGTCCACGTCTGACATAACAAAATCGATACTACCCAGATATACGATAAGATCGGATACCAGGCTGCCGCGAATCGCCGCCGGAATCTGCTGCAGGTGCGCATAGCTCGGCGTACGGATACGGGTGCGATAGCTCATGGTGCTGCCGTCGCTGGTCAGGTAGTAACTGTTAATACCCTTCGTCGCTTCAACCATCTGGAAGGATTCGTTGGCCGGCATCACCGGGCCCCAGGAAACCTGCAGGAAGTGCGTGATCAGGGTTTCGATATGCTGCAGCGTGCGCTCTTTCGGCGGCGGCGTGGTCAGCGGATGATCCGCCTTGAACGGCCCTTCCGGCATATTATCGAGACACTGCTGAAGGATGCGTAGGCTCTGGCGCAGCTCTTCTACTTTCAACATCACGCGGGTGTAGCAGTCGGAAACGCCGCCGCCGGTCGGGATTTCAAAGTCGAAGTTTTCATAGCCTGAATATGGACGCCATTTACGCACGTCGAAACCAATGCCGGTCGCGCGCAGGCCAGCGCCGGTGGTTCCCCACTCCAGCGCCTCTTTCGCATTGTAGGCGGCCACCCCTTTCGAACGGCCAATCAGAATGCTGTTGCGCAGCGCGGCCTTTTCGTAGGAATCCAGACGCTTAGGCATCCACTCAAGGAATTCGCGCAGCAGGCGATCCCAGCCGCGCGGCAGGTCATGCGCGACGCCGCCGATGCGGAACCACGCCGGGTGCATACGGAAACCGGTGATGGCTTCGACCAGATCGTAGATTTTCTGTCGATCGGTAAAGGCAAAGAACACCGGCGTCATGGCGCCGACGTCCTGAATAAAGGTGGAGATGTACAGCAGGTGGCTGTTGATACGGAACAGCTCTGAGAGCATCACGCGAATCACGTTGACGCGATCCGGCACGGTGATACCCGCCAGTTTTTCTACCGCCAGCACGTACGGCATCTCATTGACGCAGCCGCCGAGATATTCGATACGGTCGGTATAGGGAATGTAGCTGTGCCACGACTGACGCTCGCCCATCTTTTCAGCACCGCGGTGGTGGTAGCCGATGTCCGGAACGCAGTCGACGATCTCTTCGCCATCCAGCTGCAGAACGATACGGAAAGCCCCGTGCGCGGAGGGGTGGTTCGGGCCGAGGTTAAGGAACATAAAGTCCTCATTTTCGGTCCCGCGCTTCATGCCCCACTCTTCCGGCTTGAAGGTCAGCGCTTCCATTTCCAGATCCTGCTTGGCTTTTGTCAGCTCAAACGGGTCGAATTCGGTGGCGCGTGCCGGATAGTCTTTACGCAGCGGATGGCCTTCCCAGGTCGGCGGCATCATGATGCGCGTCAGGTGCGGGTGGCCTTCGATATCAATGCCAAACATTTCCCACGTTTCACGCTCATACCAGTTGGCGTTAGGGAACAGTTTGGTAAATGTCGGAACGCGCAGATCGTTTTCAGATAATGCTACCTTGAGCATGATATCGCGATTGCGTTCAATGGAAATCAGGTGATAGAAAACGGAAAAATCCGCGGCGGGTAGCCCGTCACGGTGGGTGCGCAGACGTTCGTCCATGCCGTGCAGATCGAACAGCATGACGTAAGGTTTCGGTAATTTCTTCAGGAAATCACCCACCTCCAGCAGCTGTTCGCGCTTGACCCAAACTACCGGTACGCCGGTACGGGTTGGCTGAACGGTAAAGGCATCCGGGCCAAAACGATTGCGCAGTTCGCCGATCACCGGGTCATCAAGGTGATCGCGGGTTTGCCAGGCTGGTGCGGCGTCATGCGCGTTTAAATCGGTCATATTGTTCACCATTGCAAAAGGTCCGTGGTGACTGCCGGGCGGGCTTCGCGCTGTTGTAGATTGATTTGCGAAGTATTATGCCGCCGCCCGCAGGCGCAAATTAAATCTCGTCCGGAGTCCGCAGATTGGTCACTGCAATGCGTTCGCCGCGTTTACGCTCACGTTCCGACTGCATGTTGGCGCGATAAACGCCCTGATCGCCAACCACCCACGAGAGAGGACGGCGCTCTTTACCAATAGATTCCTGCAGCAGCATCAGCGCCTGCATATACGCTTCCGGACGCGGCGGACAGCCCGGGATGTAAACATCAACCGGAATAAATTTATCTACGCCCTGCACAACAGAATAAATATCGTACATACCGCCGGAGTTGGCACATGCCCCCATGGAAATAACCCATTTCGGCTCCAGCATCTGATCGTAAAGACGCTGAATAACCGGTGCCATCTTGGTGAAGCAGGTACCTGCAACCACCATCAGGTCAGCCTGACGAGGAGAGGCACGCAGAACTTCTGCGCCAAAACGCGCTACGTCATGCACCGCAGTGAATGACGTCACCATTTCTACATAGCAGCAAGAAAGGCCGAAGTTGTAGGGCCAGATTGAGTTCTTACGACCCCAGTTCACCATGTCATGCAGCGCGTGTTCGAGTTTCCCCATATACACGCTTTTGTTAACTTCTTGCTCCAGGGGGTCGGTTACGATCTCCTGTTTTTGCAGGGGGTAACGGTCGTTCTCACCGTTGGGATCTATGCGGGTGAGCGTATAATCCATCTTATTGCCTCGCTTTTACTGCATATGACGGTTAGTGGGACTGTCTGTTTCTGAGTTAACCAGCGTGCGACGGGAACGCGCAGGCGTCCAGTCCAGTGCGCCGATACGGACGAGATAAACCAGACCAGCCAGTAGCACTAAAATGAAAATTGCGGCTTCCACAAAGCCAACCCAGCCGCTTTCGCGGATAGAGGTCGACCATGCGTAGAGATACAGGGCTTCCACGTCGAAGATAACGAAGAACATGGCAACCAGATAAAACTTCGCAGAAAGACGTAAGCGAGCCGAACCAACGGAGTCGATCCCCGATTCAAACGGCGTGTTTTTGCTACGCGCGCGCGCGCGACCGCCGAGGTACCAGCCCCCGACAAGCATCAGGCAGCACAGGCCGATGGCAATGATGAGAAATATAGCGAATGCCCAATGATGAGCGATGACTTCAGTGGATGTTGACATACGCATTGCTTAACCAAAAAAGTGTAGCGCTAAACCCTCTGCTCTTACTGGCAGATGAACGCCACAGCGTTTCACGGGGAGGAATAAAAAAATAACCTTGCAAAAAAGCGTCCCTACTTATCGTAGAAGGCCATATGCGCTGGCTTTTTACCCCTTTCTTTAACCTTTTGTCAACTTCAACAAAAGTTTTAACAACATTAATTTACATTAGGTTTTTTTCATTAACATTAAATGCCCTTTTATGCGAAATAACCTTGCATACCAATTGGATTTAGTGTTGTTGAATCGTGTCCGTTTCCATTGTAAATCATAATTACCCGCCTATTTTGACAGGATTTAGCCTCGATTCCTCCCCCTAAGGAGGGGTATTTTCTTGATCTGTGACACGCTTTTGTTAATTAAACCAAAAAAACAGCAACAAACTGGCCGGTTTTTTAACATTAGCATGAACTATTGAAAGTGCAGGGAAAAGTAGAGAAGTGTGGGTGGGATTGCTTCTAACCAACTGATATAAATAACAATAAAACAACAATATATTAAAAATCACCGCAAAATAAGAAAAAAAAGAACCGCAGGGTCTAATTCTGACCTCAGCGGTTCCTTTTTGCATTTACATTTTGTTACCAGCTTTTTGTGACGAGCGTGGCTTTGATCACCCTCACGAGATGAGGGTATGGCCTCCCCCTTCGGGGGTAAAAAGCGGGTCCGACGACCAGAGGCTATGGTCCTGACTCAGCGACTGAAAAATGGCCTGCGCCAGTTCACTTACGCTCTGCGGATCGCAGCTCAAAACGTAGCGCGTATCCGGTAATCCGGGCAGGCCGTCGCTCTTGCCTACCACCCGCAGCTCGGGGCTCATCATTTCTACCGGCCGCGCCGTAACGCCCAGCCCGGCTTTCACCGCCGCTTTTACGCCCGCAAGTGAGGACGCAGAGTGGGCCAGATGCCACGGGGTTTGAGCGCTATCGAGCGCCGAAATAATATCATCCCGGAAGGGACCAGGTCCCTCAAGCAGGATCAGCGGCACCGACGCCTCATGGGGCAGCACGTAGTCCGCCGCGCAGTACCACAGGGTGGGTGAAATGCGCAGCGTCAGCATTTCAAAGCTGTCAGACTGATGGGTGGTCAACGCGAGATCTATCGCGCCCTTTGCCAGCATGTCCACCACCTCAGCATAATTCAGAACCTTAATTTCCAGGGTCAGCCGCGGGTAGAAGCTGCCGATCCGATTAAGTAAAAACGGCAAAATGGTATCCGCCGTTTCGTCGGTTGCGCCGATAGTCAACGTGCCCTGCAGGCTGCTGAACATTAGCGACATGCAGGCTTCATCATTAAAGCGCAGAATTTTCCGCGCATAGCCGAGCAGCTGAATGCCCTGCTCAGTTAATAACTTATTCCGCCCGTGGCGGGCAAAGAGCTCTTTTCCGACCAGCTGTTCCAGCCGCTGCATCTGCTGGCTCACCGCAGACTGGGTACGGCATACCGCGGTTGCTGCGGCAGCAAAAGTACTCAGATCGGCGACGGCAACAAACGTTCTCAGCAGATCGAGGTCGAGATTTAGTATTGGACGATTTGCATTTATCATGTTGCTTCACTCACAGGTGGCTATCGCTTACCTGCCTTGTTGATGCTGTGCTCCAGGTTTCCGGCTATTCCTTGAGCCTCGTGTCATCCGCAAAATGGAAACGGGTGACAGCTGGAAGAACGTTATTGCATTTGAAAGTACTCGTCCGCGTCAATTGTGCGGAACCTCTGAGTCATATTTTGTTCGTACGCCTAAGCTTTTTCTAATTACGGTGACCCGCTTTATGTGACCTGATTCAAAAAAGCCATCAATAGCGCTGCCCTGCACATCAATACGCAGTCAGCCTCTGCCAACGCTCGCTGAACGACAAACAAAAAGCCTGCAATAACAATATATTAATAAGAAAAACCGCATTATTTACGAAGTTTATTTGATATTAACAACGACATCCTAACCGAAAACAGAATTATTTATAAGGGCAAATTAGTATTATTAAAGATAATTTTAAGCATTTTTTCAGGACTTTAATTAAATTAACAAAACCAGGATTATTCATTGTCAAAAAATAAGGGTCATTAATCTCTTAGATGTTTTTATTAAGTATATTTAACATTACCGCTACAGTCTTCCACTATCAGTTAAAAGCATAGTGCTTTTTTGTGAGCAAAAAAGTATCAACGCAGGCCCTTCCCGCAGCTTCAAACCAGATAAAGATTCATCATATAGCGATAAAACCACGATATTTGACCAATAAAATACAACTTAAAGGCATATTCTATAAAGACAAAAGCCAATCAACAGATAAATCGATTACCCTAAAAAAAGAGTAATAGCAAAATCTTCTCCTGCTAACCCTTCAAAACAGCGGGGATGAAGAGTACATTGTTCCGAGCTGACTTCCACGGCAGGGAGTGGCGATAACAGCTAAAAAGGTCAAAGATTCATGTCCCCTATCGAAAAATCCAGCAAGTTAGACAACGTCTGTTACGACATCCGCGGCCCGGTTCTGAAAGAAGCGAAGCGCCTTGAAGAAGAAGGCAATAAAGTCCTCAAGCTGAACATCGGCAACCCGGCACCGTTTGGCTTCGATGCCCCGGATGAAATCCTCGTTGACGTCATTCGTAATTTACCGACCGCGCAGGGCTACTGTGACTCTAAAGGCCTCTACTCGGCGCGTAAGGCTATCATGCAGCACTATCAGGCTCGCGGCATGCGCGACGTGACGGTTGAAGATATTTATATCGGCAACGGCGTATCGGAACTGATTGTCCAGGCCATGCAGGCGCTGCTGAACAGCGGTGACGAAATGCTGGTCCCGGCGCCGGATTATCCCCTGTGGACGGCGGCGGTATCGCTCTCCAGCGGTAAAGCAGTGCACTATCTTTGCGATGAGTCCGCCGACTGGTTCCCGGATCTCGACGATATTCGCGCAAAAATCACCCCGCGCACCCGCGGGATCGTGATTATCAACCCAAACAACCCGACCGGCGCGGTCTATTCAAAAGAGCTGCTGCTGGAGATCGTCGAAATTGCTCGTCAACATAATCTGATCATCTTTGCCGATGAAATCTACGACAAGATCCTCTACGACGAAGCCCAGCACCACTCGATCGCCGCGCTGGCTCCCGATCTGCTGACGATCACCTTTAACGGCCTGTCAAAAACCTATCGCGTTGCCGGCTTCCGCCAGGGCTGGATGGTGCTCAATGGCCCGAAAAAGCACGCCAAAGGTTACATCGAAGGCCTGGAAATGCTGGCCTCTATGCGCCTGTGCGCCAACGTTCCGGCGCAGCATGCCATTCAGACGGCGCTTGGCGGCTATCAAAGCATCAGCGAGTTTATTGTTCCCGGCGGGCGCCTGTATGAACAGCGTAACCGCGCCTGGGAGCTGATTAACGAGATCCCGGGCGTCTCCTGCGTTAAGCCGAAAGGCGCGCTGTATATGTTCCCGAAAATAGACGCAAAGCGTTTTAACATTCACGACGATCAGAAGATGGTTCTCGACTTCCTGCTGCAGGAGAAAGTGCTGCTGGTTCAGGGCACCGCCTTTAACTGGCCGTGGCCGGATCATGTGCGTATTGTTACCCTGCCGCGCGAAGACGATCTGGAAATGGCCATTTCGCGGTTCGGCCGCTTCCTCTCTGGCTATCACCAGCTCTGATAAGTCGAACCCGCCGCCGGTATTTGCATCCGGCGGCAATCCCTGCGCACAATGGAACCCGATGTTGTCACTGATTAAGGGTCCTTATGAGTCAGAGTCATTTCTTTGCCCACCTCTCCCGCCTGAAGCTGATTAACCGCTGGCCGCTGATGCGCAACGTGCGCACCGAAAACGTGTCCGAACATAGTCTGCAGGTCGCTATGGTCGCTCATGCGCTGGCGGCAATTAAGAATCGCAAGTTTGCGGGCAACGTTAACGCCGAGCGGATTGCGCTGCTGGCGATGTATCATGATGCGTCGGAAGTATTAACCGGCGACCTGCCAACGCCGGTTAAATATTTCAACTCGCAGATCGCCCAGGAGTATAAGGCCATCGAGAAAATCGCCCAGCAAAAGCTGATTGATATGGTCCCCGACGAGCTGCGCGATATTTTTGCGCCGCTGATTGATGAACACCGCTATAGCGAAGAGGAAAAATTAATCGTCAAGCAGGCGGATGCGCTCTGCGCCTATCTGAAATGCCTCGAAGAGCTGTCGGCCGGCAATAACGAATTTTTACTGGCCAAAGGCCGGCTTGAGAAAACGCTGGAATCCCGCCGCAGCGATGAAATGGATTACTTTATGCAGGTGTTTGTTCCGAGCTTTCATCTCTCTCTGGATGAAATCAGCCAGGATTCCCCGCTGTAAATCGACGCCAGCCCGGCCAGCGGCCGGGCCATGAGGAACCGGGGTTCAGAACGGGAACAGGACCGGGATCAGCAGCACGCAAACCACCATCACCAGCACGGTAAAAGGTACGCCGATCTTCACAAAATCGCTGAACGAGTATTTACCGGGGCCAAGCACCAGGGTGTTAACCGGTGAAGATACCGGGGTCATGAATGCCGCCGAAGCCGCCATCGCCACCACCATGGCAAAGGGATAAGGCGACACGCCCATTGAGTTCGCCGCCGCTAGCGCAATCGGCGCCATCAGCACCGCCGTTGCGGTGTTTGAAATAAACAGGCCAATTGTCGCGCACATCACAAACAGGCAGCCCAGCATTAAATATGGCCCTTTGCTGCCGGCAACGTCCATCAGTCCCTGGACCACTAAATCTACGCCGCCGGTTTTCTGCAGCGCCAGCGCAAAGGGCATCATCCCGACGATCAGAATAATGCTCGGCCAGTGAATCGCTTTGTAAGCGCTCTCGGCGTTGATACAGCGAAACTTCCCCATCAAAAGGCAGGAGATAATAGCGGCGATGGGATTGGGGATTTCATCGGTGAGCATCAGGGCCACCATCAGCACCAGGCAGAAAATAGCGTGCGGCGCCTGGCTGTGGGCCGGTGACGCATCGTTAACCTCGATCGGCATATTTAACACAACGAAATCACGCCCGCGTTTCGCCAGCAGGGCAATCTGCCGCCAGTTGCCAACGACCAGCATGATATCCCCAAGCTGCAGGGACTCATCTACCACCGCTCCATCGAGGGCTTTACCATCCCGCTTCAGACCGACAATATTGAGCCCAAAGCGGGTGCGGAAGGCAATTTCACGCACCGTTTTGCCGATAAGCTCCGAGTCGGGGATCAGCGTCACCTCCGCCATGCCGACATCCAGCGCCTGGTCGGAGAAATACTCCCCGCGAAGCACCATCGGCTCAAGCATTTGCTCCCCGCAGAACTGGCGTAAATCGACGTCCGATGCCGACATGTCAATCAGCAGGACATCGCGGGCGCGGAACTCGGATACCCCGTTAACGTTCACAATCACCCGCCGAAAACGGCGCCAGCGCTCCACGCCGATAACGTTAGCGCAGTAGCGCTCGCGTAGCTTAAGGTCGTCCAGCCGCTGGCCAATCATCGGTGAGCCGGGGCGGATCGCCAGGCGACGCGCCCTGCCGGTTAAATGGTACTCTTTGATTAAATCGCGAAAGGTGCTTTTCTTACGCCCGTCGCGCGCCAGCTCGCTCTCATCGCCTTTCAGCATAAAGCGGACCGCCAGCATATAGAACACGCCCAGAACCAGAACCACGAGGCCAATTGGCGTCACGCTAAAGAAGCTAAACCCCTGGAGCCCTTCGCGTATCAACTCGCTGTTCACCACCAGGTTGGGCGGCGTTGCCACCAGGGTCATCATGCCGCTGATCAGTCCGGCAAAGCTCAGCGGCATCATCAGGCGCGACGGGGAGGTATTCATACGGGCAGAAACGCTCAGCACGACCGGGATAAAGATCGCCACCACCCCGGTTGAGCTCATAAAAGCGCCAAGCCCGGCGACGGTCAGCATCAGGTAGACCAGCATTTTTGTTTCGCTGCTGCCCGCCACCTTCACCAGCCAGCTGCCGACTTTACTTGCCACGCCGGTGCGCACGAGGCCGTCACCGATGATAAACAGCGCGGCGATAAGAATAACGTTCGGATCGCTAAAACCGGAAAACGCTTCGCTAAGCGTCAGCGTATCGCTGAGGACAAAGGCCACAATCACCAGCAGCGCAATAGCATCCATGCGCACTTTTCCGGTAGCGAAAAGCACAACCGCAACGGCAAGAAGAGATAACACCCAAATCAGTTCACCGTTCACAACTTATCCTTGTCTGAAGATGGAGCCGGAATTGTGGCACAAAAAAGCCCCGGCAGCGCGGGGCTAAATCATGAGATTATGCTTTAAGCGTGACGCTAACGTTGCCGTCTGGCTGCCGGACAATGATCAGATCTTCGAGGCTGGTCAGCACAAAGTCTGCTTCATCGAGACGCGGTGCGTCGGCAGGCACGTTAACGGCAATCGTACGGCATCCGGCGCTCAGGCCGGACAGTAATCCCGCCGGCGCGTCCTCAACCACCGCACACTCCTGCGGGGCCAGCCCCAGCAGCTCGGCCCCGAGCAGATAGGCATCGGGCGCCGGCTTGCCGTGCCTGACCCGCTCCGCCGTGACGAAGATTTTAGCTTCGGGCAGGCCCCCCGCGCGATGGCGCGCATGGGCGACGGGCACCGAACCCGAGGTGACGATAGCCCACGGAATGCCTGCATTATCCAGCTGAGTCAGCAGCGCAACCGCTCCCGGCAGCGCCGTGATGCCGTCGGTGTCCTGTGCTTCTACCGTTTCCAGATAGCGGAATTCCGCCTGAATCTCCTCTTCGCTGCGCCCGGGTAAAAAATGGCGTAAAGAGGTTATCGCCTGCTTACCGTGGATAAAGTTCAGCACTTCATCATGCGGGATACCGAAACGATCCGCCCATGTACACCACGAGCGCTCCACCACCGGTAACGAATCGACTAACGTCCCGTCAAGATCGAACAGGAAACCTTTACACTGCACGGAAACCTCCATCAGGCATTGATAATTTGATTAATTTCGTTGCTGCTCAAATGGTACTGGCGCGGGCATGAGTGCCAGGCGGTGAGCATACGCTGATATTTTTCCCACATCGGCGTTTGCGAATTGAAGCCGTGGGTGCCGGCGTCAAAGTGGCTGTAGCGCCCCTCTACGTTGACGATAAAGCGCACGTAGCCGAGGAAACGCGCTTCGGTGGCCACGTCGAATCCCAGGAAGGTCACCCGACGTTCGTCGATTTCGCTGCCGTCCTTGAGGTTAGTCCAGGAGACGTGCATCGCATGATACATTTCCATGACATCGATAACGGTACGGCAGGTTTCTTCAGTCAGCTCACCGAACTCGCGGTCCAGTTCGCGCATCTGCAGCCCGTATCCACGCTCGATGATGGTCTGCAGACGGCGATAGCGCTCAGCGTTGTCCGGGTCGAGCATCGTCATCATCTTGTACTGATTTGACAAAATCAGGCGCTGCGCATTGGTCATTTCCATTTCTTGACTCCTGTGGCACTTTACGGCGTGAAAAAAGAAGGCGCATTAATCATGCGCCTTCTTTTATATGCGTTTTCACTGGGGAATTACAAATCATCAAGGAAAGTTTTATCCAGTTGTTTGAAGGCGCGCTTAAGCGTGTCAGCTAAAGCCTGGTAATCCGGCTTACCGTCAACCGGCGCCAGCGCCTGCCCCGCCTCCTGCAGTTTGCCGCGAACTTCATAAAACCAGTTCAAAACCGACGGCGGCAGCGGCGTCACCGAACGTTTACCCAGCCACCACAGTCCCTGCATCGGCAGACTCAACGCAAACAGCGCCGTGGCGACCGCAGGGCCCAGCTGGCCGCCGAGGGCAATTTGCCAGCACAGGGTAAAGACGGCGACCGGCGGCATGATACGAATCGCGTAGCGGGTAGCGCGAATAATGCGGTTTTCAATAAACACCGGGGCGAGGCGTTTATCTAAAGGCCAGGTCTTTGTGTAATGCTGCCCGCGGTGAAACAAGCTGAAAAAGCTAACGGGACGATTCTCGGGTGTCGACATGGCTGTACCTCAACTTTACATATAAATCTTAAAATATTCGTGCAAAACACCAACTGTGCATGACAACGTTCAAAACATTTTGGCAATGGGTGCGGCAATCAGGTATCCTGTGCCCACCTGAAAGGGCGTTAGACCCTTTTACCAGGTTAGTCAAATTATCGCATATTCTGCCATTGTCTGAAAATTATCCAAAATGGCATAAAATCAAATGTACTTATCTCATCGTGCCCGGAAACAGAACAAGGCATGATGTTAATCATAAATGTCGATGTCATCCTGCGCTACGCTTTGTGACACAATGACGTTTTTTTAGCCACGTATTATAAAAGGTACTTCCATGTCGAGTAAGCTAGTACTGGTTCTGAACTGCGGTAGTTCCTCACTGAAATTTGCTATCCTTGATGCTCTCAACGGTGACGAATATCTGTCCGGTTTAGCCGAATGTTTCCATCTTCCTGAAGCGCGTATCAAATGGAAAATGGATGGCAGCAAACAAGAAGCAGATTTAGGCGCTGGCGCAGCTCACAGTGAAGCGCTTAACTTTATCGTTAACACTATTCTGGCACAAAAACCAGAACTGTCTGCTCAGCTGACCGCAATTGGCCACCGTATCGTTCACGGTGGTGAAAAATACACCAGTTCCGTGGTGATTGACGATTCCGTCATTCAGGGCATCAAAGACTCCGCCTCTTTCGCACCGCTGCACAACCCGGCGCATCTGATCGGTATTGCTGAAGCGCTGAAATCCTTCCCGCATCTGAAAAACAAGAACGTTGCCGTATTCGACACCGCGTTCCATCAGACCATGCCGGAAGAGTCTTACCTCTACGCCCTGCCGTACAGCCTGTACAAAGAACACGGCGTACGTCGCTATGGTGCCCACGGCACCAGCCACTTCTACGTGACTCAGGAAGCGGCAAAAGTCCTGAACAAACCGGTTGAAGAGCTGAACATCATCACCTGCCATCTGGGTAACGGTGGTTCTGTTTCCGCGATCCGCAACGGTAAATGCGTTGATACCTCTATGGGTCTGACCCCGCTGGAAGGCCTGGTAATGGGTACCCGCTCCGGCGATATCGACCCGGCAATCATCTTCCATCTGCACGACTCCCTGGGCATGAGCGTTGATGCAATCAACAAAATGCTGACCAAAGAGTCCGGCCTGCTGGGTCTGACTGAAGTCACCAGCGACTGCCGCTATGTTGAAGACAACTACACGGATAAAGCAGACGCTAAGCGTGCTATGGACGTTTACTGCCACCGCCTGGCGAAGTACATCGGCTCCTACACCGCGCTGATGGACGGTCGTCTGGACGCGGTTATTTTCACCGGTGGTATCGGTGAAAACGCGGCGATGGTTCGTGAACTGTCTCTGGGCAAACTGGGCGTACTGGGCTTCGATGTTGATCATGAACGTAACCTGGCGGCCCGTTTCGGCAAGTCCGGCTTCATCAACAAAGAAGGCACCCGCCCTGCTCTGGTCATCCCGACCAACGAAGAGCTGGTTATCGCGCAAGACGCCAACCGTCTGACCGCCTGATTCCACACCGCCAGCGATAAGCCTAAATAATTCGGGTTACAGGAAGGCGGCGACGCAGCGAATCCCCGGGAGCGTATGAGTAGTACGTGACCGGGGTGAGCGACAAATCTGTCCGAAACAGATTTGATCGTGGTGTCGCAGCGGCCCGCAAGGGCGAGGCTCAAGGATGAGCCGGGTAACAAAGCCAACGCGCATGCAACCTGAAGTATGGCGGGAAGCTGGTGGTGCAGTTTTGCATCCCGCCTGATACTGGCGGTAACGAAAGAGGATATATCGTGTCCCGTATAATCATGCTAATCCCTACCGGAACCAGCGTAGGCCTGACCAGCGTCAGCCTCGGTGTTATCCGTGCTATGGAACGTAAAGGCGTTCGTCTGAGCGTCTTTAAACCTATCGCGCAACCGCGCGCTGGCGGCGATGCGCCTGACCAGACTACCGCTATCGTTCGCGCTAATTCCAACCTTCCGGCCGCAGAGCCGCTGAAGATGAGCCACGTTGAGTCGCTGCTGTCCAGCAACCAGAAAGACGTGCTGATGGAAGAGATCATCGCTAACTACCACGCCAGCACTCAGGATGCTGAAGTTGTGCTGGTAGAAGGCCTGGTTCCGACGCGTAAACACCAGTTTGCCCAGTCGCTGAACTTCGAAATCGCCAAAACGCTGAACGCTGAAATCGTCTTCGTGATGTCCCAGGGCACCGACACCCAGGAACAGCTGAACGAGCGTATCGAACTGACCCGCAACAGCTTCGGCGGCGTGAAGAACACTAACATTACCGGTGTTATCGTCAACAAGCTGAACGCGCCGGTTGACGAGCAGGGACGTACCCGTCCTGACCTGTCAGAAATTTTCGATGACTCTTCGAAAGCGAAAGTGGTCAAGATCGATCCGGCTCAGCTGCAGAACGGCAGCGCGCTGCCGATTCTCGGCGCGGTGCCGTGGAGCTTCGATCTGATTGCCACCCGCGCAATCGATATGGCGCACCACCTGAATGCCACCATCATCAATGAAGGCGACATCAATACCCGCCGCGTAAAATCCGTTACCTTCTGTGCGCGCAGCATTCCGCACATGCTGGAACACTTCCGCGCAGGTTCCCTGCTGGTGACCTCCGCCGATCGTCCTGACGTACTGGTTGCAGCCTGCCTGGCGGCGATGAACGGCGTAGAAATCGGCGCTCTGCTGCTGACCGGCGCCTACGAAATGGACGCCCGCGTGAGCAAGCTGTGCGAACGCGCGTTTGCCACCGGCCTGCCGGTATTCATGGTAAACACCAATACCTGGCAGACCTCTCTGAGCCTGCAGAGCTTCAACCTGGAAGTGCCGGTTGACGATCACGAGCGTATCGAGAAAGTTCAGGAGTACGTGGCCAGCTACATCAACGCCGACTGGATCGAGTCTCTGACTGCGACCTCCGAGCGCAGCCGTCGCCTCTCTCCGCCGGCCTTCCGCTACCAGCTCACCGAGCTGGCGCGCAAAGCGGGCAAACGCGTCGTTCTGCCGGAAGGCGACGAGCCGCGTACCGTTAAAGCAGCGGCAATCTGCGCAGAACGCGGTATCGCGACCTGCGTGCTGCTGGGTAACCCGGATGAGATCAACCGCGTTGCCGCCGCTCAGGGCGTAGAGCTGGGTTCTGGTATCGAAATCGTCGATCCGGAAGTGGTTCGCGAAAGCTACGTGGCTCGCCTGGTCGAACTGCGTAAGAGCAAGGGTATGACCGAAGCGGTTGCTCGCGAGCAGCTGGAAGACAACGTGGTTCTCGGCACGCTGATGCTGGAACAGGACGAAGTCGACGGCCTGGTGTCCGGCGCGGTACACACCACCGCCAACACCATTCGTCCGCCGCTGCAGCTGATCAAAACGGCTCCGGGCAGCTCTCTGGTCTCCTCCGTGTTCTTCATGCTGCTGCCTGAACAGGTTTACGTATACGGCGACTGCGCGATTAACCCGGACCCAACCGCAGAACAGCTGGCGGAGATCGCTATTCAGTCCGCAGATTCCGCGATTGCCTTTGGCATTGAACCGCGCGTTGCGATGCTCTCCTACTCCACCGGCACCTCCGGCGCGGGTAGCGACGTCGAAAAAGTTCGTGAAGCGACGCGTCTGGCTCAGGAAAAACGTCCTGACCTGATGATCGACGGCCCGCTGCAGTACGACGCTGCCGTTATGGCTGACGTGGCAAAATCCAAGGCGCCGAACTCTCCGGTTGCCGGCCGCGCGACCGTGTTCATCTTCCCGGATCTGAACACCGGTAACACCACTTACAAAGCCGTACAGCGCTCTGCCGACCTGATCTCCATCGGGCCGATGCTGCAGGGTATGCGTAAGCCGGTGAACGACCTGTCCCGTGGCGCGCTGGTAGACGATATCGTCTACACCATCGCGCTGACTGCGATTCAGTCGTCTCAGCAGCAGCAGTAACACTCTCCGCTGGCGCCTGCGCCGGTTGGTGAAAAAAAGGCGACCTCGATGGTCGCCTTTGTTATTTACAGCAGCTCTCTCGCCGCCGACACAATATCATGCGCCGTCAGGCCATACTCCTTCTGCAGGAAATCCTGGGTACCTACCTGACCATAGCGCTCCTTCACCCCCACGCGGCGCATCGGCACCGGACAGGTTTCCACCAGCACCTCGGCGACGGCTGAGCCCAGCCCGTTGTGAATACTGTGGTTTTCGCAGGTCACGATGCGCCCGGTTTTCTCGGCATAATTTTTCACCAGCATGCGGTCGATAGGCTTGAGGGTAAACATATCGATTACCGCCGCGCTGACGCCTTCCTGCTCAAGCTGTCGCGCCGCCTCCAGCGCTTCCGCCACCATAATACCGTTGGCAATCAGGGTGATATCTTCGCCTTCTCGCAGGACGTTGCCCTTGCCAATGGTAAACGTCGAGCCCGGCGCGTAAACGCTCGGCGCCTGCTTGCGGATGGTGCGCACCCAGTAGAAACCGTTGAGCGTCATCAGCTGACGCAGGATATCGTCGAACATCACCGCATCGGTGACCTCCAGCACCACCGAGTGCGCCAGGCCGCGAACGATCCCCATATCTTCAAACGACATATGGGTGCCGCCGTTATGGCAGGCGGTAACGCCGGCGTCGGAGGCAATGACCTTGACGTTGTTACGCTGATAATCCAGCGCCATAAACAGCTGGTCGAAGCAGCGGCGGCTGGCAAACGCGGTAAAGGTATGAACAAACGGCCGGCGCCCGGTCAGCGACAGGCCGGCGGCGGTGCCGATAACGTTGGCCTCCATAATGCCGCAGTTGATCACGTGTTGAGGATAATCCCGCGCCACGCCGTCCATTGCCATCGAGCTCATCAGATCGGCTTCGAGGGCGATAATGTCGCTCCCGGCCTCAATCTGCCGGGCGACAAATCCGGCATACACTTTACGCATTTCCACTGCGTCTTTTTGTCCTGCGGGTGCGACGTTAATCATGTGCGGCCTCCAGTTGACGAATTGTCTCGTTCAGCGCCGCTGTCATCTCATCCGTCAGGCGCAGGTGATGGGAATTGCTGAGCTGCTCGAGATACGGCACGCCCTGCCCTTTAATGCTGTCGAGGATCACCACCCGCGGGCGCGCATCGGCAGCCGGAACGGGCTGTACAGCCGCCAGCAGCCCGACGATGTCGTCCCCCTTCACGGTGATGGCGTCAAAACCAAAGGCGCGGAACTTCTCCTCGAGGTTGAAGGCGCGGATAATTTCGTCGAGAGCGCCGTCGAGTTGCAGTTTGTTCCAGTCAACAAACACCGTCAGATTATTCAGGCGGTGGTGGGCGATAAACTGAAACGCCTCCCAGCACTGTCCCTCATTCAGCTCGCCGTCACCGACAATGCAGAATACCCGATTCGAACGCCCGGCCAGCTTATGGGAGAGCGCCATACCGCCGGCGATAGAAATCCCCTGCCCCAGCGAACCGGTGGTCGCATCCACTCCCCGCGTTTTCAGGCGATCCGGGTGGCTCGGCAGACGGGTCCCGTTATGGTTAAGCGTGCTGAGCTCTTCCATCGGGAAATAGCCCTTGATGGCTAAGGTGCTGTATAGCGCCGGTCCGGCATGGCCTTTTGACAGCACAAAGTAGTCGCGCTCCGGCCAGTCCGGGTCGGCGGGATCGATTTTCATCACCGCGCCGTACAGCACCGCCAGCGTTTCGACGACCGACATGCTGCCGCCGTAGTGGCCAAAACCCAGATTCGTCAGCGATTTAAGCGTGGCGACGCGAATGTCGCGCGCCAGTTGGGTCACTTCTTGTACATTCATGATTTGGCTCCGGTATTCTCCTGCGCGCCATTGCCCGCAGATTTCTTTTTCGCAAAGACGTTGTACGCGACCAGCAGAGCGAACAGCGCCACAACAAGACCCGTAATCGCAAACGGCGACAGATAGCGCGCCAGGTTGCCGAGCACGATACCGATCGCGCCGAAATCGGCGTCTGAGAAGGTGGTATTGGCAAAACCGATCGCCCCCAGAACCGGCAGCAGCAGCACCGGCAGGAAGGTGATCAGCAGACCGTTAGCAAACGCGCCAATCATTGCGCCCCGACGACCGCCGGTGGCGTTGCCGAAGACCCCCGCCGTCGCACCGGTGAAAAAGTGCGGCACGACGCCCGGTAGAATCAGCACCAGGTTCATTTGCCCAAGCAGGAACAGCCCCACCAGACCACCGAGGAAGCTAAACAGGAAACCGATCAGCACCGCGTTGGGCGCATACGGGTAAACCACCGGGCAATCCAGCGCAGGACGCGCGTTCGGCACCAGTTTTTCTGAGAAGCCGGTAAACGCCGGCACGATTTCCGCCAGGATCAGGCGCACCCCTTGTAGGATGATAAACACCCCGGCGGCGAAGGTAATCGCCATGATGATGGCGTAGACCAGATAGTTCTGGCCGCCGCTGAAGGTGCTTTCCACATACTCACGCCCGGCGCTCACGGCCATGATCAGGTAGATAATCATCATCGTCAGGGAGATAGAGATTGAGCTGTCGCGCAGGAAGCTTAGGTTCTTCGGCAGGTTCATCTCTTCGGTGGAGCGGGAGCCTTTTCCGCAGACGCTGCCAATCCAGCCCGAGAGCACGTAGCCCAGGGTGCCGAAGTGGCCGAAGGCGATATCATCGGTTCCGGTAATTCGCTTCATATAGCGCTGCGCCAGCGCCGGGAAGAACGCCATCACCAGGCCGAGGATCAGCGAACCGGTAAACACCAGCCCGACGCCTTCGAAGCCCGCCACGGTGAGGATCACGCCGATCATACAGGCCATATAGAAGGTATGATGCCCGGTCAGGAATATATACTTCAGCCGCGTAAAGCGGGCGACGATAATATTCGCGACCATACCAAAAGCCATAATCAGCGCGGTTGACGCACCGTATTTTTCGAGGGCAATAGAAACAATCGCCTCGTTATTTGGAATAATCCCCTGGATATTAAAGGCATGTTCAAACATTCCTCCCAGCGGATTCAGCGAGCCAACTAATACCGTCGCCCCGCCGCCCAAAACAATAAAACCAAGAATTGTTTTAATCGTTCCTTTTACGACGTCAGAAAATGATTTTTTTTGTGCGACCAGGCCGATCAGCGCAATTAACCCGACCAGCACCGAGGGCACTTTCAGAATATCAACAACAAAATTCAGCGTTTCAAGGATAAACATATCCGCCTCGCTATATCCCCGTCATACTTCAGGTTGCATGGGCGTTGGCTTTGTTACCCGGCTCATCCATGATCCTCGCCCTTGCGGGCCACCGCGACACCGCGTTCAAACCTGTTCCGGACAGATTTGTCGCTCACCCCAATCGCTTACTTCAGTAAGCGCCAGGGGACTCTCTGCGTCGCCGCCTTCTGCCACCCGAATTATTTAGGGTATAAATAGTTATTGTTTGGCGAACCACGCGCGCAGCTGCGCTTCGAGTTCATTGATGTCGATGATGTTGGTGATCACCACCAGCTGGCTTTCCGGCACGCTGGCGCTGGCGGCGATGTCTTTAGCCATCACAAATAAATCTGCCGCCCCAGGCGTTGCCGATGAGAGATCGGAGTGTTCAACTTCCGCTTCTATTTCTAGCTTTTTAAGCACCTTTTTAATATTCATTTCAACCATAAAACTACTGCCCAGGCCAGAACCACAAATCGCCATAATTTTCATTGTTATCACCTTTTTTGGGTACAGTTGCTCCGCATCACGTCGGGCGTAATGGGTTATAAATCAGGTTATGAATTAGGTCAGAATCGCGCGATTATCGTTTTAATCTCCTCCAGGGTTTTCGCCTGATGTAATTGATCCATATCTTCATCACTGGAAAATAATTCAGCCAGCGCGGAAATCATCTCGATATGACTATGCTTGTCGGGTGCTGCCAGCATAATAATAATATCGACCGGGTCGAACTCTGCTGAACCAAACGACACGCCCTGTTCCAGCTTCAGCAACGATAAACCCAGGCCTTTGGCTCCTTCCTCCGGCCGCGCATGCGGCATCGCCAGCCCCGGCGCCAGCACATAGTACGGCCCCAGCTTCACGTGCTGTTCCACAATCGCGGTCACATACTCGGGCGCAATAACGCCAGCGTCGAGCAGCGGCCCGGCGCAAATCTCCAGAGCCTGAGGCCACTCTTCCACGCTCTGCCGGAGCGTGATAGTGGAATCAAAGATCCATTTACTGAGCATTTTATCTCCCCCGTCTTTTAGCAAAAGATGGGCAAACTTTATTCAAGCGCACAGCAGTTAGCTGCGATGGCGATCACAAAGATAGCGCTACCAACAGATAACATTCAAAATTGTGATAGCGCTATCAATTCGCAATCATCATATGAAAACGCAGCAAAAATGTGGATTTAAGGCGTATACTCCCTGAAACGTAAAGTGATGGATGCAAATGAAAAGCGTCTGTTCAGCAGGAATGTGTATGTCTCTAACCCGAAAACGGCGTAGTACCGGTAAGGTGACGATCGCCGATGTTGCCCAGCTTGCCGGCGTGGGCACGATGACCGTCTCGCGTGCGCTCCGCACGCCGGAGCAGGTTTCCGATAAGCTTCGCGAAAAAATCGAAGCCGCGGTGCAGGAGCTGGGATATATGCCCAATCTGGCCGCCAGCGCGCTGGCTTCCGCCTCCTCAAGAACGATAGCTATGGTGGTGCCAAATCTTGCCGAAGCGGGCTGCTCCGCAATGTTTGCCGGGCTTCAGCAGGTTCTGCAGCCGGCGGGTTATCAAATCATGCTGGCGGAGTCGCAGCATCGCCTCGAACAGGAAGAGAAGCTGCTGGAAACGCTGCTGGCGTCGAACATCGCGGCCGCCATTCTGCTTAGCGTTGAACATAGCGATACCGTACGCCACTGGCTGAACAACGCGTCGATTCCGGTGATGGAGATGGGCGCCATGCGCGCCGACCCTATTGACATGAATATCGGCATCGATAACGTTGCCGCAATGTTCGAACTCACTGAAATGCTCATCCACCGCGGCTACCAAAATATCGGCCTGCTGTGCGCCAACCAGGAGCAGTGGATTTTTCAGCAGCACCTGCAGGGGTGGTACAAAGCGATGCTGCGCCACCATATGTCGCCGAATCGGGTGATTAACGCCGCGCTCCCCCCCAGTTTTTCCACCGGCGCTTCTCAGCTACCGGAGTTTTTGCTGGCGTGGCCGGAGCTGGATGCGCTGGTCTGCGTTTCGGATGAGCTGGCGTGCGGAGCGCTGTACGAGTGCCAGCGTCGACGTATTAAAGTCCCGGACGATTTGGCGGTAGTCGGCTTCGGCGATAGCGATGTCAGCCGGGTCTGCCAGCCGCCGCTAACCACGATGGCCGTACCGCATCACAAGATTGGTATTGAAGCTGGACGCGCCCTTCTGGAGCGCCTTAATGAAGGCAACTGGAGCGGCAGGAAACCCATCGTCTCCAGTTTATGCCTGCGGGATAGCTGCTAGGCGGCTACTCTTCCTCTTCCTGCTTTTCCGGCTTTGCCGACTCGTTGTTGGCATTGCGGGTCATCCACAGCGCCAGCGCTTTTAACGAGTCCGGGGTGAACTCATCGCAGCGGGCGGTGATCTCTTCCGGCGTCAGCCAGCACACTTCGCTGACCTCCTCTTCCTGCAAAGCAAAGGGGCCGTGCGACACGCAGCTAAACAGGCTTCCCCAGACGCGGCAGTGCTTATCCTCGTAGTAGAACTGACCGTGGTCGGCGAAGGGGACGCCAGCAATGCCCAGCTCCTCTTCGGCCTCGCGACGCGCTGAATCCAGCAACTGCTCGTCAGCCTGCACCACGCCGCCGGCGGTCGCATCCAGCATGCCCGGCTGAAAATCTTTTATTTCGGTACGACGCTGCACCAGAATTTTGCCCATGCCATCATGAACCACAATGTAGGTTGCGCGATGACGCAGACACTGCGCGCGCATCTGCTCGCGGCTGGATTGCGCTATCACCTCATTGTTTTCATTAACGATATCTACCCATTCTGTGCTTGCCAAATCGTTCTGTTCCGCCATCAGGAAACCTTACTTTTTAAAGCGCTCTTGCGGCGCGTCTTTACGGTTGGGGGTAAATTACGGGTTAATTGCCACCTCTGCAATAACCTGATGTTCATCGAGCGCTAAAACCTGCAGCCGATCCCCTTCAAGGAGGCCATAGCTGGCGGGAAATCCCCCTTTGGGGATGCTCACGGAACCGGGGTTAAAGAGAAAAATATCGCCGCGCTTCTCGGCTACCGGAATATGAGTATGACCATAAACCAGGACATCGCCAGCGCAGAGCGGCGGCAATTTTTCGGGGCTGTACAGATGCCCGTGAGTCAGAAACAGCCGATGTTGTTCGGTCAAAACCTGTTGCCAGGGCGCGGTAATGGGAAAGTTCAGCAGCATCTGATCGACTTCGCTGTCGCAGTTGCCGCGTACGGCAATGATGCGCGACGCCGCGCCGTTCAGCTTCCCGGCGACCTCTGCCGGCGCGTAGCCTTCAGGGAGAGCATTACGCGGCCCGTGGTTGAGCACGTCGCCCAGAATAATCAGCCACTGCGCCCCACTCTGCGCAAACCGTTCCAGCACGCGCTCTGCGGCGGGCAGAGAGCCATGAATATCCGATGCAAACATCAGCCGCATTTTTTTATCTCCACGCATTACGATGCCCTATGATAGCGGAACCGCAGACGCGAATCAGCCGGCGCGTTTGGCCGACAGTGCGGCATAGCGCTGAACGGATGCACGCTGCCACTGGAAGGCGGCGTAATCTGCCAGCCTCTCCGGCACCTCATCGCCGTTAAGCGCCAGCCGGTTGAGCATAAGCGCAAGATCGGTATCGGCAATAGACCATTCGCCGAACAAATTGGTGCCGCCGTGGGCCAGCAGCCCGGAAGCGGTCTCGAATAATTTTTCCGCGCTCCTGCGGCCCGCCGCGCTAAGCGCGGGTTTCTTTTGCCCGGCGAAAATCACGTCGGTAGAGCGCTCTTCGCGAATGGGCAGCAGATCGCTGCGCAGCCAGGCCTGAACCTGACGGGCACGGGCTCTCTTTTGCAGATCGTGAGGATAGAGCCGCTCCCATTCCGGCGGCGCAAAGCGCTCGTCGAGATATTCGCTGATAGCGGACGATTCGCTGAGGGCAAAATCGTCAACCTCCAGCAGCGGCACGCGCCGGGTGGCGGAGAATCCTTTCCAGCCCGCCTGCAGGTGCTCGCCGCTATCCAGATTGACGGTTTTAAGGGTGAAAGGCAGGCTCTTCTCCTGCAGGGAAACATATGCTGACATCACGTACGGAGAGAAAAAATCGGCATCGGACCACAGGGTAATAACCGGCTGGCTCATGGCATCCTCGACAAATAATGGGGCGATAAATCAACATATCCTGTCTTCTGAGGGATGTCACTTATCGCACCATGAGGATTTCGCACTAGCCGACGAGCAGCGTTTTCGGCTCCAGATAGGCCTGCATTCCCCATTTCCCCATCTCGCGCCCCACCCCGGATTGCTTGAACCCGCCAAACGGCGCCTGCGGCTCATGTTCGAGAGTGTTGACCAGCACGCGCCCGGACTCAATCGCCAGAGCCACCTCCGTACCGCGCTGACGATCGCCGCATAACACCAGCGCGCTCAGGCCGTACGCGGTGTCGTTGGCAATCGCAATCGCCTCGGCCTCATCCTGATAAGGAATAATGACCAGCACCGGGCCAAAAATCTCTTCCCGCGCAATACGCATCTGATTATGCACATCGCTGAACACGGTCGGCTTAACGCACCAGCCTTTTTCCATGCCCTGCGGCCGACCGACGCCGCCCGTCAGCAGCCTGGCTCCCTCCCGCTGGCCCAGGCGGATATAATCCTGCACCCGCTGCCACTGCTTATGGCTGACCATCGGGCCAATCGTGGTCTGCGGATCGCGCGGGTCGCCAGAAATATAGTCAGCCGCCACGGCCTGCACGATAGCCTGCTCAAACTCGGCCTGGCGCCGCGCGGGGAGCAAAATACGCGTCCCGGCAACGCACGCCTGCCCGCTGTTCATAAACCCGGCCGCCAGCGCCAGCGGAACCGCCTGCTGTATATCCGCATCATTAAGAATGACAGTGGGCGACTTGCCCCCAAGCTCCAGCGTCACGCGCTTCAGCGTTTGCGCCCCGCTTTCGATAATATGCTTGCCGACAGCGGTTGAGCCGGTAAATGAAATTTTCGCGATATCGGGGTGATGGTTGATAACGTCCCCCACGATCTCCCCGCGCCCGGTGACGATGTTAAATACGCCCGCCGGGATCCGGGCCGCGTGTAGCGCTTCGCTAATAATTTGCGTCTGCCAGGCGCTCATCTCGCTCGGCTTAATTACCGCCGTACAGCCTGCCGCCATCGCCGTCGCCAGCTTGCTGCAAATAAAACCGGCATCGCTGTTCCACGGCGTAATCAATCCCGCGACGCCGACCGGCGTCATCACCACCTGGGCTCGGCCGGCCTGCTCGACAAACTCAAAGCGCTCCAGCGTCGCCATCGCCTGCCTGATGGTTTGCGCCGGCCACGCCGCCATCCATTGCGAACGAGAAGCCGGCGCGCCGTATTCCGTCACAATGGCTTCCAGCAAATCGGCTTCCCGCGCCTGAACGGCCTGATACATACGTTCCAGCACGGCCAAACGCTCCTCTTTCGTCGTCCGCGACCACGCCGGAAATGCCGCTTTTGCCGCGGCAATCGCCCGCTCTGCATCCTGTTCATCGGCCAGCCGCACCAGGCCAATCGCCTCTTCGGTCGTCGGGTTAAACAGCGCAAACTCTTCGCTACCGTGCGGCGTGACAAACTGGCCGTTGATATAAATTTGATCGATGTTGTGCATAATGATTTCTCCATCCTGCTTGATACCCGGGAGTATAGAGTCGTCTTATTGCCGCGATAAGAGGGTATAATCAGCACAACCTGTTACGAAAATCGGGATAATTATGCAGCGTAGCGGTATTACTGAACTCGAAGTTCTCCTCGCCGTCGCGCATCGGCAAAGCTTTCGCGCGGCTGCCCGGGAGCTAGGTATGTCGGCTACCGCCGTCAGCAACGCCGTTGCCGGGCTGGAGGCTCGCCTCAACGTGCGCCTGTTTAATCGTACGACCCGCAGCGTCGCGCTGACCGACGCCGGACAGCGTTACGTTGAGCGTATAGCGCCCGCCGTGGCTGAAATCCGACGCGCCTCGGAGGAGGTCGCTACCCAACCTGAAATGCCGAGCGGAACCCTGCGGATCAACGCGCCGCGCGAAAGCGTTGCTCTGCTGTTTGATATTTTCGAGGCCTTCCTCAAACGCTATCCGGCAATGCGCCTCGACATCACCACCGAATCCCGGCTGATGGATATCGTTGCCGAAGGCTATGACGCGGGGATCCGCCTCGCAGAATCGCTGCCGCAGGATATGATTGCCGTCGCCCTGACGCCCGACGCGCGGATGCTGATCGTCGCAACCCCGGACTACTTTGCCCGACACGGCGTTCCGCACGGTCCGGACGATCTTATGCGTCATCAGGGGATTGGCATGCGCATGTCACATGGCGGAATTTATCGCTGGGAGCTGGAGCGGGATGGGCAAAAAGTAGCGCTTAACGTCCCGCCGCGCATTATTCTGAGCGAGATGCAGGCCATCCACCGCGCTGCGCTGGCGGGTATCGGACTGGCGTTTATCTCTGACTGGTTTATCCAGGACGATCTTGCCAGCGGCAGGCTCATCAGCGTGATGGGCGACTGGTGCCCTTCATTTGGCGGCCTGTCCCTCTACTATCCGGGCCGCCGCCATATTCCGCCCGGACTGCAGGCGTTTATCGCGCTGGTGCGCGAAATGGGGGTTCCCCCCACAACAACGCGCTGAATTTATCCCCCCTACGCTCCCGCAATACGCCAGGTCGCCTATACTCGAAAAATTGGCGACCCACGACGGCGGGAGACATCATGATCGATCTTTACTACGCACCCACCCCAAACGGCCAAAAAATCGTTCTGTTCCTCGAAGAGGCTCAGCTGGCCTATCGGCTGATTCGGGTTGATATCACCAAAGGCGAACAGTTCCGCCCGCAGTTTCTCAGCCTCTCACCCAATAATAAAATCCCGGCGATAGTCGACCACGTTCCCGTTGACGGCGGCCCGCCGCTGAGCCTGTTCGAATCCGGGGCCATTCTGCTCTATCTCGCTGAGAAATCGGCAAAGCTGCTGAGCGGCGAACTGCGCGAGCGCCACGTTACGCTGCAGTGGCTGTTCTGGCAGGTGGGCGGACTGGGGCCGATGCTGGGGCAAAATCAGCACTTCAACCATTCGGCACCGCAGACGGTTCCCTATGCCATTGAGCGCTATCAGGTGGAAACGCAGCGGCTATATAGCGTACTCAACCGGCGTCTGGAGGTCAGCCCGTGGCTCGGCGGCGAGCGCTACAGCATTGCCGATATCGCCTGCTGGCCGTGGATTAACGCGCATCAGCGCCAGCGTATCGATCTCGCAAATTTCCCGGCGGTACATAACTGGTTTGAGCGTATTCGCCAGCGCCCTGCAACCGCCGAGGCGTTGCTGAAAATTCAGCAATCTTAACCCCCTGCTCGCACGACCTGCTTTCATGTATGATTGCGGAAATTACAACACGGAGGAAGCCTGCAATGTCTCAGCCAGACGCCATTATTCGTATAAAGAACCTACGCTTGCGTACTTTTATTGGTATTAAAGAGGAAGAGATTGCTAACCGTCAGGATGTGGTGGTAAACGTCGCCATTCACTACCCGGCGGATCAATCCCGCAACAGCGAAGATATCAACGATGCGCTGAATTACCGCACCATCACCAAGCGCATCATCAGCCATATTGAGAATAACCGCTTCTCCTTACTGGAAAAATTAACTCAGGATGTGCTCGATATCGCATGCGAACATCACTGGGTCACTTATGCTGAAGTTGAGATCGATAAACTTTATGCACTCCGCTACGCCGACTCGGTATCAATGACCATGAGCTGGCGGCGGTAGGCTTCTTAGGGAGGCGCTATGAAGATTCTGCTTACTGGCGGTACCGGCCTGATTGGTCGGCATCTCATCCCCCGGCTTCTGGAGCTGGGGCATAACGTAACGGTCTCCACGCGCAGCCCGGAAAAAGCCCGGTCCCGGCTCGATCCCCGCGTCACGCTGTGGCGCGGCTTTGACAATCGCCAGCATCTCAACGAAATTGACGCGGTTATCAATCTGGCGGGCGAGCCGATCGCCGACAAACGCTGGACGGCGGAGCAAAAACAGCGCCTGTGCCACAGCCGCTGGGATATCACGCAACAGCTGGCCGCGCTCATCAACGCCAGCGACACCCCGCCTGCGGTGCTGATTAGCGGCTCTGCGGCAGGTTATTATGGTGACCTGGGGGAAGTCGTCGTCACCGAAGAAGAGCCGCCGCACAATGAGTTCACCCACAAACTCTGCGCCCGCTGGGAACAGCTGGCCTGCGAAGCGCAAAGCGACCGCACCCGCGTCTGCCTTTTACGCACCGGCGTCGTGCTGGCATCGAGAGGCGGCATCCTTGCCAAAATGACTCCGGCGTTTAAGCTCGGCCTCGGTGGCCCTATCGGCAGCGGCAGGCAGTATCTGGCATGGATCCATATCGACGATATGGTTAACGGTATTCTGTGGCTGCTGGATAACGACCTGCGCGGCCCCTTTAACATGGTTTCGCCTTATCCGGTACGTAACGAACAGTTCGCCCACGCGCTTGGGCAGGCGCTAAATCGCCCGGCAATTTTTCGCGTTCCGGCGGCGGCGATACGCCTGCTAATGGGTGAATCGTCGGTACTGGTACTCGGCGGCCAGCGTGCGTTGCCAAAACGCCTGGAAGCCGCCGGCTTTGGCTTTCGCTGGTACGATCTGGATGAGGCGTTAAAAGACGTCCTCGGGTAAACGCGCCGCATTTTTAATCCCAGGGGATTTGCCAGTCTCCTGGGACTCCCCTGATGGCCTGTCGCCCGTGGAAGCCATCTCGCAGTAATCCAGTCTCCTGCCGCTGTTCCCTTATCACCGTGAAGCTCATTCCAGCTTCCTTTCCCGCTCTCTGTCATAACGTCCCGGTGTCTGTTTTTTCAGCACAACACTGTTGACAACCGTCAACAAAACGTTCAGTATCAGAGGACGCATTGATGAAGGAACATCCGGATAAACACATCAGAGCCGCCATCGAATATGCCCGCACACGGGGGTGGATTTTTATCGCTGGCGGGAAGAGCGCGCACTGCTTCGGACGACTCAGGTGCGGGACGGCTAATCATCGTGAACATATGATGAGCATCTGGTCGACCCCTGCCGTTCCCGAGAATCACGCCAGGCAAATTATCAGGATGGTCGACCGCTGCCGTTCAACGTCGGCGGCTCGGTTTAATCATAAGGAGCGCAAACTATGACCCTCTATAACTTTACCCTAACGCTATCAGGCGTTAGCGCCCATACGCCAGGTCTTGAGGACGCGCTGCATCACGCCGGTTGTGCTGACGCGCTGGTTTGTTTTTACGCCACGGCGGTGTATCTGGAATTCGATCGCGAAAGCGAATCGCTCGAACAGGCGATTCTGTCTGCCATCGATAACATCGAATCCGCATCGGAGCTGAATGCCCGGGTCGAGTCCGTCGACGCTACGCTGGTAGGCTTAAGCGACATCGCCGAACTCACCGGTCTTTCACGACAGGCCGTTGCCCTGCTAAAAGACGGGGCGCGAGGCTCCGGCAAATTTCCCGGCCCCGTACAGCGCGTAAAAGGCAACTCGCCGCTGTGGCGCTGGAAAACCATTGTCGGCTGGCTGGTCGCGGAAGCGAGAATTGCGGCGGACTCGCCGCTGGTGGCGCACGCAGAGGTCCTCGATAACCTGAATCTGGCCCTGCAGCTGCGGGCCTCTCGCCAGAGCGAAACCGTGCTGCACTATTTTCACGGGCTCGACAAGCCGCTACCGACCTCACCAGCCGCCGGATAACCGCCGCCACGCTCGGTACAGGATCATGTTATCCGGTACTTTCTGGTGTTAAGGTGAACCCACGATCCACCGTAATGGCCCGCTTATGATTACGCTAACCACCCCGCGCCTGCTGCTCTCTCCGTTCACCGAATCCGACTGGCCCTTTTTCCTGCGCCTGCGTAGCGATCGCCAGGTGATGCGCTTTATGGGCCCCATTCTTGACGAGACGGCGCTGCGAAACGTGTTCGATGCGCGCCGTGAAGCATCCGGCGTATTCGTGTTACGCGATAGCCGCGGCGAGGCTCTTGGCGATATCGGCCTGCGCATCAGTAGTAAGAATCCGCACGAAGCCGATGTCGGCTATGCCCTGCTGCCTGAGGCGCAGGGGAAAGGCTATGCCAGCGAAGCGCTGAAGGAGATTTGCCGCTACGGATTTACCCGGCTCGGCATCAACGCGATTAATGCGTGGGTCATCGGGGATAATTCAGGCTCTTCGCGGCTGCTGGAAAGACACGGTTTCCGGCGGATCCAGATCCTGGAGAAGGCGTGGCATCTGGACGGCGTTGACTACGATGACTGGATCTATCGCCTGGAGCGCTGATCCTGCCCCGGCAGAGTATATCTACCCCGCCGGGGAGAGCGCGAAATTTACTTCAACGAGCCTTTGAGGAACTGCTGCAAACGCGGGCTTTTCGGATTACCGAAAACCTCATCGGGATGACCTTCCTCTTCAATCTTGCCCTGATGGAGGAAAATAACGTGCGAGGAGACGTGGCGGGCAAAGCCCATTTCATGCGTCACCACCACCATCGTTTTCCCCTCTTCCGCCAGCTGCTGCATGATGCGCAGCACTTCTCCCACCAGCTCAGGGTCGAGCGCGGAGGTCGGTTCATCGAACAGAAGGACTTCAGGCTCCATCGCCAACGCACGCGCAATGGACACGCGCTGCTGCTGACCGCCAGAGAGATGCACCGGATATTTGATCTGCTGACGCTCGTCGATGCCGACTTTCGCCAGGTACTTTTCTGCCCGTACCCGCGCTTCCTGCTTACTTAGTCCCAGCACCTGGATGGGCGCTTCCATGACGTTTTCCAGCACCGTCATATGGCTCCACAGGTTGAAATGCTGGAATACCATCGTCAGACGGGTACGCAGCAGGCGCAGCTGGTTTTTATCCGCCACCTTGAGCTGACCATCCTTGTCGCGAACCAGGCCAATATTCTGCCCGCTAACAACAATCGTGCCTTCGCTCGGTTTCTCAAGAAAGTTAATACAGCGCAAAAAGGTACTTTTACCGGAACCCGATGAGCCGATGATACTGATAACGTCCCCGGCTTCTGCCCGCATCGAGACACCTTTCAGTACCTCATGCTCGCCGTAACGTTTATGGAGATCGATAACGTTTAATTTATTGTCGGACATGGCGTTCTCAGTGCGTCGAAGAAGGTTTTATATGCTGCAGCCAGCGCTTTTCCGCCTTGCGGAACAGGCTAATCAGCACATACGAGATAATTAAGTACAGCACCGCGGCAATGCCGAAGGCGGTAAACGGCTGATAGGTCGCCGAGTTAATATCACGAGCAATTTTCAGCAGATCCGGCACCGTGGCGGTAAAGGCCAGCGCGGTGGAGTGCAGCATCAGAATCACTTCATTACTGTACGCCGGCAGCGCGATGCGCAGCGCGGAGGGTAGAATAATGCAGCGATACAGTTTGGCCGATGAAAAACCATACGCCCGCGCCGCCTCAATCTCTCCGGCGGGGACCGAACGAATCGCCCCGGCAAAAATCTCCGTCGTATAGGCGCAGGTATTCAGCGTCAGTGCCAGCACCGTACAGTTCAGCCCGCTGCGGAAAAAGGCGTTCAGCAGCTCGGTGCCCTTGACAATTTCCAGCGTGTACATACCGGAGTAAAACACCAGCAGCTGCACGTAGAGCGGCGTACCGCGGAAAATATAGGTAAAAAGCCAGATCGGAAACTGAATGTATTTATTGCTGGAGACGCGCCCGATGGCGAGAAAAATCGCCAGCACGCCGCCCATAACCACCGAGGTGATTAACAGCCACAGCGTGATTGCGACGCCGGTAAAGCGGTAGCCGTCGGTCCACAGCAGGGATTTCCAGTACTCCTGAATAATCTCAATCACAGGTCAGCCCTCTTCACGCCCACGGTATAACGGCGTTCAAGCAGCAGCAGCACACCATTGGAAATCGTTGTAAATACGAGATAAATCAGGCCGCAGACGATGGCAAAATAGAAGGGCTGCCAGGTACTTTTCCCCGCCAGCTGCGTCGCTTTAACCACATCCTCCAGCCCCAGCAGCGAAACCAGCGCCGTGGCTTTCAGGATAACCTGCCAGTTGTTGCCGATCCCCGGCAGCGCATAGCGCATCATCACCGGGAACAGAATACGCCGGAACGTCTGCCCGCCGCTAAAACCAAAGGCGGTCGCCGCTTCGATATGTCCTTTCGGTACCGCGAGGAAAGCGCCACGAAAGGTTTCCGTAAAGTACGCGCCGTAGATAAAGCCCAGAGTGATAATGCCCGCAATCATCGGGTCGATATCAAACTGCGACATACCTAGCGCATCGGTGAGAGCGTTCAGCGCGATCTGCAGCCCGTAGAAAATCAGCAGCATCAGCACCAGATCCGGTACGCCACGAATTAAGGTGGTGTAACCTTCAAATACCAGCGCCAGCGGTCGATTGCTCGATAGCTTCGCGCCGGCGCCAGCCAGACCAATCAGGACCGCCAGCACAACCGAACTAAGGGCCAGCTCCAGCGTGACAAGAGCGCCCTGCAATATTACCTGTGAAAACCCGTACAGCATGCTGTCTGCCCTGTCTATCATCGACCACCGCGCGCTAAAATACGCGCGGTGGCGTACGCGTGATGGTTAGTCGCCGTACACGTTAAAATCGAAATATTTTTTCGCCAGCTTGTCGTAGGTGCCATCTTTGCGCATTTCAGCGAAGGCTTTGTTCAGCGCTTCGCGCAGCTCGTTGTCCTCTTTACGCAGGCCCATGCCGGTGCCGACGCCAAACAGCTTTTCGTCCTTAATGGACGGGCCGCCGAACTGATAGTCTTTCCCTACCGGCTGCTTGAGGAAGCCTTCACTTGCGGCCACTTCATCCTGGAACGCAGCGTCAATGCGGCCGGCGGTCAGGTCGGAATAGATATTGTCCTGACCCTGATAGGAGACAATCTCAATCCCTTTTGGCGCCCAGTGTTCATTGCCGTAAGTTTCCTGCGTTGTGCCCTGCAGCACGCCGATACGCTTGCCCTTCAGGAGGGTAAGATCCGGCGTAATATCGCTGCCCTTTTTCACCACCAGGCGGGAATCGGCGGCATAAAGTTTGTCGGTGAAGGCAATTTCCTGCTGGCGTTTTTCAGTAATAGAAAGCGAAGACATAATCGCATCGATTTTCTTCGCTTTTAAAGATGGGATCAGCGCATCCAGCGGGTTTTCAATGAAGGTACATTGCGTATTGATGCGCTTACACAGCTCTTTGGCCAGATCGATGTCAAAACCAATCAACTCACCCTGGGCATTTTTCGATTCAAACGGGGCATAAGTTGGATCTGTACCGATACGAACCTTTTGCGGAATGGCTGCGAATACCGTGGAAACGCTGGAAAGGGCCAGCGCTAAAGAAAGAGACAACGCCAGTTTTTTCATAACTATCCTCAACAAACTGTCATTCTAATGGGTTTATTAGAAGTACTTAAGCCAGTTATCGTGCCACTTTTCTCCCCGATAAGGCAAAACATTCTGCGCCGGGGAGCAAATTTTTTCGCATCAGAAACGCTTAACTATGCAATTTTTGCACCAAAATGAGACGACGAGACGACCAATGCACCAATAAGGGGCATAGATAGCTATCGCGAATCTAAAAGGCCCGGTATACCGGGCCAGCAGCACGCTTAGTCACCGTAAACGTTAAAGTCGAAGTACTTCTTCGCCATCTTGTCGTAGGTGCCGTCTTTACGCATTTCACCCAACGCTTTATCGAAGGCGGCTTTCAGTTCGCCGTCCGTCTTGCGCAGGCCAATGCCGGTGCCATCACCGAAGAACTGTTTGTCTTTTACGGAAGGACCGGCAAACGCGAAATCTTTGCCGGCAGGCTGTTTGAGGAACCCTTCGCTGGCGGCCACTTCATCCTGCAGCGCGGCGTCGAGGCGACCGGCGGCGAGGTCAGAGTAAATCAGGTCCTGGTTCTGATAGGCCACCACATCAACGCCTTTGCTGCGCCAGCGTTCGTTGCCGTAAGACTCCTGAGTCGAGCCCTGCAGTACGCCAACGTGTTTGCCTTTCAGCGATTCCAGCGTCGGCTGGATGGTGGAGCCTTTCTGCGCAATCAGGCGGGAGTCTGCGGCATAAAGCTTGTCAGAGAAGGCAATCTCCTGCTGACGTTTTTCGGTAATCGATAATGAAGAGATGATGGCGTCAATTTTCTTCGCCTTCAGCGACGGGATCAGTGAATCAAAATCACTCCCTACCCAGGTACATTTTACCTTGATACGCGAACAGAGTTCGTTGCCCAAATCGATGTCAAAGCCGACGAAATCACCTTTGGCATCCTTAGAGGAAAATGGCGCGTAGGTGGCATCGGTGCCGATGCGGATGCTTTGCGGCAGAGCTGCAAAGACGCTGGAAGCACTGCTAATTCCCATAATTAAAGAGAGGGCCAGGATCGTCTTCTTCATACAATACCCTTAAGTGTCGTGATGTTGTTATGCGGTGCGTTGTTTAGTTATGTGTAGTGCCGACGTATCCTGCAGTTTTTGTGCCATTTTCTCAGTGCGTGCTGGAAACAGCGTTAAATTTGTTAATATAAAGTTGCAGAATTGTCTTGAAAGGGAAGATAGCAGTATTAACGGAGAAACCGCAGCGTCGAAACGCAAAAAAACAAATTAAATGTTGAGGATTTGATCGGGGCGACAAAATTGCACCATCGGGGCGCAAAGAATCATAAAGCGCACTATTTTAGCGCGCGCCTATGCCCCTTGCCAGCGAGCGAACAGGTCCTGCGGCAGAGTGATATCGAACTGATCGATGACGCGATTGACCGTCTGGTTGATAACGTCGTCCAGGGTTTGCGGGCGATGGTAGAAGGCCGGAACCGGCGGCATGATAACCGCGCCCATTTCCGCCGCCTGGACCAGAAGACGCAGGTGTCCGAGGTGGAACGGCGTTTCGCGCACGCAAAGCACCAGCGGACGACGCTCTTTCAGCACCACGTCCGCCGCCCGGGTCATCAGGCCATCGGTGTAGCTATGAACAATGCCTGAAAGCGTTTTCATCGAGCAGGGTAAAATCACCATCCCGGCCGTTTTAAACGAGCCGGAAGAGATGCTGGCGGCGATATCGCGGGCATCATGGACAACGTCAGCCAGCCCCTGAACTTCACGCAGCGAATAGTCGGTCTCAAGGGCCAGAGTCTGCCGCGCCGCCTGGCTCATGATCAGATGGGTTTCAACATCCGCGACATCGCGCAATACCTGGAGCAGCCGCACGCCGTAAACGGCACCGCTGGCGCCAGAAATTCCAATGATAAGTCGTTTCACGATGATTGCCCCTTCTGCTTAGTGTCGCAGACTTTGCCGGATTATAGCACCGGACGCAAGCCCGGCGGCCCGCTAACCGGGGCCCGAAAAACAAAAAGCCCGCAGTCTGACGACGGCGGGCTTTGACAACAAAGGCGTGGTTTAGCCTTCGTTATGCATCTCTAAGTTTTCCACTTCGTTCTGACGCTGCACCGCTTTAGCATCGTCGTTACGCAGGGAGTCGAGATAATCCAGGTACTGCTGATCGACGTCCTTGGTGACGTACACACCGTTAAATACCGAACATTCAAACTGCTGAATATCCGGATTCTCGGCCCGCACGGCGTCGATCAGATCGTTCAGATCCTGGAAGATTAAACCGTCAGCGCCGATGATCTGCCGAATTTCGTCAACTTCACGACCGTGGGCGATCAGCTCGGTGGCCGTCGGCATATCGATGCCGTAGACGTTCGGGAAGCGAATCTCCGGCGCAGCGGAAGCCAGATAGACCTTCTTCGCGCCCGCTTCGCGCGCCATCTCGATAATCTGTTCCGAGGTGGTGCCGCGAACGATGGAGTCATCGACCAGCAGGACGTTTTTATCACGGAACTCGGCGCGGTTAGCGTTGAGCTTACGACGTACTGATTTACGACGCAGCTGCTGGCCCGGCATGATAAAAGTACGGCCGACATAGCGGTTTTTGACGAAGCCCTGACGATAAGGCTTGTCGAGAATACGGGCAATTTCCAGCGCGATATCGCAGGAGGTTTCCGGAATCGGGATGACCACGTCAATGTCCAGATCTTCCCATTCGCGGGCAATTTTCTCGCCCAGCTTAGTCCCCATATTCACACGAGCGCTATAGACGGAGATCTTATCGATGAAGGAGTCCGGACGGGCAAAATAGACGTACTCAAACAGGCACGGGTTGCTGACCGGGTTCTCCGCACAGTGGCGGGTAAACAGCTGGCCTTTTTCGGTGATGTACACCGCTTCTCCCGGCGCAACGTCGCGCAGGAACTCGAAGCCCAGAGTATCCAGCGCCACGCTTTCGGAGGCCACCATGTACTCGGTACGGCCGTCGCCAATATCACGCTTGCCCAGTACCAGCGGGCGAATACCGTTCGGATCGCGAAACGCAACCATACCGTGGCCGATAATCATCGCCACGCAGGCATAGGCGCCACGAATCTGCCGATTGGTCGCAGCAATTGCCGCAAAGATATTGTCGGCTTCCAGCGGATAATGGCGGAAGTTATCCAGCTCGCTGGCGAAAATATTGAGCAGAATTTCAGAATCGGAGGTGGTGTTGATGTGGCGGCGTTTTTCTTCAAACAGCTTTTTACGCAGCTCGTGAGCGTTGGTCAGGTTACCGTTATGCGCCAACGTAATGCCATACGGCGAGTTAACGTAGAAAGGCTGAGCCTCGGAGGCGCTGGAGCTGCCAGCCGTAGGGTAACGGACGTGGCCGATCCCCATGTTGCCCTGCATACGCTGCATGTGGCGAGCCTCAAAAATATCGCTCACCAGCCCGTTTGCCTTACGCAAGCGGAAGCAATTATTTGCATCAATGGTGATGATGCCTGCGGCATCCTGGCCACGATGCTGAAGCACCGTTAACGCGTCATAAATCGACTGGTTTACCGGCATAACACCGGCGATACCGACAATACCGCACATACGTCTTTTCCTCGTTCAGCTACATCCCAACGCTTATGCTTTGGGCAAGAAACTTGACGAGCTCTGCAGATAGTCAAAAAACCATCTGATAACGAAACTGAACTGCGGGATAAGCTCCGACTTTTGCCAGTCTTCGCTTTTCGCCATACCGGTAAAACTATCGAGAAAGAACAGGATCGCAGAGACAATCAGCACGCCACGAAGGGCGCCGAAGCAGATCCCTAACACCCTGTCGGTACCCGACAGGCCGGTTTTCTCTACCAGTGCGCTAATCACGTAGTTAACGATAGCGCCGACGATAAGCGTTGCGATAAACAGTATCGCGATAGCAATCCCATTGCGGACCATTTCGTCTTCAAAGCCCGTGAACCAGACAGCCAGGTAAGTGTAGTAATGACTGGCAACAAAGAAAGCACATCCCCAGGTTACCAGCGATAACGCTTCACGAACAAAGCCGCGGATCAGGCTTACCAGACAGGAAAAACCAATCACCGCAATAATGGCGTAATCAATCCAGACCATATACATCCTACGATTTTACGCCCTGTCGTCCGGTTCGGGGCGCATTCTAACAGAAAAAGAAAACGTTTGCGTAGGGATTTCCGTGCCCTACAGAAATAAAAATGGCGCTGAAAAAACATTCAACGCCATGCTACCTTTTGCCTCTGCAGGGCGCGTCAGGTAAGGGATTCAGCCCCCCGTTCACCGCCAGCGAGCCCGACGCCCGCTGACCTGTCCGACCTTAACTGCGCCAGGGCGATCGTCTCCCGCCCCTGCATCAATATCGGCGTTCTCCAGCGCTATCAGGCTGAATAGCAAGGCTAGTTTGGACTGTATCCCATCACCACACCGCTCAGACCTGACAGCTGCTTCAGATCGCCAAGCTGGCCTTTCAGCTTATCTTTCGACGCATCAGGGCCAACCAAAATTCGGGTGATTTTCCCCTGCACCGGCGTCGAAGGCGACGTGTAAACCTTGAACCCGGAGGAGCGCAGCTTACCGACAATTTCATTTACCTTGTCCGCATTCTTCAACGCCCCCAGCTGCACCACGTAGGCTCTGCCGGTTGGCGCAGGAATTTCAGCAGGCTTCGGCGCCGGCGTCTGGGCGGCAGTCTGCTGCTGCTGCGGCTGAGGCTTATCGACCGGCTTAGGCTGCGGCTGCGGCTGCGGCTGCGGTTGCGGCTTCGGCTGAACCTGAGGTTTTGGCTGCGGCTTGGGCGCGACAACCGGCTCCTGAACATCATCGAAGCTGTTACTGTTCACCGGGATGCGCGACGGATCCAGCGACGGCGCCGCCGCATTGCCGGCCCTCACCTCTTCTGCCGCCCCTTCCGGAGGCTGAGCAGGCAAGGCCTGAGTTGCCGCCGGTAGCATGTCTGGCTCATCGCGATCGCCCGGCTTCGGCACCAGCGGGATCGCCGCAAACTCATCCTGATAGTGTTTTTTCTGACCGTCAAGCAGCCCTGGAAGGATAATGACTCCCAGCGCCACCAGCACAATCGTCCCGACTAAACGGTTCTGAAACTTACTCGCCACCGATTCTCCCCGCGTCTATTTCTTCCATTACATGCGCCACCGTGTGGAATGAACCACACACCAGCACCGTATCTTCCGGTCCGGCATCGGCCATGGCCGCATGCCATGCCTGAGCGACGTCCGCGCAGGCTCGCCCTGTACGCAAATGCTCCAGCAGCTGTTCCGCCGTTGCCCCACGCGGCCCTTCCAGCGGCGCGCAGTACCAGCAATCGACTTCAGCCGTCAGGTTTGCCAGCGTACCGGCAATATCCTTATCATGCAGCATACCAATAACCGCCAGCACGCGCCCCGTTTTCGGCAGGCTTTTGATACGTCCGGCCAGATAGGCCGCCGCATGTGGGTTATGGGCAACGTCGAGGATCACGCGCGGCGTTTCGCCAATTATCTGGAAACGCCCGGGTAGCATCGCCTGCTTAATGCCGTCGCGAATCGCCCGTTCGTTCACCGCCAGCCCGCTGGCGCGCAGCGCGGCCAGCGCCGTAGCCGCATTCGGCATTGGCACCTGAGGCAGCGGCAGCCCTGCCAGCGTCCCCTGCTCGTCGCTGAAATCCCACGCCTGCTCGCCGGTAACATAGCGCCAGTCAAGGTCACGACGCAGCAGCAGCGCGCCTTTTTCCGCCGCAACGTCGGCAATGGTATGAGGCATATCCGGCTCACCGACGATAGCCGGCTTGCCTGAGCGGAAAATACCGGCCTTTTCGCGGCCGATGCTTTCGCGATCCGGCCCCAGCCAGTCGGTATGATCGAGCGCAATGCTGGTCACCACCGCCACGTCGGCATCAACGATATTTGTCGCGTCAAGGCGACCGCCCAGCCCAACCTCAAGGATAACAACGTCCAGCTGCGCCTGCTTAAACAGCCACAGTGCGGAGAGCGTACCGAACTCAAAATAGCTCAGGGATATTTCGCCGCGCGCCGCTTCGATTTCAGCGAAAGAGGCGGTATGCGCCGATTCTGCCAGCTCCTCTCCCTGCACGCGTACGCGTTCGGTATAGCGCACCAGATGCGGTGAACTGTAGACGCCGACCCTATAGCCCGCCGCCATCAGCACCGACTCCAGCGTACGGCAGGTGGTCCCCTTACCGTTGGTGCCCGCCACCGTAAATACGAACGGCGCAGGTTTCACTACCGCCATCCGCCCGGCAACCTCGTTCACGCGCGTCAGCCCGAGATCGATAGTTTTGCTGTGCAGATGCTCCAGATAAGAAAGCCACGTAGCCAGGGGCGACGTGGCCTGAGGAATAGGTTCTTTTTCCATGATGTCCGCAAGAGTTAACGGTAAATACGCTCATCTGTCAGCACGCCGCGATGCGGCCAGGTCAGGATGATGTCGCGTAGTTATTTGAATATAAAAAAAGGGCAGCACCGTCAGGCCTGCCCTCTGCACTATCAGGCCTCTGGTTCCTGATCCGGTACCGGCGGCACCGCGTCGCCTTCATGAGAAACCTCCGGGCATGGCGCCGGGAGATTCATCAGCTTCGCCAGAATACTGGCCAGCTTCAGGCGCATTTCAGGGCGACGTACGATCATGTCGATCGCCCCTTTTTCAATCAGGAACTCGCTGCGCTGGAATCCTGGCGGCAGCTTTTCGCGTACGGTTTGCTCGATAACGCGAGGGCCGGCAAAGCCGATCAGCGCTTTCGGTTCCGCGATGTTCAGGTCGCCGAGCATCGCAAAGCTCGCCGATACGCCGCCCATCGTCGGGTCGGTCAGCACGGAGATATACGGTAAACCGCGCTCCTGCATTTTCGCCAGCGCGGCTGACGTTTTCGCCATCTGCATCAGCGACATCAGCGCTTCCTGCATGCGCGCGCCGCCGGACGCTGAGAAGCAAACCAGCGGGCAGTTGTCTTCCAACGCCTGCTCAACGGCACGTACGAAGCGCGCACCTACCACCGAGCCCATCGAACCGCCCATAAAGGCGAATTCAAAAGCAACGGCGACAACCGGCATGTCGTACAGCGTGCCCTTCATAACCACCAGCGCATCTTTCTCACCGGTCTCTTTTTGAGCCGACGCCAGGCGGTCTTTGTATTTTTTCGAATCGCGGAACTTCAGCACATCTTTCGGCTCGAGCTCGCTTCCCAGCTCCACAAGGGAACCTTCGTCCAACAGGCTATGCAGGCGATTACGCGCCGACATACGCATATGGTGATCGCACTTAGGGCAAACCTCCAGGTTGCGCTCCAGCTCTGCGCGGTACAGTACCTGACCGCAGCTGTCGCACTTGGTCCATACACCCTCAGGAATGCTTGCCTTGCGGGTGGGAGTTATATTGCTTTTAATTCGTTCAATCCAGCTCATTGATAACCTTTCTGCCTGAACCTGGTCGATGCCAGTTTTGTCGTAAGGGGCGCATAATGCCATTTTTGACCCTTACAGACCATGAATGTTGCACATTAAATCATAACATCCCGTCACATGGGATAAAAAAGTGGTCGTACCGCTCACACTTCAATCTGCGGGCGGAGGCGCTCCCCCCGCAGAAGATTACGCTACAGAGGCTATTTCGACTGCTTCGCCGCCGCGCGCTTGTGGCGAATGATTTCAATCACCCCCGGCAGCACAGACAGGAGAATAATCGCGACAATCAGCAGCTTCAGGTTTTCCTGGACGATCGGCAAATCGCCAAACAGGTAGCCTGCATAGGTGAACAGCAGCACCCACAGCAATGCGCCAACCACGTTATAGGCCGCAAAATGACGATAGGACATGTGGCCCATTCCCGCCACAAATGGCGCAAAGGTTCTGACAATCGGCACGAAGCGAGCGAGGATAATGGTTTTGCCGCCGTGACGCTCGTAGAACGAGTGGGTCTTGTCCAGATAGCTGCGGCGGAAGATTTTAGAATCAGGATTACTGAAGAGCTTTTCACCGAACAGCCGCCCGATGGTGTAGTTCAGGGCATCGCCGACAATCGCCGCGATAACCATCAGCACCACCATCAGATGCACGTTCAGATCGTTAGTCGGCAGCGCTGACAGCGCGCCGGCAACAAACAGCAGCGAATCTCCCGGCAGGAACGGTGTGACCACCAGACCCGTTTCGCAAAACAAAATCAAAAACAGAATGGCATAAACCCAGATACCGTACTCGGCAACCAGTTCGGCCAGGTGTACATCTATATGCAGGATGAAATCAATTAAAAAGCGAATCAGGTCCATACCGTTTGAGTCCTTAATAGCAATACGTAAAATCCTTCACGGCGTATCCAGGCGGCCGAACGGTAGCTCCCGGGCCCACCTCAAGAGGCAAGCCCGGGGAAACCAGCGCGGCCGGCAGCGCGGCAGCCTGAAGGATGAGGCGTATACGTCAGTCCGCCAGAAACAGCGGGCCCATCGGCATCACCGGCAGATCGAAATGGGCCGGATAGTCGACCGACACCAGATACAATCCTTCGGCTTTTGCCGTCGCGGCGGCTAGCTTCCTGTCTTTTGCCGCCAGAAGTTCTGCAATCCAGCTCTCTGGCTGGTTACCGGCCCCCACTTCCATCAGGCTGCCGACAATGTTCCTTACCATATGATGTACAAAGGCGTTTGCTTTGATATCGACCACCACATATGCGCCATAACGGGTGACGCTAATGTGCTTAATGTTGCGCCAGGGCGTACGCGACTGGCACTGCAGCGCACGGAACGAGGTAAAATCATTCTCGCCCAGCAGGCACTGCGCCGCACGCTGCATCCGTTCGGCATCCAGAGGCTGGTGATAATGAGTCACCCCCTGGCTTAACACCGCCGGGCGCAGCCGATGATTATAGATAACGTAGCGGTAGCGGCGCGCCGTTGCGCTGAAGCGCGCGTGGAACTCTTCCGGCACATGTTTAACCCACCGCACGGCAATGTCACCAGGCAGATTCGCATTCACGCCCAGCGTCCAGGCCGCGTCTTTACGCAGCGCACGCGTTTCAAAATGCACCACCTGTCCGGTGCCATGAACGCCGGCGTCGGTGCGGCCCGCGCAGAAGACGTTAATCGGTTCATTCGCCACCTGCGAGAGCGCCTTTTCCAGCTTCTCCTGCACGCTACGCACTTCGTTCTGCCGCTGCCAGCCGTAATATTTACTGCCGTCGTACTCGATGCCCAGCGCGATTTTACAGACCGGCTGCTGCTCCATCTCAGACATCAGTAAAAATACTCCTGCACCAGCCTCTCAGCGGTTTTCACCGCCATCAGCGCGCCGCCGAAGCGGACGTTGTCGGCAACGGACCAGAACTGAATCTGCTCCGGCATCCCGTAATCGTTACGCACGCAGCCGACGGAGAGTTGGCTGGTGCCGGAAGCGTCGCCAACCTGAGTCGGAAACTCGCTCGCTTCGGACAGCTCGATATCTTCGCCGCGTACGAAGGCATCGCGCGCCTCTTCTGCGGCCAGCGGACGCATGGCTTCGAAATTAACCACCTGCGCATGGCCGTAGAATACCGGCGACTGGACCACGCTTGCGGAGATCATCAGCCCTTCATCCTGGAGGATCTTCCGTACTTCGTCGACGATACGCCGCTCTTCCAGCACGCTGCCTTCACGATCGGGCAGAATGGGCAGCATGTTGAACGCCAGCTGACGACCAAAGTAATCATCTTCATCAATCGGCATGCCGTTGAGCAGCTTAGCGCTCTGCCCCGCCAGCGCGCTCACGGCTTTTTTACCTTGGGCGGAGACGGAGAGCAGGCTGGTGACCTGAATACGCGACAGGCCGCCTTCATCAATCAGCGGCTTCAGCGCGGCCAGCAGCTGGCTGGTCAGGCTGTTGGCAACGGCAATAACGTTACGATTGCGGTAATCAGCCAGCACAAATGGGTTAACTTCCGGAACCACCAGCGGGACGTCCGGCTCCAGCGCGAACAGGCCGCTCAGGTCGATAACCAGACAGCCAGAGTTAGTCGCCTCATCAACGTAGGCCGCCGTGGCCTCGACGCCGGCGGCGAAAAAGGCCAGCTGGGCCTGAGTCCAGTCAAACTCCGCGGCATCCTGTACGATGACCGACTTACCGTTAAAACGCAGATGTTCGCCCGCGCTTTCGTTACGCGCCAGGGCGTAAATATCACCCACCGGGAACTGACGTTCAGCAAGGGTTTCGAGCAGGGCTTCGCCGACGGCGCCCGTTGCGCCTAGTATGGCAATATTCCAGCCTTCAGACATGGTGGTTTACTCCAGGAAAAAGCGACCCTGCAGGAGTATCCAACAGGGTCATTAAGAAGATATTAACGAACAGGGTGATGTATGGCATTAAAGCCGAGCTGCCGCAACAGCGTCGCCGCCTGCTCATCGCTGCACTGTACGTATAGCGAAGACCATTCACGGCGTTCCTGGTAATTTTTGCGCAGCTTGTCAAATTCGCCCGCAGCACCGGCCACTTTTCGCAGCGGCGCATCGTCGCGGCGCACATCATACACCAAATGGACCAGCCTTTTCAGAGTTGCCTGATCGAGCGCGCCGTGCAGGGTGATACGGCCAAACTCCGGCGCCGGCAGCAGGGTATCCAGCGCCACCTGCTGCGGATGACCGATAAACGCGCTGTAGGCTTCAAACACCTGGGTCGTCCCGCGCGCTTTCCCTTCAAGGGTATAGCCCGCAATATGCGCGGTACCGATATCCACGCGATCCAGCAGCTCAAGGTTAAGATCCGGCTCCGGCTCCCAGACGTCAAGCACGACGCTCAGCGGCTGCCCGGCCTGCAGGCATTTCAGCAATGCGCCGTTATCAACCACCGGACCACGGCAGGCGTTAATTAACACCGTTCCCGGCTTCAGGCGGCCGATCAGCGCCTCATCCGCGAGGTGCAGCGTCTTGTATTGCCCTTCTTTATATAAAGGCGTGTGGAACGTCAGCACATCGGCCTGTTGAACCAGCTCGTCAAGGCTGCGGAAATCGCCTTCATCGCCGCGATCCGCGCGCGGCGGATCGCACAGCAGCGTTTTGATCCCCAGCGCTTCAAGACGTTTTTGCAGGCGTCCGCCGACGTTGCCCACCCCCACGATCCCGACGGTACGATCGGTCAGCGCAAAGCCATCGCGCTCGGCCAGCATCAGCAGCGCCGAGAAAACATACTCAACCACCGCAATAGCGTTACAGCCCGGTGCGGCGGAAAAACCGATCCCCGCCTGCTGCAGCCACGCCTGGTCGACATGATCGGTACCCGCGGTCGCGGTTCCGACAAACTGAATAGCCTTGCCGGCAAGCAGCGCTTCATTGACTTTAGTGACGGAACGGACCATCAGCGCGTCGGCATCGGTCAGCGCTTCAGCCGGAATTGGGCGGCCGGGGACCGCCCTCACCTCGCCCAAACGGCTAAAAAGCTCACGGGCATAGGGCATATTTTCATCAACGAGGATTTTCACGGTTCAGTACCTGTCTGAGAACGAGAGTAAACCGGGGAAGTGTGCCATAATCTCGCCGCCAGGAACATCATCACCGGCCTCAGTACAGTAATACGGAAAGGATTAATCATGACACAACCCGTTTCAGGTATGTCCGATCGCCCTCCGGGGACGGCTCCCTCCGGCGCTTCCGTCGCCGGGGAGCTTTCGCTTACCACCCAGCAACGCACCGTTCTCGAGCGATTGATAACGCGCCTGGTGGCGTTAACGTCGCAGCAGAACGCGGAAGTGTGGGCCGGAATCAAGCACGATCTGGGACTCAAGGGCGATGCGCCGCTGCTGGCATGCCACTTTGCCGCCGCCGAAAGTCACCTGAACCAGCGCCTGACCGTTGCGCAGCAAAACCATCACCATCGTCAGACTCTGGCGCAGCTCGGCGAGCTGCTGAATCAGGGCAACAATCGTCAGGCGGTGAGCGATTATATTCGCCAGCACTATGGGCAAACCGCGCTACACGCGCTGACCCAGCAGCAGCTTGAGAACGTGCTGCAGCTGCTGCAGAACGGCCTGCTGTCGATTCCGTCGCCCCAGCAGCGTCAGCCTACGCTGCGCCCGCTGCTGCCGGCGGAGCACAACACGCTGAACCAGCTGGTGACCCGTCTTGCTGCCGCAACCGGCGAGCCAGGTAAGCTTATCTGGCAGTCGATGCTGGAGCTGTGCGGCGTGAAAACCGGCGAGCTGATCCCGGCAACGCATTTTACCCCGCTCTCCTACTGGCTTCAGGCGCGGCAAACGCTAAGCACCCAGGCCAGCCCGACGCTCAACTCGCTGCAGGCCGCGCTGAAACAGCCGCTTGAAGCGCAGGAGTGGCAGAAGATCGCCGATTTTGCCCGCCACAGCTGGCACGTGACGCCGCAATCGGTGCTGAGCTCCAGCCAGATACTGACGCTATTGAACAAAGTCTTCGTGCTGCGCGTGGCGCGAGCCCAGGAGACGCTGGCAATCCCATCGCTGCGGTCGGAACCCACTCCGCTCTCCGCACGGCTCAAAAAACCGTGGTTTATCCTGCTGGCGCTGGCAGCGGCGGCGCTGCTGTGGCTGATGATTGCATAGCTCTTAGCGCAAGAAAAACACCGCCGATACGCTGCGTAAGGCGTTAAAGACGCTGGAGGAGGATGGTTTAATTGAGCGCCGTCACGGATCCGGGACCTGGATCAGAAATAAACATTTTCAGGCCTCGGTCACGCATTTAAACAGTTTTACTGAAATAGCCCGGAATGAAGGTAAAACGCCCTCCAGTCAAATTATCAAATTTGCATTACAGTCGGCATCAGAGGAAATAGCTAAAGGCCTGCAGCGACAGCACGGAGAGCCCGTCTATATAAAAAGGCTACGCTTTATCGACAATATTGCGATGCAATTAGAAGAGACCTGGCTCTCGGCGACGCGTTTTCCTGACCTGACGATTGCCATATGAAAAAATCGAAGTTTGCGTATATTGAAAATGAATGCGGGATCAGAACAGACGGATGCTACGAATCCATAGTCCCCATTCTTCCCTGCCCCGTGCTGGCTAAACTGTTACATCAGCATTAAAGATCCCATCATCCGCAGGCAGACCCAGCCGATAGACGAACAGCACCAGCCTATCGACGACTCAATACTCTATACCAATATGTTTGAGTTTCAGGTGAAGTACTATCTTCCGCGCAAGGCGGCCGGCCCTCACTCACCGCGGGCCGAGCCATAAGCCTATTTTCGTAACGATACCAGGGTGACGACAATCCCCAGCGCGGCGCAGACGGCCGCCGCCAGGAAGACGGACGGGTAGCCCAGGGACGTCGCCAGCAGTCCGGCAAGCGGGCCGCTAATACCGTATGAGATATCCTGAAATGCCGCATAGCCGCCCAGCGCGGTGCCGCGCACCTGCGGCGGAACGCGTTTCACCACCTCCACGCCCAGCGACGGGAAGATAAGCGAGCAGCCGCAGCCGGTCAGCGCGGCGCCAGCTAAGGCGACCCAGGCATCCGGAGCCAGCCACAGCAGCGTCAGGCCCGCGGCCTCAATCAGCAGCGAGACCATCGCCACCTTCACCCCGCCGAAGCGATCGGGCATCCAGCCGAACAGGATACGCATCAGCACGAAGGCGCCGCCAAAAGCGGTCAACGTAAAGCCGGCCATCGCCCAGCCGTTGCTGGCAAAGTAGAGCGAGACGAAGGTGCCAATCACCGCAAACCCGACGCCCTGCAGGGCAAGGCCAATCCCCGGACGCCAGATCATACCGACCACGCTCCACAGCGACGGGCGCTCGCCGCCGTGAGCCGGAACCTTGCGGACCGTGCCGTTAATCGCGAGGGCCAGCAGCGGCAGCGCCATAGTGACGCAGGCCAGCACCGCAACGCCGTAGTGCGTGTAGATCAGCAGCCCCAGCGGGGCGCCAGCCGCCAGCGATCCGTAGATGGCCATTCCGTTCCATGACATGACTTTTCCCGAACGCGTCGGCCCGACGAGGCCCAGCCCCCAGCTCAGGTTACCGGTTAGCAGCTGGCTCTCGCCAAAGCCAAGGATCAGGCGGCCCAGCACCAGCAGCGCGAATTTCGCCACAATCGACACCGGCAGCAGCGCCGCCAGCAGCCACGCGGCGCCGGCCAGCGCGCAGGCCAGCATGCCCTGCAGTACGGAGCGTTTAGCGCCGTACTGATCGGCGAGGCGACCGGCGTAACCTCGCGTCAGCACCGTCGCCAGAAACTGTATTCCGACGGCGATGCCGACCATCGTGTTGCCAAAACCGAGCTCATGGTGCACGAAAAGGGGGATCACCGGCAGCGGAAGGCCAACGGTCATGTAGGTGAGAAATACGGAGAACGTAATGCGAAATAGCGAAATATTCGCGGAAGAGTGATCTGTTTTTTCTGTCGCTGCGGACATGCTTTACTCCAGTTCGCAGAGTAAGACGAGGTGAGTGTGCCTCCCTGCGCCAGGCTCTCTCAATAATGCAAAAAAGGGAGCCAGCCGGCTCCCTTTTCAATTACTGACTGACTATGCGTCGTGTTTACGCATCACCAGGGTGGCGTTGGTGCCACCAAAACCGAAGCTGTTGGACATAACGGTGGTCAACGCACGTTCAGTCGGCTTAGTCACGATGTTCAGGCCAGCGGCCTGCTCGTCCATCTCGTCGATGTTGATGCTTGGCGCGATAAAGCCGTGTTCCAGCATCAGCAGAGAGTAGATAGCTTCCTGTACGCCTGCGGCGCCCAGCGAGTGGCCGGTCATCGCTTTCGTTGCGGAGATAGCCGGGCTGTTATCGCCGAAGACTTCACGGATCGCACCCAGCTCTTTCACGTCGCCAACCGGAGTTGAGGTACCGTGGGAGTTCAGATAATCAATCGGGGTATCAACGCCCTGCATCGCCATGTGCATGCAGCGAACGGCACCTTCGCCCGATGGGGCGACCATGTCGGCGCCGTCGGAAGTTGCGCCGTAGCCGACGATTTCAGCATAGATGTGCGCGCCGCGCGCCAGAGCGTGCTCCAGCTCTTCAACCACAACCATCCCGCCGCCGCCAGCGATGACGAAACCGTCGCGGTGCGTATCATAGGTACGGGACGCTTTGTCCGGAGTTTCGTTATATTTGGTGGACAGGGCGCCCATTGCGTCGAATTCGCAGGCCATTTCCCAGCACAGCTCTTCGCCGCCGCCGGCAAAAACGATGTCCTGTTTACCCAGCTGAATCTGCTCTACGGCATTGCCGATACAGTGTGCGGAAGTCGCGCAAGCGGAGCTGATAGAGTAGTTAACGCCGTGGATTTTGAACGGTGTGGCAAGGCAGGCTGAAACGGCAGAGGCCATCGCTTTAGTCACGACGTACGGGCCAACGGCTTTCAGGCCACGCGGGCTACGCATCGCGTCTGCGCCAAACACCTGATATTTAGAAGAACCGCCAGAACCGGCGATCAGACCCACGCGCGGGTTATTTTGATAAACCTCTTCTTTCAATCCAGCATCTTCTACGGCCTGCTGCATTGAGAGGTAGGCGTAGATAGAAGCATCGTTCATAAAGCGAACCACTTTACGGTCGATCAGACCGGTGGTATCCAGCTTAACGTTGCCCCATACGTGGCTGCGCATACCTGAATCTTGAAATTCCTGAGAGAAAGTGATCCCTGAACGTCCTTCACGCAGAGATGCCAGGACTTCCTGCTGGTTGTTACCGATGCTGGAAACGATGCCCAAGCCAGTAATCACTGCACGTTTCATTCAATACCTCTGTAAGTCGCACTATTTTAAGTTTCGAGTCGCACAATAGCGTACACTTGTACGCCGAACAAGTCCGATCAGCCATTTTGTGTATAAATTTGCGCCTCCCGGCACACATCGTTAAGATCGTTCTACGCCTTGAGATTCGAGTAACTTACGTGAAACAAAACGCCATACAACCTGCCAACCTGGAATTCAACGCTGAGGGTACACCTGTTTCCCGAGATTTCGGCGACGTGTACTTTTCCAATGACAACGGTCTGGAAGAGACCCGCTACGTCTTTCTCGGCGGCAACCGCCTCGGTGAACGCTTTCCCACTCATTCACACCCGCTATTTGTGGTTGCTGAGAGCGGATTCGGCACCGGCCTCAACTTCCTCACGCTGTGGCAGGCGTTCGACGTTTTTCACCGTGACTCCCCCGAAGCTACCCTGCAAAGATTACATTTCATCAGTTTTGAAAAATTTCCGCTCACCGCCGCCGATCTGGCCCTGTCCCACCGGCACTGGCCGGAGCTGGCCCCGTGGGCGGAGCAGCTGCAGGCCCAGTGGCCGCTGCCCGTTGCCGGCTGCCATCGACTGCTGCTCGATGACGGCCGCGTGACCCTGGATCTATGGTTCGGAGATATCAATGAGCTGACCCTTGAGCTTGATGACTCTCTCAATCAGCAGGTCGATGCCTGGTTTCTCGACGGATTTGCTCCGGCAAAAAACCCGGATATGTGGACGCCTGAACTCTTCGCGGCTATGGCCCGGCTGGCGAAACCGGGCGGAACGCTGGCAACCTTCACCTCCGCAGGTTTTGTCCGTCGCGGCCTGCAGGAAGCCGGCTTTACCATGCACAAGCATAAAGGTTTTGGCCGCAAGCGAGAGATGCTTATCGGCGAGATGAGCCGCGAGCTGAACCTGCCCGCGCGCGCGCCGTGGTTCGCCCGCACCGCCGCCGACAAACGCGAAGTGGCGATTATCGGCGGCGGGATTGCCAGCGCCCTGCTGTCGCTCGCGCTGCTGCGCCGCGGCTGGCAGGTGACGCTCTATTGCGCCGACGATGCGCCAGGCGAAGGCGCATCCGGCAACCGTCAGGGGGCCCTGTATCCGTTGCTCAGCCAGCACGACCCGGCTCTGGCCCGCTTCTTCCCCGCCGCATTTACCTTCGCGCGCAGGATATACGATGCGCTGCCGGTCACCTTCGACCACCAGTGGTGCGGAGTGACGCAGCTCGCCTGGGATGAGAAAAGCGCGCAAAAAATCGCCCAGATGCTTGAGCTCAATCTGCCGGCGGAAATTGCCGTTGCCGTCAGCGCCGAAACGGCGGCGCAGGCGACCGGCGTGGAGACCGGCTGCGGCGGGATCGCCTATCCCTCAGGAGGCTGGCTCTGCCCGCAGCAGCTGACGGCCGAACTCTTCGCGCTGGCGGCGACCCGCGGGCTGCGCGCGCGCTACGGTTTTAAGGTGGAGACGCTCACCGCCGATGGCGACGGCTGGCAGCTGAACCAGCGCCAGCAGCATGCGGTGGTGGTACTGGCGAACGGCCATCAGCTGACCACCTTCAGCCAAACCGCGCAGCTGCCGGCCTATCCGGTGGGCGGACAGGTTAGCCATATCCCGACGCCGCCGGGGCTTTCTCAGCTGCGTCAGGTACTGTGCTATGACGGCTACCTGACGCCGCAAAACCCGCATAATCAGCGGCACTGTATCGGAGCCAGCTATCATCGCGGGCAGACGGAAACGGCTTTCAGCGCGGAGGATCAGCGGCAGAACCGTCAGCGTTTGATCGACTGTTTCCCCGATGCCGGGTGGGCCCAGGAGGTCGATACCAGCGCCAACGAAGCCCGCTGTGGCGTACGCTGTGCCACCCGCGACCATTTGCCGATGGTAGGCAACGTGCCGGACTATGATGCCACCTTGACCCGGTACGCTCTGCTTGCCGGGCAGAAGGAGGATGCGCCGTCTGCTCCGGTGCATCGCAATCTTTATCTTCTCGGCGCGCTGGGATCGCGCGGGCTGTGCTCCGCGCCGTTAACGGCGGAAATTCTGGCGGCGCAGATGAGCGGGGAACCGCTGCCAATGGATCGCGAAACGCTGGCGGCGCTCAATCCCAATCGGCTATGGGTGAGGAAACTGCTGAAGGGAAAAGCGGTGAAATAACCCGTAGAGGTCGCCCGGATGGCATTATCCGGGCGATTCCCCGATCTCGCGACGCTCGGCCGGGGCTATCGTGCAGGCGGTACGGGCTGTTTACCGTTTTGCCTGCTGGTACAAATTATCCCACATATCCTGAACGAGGATCTGGTCCGGCGGCGAGAGCTCTCCCGCGCCAATCGCTTTTTCCAGACTATGGACGACCCGGTCATTGATCGCTTGCGCCGAGTGATCGTCTCCACCTTCCAGCTCGGCTACCGCCAGCGTCAGGTGGCCACGCAGATAGCCGCCGGCAAACAGTTCATCATCACTGGCGTGGTCTACCATTTCGTCGATTAGCGCCAGAATGCGTGATTCAAACTCCGCGAGCATTGTCTTTCCTCTTCTAGTGTAAAGCGTGGCCTTAGTGCAGGTCTTCCGGCCACGGAAATTGTTCTGCCGTCAGTGGCGGCGTTTGATAATATTTTTGTAATGCCTGAATAAATCGCGCCGGACGTTCCGGGATCCCCTGCTCCAGATAGCTCATGACCTGGGCATGGACCCGCCGCTGAAAGGCAATGCGATCGGGCTCGACGTCCCCTTCCAGGTTGTCGCAGCTGACGTTAAACGGGAAGCCCGCCGCCACGCAAAACAGCCAGTCAAATGCCTGGGGTTTCACCTCGACGTCTTCAAACTGACGCTGCGTCATCGCATCGCGGCCATCCGGGCAGTACCAGTAGCCGAAATCAACCAGTTCACGACGCGCTTTCCCGGCAATGCACCAGTGCGAAATTTCGTGCAGGCCGCTGGCATAAAAGCCGTGGGCAAAGACGATACGGTTAAACGGTACGTCCTTATCAGCCGGAAGATAGATCGGTTCGTCGTCGCCTTTAATCAGACGGGTATTAAAATCGTCGGCGAAGCAGCCGTCAAAAATAGCGATCAGCTGCTGATAATGGTGTTGCTGTTGCATTAATTCATTCCCAACCACTGCAGGATTTCCGCCCCGTGGCTGTCATAAAGAAGTTTCGCGCTCATCACTGCGGACACGACCACGATCATCGGCCGAATCAGCGATTGCCCTTTGCTCAATACCAACCGTGAGCCAGCGCGGGCGCCAATAAACTGCCCTGCCAGCATCACGAATCCAGTGGCCCAAATCACTTTGCCGCCAATAATAAACAGCAGCAGCCCGCCAATATTGGAGGTCGCGTTAAGCACCTTCGCATGGGCGGTTGATTTTGCAAGATTGAACCCGGCCAGGGTAACAAAGGCCAGCGCGTAGAACGAGCCGGCTCCCGGACCGAAAAAGCCGTCATAGAAACCCACGCAGCCGCCGGCGACCAGCGCGAACGGCAGGCCGTATAAGCGACGCTGGCGATCGTCCTCGCCTAATTTTGGCATCAGCAGAAAATAGAGGCCAATGCCGATAATCAGCAGCGGCAAAATCTGTTTGAGGATATCGGACTGCACGTGCTGCACCAGCAGCGCACCGCCGGTGGAGCCGATAAACGTCATCAGAATATTAAGCTTCTGATCGGCGAGGTTCACCACCTTGCGGCGGATAAAATAGAGTGACGCGGAAAGCGAACCGCCGCAGGCCTGCAGCTTGTTGGTCGCCAGCGCCTGCGCCGGAGGGAGTCCCGCAGCCATCAGCGCCGGGACGGTCAACAGCCCGCCGCCGCCGGCCAGGGAATCGATAAATCCGGCGAGAATGGCGACGAAGAAAAGCACTACCAGTACCGTGGGCGAAACCATAAACAGGTCGATAAAACTATCCATTAAAGAACGTGCTCATCCAGTAGCGCCTGGCAGGAAGGCGGCAGCGGAGGCGGCGTCTTCTTCACAGGAGAGGTTGATCCGGGTTTCGGAGGTTCGAACCAGCTTTGCAACTCTGCACCGCAGCCATCGCCGGCAGGCGGCGGCGCCTGCTCTTCGCACTCCAGGCTTCCGGCAGGACAGCGCAGGCGAACATGCATATGCGCACGATGCTGGAACCACGGGCGAACTTTATGCAGCCAGTCGCGATCGCTCCCGGCATCGAGGCATAGCTGCTGTTTGATCGCCGGGTTAACGAAGATGCGCGTGACTTCGCTATCTTCTGCCGCCAGCTTGATCAGCTGGCTAATTTGCGGGCTCCACCGCGCCGGGACAACGCGCTTGCCGTCGGCGGAAACCAGGTCCAGCGCCTGCGGCTTCAGCAGCTGCGCCGGGCTCCAGCGCATCTGCGGCAGCTGGAGGAAAATATCGACATCCAGGCCGCTCTGATGGCTGGCGTGGCCGCCGTTAAAACGCCCGCCGGCGGGCATTCCCATATCGCCAATCAGCATCGTGCCCATTCCCCGACCGTGCACCTGATTGCTCAGGCGCTGGATAAACCGGACAAGATCGGGATGGCCGAAATAGCGGCGCTGGTCGGTACGCATCACCTGGTAGTTTGCCGAGTCCAGGGGCAGCGCCTGGGCTCCCACAATGCAGCCGTTGGCAAAAGCGCCGATCGACTGCGCGCTGCCGCCTATCGGCTGAGTGATTTTTTGCCACGGCGTTGCCGCAGAGCAGGCAGAGCTGGCCAGGAGCGCCAGCAGAGCGATAACGGTTTTTTTCATCGATTACCAGCGTGGAATTGATGTCGTCACGTCGCCGTTTTGCGCGCGTTGACGCATAAAGTGATCCATTAACACGATCGCCAGCATCGCTTCTGCGATCGGCACCGCGCGAATCCCCACGCACGGATCGTGACGCCCTTTGGTGATCATCTCAACTTCTTCGCCAAAGCGGTTAATGGTATGCCCCGGAACGGTGATGCTGGAGGTCGGCTTCAGCGCAATATTAGCGACAATCTGCTGACCGCTGCTGATGCCGCCGAGCACGCCGCCCGCATGGTTGCTCTGGAAACCGGCTTTGGTGATCTCATCGCGGTTTTCGCTGCCGCGCAGCTTAACCACCTCAAAGCCGTCGCCAATCTCAACGCCTTTCACCGCATTTATGCTCATCAGCGCGTGGGCAATATCGGCATCCAGGCGGTCGAATACCGGCTCACCGAGTCCCGGAGGAACGCCATCGGCCACGACGGTGATTTTTGCGCCAATCGAATCACCCTCTTTTTTCAGGCCGCGCATCAGCTCATCAAGCGCTTCAATTTTATCCGGATCGGGACAGAAGAACGGGTTCTGTTCAACCTGCTCCCAGTCTTTAATTGCCAGCGGGATATCTCCCATCTGGGTCAGGCAGCCGCGGATGACGATGCCAAACTTCTCCGCGAGGAACTTTTTGGCGATCGCTCCTGCCGCAACGCGCATCGCGGTCTCACGCGCCGACGAGCGTCCGCCGCCGCGATAATCGCGCAGGCCGTATTTCTGCTCGTAGGTGTAATCCGCGTGGCCGGGACGAAAAACGTCTTTGATAGCGCCGTAGTCCTGCGAACGCTGATCGGTATTCTCAATCAGCAGGCCAATGCTGGTGCCGGTGGTGACGCCCTCGAATACGCCGGACAGGATCTTAACCTGGTCCGGTTCGCGACGCTGGGTGGTATAGCGCGAGGTGCCGGGACGGCGACGATCCAGGTCGTGCTGCAGATCGGCTTCGGTCAGCGGGATGCCCGGCGGTACGCCGTCGACGATGCAGCCCAGCGCCAGGCCGTGCGACTCGCCGAAAGTGGTTACGCGAAAGAGTTGTCCAATTGTATTTCCTGCCATCACGGCTCCGTCATGTTTGCGTGTTGTTTTTAGTCTTTATAAATACCGAAATGCACCCGTGCGGCGATCAGCTGCGGTTTGGTCAGCATAAACACGCCGTCTCCGCCGTTATCGAACTCAAGCCAGGTGAACGGGACATCCGGGTACTGCTCAATCAGATGTACCATGCTGTTACCGACTTCACAAATCAGAATACCGTCATCGTTGAGGTAATCCGGGGCGCAGGCGAGGATGCGGCGGGTCAACTTCAGACCGTCGCTGCCGGAGGCCAGCCCGAGCACCGGCTCATGACGATATTCACCCGGCAAATCGGACATATCTTCTTCATCGACGTACGGCGGGTTGGTGACGATCAGGTCATATTGCACCTTCGGCAGGTCGCGGAACAGATCCGAGCGAATCGGCGTAACCTGATGAATCAGCCCGTGCTCTTCCACGTTTTGTTCGGCCACGGCCAGCGCGTCAGGGGAGATATCCACCGCATCGACTTCCGCTTCCGGGAAGGCATAGGCGCAGGCGATGGCGATACAGCCGCTGCCGGTGCACATATCCAGGATGTGCTGCGGCTGATGGTCGATCAGTCCGGCAAACTGGTTTTCGATAAGCTCGCCAATCGGAGAGCGCGGCACCAGCACGCGTTCATCGACGTAAAACTCATGGCCGCAGAACCAGGCTTTGTTGGTCAAATAGGCGACCGGAATACGCTCATTGACGCGGCGAATCACGCGCTCAACGATGCGGTGTTTTTCGCTGGAAGTCAGACGCGCAATGCGCATGTCTTCCGGGATGTCCAGCGGCAGGTACAATGAAGGCAGCACCAGCTGCACCGCTTCGTCCCACGGGTTGTCGGTGCCGTGACCGTACCAGATATTCGCCGCGCTGAAGCGGCTTACCGCCCAACGCAGCATGTCCTGAATGGTTTGCAGCTCATTGACTGCTTCATCAACAAAAATTTTATCCACGCCATCCTCCAGGACACGCTCTACTGTAAATTCGGCGGCTAGTTTGCCATGAAGACGGCGATAAATCAGCATTCTTACGTCAGGCTGAGGGGGAAAAGTACGTTTTGCTTGCCTGGATGTACTCCGGGTCGGGTAAACTAGCGCAAAGAAAAGATGAGAGTGGGCAATGAAAAAGAAAACATCGCTTAGCGTGGAGGATCAGACGCTGTTCCGTCAGCTCATGACCGGCACGCGTAAGATTAAGCAGGACACTATCGTTCACCGCCCGCTGCGCAAGAAAATTACCGAAGTGCCGCCGAAGCGTCTACTTCAGGAGCAGGCCGACAACAGCCACTACTTTTCGGATGAATTTCAGCCGCTGCTGAATACCGAAGGGTCGGTAAAATACGTCCGTGCGGACGTGAGCCACTTTGAGTTGAAAAAACTACGGCGCGGGGACTATTCGCCAGAGCTGTTTCTCGACCTGCACGGTTTAACTCAGCTGCAGGCAAAGCAGGAGCTGGGCGCGCTGATTGCCGCATGCCGCCGGGAACACGTGTTCTGCGCGTGCGTGATGCACGGGCACGGGAAGCATATTCTCAAGCAGCAGACGCCATTATGGCTGGCGCAGCATCCGCATATTATGGCGTTCCATCAGGCGCCAAAAGAGTACGGCGGGGACGCCGCACTGCTGGTGCTGATAGAGATTGAAGAGTGGCAACCGCCGGAGCTTCCGTAAACGTCGGCTCCGGGGGTGATTAGATAGCTTTCGCCATCTTCAGGTTGCAGGGGCTCATCTGCCAGTTGAATTCGCCCTTGCCGTTGGCATCGAGCGTCACGCAGGCAATGGCCGATGTGGTGAACATCGGGGGCGTCTCTCCCGGGCACAGCTCTGAGACGAGGTACCCCACCAACGGCAGGTGAGAAACGACCAGCGCCGTTGCCACACCTTCATTTGCCAGCGCCTGAAGATAGGCGTTGACCATGCCAACATCGCCGCACGGCGTCAGCTCCGGCATGACGTCGACGTCCTTCGGCAGGTTCATGCACTCTCTTACGATATCCAGAGTCTGTTCCGCACGCAGATAAGGACTCACAAGAACCCGCTCAATATCTACTTTCTGACCTTTCAGCCAGGTTGCCATCAGACGTGACTCATCACAACCGCATGCGGTTAAGGGACGAACCGAGTCACTGGCTGCATCGAGGGCAGCGTCGCCGTGACGCATGATAAAAACTTGCATATTGCACCGCTTTTGTTAACCAGAAGCACCGTAGTCTTACCCGCGCAGATAATACGCAGTCGACCCGGTGGCCGGGCATTGTGCCTGATCCATCCAACGAATGAAACGCTGTTTTTTACCTCAGTGGCGTAAGTATAGTCAATGTTTGTTGACAAAATAGCCAACCGACAGCGTCATTCATCGTCGGATTTATCTTCTTTGACCAGAACTTAGGTCGTCCGTTCGCCAGCGGGCCAAAATGTTGCCCCCTGCTCGGCCATGCGCAATAAATTTTCACATGGCGTAAAACGCGGGCCGTACTGCGCGGCCAGGCGCTGCAAAATTGCAACCACTTCACCCGCACCAGATTTATCCATATAGCGGAATGGACCGCCAAGAAACGGCGGGAAGCCAATACCAAACACGGCGCCGATATCGCCATCGCGTGCGCTGCGAATAACCTGCTCATCGAAGCAGCGCGCCGCTTCATTGAGCATCATCATCACGCAACGTTCAGCCACCTGCTGCGCCGACAAGCGAGCCTGCGGGGCAGAAATCCCCAGTAGCGAATAAATTGCCGCATCGGGCCGTTTTTTGCTTGTACGCCCTTTTTTCTCATAAAGATAGAAACCGCGGCTATTTTTTCTGCCTTTGCGATCGTCATTCAAGATCGCGTTAATGATATTTGCAGGCGGGCTAAAACGTTCTCCCCATGCCGATTCCAGAACGGGAATAATTTTGGTGCCGGTGTCGATGCCAACCTCATCGAGCAGCTGGATGGGACCTACCGGAAAACCGAATTTAACCAATGCGTTATCGATATGCTCAACGGGTTCGCCCTCCGTCAGTAAGCGCATCGCCTCATTGATGTAGGGAGCGAGAATGCGGTTGACGTAGAAGCCGGCTTTATCCGCCACTACGATCGGCGTTTTGCCCTGCATTTTTGCCAGCCTGACCACCGTGGCGATGGCCTGCGGGTCCGTATGCTGATGCGGGATAACCTCAACCAGCGGCATTTTTTCAACCGGGCTGAAATAGTGCAGACCAATCACCCGCTGAGGCCTGCTGGCCTGCGCCGCGATCCCGGCGATCGGCAGCGACGACGTATTGGAGGCAAAGATCGTCTCCGGGCCGCAATGTTGTTCTATTTCGGCGACCATTCGCTGTTTGAGCGCCAGGTCCTCGAATACGGCTTCGATCACCACGTCCCGGTGGGCAAATCCTTGATAATCCATGGTCCCGGAGATCAGCGCCAGCTGGCGATCGCGCTCGCCGGCACGCATATAGCGGCGGCGTACCTGCTTATCCAGCAGCTCCCAGCTGTACTTCAACGCATGGTTAATCCCGCTGGCCTGAATATCCTTGATTCGCACCGGCAATCCGCCTTTGCTGGCGGTAACCCAGGCGATTCCCCCGCCCATCAGGCCGCCGCCGAGCACGGCGATGCTGTTTAAAGGTCCTGCTTCAGCATCGGCGCCGCGATCTTTCTTCAGCTCGGTGCTGGCGAAGAAAATGGAGCGTAGCGCCTGCGATTGCGGCGTCATCGCCAGCTCGCCGAAGGCCTTCGCCTCTTCGGCGTAGCCGCTGCTACAGCCATGTGCCAGCCCGTTCTCAATGACCTGCAGAATTCGCCTGGCGGCAGGATAGTTGCCCTGGGTCTTCTGCTGCGTCTTCTTCGCCACCAGGCGAAACAGCAGGCTACGTCCTAACGGGCCGGCGAGAACGCGCTCGCGCATTGGCATATTGCGACTCGCCGGACGCCCTTTCAGCGCCAGCTCCACTGCCGTTTGCAGTAAAATAGCGTGCGGCACCACATCATCCACCAGCCCGGCCTTAAGGGCCTGTCGGGCGCGCAGCTGTTTACCGGTGAGAATCATCTCCAGCGCGCTGCTGACCCCAATCAACCGCGGCAGCCGCTGCGTGCCGCCGGAGCCCGGCAGCAACCCCAGCTGCACTTCAGGGAGGCCAAGACGAGTTTTATCATCATCGCTGCAAACTCGCCCGTGACAGGCCAGCGCCAGCTCAAGGCCCCCGCCGAGGCAGGCGCCGTGGATGGCGGCGATCGCCGGAATAGCCAGCCCGTGGATCTCGGCCATAATCTGCTGCCCCTGACGAGCCAACGCCTCCGCCTCTTCCGCGCTGGCGCAGCGGGCAATCATATTGATATCCGCCCCGGCAATGAAGTTGTCCGCTTTAGCAGAAATAATCACCACGCCGCGCAGGGATTTGTTATCGCGGATCTGGCGGATGATGGCCCGGACCTGGCTGCCAAATTCGGCCTTCAGGGTATTCATTTTTTCGCCGGGGGTATCAATGGTGATCACCGCCACGTTGTCCGGACGAATATCAAGAGTAAACGCTGATGCAGGAGTCATCACTCCACCTCCAGAATCATGGCGGCGCCTAAACCACCCGCCGCACAGGCGGTGACCAGCCCAAACCCGCCCCCTCTGCGCCGCAGCTCATGCAGGGTTTGCGTTATCATCCTCGCGCCGGTCGCGGCAAAAGGATGGCCGTAGGCAATCGAGCCGCCGAGGACGTTAAATTTGCTGTCATCCACTTCGCCGGTGGCCTGCGAGCGGCCAAGCACCTCGCGAGCAAAACGATCGCTGGCCAGACACTTCAGATTGGCCAGCGTTTGCGCGGCAAAAGCCTCGTGCATGTCGATAAGGGTTAAATCGGCGAGGGTCAGGCCCGCCCTTTCCAGCGCCAAAGGCGTCGACCACGCCGGCCCCAGCAGCATATCCTGCTTAACGTCAATGGCGGTGAAAGCGTAGCTGCGCAGATAGCCAAGCGGGGCTAATCCCAGCTCTTTCGCCCGGGATTCCGTCATCATAATCACCGCCGCCGCGCCGTCAGTTAATGGCGTGCTGTTGGCTGCGGTGACCGTGCCGTGCTTGCGATCGAAGGCCGGACGTAACTTTTGGTAATCAGCGAGGGTAGAATTCTTACGAATATTGTTGTCGCTTGCTACGGGCTCGCGGAACGGCGGCGCGTAAGCGGTCATCACTTCAGCGGAGAGTTTTCCCTCTTCCCAGGCTTTGGCCGCCAGCTGATGCGAACGAAGCGCCAGCACATCCTGCTGCTCACGGGTGATGCCCCAGCTTTTTGCCATCTGCTCGGCGGTATCGCCCATCCGCAGCCCGGTCGAGTATTCGGCCACGGCGGGCGGCACCGGTAACAGATCGCGCAGGCGCAGGCGAGAAAACAGCTTCAGCCGCTGGCCGAGGGTTCGCGCCTTACTGGCATCCACCAGGGTGCGGGCCAGCTTTTTACTCACGCCGATAGGCAGCACCGACGAGGAGTCCGCGCCGCCGGCAATGCCCGCACGGATCGTCCCCGCCATCAGGCTTTCAGCAACGTTGGCGACGGCCTGAAAGCTGGTCGCGCAGGCGCGACTGACGCTGTAAGCATCGGTGTGCACGCTCATGCCGGTGCCAAGCACGATCTCGCGCGCAATATTCGGCGCTTCCGGCATCTGAACCACCTGGCCAAAGACCAGTTGTTCAATAATCTGCGGGGGAATATCGCTGCGAGCCAGCATTTCACTGATGACCATTTTTCCCAAATCAATCGCGGGAACGCCGTGAAATACCGTTGCCTGACGAGCAAACGGAGTACGTAAACCGCTGACGATGGCAATGCGATCGCCCTGACGGGTGACAAGCGGTAGTGCCTGACTCATAACTCTCCCCTGTTAACCGATAAAACCAAGTGGTCTGACCTGATAATAGTTTTAACTAATTTTTTACATTAAGCCAATCGGAGAAGCAAAAAAGTGGGAGCCAAAACACATTGAAAGGAGAAGATAACGCCCCGCAGAAAGGGGGCGTCAGAACGGAATTAACGCAGGCCAAGCTGGAAAATCAGGGTTTCCGCTTCGCAGCAGAAGACAAAATCGATATCCAGCTGCACGCCGCCTTCAACATCGCTAAAGGTCGGGGTAATTTTGCACGGTTCAGATTCCACGCCGCGGGCTCTTTCAGTCAACGCCGCCAGCGTTTCGTCTGCTTCAGCGCGGTTGGCAAACACGCGGCTGTAGGAGGCGGTGCAATCGGTGTTGTCCATAATGGTGCCAACATCCATACAGCAGCAAACCGGGGTTTCATCTGCACTAACTTTACTCATCGTAGATTTCCTCTGTATATGCACGCAAGGTGCCAGACAATTAATAGGCTTATTTTACGCCCGGCCGAGGAGTGCCTCCAGTCGTTAATGATGACAACGGCGCTAAGTGACCGAAATCACACTTAAAAATGATCCAAAACAAGAATTACCCGAATCGGACACCCGAGTTGAGGGCAATTTTGCCGACTGGATCGCGTTTTTCGTATCACAATTGAAAAATCTCATAAACAAACTTGCAACATCTCATCTGGTCAGACCTATACTCAGCGCACTGGTCTGATTTCTCTGTCGTAAAGCAGACCCTACACTTCGCGCTTCTGTTACGGCATGTAACATAGTTTGAATAAAAATAACTCAATGAGGTTATGGGCATGAGCCAGAAAACCCGCTTTACCCAATCTGCCCTCGCAGTGGCTGTAGCACTTGTTTCCACACAGGCCTGGTCAGCAGGCTTCCAGTTAAACGAATTCTCTTCATCAGGTCTGGGCCGCGCCTATTCCGGTGAGGGCGCAATTGCTGACGATGCGGGCAATGCCAGCCGTAACCCGGCATTGATTATGATGTTCGATCGCCCAACGATGTCTATGGGCGCCGTATTTGTCGATCCCGATGTCAACATCTCGGGCAAATCGCCGACGGGCAGAAGCCTGAACGCCAATAATATCGCGCCAACCGCATGGGTGCCTAACTTCCACTTTGTGTCGCCAATTAACGAGCAGTTTGGTTGGGGGGCGTCGATTACCTCTAACTACGGGTTGGCCACCGAATATAACGACGATTATGCCGCCGGCAGCATGGGTGGCAAAACCGATTTAACCACCGCCAACTTCAACCTGAGCGGCGCCTATCGCCTGGACAGCCACTGGAGCTTTGGCTTAGGGTTTGACGCGGTCTATGCGAAGGCGAAGATCGAGCGCTTCGCGGGCGACCTGGGGCAGATTGTTGCGGGTTCGGGCGCCCTGCCGCCGCAGCTGGCGGGTCCGGTATCGCAAATTCCTTCCGATACGCAAATTGCGCATCTGAACGGTAACGCCTGGGGCTTCGGCTGGAACGCCGGTATTCTTTATGAACTTGATAAGAATAACCGCTATGGCTTCACCTACCGTTCTGAAGTGAAAATCGACTTTGACGGTAACTACAAGAGCAGCCTGCCGTCAGCGTATAACCAAATTCTCGGTAATTTCGGCCTTCCGGCGGGGACCAACGGTCAGACCACCAACGGTTCTCTGACGCTGAACCTGCCAGAAATGTGGGAGTTGTCAGGTTACAACCGCGTCGCACCGCAGTGGGCGGTTCACTATAGCCTGACCTACACCAGCTGGAGCCAGTTCCAGGAGCTGAAAGCGACCGGCAGCAACGGCGAGACGCTGTTCTATAAAGATGAGAGCTTTAAAGATGCCTACCGCATCGCGCTCGGTACCACCTATTACTACGACGATAACTGGACCTTCCGTACCGGTATCGCCTTCGATGATAGCCCGGTACCGGCCTCCAACCGATCCATCTCCATTCCGGATCAGGACCGTCTGTGGCTGAGCGCGGGTACCACCTACGCCTTCAATAAAGATGCCTCTGTTGACGTGGGCGTATCCTACATGCATGGTCAGCACGTAGAAATTAAAGAAGGTCCTTACACCTTCCGTTCTGAAGGCAAAGCCTGGCTGTACGGCGCGAACTTCAACTACCGCTTCTGACAAGCTGCCGGCATAAAAAAAGGGTGAACATCATGTTCACCCTTTTTATTTATATCACCCGATTACTGCGAGTCGATATCTTTCAGATCGCCCTGAATCGCCTGGGCGTTCGGATTATCTGCCGGCGTGAGCTTACCGCCGTTGGCGATAAAGTCATGACGCTGGAAGTAGGCTTCACGCACCAGGATATACGGATCTGAAGACTGGCGCAGCAGGCCATCGGAGTCCAGCAGCTGGGCTCGGGTCTCAACCCCTTCAACCGCCCATTTACCGATAGACATCGGCCAGGTCAGCCAGGAGAGCACCGGATACAGCCCATCAGCCATATCACCGCCTTCATCACGCAGCGTAAAGCTACCGTAGAACGGCAGCTGCACGTATGGGCCATAGCCGACGCCGTAGTGACCCAAGGTGCTACCAAAGCGATGCGGTTCAACCCGCTGCAGCTGCGGGTTCGCCATCCCGGCGACGTCAATCAGGCCGCCCATCCCGAGGAGAGTGTTGAGGAAGAAACGGGTAAAGTGCACCATACCTTTATAGGGATCGCCCTGCAGGAAGTAGTTTGCCATCACCGCCGGTTCTTCAAGGTTGCTGGTAAAATTACTCAGCCCATTACGCGCTGGCTGCGGGACATAGTCGCGCCATGCCACGGCTACCGGACGCAGAACGTACGGATCCACCACGTTAAAGTTGAAGTTGAACATCGTACGGTTAAACCCTTCAAGCGGGTCTGAACGCCCCTGCGGCCGATCGCCAGAGCTGGAACTGGCACATCCCACCAGCAGTGTGGCGCCGAGCGCAAGCGCCGACAGGCGATAATTCATAGGTGTGTCTCCCTGTTAATTTTGGCTATCACTGTGGGTCATCCGGGGACTGCAGCCTCCATGAAGATATCGCCCGAAGCAAGGTGCACTCTGGTGCCTGCTTTCAGCATAGCCCTCTTTGGTATAAGTGTTGCGTCCTGATTCTATACATATTTTGCAATATTCGTATTGCTATTCTTGCCATTGCACAAAAAATAGGATGTTCACCAGCGCCGTACGTGAAAAATATCTCTACGCTTATGATAATGAAAAATCATCGAGGGAAATGGCATGACCCCACCCCCAAAATCGCCCAATCGCCACGACAGTGCAGAGATGGAGGTTGAGAGCGACGAGAAACAGCAGGGCGAGGAAATAGAGGTTGATGAGGATCGTCTGCCCTCACGCGCCATGGCCACCCATGAAGAGATCCGCCAGGAGGGGGAAAAGGAGCTTGAGCGCGACGGCATGGCTCTGCTTTGGTCAGCGGTCGCCGCGGGCCTGTCGATGGGCGCCTCGCTGGTCGCAAAAGGAATTTTTCACGTTCATCTTACCGACGTAGCGGGTGGGTTCTTACTGGAAAACCTGGGCTACACCTTCGGTTTTATCATCGTTATCATGGCCCGCCAGCAGCTGTTTACCGAAAATACCGTGACCGCCGTGCTGCCGATCATGCATAAGCCCACCCTCGGTAACCTCGGGCTGTTATTACGGCTGTGGGGCATCGTGCTGGCGGGCAACCTCATCGGCACGGCAATCGCCGCATGGGCCTTTGATGTCATGCCAATATTTGACCCGGCGACCCGTGACGCCTTTGAGAAAATCAGCCTGAAGGTAATGCAAAACACGCCGGGCGAAATGTTTGCCAACGCGATTATCTCCGGCTGGCTGGTGGCAACGATGGTGTGGATGTTCCCCGCCGCCGGAGCGGCAAAAATCGTGGTCATTATTATGATGACCTGGCTTATTGCGCTCGCCGATACCACCCATATTGTAGTTGGCAGCGTCGAGATATTTTATCTGGTCTTTAACGGCTCGCTACCGTGGCAGGAGTTCATCTGGCCTTTCGCCCTGCCGACGCTGGCCGGCAATATTTGCGGCGGGACGTTTATTTTCGCCCTGCTCAGCCATGCCCAGATCCGCAACGACATCAGTAACGAGAAAAAAGCGCGGGCCAAAGCTAAAAAAACGACCTAAGTGGCGATAGATTAAGCAGTCAGCCGATAGCTGCTTAACCTGTAAGGAAAAAAACGCTATAATCCCGCCGCTTCGTCCCCTTAGTTAAATGGATATAACGAGCCCCTCCTAAGGGCTAGTTGCAGGTTCGATTCCTGCAGGGGACACCATTTCGAGCTCTCCTGATATCTACCGAATTCGATAAAATCCCCTGATGGCCGGCAAAAAGCGCTTAACCTTGGGTGTAACGTCTACCCGATTCAGCGCGAATCAACAAACATTTGGCAGGCCGATCCCGTTCAATCTCCGGCGAGCCCCAAAGTGCCCGGGAATGCGCATCAGATAACCCAGAGACAATGCCTGAACCATCGGGCTTTTATCAGTACCGCAACATATAGAAAAGCGTGAAACGCCGGAGCTTACAAACAAAGTGCGCCAGTGTTGTAGTGAGGTCTTTCGCTATGCAATTGTAACAGGGCGGAGCGAATACAGCTCAGCGACCGATCCTGCTAGCGCGCTACAACGAGATGAGAAGATTGGGCGGCACCAAACAGATGCCCGGCGATCCGTTTGGCGGTGTTATCTGATTGAGTTTCGCTGGGTGGCTTTGCCGCTGAAAAACGCCATCACCTGTCAATCTGGTTTGTAATGCACGCCTTTATTTTCTTTTTTCTGATCAACAGGATCGCTGAACCAATGATGGATATAATGATAAATCCCCCTCCCATCACCGCAAGAGCTAATCCTTTAAAGAAGTCACCGACGTTACTCCTGATATTATTATTGAACTTACTTTTCAGCTTGCCTGAATACCAGTCAAATAACGACTGGGAGTATTGATAACGTTTGAGCCCCAGATCCACGCCCGTTTGAAAGCAGTCCTCGGCACATCTTTTCAGGCCAATTGTCTTAAAAATCTCGAGCGCGCGGTTATGGTCGTTAACAGACATGAAATACTGAACCAGAGCATAACGTTTATCACTGGAAGTAATATCCACCTGTAATAAATCAAGTAAAATCCTGGCATCATTTTTCGTTAATTTATGGTTAACGGCCTTTTCGTAATAATACCAACTACTGACAAATGCATCACCAGGATATTTTTTATACATAGCATCCAGGTCAGGTTTAATATTGGATATGGCGTAAGTCAGCGTAGAGTAAATATCTTCCACCCGAACTCCATTAAATGGAGTGTAGTACGAAGGGCTGAAGTTCTTTTCGTAAAAATCATGGCTAAGCTCTGGTACTTCACCCTTGTTATTTGATGATGTAGTTTCCCAATATTGAAAATGCCCGGTGCTATCCTTCCAGGCAAAAAAAACATGAGATGGTGCATATATAATGTAAGCATCAATACCATGCAGATGAGCCGCATCCATCAACAGGTAAGTATTGGTATCGCAATCGGAACGATTTAAGGCATAGTTGTTTGATACCTCGATAGCGGGTGTGTAATAAAAATGTTGTCCGATAAGATGACCGGCACATGACACAAATGCCGCATTTCCATTATCGGAGCCATCAGATTTACATTGCCGGCCCACATTATTAAGATATTGATTAACTTTAGCTGTCGCGATTCTGGCGATAGTGTCATCAGCAATTCCCCGCAGACGATCGCTTACAATCAATTTGTGGGTGAGTAAATTCATGTCAAGATTAACATCAGGCAATATAGTGAGAGCATTATACTGTCGCTTATAAAAATCATTTTTATAATCTCCCAGGTTTTTAAGGGACGAAAAGGCAACGGCGTAACTGATAAAGACAAAAAACAATCCAGCAGCGAAGCTTAGACACATTAACAACCAGTAGATTTGGCACTTCGATCGTTCGTTTATGAACTTGACTTCCCTTATTCTCATATTCATTCTGTTGAATCCGTTGATGGTAAATTATTTTTCACGCTCAATATATCGTATTAATTTCAGTATTCCGCCCAGCGTTCCTTCCGGTGTACAACATCCGTTACGCCACCTTAAATTTGTTAGCCATTCATTCAAACCTGACAGACAAGCCAGCTATATACGGGCAAGCCTGTACCTGAGGGCATAAGCAGGATATTGCAAAGACCGTAGCGCTATCGGGTCTTACATGCGGGTTGTTATATCGAGATACTGCTGCTTCAGGTGGCGTAACAGGACCCGCCCTTCGGGCATAAACTCGGTACCGTACCGCCGCTGGCGCTCAGCAGCGGCAGCGCGACAACCACGTCAACGGCCTCACTGCCGGCGGCAACAGACAAATCACAGACCGGGGGAAGATTGTCAGCCATGCCTGTATCAACCAGGGTACCGTCCTGGAAGCGCACCACCAGGCAGGTGGCGTTCAGGCGTGAGAGTGCCAGCGCGGCATCATCAAATTCTGCTGCAATCACCCCCCAGGGATGAGAGATTCCCATCCGGGCGACCATGTCGGCAACGTGTTCACTCCAGCGGGCCTGCTGCTGAAACTGCTGGGGGGCCAGAGCGGCCCCGTCCTCCCAAAGGGGACGGTAAATTTTCATCGCTGATTTCCCCTGCCCTTATGACCTGGATTTCGGCATCCGGCGACCCCGTAATGGGCGGTCATCCATGACTTCCACCGGGAAGTGCAAAATGTCAGACTGATGTTGTTTTCGCTACCGTCATCAGCAAGGCTATTCTTAACGGTAAAATTCCCTTTTGGGGAATATTCGGAAAGAATAGCGTTGAAGTTATTTTTATTAACATTGTCTTTTTCACACGCTGATAATGGCGCAGTCAACTGACCGTTACTTAAATCAACCGCAACCATTAAGTTCAGTGGTAACTCTATATTCTTGCTCGCCCTGCACATTGAAAAATAAAACTTTATATTAACGCGAGAATTTGACACCCAATTCTGGAAACTTTCAGCCATCTAATCATCCCTCTGCTTATCACGATGCACGCTTTCACGTTTCGATTCCTTAGAAGCGATAATAGAATAATGATGATTAAAAGATCAAAGCTAAATACACTCAAACCAAAACAATAAAATCACCAGGATTTTTCGTCTAATTATTAATAATGAGTTACGCTGGATCAGCAGGAAAACAAACTATCACCATCAAAAATAAATAATCATTTATATCTAAGAAGACAATACCGTCAGAATATTGTTAAAAATAGACTCCTGGGTTGATGTAAATCAACACTTGAAAAACAAAATCATCAATTGATAACAAGGGTAAATATATGCGGAGTGAAATATTAAAGGGGGAAATAAAACTTGCAATAAATGAATTTGACACCTTAAAACTATGATCGCAGAACCTGTCAGTAAGTTTGTGTAACTACCATCGTATTTAAAATCGTTCGCTCAGGCGATGTCCCCTTCCTTACAGCCCTTACAGAGGCAGAACTTCCTGAGGTTTTATGCAAACTCGCAAATGACTCAGGAAGTCTCATCCCTCTTCCGGCAGGCGGCAGTGACCGACAGGAATTCTCATCCCTGCAGGTCACTCAGCCGTATGCAACTACTCCATTCAGGTCCTGACACAAGATACTCAAACTAACTTAGAACCAGGCCTCGAACATGCCGCCGACGTTCAGCGAGTCCAGCTGGTCGCTGCTGGTACCGTTGACCTTAGCGGTATGCTGATTATCCACCTGGCCGCCGGTGACGTAGAAGCGCAGCATCGGCCGGAACTCAGGCCCCATACCAATCGCGATGTTCTGCGACAGCGTCAGCTTCCAGCCCTTGTTGTCGCCACCCCGATCGTAGTCAACGCGCTGATAGCCGGCTTCCAGCCAGGTTGAATGCACGTCGTTCCAGAAATACATCGGACGGATAATCGCGCCGTAGTTTTTACGGTTATCGGTATTGTCCTTACCGTTGTCGTAATCATGGAAGGCCAGCAGGTATTCAACCTGTGCCTGCCGGGTGAACTTATAGTTGCCTTCGAAGCTGGCATAGATTGCCGTCAGCCCGTCGGTTTTGTTATAGACGCTGTTATCCGAGTTATCGGAATAGCGCAGGATAACCTTGTTCACACCGCTGTCGTCGCCGTTGGTGTGACTCAACAGCAGGCCGCCCTGCCAGGCATCGAGCTGCGCGTCGTTATCCACCGCTTTTGAATCAAAGCCGTAGTTGGCGTACACCTCAACGTCGATTGGCCCAGCCTTCATATTGTGGATTTTTGACGTCAGCGCATAGTGGCCATTATCGCCGGTGCCGGAGCCGCCGGTACAGGTGATGCGCGACGGGTTGGACTCATCGGCCATCACCTCCGGGCTGCAGGACTCAACCTGTGAGACCCCCGCCACGTCAAACTGCACGCCGCCGATATCAAAGTTTTTCACCCCGGCGCCCTGGCCGTCGTGGTTCATCCAGAAGTAATCGTTGATCCCCTGCTGCGGACGCTGGTGGAAGTCGCGACCGGCCCAAATATAGGCGTTAGGGTTTGATTCCAGGACGTTAGTGACGCCGACGTAGGCTTTTTTCAGGTTAACTTCATCGCTCCAGTGGTCGAACATGACGTTAATATCCCAGATAGCGCCCTGGCTGCTCTTAAAGGCCTTGGTTATCTGGAATTCGCCGCCGTTGCCTTCGTTGCCCAGACGACCGATAGCCGACGCGCCGTTATAGGAGCCGTCGACGCCGACGAACTTCTGATCGCCGGTCTGGAACTGGGCGCCGTAGCGGGCGTAGCCGCTAAACTTGAGGCCGAACGGGATAGCCATATCCGGCGAGGCCGCGGTGGTCTGAGGGTTGGTAATGACGTCCACCTTTTTATCGGCGGCGGCATCGATTTTGGCCTGACGGTCCGTCAGGGCTTTATCGACGGCTTTGGCGACAATGGCGTCGATTTGTTCCTGAGTAAACTCTTGTGCCATTACAGAGGAAAGCGGGCACAGGGCGGCAATAACCGCCATCGCTAAGGGAAGTTTTTTTACAGTTATCATGGTTATCTCAAATTAATAAATTATATTTTCAGACAATAACCATCCCGTTCTGGGGTAAATGGAAAAGATACCGCCAAAACAAGCTGATTTTATTTTTATTTGCGCAGAGGTACAGTTAAATAAATCGGGTAATAGGCTTCTCCATATTCGGCATAATTAAATATCAGCATGGCTATAGATTAATAATCTGTTCTAATGCTCCACGCACGAGCAAAAATAATCGTGGCCCGACATCTGCACCATAATCGAGGTAATAAACTGCAGCGTTTCGCTTACAACCTTGCCGCTCTGCCGGGTCTACCGCAGTGCGCCATCGGCATCCCACAGCAAATCTCTGGCATTCTCTATCGCGCGCTAACGTAAGGCGGGCAGCGCTCATCAGCGGCCCCCCTTTCTTCACGACAGTAAGCGGGTATTTCGTTTATTATTTAATTAGAGCGTAATTCCCCTGCGTCCCAGCCATAATCGCCAGTCGACGTTAACGAATCACCGAGCTCCTGATAAGTGAAATCATAAAAATCTGCGCTGACCTCATAGCCAGAGTAGTCGACTGCCGCCAGGCCAACGAATGCTCCGGTAAAAAATCCGCCATAGCTTTGCAGAACATAATCGTCTGAAAGGATTACGGCATCTAATGTGACAGGAATTTCAGTGAAGTTGACCCCGTTAAAGCTGTATTCATAACTGTACGTTTGTTTGCGAACTTTGGTGCGGAACCAGACATACTCGGTTCCTTCCGGGATCTTGATGGCATCATCTTTTAAATAAGAAGTGTATTTTCCGCGATTATTTTCACCTATTTCGATGACTGAGCCATTAATTTCATTCCAGGTGATGAACACAAAGCTCCAATGACGATCGTTGTAGAAATTCGTTAACCCCGCCATTTGTTGATAACTAAATGGATTAAATTTGACCTTAACTTGCGCATCAAAATAGAAGGCTTGCCAACGTCGGGCAATAAGCGACAGGTCATGGGTATTCGCTAAAGAACCCTGACCAATTAACGTCAGTTTGCCATCGCCTGTGGTACCCATTTTTTTTGTGAACGGAACACGGAGCGTATTCCAGTTGCACTCGAGTGCCGGCGTTGTAAACGCATCATGCTGGCTACGATCTTTGGCGCTTGCGGTGTAAATGGCATCCTCTGGGCCTTCAACAAACGTTTTTCCGCCGTGGCCGCCTTCAACGCGCGGCCAACCTTCCTCATCCCAGTACACTTTTTGGATAGAGGTTTCTCTGCCCAGAGTTGACCAGCCGCGAGGATCGTAGACAGACTCGCCTGGACGATTCCACGGACGCGCGCAGAGCGAAGCGTAATACCATTCGCCAGCAGGCGTTGAAACCAAAGAGCCGTGGCCCTGCTTCTGGATGTAGCTGTCCGGCGTATCGACGTTGGTTAGGAAAACTTCTCCCGGTGCCGTGGTAAAACTGTGGGCATCTAAGGTCTTAGAACGCGCGACAACCTCCTGATGGGTGAATACGGTCCCTCCCTGAGCGGCGAAAAGATAGTAATATCCGTTCAGTTTGTAGAGGTGTGGCCCCTCGACAAGCGCAACGGCCGTGCCGCGATAGAGGGTTCGCGCTGTTTCCGGTTTTAACTTTAATGTCCGGGTATCAAGCTCAGTCAACGTAATGCCATCGAAGGGGTGATGATATTCTCGATGGTCCCAGGTTTGCTGAACGATATATTTACGCCCGTCATCGTCATGGAACAGTGAAGCATCGAAGCCAACGCCATTGAGTTTGATAGGATCTGACCATGGACCACGAATATCCGTCGCGGTGGTCAGATAGTTGGTCATATCTTTAAAGGCACCTTCCGTGATTTTCACATCCGTATACACTAGCCAGAATTTGCCATCAGCATGAGAAAGCGCCGGAGCCCAAATTCCACCTGATGAAGGATTGCCTTTCATATCTAAAAGCGCGGTTGTGGACAACGGGCTGGGGAGAAGATCCCAGTGCTGCAGGTCCTTTGACTCGTGTAAACGCACGCCAGGGAACCACTCAAATGTAGAGTTTGCGATATAGTAGGTGTCATCTACACGGATAATACTGGGGTCCGCATTAAATCCAGGTAATACAGGGTTTTGAATAAGAGTCATATCAATCTTCCTTTATATAATTCTCTAATTTATATTTTCGAAATTTAATACAAATTTTAACTATACCCGTACCTCGTCAAGCTGACGATTAATCTCTGTGACGTTTTTATCTGAGATAGGATAGAATTGAATAACGATCATCGAAACAACGGATAAAAAGATAGGGATCCAAACCGCTGTCATAATAATGCCATCGATCGCATTGGCACTTTGTTGAGCACCCGTTTCGCTAAAGCCATACGCAGCCAGTAGCCACAGTGGAATAGCGCCGCCAATAGTAAACCCAATCTTGAAGAAGAGGCCCATGATCGCATTAATAATCGCAGCATTTCGCTTGCCGGATTTCAATTCGCCATAGGCAATCACTTCAGGAACCAGCGCCCACATAAAGCCCGTAGCCGAGGTTAAGCCCCATTGTTTAATGAATGTTGCGATGTAAGCAAGCCAAAGGGCGTCATGCATTCCTTCACGTGACCAAACGTAAGTCAACAATTCACCCACAATAAACATGGCAAGGAAAAGATGGAAGAACCCTTTTTTGCCAAAAATTTTCTTGAGTCTGGGCCAAAAAACAGGTAAGACAATGCCCGGAATTGAGGCGACAAGACCAACCGCCCCCATCCATTCTGAATGGCCAACAACAAACTGATTGAAGAAGCCATTCACCGTGTTCATGAAGAACATGAAGGTAAAGGCCAGCATGAAAAACAGCCCCAAAATGACAAGCGGTCGGTTATTTTTCAGTTCAAGAAATAGATCGGTCGTTTTTACGTTGGCCGTTTGTTCTGCCGTCGCGACAACACGTTCTTTGGTGAATTTATAACAGAAGAAAAGTGCCGCTGCGCCTAGTACCATATAAATTGAGTATACGCCAAACCACGCGTAATTCGCAGACGGATCGGTATAGTTACCCATATTGAGTTCAAAGCCAAAAAAACCGGTATCCTTGAGGCTTCGATCTTTGGGTGAAGCAATTTGTACAAACATCGGGAACAGGGTATAGACAAGCAGGTTCGCACTGTTTGCCAGCATCATTCGCGTACTGGTCAGTTTATCAATGGACTCAGGATCGCGTGTCAATGACGCGTTAAGAGAACCATAAGGAATATTCACCACTGAATAGACTAAATCCAGTGCCAAATAAATAATAAAGGCAAAAGGAACGGAACCCCGGACGCCAGGGATAGGAGCAAACAGCAATGCGGCAAGAATAACGAGCGGAATACCCGCTCTTAAAAGCCAGGGGCGATATTTGCCAGCACTTGAACTTCTTCTGTCAACGTATGTTCCGACCATTGGATCCCAAAAAACGTTAACTATTCGGACAAAAAGAAATATAAACCCGGCCGTTGCGGTACTAATGGTATTTACCGTCAACATGTGTAGAGCAAGAAAACCGCCAATTGTACCAAAGACGAGGTTTTGCGCAAAATCCCCCATTCCATAACCAATGCGCTCGCCCCGCGTTAATTTGTGGTATTCGTCATGCCGATTTTGAATTATGTTTTTACGCATTCTAATCAGGTCTCCGATCGTTTTTGTAAATGTGAAGCACTTTTTGACACAGATAACCGCGGAGAATCTATTGCGTTTTTATATTAATTAGTTACGTTTTTTTACTTTTGTGATCATTAAAACGCAGGTTTTCTTAGTCCACGTAACAAAAGCATGGACTTTATATCCCCTCAATGTCCGGGCAGGACGTATGCACTCTACAAAACCGGCATTTTATTTCAGCGCGGGTCAGCGCCCCCCGAAAACTGAATTCTACATGACCGTCAGCAAAGGGAATACATAACTCAACTTTTTGCGAGATTGCTCACATTTAAGCAATCTCTTAATCTGCGAATGAAATAACGTAATTGATCAATCGATGATGGAAAATAGAGGATAGCCGCAGTCATTGACTTTCCGCGCCCTGAATGATGGAGTTCATTGTGCAAACTTATTTCGATCAGCTCGACGGCGTACGTTTTGCAGCCCCTAAGGCAACAAACCCGCTGGCTTTTCGCCATTGTAACCCGAATGAAATCGTGCCGGCAAACGGCTGGCAGAGCATCGACGCTTTGCCGCCTGTTATTGGCACAACTTCTGCTGGAATGGCGCAGATAGGTTTGGTAATGGTTCTTTTGAACGCCCTTGGCTGCAGGCTGACGATCGGCAAGAGTGGCAGAGAGAGTGCGCGAAAATGGAGCTGGCCGGTTTTACCCCCGTGAGCTCATTTAATCCATACTGGGATGTTAACGGGCGCACCTTTGCCGATGACGATGGCTATCGGGTCGTCCTGCAAAATAGATCATGGTCATCGGTTTAGAATCAGCTCGTTATACCCGCGAACGGTTTACTCCTCCGCTAAGCAGCGCCAGCGCGACGGCGGCGGAGAGCGCAACGGCCGCCGCGCTCGCCAGGTAGACGGCGTTAATTCCCCAGTGACCCGCCAGGGCGCCGGCCAGCGGAGCGGTGATCCCTAAAGAGATATCGAGAAAAGCAACGTACGCCCCCATTGCCAGGCTGCGGGTTTGGGGAGGAGCGCGACGCACGGCTTCCACGCCAAATCCGGGAAAAGCCAGCGAGTAGCCAAAGCCGGTGAGCGCCGCGCCAAGATAGGCCAGGGAGGGCGTATCGGCCCGCCAGATAAGCAGCTGACCCAGGGCCTCAATCACCACGCAGATCAGCGCAACCCGCGCGCCGCCCAGCTTATCGGGTAGATGACCGAAGGCAATCCGCGCGGCAATAAAGGCCAGGCCGAAAGCAGTAAAGGCCAGCGAGGCGTTACCCCAGCTATGGGCGGTAAACAGCAGCGCGATAAACGCTTCGATAACGCCGAAGCCAACGCTGCACAGCGCGAGGCCAAGCCCCGGTTTCCAGACGGCATTAAGTACGGTATAGAACGAGGTTTTTTCCGTAGCGAGCGGAGCAACGCCCCGAACTCTGGCAATAGCCAGCAAAGCAATAAAGGGTACCAGCAGCACGGCAAGCGACAGGCCGAAGAAGCCGCCCCAGGCGTTAAAAGCGACCCCAAGCGGAGCGCCTGACGCGTAGGCGCCGTACATCGCAATACCGTTCCAGGACATAACTTTCCCGGCATTACGCGGGCCCACCAGCCCTATCCCCCAGCCCATTGCGCCGGTAACCAGCAGGCTTTCGCCCAACGCCAGCACAATGCGCCCGGCCAGCAAAATCCACACGCTAACGCCAGCACTGGCAATAAACAGCAGCGAGAGCAGATACAGAATCCCTGACCCGGCCGTCACCAGCAGGCCTATAACCATCGCGCGTTTCGCGCCGTGTATATCGGCAAAGTTACCGGCCCAGGAGCGCGAAAGCAGAGCGGCTACGAACTGCGATCCGATGACCAGCCCCACCACCAGCGTGCTCTGCCCCAGGGTGCCGTGCAGATGCAGCGGTAATACCGGCAGCTGCATGCCAATAATCAGGAAGCCAATGTAAACCGAGATCACAATCGGCAGTAAGGTCAGAAATACGGACCTGACCTGCGGTACGGCGTGATTAAACGCCGCGGAAGTTTGATTTTGTTGTTCAGTCATAAGTGAATTCATTCAATACGGGGATAAATACCGGGCTGAAGGGGAGCCGCCTCTTTGCCTGTACTGCGGGCTATTTTTTCATCTCGTCCGCAATGAGAGCTCGACGTCATCAGCGAAAGGCACGGACAAATAACCGTTTTGCGGATTACGCACATACTCCAGATATTCGGCGCTGTAGTCGGCATTGTCGGCGATGATAAACGCGCCGGGACGCAGGCGGCTTTCGAGGAGAGCCAAAATCTCCGGATACAGCGCTTTTGCGCCATCCAGCAGCACCATATCGATGGTCTCCGGCAGACTCACCGCCAGGGTTTGCAGCGCATCGCCTTCACGAACATCGACCAGAGCATCCAGCCCGGCCTCTTTCAGGTGCTCGCGGGCCCGGGCCACTTTATTCGGCTCAAACTCGCTGGTTATCAGCAGGCCACCGCCGTTATCTTTCAGCGCGGCTGCCAGATGCAGGGCTGAAATACCAAACGAGGTCCCGAACTCAACAACGTGCTGCGCCCGAATGCTGCGGGCCAGCATATAAAGCAATGTCCCGGTCTCCGCCGCGACGGGGAGCCAGAGATCTTTCAGATGACCATAAAGCTCACGATATTCGGTTTTGCTGGTCATCATCCGTTCGCGTTCGGCGCGAGGAATGCTGGAGAACGCCGCGCTTGCGGCCCCGTTTGCCTGCTTAAATAGTCTTTCTAATAATGCGGCCAGCGGCGCGGATGTCAGCGTGGTTGACATAATAAATCCTTCAAAAGTTGTGTGGTTTACGCCAGCGGCATAAAATGCGAATGATTCGTCATCTTTTAAAGAATACGATCAATTATTCGCATTAACTATTCGCATTCCGGCTCGGGAGAGAAGCGCCATGTCGCCTGCTAAAAGTAATTTGATTTCATTGAGAAAAAAGCCAAAACAGGCCCGCTCAACCGAGCTGGTATCGGCGATTATTCAGGCGGCACTTCAGGTTTTAGAAAAAGAAGGAGCGGTACGCTTTACCACCGCAAGGGTGGCGGAAAAGGCGGGAGTTAGCGTCGGGTCGGTATATCAATATTTTCCCAATAAAGCGGCAATTCTGTTTCGTTTGCAAAGTGATGAATGGCAGCAGACAACGGCCATGCTCAGCGAGATCCTCGGTAACGCCGATCGTCCTCCGCTCGACAGATTGCGCACGCTGGTGCACGTATTTATCCAGTCGGAGTGCGAAGAGGCGGGACTGCGTCAGGCGCTCAACGACTCGGCGCCGCTCTATCGCGACGCGCCTGAGGCCAAAGAAAATCGAACCACGGCCGATAGCGTCTATGGTCAATTTATTGAGGAAGTCCTTCCCGACGCGTCGGCGGCCAGGCGGCAGCTGGCCTGCGAGCTGTTGACGACAACGCTAAGCTCGGTGGGCAGCGGTTTCTCATCCAGCCCGCGCACGGCTGAAGAAATTAGCCGCTTCTCTGATGCGATGGCGGATATGTTCAGCGCCTGGCTAAGAGAGACCGCGCAGGAGGACGCCGCGCAGCCGTAATGCCAAACTCTCTGCCCGCAGGGTGCCCGCGGAGGCCGCAAATTTAGCCCGACATTTTAGGGTTTAATGCGTACAATGCGGCACCCGGTCTTGCTGACAAAAAGGCCCGCTTCTCTCGTTACCGCACAATGCTCCCGTTTTCAGACCTGATACCCGGCGGATAAATGAAACAAATCACCCTCAGCGATATGCAACAACAGCGCGAAGCGGCGGCGAATTCTCCGCGCCTGCGCGCTCATCGTAACTTTCATCCACAATTGAGCGATCCGGTACAGCGTTTAGCCATTGCGATGGAGCCCGGAACCTACGTTCGCCCCCACCGCCACCCGCACACGTTTGAGCTGCTGCTGCCGCTTAGCGGACGCTTTGTGGTGTTGAACTTTGATGACCAGGGCTACGTCACCCGCCGGGTTATTTTAGGGGAAGAGTGTACGGCGCTGGAGATGGATGCCGGGACCTGGCATGCGGTACTCTCGTTAGATCGCGGCGGCATTATTTTCGAAGTGAAGCACGGCAGCTATCGGCCGGTGGCGGCCGAGGATTATGTCTCCTGGGCGCCGGCTGAGGGCGACGCGGGCAGCGCAGAGCTGATGGAATGGTACCGCCAGGCGCAGGTCGGTGACGGCGGTTTTACCCTGTAGATCCGCCGGATTCGCCGGCAAAACGTTCTATCGTCCAGCACAGCGACGGCATTCTTGCCGTCGGCTACACCAGGTGAACCGCGCTATCGCAGGGCTCCTTCAGCGTCCAGCCCTGCTGCCACCTCCAGCGCCATGGCGCTAAACGCCCGTACGGCCGCGCTCTGCCAGGCGTCCTTATGCTGTAGCAGACAGGCCGTTCTTTCCAGCAGCGCCGGCGTTAGCTCAATGGCCACCAGATCGTCGCGCTCCCGCACAACGGCGGCCGGCAGCAGGGTCGATAGCGGGGTACGCTGAATCACGGTCAGTACCGCGCTGATAGAGTTCGCCTCCATCCGAACCTTTGGCTCAATCGCGTACTGGCGGCAATAGCGATCGATCCGATCCCGGGTAGCAAACTCCCCGCTGAGCAGTATCAGCGACTCCTGATTCAGCATTTCCCGCTTTACGCGCCGCAGCGCCGCCAGCGGATGGTGCCGGCCCACCACCAGCGCCAGCGTTTCAGTCAGCAGAGGTCGGGACACAATATCGCGCGCGCCGCCATCGTCAAAGGCAATACCGACATCCAGCTCATCATTGCGCAGCAGGGCTTCCATCCGGTCCTGATCCATTTCGCGCATGGTCAGCGAAATATTGGGGTAACGCTGATAAAAAGAGCCCACCAGCGGCCCCATAAAATAGGTCGTAAAGGTCGGCATCATCGCCACCCGCAGCGTCCCTCGCCGGAGATCCTCCACATCGTGGATGGCGCGTTTTCCCTCTTCTAAATCCTGCAGCGCCCGACGCGCATAGATCAGCCACACCTCTCCGGCATCCGTTAAGCGTATGCTGCGGGCGCTGCGGTCAAAAAGCTGGGTCCCCAAAGCCTCTTCGAGCTGGCGGACCTGCTGGGATAGCGCCGGCTGTGAGATATGGAGCGCCGTTGCGGCGCGCGTAAAGCCGCGATGTTCGGCAACCGCCAGAAAGCAGGTGAGATGGCGCAGCAGCATGCCGTAATCCATAAGTAATTCAAATGGAACTCATCATAAATAAGTCTTTTAAGTTATGAAATAAGATACGTAACCTGTCTGCACTTTTCATCGCAACGCTTCCCCCGCGCCGCGTCAATATTTGCAGGAGCCTTTATGTCCACCTACGTTAACTTCCTTCCGCATGCGCCCGTCGGCCACCTTCGTCCGCAGCCCAGGGGAGCGTATCCGCGCCGGACGGGCGAGTCGCGATGAGCCACGCAGCGCGCAGCCGCCTGATGCTGCTGGTACTGGTTCTTGTCGGCATCAATATGCGTCCCCTGCTGACCTCAATCGGCCCCCTGCTTCCCCAGCTACAGCAGGCCAGCGGTATGAGTTTTACCCTCATTTCGCTACTCACCGCCATCCCGGTCATCGCGATGGGCGCGCTGGCGCTGGCCAGCCCGTGGATTGACCGCCATCTCAGCGAAAACCGCGGGATCGCGCTGAGCCTGCTGGCGATCGCCGCCGGCGCGCTGCTGCGCGAACTCGCCCCGCGCAGCGGGCTGCTGCTGAGCAGCGCCCTGCTCGGCGGGATCGGCATTGGCATTATTCAGGCGACGATCCCGCGAGTGATAAAACGCCGGTTTCCGCAGCACACGCCCCAGGTGATGGGGCTATGGTCAGCGGCGCTGATGGGCGGCGGCGGTCTGGCTGCGGCCTTGACGCCGTGGCTGGCGCAGCGCAGCGCCGTCTGGTATCACGCCCTGGCCTGGTGGACGCTGCCCGCGGTGCTGGCGCTCTTCGGCTGGTGGTCCGTCAATCGCCCGCTTGCGTGCGGAACGTCTACAGCTTCAGCCAGGCCAGAAGCCGCTATTTTCCGCCGCCGCCGCGCCTGGACCCTCGGACTGTACTTCGGCCTCATTAACGGCGGCTACGCCAGCCTGATCGCCTGGCTGCCGCCCTACTATATGCAGTCCGGCTACAGCGCTCAGCTTAGCGGCACCCTGCTGGCCGTCATGACGCTTGGCCAAACCGCCGGCGCCCTGCTGCTGCCGATGCTGGCCCGGCATGAAGACCGGCGCAAACTGCTGATGCTGACGCTGCTGCTGCAGCTGATTGGCTTCTGCGGGTTTATCTGGCTGCCGCTGTACCTGCCGCAGCTGTGGGCGATAAGCTGCGGTATTGGCTTAGGCGGCGCGTTTCCTCTGTGCCTGGTGCTGGCGCTCGACCACTCCCGACATCCGGCGATTGCCGGACGGCTGGTGGCCTTTATGCAGGGAATTGGCTTTATCGTCGCCGGCCTCTCGCCGTGGCTATCGGGCCTGCTGCGTAGCCTGAGCGGGAATTACGTGCTGGACTGGGCCTTTCACGCCGCCTGCGTGGCGCTGCTGATGGTCATAACGCTGCGTTTTGTACCGGCACGCTACCCGCAGGAGTGGCGAAAAACGTAGCCGGCTGGCGAGCGTGCGCGATAATTTCAGGTGCGGAAGGCCCACTTGCGCATCATTCCCGAAGAGAATAAAGCCAAAAATCAAACCGCTACCCGCGGCAAAACCATCGCCGCCAGTAGCCTTCGCCAGAATCGTATTTATTACCGAATGAAATTAATGTGTCGCCGAATCACGACACTCGTAAGTAACTAAAAATTAATAAAAAAATGCCTCTTGTTTCCCCCATTTTTTAGGCGTACATTAGCGCCAGCTGGAGCAGTTACAGCATAGAATTCCGAACCGCCGCAGCCGCCAGAAGCCTCTGGTTTTTCCTGCGACAGTTCATGGAAAACGATGAAAACAAAATTCGTTTGGCGTTTCGCCGAGAATGCGGAGTAATGAGACGTGAAATACTTTTTTATGGGCGTGTCTTTTATGGTCATCGTTTGGGCCGGCACCTTTGCCCTGATGATCTAAGCAAGGTGAATAGCTAAAAAAAGGGAGCCAGCGGCTCCCTTTTTTTATTCCAGGCTTTCGCCCGTCGATTTACCTGCGGCAGGAAGGAGTCCGTCCGCGCGGAACATCGATTTAATGCCGCGAATAGCCTGACGGATACGATCGCGGTTTTCAATTAAGGCGAAGCGCACATGGGTGTCGCCGTAGTCGCCAAAGCCGATGCCCGGCGATACGCACACTTTGGCATCCTGAAGCAGCTTTTTGGCGAACTCCAGCGATCCCATCGCCGCATACTGCTCAGGGATCTTTGCCCACACGTACATGGATGCTTTCGGGCACTCCACCATCCAGCCCGCTTCGTGCAGCCCCTTAACCAGCACATCGCGACGGCGCTTGTACTGTTCCGCAATATCGCGCACGCACTGCTGATCGCCTTCCAGCGCGGCGATTGCCGCCACCTGCAGCGGGGTGAAGGTACCGTAATCGTGGTAGCTCTTAATTCGCGCCAGCGCATTTACCAGCGTTTTATTCCCAACCATAAAACCGATGCGCCAGCCGGCCATATTGTAGCTTTTCGACAGCGTGAAGAACTCAACCGCCACATCGCGCGCGCCGGGGACTTCCATAATGGAAGGCGCCTTCCAGCCGTCATAGACAATATCGGCATAGGCCAGGTCATGCACCACCAGCACGTCGTAGCGCTTCGCCAGCGCCACCACTTTTTCAAAGAATTCCAGCTCGACGCACTGCGCGGTCGGGTTAGAGGGGAAGCCAAGGATCATCATTTTCGGCTTCGGATAGCTTTCGCGGATCGCGCGTTCCAGTTCGTTGAAGAAATCAACGCCTTCCACCAGCGGCACCGAACGCACCTGCGCGCCGGCAATCACCGCGCCATAAATATGAATAGGGTAGCTGGGATTAGGCACCAGTACCGTATCACCGTGATCCAGCGTCGCCAGCATCAGGTGCGCCAGCCCCTCTTTCGAGCCGATGGTCACGATGGCTTCCGATTCCGGGTCAATGTCGACGTTATAGCGATCCTGATACCAGCGCGATATCGCCCGGCGCAGGCGTGGAATGCCGCGAGAGGTAGAGTAGCCGTGGGTATCCGGTCGTTGGGCAACGGTGCACAGTTTTTCAACGATGTGCGGCGGCGTCGCGCCGTCAGGGTTGCCCATGCTGAAATCGATAATATCTTCGCCGCGCCGACGCGCAGCCATTTTCAGTTCAGCGGTAATGTTAAATACGTACGGGGGGAGACGATCGATACGCGTAAAGCGGCGTTCAGGACTGAATTCAGCCATAGATTCCTCGGATTAACGTGAGCGCCCGGACCGTCCGAGCGACGCTGCCGCTGTTGCGGCACATTTAGAAAATAACCCGAAAAAAATAACGCTGTCGAGAGGGCAGAGAAAAAATAAAATCTGGCAGGAAAAACGGGTACTCGTTCCAGCAAATACGGCAGCGGTCGATCCGGATTTAGCCAACAGGATCGTTGAAAGTAACATCTTAATATCTTTTACATTACCTTATTTTAGCCTCAGCGCCCCCGCGTTCGCTGCCGCGCGGCACTTACCGTCAATCCCCTTTTTAAAGTGTGCCTTTTCCCTATTATTGTCTGCGGCTGGCCTTCTGGGGCCAGGTTTTTTATCATATCGTTTTCCCGCGAATGACACGGCGCCTCCATGCACGAAATATTCACCATGCTGCTCGCAGTTTTTGACCGCGCGGCACTGATGCTGATTTGTCTTTTTTTCCTCATCCGCCTGCGGCTGTTTCGTGAGCTGCTGCATAAATCTGCCCATACGCCGAAGGAGCTGCTGGCCGTCACCGCCATCTTCTCCCTGTTTGCCCTGTTCAGTACCTGGTCAGGCGTACCGGTGGAGGGATCGCTGGTCAACGTTCGTATCATCGCGGTGATGTCCGGCGGCATCCTGTTTGGCCCGTGGGTCGGCGCTATCGTTGGCGTCATTGCCGGGGTGCATCGCTATCTGATCGATATCGATGGCGTTACCGCGATCCCCTGCTTTATCACCAGCATCATCGCCGGGCTATTGTCCGGGTTGATCGGCCGTAGGGTTCCCAAGGCCCAGCGCTGGAAGGCCGGGATCCTCGCCGGGATGCTCTGCGAAACGCTGACCATGATCCTCGTGGTGCTGTGGGCGCCCTCTTTGTCACTGGGCCTGGATATCGTCTCGAAAATCGGTATTCCGATGATCCTCGGCAGCGTCAGTATCGGTTTTATCGTTCTGCTGGTGCAGAGCGTTGAGGGAGAAAAAGAGGCCAGCGCCGCGCGCCAGGCCAAGCTGGCGCTGGATATCGCCAACAAAACGCTGCCGCTGTTTCGCCACGTCAACAGCGAGTCGCTCCGCCAGGTCTGCGACATTATCCGCCGCGATATCAACGCCGACGCGGTGGCGATTACCACCACCGATCGGGTACTGGCCTACGTTGGCTTCGGCGAAGGCAACTATCACGATCGCGACAACGCCATTAGCCCCACCACCCGCCAGGCGATTGAGAGTGGAAAAATTATCATCAAGAACAACGATGAGGCGTACAGAACCCCTGAAATTCACTCGATGCTGGTGATTCCATTGCGGGAAAAAGGCATCGTCACCGGGACGCTGAAAATCTACTACTGCCACGCGCACCGTATTACGTCGTCGCTGCAGGAGATGGCGATAGGCCTGTCGCAAATCATCTCGACCCAGCTGGAGGTTTCCCGCGCGGAACAGCTGCGGGAAATGGCCAACAAGGCCGAACTGCGCGCGCTGCAGAGCAAAATCAATCCGCACTTCCTCTTTAACGCGCTCAATGCCATTTCATCATCGATTCGCATGAATCCGGATACCGCGCGTCAGCTTATTTTTAATTTATCGCGTTATTTACGCTATAACATTGAATTAAAAGACGACGAGCAGATTGATATTAAAAGAGAGCTGTACCAGATCAAGGACTACATTGCCATTGAACAGGCGCGTTTTGGCGACAAGCTCACCGTTATCTATGATATCGACGATGAAGTCAGCTGCGTCATACCCAGCCTGCTGATCCAGCCGCTGGTAGAAAATGCCATTGTTCACGGCATCCAGCCCTGCAAGGGAAAAGGCGTGGTCACTATTGGCATCAATGAGTGCGGGAAGCGGGTGCGGATTAGCGTCCGTGATACCGGCAACGGTATCGATCCGGCCGTCGTCGCCCGGGTGGAGGCCGATGAGATGCCGGGTAATAAAATCGGCCTGCTTAACGTCCATCACCGGGTCAAACTGCTGTACGGCGAAGGGCTGCATATCAGGCGTATGACCCCAGGGACGGAGATTACCTTCTACGTACCAAACCGCAACGCCCCCCAGTCCACGCCGGCGTCGCTGCTGCCATGAGCGGAGAAAAAATGAAAGTCATCATTGTTGAGGACGAGTTCCCGGCGCAACAGGAGCTCAGCTGGCTGATTAACACCCACAGCCAGATGGAGATTGTCGGTACCTTTGACGACGGGCTGGACGTGCTGAAGTTTCTACAGCACAACAGGGTCGATGCCATTTTTCTCGACATCAATATCCCCTCGCTGGACGGCGTTCTGCTGGCGCAGAACATCAGCCAGTTTGCCCATAAGCCGTTTATTGTGTTTATCACCGCCTGGAAAGAGCACGCCGTAGAGGCATTTGAGCTGGAGGCGTTCGATTACATCCTCAAGCCCTATCAGGAATCACGTATTATCAACATGCTGCAAAAGCTGAGCAGCGCCTGGCAGCAGCAGCTTCCAGCAGCCGGCGCCGGCGCGGCGCCAAATCCGCAGCGGGAAAACGACACCATCAATCTGATCAAAGATGAGCGGATTATCGTCACCAGCATTCACGATATTTACTACGCGGAAGCGCATGAAAAAATGACGTTTGTCTATACCCGGCGGGAATCGTTCGTGATGCCAATGAACATTACGGAGTTTTGCGCCAGGCTACCGCCGGCGCACTTTTTCCGCTGCCACCGCTCCTACTGCGTCAATCTGAACAAAATTCGCGAGATTGAGCCGTGGTTCAATAACACCTATGTCCTGCGGCTGCGGGATCTTGAGTTTCAGGTGCCGGTGAGCCGTAGCAAGGTCAAAGAGTTCCGCCAGCTGATGCACCTGTAGCCGGCGGCTTATCCGGACCCTCAGGCCCGGAGGCGCTATTTTAGAGGATTTGGCCCAGCGTCTGGCGCATATGCGCGCCGGAGCCCAGCAGCCCCGGATTGTCGTGGACAATCAGGTACACCGGGATATCCTGCACGAAGGCTTTAAACCGCCCTTTATCTTCAAAACCGCCGCGGAAACCGGACGCCTTAAAGAATTCGAGGAAGCGCGGCACGATACCGCCCGCGATATACACGCCGCCAAAGGTCGCCAGCGTCAGCGCCAGGTTGCCGCCAAAACGGCCCATAATCACGCAGAACAGCGACAGCGCGCGGCGGCAATCGGTGCAGGAGTCGGCAAGCGCGCGTTCGGTAACGTCTCTCGGCTGCAGATTTTCCGGTAAACGGCCGTCGGATTTCACTATCGCGCGATAAAGGTTGACCAGACCTGGGCCTGACAGCACGCGTTCGGCGGAAACGTGTCCCAGCTCGGCGCGCAGCTCTTCCAGAATAATCCCCTCTTCTTCGCTGTTCGGCGCAAAATCGACGTGGCCGCCCTCTCCCGGCAGGCTCACCCAGCGTTTATCAACGTGGACCAGATGCGCCACGCCGAGGCCGGTTCCCGCGCCATAGACGGCGATAGGTTTCCCTTCCACCGGCGCCGTGCCGCCAAACTGAATCAGATGCTCAGCTTTTAGCATCGGAATCGCCATCGATACCGCCGTGAAGTCGTTAATGATCTCCAGATGCGCAAACCCGAGGTTGCTTTTCATTTCGGCGATGGAAAACGCCCAGGTGTGGTTGGTCATCGCCACCCAGTCGCCGGTGATCGGGCAGGCTATCGCAATGCAGCCATCCTCGACTTCAACGTTGTGCTCGTCGAGATAGACGCGAACAACGGCTTCAAGACTGGGATAATCGAGCCCGGAATAGGTTTTTGCACGGGAGATATCCCCGCTCGCGATATCACATAATGCCAGTCGGGCATTGGTTCCGCCGACATCTCCTACTAAAGCAAATTTTGTCATTCCGTTACGGCTCCACTAAAGTCAAAATGATTCTTTTGGCACACTGTAAATTCATGATGCCTTAACAACAACGACCAACGTATAAGTGCCCACAGTTTAGCGACCTATATCACATTTAGGCTGTAATCTGTGAAAAATGGTTTACCCCGCGCCGCCGGGATCGTCAGGCATAGCCTTAACTTTATCGTTTCAGCACCATCTGCCTCGATGCCCTCCTGCGGCGAAGGCAAAGTAGTGCTTCAAACCTTCAAAAGGAAATTTTCATGCTGCATCCGCGCGCCAGAACAATGCTGTTGCTATCGATCCCGGCGGTTATCATCGGGATTGCGTCCAGCCTGGTATTGATTGTGACGATGAAGGTTGCGAGCGTCCTGCAAAATATCCTCTGGAGCGTTTTGCCGCTAAGCCTGGGCCTGAACGCCGGCGGGCCTCTCTGGACCATTGCCACTCTGACGCTCACCGGTATTGCCGTCGGTCTGGTCATCCGCTTTAGCCCAGGCCACGCCGGGCCCGATCCGGCGTCTGAATCATTAGTGGGCGCGCCCGTCAGCACCAGCGCCCTGCCGGGCCTGATTGCCGCGTTAATTCTAGGCCTGGCGGGCGGCGTCAGCCTGGGGCCGGAGCACCCCATTATGGTGGTCAATATCGCCCTCGCGGTGGCCATCGGTTCGCGCCTGTTTCCGCGCGTCAGCTCCCTCGACTGGACGATCCTTGCCGCCTCCGGCACCATCGGCGCGCTGTTTGGCACGCCGGTTGCCGCAGCGCTGATCTTTTCGCAAACCCTTAACGGCGGTAACGACGTCCCGCTGTGGGACCGCCTTTTTGCCCCCCTGCTGGCGGCGGCTGCCGGCGCCCTGACAACGAGCCTGTTCTTCAATCCCCATTTCTCGCTCCCGATCCCGCACTATCCGCAGATGCGGTTGGTGGATATCTTTAGCGGCGCCGTGGTCGCGCTTATCGCGATTGCCGTAGGAATGGTCGCCGTCTGGTGTTTGCCGCGCCTGCATGCGCTGATGCACCGCCTGAAAAGCCCCATTTTAACGCTCGGGGTCGGCGGTTTGCTGTTAGGCATCCTCGGGACCATCGGCGGGCATATCACGCTGTTTAAAGGGCTGGATGAGATGCAGCAAATGGCTTTCAGCCAGACCCTGACCGGCGGCGACTTTATGCTGATTGCGCTGGTAAAGCTGGCGGCGCTGGTGCTCGCGGCCGCCAGCGGCTTTCGCGGTGGGCGGATTTTCCCGGCGGTATTCGTCGGCGTGGCGCTGGGCCTGATGCTGCACGCGCACGTTGACGCCGTCCCGGCGGCGATTACGGTCTCCTGCGCGATCCTCGGAATGATGCTGGTGGTCACCCGCGACGGCTGGCTGAGCCTGTTTATGGCCGCCGTCGTGGTGCCGGACACCACGCTGCTGCCGCTGCTGTGTATTGTGATGCTCCCGGCCTGGCTACTGCTGGCCGGGAAGCCGCTGATGATAACCAGACGACGTCCCGACTAGACGCGGCTGTTGCGCTCTTCCAGGGCCTGCGTTACCGCCCGTAGAAAGTCGGGGATATCCATTTTGGGCAGCATCACCTCGACCAGCGTCAGCCGGTCGGAGCCCATGCTGTCGTTCATCGCCTCCTTCAGCTCCGCCGTGCGCGTCACCCGCCAGCAGCGCGAAGGGACGTCGGGGGCAAACGCCTCCGGCAGACGGTTCCAGTCCCACAGGGCGATATCGTTATAGCGCTGCTCCGCTCCATGGATCGCGCGCTCGACCGTGTAGCCTTCGTTGTTAAGCAGCAGAATAAGCGGACTCTGTTTGTCGCGTAGCATCGACCCCATTTCCTGTATCGTGAGCTGCGCCGCGCCATCGCCGATGATCAATACCACCCTTCGGTCCGGCGCGGCGGTCTGCGCGCCGTAGGCCGCCGGCAGCGTAAAACCGATCGATCCCCACAGCGGCTGAACCAGCAGCGTCGCATCCGAGGGCAGCCTCAGCGCCGCAACGCCGAATGCCGCAGTTCCCTGATCGGCGAGAATAATATCCCCCGGCCGCAGCTGCTCCTGCACGGTGCTCCAGAACTTTTTCTGCGTCAGCATGCCGCCTTCAGCTCCGCCAACCTCCGGCACTGAGACCGGCGGGAGCGTCCATTCCGCCGCCAGGCTGGCCGACAGCTTGATCAAGACCGCCAGCGCCTGATCCATCGGGATCCGGCTGAACCAGCGCTCGCCCACCCTGACGGCGAACGGCTGAATCTCTATGGTGTGTTCAGGCGGTAAATGCTGGGTAAATCCGGCGGTAATGGTATCGGTAAAGCGGGTTCCGACGCAGATGATGGTATCGGCGTTTTCAATCATCTCGCGGGTCCCGGACGCGCTGGCGATACCGCTGTAGGTCCCGACAAAACCGGGATGCTGCTCGTCAAAGAGCCCTTTCCCCATCAGCATGGTGGCGTGAGCAATCGGCATTTTTTCGACCCACGTTCTTAGCGTTTCCTGCAGGCCGTAGCGCTGGGCGAGAAAATCCGCCAGCAGCGATACCCGCCGGCTGCTCCGCAGCAGTTGCCCCGCATGCTCCCGGAATCCGGCCAGCTGATTCTCATCCGCAGGCGGCCCCTCAATAACCAGGCGACGCGCCGGCGGCATGGCGCTGGCCCTTGCGACGTCGGCAGGCAGCATCAAATAGCCGGGGCGATGGTGGGCCAGCATGTCGCTGAGGACGCGATCGATTTCATGGCAGGCGTTGCCCGCCGTCAGGGCGGCCTGAGTGCAGGTTATCTGCTCGCTCATCCGCGCAAAATGCGTAAAATCGCCATCCCCCAGCGTGTGGTGCAGCAGCTCGCCCCGCTGCTGGGCGCCGCTGCAGGGGGCGCCAACGATATGCAGAACCGGGACGTGTTCGGCATAGCTGCCCGCCACGCCGTTAAGCGCGCTCAGCTCGCCAACGCCGTAGGTCGTCAGCAGCGCGCCGGCGCCTTTAATACGCGCATAGCCGTCGGCCGCATAGGCGGCATTCAGCTCGTTGGCACAGCCGACCCATCCCAGCGCTTCATGCGCGATAACACGATCGAGGAACTGTAGGTTGTAATCTCCCGGTACGCCAAACAAGCGGTCTATGCCGCAATCTACAAGGCGATCCAGCAGATAATCGCCAATAGTGTAAGTCGGTTGCATAGCCATACTCCTCATCCCGTGCAGGTAATTTGAGTATTGAATAAGCGATCGAACTGTCCAGATTGTGTTGAATATATGAGGTGGAAAGCAAAATTTACGACTCTGGGGTGTGTACTCCGCGTTGAACATTCTTTAGTGTAAACGTATACACAAGCTGTTTTATCTGCGGAGGAAGTATGGTTTACCAGGCAAATGCGACGCGATATCAGACAATGGAGTACCGCCGATGCGGTCATAGCGGACTAAAGCTGCCGGCAGTTTCTCTCGGCCTTTGGCATAACTTTGGTGACGAAACGCGGGTAGAAACCAGCCGCCAGCTGCTGCGCCACGCCTTCGACCTCGGCATTACGCACTTCGATCTGGCCAACAACTACGGGCCGCCGCCGGGTTCCGCCGAGAGCAACTTCGGCCGCATCCTGCGGGAGGATTTTTTACCCTATCGCGATGAGCTGATTATCTCCAGCAAAGCCGGCTACACCATGTGGGACGGGCCTTACGGCGACTGGGGTTCGCGCAAATATCTGATTGCCAGCCTCGATCAGAGCCTGAAACGGATGGGGCTGGAATACGTCGATATCTTCTATCATCACCGCCCCGATCCCGAGACTCCGCTGCTGGAAACCATGCGCGCGCTGGACCATATCGTGCGTCAGGGTAAAGCGCTTTACGTCGGGCTATCGAACTACCCTCTCGCCCAGGCGACGGAGGCGGTGGGCATCCTCAACGACCTCGGCACGCCGTGCATTATTCATCAGCCCAAATACTCCATGTTCGAACGCTGGGTTGAAGATGGGCTGCTGGATTTCCTGCAGACGCAGGGAGTCGGAAGCATTGCGTTTTCACCGCTGGCCGGCGGCCAGCTGACCGACCGCTATTTACACGGCATCCCGGCTGATTCCCGGGCAGCCAGCGGCAGCCGCTTCCTGCAGGCGGATCAGCTGACGGCGGAAAAACTGGAGAAAGTCCGCCGGCTGGACGCCCTGGCGCAGGCTCGCGGACAGAAGCTATCGCAGATGGCGCTGGCCTGGGTGCTGCGCGGGGAAAAAGTGACTTCGGTGCTGATCGGCGCCAGCAAAACGGCCCAGCTTGATGATGCCGTCGGGATGCTCGCCAACCGTCACTTCAGCCCGGAAGAGTGCGCGAAAATTGACGCGATTCTTGCGGCGTAAACAAAAACTTACTTTAGCAAAAAGTGCTCTTATCCGCGATTTAGGAGTTCATCCAATGCTGCGGGGCTTAACGGCTCCGTACTATCACGTTAACAAGCCGCAAGGCTCGATCGTGAAGGAGAAGAGTATGTTCAGGTCACTGATACTGGCTGCAGTGCTACTGGCCTCAGCGCCGTTAGTTGCTAACGCTGGTGAAATCACCCTGCTGCCATCTGTAAAATTACAAATAGGCGATCGCGACAACTACGGTAATTACTGGGACGGTGGCGGCTGGCGCGACCGTGATTACTGGCGTCGTAACTACGAATGGCGTGATAACCGCTGGCGGCATCATGACAACGGCCGTCACCGCGGCTGGGATAAGCGCAAAGCCTACGAACGCGGCTATCGCGAGGGCTGGAACGATCGCGACGACCGTCGCGGCGGCTGGGGCCGCGGACCGGGAGGTCGTGGACCCGGCCACGGCCATCACTAAATGTCCTTCAATCAGTTTAATCAAATTGGGGAGCCGCAAGGCTCCCCAATTTATTATCGACTTATAAGCCGAACGCCGTCCCCACCAGCAGCCAGCCGTTCAGCAGAACCACAATCGCCACGATGACCCAGCCGGTTCGCTTAATCCATGCGCTATTCACCAGATCGCCCATCAGCTTCGGGTTGCTGGTAAAGATCAGCAGCGGCACCAGCGCCAGCGCAATACCAAAGCTCAGCAGTACCTGACTCATCACCAGGATGCGGGTCGGATCGAGCCCCATCATAATGACGATGAACGACGGCAGCATGGTGATCGCCCGGCGAAACCACAGCGGGATATGAAAACGAATAAACCCCTGCATCACCACCTGACCCGCCAGCGTGCCGACAACCGTCGACGACAGCCCGGCAGCCACCAGGCTGAGGCCGAATATAGTTGCTGCGGCGTGGCTCAGCAGCGGCTCCAGCGTCAGGTAGGCGGCATCAAGATCGGCGACGCCGGTATGGCCGTTAAAGTGAAACGCGGCGGCGGCGGTGGCCATCATCGCCAGATTGACAAAGCCGGCAATCGTCATCGCAATCGCCACATCCCAGCGGGTTGCGTTATAGCGCTCTTTGCGCGAGCCGTCATGCAGATTCTGGGTCAGCGACGAGTGCAAATAGATAACGTGAGGCATAATGGTTGCCCCCAGAACCCCGGCCGCCAGGAACACCGCTTCCCCGTTCGGCAGGCTCGGGATAATCATCCCTTTTGCCAGCGGCGCCAGCGCCGGCTGAGAGAAAATCAGCTCCGCGATGTAGGCCCCGGCAACAAACAGCAGCAGCCCACCAATCACTTTCTCCAGCGGCTTTTGCCCGCGACGCTGCAGCATCAAAATCAGAAACGTGGCGATACCGGTCAACACCGCGCCCTGTAGTAAAGAGACGCCAAGAAGCAGCTTAAAGCCGATCGCCGCGCCAATAAACTCGGCCAGGTCCGTCGCCATGGCGATAATTTCCGCCTGCACCCAATAGAACCACACCACCGGGCGCGGATAGTGATCGCGAATCTGCTCCGCGAGATTTTTACCCGTCGCAATTCCCAGCTTTGCCGACAGAACCTGAATCAGCATCGCCATCAGGTTTGCCCACACCACCACCCACAGCAGCTGGTAGCCAAAACTGGCGCCCGCCTGGATATTGGTCGCAAAGTTACCGGGATCGATATACCCGATGGCAGCAATAAAGGCAGGCCCCATCAAAGCGAGCTTCATCTTGCGCGCTGCGCGACCGCTGCTATTCTCAACGCGACTGCTTGTCATTTTCTGCCTCAGAAATATAGCCTTTGCTATGTTTGATGCTACCAAAATGCGAATGATTATCAAGTTCATTTATAACGGCGATAATTATTGCTTTGATAGGGGGGAACGATAGCGGCTAACAACGAAAAGGTGGCAGTGATGGAAGTACATCTCGCCTGGTCATCAGATTAGTACAACTAAGCAACTTTTAAAACCTTTACGCAACATAACAAAAATGTATGTTTGATCACTATTTTGGTGATTAGTCACAGTTCCTTGCAATAGTGTGGATTTGATCTCGTTTTCTTTGGGCTTGTTACATAGAATGTGCACAGAAATTTAACCTGCCTCATATTTGGAGCAAATATGGACCGCGTCCTGCACTTTATCCTCGCGATCGTCGTGGTGGCTATTTTGGCCCTTTTGGTCAGCCACAACCGTAAGCAGATTCGTATTCGTTATGTTATTCAATTGCTAGTCATTGAAGTCTTGCTGGCCTGGTTCTTCCTGAACTCCGATATCGGTCTGGGCTTCGTGAAAGGATTCTCCGAGATGTTCGAAAAACTTCTCGGCTTTGCTAACGAAGGGACCAACTTCGTCTTCGGCAATATGAACGATAAAGGCCTCGCCTTCTTCTTCCTCAAGGTTTTGTGCCCAATCGTCTTCATTTCCGCGCTAATCGGTATTTTGCAGCATATCCGCATCCTGCCTATCGTCATTCGCGCGATCGGTACCGTGCTGTCCAAAATTAACGGCATGGGTAAACTGGAATCATTCAACGCAGTCAGCTCGCTGATTCTAGGCCAGTCGGAAAACTTTATCGCGTATAAAGATATCCTCGGCAAAATGTCGCGTAACCGCATGTACACCATGGCGGCTACTGCGATGTCCACCGTTTCCATGTCTATCGTCGGCGCGTACATGACGATGCTGCAGCCGAAATATGTCGTTGCGGCGCTGGTGCTTAATATGTTCAGCACCTTTATCGTACTGTCGCTGATTAACCCGTACCGCGTTGATGAAAGCGAAGAAAATCTGCAGATGTCGAATCTGCATGAAGGCCAGAGCTTCTTTGAAATGCTGGGTGAGTACATCCTGGCAGGCTTTAAAGTAGCGATTATCGTTGCCGCGATGCTGATTGGCTTCATCGCGCTGATCTCTGCGCTGAACGCCCTGTTCGCGACCGTTACCGGTTGGTTCGGTTACAGCATCTCCTTCCAGGGCATCCTCGGCTACATCTTCTACCCGATTGCATGGGTGATGGGCGTGCCGGCTGGTGAAGCGCTGCAGGTCGGCAGTATTATGGCCACCAAGCTGGTTTCAAACGAATTTGTCGCAATGATGGATCTGCAGAAAATTGCCAGCACGCTCTCTCCGCGCGCGGAAGGCATTATCTCCATCTTCCTGGTCTCCTTCGCCAACTTCTCCTCAATCGGGATTATTGCCGGGGCGATTAAAGGCCTGAACGAAGAGCAGGGTAACGTTGTTTCCCGCTTTGGCCTGAAGCTGGTTTACGGCTCGACCCTGGTGAGCGTGCTCTCAGCGTCTATCGCCGCGCTGGTACTGTAATTTCTTAAGGTTGTGCAAAAGCCGGGCTGGTCCCGGCTTTTTTACGCCTGTAATTCCTGAAGCGGCCGAGGCTTGCCGATCAGGTAGCCCTGCAAATAGTCGACGCCGAGCGCCAGCAGCCGCGCCTTCTGCTCTTCCGTTTCCACGTACTCCGCCACAACCGTCAGATTTTTCACCCTCGCCATCTCGATAATGGATTTAATAATGATCGCATCCAGAGGATCGGTCTCCACGTCGCGCACGAAGCAGCCGTCAATCTTCACGATATCCGCCTGGAGCCTTTTCAGTCGCTCATAGTTCGCATAGCCGGTACCGAAGTCATCGATAGCAATGGCGCAGCCAAAACCCCGCAGCTGCTGGATGTTGTGCAGGCTGGTTTGCTCATCGCAGAATGCCTGCTCTTCGGTAATTTCGATGGTAATCGCTTCGCCCTGGAGCTGGTAGCGCCTGAACAAAGCAATAATCTGCGCCGCGCTATCGCGCTGCATCAGGGTGTAGGGCAGCAGATTAACGGAGAAGTGCTGGCCCGGATGCCGGTGTAGCGTGCTGAACAACGTTTCCAGCACCAGCATGTCGAAACGCTGGCTCAGGTTGAACTGCACGATGAGCGGAATAAACCGCTCCGGCGTAATGACGGTTTCTCCGCACTGCATCCGCGTAAGCACTTCATAATAGCCCTCCCCCGCCGCGTTCCGGATCGGCTGGGCATACAGCACGAGATCGCGTTTATTGAGCGCCTGCTTGATCCGGGTCAGCATACGCACCTGCTCGCTGGTTTGATCGGAAACCTGCTCCTGCGCCGCATCCAGCGCCAGCACCCGCTGCGTGGCGCCGGCCTGCTCCGAAAGCCAGCTCAGCTGGCCCAGCATCGGATGAAGCTCGGCCTCGACGCCGTGATGCCTGCCCCACGATGCGCCAAACTCCAGATCCAGCGCCTGGTTATTCCAGATAAATTTCTTGTGGTTAAGAATCGCCACGATGTGGCCTAGCCGCGCCTCGGGTTCCGGCCCGCACAGCACCAGCAGCAGCTCGCTACCGGGTAGCTGAAATATTTTATCTCCCGGCCCCAGCAGCGGCTGTACCTTAGCGGCAATTTGCCGCTTGCAGTGCACGCGCATCATCATGCCGTAATGGCGGCTGAGGAAATCCAGGTTATCAATTCGCAGGCTGCTGATGGCTACTTCGGGGTTGCGGCGTAAATGACACTCCAGCGCGCGAAGATTAGGCAGCCCGGTCAGCGGGTCCTCCTGCGCCTGATCTCGCCATCTGAGCTTGATTCGCTCGTTCTGAGCGTAGATATCCAGCATATAAAACAAGCAGATGGTGAATGAGATGAGTACCGAGAGAACAAATGATAATGCGTATTCTGTCTTTACGCCCTGCAGGAAATTTTGATTATACGCGACCAGTAAAAATGCTGAAACGGACCATGAAATACGAATCAGCGCATGGCCCAGCCGGCTAATACCAATAAAATAAAGGATGAAAATAAGTGGTACCAAATAACCGGCAATAAAAACAGAATTATAAGGTGCACAGAGCACCAGTAATATTGCCACGAGCGCTATGAACCAGTACAGCGTAAATATCCGACGCTCGCGCGTAAGCCACGGTTGACAATGATGGAGCCAGAATGTGCGGGCAAAACGCGGATTGATAATCATCCGCAAAGGATAATAAAAGAAGGTGGTAAAAATTAATGCAGCGCAAATCAAACTCTGAATATCTATAATGGTATAAATTGCCGGCATATCTTTGAAATAGCTCGATATAACCAGAGGGAAAGAAAAAAACCCCCCCGCCAGATACATGGTAACTTTCATGAGCACGGGAGCAAAAAATCCGCCCCAAAAGATTCTGATGCCCATCCGCTTCGCCGTTAACCCGCTGCGCCACGCTTTACCAAGCAGCATGCGGACAACGGCGCATGAGGCCAGCACCGAGAACAGCTGGCAGAATAATAAGATTGCCGCCTGCGGTACCGTCAGCGGGATTATCCAGGCGTTGGTGATAGCAAAGGCGATAATCAGCGGGCCTATCGCATAGCGGCCAAAAATAAAGATAACCGCGTACATCATACTTAGCGGTAACCAGGCGAGAAATATTTGGTTACCGTCAATCATTGCCTGAGGTGAAATAAATCTGGCTAATGGAATTGTAATTAAACAAACGATCAACGCGAGTAAAGATCTTCTGATATTAATGTTAAATTTGCCTGTCATTATTGTTAATTAAAGCTCCCGCGCCGGAATTATATTTAATATACAAATACTATGTTGGTTAATTATGGCAGGCAAGGTAATAAGCCAGGGAAAAATCTTAAATTACATTTCACTCTAATAGCAGGAGATTTTCTGACGTAAGCACAGAGTGCTTTACGTTGGCAGGAGGAAAACAAAAAACCCCCGCCGTAGCGAGGGTTTCGATATTTGGTGGAGCTAAGCGGGATCGAACCGCTGACCTCTTGCATGCCATGCAAGCGCTCTCCCAGCTGAGCTATAGCCCCAACAGAACGTTTTAAAACCAAACCTGATGGGAACAGGATTTGGTGGAGCTAAGCGGGATCGAACCGCTGACCTCTTGCATGCCATGCAAGCGCTCTCCCAGCTGAGCTATAGCCCCGTAACATAAAACGTGTCGTGTTGACGGGCCGCATAATATGAATTCCTTCGTCAGGTGTCAACGGCAAAATCACCCCTCTTAATTTGATCGCTGAAAAAGCAGGCAAATAGCTGACATTGCGAAGCTTATCGCAGGGAGAAGTTAAACATGTCACTCTTTCATGTAAAAGGATGCTATAACATGAACAACTAATTCCCACATTTTTACTCAGGAAATAGTATGCTCAAGGAACGAATGACACCTGAAGAAATCGCCCATCTCACTGGCTTCAGCCGGCAGACGATCAATAAGTGGGTACGCAAAGAAGGATGGCAAACATCCCCCCGACCCGGCGTGCAGGGAGGCAAAGCTCGCCTCGTGCACGTAAACGAGCAGGTGCGCGATTTTATTCGCAGTGCCCAGCGCGTGGCGGAAACGCCTTCCCCTTATGCCACCGTAGAAAACGACCTTGAGCCGCTGCTGCTTACGCTCAGCAAAGAGATGACCCCCGGCGAACAGAAAAAGCTGATGTCACTTCTGCTGCGTGAAGGTATTACCGGCTTACTCCATCGCCTGGATATTCGCGACCAGTAACATGATGATGAAATTAAAAGATAAGATGACCCCGGCAGAGCTTGCGGAATGTCTTGGCCTCGCCAGACAAACGATTAACCGCTGGGTCAGAGAGCAAAAATGGCGTACGGAGGCTATTCCCGGCGTCAAAGGTGGGCGTGCCCGTCTCATCGTTATCGACAGGACGGTTCTCGATTTTCTGGCAAATATTCCCGCGCTGCGGCATCTGATTGCCGATTATCAGCTGGCTGAACCGCCTGGCCACTATTTTATTAATGATGCAGGGGCTATCTGGCGACAAATTGCCGAGACGCTCCATCTGATGACGCCAGAAGAACAGCAGCATTTGCGGGACTTTCTTGCAAGAGAAGGCATCAGCGGATTTTTATCGCGTCTGGGAATTAGCGGCGAGCGGTCGAAAGAGTAAAAAAACGGCAGGAATATACCTGCCGTTATGCGTAGCTTATGATGCTCAGGACTGCTGGCTTTCGCGTTCAGCAATAAATGCCAGCGCTTTGTTGATGCGTTCTACGCTGCGGGATTTACCAATCGCATGAACGGTCACGTCGAGAGCCGGGGATTGTCCAGCGCCGGTAACCGCAACGCGCAGCGGCATCCCGACTTTACCCATCCCGACTTCCAGCTCGTCCGCCGTTGCCTGAATAGCGTGATGAACGTTCTCTGCCGTCCAGTCGGTCACCGCAGCCAGCTTATCGCGTACGACTTCCAGCGGCTGACGCGCAACCGGGCGCAGATGTTTTTTCGCCGCGTCGGCGTCAAACTCGTCGAACTCTTCATAGAAGTAACGGCAGCTTGCCGCCATCTCCTTCAGCGTTTTGCAACGCTCGCCGAGCAGCTTCACCAGTTCAGCCAGCTGCGGGCCGTTACGGGTATCGATATTTTCCTGCTCGATATGCCATTGCAGATGCGTTGCCACATACTCCGGCGCCAGAGAGTTAATGTAGTGATGATTCAGCCACTGCAGCTTCTCGGTGTTAAACGCGCTGGCGGATTTGCTGACCGCGCCGAGGGAGAAGAGCTTAATCATCTCTTCACGAGAGAAGATCTCCTGATCGCCGCTGGACCAGCCCAGACGTACCAGATAGTTCAACAGCGCTTCAGGCAGGTAGCCATCGTCGCGGTACTGCATCACGCTCACCGCGCCATGACGCTTGGAGAGCTTTTTGCCGTCATCGCCATTGATCATCGAAACGTGCGCATATACCGGTACCGGCGCGTTCAATGCCTTAAGGATATTGATCTGGCGCGGGGTATTGTTGATATGGTCTTCACCACGGATCACGTGCGTGATCTTCATATCCCAGTCATCCACGACAACGCAGAAGTTATAGGTCGGGGAGCCGTCGGTGCGGCGGATGATCAGATCGTCCAGCTCCTGATTACTGAATTCAATCGGTCCGCGGATCTGATCGTCAAAGATGACGGAACCGTCCTGCGGGTTGGCAAAACGCACCACGCACGGTTCGTTATCCGCATGGTGTTCGTGACCATGGCGACAGCGCCCGTCATAGCGAGGTTTTTCGCCATTTGCCATCTGCTCTTCGCGCAGAGCGTCCAGACGCTCTTTAGAGCAGTAGCATTTATAGGCCGTGCCTGCTACCAGCATTTCATCAATAACGGCGTTGTAACGGTCAAAACGTTTAGTCTGGAAATACGGACCTTCGTCCCATTCCAGATTCAGCCAGTTCATCCCATCCATAATGGCTTCAATTGCTTCCGGCGTGGAGCGCTCAAGATCGGTGTCTTCAATACGCAGTACAAACTCACCGTTGTTATTGCGGGCAAAAAGCCAGGAGTAGAGAGCAGTACGCGCGCCGCCAACGTGCAGATAGCCTGTCGGGCTGGGCGCGAAGCGAGTTTTGATTTTCATGAAATGGCCTTACGTTTAATAAAGATGCCGACAACCGGCAGAGTCTGTTGGTATTTATGGCTCAATATTCTAACACCGTAGGCTGATTCCTCAATGGAGTTCCCGTCTGAACGTAACGCTTTGCCATTTTTGTTTATAAATCATGCGCTGCGGATGCTTTCGCGATCGTTTTGTTTAATTTTACGACGAACAAACAAATTATTTAGAAAAGGCGTTGACTCATTTTCAACTCTCCCTATAATGCGACTCCACACAGCGGGGGTGATTAGCTCAGCTGGGAGAGCACCTCCCTTACAAGGAGGGGGTCGGCGGTTCGAACCCGTCATCACCCACCAACTACTTTAAGTAGTCTCCGCCGTGTAGCAAGAAATTGAGAAGTGGGTGATTAGCTCAGCTGGGAGAGCACCTCCCTTACAAGGAGGGGGTCGGCGGTTCGATCCCGTCATCACCCACCACTTTCTCGCCAGCTGGATTTCTTGTTAAAAATGTGAAGTACCGAAGTGGGTGATTAGCTCAGCTGGGAGAGCACCTCCCTTACAAGGAGGGGGTCGGCGGTTCGATCCCGTCATCACCCACCACTTCGGGTCGTTAGCTCAGTTGGTAGAGCAGTTGACTTTTAATCAATTGGTCGCAGGTTCGAATCCTGCACGACCCACCATATTCAGAAAAAAGCGCCTTTAGGCGCTTTTTTCGTTTCTGAGCACCCTGCTCAACCGTGCAGGATGAGAACCTGCCGCAGGTCCGACAAAATCGTCGGGAACGATTTTGCATTGCCGCCTGCGGCGACCCGCAGGGCGAGTCTCAGGATGAGACGAGTGATATCCTGCACGACCCACCACTCATATCCTTCACACCCGCTTTTTCGTTTCTGAATACCACGCCCGTCTCCACGGACTCACGCCTCACCGCTGATACAGCGGATCGTCAGCTCTGCCCGCGGTCAGCGTATTCCCCTCTTCACGCACCACTTCCCACAGCGCCTGCGCGGCGGTTGAGAGCGAGCGTTTCTTACGCTGCGCCAGCATCAGCTGACGCTCAACAACCGGGGTTAGCCGCTTGACCCGCAAATGGCTGCCTTGAGGCAGCGGTAGCGCCAGCGCCGGTAGAATACTGATGCCAATGCCTGACTCCACCATCGGAAACAGCGTAGCCGGATGCCCAATCTCCTGCACAATATTGGCATCAATGCCAAAGCGCGCCAGCGCGGCATCAATCAGCGGCCGGCTGCCGGAGGCGTAATCCTGCAATACCAGCCGTTGCCGGTGAAGATCCTGCCAGCTCACCGATGCCCTTTCGGCAAAAGGATGATCCTCCCGACATAAAAGCAAAAACGGCTCCGACAGGACCGTCTCACACTGCAAATCCGTCGCGGCGCCGGGATCGATAACAATGCCAAAATCTACCTCACCCTGGCGAATACTCTCCAGAACCCACTGCTGAGGGCGATCGTGCAGCACAAAATCAATCTCCGGGTAGCGCTGATTGCTGTGCGCAATACACTGGGGGATCAGATGGGCGGAAATCGTCTGGCTGGCGGCAACCCGCACGGTTCCCGTCAGCTGCTGACCCACGCGTCCGGCGTCGCGCAGCGTACTGTTCAGCTCGTCCAGCAGCCGCTCAAGCCGACCCGCCAGCTGATGCCCCGCCTCCGTCAGCACCACCTCCCGGGTGGTTCTGTCCAGCAGCCGCACGCCGGTCTGATGCTCCAGCTCCTTGACGCTATGGCTCACCGCCGACTGGCTGAGCCCAATCATCTCCCCTGCCCGGCTGAAGCTTCTCGCCCTGGCGACGGTGACAAATACCTTTAACTGACGCAGCGAATAATTCATCTTTTTTATTCATGAATAGATGCAATAAATCAATTTTATTTCTCAAACTAAAAAAAGCACAATAGCGAAATCGATTTTCAGGAGCGATTATGAAATTTTTCCGCATTCTTGACCCATTTACCCTTACCCTGGTTACCGTCGTCCTGCTGGCCTCCTTTTTCCCGGCGCGCGGCGAATTTGTCCCCTTCTTTGAGCACCTCACCACCGCGGCCATTGCCCTGCTGTTCTTTATGCACGGCGCAAAGCTCTCCCGCGAGGCGATTATCTCCGGCGGCGGCCACTGGCGTTTGCATCTGTGGGTGATGTGCAGCACCTTTATCGTCTTCCCCGTTTTGGGGGTGCTGTTTGCGTGGTGGGCGCCGATAAACGTCGATCCTGCGCTCTATACCGGCTTTATTTATCTCTGCATTCTGCCCGCTACCGTGCAGTCAGCGATCGCTTTCACTTCGCTGGCTGGCGGAAACGTAGCGGCGGCCGTATGTTCAGCCTCGGCATCGAGCCTGCTGGGAATTTTCATTTCACCGCTGCTGGTCGGGCTACTGATGAATCTGCACGGCGCCGGCGGCAGCCTGGAGCAGGTCGGCAAGATTATGCTGCAGCTTCTGCTGCCGTTCGTCCTCGGTCATCTGTCCCGTCCGTGGATCGGCGCATGGGTGGCGCGGCATAAAAAATGGATTTCAAAAACCGATCAGACCTCTATCCTGCTGGTCGTCTACTCGGCGTTTAGTGAGGCGGTGGTGAACGGTATCTGGCATAAAGTCGGTCCAGGCTCGCTGCTTTTCATCGTCGCCGTCAGCATCGTGCTGCTGGCCATCGTTATCGCCATTAACATCTTTGTGGCGCGCAAATGCGGCTTCAATAAAGCGGATGAAATTACCATTGTCTTCTGCGGATCGAAAAAGAGCCTGGCAAACGGGATCCCGATGGCCAATATTCTCTTTCCAACCTCGATTCTGGGGATCATGGTGCTGCCGCTGATGATTTTCCATCAGATCCAGCTGATGGTGTGCGCCGTGCTGGCACGACGCTATAAACGACAGGCGGAAGAGCGGCTGGCGCGTGAAAACGCCAGCGCGCCAGAGGCTTAACGCGGCTGCTTGAGGGGCTGAACCAGCTGGGTCAGCCCTTCGGTTTTAATCAATAAGGTTAACGCCATCAGCTCGCCAAGATGCCCGGCGGGAAACTGCTCCTTACGGGCAAACCACAGCAAATACTCTTCAGGCAGGTCAATCAAACGACGACCTTTATATTTGCCAAACGGCATTTCCGTATTGGCAATCTCGATAAGCCGTTCCTTATCCACGTTAATCTCCCAACAGCCGCAGCATTTCGGCTTCATCGATCACCGCAATCCCCAGCTCCTGCGCTTTAGCCAGCTTCGACCCCGCCGCTTCCCCGGCAATCACCAGATCGGTTTTCTTTGACACGCTGCCCGCCACTTTCGCCCCCAGCGCCGCCAGCCGCGCTTTTGCATCATCACGGGACAGCAGGCTCAGGCTACCGGTCAGGACTACGGTTTTGCCGGCAAACGGGCTATCGATCTCTTCGGCATTGACCACCACCGGCGCGGGCCAGCGGACGCCCTCCGCGAGCAGCTGAGCGATAACCTCGCGGTTGCTCTCCTCAGCAAAGAAATTGCGCACGTGGGTAGCCACCACAATGCCGACATCAGGCACCTTCTGCAGATCGTCAACTGATGCCTGCTCGAGTGCCTCAATCGTTGCAAAATGCGCCGCCAGCCCTGCGGCCGTTGCCTCGCCGACCTCACGAATGCCAAGCGCGTACAGGAAGCGGGCAAAGGTCGTCTCTTTCGATTTTTCCAACGAATTGACCACGTTTTGCGCCGACTTTGGCCCCATACGCTCAAGGCCGGTGAGCTTACCTGGGCTTAAGCGGAACAGGTCGGCCGGCGTGTGCACATACTCTTTCTCAACCAGCTGGTCGATGATCTTCTCGCCCATGCCCTCAACATCTAACGCGCGACGGGAAACAAAATGCTTTAAGGCCTCTTTACGCTGCGCGCCGCAAATTAATCCGCCGGTACAGCGCGTCACCACTTCGCCTTCAACGCGCTCAACGTCCGAATGGCACACCGGACAATGGGTCGGGAAGAGGATTTCACGCGTATCCTCCGGGCGTTCGGACAGCACAACGTTAACCACCTGAGGAATAACGTCTCCGGCGCGGCGGATCACCACCTTATCGCCAATTCGTAGACCCAGTCGTTCAATTTCATCGGCGTTATGCAACGTGGCGTTACTCACCAGCACGCCGGCCACATGGACCGGCTCGAGGCGCGCCACCGGAGTGATTGCTCCGGTACGGCCGACCTGGAACTCAACGTCGCGTACGAAGGTCATCTGCTCCTGAGCGGGGAACTTAAAGGCGACGGCCCAGCGCGGAGCGCGGGCGACAAAGCCGAGCTGCTCCTGAAGCTCAAGGGAGTCCACTTTGATGACCACGCCATCGATATCGAAACCTAACGTCGGGCGGTCCTCCTCAACCTTACGATAGTAAGTAAGCACTTCCTCTGGAGTGCGGCAGAGCTTTACGCGCTCGCTGACCGGCAATCCCCAGGCCTTAAACTGCTGCAGACGCCCGGAATGGCTCGCCGGCAGCTCGCCGCCTTCCAGCGTACCCACGCCGTAGCAGAAGAAAGTAAGCGGTCGCTTCGCCGTAATCCGCGGATCGAGCTGACGCAGGGAGCCGGCGGCCGCATTGCGCGGGTTCGCGAAGACTTTCCCGCCGCTGCGACGCGCCTCTTCGTTAATTTTTTCGAACCCGGCCTGCGGCAGGAACACCTCACCGCGTACTTCCAGACGCGCAGGGATATTGTCACCGCGCAGCTTCAGCGGGATCGCGCGAATCGTCCGCACATTAGAGGTAATATCCTCTCCGGTGGTGCCGTCGCCGCGCGTTGCGGCCTGCACCAGCACGCCGTTTTCGTACAGAATACTCACGGCCAGCCCGTCCAGCTTCAGCTCACAGCAGTAGACCAGATCGTCGCTGCTTTTCAGTCGGTCCTGAACGCGCTTGTTAAAAGCGAGGAAGCTCTCTTCGTCAAAAACGTTATCCAGCGAGAGCATCGGGACTTCATGACGAACCTGGCTAAAGGAGGCCAGCGGAGCCGCCCCCACGCGTTGAGTCGGCGAGTCGGAGACGATGAGCTCGGGATGCAGGGCTTCCAGCTCGCGCAGTTCGCGCATCAGCCGGTCGTATTCCGCATCGGGCACTTCAGGGGTATCCATAACGTGGTACAGATATTCATGATGGCGAAGCGTGGTTCGCAGTTCAGTCAGTTTTTGTTCGATCGGTTCCATATCGCACCATCAATGATAAAAAACCCCCGACGGGCGGGGGTTCAGGATTGGGAGACGAAACGCAGGTCGGTGAATCAGGCGTTAGCCTCTTTCACTTCACGAATACGGTCTTGATATTCACGCATTTTCTGCGGAGTCATCATCCGACGCTGATCGTCCAGCACCACGCCACCGACTTCGTCGGCGATGTACTGCGCAGATTGCAGCATCAGCTTAAAGTTTTGCAGCTCATCGCCGAAGGACGGCACCTGCATAAAGATAGTGACCCCAGGCGTCGTCATATTCGCCATACTGTCCGGATTAAAGGTACCGGGTTTCACCATATTAGCCAGGCTGAACAGGACCTGGCCGCTGCCGTCCGGGCTAAGATGACGATGGAATATATTCATATCGCCAAATTTGAAGCCCGCCTGCTGGATGCTGTTAATCAACACTTCACCGTTGATCTGCGAGCCCTGATGCGCTGACACGTTCATCACGATGACCGTCTCTTTGCGCTCTTTTGGCTGCGGGGCCGGCTGCGGTGGTTCGGCGACAACCGGTTCAGGCGCTGGCTGAGACGGTGCGGCGGCGGCTGGCTGGACCGGAGCAGGCTGCTGCGGTGCGCTCTGAACTATCGGCTGCTGAGGCGCCTGCTGCGGCTGCGCTACGGGCTGGGGTTGATGCGGCACAGGCTGCTGCGGCGCGGGCTGGCGCTGAGGCGCGCTGGTTTGCGGCTGCGGGGCCTGCTGGTGGTGATGAGCAGGCTGCGGCTGACGAACGGGCTCTTCCGCACGCACGGGCGGCTGCACCTGACGTTCGTAAGGTGGCTGATACTGGTGTTGTGGCGTCTGACGAGGTGCCTCTTGCTCCCCATTGTGGCCATTTGGGGCGTGATTAACCCGGTGAACGCGAACCTCACCTACGCCTTCAACATCGTCATCAAAGCCATCGCTTTCAGACTCTTCGTCATCGCGAGACTTCATACGTTTTAGTGGGCGATCGCGAAACATCGAGGAACGTTCTTTACGGCTGGTCCAGAAACCGTGTACCAGTAAAGCGATTATGGCGATCGCGCCAACAATGATTAATATCAGACGCAAATCCTGCATCATTATATTCTCTGTTGTTCTAACACCTTGCCACCACGGCAAACATTTACTTACTAAGAGTATTTGTCGATTACGCCGAGTGCAAGTGGGTCTACCGCTTTCACTACATAAAGATGAACTAAATCGTGCTTTTTGCTGCTTTTTCGAACATTTCCTAACTGGTTATTGTCCGGCAACCCGATAAAATAAGCGGGCATTCAGCCTGAATGTCAAAAAAGGAGCATTGCCTGACCATGGTTTCATCATCCGCAACTTCCCCGCGTAGCGGCGTTTACTATTTTTCGCAGGGCTGGAAACTGATCGGGCTGCCGGGAATTCGTCGTTACGTATTTTTGCCTTTACTGGTCAATATTATCCTGATGGGCGGCGCCTTCTGGTGGCTGTTCACGCGCCTTGATAGCTGGATCCCCTCGCTGATGAGCCACGTGCCGGAATGGCTGAACTGGCTAAACTATCTGCTTTGGCCGGTGATGGTCATCTCGATTCTGCTGGTCTTCGGCTACTTTTTCTCAACCATCGCCAACTGGATTGCCGCCCCGTTTAGCGGCCTGCTGGCGGAACAGCTGGAAGCGCGCTTAACCGGCGCAACGCCTCCGGACGTCGGCGTATTTGGCATCATGAAAGATGTCCCGCGCATTATGAAACGCGAATGGCAAAAGTTTTCCTGGTATCTGCCGCGCGCCATCATCCTGCTGATCCTTTACTTCATTCCTGGTATCGGCCAGACCGTTGCCCCGGTGCTGTGGTTCCTGTTCAGCGCGTGGATGCTGGCCATTCAGTACTGCGACTACCCGTTTGATAACCACAAGGTTCCGTTTAAAACCATGCGCGAGGCGCTGCGTACGCGCAAAGTCACCAATATGCAGTTTGGCGCGCTGACCAGCCTGTTCACCATGATCCCGGTCCTCAATCTGGTTATCCTGCCGGTGGCCATTTGCGGCGCAACGGCGATGTGGGTCGACTGCTATCGCGATAAACATGCGATGTGGAAATAAGCCCAGACGGATGCGCGCAGGCCTATGGATGGGCCAAAAATCGGGACTGCGAAACCCCACATTTTCAGCACCATCGGGCGGTGGCTTATGCCTCACCTTATTCCTTCTGGCTTGCCATTATTTCCCTTACGAATATAGATATGCTAAATCCTTACTTCCGCATATTCTTTAAGCGGGTATGCTGGAGCCGTACTCCCAAATTTCATACAGTTAAGGACGGGCCATGAGTAAGATTTTTGAAGATAACTCCCTGACTATCGGTCATACGCCGCTAGTCCGACTGAACCGAATCGGTAACGGACGCATCCTGGCAAAGGTTGAATCTCGCAACCCGAGCTTTAGCGTCAAATGCCGTATCGGTGCCAATATGATTTGGGATGCTGAGAAACGCGGAGTATTGAAAGCTGGCGTTGAGCTGGTAGAACCGACCAGCGGCAACACCGGTATCGCCCTCGCCTACGTCGCCGCAGCGCGTGGCTACAAGCTGACGCTGACCATGCCGGAAACCATGAGCATCGAACGACGTAAGCTGCTGAAAGCGCTGGGTGCCAATCTGGTACTGACCGAAGGCGCGAAAGGCATGAAAGGGGCGATTCAAAAAGCCGAAGAAATCGTTGCCAGCGACCCGGAAAAATATCTGCTGCTGCAGCAGTTCAGCAACCCGGCTAACCCGGAAATTCATGAAAAGACCACCGGCCCGGAAATCTGGGAAGATACCGATGGTCAGGTTGACGTCTTTATCTCCGGCGTCGGCACCGGCGGTACGCTGACCGGCGTGAGTCGCTACATTAAAGGCACCAAGGGCAAAAAAGATCTGATTACCGTTGCGGTGGAACCGACCGATTCGCCGGTGATCGCTCAGGCGCTGGCTGGCGTTGAGCTTAAGCCTGGCCCGCACAAAATTCAGGGTATCGGCGCCGGCTTTATTCCGGGCAACCTCGATCTGAAGCTGGTCGATAAAGTTGTGGCCATCACCAACGAAGAGGCTATCTCGACCGCCCGTCGCCTGATGGACGAAGAAGGTATCCTCGCCGGTATCTCTTCCGGAGCCGCCGTTGCCGCAGCCCTCAAGCTGCAGGAAGATGAGGCCTTTACCAATAAGAATATAGTGGTTATCCTACCGTCTTCTGGTGAGCGTTATTTAAGCACAGCGCTGTTTGCCGATCTCTTCACCGAGAAAGAACTGCAACAGTGATGCCAGCTTGTAGGTATCGTGTAAAAAAGCACCTTTTTAGGTGCTTTTTTGTGGCATACGTCAAAGTTTTACCCCTCCTGGCATTGATTCACCGCGTAGGGTCTGGTATTTAACCAGCACATTTATTTTGATGCGCGAAATTATTCAGAATTGGATTTCCATAAGCTGAATCGATTTTATGATTTGGTTCAAGTCTTCCTTTCGCGGCATAATGTTTAATGACGTGCCAGACGTCAACGGCCAGATGGTCTGCGCAGCGATTACCCGCTGCTGACACCTTAGCCAGACACGTAACGCCGGCGCTAACAATACAGGCTAAAGCCTTGCCGTTAGGCTAGACTTTAGGTCCACAACACTAAACCTATAAGTTGGGGAAATATAATGTTCCAGCAAGAAGTTACCATTACCGCTCCGAACGGTCTGCACACCCGCCCTGCTGCTCAGTTTGTTAAAGAAGCTAAAGGCTTTACTTCTGAGATCACTGTTACCTCCAACGGCAAAAGCGCCAGCGCCAAAAGCCTGTTCAAACTGCAAACTCTGGGTCTGACTCAGGGTACCGTAGTCACCATCTCCGCTGAAGGCGAAGATGAGCAGAAAGCAGTTGAGCATCTGGTAAAACTGATGGCTGAACTCGAATAAGTTCACGGGTTCTTTTTAATATCAGTCACAAGTAAGGTAGGGTTATGATTTCAGGCATTTTAGCATCCCCGGGTATCGCTTTCGGTAAGGCTCTCCTGCTGAAAGAAGACGAAATTGTCATCGACCGGAAGAAAATTTCTGCCGATAAGGTTGAGCAGGAAATTGAACGTTTCCTGAGTGGCCGCACCAAGGCCTCCGCCCAGCTGGAGGTCATAAAAACCAAAGCTGGTGAAACTTTCGGTGAAGAAAAAGAAGCCATCTTCGAAGGGCACATCATGCTGCTGGAAGATGAGGAGCTTGAGCAGGAAATCATAGCCCTGATTAAAGATAAGCACATGACTGCCGACGCGGCGGCCAATGAAATTATCGAAGGCCAGGCTATCGCTCTGGAAGAGCTGGATGATGAATACCTGAAAGAGCGTGCGGCTGACGTACGCGATATTGGTAAGCGCCTGCTGCGTAACATCCTCGGCCTGGCTATCATCGATCTGAGCGCGATTCAGGATGAAGTCATTCTGGTTGCCGCCGATCTCACCCCGTCGGAAACTGCACAGCTGAACCTGAACAAGGTGCTGGGCTTTATCACCGACGCGGGCGGCCGTACTTCCCACACCTCCATCATGGCGCGCTCCCTTGAGCTGCCGGCAATTGTGGGCACCGGTAGCGTAACCTCGCAGGTGAAAAACGGCGATTATCTGGTTCTTGACGCGGTCAACAACCAGGTTCTGGTTAACCCGAGCAACGAACAAATTGAAGAGCTGCGCGATCTGCAGGCCCAGGTTGCTGAAGAAAAAGCCGAGCTGGCGAAGCTGAAAGATCTGCCGGCCATTACGCTCGACGGCCATCAGGTTGAAGTCTGTGCCAACATCGGTACCGTTCGCGACATCGACGGCGCTGAACGTAACGGCGCGGAAGGCGTAGGCCTGTACCGTACCGAATTCCTGTTCATGGACCGCGACGCGCTGCCGACTGAAGAAGAACAGTTCGCGGCCTACAAAGCGGTAGCTGAAGCGTGCGGCTCTCAGGCTGTTATCGTTCGCACCATGGATATCGGTGGCGACAAAGAGCTGCCGTACATGAACTTCCCGAAAGAAGAGAACCCGTTCCTCGGCTGGCGTGCCGTGCGTATCGCGATGGATCGTAAAGAGATCCTGCGTGACCAGGTTCGCGCCATCCTGCGTGCCTCTGCTTTCGGCAAACTGCGCATCATGTTCCCGATGATCATCTCTGTTGAAGAAGTCCGTGCACTGAAGAAAGAGATTGAAATCTACAAGCAGGAACTGCGCGACGAAGGTAAAGCATTTGACGAAACAATCGAAGTTGGCGTGATGGTTGAAACACCGGCCGCTGCCACGATTGCCCGTCACTTAGCGAAAGAAGTTGATTTCTTTAGCATCGGAACCAATGATTTAACGCAGTATACTCTGGCAGTTGACCGTGGTAATGATATGATTTCACATCTTTACCAGCCAATGTCACCATCCGTCCTGACGCTGATTAAGCAAGTTATTGATGCTTCTCACGCTGAAGGTAAATGGACTGGCATGTGTGGTGAGCTTGCGGGCGATGAACGTGCTACACTTCTGTTGCTGGGTATGGGGCTGGACGAATTCTCTATGAGCGCCATTTCCATCCCGCGTATCAAGAAGATTATTCGTAACACGAACTTCGAAGATGCGAAAGTATTAGCAGAGCAGGCTCTTGCTCAACCGACAACGGACGAGTTAATGACGCTGGTTAACAAGTTCATTGAAGAAAAAACAATCTGCTAATCCATAAGATGCGCGGCCCAAATTACTGCTTAGGAGAAGATCATGGGTTTGTTCGATAAATTGAAATCTCTGGTTTCTGATGACAAAAAAGACACCGGAACTATTGAGATTATTGCTCCGCTCTCTGGCGAGATCGTTAACATCGAAGACGTGCCGGATGTGGTTTTTGCAGAAAAAATTGTGGGTGATGGCATCGCCATCAAACCTACCGGCAACAAAATGGTTGCGCCGGTAGACGGTACCATCGGTAAAATCTTTGAAACCAACCATGCGTTCTCTATCGAATCCGATAGCGGCATTGAGCTGTTCGTTCACTTCGGTATTGATACCGTTGAGCTGAAAGGCGAAGGCTTCAAGCGTATTGCCGAAGAAGGCCAGCGCGTGAAAATCGGTGACCCGGTTATCGAATTCGACCTGCCGCTGCTGGAAGAGAAGGCCAAGTCTACCCTGACTCCGGTTGTTATCTCCAACATGGACGAGATCAAAGAGCTGATCAAACTGTCCGGTAGCGTAACCGTGGGTGAAACCCCGGTGATTCGCATCAAGAAGTAATTCTTGCCGCAGAAAAATGGCGCCTCCTGGCGCCATTTTTTTATCTCAGCATCGCCGCGCCTGCAGCTACCCTCTTCCCGCCGGCGGCAAAATCAGCTCATCGCTGCCGCGCTCCGCAGTCCAGGTCATCACCGCCAGCACCCGCTGCGCCGCTGCCCGCGTCGCTTCACCTAACGCCAGTCCGCAGACTAAACCGCTGATAAGCTCGGCGCAGAAAAGGTCGCCCGTTCCCTTCAGATCCGTTTCTACCCGCGGATGGACGACCACCTCCACCGAATCTGCCGTCACCACCAGCACATTGATCGTGGCGTTATCGAGGCCCGGCGCGCTGGTGATCACCACCCATTTTAGCGTCCCGGACAGCAGGCTACGCGCGGCGTTAACCGCCTCCTGCTGGCTGCGGCAGGACATACCGCTTAGCGTTTCCAGCTCAAAAAGGTTAGGCGTGATCCCCTGGGCCAGCGGCAGCAGGTGGCGACGGTAGGCCTGAGGGATTTCGGCCTTAACGTAAATGCCGCTATCAACGTCGCCAATCACCGGATCGACCAGAATACACAGCTGCGGATGGCTTTCGCGGATCCGCAGCAGCCACTGCGCCAGCCGCTCAATCTGCACCGCGCTACCCATATAGCCTGCGGTAACCGCCCGCAGCTCGCGTAACGCATCGCGCTCTTCCAGCGCGCGCAGATAGCCAACAAACCACTCTTCAGGGATCACCCCGCCGTAGAACGTATCGTAGTGCGGCGTATTGCTGAACAGCACCGTCGGCACCGCCATTACCCGCAGGCCGTGCTGCTCGATCGCCGGCACCGCGATGCTGTTGCCCACGCTGCCATAAACGACCTGCGACTGCACAGCAACGATATCGACCTGCAGCGCCCGGCTTTTATCATTGAAGAGCACCGATTGTATTTCGTCTTGCTGGCCCATCCTGTCTCCTCCCGCTGGACAGCGGGTTATACCCTGATTATCATTCGTCTTATGCTAAAATTCATTTTGTCATAGGTCAATAATGTTCGCCGGAAAAACCGCCAATGATATCTTTGATAACATCCGTCATCTGGTGCAGAGCGGGACGTTACAGCCCGATGACATGCTGCCTCCGGTTCGCGAGCTGGCTGCCAGACTCGCCGTTAACCGCAATACCGTTGCCGCCGCCTATAAGCGCCTGGTGACCTCCGGCCTGGCCGTCAGCCAGGGACGCAACGGTACGGCAATCAAAGCCGCCAGCGCGCCAGTGGTGCTGGAAGGCAGCGCCCAGGGCTCCGCGCTGCACGATATTTCCAGCGGCAACCCCGACCCTCAGCGTCTCCCCGATCTCAACCGCTACCTCAGCACCCTCAGCCCGGCTCCGCGCCTGTATGGCAGCGCGGCCGTCGACCCGAGGCTGGCCCGCTGGGCCCAGGACCGGGTGCAGAAAGACGCCGGGGTTGAGAGTGAAATCAATCTCACCAGCGGCGCGATTGACGCGCTGGAGCGGCTACTGTGCGCGCTGCTGCTGCCCGGCGATCGGGTGGTGGTGGAAGACCCCTGCTTTCTCAGCAGCATCAATATGCTGCGCTATGCCGGTTTTAACGCCTGCCCGGCGCCGGTTGATGGCGAAGGCATGCAGCCCGCCGCGCTGGAGGAGGCGTTACGTCAAGGCGCCCGGGCGGTGATTATTACGCCACGCGCGCATAATCCCACCGGCTGCAGCCTTAGCGAAGCGCGGGCCGCAGCGATCCGCGAAATACTGGCCCGCTACCCGCAGGTGCTGGTGATCCTCGACGATCATTTCGCGCTGCTGTCATCCACGCCGTGGCGATCTCCTCTGCCTGCGCAAACCCAGCGCTGGGCGCTGATCCGCTCGATGTCAAAAGCGCTGGGACCCGATTTACGCCTGGCGGTTGTCGCCAGCGATCCCACAACCTCAGCGGCGCTGAGGCTGCGGCTCAACTCGGGTAGCCAGTGGGTCAGCCACCTGCTGCAGGATTTGGTACTGGCCTGCCTGAATGATAGTGCGTTTATCGCCTCCCTGACGGCAACCCGTCGCGCTTACCGCCAGCGTAACGAAAGGCTGGCCAGCGCCCTTACCCGCCGCGGTATCGAAAACCCAGGCCCAGGCGATGGCCTGAACTTTTGGCTTCCGCTAGCGGCGCCGAGCCAGCCGCTGGCGCTGCGTTTAGCCCGCGCGGGTTGGCTGGTGCGCGAAGGAGAGCCCTTTGGCGTTCGCGCGCCGTCGTATGGATTACGGCTCTCGCTCGCCACCCTCACTCCTGATGAGATTGACCGGCTGGCAAACGATCTCCATCACGCGCTGTCCCCACAAAAACCGGAGTAAGTATCATGTCAAACCCGCAGCTAAAAGCCGTCATCGAAGCCTGCGACCGGGCTATCTCGCAGGAAGACTACGCCACCTTAATGGCTTTCTACGCTGAAGACGCCGTGCTGGTCGTTAAGCCGGGAATGGTGGTCAGGGGCAAAGAGAACATCCGCAAGGCTTTTGTGGCGATTGCCGACTATTTTCAACATCGGCTGGTCGTCACCCAGGGAAAAATGGAGATTATTGAAGGCGCGGGGAATGCGCTGGTGATTATGGAAACCCGTCTGGATATCCCCGCCGCGGAAGGCGGCTCAACACGGGTCACGCGCCGCGCGACCTATGTTTTCCAGCTGCAGAACGAACGCTGGCTGTGTACCGTTGACAACTCTTACGGCACCGACCTGCTGGACCAGCCGCCGGCTTAGATACCCGCGCCCTGGGCAAAGTGCTCTTCGCCAAACACGCCGGTGGAGAGATAGCGATCGCCGCGATCGCAAACGATCGCCACCACCACCGCACCGGGGTTTTCCCGGGCAATGCGCAGCGCTCCGGCTACCGCCCCGCCGGAGCTTACGCCGCAAAAAATGCCTTCGCGGATCGCCAGCATGCGCATGGTGTTTTCCGCATCCTGCTGATGAATATCCAGCACCGCATCCACCAGCGAGGCGTTAAAAATGCCCGGCATATACTCCGCCGGCCAGCGGCGGATACCCGGGATGCTGCTCCCCTCCTCCGGCTGCAGGCCCACGATACTCACCGGCTTATGCTGTTCGCGCAGGAAGCGTGAGACGCCGGTAATCGTACCGGTCGTTCCCATGCTGGAGACGAAGTGACTGATGCGCCCCTCGGTCTGCTGCCAAATTTCCGGCCCGGTCGTGGTGTAGTGCGCGTAGGGGTTATCGGGATTATTGAACTGATCCAGCAGCTTGCCTTCGCCACGCTGCGCCATCTCAGCGGCGAGGTCGCGCGCGCCCTCCATCCCCTGCTCTTTGGTGACCAAAATCAGCTCAGCGCCGTATGCCCGCATGGCGGCGCGGCGTTCCTGGCTCATATTGTCGGGCATCAGCAGCTTCATCTGATAGCCTTTCAGCGCCGCAATCATCGCCAGCGCGATGCCGGTATTGCCGCTGGTCGCTTCAATCAGCACGTCGCCAGGCGCGATTTCGCCGCGTTTTTCCGCCTCAACGATCATCGAAAGCGCGGCGCGGTCCTTAACGGAACCCGCCGGATTATTGCCTTCCAGTTTGACCCAGATTTCACTGCCGTTGTCCGGCCCCAGGCGCTGCAGTTTAACCAGAGGAGTATTGCCGATGGTTTGTTCTAATGTATTCACGGTTTTTACCCAATAAAAAGGCCGGGACGTTAGTTTACCCGGCCTGCAAACGTCTCCGGATGATAGTGCATCCGGGTTACCCAATCCCTGCCGTCGCCTGTACGACGATAAACTGAGGCTTAAGCTATCAGGCAGATTCTGCCAGAGCAAGCTCCTCACGCGGCTCGATGCGCTCGTTGCCGTTATACAGCCGCGCGTTTTGTAAGCCAACGAACAGGCGCTCGCCGCGATACGGCGCCTCATCGCCCGCCAGGACCACGGTCAGCGGCTCGTCATACCACCCTAATGGCTGCACGACTAATTGGGTGTAGTGCCCTTTCGGGCTGGCTTCCAGCACCTGTACCGGCAGCGGTGAATCAAGGCTGGTTCGACGGCTGATATCGACCTCCCACGGGCGCAGGAACAGATCGACCGGCCCCTGATACGCTGGGGTATAGCCCAACGGCCAGCGGTGGGCGCCAACGTGGAACTGTCCGCCGCGAACGGTGCCCTTCAGGCGGTTAACTTCGCCCATAAACTCCAGCACGAAGCGGGTAGAGGGTTCGCGCCAGACCCGTTCCGGGGCGTCGGCCTGCTCGATACTGCCCTGGCTCATGACCACCACGCGATCGGCGACTTCCATCGCCTCTTCCTGATCGTGAGTCACAAACACGCTGGTAAACTTCAGCTCTTCATGCAGCTGACGCAGCCAGCGGCGGAGCTCTTTACGCACCTGGGCATCCAGCGCGCCGAAGGGCTCATCAAGCAGCAGAATCTGCGGCTCAACGGCCAGCGCACGCGCAAGGGCCACGCGCTGTTTCTGACCGCCGGAAAGCTGCGCCGGATAGCGATCGGCAAGATGCGCCAGCTGCACCATTTCCAGCAGCTTCGTCACCTTGGCCTTGATCCCGGCGGCGTTCGGCCGTTCGCGGCGCGGCAGCACCGTCAGACCAAAGGCGATATTGTCGAATACCGTCATATGACGGAACAGCGCATAGTGCTGGAACACAAAGCCCACTTTGCGATCGCGCGCGTGCACGCGGCTCACGTCGGTGCCGTGAAAACGGATATGACCGCTGGACTGATTCTCCAGGCCGGCAATAATGCGCAGCAGCGTCGTTTTCCCGGAGCCTGACGGCCCCAGCAGCGCAACCATCTGTCCGGAAGGGATATCCAGCGAGATATCATTCAGCACCAGGGTGCGACCAAAAGATTTCTTAATATTGGCAATCTCAATGCTCATGATTTCCCTCCAGCTGCGCGCGTTTTTCCTGATTGGCCAAACGCCATTGCACCAAACTCTTCAAAAACAGGGTCAAAATAGCCATTAACGTCAGCAGGGCTGCGGCGGTAAATGAACCCACGGTATTGTAATCCTGCTCCAGCAACTCAATTTGCAGCGGCAGCGATAACGTCTCGCCGCGAATTGACCCGGAGACCACCGACACCGCGCCGAACTCGCCGATGGCGCGCGCGTTGGTCAGCACCACGCCGTACAGCAGCGCCCAGCGAATATTGGGCAGCGTCACCCGACGGAACATCTGCCAGCCCGACGCGCCGAGCAGAATCGCCGCCTCATCTTCGTTGCTGCCCTGGCTCATCATTACGGGCACCAGCTCACGCACCACAAACGGACAGGTCACGAAGATAGTCGCCAGCACCATACCCGGCCAGGCAAACATAATTTGCAGATTATGCTCATCCAGCCAGCCGCCAAGCGGGCCGTTGGAGCCGTAAAACAGCAGATAGACCAGCCCCGCCACCACCGGCGAGACGGCAAAAGGAATATCCAGCAGCGTCAGCAGAAGCTGGCGGCCAGGGAAAGTAAAGCGCGTCACCAGCCAGGCCAGCAGCGTACCGAATACCAGGTTCACCGGGACCGTAATCAGCGCAATCATCACCGTCAGCCAGATAGCGTGCAGCATATCCGGGTCGGCGAGGTTTTGCAGGACCGGCATCAGGCCTTTACTAAAGGCCTGAACGAAGATGTAAACCATCGGCACGATAAGAATGAAGGCGGAAACCAGCATCCCGGCGCCAATCAAAAACCATTTACCCCAGTTGACGCGGGGCGTGTCATAACGCTTCAATTGAGTAACTTCCGCCATTAGTGACCTACCACACGTCGACCAAAGCGACTTTGCAGGGTGTTGATGGAAAACAGCAGCAGCAGCGAGGCGGCCAGGATCACCGAGGCAATCGCGCTCGCCGCCGGGTAGTCAAACTCCTGCAGACGTACAAAAATCATCAGCGAGGTAACTTCCGTTTTCCACGCGATATTTCCGGCGATAAAGATAACCGCCCCGAACTCGCCCAGGCTGCGGGTAAATGACAGAGCAACGCCGGCCAGCAGCGCCGGAGAAAGCTCCGGAAGCACCACTTTTCGAAAGCTCTGCAGACGCGTGGCGCCCAGCGTTTCCGCGGCCTCTTCGTATTCAGGACCCAGCTCTTCCAGCACCGGCTGGACGGTACGCACCACGAACGGAATGCTGGTAAAAGCCATCGCCACCGCGATACCCAGCCAGGTATAGGTAACCTTGATATCAAACTGCGCCAGCCACTCGCCGTAAAAGCCGTTGACCGAAAACAGCGACGCCAGGGTCAGGCCCGCTACCGCCGTCGGCAGCGCAAAGGGCAGATCGATCAGCGCATCGAGCAGCGTACGGCCGGGAAAACGGTAGCGCGTCAGGATCCACGCCATCAGCAGGCCAAACACGCCGTTAAAAATCGAGGCCACAAAGGCCGACAGCAGCGTCACCTTATACGCGGCAACCACCTGCGGGTTGGTAACAACATCCCAGTACTGTCCCCAGCTCATCTGCGCCAGCTGCATCACCAGCGCGCTCAGAGGAAGCAGCAGAATTAAACAGACAAACAGCAGGCTGGTGCCGAGGCTCAGGGTAAAGCCCGGCAGCACGCGCTTAGAGGCAACAGCAAACATTACTTACGCCCCGCCGCCAACAGTTTGTCCAGCTCACCGCCGCTGGCAAAATGCGTTTTCATCACCTGCGGCCAGGAGCCAAACTTATCCTCGACGCGGAACAGTTCGGTCTGCGGGAATTTATCCTTCAGCGTTTCCATCACCTGCGGGTTGTTCACACGATAGTAGTAGTCGGTGATGATCGTCTGCGCCTGCGGGCCGTAGAGCCAGTTCAGGTAGGCTTTTGCCGCCTTCTCCGTACCGTTGGCTTTGACGTTTTTATCCACCCACGCCACCGGGAATTCGGCAAGAATATTGGTTTTCGGCACCACGACCTCAAATCCCTGCGCTTCATACTGCTTGCGGATATTGTTCACTTCCGATTCGAAGCTAATCAGCACATCGCCCAGCCCGCGTTCCGCAAAGGTGGTGGTCGCGCCGCGGCCGCCGGTATCAAACACTTCGACATTCTTCAGGAACTGGGTCATGAACTGCTCGGTTTTGGCTTTGTCGCCGCCGTCGGCTTTATCCGCTGCGCCCCATGCGGCTAGATAGGTGTAGCGCGCGTTGCCCGACGTTTTCGGGTTCGGGAAGATAAGCTTCACGTCGGAACGGACGAGATCGTTCCAGTCATGGATATTTTTCGGGTTACCTTTGCGCACCAAAAAGCCCATCGTCGAGTAGAACGGCGAGCTGTTATTCGGCAGGCGGCTTTGCCAGTCGGCCGGGATGAGGTTGCCTTTGTCATGCAGGATCTGCACGTCCGTCACCTGGTTATAGGTCACCACGTCGGCTTTCAGGCCCTGCAGGATCGCCAGCGCCTGCTTTGACGAGCCGGCATGGGACTGCTTAATCGTTAGCTTATCGCCGGCATTATCTTTGGCCCACTGCTGTTCAAACGGCGGGTTAAGGGCGGCAAACAGCTCGCGGGAAACATCGTAGGAACTGTTCAGCAATTCAGTCGCCTGAGCCTGCGCAACCAGCAGCACAGAAGCAGCCAGCGCCAGGTATCCTTTGTTCAGTGATTTAACGGCCATTGCGCACCCTTATAAGATTGATGACTTTCATATGGTCATAATATTTATAACGAGTACCAAAGGAGTAACGGTTTTATATACCGTTTGGCGATTTGGAAGTAGAAAAGAGAATAAGGGGTTTGAAAACCGCAGCCGGCGGCAAAGTTAAAGAGATGCAGGAGCCGATAGCCGCCCTCCCCGCGGGGGAGAGGGCGATGGCGCAGGAAGACCTACAGCGCCAGAATGCGCTCGACGGACGGGGCGAAGTAATAGCCGCCGGTCACCGGTTTGGTAAAGCGCAGCATGGCGTCGCGCTTGCCGTCGGTATCGCCAAACATGCTCAGCAGCTGCTGTTCAATGTTATGGATACGGGCGCAGTAGGCGCAGAAATAGAGGCCGTGCGTGCCGCTGGCGGTACCGTACGGCAGGCTCTGGCGCACAATCTTCAGCCCTTTGCCGTCCTCTTTCAGGTCAACGCGGCTTAGATGCGAGGTCTCCGGGCGATCGTCGCCGTCAATCTCCTCATTGGCCTCTTTGGTCCGGCCAATCATCATCTCCTGATCCGGAACGCTCATGCGGTTTAGCTGCTTGAGGTTGTGCTCCCAGCGCTGAACGAAGACGTAGCTCCCGCCCGCATCGACGCCCTCTTTAATAATCGCGACCTCGCGACGCGTCTCTTCGCCGGCCGGGTTTTCGGTACCGTCGACAAAGCCGCTCAGGTCGCGCTCTTCGATCCAGCGGAAGCCGTGCACTTCCTCTTTGACGTCAACGACGCCGCCAAACGCCGCCATCGCCGCCTGGGCGACGGAGAAATTCACTTCATGACGAGCAGACAGGATATGAATCAGCAGATCGTACTGAGTCGATGGCGCCAGGCCCTTACCGTAAACGGGGAAGTCTTTTAACTCTTCGGCACCCACGCCGCCGCTCAGCTCGCGCCAGACGTTATTGCCAAAGGCAATTGCCGCCCCCAGATGCGCGTCCGGGAATTTCGCCTGAAAGGTGGCTAATTTATCGATAAAGTTTTTGCTGGCTTCACGCAGGGCGTTAACGTCCCCTTTAACATTGGCTTCAATCCAAATCGCCGCACGGCAATGTTCCGGCAAAATGCCGCTCTGAACCTGAGACATCGCTCCTCCTGAAATGAGACAACCACAACGCTGTGGCGCTTTAAACGCGCCTATTGTACGCGTTTTTTACCACCGTCGTGTCTCTCCAGATCAAATTAGCGGCGCCAGGTGATTTTCGCTATTTTCCAGTTTTTCAGCGTGTCGTCTGAAGGCATCAGCTCTTCCGGGCCGCTCCAGTGGCCGGTGAAGGCATAGCTAATATGCTGGCTCCCCTGCGCCTGACATTCGACCACGGCGCCGTTGTCGCTGCTGGCCTTCTGACAGTTGCCGAACGCTTTGCTGTACAGCTCGCTGAACGGAGTGCCTACCTGCACGCCGCTCTCGGTTTTAATCTCGCTGTCGCGCACGTCGATGCGGCTGATGGTGCCATTCTCGCCGTTAATCGTCATCACCACCTTGTCGTCCTTCAGCGCCTCAAAGTAGCGCACGATATTGCCGTTGGCGCTTTTCATACCGCTGCGCAGGCGGTAGCCGCCGCCGAGCGCGTCGCTGATGGCCTGTTCATTCAGCGGCGTGGCGGCCGTCAGCTTACCGACTCCCTGCTCGGTCACCTCCGTCGAGGAGCCGAACCAGTTCCACGGCAAGGCCCCGGACCAGTTGACCGCGCTCATCGTGGAGCAGCCGGTTAACGCCAGCGGTAGCGCGCAAAGAAGTAAACGTAGCGATTTCATGAGATCGTCCTTTCCTGTTAATTTGACGCCTGTTTGAGTGCGGGATCGGCAAAAAGTGCCGTTAAACCTGCTCTTCCTGGAAACAGGCCCTCAGCCGACGGCTGCTCAGCAGCCACCACAGCGCATAAATATCCGCCACCAGCAGGCCGATGGTCAGCGTCGAAGGCGACTCGCCGCCCAGCCACAGCAGCGGCTGCCAGATAAGCAGCAGCGCCTGAGAGAGCGCCAGCAGCCAGCGTATAAGCGGCCAGAAGCGGGGAAAGCGCTGCCGCTGGCCGCTGACGATAAACGCCAGAACCGCCGGTATTCCGGGCAGCAGCCCAAGCCAAAAATTGTCGTGATCGGGGTAGAACAGATTCAGCAGGACGTCGCCCTGCTGCCGCGAAGCCCCGGCCATAATAAACAGCACCCAGGTCCGCGCCTGTAGCAGCAGGACGCACCAGAAGAGGAACGGCAGCCTTAGCCGGCCGTGCGCATCAAAATCGGCGGGGATTAGCTCAGTATTCTTCATCTTCAATCAAACGCTTACCCAGGCTGAGCACGTCCGCATATTCGTAACCAAGCCGTTCATACATGCCCTGTACGACCTCGTTGTCTTCGCGGATCATGATATTAATTTTCGGGCAGCCGCGGGCGGTGAGCTTTTTTTCCAGCCGGTTAAGCAGCGCATTGGCAATTCCGCGACCGCGATACTCCGGATGAACGCCGAGATAGTAAGCCGAACCGCGATGGCCATCGTAGCCGCCCATCACCGTGCCGACGACTTCACCGTTGACCTCGGCAACCAGAAATAAGCTGACATCGTGATTAACTTTACGTTCGATGTCCATTTCCGGGTCATTCCACGGGCGCAGAAGCTCGCAGCGCTCCCAGAGAGTTATCACCTCTTCAAAATCCTGCTGGCGAAAAACGCGTATCTCCATGGTATTCCCCATCTTTTAGGCATAAAAAAAGTGATTATGGCGTGATTACGCCCGATAGCCAATATCAGGCGAAATTAACCTCAAAAAATGACATAATATGACCTTGTCACGTATTGAAATGAAAAGTAAAACAATTCTTATTACGAAAGGTCGTAACGAAAAACACGATACGATATAACATTGGGTACCACTTGTTTGTAATTCAGGCCGAATGAGCACTTTTAAACCATTAAAAATACTTGCTTCGCGCCGCCAGGTGCTGAAAGCAGGACTGGCTGCCGTCACCCTTAGCGGGATTTCATCGCAGGCCAGCGCAAAAGAACAGCCGTTGACGACGTCCAACGGGCACAGTAAACCGGCGAAGAAAAAAGCGGGCGCGAAGCGCGTCGTCATGCTCGATCCGGGACACGGCGGTATTGATACCGGCGCTATCGGCCATAACGGCTCCAAAGAGAAACACGTCGTGCTGGCGATTGCCAAAACCGTACGCAGCATTCTGCGCAGCAACGGTATCGACGCGCGCCTGACGCGCACTGGCGATACCTTTATTCCGCTGTACGACCGCGTGGAAATTGCCCACCAGCACGGCGCCGATCTGTTTATGTCTATTCACGCCGACGGCTTCACTAACCCAAGCGCCGCCGGGGCGTCCGTTTTTGCCCTCTCCAACCGCGGCGCCAGTAGCGCGATGGCGAAATACCTCTCCGATCGCGAAAACCGCGCCGATGAGGTCGCGGGGAAAAAGGCAACGGCGAAAGACCATCTGTTACAGCAGGTGCTGTTCGATCTGGTCCAGACGGATACCATCAAAAATAGCCTGACGCTGGGCTCACATATCCTGAAAAATATTAAGCCGGTGCATAAGCTGCACAGCCGCAACACCGAACAGGCGGCCTTCGTCGTGCTGAAGTCGCCGTCGATTCCGTCGGTGCTGGTCGAGACCTCATTTATTACCAATCCGGGCGAGGAAAAGCTGTTAGGTACCACCGCGTTTCGGCAGAAAATCGCCAGCGCCATTGCCTCAGGCATCATCAGCTACTTCCACTGGTTCGATAACCAAAAAGCCCACTCAAAGAGACGTAAATGAAGCCCGACGTGCAACAGGTTAAACGCTATCTCCTCCAGCTGCAGGACGCTATCTGCCGGCAGCTCAGCGCCCTCGACGGCCAGCCGTTTATCGAAGATAGCTGGCAGCGCGAAGGCGGCGGCGGCGGGCGTAGCCGGGTGCTGCGGGAAGGCGCTATCTTTGAGCAGGCCGGAGTCAACTTTTCTCACGTTCACGGCGACGCCATGCCGGCATCAGCCACGGCTCATCGCCCGGAGCTGGCCGGCCGCAGCTTTGAAGCGCTGGGCGTTTCGCTGGTGGTTCATCCGCGCAGTCCGTACGTGCCGACCAGCCATGCCAACGTGCGCTTTTTCATCGCCGAAAAGCCCGGCGCGGACCCGGTATGGTGGTTTGGCGGCGGTTTCGATCTGACGCCCTACTACGGTTTCGAAGAGGACGCTCGCCACTGGCACCGCACCGCGCGCGACCTGTGCCAGCCGTTTGGCGAAGCGGTCTACCCGCGCTATAAAAAGTGGTGCGATGACTACTTCTTCCTCAGGCACCGCAACGAGCAGCGCGGCATTGGCGGCCTGTTCTTTGACGATTTAAATACCCCGGACTTTGACCACTGCTTCAGCTTTATGCAGGCCGTTGGCAATGGCTACACCGATGCGTATCTGCCGATCGTTGAGCGGCGTAAAGCGATGCCGTACGGCGAGCGGGAGCGTCAGTTTCAGCTCTATCGCCGCGGGCGCTACGTGGAGTTCAACCTGGTGTGGGATCGCGGGACGCTGTTTGGCCTGCAGACCGGCGGGCGCACGGAGTCGATTCTGATGTCGATGCCGCCGCTGGTGCGCTGGGAGTATGACTACCAGCCGCAAGAAGGCAGCCCGGAGGCTGCCCTGAGTGACTTCATCAAAGTCAAAGAGTGGATTTAAACGCAGCCCCGGCCATCCGGGGCTGCGCTCATTACAGCGGCTGAGTTTGTGCTTCCACTACCGCCAGCGCCACCATATTGACAATGCGGCGAACGGAGGCAATCGGCGTCAGAATATGCACCGGTTTTGCCACCCCCATCAGCACCGGCCCAACGGTTACCCCTTCGGAGCTCGAAACCCGCAGCAGGTTGTAGCTAATACGCGCGGCTTCCATATTCGGCATCACCAGAATGTTGGCCGCCCCTTTCAGCGGGCTGTCCGGCATCCGATCGTGACGAATACTTTCGACCAGCGCGGCATCGCCGTGCATTTCGCCATCGACCATCAGATCCGGCGCGCTCGCCTTCACCAGCTCCAGCGTTTTACGCATTTTGCTCGCTGACGGGCAGTTGGCGGAACCGAAGTTAGAGTGCGACAGCAGCGCGACGCGCGGCTCGATACCGAAGCGGCGCACGCTCTCCGCCGCCATCAGGGCGATCTCGGCCAGCTGCTCCGGCGTCGGATCGTGGTTAACGTACGTATCGGCAATGAAGGTGTTACCGCTCGGCAGCAGCAGCGCGTTCATCGCCCCCGCCGTGTTCACGCCGTCGCGATAGCCAAACAGCGGCTGAATCACGGCGTAGTGCTCATGGTAGTCACCGATGGTGCCGCAGATCATCGCATCCGCCTCGCCGCGATGGACCATGATCGCGCCAATCACCGTGGTATTGCTGATGACCGCCCGCTGCGCCTGCTCCTGGGTGATGCCGCTGCGTTTCATCAGCTGGTAATATTCGTTCCAGTACTCTTTGAAGCGCGGATCGGATTCATTATTGACGATCTCAAAATCAACGCCGGCTTTAATCTGCAGGCCCAGCTTCTGAATGCGCATTTCGATAACGCTCGGGCGCCCCACCAGAATCGGCTTCGCCAGCCCCAGAGAGACCAGCTCCTGAGTGGCGTGCAGAACGCGCGTCTCCTCCCCTTCAGCCAGCACCACGCGCTTCGGCTCTTTGCGCGCCTGAGAGAAAATCGGCTTCATAAACAGGTTGGTTTTGTAAACGAACTCGCTGAGTTTCTCGATGTAGGCATCGAAGTCGGCAATCGGGCGCGTCGCCACGCCGGAGTCCATCGCCGCTTTCGCCACCGCCGGCGCGATCTTAACGATCAGCCGCGGATCGAACGGTTTCGGGATGATATATTCCGGCCCGAAGCTCAGATCCTGATCGCCGTAGGCGGAAGCCACCACTTCGCTCTGCTCAGCGTGCGCCAGTTCAGCAATCGCGTGCACCGCCGCCAGCTTCATCTCTTCGTTAATCGCCGTGGCGCCGACGTCCAGCGCGCCGCGGAAGATAAACGGGAAGCACAGCACGTTGTTTACCTGGTTCGGATAGTCAGAACGGCCGGTACAGATAATCGCGTCTTCGCGGACCTGCTTCGCCAGCGGCGGCAGAATTTCCGGTTCCGGGTTAGCCAGCGCGAGGATCAGCGGCGCGCGGGCCATCTTTTTCACCATCTCCGCGGTCAGGACTTTCGGGCCGGAGCAGCCGAGGAAAATATCCGCCCCGTCGATCACGTCATCGAGGGTACGCTTGCCGTCGTCGTCCACCGCGTAAGCCGCTTTGGTCTCCGCCATATTTGGCTCACGGCCTTTATAGATCACCCCTTTGGAATCGCAGACCACAATATTGTGTTTCTGCATGCCCAGCACCACCAGCAGGTTCATACAGGCGATAGCCGCGGCGCCCGCCCCGGAAACCACCATCCGCACGTCGGAGAGATTTTTCCCGACCACCCGCAGGCCGTTGAGAATGGCGGCGGTGCTGATAATGGCCGTACCGTGCTGATCGTCATGGAATACCGGGATATTCATGCGCTCGCGCAGCTTCTGCTCGATGTAGAAACACTCGGGCGCCTTAATATCCTCCAGGTTGATGCCGCCAAAGGTCGGCTCCAGCGCGGCCACCACGTTGATAAACTTATCCGGGTCCAGCTCATCAACTTCAATATCAAACACGTCAATGCCGGCGAACTTCTTAAATAAAACGCCCTTGCCTTCCATCACCGGCTTACCGGCGAGAGCGCCGATATTGCCCAGTCCGAGCACCGCGGTACCGTTGGAGACGACCGCAACCAGGTTGCCGCGCGCGGTGTATTTATAGGCGGCCAGCGGGTCTTTTTCGATCTCCAGGCAAGGCGCTGCTACGCCCGGCGAGTAGGCCAGCGCGAGGTCGCGCTGCGTCGCGAGGGGTTTGGTCGGCACGACCTGAATTTTTCCAGGGACGGGAAATTCATGGAAGTCGAGGGCGCTTTGTTTCAACTGCTCATCCATTTTATTGTTCCTTTCACGTATCGATCGTAGGGGGTGACGGGCAATGACTTTCCTGATGTCCACCCAAGGTGAGCTTAGTATCTCGCCTGACGGTTTTTCAAACTTTGAACACCGCCAAACTCTCGCCATCACAAAGGTATATTTGTTATCGATTTATAACATTTTTGTAACCTAGTTTCGCAGGCAATGATAGCCCTGTCTGCTATGCTTTTTAGTTATCCACCCTATAGCTTCCGCTACCATTCATCACAAAAAACTCATGCAACATATTGTTTCAGGAGTACATTATGTCCCGAAGAGAACTTGCCAACGCGATTCGCGCCCTCAGCATGGACGCAGTACAGAAAGCCAGTTCCGGCCATCCCGGCGCCCCGATGGGCATGGCGGATATCGCCGAAGTCCTGTGGAATGACTTCCTCCAGCACAACCCGGAGAATCCGCACTGGTACGATCGCGACCGCTTTGTGCTGTCCAACGGTCACGCCTCAATGCTGCTCTATAGCCTGCTGCATCTGACCGGCTACGACCTGCCGATGGAAGAGTTAAAAAACTTCCGCCAGCTGCACTCTAAAACGCCCGGCCACCCGGAGCATGGCTACACTCCAGGCGTCGAGACCACCACCGGCCCGCTCGGCCAGGGCCTGGCGAACGCGGTCGGGATGGCGATTGCGGAACGTACTCTGGCGGCGCAGTTCAACCGCCCGGGACATGAGATAGTCGATCACCATACCTATGTTTTTATGGGCGATGGCTGCCTGATGGAGGGGATTTCTCATGAGGCCAGCTCGCTGGCGGGGACCCTGGGGCTGGGTAAGCTTATCGGTTTCTATGACCATAACGGCATTTCTATCGACGGTAAAACTGAGGGCTGGTTCACCGACGATACCGCCGAGCGCTTCAGGGCCTATCACTGGCACGTGATCGGCGATATCGACGGCCACGACCCGCAGGCGGTTGAGCAGGCGATTCGTGAGGCGCAAAGCGTCAAGGATAAGCCGTCGCTGATTATCTGCCGTACCGTCATCGGCTTCGGCTCGCCCAATAAAGCCGGCTCCGAAGAGTCGCACGGCGCGGCGCTCGGGGAAAAAGAGGTGGCCTTAGCCCGCGAGAAGCTGGGCTGGAAATATCCCCCGTTCGAGATCCCCAAAGAGATTTATGACAAGTGGGATGCCAGGCCGCGCGGTGAAAAAGCCGAACACGCGTGGAACGACAAATTCGCCGCCTATCGACAGGCGTACCCCGAGCTGGCGGACGAACTTACGCGCCGGATGAGCGGCGATCTGCCTGAAAGCTGGAGCGAGATCGTCCGCGGCTACATCGCGAAGCTGCAGGCCAGCCCGGAGAAAATCGCCAGCCGCAAGGCCTCACAGAATGCGCTTAACGCCTACGGGCCCGCGCTGCCGGAGCTGCTCGGCGGCTCGGCGGATCTGGCGCCCAGCAACCTGACCATCTGGTCGGGCTCGACCTCAATTAAAGACGATCCGGCCGGCAACTATATCCACTACGGGGTGCGCGAGTTTGGTATGACCGCCATCGCTAACGGGATTGCCCTGCACGGCGGATTCATCCCCTACACCTCGACCTTCCTGATGTTCGTGGAATACGCGCGCAACGCGGCGCGCATGGCCGCGCTGATGAAGGCCAGGCAGATCATGGTTTACACCCATGATTCCATTGGTCTGGGGGAAGATGGCCCAACGCACCAGGCGGTTGAGCAGCTGGCCAGCCTGCGGCTGACGCCTAACTTCAGCACCTGGCGCCCCTGCGACCAGGTGGAAACCGCGGTCGCCTGGCGGGCGGCCATCGAGCGGCAGAGCGGCCCGACCGCGCTGATCCTGTCGCGACAAAATCTGGCGCAGATGGCGCGCACGCCGCAGCAGGTGGACGATATTGCGCGCGGGGGTTACGTGCTGAAAGATGCCGGCGGTAAGCCGGATCTGATCCTGATCGCCACCGGCTCTGAGATAGAAATTACCGCGCTGGCGGCGGAAAAGCTGCTTGCGAAAGGCGTCAATGTGCGGGTGGTTTCGCTGCCGTCAACCGACGTGTTCGATGCCCAGGATGCGGCATACCGGGAATCCGTACTGCCGTCTGACGTCAGCGCCCGCATTGCCGTTGAGGCCGGGATTGCCGACTACTGGTATAAATACGTCGGCCTCAAGGGCGCCATTGTGGGCATGAGAAGCTACGGCGAATCGGCGCCGGCGGATAAACTGTTCCCGTTCTTTGGCTTTACCGTCGAGAATATCGTCAGCACGGCTGAAGGGCTGCTTAACGGGTGATCCACAGCGTAGGCCAGGCGTCTGGCCTCTGCCAGTTATCGCACTGCGGCTGCTGAGCAAAGCGTACCAGGCTAAACCGCTGGCCGTCATACCGCCAGCGGGTCTGGGTGCCGCAATCCCCCGGGCCGCGCCCCTTCTCAAGGGTTACCAGCTCGTGGCGCTGCTCGTCGATGCTGGCATTCATCAGCTCAATTTCGCGCCCTGCGCCGCCGGGCGGCTGGAAAGGCAGCGTCAGGCTCAGCGGACGAGCGACGTACGGCTGCTGGCGCGAAACCAGCCACGCCAGCCATACGGTGTTGTAAGCCCCCGCTTCACAGCTGAACATCAGCAGCACCTTCTCATCGGTTAGCGCGGTGACCCGCACCTCACGCAGGGAGGGGTCCAGCGAGCATGAGCTGTTGCTCATGCGCTCGTTGCCATAGTCCATCAGGTCATTCAGCTCATCGCGGCTCAGCGGCGATTGCGATACGTCGACTTTCGCCACCGTACGCAGCGCTGGCGCCGGAGGGACGCTGAGCGGCGGCTCTTCGCCTTTGCCAATCCAGGCCGTTTCGCTGCCTACCCGCTTCTGACGGCTGTCGATAAACAGCAGCGCCGCCTTCAGGCCCTGCAAGGAAATGGTCTGCAGGCCGTCCACCAGGCTTATCGCCTGCCCTTCCTGCACCTGCTGGAGAAAAGCGTCGATGGCGGCGCTATCGCCGGTTTTGAGCAGCTTATCGGCAACCTGCCAGCGCGTATCCACCAGCGCCAGCGGTTTACCATCAAGCAGAAGACGAGGGCCGATCGGCGCCAGCGCCGCCACCGGATTGCCGACCCCGCCCAGCTCAATGCGCAGGCTGGCATCGGTTGCCGCCCCGGCGCTGCGGCTGAGGGTCATCACCAGGCCATAGTGCAGCCCGACGTTGCGGGTTACGCAGAAGTTTTGATTATTACAGGTCACCAGCCAGTCGCTGAAAGTCTGCTGCACCGGTGCCGCCCACGCCAGCGACGTGGGTAACAGGCCGAAAAGCAGAACCAAGATAAGCCGATAAAACATGCGTGGTACAACCCCGGAAGATAGCGCGAAAAACAGCCGCTATCTTCCCCAGCGATACGCCTTTACTCAATCGGATTTATCAGATATCCCCGGCCATCAGCCCCGAAGCGTGCAAATATTGCAGCAGGATAACCGCTTTCCCATCGCGAATCTCGCCGCCAGCCACCATCGCAAGCGCCTCGCTGAAAGGCAGCTCCAGCACCTCAATCTCTTCATCATCCACCCCGCCGCCGCCGTTTTTACGCTGAGCATCGCTGTATTCGGCGATAAAGAAATGGATAAGCTCGGTGACGCCGCCGGGAGACATATACAGTTCGAACAGCTTGCGAACCTCTCCCACCTCGTAGCCGGTCTCCTCGATCGCCTCTTTGCGAATGCAGGCTTCCGGCTCGTCGTTATCCAGCAGCCCGGCGCAGGTCTCAATGAGCATCCCGTCTTCGTTACCGTTCACCCAGGTGGCGACGCGGAACTGGCGCACCAGCACCACGCTTTGCTTACGCCGGTTGTAGAGCAGAACCGTTGCGCCGTTGCCGCGATCGTAAACCTCGCGCTTATGGCGAACCACGCTGCCGTCGCCGCGCGTCAGCTCGTAGGTCATATTGCGCAAAACGAACCAGTTTTCGGAGAGGATTTTATCTTTAATGACGTTGATATTGAGTGACATACGACCCCGCAGCAGAGAATGACGCTGTCATACTACGCTGCGGAGTCCGCTTTGTCGTTAGCAGGGAGGAATCGATTTTAGGCCGAGGAAATCGATGATCCCCTGCGCCGCATGGCGGCCCTCCGCCATCGCCGTCACCACCAGGTCGGCTCCGCGAACCGCATCCCCGCCGGCAAAAATCTGCGGATGGCTGGTCTGATAGCGGTAGCGGCTTTCAACGTGAGCGCGGATCCGCCCGCGGCTGTCCAGCTGCACGCCGGCGGACTCCAGCCACGGCATCCCGTGCGGGTGAAAACCAAAGGCCATAATCACCGCATCCGCCGGCATAACGAATTCGCTGCCCGCAATCGGCGACGGAGTGCGGCGCCCCTGCGCGTCCGGTTCGCCGAGTCGGGTTCGCAGGAAGCGCACCCCGTTGACCCGCCCGTTGGCATCCAGCTCCAGGGTCACCGGCTGAACGTTGAATTCAAATACCGCCCCCTCTTCCCGGGCATTTTTGACCTCTTTTTTCGACCCCGGCATATTGGCTTCGTCCCGGCGGTAGGCGCAGGTAACCTGCTTCGCGCCGTGACGCAACGCGGTGCGCACGCAGTCCATCGCCGTATCGCCGCCGCCCAGCACCACCACATTCAGTCCGTGGGTATCGATATAGGGCTCCGCCGCCAGCTCGCTCAGCCCCATCACCTGTTTAGTATTGGCAATCAGAAACGGCAGCGCGTCGTACACCCCGGGGGCCTCCTCATTCGGCAAACCCGCTTTCATCGAGCGATAGGTCCCGGCGCCGATAAACACCGCGTCGTAGTCGTCCAGCAGCGCGTCGAGGGGAAGATCTTTGCCCACCTCGCAGTTCAGCTCAAAGCGCACGCCCATTGCGCTAAAGATCTCCCGCCGTCGGGAGAGCAGCGATTTATCCAGCTTAAAGGCGGGAATACCGAAGGTGAGCAGGCCGCCGATTTCCGGGTGACGGTCAAACACCACCGGCTGCACGCCGTTGCGCACCAGCAGATCTGCGCAGGCGAGCCCGGCAGGGCCGGCGCCGACAATCGCCACCTTTTTCCCGCTGGCAACGACCTGCGAAAGATCCGGCCGCCAGCCGCCAGCCAGCGCCTGGTCCGAAATATAGCGTTCGATGTTGCCGATAGTGACCGCGCCATGTTCATCACGCAGCGTGCAGGCTCCCTCGCACAGGCGATCCTGCGGGCAGACGCGGCCGGTGATTTCCGGCAGGCAGTTGGTCTGGTGGGAAAGCTCAACGGCGGCGGTCAGATCGCCGGCCTTGACCCGTTCAATCCACTGCGGGATGTGGTTGTGCAGCGGGCAGGTCCATTCGCAGATGCTGTGCTCGCCGCACTTCAGGCAGCGCCGCGCCTCCTGCTGCGCCTGGGCTGCGCGAAGCGGTAGATAGATTTCAGAGAAATGCGTTTTACGCTGCGCTGCCGCGAGCTTGTCGGCTTCCGCGCGCGGCGGCGTCGCCGCCATCTGCTCGACCTTATCGCCAGGTTCAGACAGCCTGAGGTCTGCGGAATGGCGATGCCACGGCCGGGCGTCCAGGCTGGCGGCCCGCAGGCGTCGTCGTTTCGCCAGGCTGAGCAGCGTCTCTTCCCCTGCCAGCTGCAGCGCCTGCGCCGGACAGTTTTGCACGCAGGCCGGCCCCGCTTCGCGATCGCGGCACAGATCGCACTTGTGCGCGGTCGCCTTCACTATTCCTGCCGGTAGCGGCGTAAGCACGATTTGCATGACCCCAAACGGGCAGGCCACCATGCAGGATTTACAGCCGATACATTTTTCCTGGCGCACCTGTACGCTACCGTCAACCTGGCTTATCGCACCGTTCGGACAGCTGCGGGCGCAGGGCGCGCCTTCACAATGGTGACACGTTATGGCGTTACATTTTTTCTCGCCTTTGATGACGACAATTCGTGGCAAAAAGCGGCGTGCGGTCAGGACGTGCTGCTCATCGTTATGCGCCATGACGCAGGCCACTTCGCAGGCCTGGCATCCGATGCATTTGTGACTATCGCTCAAAATAAAGTGGTTCATGGCATCCTTCCGTCTTCCCGGTAAATAACCATGCGGTTAGCATAGCTATTAATTACCCGACAAGGTGGGACGGAAACAATGTTCATTTGCCCAGGATAGCGCTTATCTGGCGATAATCCGTTTTGGATCAAATTTTTTGACTTAAATGAAATAACGTTTTACTTATTCAGGCGATAATCAATCAGGGCGCAAAAGCGATAAAACGTGTTTACTTCCGGCATCAATTGCGAAAGGGTAGCGCCATGAGCAGGCCTTGGGTAAAGGGGCAGAACACTTCTTTACCGTGCCGTAAAAGGCACACGATAAATTACACTATCTCCTTAATTTCTCCACGATTGCCTGCAGGCTTACCGCTAGAGTGTCACAGGCTGTGCAATAACAAAAAATGTACAAAATGAGGTCCTAATCCTGATGGCGAATTTCTTTATCGATCGCCCCATTTTTGCGTGGGTACTGGCAATTCTTTTGTGCCTGACCGGAACGCTCGCGATTTTATCGCTTCCCGTTGAGCAATATCCCGAGCTGGCGCCGCCGAACGTGCGGATCACCGCCAACTACCCCGGCGCCTCCGCGCAAACGCTGGAGAATACCGTCACCCAGGTTATCGAGCAGAATATGACCGGCCTCGATAACCTGATGTACATGTCATCGCAGAGCAGCGCCACCGGCCAGGCGACGGTCACCCTGAGCTTTACCGCCGGAACCGACCCCGATGAAGCGGTGCAGCAGGTGCAAAACCAGCTGCAGTCGGCGATGCGTAAACTGCCGCAGGCGGTGCAAAATCAGGGCGTCACGGTGCGTAAAACCGGCGATACCAACATTCTGACCCTCGCTTTCGTCTCCACCGACGGCAGCATGGATAAGCAGGATATTGCCGACTACGTCGCCAGTAACGTCCAGGATCCCCTAAGCCGCGTCAACGGCGTCGGCGATATCGATGCCTATGGCTCCCAGTACTCAATGCGTATCTGGCTCGATCCGGCGAAGCTCAACAGCTACCAGATGACGGCGAAAGACGTCACCGACGCCATCGAATCGCAGAATGCCCAGATTGCCGTAGGCCAGCTGGGCGGCACGCCGTCGGTTGATAAGCAGGCGCTTAACGCCACCATCAACGCCCAGTCGCTACTGCAGACGCCGGAGCAGTTCCGCGATATTACGCTGCGCGTTAATCAGGATGGCTCGGAAGTAACGCTCGGTGACGTTGCCAGCGTTGAGATGGGGGCCGAAAAATACGATTACCTCAGCCGCTATAACCGCCAGGCGGCATCGGGGCTGGGCATTAAGCTCGCCTCCGGCGCCAACGAAATGGCAACAGCCGAACGGGTAATTACCCGCCTGGACGAGCTTTCGCAGTATTTCCCGCATGGCCTGGAGTACAAAATCGCCTACGAGACCACCTCGTTCGTTAAGGCATCGATTACCGACGTGGTGAAAACGCTGATTGAAGCGATCGCGCTGGTGTTCCTGGTGATGTACCTGTTCCTGCAAAACTTCCGCGCCACGCTGATCCCAACCATTGCCGTCCCGGTCGTTTTAATGGGCACCTTCGCGGTGCTCTATACCTGCGGCTACAGCATCAACACCCTGACGATGTTTGCTATGGTGCTGGCGATCGGCCTGCTGGTGGATGACGCCATCGTGGTGGTGGAGAACGTCGAACGTATCATGAGCGAGGAGGGGCTCTCGCCCCGGGAAGCGACCCGCAAATCGATGGGGCAGATCCAGGGCGCGCTGGTGGGCATCGCTATGGTGCTGTCGGCGGTGTTCATACCGATGGCCTTCTTCGGCGGCACCACCGGCGCCATTTACCGCCAGTTCTCAATCACCATTGTTTCCGCGATGGTGCTGTCGGTGCTGGTGGCGATGATCCTCACCCCGGCGCTGTGCGCCACCCTGCTCAAACCAATTCATAAAGGCGAACTGAACGGGCAGAAAGGCTTCTTTGGCTGGTTTAACCGCATGTTTGATCGTAACGCCAGCCGCTACGAATCTTCGGTCGGTAAAATTCTGCACCGTTCGCTGCGCTGGATAATGATCTACGTCCTGCTGCTGGGCGGGATGGTGTTTCTGTTTATGCACCTACCGACCTCGTTCCTGCCGCAGGAAGATCGCGGGATGTTCACCACCTCGGTGCAGCTTCCCGCCGGCGCTACGCAGCAGCAGACGCTGAAGGTGGTGCAAAAAGCCGAAGACTACTTCCTCAATAACGAGAAGGCCAACGTCGAATCGGTGTTCGCCACCATCGGCTCCGGCCCGGGCGGAAACGGCCAGAACGTGGCGCGAATGTTCGTGCGCCTGAAGGATTGGGACCACAGGGACCCCACCAGCGGTTCTGCCTTCGCCATTATCGAACGGGCGACTAAAGCGTTTAACAAAATTAAAGAGGCGCGCGTCTTTGCCAGCAGCCCGCCGGCCATCAGCGGGCTGGGCAGCTCTGCCGGCTTCGATATGGAGCTCGAAGACCACGCCGGCAACGGACACGATGCGCTGATGGCCGCCCGCGACTCCCTGCTGGAGCTGGCCGCCAACAATTCTCAGCTGACCCGCGTGCGCCACAACGGCCTTGACGATAGCCCTCAGCTGCAGATTGATATCGATCAGCGCAAAGCGCAGGCGCTGGGCATATCGATTGATGACATCAACGATACGCTGCAAACCGCCTGGGGTTCGAGCTACGTGAACGACTTTATGGACCGCGGCCGCGTGAAAAAAGTCTACGTCCAGGCGGAGGCAAAATATCGCATGCTGCCGAACGATATTAATCTGTGGTACGTGCGCAACAGCAGCGGCACGATGGTGCCCTTCTCGGCGTTTGCCAGCTCGCGCTGGGAAACCGGCTCGCCGCGGCTGGAGCGCTATAACGGCTACTCGGCGGTCGAAATCGTCGGCGAAGCCGCGCCGGGCGTCAGTACCGGTACGGCGATGACGATTATGGAAGAGCTGGCGCAGCAGCTGCCGAACGGCTTCGGCCTCGAGTGGACGGCGATGTCGTATCAGGAGCGCTTATCCGGTGCCCAGGCCCCGGCGCTGTACGCCATCTCGCTGCTGGTGGTCTTCCTGTGCCTGGCGGCGCTGTATGAGAGCTGGTCGGTACCGTTCTCCGTGATGCTGGTGGTGCCGCTGGGGGTCATCGGCGCCCTGCTGGCAACCTGGATGCGCGGTCTTGAGAACGATGTTTACTTCCAGGTAGGGCTGCTGACGGTTATCGGCCTGTCGGCGAAGAACGCCATTCTGATCGTCGAGTTTGCCAATGAGCTCAATGAGAAAGGAGAAGACTTACTGGCTGCGACGCTCTCAGCCTGTCGTCAGCGCCTGCGGCCGATTCTGATGACCTCGCTGGCCTTTATTTTCGGCGTGCTGCCGATGGCGACCAGCACCGGCGCAGGTTCAGGTAGTCAACATGCGGTCGGCACCGGGGTGATGGGCGGCATGATCTCCGCCACCGTTCTCGCCATCTTCTTCGTGCCGCTGTTCTTTGTGCTGGTGCGGCGCCGCTTCCCGCTAAAAGAACGCCCGCAATAACCTGCGGCCGGCGCGAGGCCGTATCGTCGCGCTGGAATAACAAAAAAGGCGACCAGAAGCGTCGCCTTTTTTATGTGTTCAGATCCACTGCATCGTTATTTTAGCAGTTGGAATACCCTGCTCACATTGCGGAATTTATTTACGAAGCATGCCTTCGATAAAATCTTTCCAGTTCCCTAGTTCATGTTCAATCATAATAGCCTCTCTTATTATTATGGGTGATTTTATGTAAATTCATCGGTTATGGGAAGTTGTTTGCCACTATCGCTTTGATTGCTTGATGGCCACTGTCAGGATAGCTATCGCTGATTTGCAGCTACTATGACCCTGCCAGTGTAAATTTAATGTGATACATAGCAATATTTTGCAATATCAGACTCGTCCTCAGGCATTGACCGTCTACGGCGGAAGAGGCCAGAATTTCAGCGCGCGAGCGTCGTCACAATCCTGCGCAAGAGATGAATATTTAACCAACCTATAAGCATGGTTATATATTGCCGGCAAAAAATTACATTTATTAAAGCGATTCACGTATTATTCCCTATCGGCTTATATATACCCGAAATAACTCAAGTTTCAGGATGCTAACGGACAGGCCGCCGGGTACGGCGTGAGTATATTCGGAAAAATCTGCGTTCCGCGCTTAATTCAATGAAAAAGGTTTCATTATGCTGACCATGTACGGGATAAAAAACTGCGACACCGTTAAAAAGGCCCGCCGCTGGCTGGAGGCTAACCAGGTTGAATACCGCTTCCATGATTATCGCGTCGATGGGCTGGAGCGTGAATTATTAGATACGTTTATTGCTGAACTGGGTTGGGAAGCCCTGCTCAACACCCGCGGCACTACGTGGCGTAAGCTGGATGAATCGGTCCGCTCCCGCATCGATAACGCCGATGCCGCCGCCGGGCTGATGCTCGAAATGCCGGCGATCATCAAACGCCCATTGCTCTGCGCGCCCGGTCAGCCTATGCTGCTGGGCTTCAGTGAACTCACTTATAAGAAGCTTGTTAACGAGGTATAGTCTATGTCTTGCCCGGTCATTGAGCTGGCTCAGCAGCTTATTCGCCGCCCTTCCCTCAGCCCCGATGATGCGGGATGCCAGGCGTTAATGATTGAACGTCTGCGTGCGATTGGTTTTACCGTTGAACCGATGGATTTCGGCGATACCCAAAATTTCTGGGCCTGGCGCGGACGCGGCGAAACCCTGGCCTTCGCCGGTCATACCGATGTTGTCCCGGCGGGCGACGCTGACCGGTGGATTAACCCACCGTTTGAACCGACTATTCGCGACGGCATGCTGTTTGGCCGCGGTGCGGCGGACATGAAAGGCTCGCTGGCCGCGATGGTGGTCGCCGCCGAGCGTTTTGTCGCCCAGTATCCGAACCATAAAGGTCGGCTGGCCTTTTTGATCACCTCAGATGAAGAAGCCAGCGCCCACAACGGCACGGTGAAAGTCGTCGAAGCCCTGATGGCCCGCAAAGAGCGCCTCGATTACTGCCTGGTGGGCGAACCCTCCAGCACCGAAGTGGTCGGGGACGTGGTGAAGAACGGCCGCCGCGGCTCGCTAACCTGCAATTTAACCATCCACGGCGTGCAGGGCCACGTCGCCTATCCCCATCTGGCGGATAATCCGGTGCACCGCGCCGCGCCGATGCTCACCGAGCTGGTGGGAATCGAATGGGACAAAGGCAACGAGTTCTTCCCGCCGACCAGCATGCAGATTGCCAACGTCAAGGCGGGAACCGGCAGCAATAACGTGATTCCGGGCGACATGTTCGTTCAGTTCAACTTCCGCTTCAGCACCGAGCTGACCGACGAGATGATCAAAACCCGGGTTGTAGAGCTGCTGGAAAAATACCAGCTGCGCTACACCCTCGACTGGTGGCTCTCCGGCCAGCCGTTCCTGACCGGCCGCGGTAAGCTGGTTGAAGCGGTGGTGAATGCCATTGAGCACTATAATGAGATCAAGCCGCAGCTGTTGACCAACGGCGGTACCTCCGACGGGCGGTTTATCGCTCGCATGGGAGCACAGGTGGTTGAGCTGGGGCCGGTGAATGCCACGATCCACAAAATTAACGAGTGCGTGAACGCCGCCGACCTGCAGCTGCTGGCGCGGATGTATCAACGGATCATGGAACAGCTGGTCGCCTGACAACATCGACAGATACCCTGAACGATGACGGGTATAAAAGAGGAAGCAGCATGGAATGGCTAAGTAAATACTGGTGGGTTCTGGTGTTAGTTTTTTTAGTGGGCGTCATGATTAACGTGATTAAGGACCTTAATCGCGTCGACCACAAAAAATTTCTCGCCAACAAGCCGGACCTTCCCCCCCATCGTGATTGCAACGATAAGTGGGATGATGACGACGACTGGCCGAAGAACGACTCGTCGAAGAAGTAGGTTCGACGCGCGGTCTCCCCGGTGAACGTCACCTCGCCGGGGGATCTCCCGGATAACGGCGTCATACGCCTTATCCGGGCCAGCTATCGCCCAATCACAGCAGCTCGATAATATCGTCATCTTTCGGCGTGCTGCCGCTTAACGCTTCGTCGAAATAGTGCTTCGGTACGGTATAGCGCAGACGCTCGAGCGCAAACTGCATGCTGCGATCGTCAATCGCGTGTCCCAAATCCTCAACGATATCCAGCGTCACGTCGCCACCGGCCTGCACCAGCGCCTCCTGCGCCGCGACGGCCCACGCCAGATCGATAACCCGATCCTCGCCGCCGTGGATCAGGTGCACGGTGGTCGCCGTTGTCGCCGACTGCGGCAGCGTGGCGTAGCGCCCGTTAAAGGCGATCACCCGCGAAGCCAGTCCCGGTTCGGCCTTGATGCTTTCCAGCGACATAATCGCCCCCTGCGAGAAGCCAATCAGCGCCGTTGCCTGCGCAGGCACGCCGCTTTGCTTCTGCCAGTAGCGCACCGTCTCAATAAAGGTCGGCATGATGGCGTCAATACGCGCCTGCCGGTTGTCCTCGGTCACCCCCTGCACGGAGAACCACTGACGGCCGGGTGCCGGGCCGCACGGCTCGGCGCCGCCGATACTGACGATTAACGCATCCGGGAACTGCGGCGCGAACAGGCTGCCGATTTGCCCCATTGCAACCGGATTATCACCGACGCCATGAAACAGCAACAGCAGCTGCTGAGCAGGTGTCACAGGGCTTTGAACAATAAAATGATCGTGTTTCATGGCTTTCTCCTTTGTCTACGCGGGCAGTTTACGCCGCAGATAAAATATGACCATGACATTTAACTGAATGAGTTAGTTAAAAAAATTGCAGTTGCTCAACCCGCTGACGCAGCTCATCGGCGCGGGCCGCATCCAGGCTGAACAGCGCCTGCCCCGCCTCCTCGCGTAACCTTGCCAGCAGCGCTTTGCGTCCGGCCAGCTGCAGAGAAGCGCAGAGTTCGGCCTCATCCTGTCGCCGCAGGCGGGCGCGCAGAGCCGGAAGCGGCAGATCGACCCGCAGCAGCAGGCGGTTCAGGCAGCCAATCGTCGCCAGCAGCGGGCGGTGGGCAAAAGCAAACCCGGCGGCCTCGAGCCAGTCCTCTTCCGTCAGCATAGCAGCCTCGACAACCGGCAGCGGCAGCGCCTCTTCCCGCCATGCGCGCAGCCAGTACTCGTCGCGCCGCAGCCGCGCCAGCTCCTGCTGGCGTAAGCGGTGGCCCGCAGGCGTTAACGGATACAGCGCCATCGCCGTATAGCAGCCGCTGCTCGCTTCACGGTGCGTACCGAGACGCACCAGCGTAAAGCCGCAGCGCTGCCAGAAGCGCCAGAGCTCAGCGGTATAGCCAAAGCTCACCGAGAGGTAGTCAAGACCATCCGCCTCGGCCACGGCCTTCGCCACCAGCGCCTGGCCTAACCCTTCGCGCTGGCGCGACGGATGTACGGCAATGCGGCCGATCCGTCGCGCCACCAGCGTAGCGGCCAGCGGAGTGCCGCCGTGCGCCGCCAGCGACTGGGCCACCAGATTACCGCGCGGGCGGCGGTATCCCGCCCACACCGCCTGACTGAGAGCGGGGGCAAGAGCGCCCTCCTCTACCAGCCACAGCGCTCCGGCAACGTGGCTCCCGGCACGCGCGCAGATAAACCGCTGCCCGGGAGCGTCCATCATCCGGCGTAAATCCAGCGGCGACGTACGATAGTGCGCGCCGGAAAGGAGCTGATACATCGCCTCCGGCAGGGACGGCCGCAGCCGCCAGCTGGCCTGATGTACCGTTTCCAGCACCGCCTGGCCCTGCGGTGGATGCATAAAGGACTCATCACCAAATAGCAGCAGTTCGCTCACCAGCGCCTCCAGCGGGCAGCCGGGCGCCCAGCGCACGGGCGCAGAGAGGCTAAACTGGCGCAGCTGCGTGAAGCCAGAACAAAACTTAAGCAAAAAACCGCGGCCGGTTCCTTCATACCCCTGTACGGTCGTGGTCAGCAGAGTACGCGGGAAGCGCGCCACCAGCCGGCGCAGCAGCGGCCCGGGAATGGCGGCCGCTTCGTCAACGATCAGCCACGAGGCGTTAACCTCGGACGCCAGCAGCGCGTCGGGGGCCATAAAACGGAAATGCTCCCCGGCAAACGCCGCGATAACGTCCGTGGCGCCGCGCGCGGGGGCGGTCACGATCGCATCGCCTCCCAGCTGTCGAATCAGCATTCCCGCCAGCGCCGATTTCCCCCGCCCGCGCTCGGCGGTTACCGCGGCAATGCCGGGAGGGAGAGCGGCCAGGTCGGCAAGGACGGCCGCCTGTTCGGCCAGGGGCCGGCCGTCGGCTGGATGCCACAGAGGGCGAGGCGCGGCATCCGGCAGGCGCCTCGCCTCGCCCTGCCGCCAGACCAGCGCCTCTTTAGCCGCTGCGGTCAGCAGGCAAAAGCGCTGCACAAAGTTGGGGGTTGGGATGGGGTCCGGCGCATCGCTCCAGCGCAGCGAGTCCGCGTCCGGCTGCGTCGGCCAGCGTGCAAAAGGAGGGGTCAGCAGCACCAGCCAGCTTCCGGCGCGCAGCGTGCCGCACAGAGCGGCAAACGCCGCCACGTCGAAGCCGCTGCGGGCGTCAAAGAAAGCGTGCTGGTATTCGCGTCCGAGCAGAGACTTCAGGGCGCCGGGAGAACCCGAGGGCGCCGGCATCGGCTGGGGGGAGATCCACAGACCGTCCCCGGCCAGCCGTTCACGCAGCGCCAGCGCCTGCTGCAGGCACCACGCTTCGTCGCCGCTGAGCACCAGCAGGCGACGAATGCCCTGCTGCGCCATCCGGGCCGTCAGGTTAAGTAATTCATCCATTTACAGCGGCGATCAGAGCGCATTACCAAACGTATTGCACTGCGCCGGGTCTCCGCTGTCAAAACCGCGCTTAAACCAGGTATAGCGCTGCTGCGAAGTACCGTGGGTAAAGCTGTCCGGGACGATGCGCCCCTGGCTTTGCTGCTGCAGACGGTCGTCACCAATGGCCTCTGCGGCATTCAGCGCTTCCTGCAGATCGCCGGTTTCCATAACGTCCTGATTTTGCATGCTGTGACCCCAGACGCCGGCAAAGCAGTCGGCCTGCAGCTCCATTTTCACCGACAGGCGGTTAACTTCAGCCTGCGACGCGTGCTGCTGCAGCTGACGCACTTTGGATTCAATGCCCAGCAGCTTCTGCACGTGATGCCCGACCTCGTGAGCAATCACGTAGGCCTGAGCAAAATCGCCGTCCGCGCCGAGCTTGTTTTTCATCTCATCGTAGAACGAGAGATCGATGTAGACCGTGCTATCAGCCGGGCAGTAGAACGGCCCCATAACGGACTGGCCGGTACCGCAGCCGGTCCGCGTCGCGCCGCGATAGAGCACCAGCTTCGGCTGCGGGTACTGACGGCCCATCTTTTGGAAGATAGCGCCCCAGGTATCTTCGGTATCCGCAAGAATCACCTTGGTAAACTTCGCGGCCTGCTCTTCCTGCGGGCTGACAGAGCGTTGGGTGGTGGTTTGCTGCTGTGAAACGGGCTCTCCGGTCAGCATGCCGGTCAAATCCACGCCGTAATAGCCCGCAACCAGCACGATAATCAGCAGGACGATACCGCCCTTCCCGCTGGGAAGACGGAAGCCACCGCCGCCTCCGCCCAGGGGCGAGCCGGAATCATTACGTCGATCTTCTACATTGTCGCTTTCGCGACGTCCTTGCCAGCGCATAGGCACCTCAATCCATCAAGTTGTCGAATATGAGAGATCGTAGGCGGTTCGGCGCAGGATTACCACTGGAAACAACAAGAAGAGCGCCAGAAGGTAGAGCTACCTTCTGGCGAAGGGAGGATTAGTCGAGCTTAACGCCAAGGCGATGGGCCACTTCTTCGTAGGCTTCAATCAGGCCGCCGAGGCTCTGGCGGAAGCGGTCTTTGTCCATTTTATCGAGGGTATTTTTATCCCACAGGCGGCTGCCATCCGGCGAGAACTCATCGCCCAGCACCACTTCGCCTTTAAACAGGCCAAACTCCAGCTTGAAGTCGACGAGGATCAGGCCCGCGTCGTCAAACAGCTTTTTCAGCACATCGTTAGCTTTGAAGGTCAGCTCCTGCATGCGGGCCAGGTTCTTTTTATTCACCCAGCCGAACGTTTCGCAGTAGGACTCGTTGACCATCGGGTCGTGCATCGCGTCATTTTTCAGGAACAGGTCAAACAGCGGCGGGTTCAGCTCAATACCTTCTTCGATGCCCAGACGCTTAACCAGAGAGCCGGCCGCACGGTTGCGGACTACGCACTCAACCGGAACCATCTCCAGCTTTTTCACCAGGCACTCGGTGTCAGAAAGTAGCGCTTCCATCTGGGTCGGGATGCCGGCTTCTTCCAGCTTGCTCATAATGAAATGGTTAAACTTGTTATTCACCATCCCCTTACGATCGAACTGTTCAATGCGCGCGCCATCCCCTGCTGAAGTATCGTTACGGAACTCGAGTATCAGCAGGTCCGGGTTCTCGGTGCTGTAAACGGTTTTCGCTTTACCACGATACAACTCAGCTTGCTTGTTCATCTTTGTCACTCCAGTGAAGATATAGACGATAAAAATTGCGTTTTTCTGCCGACGCACACGTTTGCGTCACTATACAGAAAAAAGGGCCGGATTGCTCCAGCCCTGTTTATTACTTACCGAATGCGGCCTGGAATACGGCAACCAGCGCATCATTCTGCGACTGGGTCAGCGTATGACCTTTCGGGTCGATGAACTGCAGGCTGCTGCGGTTATCAAGATCGCCGACCTGCAGTTTGTAGTCACCTGAAACCAGCTGCGGATCGTGGGCACCCAGCTCCTGCCAGCTGCTGTCAGACAGCGGCTTGTAGGTCAGCGCCATGCTGCCCTGAGAGCGCGTGCTGTCGGTCACCTTCATGCCCGCTTTTTCCAGCGCGCCCGGCAGACGTTGCCACACGAGGTTAAACGGTGCGCGGACAACCAGCATCGGCAGACCGGTATCATCGGCAGCGCTCTGCACGTCGAAGGTCGCGCCGGCGTTTTTCTGCGCCGCGTTCTGCGCGCTGGTGGCGTTCATGTCCAGACCTTCGGAAATGACGTTCAGCATAGAGGTGCTGTAGCGCTGCAGCGATGCCGGATCGGATACCGGTTTCCCGGCCTGCTCGAGGTTAACCAGCTTCACCACCACCGCCTGCTGATAGCCCTGCGGTTTAACTGAGATTTGATAGCGACCACGGTACTGCTGGTCTTCATCGAGGCGACTCCACTCCACCCAGTCGGTGTTCAGCGTCTGGCTGGCATCGTCACGTTTGGTGATGACGTAGTTTTTTGACTGCAGGATGCTGGTGACCTGCGCCCACAGCGAACCGCTGCGGCTGTTTTCCACCATCAGCGTCGAAGTGTCGCCATTAAACTGAGTGCGTGCGCCGTTTACCAGGGCCAAAGGCTGGGCCGGTGGACGAATGTCCAGAGCTTTACCCACCGCGCCGGCGCTGGTCGCAACCGGAATATTATAATCGCCAACCTGAACCGGCAGGATCATCCCCGCAGGCGCGTGAAGCTCGCTGAGCGGCGTAGCTTGCAGGTAAACCTCGTCGCCGCTAACCTGACGCTTGTAGCGCGAATCCGAACTACAGGCCGCGAGAAGCAGGACCAATGAAACACCCGCAACCTTCGCCAGGCGCGACTTCTGTACTGAGTAAGCCATCAAATCTCCCTAAACTTTACAGCAGACCGGCATGCTTCAGCGCTGCGGTTACCGCCTTCTTACCTTCTTCGGTAATCGGCGTCATCGGCAGGCGCAGCGTATCGGTCGCCACAAGACCCAACGCCTTACATGCCCATTTCACGGGGATAGGGTTGGGTTCGACAAATAATTTTGTATGCAATGGCATCAGACGCTGGTTAATCGCCCGCGCTTCGGCAAATTGACCCGCCAGAGCCAGTCGGCACATGTCCGCCATTTCACGCGCCGCAGCGTTTGCGGTGACGGAAATCACGCCATGACCACCCAGCTGCATAAAGTCCATTCCGGTCGCGTCATCGCCGCTCAGCAGAATAAAGTCGTCTGAAACCAGCTCTTTGATCTGATGAACGCGACTTAAGTTCCCCGTCGCTTCCTTAATACCGATAATATTTTTTACTTCCGCCAGGCGGCCGACGGTTTCCGGCAGCATATCGCAGCCGGTACGGGACGGCACATTATACAGGATTTGCGGCAGGTCGGTGTGTTCTGCGATGGCTTTAAAGTGTTGGAACAGGCCTTCCTGGGTCGGGCGGTTGTAATAAGGGGTTACCGTCAGGCAGCCAACTACTCCGCTGTCGTTGAAACGCTGGGTCAGGCTGATCGCCTCTGCGGTTGCATTTGCACCGGTCCCCGCGATAACCGGGATACGCCCGTCGGCCAGCTCAAGCGTCATCATCACAACGTCGCCATGCTCTTCATGGCTCAACGTCGCGGACTCACCGGTAGTCCCTACCGAAACGATCGCCGAGGTTCCGCTGGCGACATGGTAATCAATCAGTTTTTTCAGGCTTGTCCGGCAGACGTTACCGTTTTCATCCATCGGCGTGACAAGCGCTACAATACTTCCCGTGAACATGGGCCATCCTCAGAGCAGAAGTGCGACAAGATTCTCAATGTTACGTTTGGTGCCGTAATAAAAGCAAGAGACCCGATGCCTTCAGGGATGTTGTATGCCGGTTTTTTTTATGCTTTCCTAATGTTACCTCACCTTTTTAAAGGAAGAACAGGTTTGACCGCCTCATTACAACACTATCTGGTTATTACCGCTTTGGGCGCTGACCGTCCCGGCATCGTGAATACGATCACCCGCCACGTCAGCAGCTGCGGCTGTAATATCGAAGACAGCCGGCTGGCCATGCTCGGTGACGAATTTACGTTTATCATGCTGCTTTCTGGTACGTGGAATGCGATTAACCTGATTGAATCGACCCTACCGCTGAAAGGTGCCGAGCTGGATCTGCTGATCGTGATGAAACGGACAACCGCTCGGCCGCCTCAGGCCATGCCAAACACCGTCTGGGTCCAGGTTGAGGTACCGGACTCGCCGCATATTATCGAGCGCTTCACCGCCCTGTTTGACGCGTGGAATATGAATATCGCCGAACTGGTTTCTCGTACCCAGATCGGCGGCAATGACGATTCAGCCCAACTCTTCATCCAGATATCGGCGCACAGTCCCGCTACGCAAAATGCATCAAATATCGAACAAGCGTTCAAAGCCCTATGTACAGAACTGAACGCACAAGGCAGTATTAACATCGTTAATTATTCACAGCATGATGAACAGGATGGAGTTTGAGTAATGAATCCACTGAAAGCCGGTGATATTGCACCGAAATTTAGCTTACCAGACCAGGACGGCGAGGAAGTAAATTTGACCGACTTCCAGGGACAGCGTGTTCTGGTTTATTTTTACCCGAAAGCCATGACCCCGGGCTGTACCGTTCAGGCCTGCGGCCTGCGCGATAATATGGATGACTTAAAGAAAGCGGGCGTTGAGGTACTGGGCATCAGTACGGATAAACCAGAAAAACTCTCCCGTTTCGCCGAAAAAGAGCTGCTGAACTTCACGCTGCTGTCTGATGAAAACCATCAGGTCTGCGAGCAGTTTGGTATCTGGGGCGAAAAATCGTTTATGGGGAAAACCTACGACGGTATTCACCGTATTAGTTTCCTGATTGATACAGATGGCAAAGTTGAACACGTGTTTGATAACTTCAAAACCAGCAATCACCACGACGTGGTGCTGAACTGGCTGAAAGAAAACGGTTAACGTTTTATTGAACGCGGGACGCCGGGGCATTTCACTGACCCGGCGTCCGTTTTAGCACTTCCGTTCGTCAAGCCGTCGCGCTATTTATCGTCTTCTACCACCAGTCCGTCCGGCCAGGCGTGCACCACCGCCTTGATTAAGGTCGCCAGCGGGATGGCAAAGAATACGCCCCAGAATCCCCACAGCCCGCCAAAGATAACCACCGACAGAATAATCACCAGCGGATGCAGGTTAACCGCTTCGGAGAACAGCACCGGCACCAGCAGGTTGCCGTCCAGCCCTTGAATAATCAGGTATACCGCAAACAGGCTCCAGAACTCGGTGCCCGCGCCGAACTGAAACAGCGCCACGCCCACCACCGGGATGGTGACCACGAAGGCGCCGATGTAGGGGATCAGCACCGAGAACCCGACCAGCACCGCCAGCAGCAGCGAATAGTTGAGCCCAAAGAGGATAAAGCCGATCCACGTCGCCACGCCGACGACGATCATCTCCAGCACCTTACCGCGAATGTAGTTGGTGATTTGCTGATTCATCTCCTTCCACACCTGCCCTGCCAGCCCGCGGTTACGCGGCAGCACGCGGCGTACGGCGTTCAGCATCTGCTCTTTGTCTTTCAGCAGGAAGAAAACCATCAGCGGTACCAGCACCAGATAGACCGCCAGGGTCAATAAACCGACCAGCGAGGCCAGGGAGTACTTCACCACCGAATCGCCGACGGTCAGCATGCGGTTACGCATATTGTCCGCCATCGCGTCGATAATCCCGGCGTCCATCAGCGCCGGATAGCGGCGCGGCACGGTGGCGGCAAAATCGGAGAGCTTATTCAGCATGCCCGGCATATCGCGAATCAGATAGATCCCCTGCTGCCAGGCGACGGGCATCACCACGAAGGCCATCAGCAGCAAAATACCGACAAACAGTATCAGAACGAACGACGTCGCCCAGGTACGCGATAGCCCCACGCGCTCGAGCCTGACGGTCGGCCACTCCAGCAGATAGGCCAGCACGATAGCCACCAGTAACGGCGCCAGCATACCGCTGAAAAAGAACATAATGCCGAATCCAGCCAGCAAAATAACCAGCAGCGCTATCGCCTCCGGATCGCTGAACCGGCGGCGGTACCACTGTATTAACATCTCAAGCATAAACCCTTCCCTGAAGCGCAAAACTGCAACAACCCGAGGAATTGTATCTAAACGTCACAAAAAAGACTTCGCTTTTTATTAGCAAAACCACAAACATGACTTCCCGCAGCAATATCATATTTTCAACGGCGTCAACGACAGCTAAACTCGCAGGACAAGCGGAAATGGAACATTCCACCGCCCTACCGGTCAAACTGGCACATCCACATAAACAGGACAGAGGTTATGTTCAGGCAGTTAAAGAAAACGCTGGTGGCAACCGTGATAGCGTCGCTGACGCTGGGTTCGATTTTACCTGCTTTTGCTGACTCCGCAGATACCCTGCCTGATATGGGTACCTCTGCAGGAAGCACGCTTTCCATCGGTCAGGAGATGCAGATGGGGGATTACTACGTCCGCCAGCTGCGCGGCAGCGCTCCGTTGATTAACGACCCGCTGCTGGTGCAATACATTAACGGATTAGGTATGCGCCTGGTTTCGCACGCCAACTCGGTGCGAACCCCCTTCCACTTCTACCTGATCAATAACGACCAGATTAACGCCTTCGCCTTCTTTGGCGGCAACGTTGTGCTGCACTCGGCCCTGTTCCGCTACTCGGATACGGAGAGCGAGCTGGCGTCAGTCATGGCGCACGAAATTTCACACGTCACGCAGCGCCATCTCGCGCGCGCGATGGAAGACCAAAGGCGCAACGCCCCGCTGACCTGGGTTGGCGCGCTGGGCTCGATTCTGCTGGCGATGGCCAGCCCGCAGGCCGGTATGGCGGCCCTCACCGGCACGCTGGCCGGCACCCAGCAGGGGCTGATCAGCTTTACCCGCCAGAATGAAGAAGAGGCTGACCGCATCGGGATTCAGGTGCTGCAGCGCTCCGGATTCGATCCGCAGGCGATGCCGGCGTTTATGAGCAAGCTGCTCGATCAGTCGCGCTACTCCACCCGCCCGCCGGAAATGCTGCTCACCCACCCGTTACCGGAAAGCCGCCTGTCCGACGCCCGCAACCGCGCGAATCAGATGCGTCCGGTGGTAGTGCAATCATCGGCCGATTTTTATATGGCCAAGGCCAGAACGCTGGGGATGTATAACTCCGGGGACAATAAGCTCGGCAGCGACCTGCTCGATGCCTGGGCGAAAGGCAATATCCGCGAGCAGCACGCCGCGCAGTACGGCCACGCCCTGCTGGCGATGGGCAGCAATAACTACGATCTTGCACGTAAAACCCTGCAACCTCTGCTGAGCGCCGATCCGCAAAATGCCTGGTATCTCGATCTGGCAACCGATATTGACCTTGGCCAGAAGAAAACGGCCGATGCGATTAACCGACTGAAAAACGCCCGCGAGATCCGCACCAACCCGGTACTGCAGCTGAACCTCGCTAACGCCTACCTGCAGGGCGGACAGCCGGCCGACGCGGCGAATATCCTTAACCGTTACACCTTTAATAATAAAGACGATGGCAACGGCTGGGACCTGCTGGCGCAGGCGGAAGCGGCCCTCGGCAATCGCGATCAGGAGCTGGCGGCCCGTGCGGAAGGAGTGGCGCTGGTCGGCCAGCTTACGCAGGCTATTTCGCTGCTCAGCAGCGCCAGTTCACAGGTGAAGTTGGGCAGCCTGCAGCAGGCTCGCTACGATGCGCGCATCGATCAGCTGCGCCAGCTGCAGGAACGATTCCGCCCATATCAAAAAATGTAAGGAGACCTCATGTCTGACGCGGTAAAAATTTACCATAACCCACGCTGCTCCAAGAGCCGCGACACCCTGAGCCTGCTGAAGGCTAACGGTATCGACCCTGAAGTGGTGCTCTATCTGGAGACGCCGCCGGATGCGGCGACGCTGCGCCAGCTGCTGAAAATGCTGGGTATGGTGAGCGCCCGTGAGCTGATGCGCCAGAAGGAAGATCTGTATAAGTCATTAGAACTTGCCGACCCTCAGCTCAGCGAGGATGCGCTGATTCAGGCGATGGTCGACAATCCGAAGCTGATTGAACGCCCTATCGTCGTCAGCCACGGCGAGGCGCGGATCGGCCGACCGCCGGAGCAGGTGCTGGATATCGTGAATTAAGCAAGATGCGCCATCGTCATGATGGCGCGGAACCCGCGCGGCTCGCTAGAGCTTGAGGATCTCTTTAACGAAGGGAATGGTCAGCTTGCGTTGGGCGGTAATAGAAGCGCGATCGAGCTGATCGAGCGTCATAAACAGCGAGCGCATTTCGCGATCCAGGCGCTTGAGCAGGAACCGGCAGACGTCTTCCGGCATTTCAAAACCGCGCAGCCGCGCGCGCAGCTGCAGCGCCTGCAGCTTGTCTTCATCGGATAACGGCTGCAGCTTATAGATTTGTCCCCAGTCGAGGCGCGATGCCAAATCCGCCAGGCCAAGATTGAGCTGACGCGGAGGGCTATCGCCGGTGATCAGCAGGCGGGTTTTGCCCGATTCCAGGATGCGGTTGTAAAGATTGAAGATTGCCATCTCCCACGGCTCATCGCCAGCCGCGCATTCGATATTATCGATACAAACCAGCGAAAGCTGCTCCATCCCCTCCAGCACTTCCGGAACAAACCACGTACGCTTATCCAGCGGAACGTAGCCCACCGCATCGCCGCGCTGGGAAAGCTCCGCACAGGCGGCATGTAGCAGGTGACTGCGCCCCGCGCCTTCACGCGACCAGATGTAGATGTACCCGCTATGCTCCTGCCGCAGAACGTTCTGTAAGGCAGCAAGAAGAGAAGGATTACCACCCGGCCAAAAACTCGCAAAAGTTTCATCGTCAGGAAGGTACAGTGGCAAGGAGAGCTGTGCCGGTGCGTTCAGATGGACCTCATCATAGACTGACAGAAAAACGCGGAGAGTTTATCACGAAGTCTGCCGTGAGAGAACCGGGCGGGATCGCCGCCCGGTTGGAGGATCAGCGTTTTGCCTCGGCTTCATCAACCGCATCAGCCGCGTCCAGAACCACCTCTTCCGGACGCAGGACGCTAATTAATTTGAAGATCAGGCTCAGGGCGACGCCAACGATAGTCGCCAGCGCCATGCCTTTCAGCTCCGCCGCGCCGATGTGCACCTTCGCGCCGCTGACGCCAATGATCAAAATCACCGAGGTCAGAATCAAATTCTGCGCCTTGTTGTAATCGACCTTGGATTCGATCAGCACGCGGATACCCGAGGCGCCGATCACCCCGTACAGCAGCAGCGATACGCCGCCCATTACCGGCAGCGGGATGATCTGAATGGCTGCCGCCAGCTTGCCGACGCAGGAGAGCAGAATGGCGATAATCGCCGCCCCGCCGATAACCCAGGTACTGTAGACGCGGGTAATCGCCATCACGCCAATGTTTTCACCGTAGGTCGTGTTGGGCGTCGAGCCGAAGAAGCCGGAGATCATCGTCGACAGGCCGTTGGCAAACATCGAGCGGTGCAGGCCGGGATCGCGGATCAGATCCTTTTTAACAATATTCGCCGTCACCACCAGATGCCCCACGTGCTCGGCAATCACCACCAGCGCGGCGGGCAGGATGGTGAAAATCGCAAACCACTCAAAGCGCGGCGTGTAGAAGGTCGGCAGCGCAAACCAGTGCGCCTCGGCGATGGGAGTGGTGTCGACAACGCCCATCACAAAGGAGAGCGCGTAGCCCACCAGCACGCCGATAAGAATCGGGATGATGGCCATGAAGCCGCGGAACAGCACCGAGCCAAACACCGTCACCCCCAGCGTCACCATTGAGATGATAATGGTTTTGCTATCAGGAGACTGTCCCTCTACCGGCAGCAGGCCGGCCATATTCGCCGCGACGCCGGCCAGCTCCAGGCCGATAACCGCGACAATGGCCCCCATAGCCGCCGGCGGGAACATCACGTCCAGCCAGCCGGTGCCGGCCCTTTTAACAATAAAGGAGACGATGCAGAACAGCACGCCGCACATAATAAAGCCGCCCAGCGCAACCTCGTAACCCAGCGGGAGCAGCAGCAGAACCGGGGAGATAAACGCAAAGCTCGATCCCAGATAGGCCGGAATTTTGCCCTTACAGATAAACAGGTACAGCAGCGTGCCGATACCGTTAAACAGCAGAACGGTAGCCGGGTTGATGTGAAACAGGACTGGCACCAACACCGTAGCGCCAAACATGGCGAACAGATGTTGCAAACTTAGCGGGATTGTCTGTAAAAGCGGCGGTCTTTCACTCACCCCGATTGCGCGGCGCGTCATAGTGTTTTCCTCTGAGTGTCGTTTATTAGTTGTTGTTGGCGTGTTTGATTCAAAAAAAAGCCGACTCTTAAAGTCGGCTTCTTATTAATGCTTCAATTACTTGGTACCAAAAATCTTATCGCCGGCATCGCCGAGGCCGGGAATAATATATCCGTGCTCGTTGAGGCCCTGGTCAATGGACGCGGTGTACATCTCGACGTCCGGGTGCGCTTTCTCCAGCGCGGCAATCCCTTCCGGAGCGGCAACCAGAACCAGCACCTTGATGCTGGAGCAGCCCGCTTTTTTCAGCAGGTCGATAGTGGCGATCATCGAACCGCCGGTTGCCAGCATCGGGTCAACCACCAGCGCCATACGTTCGTCGATATTGGATACCAGCTTCTGGAAGTAAGGCACCGGCTCAAGGGTTTCTTCATTACGGTAGATCCCAACGACGCTGATGCGCGCGCTCGGAACGTGTTCCAGAACGCCTTCCATCATGCCGAGGCCGGCGCGCAGAATAGGTACGACGGTGATTTTCTTACCTTTGATCTGCTCAACTTCGACCGGGCCATTCCAGCCTTCGATGGTGACCCTTTCGGTCTCCAGGTCGGCGGTGGCTTCATAAGTTAGTAAGCTACCAACCTCTGAGGCGAGTTCACGGAAGCGTTTGGTGCTGATGTCGTGCTCACGCATCAGGCCCAGCTTGTGTTTGACGAGTGGGTGTTTCACTTCCACAATCTTCATTCTCTTTCTCCTCTGAGGGGCAGCCACAAAAAAAATCGCGGGATTATACCGCTTTTTCCCATTTGCGCCATAGCCGATATGTTTGACCGGGATCAACCAAAATGCTTTGCGCTGCCTGAGCCAGTATAAATCAAAATAAAAAAACCCCGCGCAGGCGGGGTTTCACGGGGCTTCAGGCCGGTTTAAAGCGTTTCGCCGTTGCTGCCGATAACCTGCTGATACCAGGCAAAAGATTTCTTGCGGCTGCGGGCCAGGGTCCCGTTGCCTTCGTTATCTTTATCGACGTAGATAAAACCGTAACGCTTTTTCATCTCGCCGGTTCCGGCGGAGACCAGATCGATACAGCCCCACGGGGTGTAGCCCATCAGGTCAACGCCGTCCTCAACGACCGCTTTTTTCATTTCCGCGATATGGGCGGAGAGATAGTCGATGCGGTACTGGTCGTCTACCGTACCGTCAGCTTCGCGCACGTCGATTGCGCCAAAGCCGTTTTCGACAATAAACAGCGGCAGCTGGTAATGATCCCAGAACCAGTTCAGCGAGTAGCGCAGCCCAACCGGGTCAATCTGCCAACCCCAGTCCGATTTTTGCACGTAAGGGTTGGAGACAAGGCTCTTCGTCTCATCATAATCCAGCAGCGGATTATCCTCGGTGGCCTTGGTGGCGAACGACATATAGTAGCTGAAGCCAATATAGTCGACGCAGCCTTCGCTCAACGCCACGCGATCTTCGTCGGTGATATCCAGCGCAAAACCGCGGCGCGCAAAGTAGTTAAGCAGATGCTGAGGGTACTTACCGCGCACGTGAACATCGGTGAACCAGTAGCGGCGGTGCATGGCGTTCATCGCCATCATCATGTCATCAGGCGCGCAGGAGAGCGGATAAATCGGGCACATCGCAATCATGCAGCCGACCTGCAGCGCCGGGTTAATCTCCCGCGCGACTTTCACCGCCAGCGCGCTGGCGACCAGCTCATAGTGCGCAGCCTGATACATCACCGGCTCGCGATCCTCACCCGGCAGGAACTTCAGCCCCGAGTTGGTGAACGGCGCAAAGTCTTCGTGGAAGTTTGCCTGGTTATTGATCTCATTAAAGGTCATCCAGTACTTCACTTTATGCTGATAGCGATTAAATACCACCTGCGCAAAGCGTACGAAGAAATCAATCAGCTTACGGTTGCGCCAGCCGCCGTATTCGCTAACGAGGTGGTAAGGCATCTCAAAGTGGGAGAGCGTAATCACCGGCTCAATTCCGTGCTTCAGGCACTCATCGAACAGATCGTCATAGAACTGCAGCCCGGCTTCGTTCGGCTCCAGCTCGTCGCCCAGCGGGAAAATACGCGTCCAGGCAATAGAGGTACGAAAGCATTTGAAGCCCATTTCCGCAAACAGCTGAATGTCATCTTTATAGCGATGATAAAAATCAATCGCCTCATGGTTCGGGTAATTTTTACCCGCCAGCACGCCGTCGGTAATTTCACGCGCCACGCCGTGGGCGCCAGCGGTCATCACGTCGGCAACGCTCGCGCCTTTGCCGCCCTCCTGCCAGCCCCCTTCCAGCTGATGCGCCGCGACCGCGCCGCCCCACAGAAAACCTTCTTTAAATCCAGACATGTTCTCTTCCTTATGAGCGATCGCCAGTCGGCGACCGGAATTGCTGATTGAAATGGTAAACGGCGCCAATCAGCCCGGCGTCGTTGCCGTGGCTGACGGTGTCGATATAGTCTGCAATGCCGAACCAGGCCAGATGTTCACGCAGCAGCGGCAAAAAGCCCGGGCGTTCCACGATGCCGCCGCCGATGAGGATAGTCTGCGGATCGAACACGTTGACGAGGTTATAAAGGCCGGTGCCAAGGCCGTTAAAGAATTCGGCCACCAGCCGATGACAGGTCGCATCGCCCCTGTCGTAACGATCGAATATCTCTTCCCCGGTCACCTCTTCCAGCGTTTTGCCGAAATGCGCGGCGTAGCGCTGGCGCAAGACGCGCAGGGTACAGTTCTCATTCATTGAGTAGCGACGAACGTCGCGGGTGCCCGGGCGCTGGGTCTGCATATAGCCAAATTCGCCGGCGCGAAAGCTCGCGCCGTGCACCAGCCGGTCATTACAGAAGATAGCCCCGCCGATTCCGGTGCCAATCGTCAGAACCAGAAAATCACTTATATTGGCGGCTTTGCCCTGCCAGCGCTCGGCCAGCAGGACGCAGTTAGCGTCGTTTTCAATGGCGACGGGAAGTCGGGTACGTTGTTCAAGCCAGGTTTTGATAGCAAAATTATCGAATCTGCGGATAGCGCCGCCCATTTCGATATAGCCGGTGTGCGGATTAACGTAGCCGGGCGCGCTGATCGCCACCCCTTCACACTCCGGGTGCGCGGCAATCCACGCCAGCATGGCCTGCAAAATTTGCTCGCCGTCGCTGTCGCGAATCGGCTGCTTGCCCTTCTCCAGCAGCTCGCCGGTGCTGGCTATAATGCCCATTTTTAGCGCCGTGCCACCAATATCAAATGCGGCAATTACCATCCTTACCCCCCTCCTGAATCCCCTCAGTACCGTCGTTCGGCTCGCTTAAACAAAAAGAGAAACCGGTTTCAGTGGCATGATGGTCATTCTGGCGCACAGAGGCAAGCACAAGAATGTACCCGGTTTCATTTTCGTGAACAGTATCAAATTTGTCCATCTCGCCGCCGATTAATGCCGACTGCAAAGCAGGCTCGCAAACGTTTGCTATCCCTGTTAGAATTGCGCCGATTTTTCTTGCTACCGCAAATGTGTGGAGACTTCGCAGTGACCGATAAAACCTCTCTCAGCTATAAAGATGCCGGCGTAGATATTGATGCAGGCAACGCTCTCGTCGACCGTATTAAGGGTGTGGTGAAGAAAACCCGCCGCCCGGAAGTGATGGGTGGACTGGGCGGATTCGGCGCACTGTGCGCATTGCCGCAGAAATACCGCGAGCCGGTACTGGTCTCCGGCACTGACGGCGTCGGCACCAAGCTGCGTCTGGCAATGGACCTCAAGCGTCACGACACTATCGGTATCGACCTGGTTGCCATGTGCGTAAACGACCTGGTGGTTCAGGGCGCCGAGCCGCTCTTCTTCCTCGACTACTATGCCACCGGCAAACTGGACGTCGACACGGCAGCCAGCGTCATCAGCGGGATCGCCGAAGGCTGTCTGCAGTCAGGCTGCGCGCTGGTTGGCGGCGAAACGGCAGAAATGCCCGGCATGTACCACGGCGATGATTATGACGTCGCGGGCTTTTGCGTCGGGGTTGTAGAAAAATCAGAAATTATCGACGGCAGCAAAGTTGCCGACGGCGACGTGCTGGTCGCTCTGGCCTCCAGCGGCCCGCACTCCAACGGCTACTCGCTGGTGCGTAAAATTATTGAAGTCAGCGGCGTCGACCCGCAAACCACCGACCTGAACGGTGCGTCATTGGCCGACCATCTGCTGGCGCCGACCCGCATCTACGTCAAATCGGTGCTGGATCTGATCGCTAACGTCGAAGTTCACGCCATTGCGCACCTGACCGGCGGCGGCTTCTGGGAAAATATCCCGCGCGTTCTGCCAGATAACACCCAGGCGGTGATCGACGAGTCCTCCTGGCAGTGGCCGGAAGTCTTCAAATGGCTGCAAACTGCCGGCAACGTCAGCAGCCACGAAATGTATCGGACCTTCAACTGCGGCGTCGGGATGGTTATCGCGCTGCCGCCAGAAGCCGCCGATAACGCCATCGCTCTGCTGAACGAAAAAGGTGAAAACGCGTGGAAAATAGGCTATATCAAAGCCTCTGATTCCGAACAGCGTGTGGTCATTGAATGAAAAATATCGTGGTGCTGATTTCCGGTAGCGGCAGTAATCTGCAGGCAATTATTGACGCCTGCGCGCGGAAACAGATCGGCGGCACCCTGCGAGCGGTATTCAGCAACAAGGCCGATGCCTTCGGCCTTGAACGCGCGCGTGAGGCCGGTATCCCGACCCACGCGCTCACCGCCAGCCAGTTCGCCAACCGCGAAGCGTTCGATCGCGAGCTGATGCACGAGATCGACGCCTACGCGCCGGATCTGGTGGTACTGGCGGGCTACATGCGGATTCTGAGCCCGGCGTTTGTCGCCCACTATCAGGGGCGTCTGCTGAATATCCACCCCTCCCTGCTGCCTAAATATCCCGGGCTGTATACCCATCGCCAGGTGCTGGAAAACGGCGATGAGGAGCACGGAACCTCGGTGCATTTCGTCACCGATGAGCTGGACGGCGGGCCGGTCATTCTGCAGGCCAAAGTTCCGGTTTTCGCCGGCGATAGCGAAGATGACGTTACCGCCCGCGTGCAGGCTCAGGAACACGCCATTTACCCGCTCGTCGTCAGCTGGTTTGTCGACGGTCGTCTGCGCATGGAGAGGGGTCAGGCCTGGCTTGACGATGCGCCTCTGCCGCCGCAAGGATACGCGGCAGAAGAGTAATCGATAACGCCTCTCGCATCCGTCAGAGGCGTTTTTTTTGTCCCTGCTGCCATTGTTTATCTGCGCCAGGACCTTCAGCCGCAGACGCGTTTTGGCGCCTGACGCGCGACAGCGATCGGCTGAATTACCGCATTTTGCACACAGAATGAGCAAAGGAAAGCGACCGCCTTTTCTTCGCAGCGCGTTGAAAGAAAACTGTCATACTTCTTTGACATAGTTGGACATTCAATGGCAAAGCTCGCCATAATGAAAATGCAACATCAATCAACCGGAGTGTGAGTTGTAATGGGCCAGGAAAAGCTATACATCGAGAAAGAACTCAGCTGGTTGTCCTTTAACGAACGCGTACTTCAGGAAGCGGCGGATAAAAGCAACCCACTGATTGAGCGCATGCGCTTTTTGGGAATTTACTCCAACAACCTCGATGAATTTTATAAAGTGCGCTTCGCTGAACTCAAGCGCCGCATCATCATCAGTGAAGAGCAAGGCAGTACCGCCCATTCTCGCCACCTGTTAGGTAAAATTCAGGCCCGGGTCCTGAAGGCCGACCAGGAGTTTGACAGCCTGTATAACGAGCTGCTGCTGGAGATGGCGCGTAATCAGATCTTCCTGATCAACGAACGCCAGCTGTCGGTCAATCAGCAGTCCTGGCTGCGCAACTACTTTAAACAGTACCTGCGCCAGCACATTACCCCTATTTTGATTAACCGCGAAACGGACCTGATCCAGTTTTTGAAAGATGATTACACCTATCTGGCGGTGGAAATCATTCGCGGCGAAACCGTTAACTACGCCCTGCTGGAAATTCCGTCAGATAAGGTTCCGCGCTTTGTTAACCTGCCGCCGGAAGCCCCGCGTCGCCGTAAGCCGATGATCCTGCTTGATAACATTCTGCGCTACTGCCTGGATGATATTTTTAAAGGCTTCTTCGATTACGATACGCTGAACGCCTATTCGATGAAGATGACCCGCGACGCCGAGTACGATCTGGTGCACGAGATGGAATCGAGCCTGATGGAGCTGATGTCCTCCAGCCTGAAGCAGCGTCTCACCGCCGAACCGGTACGCTTCGTTTACCAGCGCGATATGCCGGACGCGATGGTCGAAATGCTGCGGGCAATGTTCTCGATTTCGCGCTATGACTCAATGCTGCCGGGCGGCCGCTACCACAACTTTAAAGACTTTATCGGCTTCCCGAACGTCGGCAAAGCTAACCTGGTCAATAAACCGCTGCCGCGTCTGCGCCACACCTGGTTTGATAAGTTCCGCAACGGGTTCGACGCTATTCGCGAACGCGACGTGCTGCTCTACTACCCGTACCACACCTTTGAGCACGTGCTGGAACTGCTGCGTCAGGCCTCCTTCGACCCCAGCGTGCTGGCGATCAAAATCAATATTTACCGCGTCGCCAAAGACTCGCGGATTATCGATTCCATGATTCACGCCGCCCATAACGGTAAAAAAGTCACCGTGGTGGTCGAGCTGCAGGCGCGCTTTGACGAAGAGGCCAACATTCATTGGGCGAAACGCCTGACTGAAGCCGGCGTGCACGTTATCTTCTCCGCCCCGGGGCTGAAGATCCACGCCAAGCTGTTCCTGATTTCACGTAAAGAGGGCGACGAGGTTGTCCGCTACGCCCATATCGGTACCGGTAACTTCAACGAAAAAACCGCGCGTCTGTATACCGACTACTCCCTGATCACCGCGGATGCGCGTATTACCAATGAAGTTCGTCGCGTGTTCAACTTTATCGAAAACCCATATCGTCCGGTTAGCTTTGACTATCTGCTGGTTTCGCCGCAGAACTCGCGTCGCCTGCTGTATGAGATGATCGATCGGGAAATTGCTAACGCCCAGAACGGCCAGCCCTCCGGGATCACCCTTAAGCTGAACAACCTGGTCGATAAGGGCCTGGTTGACCGCCTCTATGCGGCCTCAAGCTCCGGCGTTCCCGTTAACCTGCTAATCCGCGGGATGTGCTCCCTGATCCCAGGGCTTGAGGGGATTAGCGACAATATTCGCGTCACCAGCATCGTTGACCGCTTCCTTGAGCACGACCGCGTCTATGTCTTTGAAAACGGCGGTGATAAGCAGGTCTGGCTCTCTTCCGCTGACTGGATGACGCGCAATATTGACTACCGCATCGAAGTCGCCGCGCCGCTGCTGGACCCGCGTCTGAAACAGCGGGTGCTGGATATTTTTGACATCTTGTTCAACGACACGGTGAAAGCACGCTATCTTGATAAAGAACTGAGTAATAGCTACGTGCCGCGCGGCAACCGCCGTAAAGTTCGCGCTCAGATGGCGATCTATGACTATCTCAAATCACTCGAACAGCCCGATTAACCTATGCCTATAAACGAAAAAGCCCCTCGGCCCCAGGAGTTTGCTGCGGTCGACCTTGGTTCAAACAGTTTTCATATGGTGATCGCCCGTGTCGTCGACGGGGCAATGCAGATCATCGGTCGCCTTAAACAGCGGGTTCATCTGGCCGATGGTCTGGATGAAAACTCCGTGCTCAGCGAAGAGGCGATTGCGCGCGGGCTTAGCTGCCTGTCGCTGTTTGCCGAACGCCTGCAGGGCTTTGCGCCCGCCAGCGTCTGCATCGTCGGGACGCATACGCTACGCCAGGCGACAAACGCGGCTGAGTTTCTCAAGCGCGCGGAGCAGGTTATCCCCTATCCGATTGAGATAATCTCCGGTAATGAAGAGGCGCGCCTGATTTTTATGGGCGTCGAACATACTCAGCCCGAGCGCGGCCGCAAGCTGGTCATTGATATCGGCGGCGGTTCAACCGAGCTGGTCATCGGCGAGGATTTCGAACCGCGTCTGGTCGAAAGCCGCAGAATGGGCTGCGTCAGCTTCTCGCAGATTTACTTCCCGGGCAGCATCATCAACAAAGAGAATTTCCAGCGCGCGCGCCTGTCGGCGGTGCAAAAGCTGGAAACGCTGGCATGGCAGTTCCGCATCCAGGGCTGGACCGTGGCGCTGGGCGCTTCCGGGACCATTAAGGCCGCTCAGGAAGTGCTGATCGCTATGGGCGAGAAGGACGGCTTTATCACGCCTGAACGCCTTGAAATGCTGGTCGCTGAGCTGCTGAAATATAAAAACTTCGACTCGCTGAGCCTGCCGGGCCTCTCTGAAGAGCGCAAGGCGGTATTTGCGCCGGGGCTGGCTATTCTGTGCGGCGTGTTCGATGCGCTGGCCATCAAAGAGCTGCGCCTGTCGGACGGGGCGCTGCGCGAAGGCGTGCTGTACGAGATGGAGGGGCGCTTCCGCCATCAGGATATCCGCAGCCGCACCGCGCAAAGCCTGGCAAACCAGTACAATATCGACCGCGAACAGGCGCGTCGGGTGCTGGAAACCACCACCCACATCTTTGAGCAGTGGCAGGATCAGAACCCCAAGCTCGACAACCCGAACCTGTCGGCGCTGCTAAAATGGGCGGTGATGCTGCACGAAGTGGGGCTGAATATTAACCACAGCGGTATGCATCGCCACTCGGCGTATATCCTGCAGAACAGCGATTTGCCCGGCTTCAATCAGGAGCAGCAGATGCTGATGGCCACGCTGGTGCGCTATCACCGCAAGGCTATCAAGCTCGATGATTTGCCGCGCTTTACGCTGTTTAAGAAAAAGCAGTTCCTGCCGTTAATTCAGCTCTTGCGCCTCGGCATTCTGCTGAACAACCAGCGCCAGGCGACGACAACGCCGCCGACGCTGACGCTGAAGACCGAAGCCAACCACTGGACGCTGGTGTTTCCGCACGACTGGTTTAGCCAAAATGCGCTGGTGCTGCTCGATCTGGAAAAAGAGCAGCAGTACTGGGAAGGCGTGCCTGACTGGCTGCTGAAAATTGCCGAAGAAGAGCCTGATAGCTAGCAGGCTGGCCGGGCGCTCCGCGTCCGGCCACTTTTCAGCAGTCAAGCCGTCGCCGGTGCGGCCACGTTAGCCAGCGTCTCCAGCGGCACGGGCTCGCCAATCTCATACCCCTGCATATAGTCGATACCCAGCGATATCACCGCCTGACGAATCTCCGCCGTTTCGACATACTCCGCCACGACCTGCATATTCTTCATCCGCGCCAGATGGCAAATCGATGCCACCACCTGATAATCGAGGCTGCTGGTGACCAGATTACGAATAAAGCTGCCGTCGATTTTCAGCAGGTCGACGTTCAGGCTTTTCAGGCGCGCGTAGCTGGCATAGCCGGTGCCAAAATCATCGATCGCCACGCGGCATCCCAGCGCCTGTAAATGTGCCAGCGTTTGTCGCGCCTGCTGCGGGTTGGTTAACGAGTGATTTTCGGTCAGCTCGAATATCAGCTGCCAGGGCTCAACCCCGTAGCGCGCCAGCCGCTGCTCCACCTCTTCAGGGAACTGGCTGCGGCTTACCGACACCGGCGACAAATTCACCGCCAGCCGCATTCCCGGGAGGACGTGCCGATGCTGGTTCATAAAGGAGAGCGTATTTTCCAGCACCCAAAGATCGATCCGCGAAGCGAGGCCAAACTCGTGGGCTACCGGGAGGAAGCTGTCCGGACTGATGATTTCGCCATTCTCTCCCACCATTCTCAACAGCACTTCATGGTAGCTATCGCCGCGGATCCCGACTATCGGCTGCGCCATCAGGCGGAAGCGGTCCAGCTCCAGCGCCTGCAGGATCAGGTTCATCATCGCCACTTTATCTTTTAGCCCATGCTGGACGTGGGTTGCGCCCCGCCGCTGCATATTTTCCGGGTGGCCGCTGGTTAGCGACATATCGGCAATGGTATTCAGCTCACCTAATAGCAAATACAGATGCTTCACCGGAGATCGTACGCTGCAGTAGCTCAGGCCCACCGCGGGCTGCAGCGGCATCCCGTCCCAGACAAAGCGAAACTGCTTCAGGTGCTTATCCAGCGTCTCAATTCGCGCCTGATGATCGTCGCAGTTCATGCGGATAACCAGGTCGTGCCCCGAGAGATGATGAACGGCCTCATTCGGCTGAAGCAAGGCGCTAAGATGTTCTGCCAGATTTTGCTTGTACTGAATACGCAGCATCACCCCATAGTGCCGCCCCAGCAGCTCCAGCTCCGGGATGCGCAAAAAGCACAGCACCGACCTCGATGAGTTTTCGAGGGCCCGGCTTAGCGCGCGTAAATTAGGCATATGTACCACCGGGTCGAGAAATGCCATTCGCCGTACCCGCGCGTGGATCAGGCGCTGCTGCGTCGCCAGCATGGCCATATAGGCGATAATAAACGAGAACACCAGGTAGCTGGACGAGGTGATAGCCAGCTGATTATTGTAGCCAATCGAGAACGGCAAATAGCGATAATGAAAGTGGATAATAAGAATTAATACCGGCGTCCAGACCAGAGCGATAAAGCGATAGCCAAAGCGCATTGCGCCCCACAGCATCACCGGCATAAGTAATGATAATGTATAATTTGTGCTAAATATCGTACTGGTACTACTCAAGGGTATTAATAATAGTACCAATAACATTAACAACGTTATTGCCCATAAAAAAAACTCAAGCAGCTTTATTTTAGGGTCCATTTGCAGGCGAATTTGCGAAATAAATCCGCGTATATGTAATGGATTACGAATAATGCGCAGCAGGAAATAGCATAGCGGTACGCCGGTTAAACACCCGACCATCAGCGCCTGAAAAGTGATTAGCGATCGTAAACTAAAGGGGTCGATGCCAATCAGGCCCGTGGCGCGAGGATGAAGGCCAAGGTACTCGGCAAACTGGGAGAGCACGAGGAATATTGCCGACGGCAGCAGCATTTGCCAGAACAGCCTCTGCGGCATCAGGCCGACGTTACCGTGAGAGATCTGCTGCCTGCGCGGAACAAAAATGCGGTACCCGCCCCAGCACAGCACCACCGGGATCAGAAAGTGGAAGATAACGCCAATCGCCTCTTCCGGAGCCATATCGCGGGCCACCGTGCACCACAGCCCGATGATAATGCCCGGCAGCGCGTCCCAGCCAAAAAACAGCATCAGGCTTAATACCAGCGCCAGCGGTAAATAGTAAAGGGAAACTTCATTACCGTTTAGTTCAGCGTAGGAGTTTGTCCATCGCGTCAGGGGGAGTAAAAGAGTGGGTAACACCAGCGGCAGCGCCCACCATTTGTCCCGATATTGTCTATACAGATTAATTATGCTCATAGATGCTCTACGGATAACCCAAACTCCAGCAGGGTATATTCAGGCAGGCATCCAACCCAACCATCTCAACCGCGTAAGGAATAACGACGCGGAACTGGCTGGAGATTCTAGTTACCAACGAAAACAGACAGTTGATATAAATCAAAAAATCATTTAGCTAATATTAATAATGCTTATTTTTTTGCCGCAGGCCGCTGGAAAAAGAAACCATGTAAATGCAACGATTATGTTATATAACATTAAGTAATACTTCGGCGGAGGCATTTTTACATCCTCTTCAATTGACCCCGCACCTTTCCTGTGCCTTAATACGCCTATCGCCCATGTTATGGGTATACTTCAAGGAACCTTTTGTGAGTCAGGCACCCAGTATGCGTAAACGACATCGATTTAACCGTCGCATGACCCGTATCGTACTGCTTATCAGCTTTATCTTTTTCTTTGGACGTTTCGTCTACTCCTCTATCGGCGCCTGGTACCATCATCAGGACAAAAAAGAGTCGCAGCAATCCACCGCCCCGGTTGTCACGCCGACCCGAGAATAGCCTGGCTGTAACAAGGCGCTCGCCGTATCCGTATCCGATGCCCGATCAGTCTCCAGGGTGCCGCAGCAGGCGCAGCATTTCGGCGATCCCTTTACTAAGGATTTTATCCTGACGCATCACCACGCCCAGCCGGCGCTGCAGGTACGGCGTCAGCGAGTGAACGCTTAGCCCGCGACGATCCTCCGTGTGCTCCACCGCCATTCGCGGCACAATGCTGTAGCCCAGCCCCGCGCGTACCATGCGCTTGATCGCCTCGATGCTCCCGAGCTGCATCACCGGCGCAATCGCCAGGCCTGCGGCATCAAACCAGCCGTCAATCAGCGCCCGGGTACCGCTTCCCGCCTCAAAGGCTATCAGCGGCAGGGCTTGCAGAACGTCAGGCGTCAGCCGCGGCGGCAGCGCCTGGCCCTCGCTGGCAAAAATAAACACAAACTCCTCATCGAGAACCGGGGTCACCGCCAGGCAACGCCCGTTTGCCGGCAGCGTCACCAGCCCAAGGTCGAGCCGGTTTTCTTCCACCGCCCGCACGATATCGAGCGTATTTCCGGTGGTCACGCCCACCGTCAACAGCGGGTGGCTTTCGCGCAGCTGCTGCAGTATCGGCGGTAAAAGATGAATACAGGCCGTCGCCCCGGTGCCGAGAGCAATCGCGCCGCTGATCTCATGACTAAACTCGCCGACGGACTGCAGCGCCGCGCTGACCGCCTGCTCGATATGCTCGCCGTGGGCCAGCAGCGTCAGGCCGGCCGCCGTCGCCTTCACGCCTCGCCCGGTACGCTCAAGCAGCCGGGTCTGGAGGAACTGCTCCAGCTGGCGCACCTGCAGACTGACGGCGGGTTGCGACAGCCCCAGCACGTCGGCGGCGGCGGAAAAGCTCCCTCTCTGCACCACCAGCCGGAAGGTCGCCAGGTTTCCCAAATTCAGCGTCATCATCGCAAAGTTTCTCTTATAAGGGCCATAAACGGACGGGTCTGCCTGCACAATAGCCTGCGGGTTATGCTGCCGACAACCTTATAACTGAACAGAAGACCATGAAAGTTACCGAAAAATCGCACTCCGCTCCCGCCCTGCTCACCTTTGCTGCCGGATGCAACCAACTTATCAACTGGGGCATTTCATTTTATATGCCCGGCACCTTTGCCCGGGCCATCGCGCAGGATACCGGCTGGTCTGCGGCGCAAATCTATCTCGGCCTGACCCTTGCGATGCTGATGATGGCGATGGTCTCGCCCTTTGTTGCCCGCCTGCTGACCCGCATCGGCGGCCAGCGCGTGGTGGTCTCCGGCACGCTGATAATCGCCGGCGGATGTTTAACTATGGCGAATGCGCATACTCTGCCAGTCTGGTTTAGCGCCTGGCTGCTGACCGGCGTCGGTATGCGCCTGGCGCTGTATGACGCGCTGTTCGCCGCGCTGGTCAACCTTTACGGACAGCGCTCAAGAGTGACTCTCTCGCGGGTGACGCTGGCGGGCGGGTTAGCCTCCGCCGTTTTCTGGCCGCTTGGCGCCTCCCTGCTGACGACGATCGGCTGGCGACACGCGCTGCAGGTCTACGCGCTGTTCGGCGTGCTCAGCGCGCTGCTGCTGTGGACAATGCCGAATACCCGGCTCCCGCTGACGCCACAGCGTAAAGCGCGCCGACCGACATCAGGTCACGATCGACGCGCTGGCCTGCTGTATGCGGCGCTGATCGCGCTGGTGACCTTTGTCTCTAACGGAACCTCAACTCACCTGCCGGAATTTATCGCCAGCTACGGCCTGCCCGTGGCGACAGGGATGCTGTGGGGAATCGGGCAAACCGGCGCTCGTTTTCTGGAGGTGGCTTCCGGTTCCGCATTAACGCCGCTCAGGCTGACGCTGCTCACGACATTTCTGATGCCGCTGTGCTTTGCGCTCGGCCTGAGCGGCCCCTGTTTAGCGTGGGCCGCCGCCGGGTTTGTGCTGGGATATGGCGCCATTAATGGCTTAACCACGGTATTCAAAGCCACGCTGCCGCTGCAGCTGTTTGCCGCGCAGGATTACGCCCGGCGCACCGGGATTTTGCTGATCCCCGCCCAGCTGCTGGCGGCCGCATCGCCGTTTGCCTACGCCTGGCTTAACCATCGGCTGGGCATTGAGGGGAGCTTAGCGGTTTCTGCGCTGCTCGCGCTGGTCGTGGCCGCGCTGGCGCTGGCGATTGCGCTGCACCAGCGTCAGTTCCCGCCGGAGACGGTTAGCGAGCGCGTCTGAATCAGGCCGTGAAGCCACCGTTGACGTCAATCACCGAGCCGGTGATGAAACCGGCATCCGGCCCGGCCAGGAAAGCAATCGTCGCGGCGACCTCCTCAACGGTCGCGTAGCGCTGAATAGCGTGAGATGCCATCACCACCGGCGGCAGGTTATCCCGCGCGCCGGCCGCCATGTCGGTGTCCATGATGCCCGCCTGCACCACGTTGACGGTGATATTACGCGCCCCCAGATCGCGCGCCGCGCCCTTGCTGTAGCCCACGATCGCCGCTTTACTGGCGGCATAATCGGTGGTGCCGGGGAAACCTATGCGCGTGCCAAGGCCGGAGCCGACCGAAATAATCCGCCCGCCGTCCGGCAGAACCCGCACCGCCGCACGGATGTTCGCGATGACGCCCATCGTATTAATAACCCACTGTCGATCCATCGCCGCGTTGTCAATATCGGGGGCATCGATCGTTTTCCCCTGCCACGCGACGGCCGCGTTATTGACGAGAATATCGAGTTGACCAAGCTTCTCCACGACTTCGCGCACCAACGGTTCCGCGGCGGACGGCTCCCCCTGATCGGCCCTGATAGCAACGGCGCGTACGCCTTTCGCGATGAGTTTTTCCACGACGGCATGCGCCTTGTCGGCGGAAGCAACGTAGGTGATGGCGATATCCGCCCCCTGATCGGCCAGAACGTCAGCGATCGCCGCGCCGAGACCGCGCGAACCGCCGGTGATGAGCGCGACTTTTCCTGCGAGTTTTTTATTCATTGCAAATTCCTCAGTAGGTTGGGTTGAAAGGGAAATTCCGCCTCACCACGGCAGCCGCTGGTCCTGGAAGAAAAAGCCGCCCGTTGGCCCCTCTTCCCCGATGCAGGCATAGCGGATGACGGTACGAGCGCCGCTTGCGACGCTCATGTCCGCGCGTTCGCCGCCCATGCTGGTTTGCAGCCAGCCGGGATGAACGGCGTTAATTTTGATTGGTGTCCCGCGCAGCTCTTCCGCAATCAGGATGGTGAAGGCGTTGAGCGCGGCTTTGGACGTGTCGTACCCCAGCGCGCGAATCGGATAGACCGGCGAATGCGGATCGGATAAATGGGCAAGCGACCCACGGATGCTCGATACGTTGACGACGCGTCCCGCCGTCGAGCGTCTCAGCAGCGGCAGCAGAGCCTGCGTCAGGAAAACGGGAGCGAAGAAGTTCGCCTCAAATGTGTCACGCACCGCGTCCGCTGGCGCCTCGCTCGGCGGGCGGGTCGCCGGCGTGCCGCCGTCGGGACTGTCCAGCAGAATACCGGCGTTGTTAATCAGAATATCGAGCCTGCCATAAGCCCTGTCGATCTCCGCGCAGGCCGCCTGTCGATCCGCTTCGCGGGTAACGTCGAGCCTGAGCGCCGATACTTTGCCGCCCTGGCCACGCAGCTCGTTCACCACCTGTCGGGCTTTGCGCTCATCGCGGGCGCCAATAATAACGTGGGCGCCGAGCGCAGCAAGCTGCCGGGAGATCTCCAGGCCGAGTCCGCGCGCCCCGCCGTTCACCAGCGCGACCTTATCGTGGAGCGGAGCATTGGAATTCATCATAATGGCACTCCTCAAATACAATACTGATCGATATGATATCGAACGGTATTGTATTTGCCGATGAGGTGTCAAGAGATTTATACTGACCGGTATTGAAATTGGGGGAATGAAAATGGGACGTCACAGACAGTTCAACGAAAATGAGGCGCTGGAGGCGGCGCTCTCTGTTTTCTGGCAGAAAGGATACGAAGGGGCCTCCCTTGAAGATCTCACGCAAGCCACCGGCGTAGCCCGCCCCGGCCTCTATTCGGCATTCGGCAACAAGGAAAAAATCTTCCTCAGAGCTCTCGATCTTTACGACGCCACGTACATGGGCTTTATGCGCGAGGCGCTAAACGAACCGACGTCCCGCGAGGTCGTTGCGCGGATCCTGCAAGAGTCTGCCAGCGTCCAGACGGCAAGCGCCGCCCATCCGGGCTGCCTGGGCATCAACGGCGCGCTGGCCTGCTCCGATGAAGCGGAGCCCATTCGCCGCGAGCTCATTCGCCGCCGCAGCGCAACCCAGCAGGCGCTGAACGAACGCCTGGAGCGGGCGCGCCGGGAAGGCGATTTACCGCCATCGGCGGACTGCGCCACCCTGGCTTCCTTCGTCATGACGCTATCTCAAGGGATGGCCGTGCAGGCCAAAGCCGGGGCCAGCAGGCAGATGCTTGACGCCCTGGTCGAGCACGCGCTGGCGACGTGGCCCTCCGCATCCCGGTAACCTCCTCGCCGCCGGAATAGTCAGCATGCGGGCTTATCGATATTTCGCCGAAATTATCCGTCGTAGCCGGAGCGGAATGCTTTTCGCCTGAGGGTCAGCGCGGCAGGAAAGCGGCACCGCCCTCATGGTTGAAAAGCGCGCGATTCCGCCTGGCGGCCGGCCTCGGCCATCCACAGCTCGGCATCGGCGCCTGCGGGAATACGTAACGGCGCAGAGGGGTCGGTCGCCGCCCGCCAGACCGCTTCTGCCACATCGGAGGGATGGGTCACCGGTCCCGGGTCTTCCTGTACGCTTTTTATAAATTGCTGCAGCATCGGGGCATAGTCCGGCTCCTCCATGCCGCGCACGTGCGGGCGGGCGTTATCACCGAAGCGGGTTTCCGGCGAACGGCCGGGCAAAACGATATGCACGCGGACGCCGAAGGGCGCCATTTCCACCGCCAGCGATTCGGTGAAGGCGTTTACGGCCGCCTTGCTTGCCCGATAAATCCCGACGATCGGCAATGGTTTGAGCGTGACCGTAGAGGTGACATTGATGACCACGCCGGCCCGGCGCTGGCGCATTTGCGGCACGACCGCCTGCACCATCGCCAGGGTTCCGAGCGTATTGGTCTGAAACAGGGCGTGGACGGTTTCCGGCGCCGTAAGCTCAACCGGCGCTGGCGCCCCGAAACCGGCGTTGTTAACCAGAACGTCGATTGGGCCCGCAGCTGCCAGCGCCTGCGCGATACTTGTCGGATCGGTAACATCGAGCGCAAGCAGGCGCAGCCGATCGGAAACCGGCAACACCCCCTCGCGAGGCGTCCTCATTGTGGCAATCACATCCCAACCTTTTTCAACAAACAGCTTCGCGGTTTCCAGACCGAAGCCGGATGAACAACCGGTAATCAATATCGTAGGCATAAGCATCTCCACTAAAGGTTAACGCTCTTATAGTAGTGGCCAAAAGTTGGACGTAATATAGCTTACAGTCGCCATTACTTTAGAGATAGTCTCGATCATGACTCCAGATCCTCTTGCCCAGATCGTTACGCTGCTACAGCCTGCCGCCCGTTTTTCCAAACTGGTGGAGTGTGCCGGCTCGTGGCGAATTCATCGTGAGGCGACAGGCGAGCCCTTATATTGCGTGATCCTTGAGGGCAGCTGCCGCGTAACCTTCGACGGGCATCAACGATTCGTCCTCCATACGGGCGACTTTATCCTCGCCCCGGCCATGCAGGATCTGGTCAACGACAGCCTCAATGCGCCGGACGATATGCCCTTCACCTTGCCCGTACGGATCAACGAGGGGCATTTTCGCGTTGGACGCCAGGAGGGGCCTGCCGATCTGCGCATGCTCATCGGCCATTGCAGCTTCGCCGCGTCGGATGCAGCGCTGCTGGTCTCGCTGCTACCGGAAGTGGTTGTGGTACGCGATCGCCCCCGACTCACCACGCTGATACAGCTGATCGATGAGGAAACCCGTGAACGGCGGGCGGCAAAAGAGCTCGTGCTGGAGCGGCTTCTCGAGGTACTGTTGATCGAGGTATTGCGATCCGGGACGGAGACCACGTCCGCCCCCGGTCTGGGACGCGGCCTGGGCGACGAGCGTCTCGCGGCCGCGCTTCGTTGTATGCATACCCAACCCGATCACCCCTGGACAGTTGCTGAACTGGCCACCAAAGCCGCCCTGTCCCGCTCGGCCTTCTTTGCCAGATTCAGCCGCATCGTCGGCCTGCCGCCGATGGAATATCTGCTGGCATGGCGCATGGCGCTGGCAAAGCAGCTCCTGCGGGATCGGGAGACCGGAATCGAGCAGGTAGCGGTGCGAGTAGGTTACGGGTCGGCAAGCAGCTTCAGCGTGGCCTTTGCCAGATATGTCGGCATCCCCCCGGCCCGCTACGCGCGCGCGCAAACCGCGGGCTAAGCCAAAAATGAAAAAAGCCCGCAGTTACGCGGGCTTAAAAGGGATGGCATAGGCTTCGGCGCCGGTGCGCCGGAGGCTAAATCATTCCCACTCGATCGTTGCCGGCGGCTTACCGCTGATGTCATACACCACGCGGGAGATACCGTTCACTTCGTTGATGATGCGGTTGGACACGCGGCCGAGGAAGTCGTACGGCAGGTGCGCCCAGTGAGCGGTCATAAAGTCGATGGTTTCTACCGCACGCAGGGAAACAACCCAGTCGTATTTGCGGCCATCGCCCATCACGCCGACGGAACGAACCGGCAGGAACACGGTAAACGCCTGGCTGACCTTGTTATACAGGTCGGCTTTATGCAGCTCTTCGATGAAGATTGCGTCCGCGCGACGCAGCAGGTCGCAGTACTCTTTCTTCACTTCGCCCAGCACGCGTACGCCGAGGCCCGGACCCGGGAAGGGGTGACGGTACAGCATGTCGTACGGCAGGCCCAGCTCGAGGCCGATTTTACGCACTTCGTCTTTGAACAGCTCTTTCAGCGGTTCAACGAGGCCCATCTTCATCTCTTTCGGCAGGCCGCCGACGTTGTGGTGAGATTTGATAACGTGCGCTTTACCGGTAGCAGAAGCCGCCGATTCGATCACATCAGGGTAGATAGTCCCCTGCGCCAGCCACTTAACGTCTTCCAGCTTCAGCGCTTCTTCATCGAATAACTCAACGAATACGCGGCCGATAATTTTACGTTTCGCTTCCGGGTCGTTCTCACCGGCCAGCGCGCCGAGGAAACGATCTTCCGCGGCAACGTGAACAATGTTCAGGCCAAAGCGGTCGCCAAACATATCCATCACCTGCTCGGCTTCGTTCAGGCGCAGCAGGCCGTTATCAACGAACACGCAGGTCAGGTTTTTGCCGATCGCCCGATGCAGCAGCATGGCGGTAACGGAAGAGTCGACGCCACCGGACAGGCCGAGGATCACTTTGTCGTCGCCAACCTGCTGACGAATACGCTCAATGGCATCATCAATAATCTTAGCCGGCGTCCACAGCGCTTCACACTGGCAGATATCGCGCACGAAGCGCTCCAGCATACGCAGGCCCTGGCGGGTGTGGGTCACTTCCGGGTGGAACTGCACGCCGTAGAAGCGTTTTTCTTCGTTAGCCATAATGGCGAACGGGCAGGTCTCGGTGCTGGCAACGGTCACGAAGTCAGACGGGATGGCGGTAACTTTATCGCCGTGGCTCATCCAGACGTCGAGCAGCGCTTTGCCGTCGGCGCTCAGGGAATCTTCAATGCCGCGGATCAGCGCGCTGTCGGTTTGTACTTCAACCTGCGCGTAGCCGAACTCACGCTCGCTGGAAGCCTCAACGTGGCCACCGAGCTGCATTGCCATGGTCTGCATGCCGTAGCACACGCCAAAGACCGGCACGCCGGCTTCGAAAACGTATTCCGGCGCGCGCGGGCTGTTATTTTCAGTGGTGCTTTCCGGGCCGCCGGAGAGAATGATGCCGCTTGGGTTGAATTCACGGATCTGAGCTTCAGTCACGTCCCAGGCCCACAGTTCGCAGTAAACGCCTAATTCACGTACGCGACGCGCAACCAGCTGAGTGTACTGAGAACCGAAGTCGAGGATAAGAATGCGATGTTTATGAATGTTGTCCGTCATTGACGTTTATTCCAGAGCAGTAGCAATTAAATAAAATCGCCCGGCGCATGGCCGGGCGATGAAAATCAGGAGCCCATGCGGTAGTTCGGGGATTCCTTGGTGATCGTCACGTCGTGAACGTGGCTTTCCTGGATGCCTGCACCGCTGATACGCACGAATTCCGCTTTGGTACGCAGGGTATCGATGGTACCACAGCCGGTCAGACCCATACAGGAACGCAGGCCGCCCATCTGCTGGTGAATGATCTCTTTCAGGCGGCCTTTATAGGCTACGCGGCCTTCGATACCTTCCGGTACCAGTTTGTCAGCCGCGTTATCGCTCTGGAAGTAGCGGTCGGAGGAACCTTTGGACATCGCGCCCAGGGAGCCCATACCGCGATAGGATTTGTATGAACGGCCCTGGTAAAGCTCAATCTCGCCCGGGGACTCTTCGGTACCCGCCAGCATCGAGCCCACCATTACCGCAGCAGCGCCCGCGGCAATCGCCTTCGCGATATCGCCGGAGAAGCGGATGCCACCATCGGCGATAACCGGGATACCGGTGCCTTCCAGCGCTTCGACCGCGTCGGAAACGGCGGTAATCTGCGGAACACCTACGCCGGTGACGATACGCGTGGTACAGATAGAGCCAGGACCGATCCCGACCTTCACCGCGCTCACGCCAGCTTCAGCCAGCGCACGCGCGCCGGCGCCGGTCGCCACGTTGCCGCCGATGATTTGCAGGTTCGGATATTTTGCCCGCGTTTCGCGAATACGCTGCAGAACGCCTTCAGAATGGCCGTGGGAGGAGTCGATCAACAGAACATCAACGCCTGCGGCAACCAGCGCATCAACGCGCTCTTCGTTACCGGCACCGGCGCCAACCGCCGCGCCTACGCGCAGACGACCGTGCTCATCTTTACAGGCGTTCGGTTTACGTTCCGCTTTCTGGAAATCTTTAACGGTAATCATACCGATCAGGTGGAAGCTCTCATCCACAACCAGCGCTTTCTCAACGCGCTTCTCGTGCATTTTAGCAAACACGACTTCGCGGCTTTCGCCTTCACGCACGGTAACCAGGCGCTCTTTCGGCGTCATATAAACGCTAACGGCCTGGTTCATGTCGGTGACGAAACGCACGTCACGACCGGTGATAATCCCGACCAGTTCGTTATCTTCGGTGACAACCGGATAACCGGCAAAACCGTTGCGCGCGGTCAGCTCTTTCACTTCGCGAAGAGTGGTGGTTGGCAGTACGGTCTGCGGGTCAGAAACCACGCCGGATTCATGCTTCTTCACGCGGCGAACTTCTTCCGCCTGGCGCTCAATGGACATGTTTTTATGAATAAAGCCGATGCCGCCTTCCTGTGCGAGGGCAATTGCCAGACGCGCTTCCGTCACGGTATCCATGGCCGCAGAGAGCATTGGAATATTCAGACGAATTGTTTTCGTCAGCTGAGTGCTGAGATCGGCGGTATTCGGCAGAACGGTAGAATGAGCGGGAACGAGGAGAACGTCGTCAAACGTCAGAGCTTCTTTAGCGATACGTAGCATGGGCAATATCTCGACCAGGGTGGATAAATATTGCCGTGGCATTATACAGAGCGTAACCGATTGCATCTACCCTTTTTTGCAAATAATACTTGCGATCGCCTCCCAGCAGGTTACTATCGACTGATTAACCTGCTGATTTAAAGTTTGATCTTGCTCACATGTTGCCATCTCAATCCCCCGCAATTTTTACGGTCAGCCGCCTAAACCAGACGGTTCGCCTGCTGCTGGAACAGGAAATGGGCCAGGTCTGGATCAGCGGCGAGATCTCTAATTTCAGCCAGCCCTCTTCCGGCCACTGGTACTTCACCTTAAAAGACGATAACGCCCAGGTGCGCTGTGCGATGTTCCGCAACAGCAACCGCCGCGTTACCTTCCGCCCGCAGCACGGGCAGCAGGTGCTTGTGCGCGCCAATATCACGCTGTATGAGCCGCGCGGCGACTATCAGATCATCGTCGAAAGCATGCAGCCCGCCGGTGAAGGGCTGCTGCAGCAGAAGTACGAACAGCTGAAAGCGCAGCTTGCGGCAGAAGGTCTGTTCGACCAGCAGCACAAGCAGGCGCTCCCCTCCCCGGCCCACTGCGTGGGGGTGATTACCTCTAAAACCGGCGCCGCGCTGCACGATATTTTGCAGGTCCTCAAACGCCGCGATCCCTCTCTGCCGGTGATCATTTATCCGACGGCGGTTCAGGGTGACGACGCGCCGGGGCAAATCGTACGCGCCATAGCGTTAGCCAACCAGCGCCAGGAGTGCGACGTGCTGATCGTCGGCCGCGGCGGCGGTTCGCTGGAAGATCTGTGGAGCTTTAACGATGAGCGGGTGGTGCGGGCGATTTTTGCCAGCCGCATTCCGGTCGTTAGCGCCGTCGGCCATGAAACCGACGTGACGATTGCCGATTTTGTCGCCGACCTGCGGGCACCTACGCCCTCTGCGGCGGCCGAGATCGTCAGCCGCAACCAGCAGGAGCTGCTGCGCCAGCTGCAGTCCGGGCAGCAGCGTCTGGAAATGGCGATGGACTATTTCCTCGCTAACCGCCATCGCCGGTTTACCCAGCTTTTCCACCGCCTGCAGCAGCAGCATCCGCAGCTGCGCTTAGTGCGTCAGCAGACGGCGCTTGAGCGGCTGCGCCAGCGGATGCGTCTGGCCCTTGATACGCAAATGAAGCGCGCCGATCAGCGCCAGCAGCGCGCCCTACAGCGCCTGAACGCGCACAATCCGCAGCCGCGTATTCATCGCAGCCAGTCGCATATCCAGCAGCTGGAGTATCGTCTCGCCGAGAGCATCCGCGCGCGCTTAAGCGAACAGCGCGAGCGTTTCGGCAATACGGTGACCCATCTGGAAGCCGTCAGCCCGCTGGCGACCCTCGCCCGCGGCTATAGCGTCACCTCCGCCAGCGACGGAAGCGTCCTGAAGCAAACAAAACAGGTGAAGGCGGGCGATCTGCTGACTACCCGCTTAAATGACGGCTGGGTCGAAAGCGAAGTGAAAACTATCACTCCCGTCAAAAAAGCGCGCGCGAAGAAAAAATAGCTACGCCTGGTCAGGCAGCGCGAACTCAACGCGCTTCTTCGAAATCAACCCGTGCCCGTGCTGGCAAAAATAGTCGATCGCCCCGCAGGCTTTTAATACCTCCAGCAGCCGGTGGCAATCCGGGCAGCGGGCCTGCAGAGTAAACTCTTTTTCGCAGTGCGCGCAGCGCGCGCTGCCGGCCTGCACCTCCAGCGGTGCGTGGCAGAGAGGGCAATCAGGTTGCATAGTCATTCCTTACGATATTTGGGTCAGCTCAGCTTACCACGATACTCTTTCAGTGCGGCCCGCGTATCTGCTGTTGAAGCTGCAGCAGCAGAGCCACTTCGTCGATGCGCCGCCGGGTCAGTCTGGCGACTTCATCGGGGGCGCGCGCGAACAGGCTGCCCTCCCCGAGAATGTGTTCCCCCAGGCAGTGCTCGTAGATCGCGCCGCCCCGTCGCCAGCGCAGCACCTGCTCGCCGGCAACGAGCTCAACCACTTCGCTATTCTCGCGGCGATCGAGGTTGATAATCCGTCCGTCGCGCAGCGCTATCCGCATGCCCTTCTGCCCTCCCGCCGGGCCGGCATACTTATTGAGCCAGATATTGAGCGGGACTCCGCTCAGCTCCCCCTGCAGATGCGCCTCCCCTTCCGCGGTTTGCGTATCGCCGGGCGCAATCGCCTGGCCCAGGCGATCTTTCACCTGCCGTACCGCAAGGTGAATTCGGTCGTCGCCGCCGCAGTAGCGGATCGTTTCCCGCAGCATCGCCAGCACATGGGTTCCAATATCAAGGATCACGCCGTCGGGATGGCGCAGCTGGCGCGTATCCGGCCTGCCGGTCGCAAAATTCAGCGCCACCGGGTCGCCCCGTTCGTCAAACCCGCTGGGCTCCTGGAGAAAACCGTCAATACGCGCAATATCCTGCGGCGCGAAGAGCAGCGGACGGTCGCCCTGCGCCCCACTCTCCGACTGCCAGCGGGCATCCAGCTGGCCCAGCGCCAGCTTCAGCGCTCCGTCACGCGCCATCCAGTGGTCCAGCGCCAGCACCCGACGGGCGTTTTCTGGCGCACGCAGCAGCGAGCGCAGGCGCGTAATCTGTTGCAGAGTGGCGACGATCGGTTTTTCCACCACAATTCGCGGGCAGGATGAGGCGAGCGCAGCTTCCAGAACCGGAAGATGCTGCAATGAGGCGGTGGTAATAAACAGGATGTCCAGCGGCTTTGCCAGCAGCGCGGCCAGCGAGTCGCAGCGGCTGACGCCCTCAGGCATCCGTTGAGGATTGCTATCAAAACCCCAGCACGCCGCTAGCGGTATCGCCAGATTTTTCAACGTCGGCAGCCAGGCCGTCTCCACTACCGAGCCCAGTCCGATAAACCCTGCCTGCATCGTTACCCCGCCGCCGTTAGCACACAATAATCAGCTGAAATGATAAGAGTATTATGGGGGAACGCTTTGTAGATTGCGCGACGGATGTTGCGCTCAGCGGGAATAAAAAAACCCGCCAGCGGCGGGTTTATGTCTTATTTGCTTTTCTTGATGTGCTTGATCAAGCGCTTACGCTTACGCATCTGGTTCGGCGTCAGGGTATTGCGTTTGTTGGCAAACGGGTTCTCACCCTCTTTGAACTGGATACGGATCGGCGTCCCCATGACTTCCAGCGATTTGCGGAAGTAGTTCATCAGATAGCGTTTGTAGGAATCCGGCAGGTCTTTGACCTGGTTGCCGTGGATCACCACGATCGGCGGGTTATAACCACCGGCGTGGGCATATTTCAGCTTCACGCGACGGCCGCGTACCAGCGGCGGCTGATGGTCTTCCGCCGCCATGGTCATAATGCGGGTCAGCATCGCCGTGCTCACGCGACGGGTCGCGCTGTCATACGCTTCGCGTACCGACTCAAACAGGTTGCCGACGCCGCTACCGTGCAGCGCAGAGATAAAGTGCACGCGGGCGAAATCGATAAAGCCCAGACGGAAGTCCAGGGTCTCTTTCACCTGCTCTCTGACTTCCTGGCTCAGGCCGTCCCACTTGTTGACGACAATCACCAGCGAGCGGCCGCTGTTGAGAATAAAGCCCAGCAGGGAGAGATCCTGATCGGAAATACCTTCCCGCGCATCGATAACCAGCAGCACCACGTTGGCGTCTTCGATCGCCTGCAGGGTTTTGATAACCGAGAACTTTTCCACCACATCGGTAATTTTACCGCGCTTACGTACGCCCGCGGTATCAATCAGCACGTATTCGCGCTCATCGCGCTGCATCGGAATGTAGATGCTGTCACGGGTGGTGCCCGGCATGTCGTAAACCACGACGCGATCTTCGCCGAGAATACGGTTAGTCAGCGTTGACTTACCGACGTTCGGACGACCAACGATGGCCAGCTTAATCGGCAGATCCTGCGGATTAAAGTCATCCTCCGGCTCTTCCGGCGCTTCGCCGTTCTGCTCAGCTTCAAACTGCGCCCAGTATGCCGCGTCTTCATCGACTTCTTCCGACGGATCGATCTCTTCCGCCCACGGCAACAGCACGTGCTCCAGCAGGCTGGTCACGCCGCGGCCGTGCGAAGCGGCGATCGGGTGAATATCACCGAGGCCAAGCGTCCAGAAGTCGGCAATGGCCTGATCGGCATCGATGCCGTCGGTTTTGTTCGCCACCAGGAAAGTCGGCTTCTCACGAGAACGGAGGTGTTTGGCGATTGCGGTATCCGCAGGCATCAGGCCCGCGCGCGCGTCGACCATAAACAGCACCACGTCCGCTTCTTCAATCGCCAGCAGCGATTGTTCAGCCATGCGTGTTTCAACGCCGTCTTCCGTGCCATCGATACCGCCGGTATCGATACAGATAAATTCACGTCCTTCTACTTCAGCACGACCGTACTTACGGTCACGAGTCAGCCCCGGAAAATCCGCGACCAGCGCATCACGAGTGCGGGTCAAGCGGTTGAAGAGCGTGGATTTTCCAACGTTAGGGCGCCCGACAAGCGCGACCACAGGTATCATGTTAAATGCCTCATACAAATCACTATGCAGCGTCGTTTTTCAAGACGCTTTTAAAAACAGGAAAACGGCCCCTGTATACCAGGGGCCGTTTCTCAATCCTGACTACTGCGCAACTTAACGCGTAATCGAGTACAGCGTACCGTCCGTTGCCTGGATAAGCAGGCGACCGTCAGCCACGATCGGGTCAGTACGGAAGCCGGAGCTGTCGACCTTCTGCTGGGCGACAAAGTGCCCATCTTCCGGGTTCACCCAGTGCATATAGCCTTCGCTATCGCCGACGACCAGATTACCATTATACAACACCGGAGCGGTCAGCAGACGATGCAGTAAATCGCTTTGCGTCCACAGCGTTACGCCACCTTCGGTGGTCAGCGCCAGCAGGCGATCGTTCTGATCGACCAGGTAAATACGATTGCCGTCAACGATAAAGTCGTTCACCGAACCAAGCTCGCGTTTCCACATGATCTGGCCGCTGCGCAGATCCAGCGCGGTAAGGTTGCCGTTGTAAGCCAGCGTATACACCACGCCGTTGACGATAACCGGAGTGGTATCAACGTCGTTCAGGCGGTCGATTTCAGTCGGGCCAGTGGCCTGAGAGATGCGCTGCTGCCAGATGATCTGGCCCTGCTGCATCAGTACCGCGCTAACGCGACCGTTATCGCCGCCAACGATGGCTGCGCCGTAAGCGGTCGCCGGGGCGGATTCACCGCGCAGAGAAAGCGCCGGCATATCCAGGTTGACGGTCCACTTCACCGCGCCATCGGCTTCGTTCAGCGCCTGCAGCTGGCCATTGCTGGTGTGAACCAGCACCATGCCGTCGCTGACGACCGGACGAGAAATCGCTTCACCCGCCACGCGGGTCTGCCATGCCACGGTACCGTCGCTGGTATTCAGGGCAAACAGCTGCGCTTTTTCACTGCCGATATAGACGTGACCGCCGGAGACGGTGACGCCGCCGGAGAGCAGCGCAGGCGTACGGGAGAACCAGCCGTCTTTCTCGGCCAGGTTCACCGACCAAACCTCTTTCCCGTCGTCAGCGCCCAGCGCTTTAACGGTGCCTTTACGGTCGGCCGCGTACACGACGCCATCGGCAAAGGCAGGATGGAGGTTAGAGTAAAATTCGCCGATACCATCGCCAACAGAGGTGCTCCAGGACGTGGACGGCGTAAACTGATTTTCCACCGTCGGCAGTGGCGACATTTTCACCACATCTTCTTCGCTGTTAAACAACGAACAACCGCTTAATAAGGTAACGGAAAGCAGCCCTGGCAAAAGTAATTTACGCAATTGCATCGAGTCCCTCTCAGATGGACAAATTATTTATTTTCATACGCATCATTTCGCTGAGCGCCGGTGAAGCATCGCTTTTCACGCCCGCTTCCCACGCCGCGCGAGCGCCCTGCTTGTCGCCTTTATCCAGCAGAATCTCACCGCGGAGATCGGCAACAATCGCGGTCCAGCCTTCGCCTTTAATCCCCTCAAGGGTTTTCAGCGCCGCATCAGGATTTTTCAGCTGCAGCTGCACGCGAGCAAGACGCATATTGATAACCGACTTCAGATTATCATCCGGCGCGGCGGCTAATCCCTGCTGGAGCTGCTTTTCAGCGTTCTGCAGATCGTTTTTATCAACAAAGCGCTGCGCCAGCTCCAGGGAGGCAAACGCACCGTAGGCATTTTTGCTATCAGCGGCGAACTTTTGCGCCGAAGTCAGCGCTTCGGGCTTATCCGATTTAAGCGCGGAAATAGCATTCTCATAGGCTAAAGAGGAGTCTCTGGCCGTATCCTGCTGATGAGAATTCCAGTAGCGCCAGCCAACCAGCGCCCCAATCCCTAAAATCACCCCAACGGCCAGCGCTTTGCCATTTTCGGCAAAGAAGCGCTTCAGCGCATCGACCTGATCGTTTTCGTTGTTATACGTTTCCACGCAGTCCTTCTCCTGACTAATGATTCCCGGGAGATTAACCCAGAAGTGTGCGCAAATGCGCGGCAACGCTATCCTGCGTTACGGTAGTTTGCTCACCTGAGCGTAAATCCTTCACTACCACGTTTCCGTCAGCAATTTCTGATTCACCGACCACAAGAGCTATGCGAGCGCCCCATTTATCAGCACGGCCAAACTGTTTCTTAAAGTTGCCGCCGCCGTGGTTGGTCATCAGCTTAACGCCGGGCAGCTCATCGCGAACCCGCTCAGCCAGACGCATTGCTGCGGACTGGGTATCGGTTCCGGAGGCTACCAGGTATATATCGACAACAGGATCGGCTTTAAATTCCGGATTAACGGCCTGGACCAGTAAAACAAGACGTTCCAGCCCCATCGCAAAGCCGACTCCCGGCGTTGCGCGCCCGCCCAGCTGTTCGACCAGACCGTCATAGCGGCCGCCGGCACAGACGGTACCCTGCGAGCCGAGGCTGGTGGTTACCCACTCAAACACGGTGCGGTTATAGTAATCAAGCCCGCGCACCAGACGCTGGTTAACGGTATAGGCGATGCCCGCGGCGTCTAACAGCGCGCACAGCCCGGCAAAGTGCTGTTTGGACTCTTCATCCAGGTAGTCGCCCAGCGCCGGCGCATCGTTCAGCAACGCCTGCACTTCCGGGTTCTTAGAGTCCAGAACGCGCAGCGGGTTAGTGTACATGCGGCGTTTGCAGTCTTCGTCGAGCTTATCTTTAAACTGCTCAAGATAGGCGACCAGCGCATCGCGATAGCTGGCGCGCGCTTCCAGCGAACCGATGGAGTTCAGCTCCAGCGCAACGTGCTCAGAGATCCCCAGCTCGCGCCACCAGCGGGCGGTCAGCATAATCAGCTCGGCGTCGATATCCGGCCCCTGCAGACCAAAGACCTCAACCCCCATCTGATGGAACTGGCGATAGCGGCCTTTTTGCGGACGCTCATGACGGAACATCGGCCCGACGTACCACAGACGCTGTTCTTGATTGTACAGAAGACCATGCTCGATGCCGGCACGTACGCAGCCCGCAGTCCCTTCCGGACGCAGCGTCAGGCTATCGCCATTGCGGTCCTCAAAGGTATACATCTCTTTTTCAACCACGTCGGTCACTTCGCCGATCGCGCGTTTGAATAACGGGGTCTGCTCTACAATCGGCAACCGAATTTCGCTGTAACCGTAGCTACCGAGCACCTGTTTCAGTGAGCCTTCAATGCGCTGCCAGAGAGCGGTCTCGCCCGGCAGATAATCGTTCATGCCACGGATGGCTTGAATGTTCTTTGCCACGTTTATTCTCTTTATATATATACAAAAATGAACCCCGGCGCGTTGCGCCCGCGGGTCCAATCATACACGGGAAGTCTTACGCTGCCCCGGATTATTTCTCTTCAACCTGCTGGACGTCAATACGGCGCGCTTCATCAAGCATCGAGGCTTTCGCACGGATACGCGCTTCCAGCTGATCGATCATATCGTCGTTATCCAGCCGGTCTCTACGCACGCCGTCTTCATACAGGCCGCTCTTCTTATTGCCGCCGGTGACGCCGAGCGTCGAAACCAGCGCTTCGCCTGGGCCATTAACCACGCAGCCGATGATCGAAATATCCATCGGGGTAATGATATCTTCCAGCCGCTGCTCCAGCGCGTTGACGGTCCCGATCACGTCAAACTCCTGACGCGAACAGGTCGGGCAGGCGATGAAGTTGATCCCGCGGGCGCGAATGCGCAGAGACTTCAGGATATCGAAGCCAACCTTGATCTCTTCAAGCGGATCCGCCGCCAGCGAAATGCGCAGCGTATCGCCGATCCCTTCGTTAAGCAGCAGGCCGAGGCCGATCGCCGATTTTACCGCGCCGCTACGGGCGCCGCCGGCTTCGGTGATCCCAAGATGCAGGGGCTGATCGATCTGTTTCGCCAGCAGGCGATAGGATTCCACCGCCAGGAAAACATCCGACGCCTTTACGCTGACCTTGAACTGATCGAAGTTCAGACGATCGAGATGATCGACGTGGCGCATGGCTGATTCCAGCAGCGCCTGCGGCGTAGGCTCGCCGTACTTTTCCTGCAGATCTTTTTCCAGCGAACCGGCGTTAACGCCGATACGGATAGGAATATTTTTATCACGGGCGCAGTCAACAACCATGCGAATACGCTCTTCGTTGCCGATGTTTCCCGGGTTAATACGCAGACAATCCACCCCGTACTCCGCCACTTTCAGGGCGATACGGTAGTCAAAGTGAATATCGGCGACCAGCGGTACGTTGACCTGCTGTTTGATAAGCCTGAACGCTTCCGCCGCATCCATCGTCGGAACGGAGACGCGGACGATGTCCGCGCCAACGCGCTCTAGTGCTTTGATTTGATTTACGGTCGCGGCCACATCAGTGGTGCGCGTATTGGTCATCGACTGGACGGCGATGGGGGCGCCATCGCCAATCGGCACATTCCCAACGTAAATTCGTTTCGATTTTCTACGTTGAATCGGAGCCTGGTTATGCATGAAAAATCTCCCGCGTTACCCGTCTGTTACTGCGCCGGTGATGTTTCGGCATTAAGGGTCAGACGCGCAACCTGGTTAGTTCTGATAAAACGACTCAAATCGACTGGTTTACCCAGATACTGAATCTGTACCGCAGCCGGCGCACCGATTTTCAGCTTATAAGGTGCCTGGCCGCTTAAATTCAGGTTACCGCCTTTGCGTTGCAAACCGCTGAACAGCTTCTTACCGGTTGCATCGCTGACTTCCAGCCAGCAGTCGGCAGAGAAGTTCAGGACCAGATCCTGAGCCGCAGCGGCTGCGGTCACGTTCGCCTGATCGGTTGGCAGCGGAGAGGCCGGGGCCGCAGCGCCTGCCGCGGTATCGACCTGCGCCTGAGACGGAGCAACGACGGCGTTATTATTCGCCGCAGTCGGTACGGACGCCGCTGGGGCCGGAGCCGGCGCGGTAGAGGTATCTACAGGCGCGCTGTTCGCCACGCTGTTGGCGCCGTCCGGCGCCGTGTTATCGGCACCGTTATCTAAGGGAATGTTCTGGCTGCCGCTGTCGCCCGCATTCAGCTCAGCGGTTGACTGGTCGGCCATTGTGGTAATCTCTTCCTGCTGCGCCTTATGGTCTTGCCACCACCAGGCGCCGCTCAGGCCAATCACCACAAACAGCACCAGCCAGGTGAAGCTCATCAGCCAGCCGTCGCGCTTTTTACGGCGTTTGCCCAGAGAGAAGCTCTGCATCGGCGCAACTTTCGCCGCGCGGATAGGTGCCTGTTTTGCCATCATCGGCAGCAGTTCTTCTTCCGGAATATGCACGAGACGCGCATAGGAGCGGATGTAGCCGCGCAGGAAGGTTGAAGCGAGGTCGGCTGGCGCCTTGTCGTCTTCGATATCACGAACCGTGGAAACCTTCAGGCATAAGCGCTCAGCCACCGCTTGCTGGCTGAGCCCGAGTTGTTCGCGGGCATTGCGCAGACGCGTGCCCGTAGTGTTTGCTTCTTGATGATCTTGAGTGGCTTCAGTATTCATTCGACAACTACTGGTACGTGAAATTTAAAGTTCAGCGCCGGTAAAACCCGCGCCGCGAAACATCTGCTAAACGTCAGACAAATAGTATAAGTCCGTATGGCGAACTATCACAGATACTTATCAATATTGAATTCTAAGCGGTTGTTGTGCCGCTACATACTGCCTCAAAGTCGACAAAAACGCACCGTAATTATTGGCCGAATCAGCCTATTTCGCCCACCGGTTCAACATAATTATGCAGCGCGCGTGAAATATTGCGCGCCGCACATTTATCAGATCGCTTTCACATCAATCGTTTCGCCCTGCATACGCTTGCGCAGCGTACGTTTGGTACGGTCGATAACGTCACCGGCAAGCTGTCCGCAGGCGGCATCGATATCGTCGCCGCGCGTTTTACGCACGATGGTGGTGAAGCCATAATCCATCAGCACCTTGGAGAAACGGTCGATGCGGCTGTTGGAGCTACGGCCATACGGCGCGCCCGGGAACGGGTTCCAGGGGATCAGGTTGATCTTGCACGGCGTATCCTTCAGCAGCTCCGCCAGCTCGTGCGCATGCTCGGTGCCGTCGTTGACGTGATCGAGCATCACGTATTCGATCGTCACCCGGCCCTGGTTGGCGTTGGACTTGGAAATATAGCCGCGCACCGAGTTCAGGAAGGTCTCGATGTTGTACTTTTTGTTGATCGGCACGATCTCATCGCGGATCGTATCGTTCGGCGCGTGCAGAGAGATGGCAAGCGCGACGTCTATCATATCGCCGAGCTTATCCAGCGCCGGGACAACGCCGGAAGTGGAGAGCGTTACGCGACGCTTGGAGAGACCAAAACCAAAGTCGTCGAGCATAATTTCCATCGCCGGCACGACGTTGGTCAGGTTCAGCAGCGGCTCGCCCATCCCCATCATGACCACGTTGGTGATCGGACGCTGGCCGGTAATTTTTGCCGCGCCGACGATTTTCGCCGCGCGCCAAACCTGGCCGATAATTTCTGATACCCGCAGGTTGCGGTTAAAGCCCTGCTGCGCCGTCGAACAGAATTTACACTCTAACGCACAGCCAACCTGAGAGGAGACGCACAGAGTCGCGCGATCGTCCTCCGGGATATATACCGTTTCAACGCGCTGATCGCCGACGGCAATCGCCCATTTGATCGTGCCATCGCTGGAGCGCTGCTCCTCGACGACTTCCGGCGCGCGAATTTCCGCGACTTCCTTCAGCTTGCCGCGCAGAACTTTGTTGATATCGGTCATATCATCAAAGTCATCGCTGCAGTAGTGATACATCCATTTCATCACCTGATCGGCGCGGAAGGGCTTTTCGCCCATGTTTTTGAAAAACTCGCGCAGCTGCTGACGGTTCAGATCCAGCAGGTTAATTTTGGCATCTTTGTTCGGCACCGTCAGAGCGGCGTTATCAGGCGTGACAATATGTTCAGACATAATCTATTCCGGCCTCGTTGTTACACGTTATGGCCCCAGGAGGGTTGAAAAAAAGAAGCGCCCCAATGAACGAGTGCTCGTCCAGGGGCGCTGCATTGTACAAAGTCTGGTGTATCAATACCACGTTTGCACGCGGCAATGATGAAAAAATCTGTTGCTGCGTACTTAATCCTCTATGGCTTTTCGATTGTCGAAAAGCTGAGGATCTGAATTTCCAAAGTATTTCACGTCACGGCGAGGCGGCAAGTTCGCAAATCCCCGGGAGCATAGATAGCTATGTGACCGGGGTGCGCGAATGAAGCCAACAAAGCGGTGGCGTGAAAGACGCAGGAGATTAACGGGTGCGCGGGCAAACTTCGCCTTCGGCGAAGAAGAACGCGATTTCGCGGGCAGCAGATTCAACGGAGTCGGAACCGTGGGTGCCGTTCTCGGTGAAGCTGTCAGCGTAGTCAGCACGCAGGGTGCCGGCCAGCGCGTTGTCCGGGTTAGTTGCGCCCAGCAGGTCACGGTGACGCTGCACGGCATTTTCGCTTTCCAGAACGGATACGACGATCGGGCCGGAAGTCATAAACTCAACCAGACCGTCAAAGAACGGGCGACCTTCGTGCTCGGCGTAGAAACCGCGAGCCTGTTCAACGGTCAGGTGCAGCATTTTGGTGCCGACGATTTTGAACCCTGCAGCTTCGAAGCGAGAAAAGATGCCGCCAATAACGTTTTTTGCCACCGCGTTTGGTTTAATGATGGAAAAAGTACGTTCAATAGCCATGATTACCTCTAATAAAATTTTATGTTGTTGGGCATACGATCGTATGGCCTGGCGCGCATTATAATGAGCAACTCAGGCGCTGCCTATGGATGAAGGTAACATTTTGTTAAAATAAGACGAGCTTTAGCAACACAAAAAGCAGGGCCTTGCCGCCCCGACTTTATTGCAGAGTGAAATTCGCCGCCGCAACCTGCCCCGCCTCATCCATAACCACCAGCTGATAGCTATCCAGCCGCTCCAGGGTCAGGCTCGCGCCGGCCCCCGCCGCCTCCAGCGGTTCGCCGTTGAGAAACCACCAGCGTCGCCCTTCGCCGCCGGTGGTCTGCAGCGGCACCACCACCCGCGCCGCGCCGGGCAAACGCTTAATGACCGCGCCATCGCGAATGCCGGAAAGCACCAGCGGCGCGGCATCTGCGCCTGGCGGCGGCGGACACTCCGCCGATGCCGGCCCCAGTCTCGCCCGACGGCGCTCGTTCGCCGGCAGCCACGGCTCCAGCGGCAGCGGCCAGACGTCGACGTTTTTCTCCACCGCACCCGGACAGTCGGCCGCGACCCGCAGCCCGTGCTTATCTACCCATACCGGAAAACGAATGCCGCGCACGCCTTCCTGACCCGGCAACAGCAGCGTCGGCGGCTGGCTATCGTCGAGCAGCCAGGTAGCCAGCCGACGGCGGCAGTTGGCGTCTCCCGGCGGCAGGTTCTGCCCGCCGGGCCAGCAGATGGTTGCCGCCCTCACCGACGGCGGGCGCGGATCGGCAGGCAGCCCGTCGCGCCCCGCCGTCGGCCGTGCCAGCAGCATATTGTTGACCTGATTTAGCAGCGGTACCGCGCTGGCGAAGCCAAACTGCCCGACCACCGGCGTACCGTCAGGCCGCCCGGTCCAGATACCGATAAGATAGCGGGCGTTAACGCCAACCGCCCAGGCGTCGCGATAGCCGTAGCTGGTGCCGGTTTTCCACGCCAGCGGCACCACCTGAACCAGCGAGTCATCGGGGAGCGGCTGAGATCCACCGGCCAGAATTCGCCGCACTATCCACGCCGCCCCTGGCGACAGCAGCGGCCGCTCCACCAGCGGCGCGTCCGGCGTCATCCGCAGCCGACCCGCCTTGCCGTGACGGGCAAACGCGCTATACGCCGCCACGATATCCGCAAGCCGGGCGCCTGCGCCGCCAAGGATCAGCGACAGATTGGGCTCGGCGCCCGGCGGCAGCATCAGCGGCAGGCCGGCGTTGCGCAGCGTGGCGGCAAACCGTTTTGGCCCGTAGGCTTCAAGCACCTGCACTGCCGGAAGGTTCAGAGAGCGCACCAGCGCGTCGCTGGCGCTGACCGGGCCATGAAAGCCGCTGTCAAAGTTACCGGGCCGATAATCGCTGAACCGCCGCGGGACGTCCTGCAGTAGAGAGGCCGGATGAATCAGCCCCTCGTCCAGCGCCATGCCGTAGACAAACGGCTTCAATACGGAGCCCGGAGAACGGATCGCCGACACCATATCGATGTGCCCAAAGCGGCTGTCATCGCTAATATCCGCCGAGCCGACCCAGCCCCGCACGCGCATATCGGTATGATCGACGACGACAATCGCCAGCGAGCTGCGCGGCGGCAGGCGCGATTTCCAGTTGAGGGCTAAATCCTCCAGCTGGCGCTGCAGCCCGGCATCGAGGGTCGTCACCACCTTGTCTTCGCCGCTGCTTGCCAGCATCCGCCGGGAAAAAAGCGGTGCCAGCTGCGGCATCTGGCGGGGGAACAGCCATACCGGCTCTTCCACGGCCTCGCGCACCGTCTTCTCCGACCACACGCCCTGGGTTTGCATACGCGCCAGCACTTTATCACGCGCCGCCTGAGCCCGCTGCGGCCAGCGATCCGGACGCAGACGGCTCGGCGCCTGCGGCAGCACCGCCAGCAGGGCCGCTTCGCCGTAGCTGAGCCGGGCCGGCGGTTTCCCTAGATAAGCCCAGCTGGCGGCGCCGATCCCCTGCAGCGTGCCGCCAAACGGCGCGCGGTTGAGGTACAGGGTCAGGATCTCGCTTTTCGATAAATGCCACTCCAGCTGCAGCGCGCGCCACAGCTGGCGCAGCTTGCCGCCGAAGGTTCGGGGATGAGGGTCGAGCAGGCGCGCAACCTGCATAGTCAGCGTGCTGCCGCCCGAAATGACGCGCCCGGAGGTTGCGTCCTGCCAGGCCGCGCGGGCAATGGCCAGCGGGTTTACGCCGGGGTGATCCCAGAACCAGCGGTCTTCGTACTGGATCAGGGCCTGCAGATAGCGCGGCGACACGTCATCAAGAGTCACCGGATAGCGCCAGACGCCCTGCTTGTCCGCAAAGCGCCACAGCGGCGTACCGTCCTGGGCCACCACCACCCTGGCCGGAGCCACCTCGTGCAGCGGCAGCGGCCACAGGCGATCCGCCGCCAGCAGCGCCAGCCACAGCAGGAACGGCGTCGCCGCCAGCCATCGCCAGCGGCGCCTTATCTTCACCAACCGCCGCATTTACGGAGTGACGATCAGCGGGCCGCTGGCCGTACCGGTTGCCCGCCACTGCGGAACGTACATCGATTCCACCTGCGGCTGAGGAACCTGATAGGTCCCAGGCGTCACCGCCCGCGCCAGGTAGACCAGCGTAACCGGCTGCCCTTCGTTTACCGCTACCGCGGCAACAAAGCGATCGTCGCGGAATTCGATATGCTGAATATCCGCCTGCTGCATTTGGTTGAGCAGGTTCTGCACCGCCTCTCCGTTCTCCTGCAGGCTGGCGCTGCTGTTTGCCAGGTTCTGGTTTTCCAGCTCAAGCCCCGCCGGCAGCAGATCGACGACCAGCGCATCCGGCACATTACGTTTAGCGGTAATTTCCAGCTTCACCAGCACCAGCTCGCCGCTGCGCAGCGAGCTCAGCGATTTTTGCTGCCCGCGAGTGTCGAAGATCTGCCGTTCAATACCCAGCACGTTGCCCGAAGGCTGCGGGGCGCTAAGCGGATAGCCGCTGCTGTCAAGACGCAGCCAGAGCGGCTGGCTGCCGGTATTGCTGACCTGCAGCGCCGCCAGCTGGTCGCCGGTCAGGTTGCGGGTCTGCGCTTTATCCGCCGCGAGCGGCTGCGCCTGCAATGAGGTTTGCGCCTGCCAGCTGCCGGGTAAATCCTGCAGCGCGCGGCCGGCAAGGAACAGCGCGTTGCTCTCCTGAGTAGAGAGCCAGCGCTGGCCGTAGGCCTCGTCAGCCAGATTGCTCAGCAGCGAGTTTTGCGCCTCCGGCAGCAGCTTATTCTCCTCCAGCAGCGCCAGCTTCAGCGCATCATCGCGCAGCGCGCTGCCGTAATCTCCCAGCCAGCGATCCCGATCCTGACGCGGCGTGCTCATCGCCAGCTTCAGCGCCTGCTCGCCGCGCGGCGCGTCGCCCATCGCTTTCAGCGCAATGCCGAGCTGCAGCAGCGGCAGGCCGGATCGCGCCTGGTCATGGCGGGTCCAGATTTCACGCAGCGCGCCAAGGGGCGCCTTTTGCTGACGAGCCAGCACCAGAGCGGCGTAGGCCTGGGCGGCAAAGCGGCTGGCCGGCGCGTCGTCGCTGTAGCGCACGGTCATCAGCCCCGGCTCCTGCAGATAGCGCAGCAGGCGCTGGTTACCGTTATTGATAGCGTTGGCCGGCACGCTGTAGCCCTGCTCGCCCGCCCGCACAAGGAAGTCCATAGCGTAGGCGGTCAGCCAGTACTCCTCCGGCCCGTTTTTATCCCATAGCGCAAAGCCGCCGTCGTCGCGCTGCATCTGCAGCAGGCGCGCGATGCCGAGATCCACCGCCGCGCGGCGTTTTTCATCGCTGTCGCCCTCAATGCCCAGCGTTTTCAGCTGCGCCGCGCTGGTGTAAAGCGACGGGAACAATCCGCTGGCGGTCTGTTCCAGGCAGCCGTAAGGATAGGCTTTCAGCTCGCGAATATAGCGGGCCAGATTGAGCGGCGGCTTGCCGCTGAACACCAGCTGCCCCTGCAGGGTCGCCGGCGAGAAGCCGAGCGTTTGCTCCGGCGGCGCCTGCCAGCTTTCGCCAGGCTGCAGCACCGCGCCAACGTTGACCGTCTGCGCCGGGAAGGCCGGACGGACGCCAATTTTCCACTGCTTTTGCAGCGGGGCGAAGGTCTCGCCCGGCAGGTTCAGGCCGCTAATGGTCGCGCTGAGCTGGCCGTCGCCAAACCCCTCTTTGGCGCTAACCGGCACAAACAGGGTGCGACGCGCGCCCGGCGCCAGCTGAACCGGCGCGATTGCCGGCTGCGCAAGCTGCAGCAGGCCGCCGGCGCTAAGCGCAACGTTCAGCGTTTGCGGCCTGTCGGTCAGGTTGCTGAGATCCAGCGCCAGGCGCGTGGTATCGCCGCTGGCGAGGAAGCGCGGCGTATTCAGCTCGGCAATTACCGGCGCGGCGACCACCACTTTGTCTTCGCTGCTGCCAAAATCATCGGCGGTCCACGCCTGGGCCATCACCCGCAGCTCGCCGTTAAAATCACCGATCGGCAGCGTCACGGTTCCTTCGCCATTGTCATCAAGCGTTACCGGCCGGGCCTGCTGCGCAATAATCGTCACGTGATTGACCGGCGGCTTACCGCCGCGCTTGAGCTCGTCACCGTCGCCGCCGAAGCGCAGGCTCGCCAGTCGTCCCTGGCCCTCAATCACCTGGCCGTAGATATCGTAAATATCCGCCCCGTAGCGCTTCTGGCCAAAAAAGGCGTTCCACGGGTCCGGCGTCGCGTAGTCGGTAATGTTCAGCACGCCGCTATCAACGGCCGAGAGCAGGACATTCACCTGCTTCGGCGTCTCGCCCTCTTTAACGCTGGCTTTCACTTTTACCGTCAGCGGCTGGTTGGGACGCATTTTTTCCGGCGCATCCAGCGCAAGGGTCAGGCGGCGGTTTTCATCGCCGAGCGGCAGATGCAGCAGCCCCACCGCCCGTTTCGGCGTCGCGGAGCGCGATTTGTCGCCGGGGCGAATCACCAGCGTGCTGAGGTAGAGGTCATGGCGGTTCCAGGCTTTATCGACCGGGATCGACAGATCCATCCCTGCGGCCGGAACGTCAATTTCCTGCCACCACAGCGGGCCTTCGCTGGACTCGACCAGCGCATAGCCTTTGCCTGCCGCCGGCGCGGCGATATGCAGCTTGATGGTGTCACCGGGCTTGTAGGCCGGTTTATCCAGCTTCATGGTGACCCGGTCCGGGCGCGCGGCCCCCGCGCCGTCGCTGTTATCCTGCCAGCTGTAGCCGGCCCAGAAGCGCACGCTGCTGACCGCGCCCTCCGGGTCCTCCACCTCCAGCCGGTAAGAGCCCCACTCCACCGGGAAGCTGATCTTCGCCGTTTGTCCGGCCAGCAGATCCAGCGACTCTTCGCCCTCCTGCAGGTCTTTCTGGTCGAACTGCGACTGCCAGCCTTCGCTATCCGACCAGTTCCAGTAGTAGTCGCGGCGTTCGCGAATGAGGCGCACCTGCAGTCCGGAGACCGCTTTTTTGTCTCCGGCGGCATCGGCATAGACAATCTCGAATCCGGCGGTGCTGTTTTCATCCACCACCGGCTGCTTCACCGTGCTGTCGGTCCGGTAGTCATACACGTCTTTCAGGGTGAATTCAGGACGGATGCCCGGCAGGGCATCGGCAGGCCAGATAGCCTGCTGCACGGTGCGGGTCACGGGACGACCGCCGGACTCCAGCAGGCTGGCTTGTAAAATCACCTGCAGCGGCGAATGGCTATCCTGCCACTGGCTGGCGGTGGTCACTTCCCCGTGGCCTTTTTCGTCCAGCGTCATCTGTACTTCATCGAGGCTGCGGGAGAGGTTTTCCTCGGCAATATCGCCGAACTGGAAGCCCGGCAGCGCGGCGACCGCATCGCGCAGCGGACGCAGGAACAGTTTCCCCTGCAGCTGGTTGCCGCTGGCAGGCGCGCCGTATAAATAGGCCCCGGCGACGGCAAAGGTCACGTCGGCATTCGGCGCAACGGCAGCCTTTTGCGCGCTCAGGTTCAGCGCCATCCGCTCGGGCATGAAGTCTTCAACGTGGAAGTCCCACTCGCGCGGCTGATTGTCGCCGGTGCTGGCGCGGATATGCCACATACCGGTGGCCGCGCCGGCGTCGAGCGGCCAGGTAAACTGATACAGGCCGTTCACCGGCTGGCTCACCAGGGAGCGGATCACCTGGCCGTCCGGCTGAACCACATCGAACTTCACCGGCTGCTCGGCCAGCGGCCTGCCGTCGCCGTCGCGCAGCAGCGCGTTGAGGATCACCGTCTCCCCCGGGCGATAGAGATCGCGAGGGCCAAACATAAAGAACTGCTTGCTAAAACCGGGGGCCCCGGAAATGGCGAACTCCGCCAGATCCAGCGCGGGCAGCTTGAGATCCAGCAGGGTGGTTTGCCCCTCTTTGCGCGCCAGCAGCAGCGCGGCGTCTTTATCGGTTTGCAGCGTCACGTGGCCCTGGCCGTCGCTTTTGGCCTGCGCCAGCGTCTGCCCTTTGGCGTTGAGCAGCTGAACCTCGATACCGGACTGCGCCGCGCCGTTTTCGAGGCTTTGGGTAAAGACGTCCAGCCGGTTATGGTAGCGATGCGCCGAGACGCCAATATCGCTGAGCGTAAACAGCGTCGCGGCGTTGCTGTAGCTGTAATGGCCCGCCTGGTTCATCACCGCCACGTAGACGCCCGGCTGCTGCAAGGGTTTGATATCCGCCAGCGGCAGCAGCAGCTTTTCCCGCGTATTGCGCGCCGGATTGAGGTCAAAACGTCCGCTGTAGACCAGGTCGGCCATTTTTAGCAGCTCGTCGGACTCCCAGTTGCTTAACGAATTCCGGTACTCCCACTGGCTGACGAAGGCGGACAGCGATTCGGGTTTGATACGGAAGAAGTTCACGTCGACGCTATCGACGTTCAGGGCCATCACCGGCAGCCCGGCCACGACTTTGCCCGGCAGCAGCGAGCCCCGGCTGGCAAAGCCGATGCTGGGGGCGACGTCGCGGGTGGCGATCGTTTTTTCAAAAGAGGTACCAAAGGTCGCGGTATTCAGCGCGGTCAGCGTGGGGTCAACGGAGACAATCAGCTCCCGTTTCGGCTCAAGATGGCGCAGGCGCAGCTCTTTCAGGTTCGGCGCCAGCTCCCAAGCGCCGTCAACCTTCCCGCTTTTTTTATCGACAAGGTGCACGCTGCGGGAGAAATCCTGATCCGGCTGCAGCGGAACGGAGAAGGTCAGGACCAGCGTCGCCGCGCCGTCCAGCTGGACTTCCGAGGCGTCGAGCAGCGTCAGCGCCTTGCCTTTACTTTTCTCCGCCAGCTTAGCGAGCTGGGCGCCGTCCGGTTTCGCTGCGCCCTGATTATCCGCAGAAGAAGATGCGGCTGGCGCAGCGGTCTGAGTTTTGCCGCTATCGTCGCAGCCGGCAAGCGAAAGAGCGGTAAGCAGCGCCAGAGATAGCGTCGCTAAACGAAATGGTTTCATCCTTTAACCCCTTGGCCCAAACAGCCAGATACCTGTAGTGAACACATTATTATGCGTCAACGGCGGAATTACCAATTGCTTATAGTATCCGCAGCGCGCCGACGGCCTGATTTTCCCGATGATATAATTTCAGCGATAGGTTTTACCCGGCAGATGAGAATAATAACGACGGCGTATTTGCGTCCGGGCAGCGCGAAAGATTACAACAAACTTCGCACGATGAATATAAAACATATCGCAGAGCGCAATTAAAAATAAGAGAGAGTGATAATACGCAGATTTAATTATAATGTGAAAGCGCATACTTCCGCCCGGCTTAATTCTGAAATTAACATTAGCCCCCGTCTATAAATTGACAACCTGCTGGTTTTCTCTTACTTGAACGCTATACCGTGATATGTCATGCCGCCCTTACCTTCGCGGCAGCCGTCCCTTCTCATCTTCAGATGGAGAAATGGCTTCACTGCCGCTGCCCGGCCAGGCGCATGATTCACGGTATATGTTAATGCCCACGTCGGCTAAAAAACTTCTGGTGGTAGCACTGACCGCCCGTTCTGCGGAATCAATAACGGCACAACAGCCATCCGTTCCGTATTGACATATGAAATACGTAATATGGGAATTATTTATGTCACAAATGAGCGCTCTTTTAATTATTATTTTTATTCTTTATACAGGCGATGTTATTTCGACCCGCACCAAAGCCTGGGTCCCTTCCGTCTTTGTCTGTGCGGTGCTGTTTCTGGGCGGGTACTGGACATTTTTCCCGGCCGATATTATCAGCCGGGCGGGGATCACGGCCCCCGTCGCCATCATGCTGATGTATCTGCTGATTACCAATATGGGGACCCTGCTGTCGCTGAAGGAGCTCATGCGCCAGTGGAAAACGGTGATCGTCGCGCTTGCGGGTATCGCCGGGATAACGGTGGCCGTCTTCGCGGTGAGCCTGCTGCTGTTTGACCACAACACCGCGCTGGTTACCATCCCGCCGCTGGTCGGCGGGATCGTTTCATCATTGATTATGTCGCAAGGCGCTAGCAACGCCGGGCTGGTGGATCTGTCGGTGCTGGCGATTCTGATTTACGTGATGCAGGGATTCGCCGGCTATCCCCTCACCGCCATCATGCTACAACGCGAAGGAAAAGCGTTGCTTACGCGCCACCGCAGCGGCGAGCATCATCCTGATAGCGCTGAAGATGAACGGCCCCTCCTCGCCTGCGGTGAGGAAATGATGCCGCATCTGTTTAGCCGCATCCCCACCAGCTACAACAGTACCTATTTTAAATTCCTGCGCCTGGCGATGGTGGGCTGCCTGGCCTGGTTTGTCTCCGAGCTGGCAAAACCCATCGTGAGCATCAGCCCGTTCGTACTGTGCCTGTTTTTTGGCGTGGTCTTTACTTCATTGGGCTTTCTTGAAAAACATACGCTGCAAAAAGCGAACGGATTCGGCTTTGCCGTAATGGCATTGATGCTGTTTATCTTTGATACCCTGAACAAAGCCACGCCGGATATGCTGCTGCGCCTGCTTTATCCGATGGCGGTGCTCATCGCCACGGCGGTTATCGGCATGTTTATCGTTTCCTGGGCCGTAGGGAAAGCGCTCGGCGTCAGCGGCGCCATGTCGTTCGCCATCTCCCTGACCGCGCTGTACGGCTTTCCGGCGGATTACATCATCACCAACGAAGCCATTAACTCCCTCACCCAGGATGAAAAAGAACGCCAGATGCTGACTCAGCACATGCTGGGGCCAATGCTGGTCGGCGGGTTTATCTCCGTGACGATTGTTTCCGTCATCCTGGCCGGAATACTGGTGGGTTATCTGGCGCCGGTTATCGGCTGAAGTCTTTCATTTTCTACGTCCCTATGGAGTCCGTTTTATGATTAACCCCGCTATTACCGCCATCATCGCCAGAGAAGAGCAGGCGACAATCGACTTTCGCCGCGATCTACACGCCCACCCGGAGCTGCCGTGGGAGGAACGGCGAACGACGGAGCGCGTCGTGGCAGAACTGGAGAGCATCGGCATCGCCTGTCGTCGTACCGTTCCGACCGGCGTCATTGCAGACATCGCCGGCGGCAGGCCGGGCAAGACGGTCGCCCTGCGCGCCGATATGGATGCGCTGCCGGTGCAGGAGCTCAACGATCGGCTCAGCTATAAATCGCAAATCGCCGGGAAAATGCACGCCTGCGGGCATGATTCCCATACCGCAATGCTGCTCACCGCTGCCCGCGCGCTGTATGAGGTTCGCGAGCAGATGGCCGGTAACGTGCGTTTAATTTTTCAGCCCGCCGAGGAGATTGCCGAGGGGGCGAAAGCCATGATCGACCAGGGCGCGCTCGATAGCGTCGACAACATTTTTGGCATGCACATCTGGTCCGGCTCGCCTGCCGGTAAAATCTCCTGCAACGTGGGGTCGTCGTTTGCCTCCGCGGATCTACTCAAAGTCACTTTTCGCGGCCGCGGCGGTCACGGTTCAATGCCGGAGGCCTGCATCGATGCGGCGGTCGTCGCCTCCGCCTTCGTGATGAATTTGCAGGCTATCGTGGCGCGTGAAACTTCGCCGCTGGAATCCGCGGTGGTCTCTATCGGCCGAATGGATGTCGGCACCCGGTTCAACGTGATTGCCGAAAATGCCGTCCTGGACGGCACCGTGCGCTGTTTCAGCATCGAAACCCGCCAGCGCCTGGAGGCCGCAATAACGCGCTATGCGCAGCATACCGCGGCGATGTATGGTGCGACCGTTGACGTCGACTACTGCTACGGCACGCTGCCGGTGATTAACGAAGAGCGCAGCGCACGGCTGGCGCAATCGGTGATCCGCGAGGCCTTCGGCGACGGCGTGCTATTCAGCGAAAAGCCCACGACCGGCGGAGAGGATTTCAGCTTTTATATGCAGGACATTCCCGGCTGTTTTGCCCTGCTCGGCTCCGGCAATAAAGAGAAAGGGAGCGACTACGCCCACCATCACGGATGCTTCAATATTGATGAGCAGGTGATGAAAACCGGCGCCGGGCTGTACGCCCAGTACGCCTGGCGCTATCTGCATCAAAACCGCTTCTGATCGTTTCTCCCCCGGCCTGCGCCGGGGACATATCACATTACGATATGTATTACGTGAAAATGCCTTGTCGGTAAGGGCAAAAACATCAACAATCTATCTATTGTTGATGACACGGAGATAGCCATGTCCACTTCGTTTTTTATCGCCGCCGACTGGTTAGCGGAACATATTGATGACCCGGAAATCCAGATTATCGATGCCCGAATGGCGCCGCCAGGGCAGGAAGATCGCGATTTGCACGCCGAATATCGCGCGGGTCATATTCCCAACGCCGTATTTTTCGATATTGAAGCGCTTTCCGATCGCACCAGCCCGCTGCCGCATATGATGCCGCGCGCGGAAGCCTTCGCCGTGGCGATGCGCGAGCTTGGCGTGAGCAGCGATAAGCATCTGGTGGTTTACGATGAAGGCAACCTCTTCTCGGCGCCGCGCGCCTGGTGGATGCTGCGGACCTTCGGGGTCGAAAACGTCTCTATTCTCGCCGGCGGCCTGGCCGGCTGGCAGCGCGATGAGCTGCCGCTGGAGCAGGACGATCCGCAGCTACCGGAGGGCGAATTCGACGGCCGCTTCGATCCGCTGGTGGTTAAGCGGCTGACCGACGTGCTGCTGGTGAGCCATGAAGGATCGGCCCAGATCGTCGACGCGCGTCCGGCCGGGCGCTTTAACGGACTCGTCGATGAGCCGCGTCCTGGCCTGCGCCGGGGGCATATTCCCGGGGCGCTGAACGTCCCGTGGACCGAGCTGGTGATTAACGGCGAGCTGAAAACTATCGACGAGCTGAATGATATTTTCCTGCGTCAGGGCGTGGATTTTGAGCGGCCGATTATCGCCAGCTGCGGGTCCGGCGTCACGGCGGCCGTGGTGGTGCTGGCGCTGACGACGCTGGGCGTCAACGGCGTCTGCCTGTATGACGGTTCGTGGAGCGAATGGGGCGCCCGCCCGGATCTGCCGATAGAGCCGGCGCAATAAAAATAGCGGCGGGGTTAATGCCCCGCCGTCATCAGATAATGCGGTTCTGCTTGAAATCGCGCAGGAAGCTGCCCCAGCGCTTTTCATAGAATGGCGCGATATGGGCAATCATAAAGTGGCTGATGCCCTTCTCCCCTTCCACGACCTGACAAATATCGATCGGCTCATCGCCGGGCTGCGTGTCGGTTGCCACGCTGCCGGTCGCCTGGATGACCTCTTCAATATCCCCCTCGGCCTCAATGCCGATAAGCAGATTCGCCGGCGCGTCGGCGCTGTCCTTAATCGAGCACAGAAACGCGCGCTTTACGGTTTTCAGGGATTTAAAGAGCGTGGTCAGCGAATCCACCATCTGCGCCGGCGGCTCGGCCACCTCAGACAGCAGCAGCGGCTGCCCGCCTTCCAGCACGGTTTGCGCGCTGAGAGGACCGCCATCTTCACCCAGCAGATGCTTGATTTCGTTCGGCGTAAACTCTTTTCCGGCCGGCAGTTTGGCATTGAGGAACAGCGTCTCGCCCAGCGTCATCGCCATCAGCGTACGCGCCGGCATCGCCACAAAAGACTGCTCGTCTTCGACCGCCTGCTGCAGCGCCTCCAGCGAGGTAAAAAAGGGAATGACCGAGGCGCCATCATCTTTTTCCCAGTGCTGCAGGTCTACGGCGCTCTCTTCGACAACCTGTTCACCTTCAGCCGCCGCGCCGGGCACCCAAACGGTGGACTCCAGCAGCGTACGGAAAAAAGCCGGGCGATGGCCTGGCTCAATCGCCGCCTTTTCCAGCAGCGTTTCTAATTCATTTTTAGTTTCGGACATGGCTCTCACAACATCAGAATCAGAAATCCCCCGGCCGTGGACGCGGGCCGGGGTGAGACAATCCGGGGCGCTATCGCCCCGCCATTTTTACTCTGCGGTTAACAGATTGGCAATCGTACGCACGCCGAGCCCCGTCGCACCGGCAGACCACTGCTCAACGGCGGATTTACGATAGGTCGCGGAGCAGTCGATATGCAGCCAGCCCTGGTGATAGTTCTCAACGAAATGGGAGAGGAATCCTGCCGCCGTGCTGGCGCCCGCCGGATAGGCGGCGCTGCCGGTGTTGTTCAGCTCGGCGAAGTTCGACGGCAGCTGGCCGCGGTGGAATTCCGCCAGCGGCAGACGCCAGAAGGCTTCGTTTTCCGCCTGCGCGCTCGCCAGCAGGCGAGCCGCCAGCGCGTCGTCGAAGCTGAACAGCGCGTGGTAATCGTTGCCCAGCGCGGTTTTCGCCGCTCCGGTCAGCGTCGCCGCGTCGATAATCAGCTCCGGCTTCTGCGCAGATGCATCAATTAGCCCATCCGCCAGCACCAGACGGCCTTCGGCGTCGGTGTTCATAATTTCTACGGTTTTACCGTTACGGTAGCGAATGATATCGCCAAGCTTGAAGGCGTTGCCGCTAATCAGGTTGTCAGCGCAGCACAGGTAGAGCTTCACGCGCTTATTCAGGCCGCGGGAGATCGCAAACGCCAGCGCGCCGGTGACCGTTGCCGCGCCGCCCATGTCGGACTTCATCGAATCCATAAACGCGCTCTGCTTGATGCTGTAGCCGCCGGAATCGAAGGTGATGCCTTTCCCGACCAGGCAGGCATAGACCGGCGCGTCTTTATCGCCGGTTGGGTTGTAGTCCAGCGCCAGCAGGACCGGCGGGCGCTCGGAGCCGCGTCCGACGGTATGCAGACCAAGATAGTTCTGCTCGCGCAGGTCCTCGCCTTTGGTGATGCGATAAGAGACGTTATCGCAGCCAACGCCGCACAGCAGATCGACCGCGCGCTGGGCCAGCTGCTCCGGGCCGAGCTCTTCCGCCGGCGCGTTAATGGTGTCGCGCACCCAGTCAATAATGGCCAGACGGCTATCCAGCTCGCGCTTTTGCGCATCATCCAGCGCCGGCCACTCAACCTGGCGGCTGCCTTTCGGCCCTTTATAGCCCGCCCAGAACGCCCACGCGCGATCGGTATTCCAGCCTTCGCCATCGAGAGCGACGTGCCTGATGCCCATCCCGTCAACTTTACGCGCCGCGCGCTGAATCAGGCCCAGGTCGTCTTTACCGTTCAGATGCAGGGTGATGCCGTCGTTGTTAATGCTGTAAGCCGCTTTTTCTCCCCAGCGCGCGTCGGCAGGTTGGGTCGTCAGCGTAATCTTCATGGCTTCGGTCATTTTATTCATCCTTATTAGCAAACGGGCCACCCTATGGCAGCCCGTTAAAATTTTTCCGCTAAATGATTCGCGTTGCAGGAAGGCGGCAAGTAAGCAAATCCCCTGGAGCATAGATAACTATGCGACTGGGGTGAGCGAACGCGGCCAACGCATCTGCAACGTGGAACATGACGCGAAAATTATTCTGCTTCGTCTAACCAGACTAGCAGAATTGCCTCCAGAATTTTTTCATTGGATGCGTTTGGATCGTCATTAAACTCTTCCAGCTCGCAAATCCACTGATGCAAATCGGTGAAGCGAACGGTTTTCGGGTCGAGATCCGGGAAGGCGTCATACAGCGCTTCGCCTATTTCGCGACTATCGGTCCATTTCAGTGCCATATCAATGCTCGCGTGCGTGGTTGATGGTGTAGCGCGGAATTTCGACGACCAGATCGTCGGCGGTCACGCGCGCCTGGCAGCTCAGACGGCTGTCGGGTTCCAGCCCCCAGGCCTTATCCAGCATATCGTCTTCATCTTCGGTACTTTCGGCCAGCGAGTCAAAACCTTCACGCACGATGCAGTGGCAGGTGGTGCAGGCGCAGGATTTTTCACAGGCGTGTTCAATCTCAATACCGCTACGCAGCGCAGCATCAAGAATGGTCTCACCGATTTTAGCTTCCACAACTACGCCATCCGGGCACAGGTCCTGATGGGGTAGAAAAACAATCTTTGGCATATTAAACCTCGTCCACGGATTGGCCTTTCAGCGCGGTACGGACCGACTGGTCCATGCGGCGTGCGGCAAATTCCTGGGTTTGTGTGTCTGTATTTTTAATGGCTTCTCTTATTGCATCGGCGTCATCGCCTGCCGCCACCGCGCGCAGCTGCGCCGTTGCGTCATCGATAGCCTGACGTTCTGCGGCGCTTAACAGCGCGGCATCGCTGGCCAGCGCGCTTTCCAGGCTTTCCAGAACGCGTGCGGCTTCGACTTTTTGCTCGGCCAGCATTCGCGCCTTGACGTCCTGCTCGGCGTGGCTCATCGAATCTTTGATCATGGTGGCGATTTCGCTGTCGCTCAGGCCGTAGGAGGGTTTCACCTGAATGGACGCTTCGACCGCGGTCGATTTCTCCATAGCGGTGACGCTCAGCAGCCCGTCGGCATCGACCTGGAAGGTGACGCGAATATGCGCCCCGCCCGCGGGCATTGCCGGGATACCGCGCAGCGCAAAACGCGCCAGCGAACGGCAGTCCTGCACCAGCTCGCGCTCGCCCTGCATGACGTGGATGGACATCGCCGTCTGACCGTCTTTAAAGGTGGTGAACTCCTGGGCGCGGGCCACCGGAATGGTGGTATTGCGCGGGATCACTTTCTCCACCAGGCCGCCCATCGTTTCCAGCCCCAAAGAGAGCGGGATAACGTCGAGCAGCAGCAGTTCGCTGTCCGGCTTATTGCCGACCAGAATATCGGCCTGAATGGCGGCGCCAATAGCAACAACTTTATCCGGGTCAATAGTGGTCAGCGGGGTACGGCCAAAAAACTCGCCGACGCGCTCGCGCACCAGCGGCACGCGGGTGGAGCCGCCCACCATCACCACTTCCAGCACCTCTTCCGCGCTCACGCCGGCGTCCTTCAACGCGCGACGACAGGCCAGCAGAGTGCGCTTAACCAGCGGAGCAATCAGCTCATTAAAGTGGCTACGGGTGATTTCGCCCTGCCAGCCGCCGACGTCAACGCGAGCGGTTTCCGCTGTGCTAAGGGCAATTTTGGCCGCAATAGCCGCATCCAGCAGCTCGCGCTGCAGGCGGTTATCGCTGCGATCGCTGAGGCCCGCCCGCTCGCGCAGATAGTCCGCCAGCAGATGGTCGAAATCGTCGCCGCCGAGCGCCGAGTCGCCGCCGGTGGCCAGAACTTCGAAGACGCCGCGGCTGAGGCGCAGAACGGAAATATCAAAGGTGCCGCCGCCGAGATCGTACACCGCGATAACCCCTTCCTGACCGGAGTCGAGACCGTAGGCAATCGCCGCCGCCGTCGGTTCGTTAAGCAGGCGAAGTACGTGCAGGCCGGCCAGACGCGCGGCGTCTTTAGTGCCCTGGCGCTGCGCATCGTCGAAATAGGCCGGGACGGTGATCACCACGCCGTCGAGCTCGCCGGCAAGGGCTTCCGTCGCGCGGGCGGCCAGCGCCTTGAGGATATCGGCGGAAACGCGGACCGGGTTAAGCAGACCGCCGGCGGTTTGAATCATTGGCAGACCGTTTTCGCTGGCCTGCAGCTGGTAAGGCAGATGCGGGTAGCGGGTCTGAATATCGACCAGAGAGCGGCCCATCATGCGCTTCACCGAGCTGATGGTGTTAACCGGATCCAACGCCGCATTCTGTCGGGCGTCATAGCCGACGCTGAGGCCGGACGTTTGGTAGTTCACCACCGAAGGCAGCAGGTAGCGCCCCTGGCGATCGGGCAGAGTTTCGGCCTGGCCGCTACGCACGGTGGCGACCAGTGAATTGGTGGTACCCAGGTCAATACCCGCCGCCAGACGACGCTGGTGCGGCGCGGCACTCAGGCCAGGCTCACTAATTTGTAATAAGGCCATAATTGCTTCCGAATATTAATTTACTCGTCATAATCTGTGCTGCAGCTACGTTGGCTGCATGGCGACCCGAATACGTTAGAGTGAAAAAAACTTTTCTTCGAGTTGTTCTGCTACGTTCTGAAGCTTATCGAGAAAACGCAGCTTACGCACGGTATCCGCCGCGGCCTCCCACGCTTCGCCGTCTAATTGCTCAACGACCTGCCGCTGACGGACGTCGTACATCCCCTTCACGCGCTGAATAAACGCGCTCAAACGCGCTTCATCCTGCGATTTTTCGATCTCATCCAGCTCTTCGCGCAGCTCCAGCTGTTCCATCAGGAACGCGGTATCGCGCACGGTGTGCTGCTCGCTGGCTAAATCGAAGCCGTGAAGCGAAAGGATGTATTCGGCGCGGGTCAGCGGATGACGCAGCGTTTGCCACGCCTGATTAATCGTCGCGGAGTGCTGCACGGAGGCGAGCTGTTCGGCGGCGCTGGCGCTGGCGAACCGGTCGGGGTGATACTGACGCTGCAAATCCTGGTACCGGACAGCCAGCTGTTCTTGCGAAAGGGTATAACTGACCGGTAACCCGAAGAGGGCAAAATAGTCCATAGTAACCTCAGGGTTAACGAGATAAAGCAAACCCCACGCACGGTACTCCGCAGTGGGGTTATATATCCGCGCCTCTCAGGACACATCTTAACCGGCGGCGTCCGCCTACTGTCGTAAGCCTATCGGGAAACGCCCGCGTGCCGCCTCGATGCTGCACCGAAATTTAGCGGATATAGTGCAGATTACACGTTGAAGCTTTCGCCGCAGCCGCACTCATCTTTGATGTTCGGGTTGGTAAACTTAAACCCTTCATTCAGGCCTTCTTTGACAAAGTCCAGCTGAGTGCCGTCGAGGAACTGCAGGCTTTTGCCGTCGATCACTACCTTGACGCCTTTATCTTCAAACACGGTGTCTTCTGCCGCCGGCTCGTCAACAAATTCCAGCACGTAGGCCATACCTGAACATCCGGAGGTGCGAACACCTAAGCGCAGGCCAAAGCCTTTGCCGCGGTTGGCCAGGAAGGTATTCACTCGCGACGCTGCGCTGTCGCTAAGAGTAATCGACATACAATAACCTCTTAATTATTTCGCTTCACGCTTGCTTTTGTAATCCGCAATCGCGGCTTTAATCGCGTCTTCCGCCAGGATAGAGCAGTGGATTTTTACCGGCGGCAGCTCCAGCTCATCGGCGATATCGGTGTTTTTGATAGCCTGAGCTTCGTCCAGAGACTTGCCCTTCACCCACTCGGTAACCAGGGAGCTGGAAGCGATAGCGGAACCGCAGCCGTAGGTCTTGAAGCGCGCGTCTTCAATGATACCTTCATTGTTGACTTTAATCTGCAGCTTCATAACGTCGCCGCACGCCGGCGCGCCGACCATGCCGCTACCGACATTTTCATCGCTGTTGTCAAAAGAGCCAACGTTGCGCGGATTCTCGTAATGATCGATAACTTTTTCGCTGTATGCCATGATGAATTCTCCTTAATACCTACCGATTAATGATGTGACCATTCAATGCTGTTCAGATCCACGCCCTGCTTGAACATTTCCCACAGCGGAGAAAGATCGCGCAGACGACCAATGGAGTTACGAACCAGGTTGATGGTGTAGTCAATCTCTTCTTCGGTAGTAAAACGACCTAAAGAGAAACGGATAGAACTGTGCGCCAGTTCATCAGTCATGCCCAGCGCGCGGAGCACGTAGGACGGCTCAAGGCTCGCTGAGGTACAAGCGGAGCCGGAGGAAACGGCCAGGTCTTTCAGCGCCATAATCAGCGATTCGCCTTCAACATAGTTGAAGCTGACGTTGAGAATGTTCGGCGCGCCCTGGGCGAGGTCACCGTTGAGGTAAACCTCTTCCATATCTTTTACGCCTTCCCACAGACGGTTACGCAGACCGCGCAGGCGCGCCATCTCGGTTTCCATCTCTTCTTTCGCGATACGGTAAGCTTCGCCCATACCGACGATCTGGTGGACAGGCAGAGTGCCTGAACGCATGCCGCGCTCGTGACCGCCGCCGTGCATCTGCGCTTCAATACGAATACGCGGTTTGCGACGGACGTACAGCGCGCCAATGCCTTTCGGGCCATAAATTTTGTGACCGGAGAAGGACATCAGGTCAACTTTCAGCTGGCTCAGGTCGATAGGCAGTTTGCCCACGCTCTGGGTGGCGTCAACGTGATAAATGATACCGCGTGCGCGGCACATTTCGCCGATGGTTGCGATGTCCTGCACCACGCCGATTTCGTTGTTCACGTGCATGATGGAGACCACGATGGTGTCATCGCGCATGGCCGCTTCCAGCTCTTTCAGATCGATAATACCGTTGCGCTGCGGCGCCAGGTAGGTGATCTCGAAACCTTCACGCTCCAGCTGGCGACAGGTATCCAGCACGGCTTTGTGCTCGGTTTTGCTGGTGATAATGTGCTTGCCTTTTTTCTGATAAAAGTTGGCTGCACCTTTAATCGCCAGGTTGTCGGATTCCGTTGCGCCTGAGGTAAAGACGATTTCGCGCGGGTCGGCACCGACCAGCTCGGCAATCTGATTACGGGCGATATCTACCGCCTCTTCAGCCTGCCAGCCAAAACGGTGTGAACGAGAGGCCGGGTTACCAAAGGTCCCGTCCAGGGTCAGAAACTGCATCATTTTCTCGGCAACACGCGGGTCCACCGGCGTTGTTGCGGAGTAATCGAGATAAATCGGTAATTTCATTGCTCTTTAACTCCGTACATCACTCAATGCAAGGAACCAGGCGGCCGGCTTGATGTACGACCGGGTAAACGGGATGTCGCAACATCCCGGCCTGATTCGAAAATCTTTTATAATTTTTACCCTAACTGTTTTGCGATGCAGCAAGGCGGCGGGCTTGTAAGCCCCCAGAAGCTTACATCAGCAAGCGGCTGGGGTGAACAAACGCGGCCTACGCAGCAGCGCCCCGAAACAGGACGGGTAAACTACGCACGCAGTTTGACGTCGATAGCGTCCTGAGTGCGGGTATTACGCTGGGATTCATGGCTGTGCTGACGACCCGAAACATCAAGGATTTCCTGGTTGTTCACCAGTTCGCCCAGAGTGATGTTATTCAGGAAGCTGGTCAGGCGCTCGCTCAGGTCGCGCCACAGCGCGTGGGTCAGGCATTTATCGCCCCCCTGGCAGCCGCCTTTACCCTGACAACGGGTGGCGTCAACGGATTCATCAACCGCGCTGATAACTTCGCCAACGGCGATGCTACCGGCTTCTTTCCCTAATAAATAACCGCCGCCTGGACCGCGTACGCTCGATACCAGACCATTTTTACGCAGGCGGGAAAACAGCTGTTCCAGATAGGAAAGCGAAATCCCCTGACGCTCAGAAATATCAGCTAACGGAACCGGGCCCGATTCAGAGTTGAGCGCGACGTCCAGCATCGCGGTCACAGCATAACGCCCTTTAGATGTCAGTCTCATGTCTTACTTAACCTCAAACTCGCCCCTGCCCGGGCTTTTTATTAATATGGGTATTGCATAGCAGGGCCAAGTCTGACATTCCCGAGTAATTTGGTCAACTATTTACTTGACTGTTTTAGTCAGGTATTTGGCTATCTGTGCCCTATCGCCCGGCGGCTGATATTCGCGACCGCGCTGCGGCTCCGCGAGCGGCGGTATCAGCCGCTCAGCGCGCCCCTATGCGGCGCGGTTACTCTTTATCCTTCTGCGGCTGCTCAATCGACGCCAGCATTCCGCGCAGGATGTTCAGCTCCTGGCTTTCCGGGCGCGCGCGGGTAAACAGACGACGCAGTTTGTTCATCACCTGCCCCGGATGGCTGGCGCGAATAAAGCCGGTCGCCAGCAGCGTCTGCTCGAGATGGCCGTAAAAGCGCTCTAAATCATCCACCAGCGGATACGGCGTTTCGTCCTGTTGTTCGACCTGGGGCTGTTCCTGCTCCTGCGTTGCCAGCCACGCCATCCGCACTTCATAAGCGATGACCTGCACCGCCATTGCCAGGTTCAGCGAGCTGTACTCCGGGTTGGCGGCAATCGCGACGTGATAATGGCATTTCTGCAGCTCGTCGTTGGTCAGACCGACGCGCTCGCGGCCGAATACCAAAGCCACCGGGGCGTGCTGGCCTTCTGATACGCTCTTCAGGCCGCATTCGCGCGGGTCGAGCATCGGCCACGGCAAAGTACGCGAACGCGCGCTGGTTCCGACCACCAGGCTACATCCGGCCAGGGCTTCATCCAGCGTATCGACAATATGCGCATTGCCAATAACGTCGCTGGCGCCGGCCGCCAGGGCGATAGCCTGCGAGTCAGGCTTAACCAGCGGGTTAACCAACCACAGGTTAGTCAGGCCCATCGTTTTCATTGCCCGAGCCACGGAGCCCATATTGCCAGTGTGTGATGTTTCTACCAGTACGATACGAATATTTTGCAGCATTAGTGTTCTTCGGCTAAAGATTATTCACGCATGCTATCATAAAACGAAGACATAGGCAGATTTCACTGTTACTATGTGCGCCGTTTTTTCCCGTTCTTTAACATCCAGTGAGAGAGACCGATGCATCCGATGCTGAATATCGCCGTGCGCGCAGCGCGCAAGGCGGGTAATTTAATTGCCAAGCACTACGAAACCCCAGACTCCGTAGAAACCAGCCAGAAAGGCAGCAATGATTTTGTGACCAACGTCGATAAGGCAGCCGAAGCGCTGATTATTGAAACGATTCGCAAATCTTACCCGCAGCACACTATTATCACCGAAGAAAGCGGTGAGCACGTAGGTGAAGATCAGGATGTTCAATGGGTTATCGATCCACTGGATGGCACCACCAACTTCGTAAAACGTCTGCCGCACTTCTCCGTATCCATCGCCGTACGCATTAAAGGCCGTACCGAAGTCGCCGTGGTTTACGATCCGATGCGCAACGAACTATTCACCGCGACCCGCGGCCAGGGCGCTCAGCTGAACGGCTATCGTCTGCGCGGCAGCACCGCTCGCGATCTGGATGGCACGATTATCGCCACCGGCTTCCCGTTCAAAGCGAAACAGCACGCCACCTCTTACATGAATATTCTGGGCAAAATGTTTACCGAATGCGCTGACTTCCGCCGCACAGGTTCTGCTGCCCTGGATCTGGCCTACGTTGCCGCAGGCCGCGTCGATGGCTACTTCGAGATCGCGCTGAAGCCTTGGGATTTCGCCGCCGGCGAGCTGATCGCTCGTGAAGCGGGCGCTATCGTTTGCGACTTCACCGGTGGCCATAACTACCTGCACAGCGGCAACATCGTTGCCGGCAACCCGCGCGTAGTTAAAGCGATGCTGGCCAACATGCGTGAAGAGCTGAGCGAAGCGCTGAAGCGTTAATCTCTCTCACCTCATCCCGGCCCGCCCGGGATGAGGATATCACTCAAAACGGCCGCAGCCCGCCGCCGCCCGGCACCGCGCTGCTCCACATCACCACCGCCGCCGCCACTAAAATGACGCCGCCGGACAGCGCCAGCGTCGACCAGCCAACCTGCTGCCAGAGAGGCGGCGTTTTATTCCCGCTAAGCCTGACGGCCAGCTGACGGAAGCCGTGCACCAGCAGCGCCAGCCCGCTGATGGTCAGCGAGGTTCCCGCCGCCATTGCCAGCGCCGCCGCCATTCCCCAGCTAAATACGCCAATCACCTTACTGAACAGCAGGACCATGATCGCCCCTGAGCAGGGACGCATGCCCATCGACAGAACGATGACCAGCCGCGCGCGCCAGTCATCGCCGCTTTGCAGCTGTTCCGGCGCCGGCATATGCTGATGCCCGCAGCCGCAGTGCGCATGATGAACGTGATGCGGCGTAAAGGCGGTAAACGTTGGCCGACGCAGCAGCCCGCGCAGCTTTTTCAGCGCCCGCCAGCACAGCAGCAGGCCCAGCGCGCCGACCAGCAGATAGCTCCCCTTCTCCAGCCAAAAGCTGCTGAGATGAAGCTGCCTTGCCGGCAGCTGCAGCAGGGTCAGCACCACCACCACCAGCACGATCGCCACCACTCCCTGCAGGAGCGAGGCGGCCAGCGTCAGCGCAATGCTCGACCTGAGCTTCGCGGGATGCGTCGCCAGCCAGGTGCTAATCACAATCTTGCCGTGCCCCGGCCCCAGCGCGTGCAGTACGCCGTAGATAAAGCTAAACGTCAGCAGCGAAAGCCCCGCCGCTCGCGGATTTTCCGCCACCGCTTTAAGCAGGCCGCTTAGCTCGAAATTTAACGCCCGCTGCCAGATAGCGCTTTGCCGCATCACCTCCGGCCAGGCCTGCCACAGCCAGACGCCCGCGCCCAACGCCAGCGCTAAAAACAGCGCCAGCGGCCACAGCTGACGCAGGCGGGAAGCCCGGGAGGGGGTTGAGAATACTACCGACATGTCAGCGTCACCTTCTGAGCAAAATAGGTTCCGAGCGCCATATCTTCCGGCGGCGCGTCGGCTTTATCGAGCGATTGCGCAAAGGCCGTCATTTTATCATTCGGCTTTGGCGTCACGACCGTCACTTTACACCCCGCGCGCAGCGCCGCAGGCAGAGTGACATCGCCCGGCTTCTCATAGAACATATCGACGTAATAGGTGGGGTCGTAGGTCGAAAGCGTCAGGGTTTGGCCCGCTAGAGGCTGCGGTTTAGCCAGCGGCAGAGTAAAGGTCAGTACCGCCTGATGCCCGTCACGTTCAAGACCGTAGCCGTCGGGGCGGTTGTCAAACTTCACGTGCTGGCCGTTATGCCAAAGCTCGCTGAAGTAGTGCTGCCCGAGGACGTTCGCCATCACTTCCGCCGCCAGCTTTTTCCAGACTTCATCTCCCGGCTTTGCGCTTCCGGCATCGTAAAGCAGGTCTGAGGAGGTGATCTCATCCATCGTCCAGCGCATTTTAAAACCGGTGAGCTGTCCGTTATCGGCGACCACCTCCGTCCGCAGGCTGATAAAGCTATGCGGATGCGCTAGCACGCTAAATGATAAAACCATGAAAAATGCCGCACAGGTGCATTGTTTCACTCTCTTCATCCGTTCCTCGCGTGAAAAATTCTGTGAACCTATCCAGCAATCCTGACGTAAAGACGCCAGCCTGCCCAGATCTCTGTTCATCCATTGGCTATTCTTAGCAAAAACCCTAACTGGAACTTACCAGATGATGACAGTGATTGAACCACCATCTGCGCTTTCCAGTCCACAGCGCCGTAACCAGGTCCTGCTGATGTTTTATCTGCCCGGGCAGCCGGTGACCCCCGAGCGGCTTAGCGCTATCAACCTGGTTGATGAGGCCACGGCCCGGCAAGATATCGCGGAGACGGGACGTGAAATTCAGCGTTACCACCGCCTGACCCTCGCGTCGCAGGTGGACGGCAGCTATCGGATTGAAGGCGCCGCAATCGATCAACGCCTGTGCTTACTGCACGGCTTACGCCGGGCGCTGCGCCTGTGTCCGCATTTTATCAGCCACCATTTTACCCCAGCATTAAAAACGCAGCTTAAACTGCAGGGCGTTGCGCGCACCTTATACGACGACACCAATCTGCAGGCGCTGGTCAACCGCTGCGCCCGGACGCTTAACCGCCAGTTTGACTGCCGGGACATTCATTTCCTGCGTCTGTATCTGCAGTACTGCCTGCTTCAGCATCATCTCGGGCTGACGCCGGCCTTTACCGAACAGCAGCAGCGCTGGACGCAGGAGGCGGCGGAGTCGATTCTCGCCGCTGAGATTATCCGTCACTGGCAGCGTCGGATCACCACCGCGCCGCACCCGGGCGAGCAGCTCTTTCTGACCCTGCTGTTCATGCTGCTCAAAACCCCCGATCCTATCCGCGATGGCCACCAGCAGGACCGGCGCCTGCACCTGGCTATCTCCGGGCTGATCCACCGTTTTCAGGATCTATCGGGCCGCCCGTTTAGCGACGATCAGGGGCTGAGCGATCAGCTCTATATTCATCTCTCCCAGGCGCTGAACCGCAGCGTGTTCGCTATCGGCATCGATAATGCGCTACCGGAAGAGATGAACCGCCTCTATCCGCGCCTGATGCGCACCACAAAAACGGCGCTGGAGGAGTTTGAAAGCGCCTACAGGGTCCATTTTAATCAGGAGGAAGTGGGGCTGATTGCGGTGATTTTTGGCGCATGGCTGATGCAGAAAAGCGAGCTGCACGAGAAGCAGGTGGTGCTGCTCACCCACGACAATCCCGACCTTGAGCAGGCTCTTGAGCTGCAGCTGCGCGAGCTGACCCTGCTGCCGCTCAATATCAAATATCAAAACGTTCACGCCTTTCAAAAGGAAGGCGCGCCGAAGGGCGTGGCGCTGGTCGTGACCCCTTATGCTACGTCGCTGCCGCTGTTTTCGCCGCCGCTGTTTCACGCTGAGGAGATGTTCAGCGATCACCAGCGGCAGCATATTTGTAAAATGCTCGAGGACTAGGCCACCGCCTTCGGCCGCAGAACCAGCGCCGGCAAGGCTACCAGCGCCATCACCCAGAAAACGCCCTGGTGCAGATGCTGATAGAGGAAGCCGGCAAATACCGTCATCACCGCAATGCTGCCCCCCATTGCGACCGCGGAGTAGACCGCCTGCAGACGAATCACCTCGCTGCCCTGACGCGCCGAAATATAGCGCATCGCCGCCAGGTGACATACCGTAAAGGTGCCGCAGTGCAGGATCTGCGCGACGATTAGCCACGGCAGCGCCGTGGTCCAGCCCATCAGGGTCCAGCGAATCAGCCCGCAAACGGCGGAAAGCAGCAGTAAATCCCGCGCGCTAAAGCGGCTAAATACTTTTTTGCTCAGCGCAAAGATAACCACCTCCGCGACCACCCCTAGCGACCAGAGATAGCCGATCGCCGAAGCGGAATAGCCCGCCTCCTGCCAGTAAATCGCGCTGAAACCATAGTAGGCGGCATGCGCGCCCTGCAGCAGGCAGACGCAGGCGAGGAAGCGCCAGCTTTGGCGCACCAGCTTCAGCCATGCCGGGAGTCCGGCCGTCTGCTGGTGGCGAACTTCCCCCTGCGGCATCACCGAGGGTTTAAGCAGCATGCCCAGCAGCATTGAAGCGATACCGAGGCTTAGCAGCACCAGGATCGCCCGATAATCAAACAGGCTGACCAGCTTGCCGGTCAGCGCGGAGCCGATAACAAACGCCACCGATCCCCACAGGCGCACGCGCCCGTAGTCCATAGTTATCTGCTTTTGCCAGGTATTCGCCAGCGCATCGGTCAGCGGTACCAGCGGAGAGAAGAACAGATTGAAGCCGACCATCACCACCATCAGCCAGGCCACGCGGCTATCGGCCCAAAAGCCAAGAACAAACAGCAGCGCCAGCAGCGCCAGGACACGCAGGGCGGAAATTAGCCGGGAGGGATCGCTCACCCGCGGCGCAATCAGCAGGCTGCCGAGAAAACGAGCCACCAGCCCGGCGCCGAGCAGCACGCCGATGGTTTCCGGCGTCAGCCCTGCGCCTGCCAGCCAGACGCTCCAGAACGGCAGGAAGATGCCGTAGCTAAAGAAGTAGGTAAAGTAACTAAGCGCCAGCCAGCGCGTGGAGTGCAAGACCATGATTTCCTCCCGAATGGAGGCGACAGTCTGGCGATAAACCCCAGCGGGCGCAAGCCGAGGATTTGGGTATACGCCGCTGAATCTGGCCTATTTAACCGCTATTTTCAGCGACCATGAAATCGTCTCGCCCTGCCCTAATACCACCAGACCAGGCTGCCCGTCCATGTTGTGCGCGTTTACAGGGTGACTTTGCGGCTCCAGGCAGACAAACGGTTCACCCGACATACGGAACAGCATAAGCCACGGTGTTTGCGATGAAATTGTGACAGACATCACCTCTCGTTGAATGAGTGCCGTCCCGTTCCAGCCGGAATAGCAGACGTTCAGCCAGCTATCTTCTCCGTAAGCCAGATGCGAAAAATCTCCGCCAGCCGCTAGCTCTCCACGCCAGCTAAGCGGCAAATGTGACTCGCCCTCTGGCCAGTAGCCGCTCGCCTGAAACTGCATCCGGCTGTGCCTGTCGAAGGCAAAAAAGGGGTGAAAACCGCCGCCGTAGAGCATCGGTTCATCGCCGTAGTGGGTGACGCTCAGAGAAGCGATAAGATCCCCCTCCTGCAGCTCATAGCGGATCTGTGCTCGATAATCGAATCCGCAGGCGTAGCGACTACGCAGTTGCAGTACGCAGCGCTGAGCGGCACGTTCAAGTACCTCCCACGGTCTTAGCCAGCCGTCACCGTGGAGAAAGAACTGCGCGTCCGCATGATGATTCGGCAGGGCGATTTCACGTCCCCGGAAAGGGAAGCGGTTTCCGGCCACCCGGTTTGCCAGCGGCACCATCGGAAACATGCCGCCTGCAGGATTTTCATATAACACCGGGGCTTGATACTGACGGGAGAACAGGTTTTGCACCTTACCGCCCTGCGGATCGACGCGCATCCGTAGATGCGCGTTTTCCAGAATGAAGCTTTCCGCCATTAGCGCGTCTGCTCCTGTTTCAGCGCCTGCCTGCCAGCATGGCGCTCCGCCAGCTGCTCTTCCAGCGCCTCCAGCGTAATGCCTTTGGTCTCCGGTACGTTGCGCAGAATGTACAGATACCCCGCCGCGCAAATGACCCCGTACAGCAGGAAGCTACCCGACGCGCCCAGCCCGGCATTAAGCAGCGGGAAGGTATAGGTCAACAGGAAGCAGGCCACCCACAGCGCCAGCGTACCCAGCGACATCGCCAGCCCGCGCACGCGGTTAGGGAAAATTTCGGATAACAAAACCCAGGTCACCGGAGCCAGCGTCAGCGCGTAAATGGCGATCGCCGCCAGCACCAGAATCAACACCGGCAATCCCAGAATACCCAGACCGTAGGCCGCGGCGATAAGCGCATAAATGATGGTCAGCCCGGCGGCGCCGAGCAGCATCAGCTTGCGGCGACCAATCTTATCGACCAGCGGAAGCGCGGCGATGGTAAAGATCAGGTTGATCAACCCGGTAGCCACAATCGACTTCAGCGTGCTGTTAATATCGAATCCGGCGGAAGCGAAGATCTCCTGCGCGTAGTTGAAAATAACGTTAATGCCGCACCACTGCTGGAACATTGCCAGCACCATACCAATCACAATGATCGGGCGAACTTTAGGATGCCACAGCGCGGACCAGGAGACTTTTTGCGTGTCTTTGCTGAGGGTTTGCTCGATATCCCTGATGGTTTCATCGGCGTAGCGCTGATTACCGATGCGCATCAGCATTTGGTGCGCGCGCTGGCTTTTCCCCACGCGGACCAGCCAGCGCGGCGACTCGGGAACAAAAAACATCAGGACCAGGAATGCCACCGCAGGCACGATGCCAGAACCAAACATCCAGCGCCAGCCTACCTGCCCGTTCCAGCTGGCGCTGATTTCTGCCAGGGTTGCGCTACTTGCGACCGGCTTCGCGATCGCCAGATTAACCAGCTGTGCCGCCAGCACGCCAATAACAATCGTCAGCTGGTTCACCGCCACAAAGCGTCCGCGCTGCGCGGCGGGGCTTATCTCGGCGATATACATTGGGCTTAGCGCTGAAGCCAGCCCAATGCCCAGGCCGCCAACGATACGCCACGCCACGAACATATCAAAGCTGCCGGCAAGCGCCGTGCCCCAGGCAGACAGAGTAAACAGCGCCGCAGCGATGATTAGCGGAATTTTGCGGCCAAATTTATCCGCGCACCATCCCGAAGCCAGCGCACCGAAAACGCAGCCAACCAGCGCTGAACTCATCGCCCAGCCGGACTGCGCCGGGTCGGTAATGGAAAAATAAGCTTCATAAAACGGCTTCGCGCCGCCGATCACCACCCAGTCATAGCCAAACAGTAAACCACCGCAGGCGGCAACCAGACAGATCGTCCAGACGTAGCCCATTTTTAGATGTGTCTGCGCGTTATTCATATGGATTCCTCTTTCAGGGAAACGCAGGGAAAAGTAGGGGTTGGCGGGCACGGGCCCGCCGGTTGAGGTTCAGGAAAAAATGCCGCTTTGCAGAGCATGGTCAATCAGATGCGCCTTATCGTGGGCGGGGTTGACGGCCAGCAGCTGCTGAATCGCTCGCCGGTAGTCAGCCACATTCCCCAGACCCAGATATCCCAGCGCTTCAATAAACAGGCAGTGCTGACGATGCTGCGCTGCCGCCGGGACGTCGAGCACCACCAGATCAGGTAGAGAGACGGCGAAGAAATCAGCGCCGGGAACGTCGTCACGATGGCGTCGGGCCCAGTCGATAAAATTGTGGAAATGCCGTTCCGCCAGCTGCACATCGCCACTCTTGCGCAGCGCCATTCCCTGCCAGAAGAGATAATCGGCGGGCTGATCGTTGTAGTAGCGACCGGCATCCAGCGACGATCCTCCGAGGCTTGCGCGCTGGTAACAGGCTGCTGCCCGCTGCGTCTCTCCCGTTTGCGCGGCGCAGTGGCCCAGCAAATACCAGATATCATTATCCGTCTGCCCAGGAAGCCTGCCCTCTCCGAGGTTAAGAGGATAGCGCAGCGCGTCCTCCAGCCGCTGCGTTGCCGGAGCGTACGCATGGCCCTCAATAGCCTGTAACGCAACATGCAGCTGGTTAAGCAAATATTGTCCCGTCACCTTGCCCTCCCCACCTTCCCAGGGATGAAACTTTCGCGTGCGGAGAATATCTGCGGCATCGGCATAACGCCCGCTGCTGTTCCACAGGCTGAGCAGCTCAGCGGTGAGATCGTCCCGTTTCAGCACGACGGCGCGATGCGCTTCAAGATGACGCAATCTCTCGCTGACGGGAGCGCCGGTCAGCTTGTTGAGGTAGTCGAGCTCGAAGCGGAAGCGCGCATTCTGTGGTTCGATTTCCACCGCTCGCCGCAGGCTGGCCAGAGCCTGCGGCAGATCCTGACGTTTATTCCAGGCATAAACGCCAAGCAGACGATGGGCCGGCGCGTAGTCCGGGGATTTTGCCAGGACGTCATGCCAGCAGCTCACCGCGTCTTCATAGCGGCGCTTGCTATACCAGAAGCAGCCCAGCAGATAGCGGGCAAACGCGCTTTCTTCCAGCTGTTGCAGCATCCAGACTTCATCCAGCGTGTTGGGGAAACGGACCCGCAGAACATGGCAGCGCTGCGCTGATGCAATGAGCTGCTGGCGCTCGCCGACGTCGTCGCTTAGCGCGGCGCGCCACAGCATCGGTAGCGCCTCCTGGCAATCCAGTAACGCCAACAGCGCTTGTGCAGACTTCTGCTGCCCGATAGAGAGCAGCCATCCCGCAAGCAGGCTGGCGTTGGCGCCTCTGCAGCCGGTAACGCGCAGCAGGTTTTCCCGGAATTCATCGCCCTGGCCAATCATCCAGCGTACGCAATGCAGCGGGTAGCTCAGAGGATACTGCTCAAGGCATAGCGCGATATAATCCAGCGCCTCATCGCAGCGCTGTAGTTTCGCCAGCGCCAGCGCCTTCAGCCCCATAGCAAGGTGGTTCGCGGAATTAAATCGCAGACTGATCTCGACTTTTTCCAGCGCATCAGCAACATCACCGCGCTTCATCGCCAGCCGAGCCAGCGACCAGTAGGCCGCATCGCGGCAGCTGCCGCTCCATGAGGCTTTGTAATAGTGATCCCATGCGCTCGTGTCATCCCCCTGTCTTTCCAGGGCTCTGGCGAGTAGCATGCTGGCTTCGCCATCCCGCGGATTTTTGTTCAGCCGATGAGCGCGCTGCAGTGCGGAGCGGGCGCACTGCTCTGCCAGCGGCCAGTCGGCGCCGTTCAGCGCCAGGGTGCCAAGAGCGACGTTATTGCGGTAATCGAGGGGATCAATCGCAATGGCCCGACGGTAGTAGTCTCCGGCGTAGCGGCTGGCGTGGTTATACTGCTCAAGATGCTGACCAATGAAATAGAGCTCATCACCGTTGTCGATCTCTTCCGGCACGGCTGGCGCGGTTGCCGGATCCGGTAACGGAGTCTGCTGGGCGAGATGCTCCTGATAATGCAGCAGCGGTTCACCCCCGGCGCTTTTCACCCGCAGGGTCAAGCGCGAAGCGCCGTTCTCGGGCAGCGCGTGCTGCCAGCTTTCACCCGGCTTTAAGGTTATCCGGGTTTCATAGAGCGGCTGATTATCCGCACTCAGCTCCAGCGCAATGTTTTCCAGAGGCGCAATCGCATAGACCCCCAGCTGCAGCTGCCCGGCTTCACGAACCAGCTTTAGCGCCAGGCGGGTATTCGCATTTTGCACCATTCCCAGCTCGCTATACGGCAGGAAGTTTTGGACAAAAATTTTCTCTTCGTAGGGCGCAAGCCAGGTGAAATCTGGCTGGTTATCGGTGAATACGCCGGTCATCAGCTCAATATAGGGGCCATTCGCGTCGGTCAGATTCCGATCCCAGGCCTGGCCGAAATCGCCATATCCCCAGCTCCACTGCTTTTTACCTGGCGAGATATGGTGATCGGCGACATGCAGCAATCCGCCTCGTTCATCATGATGGTAGGCACCGACAAAATCATATTCTGATTTTTCTGCCATATAGGAGGTCGGCACCGGGACATTCCGATACCGGGAAATATCCACGCCCGCACTGTAGTCCACTTTGTAATAGGTACCGGTGGCGATGGGGAATGCAGAAACGTCGCGCTTGCCATGATCGAACACGGCGGTAACGTCAGGCGGGAACACGCTCTGGTGCGCATCCCCGCCCTTCACCGCCGGGTTGGCCCACCATAAGAAGTGGCGCGGCGTGGCGTTACCGTTAAAAACCTTACCGGTAATTTCAATCAGCGCCCGATCGGGATAAAGAGTAAAGCCGGCCATTACCTGCAATCCGCGCATGGGTTCAGCTTCGCCCATCCACACGGTTTGCACGCCGCCATCCCCTTGCTGGATCGTAAAATCGACGGGCATAAAGGTTGTCGGACGATGGTGCTGCGGCCAGTTAAACTCGATCCCGCCGGAAATCCATGGCCCGAGCAGGCCGACCAGCGCCGGTTTCACCACTTCGTTGTAGTAGACGAAATCACGCTGTTTTACTTTATCGTAGGCGCGATGGATTCGTCCGCCGAGCTCCGGCAGCAGCATGATGCGAATGAAATCATTCTCCATCCACACCGCCTGATAGTCGCGCATCTCCCGCTCGCCGGTTAAGGTATCAACCACGCCGTAGGGGTACACGCTGCCAGATGAACCCTGATAGACCCGTTTTTCCAGGAACATCGGGTTAGGATCCTCCGCACCCGTCGTCCACGTCGGGAGTGTAATCGTTTCCTGCCAGACCTTAACCGAACCGTGCATAACGCTCTCCACTAAAAGTAATTAAGTAAAAAACTCATAGAGGCGAGTTTATAATCTTGATTAGCTGTTAAAGTGCGCAATGCTCACGCAATATAGTTAAGGGAGTTAAGTGTATGCAGCTAACCGGATTCAACAACGTTCGGGTCAGGCAGGCCAATAAATCTATCTTTCTGGCCTGTTTGTGGCGGGAAAAGCAGCTCAGTAAATCGCAGCTCGCTCAGCTCAGCGGGCTATCCATTCCGGCGGTGAGCAACATACTCGAAGAGCTCCTCAGCGAAGGACTCATCAGCCACTCCACGGAAAAAATGAGTAACCGAGGCGTCAATAGCGGTAGTTTTCAGATCCCGCAGCACGGCGCGTGGACGCTGTGTATGAATATCACGCCGACCAGCATTGAGTATCAGCTCGCCGATGCTCGCCTGCTGGCCGTCGACGAGCACCAGAATATTCGTATCGATGCGCCGACCCCTCAGGCTTTGCTAACGGCGATTATCGACTGCTGGCGAAGCATCCACCGCCGGTATCCGCAGCATAAAATAAACATCGCGCTGGGGGTTCACGGGCAGGTGGATCCGGTGACCGGCGTCTCGCAAACCATGCCCCAGGCGCGCTGGAAGACGCCGGTCGAACTCAAATATTTACTTGAGGAGCAGCTGGGCGTTCAGGTCAGGGTTGATAATGATTGCGCCATGCTGGCGCTGGCCGAAAAATGGCAGAACAGCACCGCGCCGCAGGATTTTTGCGTGATCAACGTCGATTACGGCATTGGTTCATCGTTTGTTATTAACGATCAGATCTACCGCGGGAGCCTCTACGGTAGCGGCCAGATTGGGCATACGATTGTCAATCCGGACGGCACCGCCTGCGACTGCGGGCGCTATGGCTGTCTGGAAACAATCGCCTCGCTCAGCGCGCTGAAAAAGCAGGCTCGGGTGTGGCTAAAAACCCAGCCGGAGGCGCAGCCCTCCCCCGATAAATTAACCACCGGGTCGCTTATAGCAGCCTGGGAACAGGGCGACGTGCATATCCGTGCCTGGGTTGAAAACTCCGCCAATGCGATTGGCTTAAGCCTGTATAACTTCCTCAATCTGCTCAATATTAATCAGATATGGCTCTACGGCCGCAGCTGCGCTTTTGGCGAGCAGTGGTTAAACACCATTGTTAAACAAACCAGCTTTAACCCCTTCGATCACGGCGACACTCCGCGCGCGCACGCCACCCAAATTAGCTTCGGTCGGCTCACGCGCGCGCAGCAGCTGCTGGGTATTGGTTATCTGTACGTGGAGGAGGCGCTGGAGAAAATCTAGGTACCGATTTCAATTCGTGGCGGGGAGCAAAATTGTGTATTACGTTTAAATAACTCGTCTTTCATAAGGTGCTGGTTATGAACGCATTACGCTATTTTGATTTTGGTTCCTCGCGCCACGTACTGCTGCTGATTGCGCGTATTGCCGTCGTGCTGCTGTTTATCATCTTTGGCTACCCCAAACTGCTGGGCTTTAGCGGCACCGTGCAGTATATGGCGTCATCCGGCGCCCCGCTGCCGACGCTGGCGGCCGTTATCGCCATCGTGATGGAGGTCCCGGCGGCGATCCTGATTATTCTCGGCTTCTTCACGCGTCCGCTGGCGGTCATCTTTATTTTTTATACTCTGGGCACGGCGGTTATCGGCCACCATTTCTGGGATATGTCCGGCGATGCGGTGCTGCCAAATATGATTAACTTCTATAAAAACGTCAGCATTGCCGGCGCCTTCCTGCTGCTGGCGATAGTCGGCCCGGGCGCCATCTCGCTCGACCGGCGTTAATCACCGGGCGACAGACGTAAAAAAGGCCGCATTCGCGGCCTTTTATTCGCTTTCAGCGGCTCAGCGTTATGCGTAAACCGGGAAGCGTGCGCAGATATCCAGAACTTTACCTTTAACGCGCTCGGTTACCGCTTCGTCATTGATGTTGTCCAGAACGTCACACATCCAGCCTGCCAGCTCTTTCACTTCCGCTTCTTTAAAGCCGCGGCGAGTTACAGCCGGAGAACCGATACGGATACCGGAAGTCACGAACGGGCTCTTCGGATCGTTAGGCACGCTGTTTTTGTTCACGGTGATGTTGGCGCGGCCCAGGGCAGCGTCAGCTTCTTTACCGGTCAGGTTCTTATCAACCAGATCCAGCAGGAACAGGTGGTTTTCAGTCCCGCCGGACACCACTTTGTAGCCGCGGTTCAGGAACACTTCCACCATCGCTTTGGCGTTTTTCGCTACCTGCTGCTGGTAGACTTTGAATTCTGGCTCCATCGCTTCTTTCAGCGCTACCGCTTTCGCGGCGATAACGTGCATCAGCGGGCCGCCCTGAGCGCTTGGGAATACGGCAGAGTTCAGCTTTTTGTACAGCTCTTCGTCGCCGCCTTTCGCCAGGATCAGGCCGCCGCGCGGACCCGCCAGGGTTTTGTGCGTGGTTGTGGTGACAACGTGAGCGTGCGGAACCGGGTTCGGGTAAACGTCCGCGGCAATCAGGCCCGCAACGTGCGCCATATCGACGAACAGGTATGCGCCGATGCTGTCTGCGATTTCACGCATTTTTGCCCAGTCAACGATACCGGAATAGGCAGAGAAGCCGCCGATGATCATCTTCGGCTTATGGGTCTGCGCCTGCTTCGCCATATCTTCGTAGTCAATTTTGCCGGACTCATCAATACCGTAAGGGATGATGTTGTACAGTTTGCCGGAGAAGTTAACCGGGGAGCCGTGAGTCAGGTGGCCGCCTTGCGCCAGGTTCATACCGAGAACGGTATCGCCCGGCTGGAGCAGAGCGGTGTAAACCGCGAAGTTAGCCTGAGAACCGGAGTGCGGCTGCACGTTGGCGTAGTCAGCGCCAAACAGCTCTTTTGCGCGATCGATAGCCAGCTGCTCGACGATATCAACGTATTCGCAGCCGCCGTAGTAGCGCTTGCCCGGATAGCCTTCGGCATATTTGTTGGTCAGCTGAGAACCCTGTGCCTGCATAACGCGCGGGCTGGTGTAGTTCTCGGAGGCGATCAGTTCGATGTGCTCTTCCTGACGTACTTTTTCCTGCTCCATAGCCTGCCACAGTTCGGCATCATAATCGGCAATGTTCATTTCACGCTTTAACATCCGCATCTCCTGCTCAGCTAACAATAGATTACAGCTCTAAAAAGGGGCCTTTTTGGGCGACGGCCCACAGTATAACTGAATCGTTCTGTGATAACAGGTCTTGACAAACGATTTTACGCAAACGTTTGGCTCCGCATGACACAAGGCTTTGAGCAATAACGCCTCTACGATTATCAACGGATTTCTTTTCAGGTTTGTGATGCAAATTCTTCACGTTGTAACTGTTTCAATGCAGGGTGTTAAAGAACCATTTACATTGCAGGGTTATTTATATAAGATGCATTTGAAATGCATCATTAAGATAACACTAAAGGAAGCTGCTATGCTCGACGCTCAAACCATCGCTACGGTCAAAGCCACCATTCCCCTGCTGGTCGAAACCGGTCCAAAGCTGACCGCCCATTTCTACGATCGCATGTTTGCTCATAACCCAGAACTCAAAGAAATCTTCAATATGAGCAACCAGCGTAACGGCGATCAGCGTGAGGCGCTGTTTAACGCTATTGCCGCCTATGCGAGCAATATCGATAACCTGGCGGCCCTGCTGCCGGCGGTAGAAAAAATCGCGCAGAAGCACACCAGCTTCCAGATCAGGCCGGAGCAGTACAATATTGTCGGCGGCCACCTGCTGGCGACGCTGGATGAAATGTTCAGCCCGGGTCAGGAAGTGCTTGATGCCTGGGGCAAAGCCTACGGCGTGCTGGCAAACGTCTTTATCAATCGCGAAGCCGAAATCTATCAGGATAGCGCCAGCAAGACCGGCGGCTGGGAAGGGACCCGCGCGTTTCGCATCGTGAAGAAAACCCCGCGCAGCGCGCTGATCACCAGCTTCGAAATGGAGCCGGTAGACGGTCAGCCGGTTGCCGACTATCAGCCGGGCCAGTACCTGGCCGTCTGGCTGAAGCCAGAAGGGTTTGAATATCAGGAGATTCGCCAGTACTCCCTGACGCGTAAGGCGGATGGCAAAGGCTATCGCATTGCCGTGAAGCGCGAGAGCGGCGGTCAGGTATCGAACTGGCTGCACAATGCGTCAAGCGAAGGGGATGTTGTGCACCTGGCGGCGCCGGCAGGCGACTTCTTCCTTACCGTTGACGCCGAAACTCCGGTAACGCTGCTTTCCGGCGGCGTCGGCCAAACGCCAATGCTGGCAATGCTGGATTCGCTGGCAAAAGCGCGCCATCCGGCGCAGGTTAACTGGTTCCACGCGGCGGAAAACGGCGAGGTTCACGCCTTTGCCGATGAGGTCAGCGCGCTGGGAGCGACCTTGCCTAAGTTTGCTTCTCACGTCTGGTATCGCAGCCCTGGCGAAGAGGACCGTCAGGCGGCGCGTTTTAATAGCGAAGGTTTGATGGATTTGACCGCTCAGGCAGAGAGCCTGCGCGACCCGCTGATGCAGTTCTACCTCTGCGGCCCGGTAGCCTTTATGCAGCACGCTGCGAAGCAGCTGGTGGCGCTTGGCATCAATAGCGAGCGCATTCATTACGAATGCTTTGGCCCGCACAAGGTACTGTAATTGATGCCCCTCTCCCCGCCGGGGAGAGGGTTAAAACTTAAATCGCTTCGTCGTCTTCTTCGCCGGTACGGATACGGATCACGCGCGCCACGTCAAAGACAAAGATTTTGCCATCGCCGATTTTACCGGTCTGCGCCGTGCGGATAATAGTATCCACGCAGGTATCGACGATATCATCAGTGACCACGATTTCGATTTTCACTTTTGGCAGAAAATCCACCATATACTCCGCACCGCGGTACAGCTCGGTATGGCCCTTCTGACGGCCAAAGCCCTTCACTTCCGTTACCGTCATCCCGGTGATGCCGACTTCCGCCAGCGCTTCACGCACGTCATCCAGCTTGAAAGGTTTAATAATCGCATCAATCTTTTTCATGGTGTTCCTGTCTTAGTCGCGTAACCGGTTGCTTACCGTATCATAACTTGCGCTATGCCGAGGAGCTACTCTTTAAAGTCGTTGGCGTCGAGCTCGTGGCGCGACAGCAGTTTATAAAATTCGGTGCGGTTGCGCCCGGCCATTCTGGCCGCGTGCGTCACGTTGCCTTTGGTTATTTGCAGCAGCTTGCGCAGGTAGTTCAGCTCAAACTGATTGCGCGCCTCAACGAAAGTCGGCAGCGCGGTATTCTCGCCTTCCAGCGCCTGCTCCACCAGCGCGTCGCTGATCACCGGCGATGAGGTCAGCGCCACGCACTGCTCAATCACGTTCACCAGCTGACGCACGTTGCCCGGCCATTTGGCGGCCATCAGCCGCTTCATCGCATCGGTCGAGAAGGCGCGGACAAACGGCTTGTGCCGGTCGGCCGACTGCCGCAGCAGATGGTTGGCAAGAAGCGGAATATCCTCGGTGCGATCGGCGAGAGGCGGGATCTTCAGGTTCACCACGTTCAGGCGATAAAACAGATCTTCGCGGAACTCGCCGCGGGCCATCGCCTTAGGCAGGTCGCGGTGGGTGGCGGAGATGATCCGCACGTCGATGTCGATGTCGCGGTTGCTGCCCAGCGGGCGGACCTTTCGCTCCTGCAGGACGCGCAGCAGTTTTACCTGCAGGGCCACCGGCATATCGCCGATCTCATCGAGGAACAGCGTTCCCCCTTCGGCGGCCTGAAACAGCCCTTCCCGATTGCTGACCGCGCCGGTAAAGGCGCCGCGGGCGTGGCCAAACAGCTCCGACTCCAGCAGCTGTTCCGGCAGGGCGCCGCAGTTAATGGCGACAAACGGCTTAGCGTGGCGCGGGCTGGCGTTATGAATCGCCTGGGCGACGATCTCTTTGCCGGTGCCGCTCTGGCCGTTAATCAGCACGCTGACGTCCGACTGCGCCACCATGCCCGCCTGCTCAAGCAGACGCTGCATCAGCGGGCTACGGGTCACAATCGCCTGGCGCCAGCGCTCATCCGTCGCCGGCGCGCTGTGCTCCAGGGCGTCATCAATGGCTTTGTACAGCGCATCCTTATCTACCGGCTTGGTCAGGAAGCTGAACACTCCCTGCTGGGTCGCGGCCACCGCCTCCGGAATCGATCCGTGGGCGGTGAGAATAATCACCGGCATTCCCGGCTGCACCTTCTGGATTTCGGCAAACAGCTGCAGGCCGTCCATTTCATCCATGCGTAAATCGCTGACCACCAGGTCGACCTTATCGCGCCCCAGCACGCGCAGCGCCTCGGGGCCGCTTTCGGCAGTGACCACGCTGTATCCTTCGCTGACAAGGCGCATCCCAAGCAGCTTCAGCAGCCCTGGGTCATCGTCCACCAGCAGCAGGCGCGCGGGTTTACGGCTCGTCATGATTGGCCTCCGGGACTTTATCGCTACCGTGTCCGACGTCAGAATTAAAATTCCCTCCCGGCTTACGGGTGGAGAGCTGACGTTCGATATCGGTGAGATTTTCCAGCTTACGCGTCGTGAGCTCCAGCTCGCCGCGCAGCTGCTGCTCCTGCTGGCGCAGCGCGTCGAGCTCGGCATCGCTGGTCTGCTGTAGCTTCGCGTAGCGGGAACGTTCGTCCACCAGCTGCAGCTGGCGGCTCTGGCCGTCGCGCCAGAGCTGATAAAGCGGGCGCACCTGCACGGCAATTTGGGAGCTGAAGGTATCCAGGCGAGAAACCAGCTCGCGCCGCTCGTCCGGGGTAATTTTGGCGTCCGCCAGCAAAATGCCGCGCTTAAACGCATCCTGCCAGCGGTCGTCACCGTGCTGCCGGGCTTCCGCCCGCGCCTGTACCGGAGCAAGGCGATCGGCGCAGTCAATTCCGCGCAGCCAGTAGAGCGGATTTTTGTCGCTGATATCACCGTTCAGAGACCAGATATCTGCGCAATCAACCGAGAGGAAATCCGCCACCTGGTGCTGCGGCAGCTCGGGCTGCGCTTTGTCGTTTGCCGTATGCGGCGATAAAGCCGCGGAACATCCGGCCAGCGCAAGGCAAGAAACGCCGGACAGCAGCCAGACTTTGACGGGACGAACCCATGCGAAAAAGTGGGACATAGTCACCCATTGTTGATTCATGTGTTGATTTTTCCCGGCTCGCCGGTGGGTAGCGTGATGCGAAAACAGATCAGCCCGGGTATATCGTCGACCAGGCTTAGCTCACCCTGCATTTGTCGCACGCAGTCCCGCGCAATGCTTAGCCCGAGACCGCTGCCTTTTACCGCCCCTTTACGCTGGTGACTTCCCTGATAAAAGGGCTCAAAAATCATTTTTCTTTCCACCGGCGGTATCGGCTCGCCGCTGTTGCTAACGTCGATGCGCACCTGCTCGCCGTGCCGGTAGCTGTGAATGTGAATGTTACCGGATTCAGCACCATAGTGCACCGCATTGGAATAGAGATTATCCAGCACGCTCGCCAGCAAAGCCGGCTCCGCCTGGCAGAACCTGGCCTCCAGGCTGAGATCCGTTCGCATCAGTTTAGCTCTTGCCGGCAGGCTGTGGGCGGAGACAACGCTTTCTACCAGCTCCGCAAGGTTCACCGTCTCGCGCGCCACCGGGCCGTCGGCCTGTTTACGGTTGTAATCAAGCAGCTGTTCAATCAGCTTTTGCAGATTGCGGCTGCTGCTGTCGAGGATCTCGACAATTTCCTGCTGCTCGGCGGTCAAAGGCCCGGCGACGCGGTCGGCGAGCAGCTCCGTACCTTCCCGCATGCTGGCTAACGGCGTTTTCAGCTCATGCGAGAGATGACGTAAAAACTGATGCCGCTGCGACTCCAGCCAGGCCAGGCGCTCGCTCAGCCAGATGATGCGCTCGCCGACCGAGCGCAGCTCGCGCGGCCCGGTGAACAGCGCCGCGTTATCCAGCGACTTCCCTTCCCCCAGCCGGTTAATCATTTTCTCAATCCCTTTTACCGGGCCGATGATCATGCGGGTAAACAGCAGCACCAGCGCCAGGCTCAGCAGGAACAGCACCAGCGCCTGCCAGCCGAAGAACTGCCCGCGTTCGGCGATCTCCTGCTGGAGCTGCTGCCCGCGCGAATAAACGACCGTTCGGGTGGCCTGCACCATGACGCTGTTGGCCGTGGCGAAGGCTTCCAGGCTCTCTGCGGACTTTGCGTCTGGGCTGCTGTTTTTACATCTCAGCTGCGCCAGGTCGCTCAAATCCTGGCTCAGCGCCTGCCAGATTTTCTCATCCGGCAGAACGCCGGCGTGCGCGTCCAGCATTTCGCTGTAGCGCTGGCGCTGATTCTGATAAACCTTCGCCAGAGTCGGATCGTCCAGCACGCAGTACTGGCGGTAGCTGCGCTCCATTTCCAGCGAAGCGTTAATCATTGCCTCGCTGCGACGAGCATCGACCAGCGTGGTCCGGTTGATGTGCGCAGCCTGGGCGCTGAGGGCGTTCAGGCTTTGCCACGCCTGCCAGGCCAGAACCAGCAGGGGTAGCAGGATCAGCACAAAGGAGAGCGTCACCAGCTGGCGCAATGAGCGGGGGAAAAGAGAGAGTCGCTTCAAGTATATAGCCTCAAACATTAGCTTAAGATGATGCTAACTGAGGACGCCGCAGAGTAACAGGTGCAATCAGCAGATCTGCGCGAAAGGCGACAAGTCAGGGCGAGGCCCATCAGCGGAGCGGATAATCACGCCGCTGGCTTGCCCTGGAGCGGAAATAATAAAGCCAGGCAAGTGCCTGGCTTTATTAAGAAATAAGGCGGTGCCTAACTCGACGTTTCGCCCGATGGCTGATAAAGCAGAGCTATTATCAGGAGTTGGACGGCAGGCACCTTGTTGTGCGTCATTCGAAGTTTATGTAGCGCGTCCCGAAGGGGCTGACATAAGAAGGTGAATGAGCCACTGCATATTATTATGCACGTTCTATGCCACATTACAAAACATTTTATTAACACAATGAAATATAATAGATTTTCTATACTTATCACCCCAAACGATGGTGTCTGTTTTTTAACCACACTGTCGCCATTTAGCAACGCTTCACAACCGGCCTGGTAACCCCTTTTAAAATCAATGAATTAAATGTCTCCTTTTGGAGACACTCCTTCCTCGCGTTTGTCGGTAAATCCCGACACCCTGCTGCGATACCCATCACAAACAAAAAGGCCCCCCGCTTTCGCGGGAGGCCTTTTAGAGCAAGGAACCAGGAGCCGGTTTAGCCTAACTGCTTACGCGCATTGCGGAAAATACGCATCCACGGGCTGTCCTCTCCCCAGTTTTCCGGGTGCCAGGAGTTTGCCACGGTACGGAAGACGCGCTCAGGGTGCGGCATCATGATGGTGGCACGACCGCTTTCGCTGGTGACGGCGGTAATCCCGTTCGGCGAGCCGTTCGGGTTCGCCGGGTAGCTTTCGGTGACTTTACCGAAGTTATCCACGAAGCGTAGCGCGACCAGCCCTTTGCTCTCAAGCTGCGCCAGATGCGCGCCGTCGCGCACCTCCACCTGCCCTTCACCGTGAGAAACGGCGATGGGCATCATGGAGCCGACCATTCCCTGCAGCAGCAGAGACGGGCTTTGCGTCACTTCGACCAGGCTGAAGCGCGCCTCAAAGCGGTCAGAGTAGTTACGCACGAAGCGCGGCCACAGGTCGCTTCCCGGGATCAGCTCCCGCAGGTTCGACATCATCTGACAGCCGTTACACACGCCCAGCGCCAGGGTCTGCGGACGATGGAAGAAGGTCGCAAACTCATCGCGCACGCGGTCGTTGAACAGAATCGATTTCGCCCAGCCTTCGCCCGCCCCCAGCACGTCGCCGTAGGAGAAGCCGCCGCAGGCAACCAGCGCCTGGAAGTCGGCAAGACCGGTACGGCCCGCAAGCAGGTCGCTCATATGCACGTCAACGGCATCAAAGCCCGCGCGATGGAAGGCCGCGGCCATCTCCACGTGCGAGTTGACGCCCTGCTCGCGCAGTACCGCCACCTTCGGACGCGCGCCGGTCGCAATGTACGGCGCGGCGATATCTTCGCTGATATCGAAGGAGAGCTTAACGTTGAGGCCCGGATCGCTATCGTTGCTTTTCGCGGCGTGTTCGCTATCGGCGCACTCGGGGTTATCGCGCAGACGCTGCATCTGCCAGGTGGTTTCTGCCCACCACGTACGCAGCGTAGAGCGGCTTTCGCTGAATACCGGGCTGCCGTCGGCGGTGATGACAAAGCGGTCGCCCGCCGTTGCCTGACCGAGGTAGTGGGTGCACTCCGCCAGGCCGTGGGACGCCAGCAGCGCTTCAACCGCCTCGCGATCCGCGGCGCGAACCTGAATAACCGCGCCGAGCTCTTCGTTGAACAGCGCCGCCAGGCTATCGTCGCCCAGCGCGGCAATGTCCGCCGTCAGGCCGCAGTGGCCGGTAAAGGCCATCTCAGCCAGCGTCACCAGCAGGCCGCCGTCAGAACGGTCGTGGTAAGCCAGCAGCTTGCGTTCGGCCACCAGCGCCTGCATTGCGTCCCAGAAGCCTTTCAGCTGCGCAACGTCGCGAACGTCTGCCGGGGTATCGCCCAGCTGGCGATAAACCTGCGCCAGCGCGGTCGCGCCCAGCGCGTTGCGGCCGTTGCCTAAATCAATCAGCAGCAGGGCGTTGTCTTCGCTGGAGAGTTGCGGCGTCACGGTACGACGCACATCTTCCACGCGGGCAAAAGCGGTGATCACCAGCGACAGCGGAGAAGTCATCTCGCGCTGCTCGCTGCCTTCCTGCCAGCGGGTTTTCATCGACATCGAATCTTTGCCGACCGGGATAGTCAGGCCCAGAGCCGGACACAGCTCTTCACCAACCGCCTTCACCGCTTCGTACAGGCCGGCATCTTCGCCCGGGTGTCCGGCCGCCGCCATCCAGTTTGCCGAAAGCTTCACGCGATTCAGCGCACCAATCTGCGTTGCCGCCATGTTGGTCAGCGCTTCGCCTACCGCCAGACGGGCGGAGGCGGCAAAGTCCAGTAACGCCACCGGCGTACGTTCGCCAAGGGCCATCGCTTCGCCGTAGTAGCTATCGAGGCTGGCGGTGGTGACCGCACAGTTAGCCACCGGGATCTGCCACGGACCAACCATCTGATCGCGCGCCACCATGCCGGTAACGGTACGGTCGCCGATGGTGACGAGGAAGGTTTTCTCCGCCACCGCCGGCAGGTGCAGAACGCGATTTACCGCATCGGCAACGGTCATTCCCTGGCGATTCAGCGCTTCACCTTTCGCCTTCAGGGTCTGCACGTCGCGGGTCATTTTCGGCGTTTTGCCCAACAGCACGTCCAAGGGCAGATCGATCGGCTGGTCGTTGAAATGGCTGTCGCTCATATTCAGATGCAGCTCTTCGGTAGCGTCGCCGATCACGGCGTAAGGCGCGCGCTCGCGGCGGCACAGCTCGTCGAACAGCGGCAGCTGGTCCGGTGCCACCGCCAGCACGTAGCGCTCCTGCGATTCGTTGCACCAGATTTCCAGCGGGCTCATACCCGGCTCATCGCTGAGAATATCGCGCAGCTGGAATTTGCCGCCGCGGCCGCCGTCGCTAACCAGCTCCGGCATCGCGTTCGAAAGACCGCCCGCGCCGACGTCGTGAATAAAGAGAATCGGGTTGGCTTCGCCCAGCTGCCAGCAGCGGTCAATGACCTCCTGACAGCGGCGCTCCATTTCCGGGTTGTCACGCTGTACGGAGGCAAAATCGAGGTCCGCATCAGACTGACCGGATGCCATAGACGATGCTGCTCCGCCGCCGAGGCCAATGTTCATCGCCGGGCCGCCGAGAACAATAAGCTTCGCCCCAACGATAATTTCACCTTTCTGGACGTGCTCAGCGCGAATGTTGCCGATGCCGCCAGCCAGCATGATCGGCTTGTGATAGCCGCGCAGCTCTTCACCGTTGTGGCTGGTAACCTTTTCTTCATAGGTGCGGAAGTAGCCGTTCAGCGCCGGACGACCAAATTCGTTGTTAAACGCCGCGCCGCCCAGCGGGCCGTCGGTCATGATATCCAACGCGGTGACAATGCGGTCCGGTTTGCCAAAATCTTCTTCCCACGGCTGTTCGAAGCCCGGGATGCGCAGGTTAGAAACCGAGAACCCGACCAGGCCCGCTTTGGGTTTCGCCCCGCGTCCGGTTGCGCCTTCATCGCGGATTTCGCCGCCGGAACCGGTCGCCGCGCCCGGCCACGGGGAAATCGCCGTCGGGTGGTTATGCGTTTCTACCTTCATCAGGATATGCGCCGCTTCCTGATGGTAGTCATAAATCCCTTCCTGATGGCTGGCAAAGAAGCGACCGACTTCTGAACCTTCCATAACCGCGGCGTTGTCTTTATAGGCAGACAGAACGTAGTCCGGGGTCTTCTCAAAGGTATTTTTGATCATCTTAAACAGCGACTTCGGCTGCTGTTCGCCGTCGATAACCCAATCGGCGTTAAAAATCTTGTGGCGGCAGTGCTCGGAGTTAGCCTGCGCGAACATATACAGTTCGATATCGTTCGGATTACGGCCCAGCGTTTTGAAGGCATCCTGCAGATAGTCGATTTCATCTTCCGCCAGCGCCAGCCCCAGACGGAGGTTAGCGTCGATCAGCGCCTGGCGGCCCTGGCCCAGCAGGTCAACGCTGGTGACCGGCGCAGGTTGATGCTGAGCGAACAGCTTCTCGCCCTCTTCCAGCGCGTCAAATATGCTTTCCATCATCCGGTCGTGCAGTTCAGCCGCAACGACGGCCCACTGCTCAGCGCTCAGCGTACCGGCTTCAACGTAGTACGCCACGCCGCGCTCAAGGCGCACAACCTGTGCCAGGCCGCAGTTATGGGCAATATCGGTAGCTTTAGAAGACCAGGGGGAGATGGTGCCAGGGCGGGGGGTGACGAGCAGTAATTTACCGGTTGGGGTATGGCTACTTAAGCTTGGGCCATACTTGAGCAGTCGTGCCAGCCTCTCGCGATCCTCACCGCCGAGCGGGGCGTTCAGGTCGGCAAAATGAACATACTCTGCATATATTGTGCTTACCGGTATGTTGGCCGCCTGAAAACGTGCCAGCAGTTTATTAATACGAAATGCCGACAGTGCAGGCGAACCACGCAAAATTTCCATCATAAGTCTCTCGTCTTCGAAGCTTTCAATATGAGCCAGGGGGGAAACGGGCGCTATTATAGTGAATCCTGTGCCCTGACGAAACCGTTTGCGTGGAAATAAAATCATTCCCTGTGTTTACCAATAAATGTGACCCCTATCGCGAATAAGTTGCCAACTGGCGCATTCTTAAGCAAAATGCCGCTCATTCATCGACAACCTTTTACTTTTTCTGGTCATAGTCTGCTGAGGAACACAGAGCTGCAGAAGATTAACTATCTGAAAAAACTAAAGATTAATTATCTGCTCATCGGCATTGTTACCTTGTTGCTGGCGGCTGCCCTGTGGCCGTCGATCCCGTGGTCGGGCAAACCAGAGAACCGCGTGGCGGGAATTATGTCGCGCGGAGAGCTGCGGATCAGCACCATCAACTCACCGATGACCTTTGCGACCATCAATGACAAAACCTACGGCCTTGATTACGAGCTGGCGCAGCAGTTCGCCGACTACCTCGGCGTCAAGCTCAAGGTCACCGTCCGGCAGAATATCAGCCAGCTCTTTGACGATCTGGATGACGGCAAGGCCGACATGCTCGGCGCAGGGCTGGTCTATAACTCCGAGCGGGTGAAGAACTATCAGCCGGGACCGAGCTACTACTCCGTATCGCAGCAGCTGGTCTACCGGGTCGGCAGCACTCGCCCGCGCACCCTTGCTAACCTCAATGCAGACCAGCTGGTTATCGCGCCGGGCCACGTCGCCATTAACGACCTGCAGAACCTAAAGGGCAGTAAATATCCCGATCTCAGCTGGCGCGTCGATGAAAAGCGCGGCACCACGGCGCTGATGCAGGCGGTCATCGATGGCGACCTGGACTACACCATCGCCGATTCCGTAGCGGTCAGCCTGTTTCAGCGCGTTCATCCTGAGCTGGCGGTCGCGCTGGACATCACCGATGAGCAGCCGGTGACCTGGTTTAGCGTAAAGAGCGATGACAATTCGCTATCGGCGGCGATGCTCGATTTCTTCAACAACATTAATGAAGACGGCACGCTGGCGCGGCTGGAAGAAAAGTATCTCGGGCACGGCAACGATTTCGATTATGTCGATACGCGAACCTTCCTGCGAGCGGTAGAAAATATCCTGCCGGATCTGCAGCCGATGTTTGAAAAATATGCCCGACAGATCGACTGGCGTCTGCTGGCGGCTATTTCATGGCAGGAGTCGCACTGGGACCCGCAGGCGACCTCGCCGACCGGAGTTCGCGGGATGATGATGCTCACCAGAAACACCGCCCAGAGCCTGGGATTAACCGACCGCACCGATGCCGAACAGAGTATCAACGGCGGCATGCGTTATCTGCAGGATATGATGAATAAGGTTCCGGATTCGGTACCCAAAGATGAGCGGATCTGGTTTGCGCTGGCGGCTTACAATATGGGCTATGCGCATATTCTTGACGCCATCGCCCTGACGAAAAAACAAAAGGGTAACCCCGACAGCTGGGCAGACGTAAAGCAGCGCCTCCCGCTTCTCAGCCAAAAATCCTACTACAGCAGGCTGAAATACGGCTACGCGCGGGGCCATGAAGCGTACGCTTACGTCGAGAATATTCGCAAATACCATATCAGCCTGGTCGGCTATCTTTCCGAGAAGGAGAGCAAGGACGAGCAGGCGCTGGCGATGGCCGGCGACTATCCGGCGGTTATGCCGGATGAGGTAGATAAAAAGGAAGAGCAGACGCTACCGTTCTTCAAATTCCGCGCCGAAGCGCTGGTCGATAACGCCAAATTCAAAATCCCCGGGCTGGGCCACTAGCCCTCGCTTTCCTGGCGCGCCTTCTTTAGCGCCTTTTTCTCTTCCCGCCGCCAGCGGAAAAAATCGCTCAGCATTGCCGAACACGACTCAGCGAGAACGCCTTCGGCGATCTCAACCCGATGGTTCATCCCCGGATGGTGCAGCACGTCGATCAGCGATCCGGCGGCGCCGGTTTTGGCATCCCGGGCGCCGAAAACCAGGCGCGAGATGCGGCTATGCACCATCGCCCCGGCGCACATCACGCAGGGCTCAAGGGTGACGTATAGCGTGGCGTCAATCAGGCGGTAGTTTTGCAGCACCAGCCCGCCCTGGCGTATGGCCATGATCTCGGCATGCGCGGTCGGATCGTGACGGCCGATTGGACGATTCCAGCCCTCGCCAATGACCTGGTTATTGTGTACCAGCACGGCGCCCACCGGCACTTCGCCCTCTTCCCAGGCGCGTTTAGCCAGCGTCAAAGCGTGACGCATCCAGTATTCATCATTGCGTTCATGGTCAGACAAAGCGGGGACTCCTGTGCAAAAGCGGGGCGCATTATACATGCCGGCCGCGCATTAGACACTATCACTCTAGCTGATGCAGGTCGCCCTGCGGCGTCACCCGCCAGCGGTGCTGGCAAAAGCAGAGCAGCGGATTATCCTGCTCGCTGTCGCTGTAGCCGCTATACAGCCGCAGCGGCGCGCCAATTTGTTGCTCCAGCTGCACCACTTTTTCATGACCCAGGCAGCGCAGAGTCAGGACCCAGCCGCCGTAGCGCCGCGCCATCCTGCTGGCAATCACGTTCACCCTCGGTAGCCAGGGCGTATCAAAATAGACCTGCTCCACCAGCGACTGCGGCGAACCGGTGATCAGCCAGACGTCGGCATCGGTGCTGGTCAAATAGCCCGTTAGCCGGGCATGCACCACCGGGAACGCCGTCACGTGCTGGCGAAACCAGCGGACGAAGTTCGCCTCCAGGCGCTTGAGCTTCGCCTCGCTGCGCCCGCAGGTGGACGCCCACAGCAGCAGGCTCATCGGCCAGCGCGCCGCCCTGCCGTTGACCAGCAGCCCGCCGAGGATAAGCGGCAGCAACAGCATCACCGGCAGCAGATTCAGAGGCTGATGACGCAACACGTAGCGTATGAAGCTGCCAAACATATCCTGCTGGTGCAGGGTTCCATCAAGATCAAAAAAGACCACCCGACGCATAACGCTATTCAAACCCGACCTCTTCTTTTAGTCATTCCAGCAGCCGATAGCTTACCAGCCTTGCACCCTTAATATTAAAAACATCTGCGGGCGTTGAATTTGGGTTAAGGTCGTTCCTCAAGAAATCTCAGCGCCAGAATTTTTAATTCGCCATAATCCTCTTATAATCGAATACAAAATTCTTTCAGCAGAGGGTGAAGGCCGTCCTCAGGAAAACCTATGAACTGTTTAATCCGCATTCGCCAGCGCTACCCCTCTCTGGCGGCAAGCGATAAGAAGCTGGCTGATTTTATCCTCGCCCAGCCGGACCAGACCCGGCACCTGAGCTCCCAGCAGCTGGCGGGTGAAGCGGGCGTGAGCCAGTCCAGCGTGGTGAAATTCGCCCAGAAGATGGGCTTCAAAGGTTTCCCGGCCCTGAAGCTGGCGCTGAGCGAAGCGCTGGCCAGCGCGCCCGACCCGCAGTCGGTCCCGGTGCATAACCAGATCCTCGGCGACGATCCGCTGCGTCTGGTGGGTGAAAAGCTGATTAAGGATAACGTGGCGGCGATGCACGCCTCGCTGGACGTTAACAGCGAAGAGAAGCTGCTGGAGGCCGTTGCGCTGCTGCGTACCGCCCGTCGGGTCATTATTACCGGCATCGGCGCCTCGGGCCTGGTGGCGCGCAACTTCAGCTGGAAGCTGATGAAGATTGGCATTAACGCCGTCGCCGAGCAGGATATGCACGCCCTGCTGGCCACCGTTCAGGCGATGTCGCCGGACGATCTGCTGTTCGCCATCTCCTATTCCGGCGAGCGGCGCGAAATCAACATGGCGGCGGCAGAAGCCCTGCGCGTTGGCTGCCGGATCCTGGCGATCACCGGCTTCAGCCCCAACGCGCTGCAGCAGCAGGCCTCACAGTGCCTGTATACCATTGCTGAAGAGCAGGCGACGCGCAGCGCGGCTATCTCCTCAACCAGCGCGCAGATGATGCTGACGGATCTGCTGTTTATGGCGCTGGTCCAGCAGGATCTTGAGCATGCGCCGGACCGTATTCGCCACAGCGAGGCGCTGGTGAAAAAGCTGGTGTGAGCAGAAAATGGGCGTATAATGCCCGCCCTGTTTGTGTTGTTTCTGAGAATTACCTGATGGCGCTGTTAATTACCAAAAAATGCATCAACTGCGATATGTGCGAACCGGAGTGTCCGAACGAGGCCATTTCGATGGGTGATAGCATTTATGAAATTAACAGCGATCGCTGCACGGAGTGCGTGGGCCATTATGAAACGCCCACCTGTCAAAAAGTGTGCCCGATCCCCAATACGATCCTCAAAGATCCGGCGCACCTCGAGAACGAAGAGCAGCTGTGGGATAAATTTGTGCTGATGCACCACGCGGATAAAATCTAGCTTTCGATAATTACCGTTGCGCAGGCGTAGTGGCGCTCATCGGCCAGCGTGACGTGAACCGCGCTGACTCCCAGACGCTCCGCCAGATTCTTAGCCTCACCCCATAAGCGCAGCTTCGGTTTACCCAGCTCATCGTTGTAGACTTCAAACTGGTTAAAAGCCAAACCGTTACGAATCCCGGTACCTAGCGCTTTTGCCGCCGCCTCTTTCACCGCAAAGCGCTTGGCCAGAAAACGCACCGGCTGCTGGTGCTGCTCCCAGATTGCCCACTCGCTATCGCTTAAAACGCGTCGGGCAAGGCGATCGCCGCTACGGGCGATCACCGCTTCAATGCGGGCAATTTCAACGATATCCGTGCCCAGCCCGAGAATAGCCATTAAGGACGGGCTTCCTGCATCAGGCGCTTCATTTCAGCAACCGCTTCCTTCAGGCCACTCATCACCGCGCGACCGATAATCGCGTGGCCGATATTCAGCTCATGCATTTCCGGCAGTCGGGCGATGGCCTTGACGTTGTGGTAGGTCAGACCGTGTCCGGCATTGACCTTCAGGCCAAGGCTGGCGGCGTAGGTGGCCGCTTTCGCAATGCGCTCGAGCTCTTTGGCCTGCTGAGCGTCGCTTTCGGCATCCGCGTAGCAGCCGGTATGAATTTCGATATAGGGCGCGCCGACTTCCGCCGCCGCCTTAATTTGCGCAAAATCGGCATCAATGAACAGCGAAACCAGAATGCCGGCATCGGCAAGACGCTGGCAGGCATCGCGCATTTTTTCGCGCTGGCCGGCCACGTCCAGGCCGCCCTCGGTGGTCACTTCCTGGCGCTTTTCCGGCACCAGGCAGCAGAAATGCGGTTTGGTTTCGCAGGCGATAGCCAGCATCTCTTCGGTCACCGCCATTTCGAGATTCATGCGGGTACCCAGCGTCTGACGCAGGATGCGCACATCGCGGTCGGTGATATGGCGGCGATCTTCACGCAGATGCACGGTAATACCGTCGGCGCCGGCCTGCTCGGCGATAAACGCTGCCTGTACCGGGTCCGGGTATGCGGTGCCGCGAGCGTTACGTAGCGTAGCGATATGGTCAATGTTGACCCCTAACAGTAATTCAGCCATGACAATCCTCATTGTTCATTATTTGTTTTATCTGCTCGCGCCGCTCTGGCGGGGATAAACTGGCGAAACAGCTCCCGGCTCTTTAGCGGCTTGCCGCCAAGATACGGCTTCAGGGCGATACGGGTAAAGCGTTTGGCAGCACGTAAGGCATCGCTATCCGGAAATTCACGGTTAGCCAGCGCTTTCAAATGGTGCCCGGTAAAGCTGCTGTTATCAATAACCATGCTGGCGATAAAGCCTTTTTCTTCGCGGTAACGATAGGTCATGGTATCGGAGACCGCTTCGCCGCTACCGGCGCAGTGCAGGAAATCGACGCCGTAGCCGAGATGTCCGAGCAGGGCCAGCTCGAAACGCCGTAGAGCGGGTTCCGGCGAACCGCTCGCGCCGGCCAGCGCCTGGAGGCAGTGCAGGTAGTCGAAGAACAGTTCAGAGAAGCGGGTTTCGTGTTCGAGCACGCGGGAGAGCAGCTCATTGACGTAGAGACCGCTATAGAGCGTGATCCCGCTGAGCGGGAGCGCCAGCGAAACGGCTTCGGCGCTGCGCAGCGTTTTGACTTCGCCACGGCCGCCAAAGCGGAGCAGTAAGGGGGTAAAAGGTTGGAGAGCGCCTTTGAGGCTGGAGCGTTTGGAACGCGCGCCTTTAGCAACAAGGCGCACGCGGCCCGACTCTTCCGTGAAGACGTCCAGCATCAGGCTGGTTTCGCTCCAGGGACGACTATGCAGAACGAAAGCGCGCTGCCAGCCTTCCATCATACGCGTCGTCTTGCAGGCTGCAGGGGCGTTGGCTGCGTCCGCACACCCTGGTCACTTACTACGGTAAGCTCCCGGGGACTCGCGGTCCTGCCGCCTGCCTGCACCTCGAAAGCCATAGAGTATCAAACTCAGAGATCGTCAACGTAACCGAGGCTGCGCAGCGCGCGCTCGTCGTCGGCCCAGCCGGATTTCACCTTCACCCACAGTTCGAGGTGAACCGGCGCTTCGAACATATCCTGCATGTCTTTACGCGCTTCAATACCGATGGTTTTGATTTTGGCACCTTTGTTACCAATAACCATCTTCTTCTGCCCTTCACGCTCAACCAGGATCAGGCCGTTAATATCATAACCGCCGCGTTCGTTGGTCTGGAAACGCTCGATCTCTACCGTTACGGAGTACGGCAGCTCGGCCCCGAGGAAGCGCATCAGCTTCTCACGGATGATTTCAGAAGCCATAAAGCGCTGGGAACGATCGGTGATGTAATCTTCCGGGAAGTGATGAATCGCTTCCGGCAGATGTTTACGCACGATCCCGGCGATAGTATCGACGTTGGTCCCGGTTTCTGCGGAAATCGGCACGATATCGAGGAAGTTCATCTGGCTTGCCAGGAACTGCAGGTGCGGCAGCAGATCGGCCTTTTCCTGCACGTTATCGACTTTGTTCACCGCAAGAATAACCGGCGCCCTGGCGTCGCGCAGCTTGCCCAGCACCATTTCGTCGTCGGCGGTCCAGCGGGTGCCTTCAACAACGAAGATCACCAGCTCAACGTCGCCAATCGAGCTGCTCGCCGCTTTGTTCATCAGGCGGTTAATCGCCCGCTTCTCTTCCATATGCAGGCCCGGGGTATCAACGTAGATTGCCTGATACGGCCCTTCGGTATGGATACCGACGATGCGGTGACGGGTGGTCTGCGCTTTACGCGAAGTAATAGAAATCTTCTGCCCAAGCAGCTTGTTCAACAGCGTGGATTTACCCACGTTCGGGCGGCCAACGATGGCAACAAACCCGCAATAACTTTTTTCTTCGCTCATTCCAGCTCCAGCTTTTTCAGCGCCTGTTCGGCGGCAGCCTGCTCCGCCTTGCGACGGCTGGAACCCGTGCCGACCACCGGTTCACTCAGGCCGCTAACCTGGCAGTGGATAGTAAATTCCTGATCGTGTGCTTCCCCGCGCACCTGGACAACCAAATAAGATGGCAGCGGCAAGTGGCGACCCTGCAGATATTCCTGCAGGCGGGTCTTCGGATCTTTTTGCTTATCGCCCGGGCTAATTTCGTCCAGACGAGTTTGGTACCAGGAGAGGATCAGGCGTTCGATATTCTGGATATCGCTGTCGAGGAAGACTCCGCCAATTAACGCTTCAACGGTATCTGCCAGAATCGATTCGCGACGGAAGCCACCGCTTTTCAATTCACCCGGCCCCAGACGCAGGCACTCACCCAGCTCAAACTCGCGAGCGATTTCCGCCAGCGTGTTGCCCCGTACCAGCGTCGCGCGCATACGGCTCATATCGCCTTCGTCAACCCGAGGGAAGCGATGGTAGAGCGCATTCGCGATCACAAAACTCAAAATAGAGTCGCCTAAGAATTCCAGGCGCTCATTGTGTTTGCTGCTGGCACTGCGGTGAGTTAATGCCTGTTGCAACAGCTCCTGATGATTAAAAGTGTAGCCCAGCTTCCGTTGAAGCCGATTAATTACGATGGGGTTCATGCGTTACCAATAAATGAATGCGTCAAAAATGCAGCACACGAAACCGACCTGAGCACTCTCGCCAACTTCACGTTGCATGCGCGCTTGCTTGTCGCCTTTCTGCAACCCAAATTATTGAGAGTATAAACAACCAACGCGGTTTCGTGTGCAGTGTCACTCTTACGAGAGACAACCAAAACTTCGGGGGGATATTCTATACGCAACGACAAGGGATGTCGTTAGTTTGGATGGATTTAAATATTAAATAATTCACGCTGCCGATATTGCGGCGGCAGCGTGAATCGGTCAGGAAAATTAGTGGATGCTGCCGATGCGCGATAAACGTACGCCGGTCGGCCACTCGCCTTCCTGTTTTTCGAAGCTCATCCAGATGGCCGTGGCTTTACCCACCAGGTTTGCTTCCGGCACAAAGCCCCAGTAGCGGCTGTCCGCGCTATTATCGCGGTTGTCGCCCATCATGAAATAGTGGCCCGGCGGCACAATCCAGGTCGCCAGCGGCAGACCGGACTGGTGGTAGTACATACCTACCTGATCCTGAGCAATCGGCACGGTCAGAATCCGATGGGTAACGTCACCCAGCGTCTCTTTGCGTTCGGTCAGACGGATACCGTCAGCCTTGCTCTCGCCCTTCGGCAGCTGCCAGAAGCCGCTGGTCGCTTCACCGCCGTTGCTGCGCGAGAAAGTCTGGACGAAATCGCTCGGCTCAACGTTGGAGTAAGTGACCGGCAGCGCGTTGCCGCACGCCTGTCCGGAACTGCATCCCGGCTGGATAGTGACCTGCTTAGTCAGCGGATCGTAGGTGACTTTATCACCCGGTAAACCCACCGCCCGCTTGATGTAGTCAAGGCGCGGATCTTCCGGGTATTTAAACACCACGATATCGCCACGCTTCGGATGCCCGGTCTCGATCAGCGTTTTCTGGTAGATAGGATCTTTAATCCCGTAAGCAAACTTCTCTACCAGAATAAAATCACCGATCAGCAGCGTCGGCATCATTGAGCCTGACGGGATCTGGAAGGGTTCGTAAATAAATGAACGCACCACCAGCACGATGGCCAGCACCGGGAACACCGAGGCCCCCGTTTCCAGCCAGCCCGGTTTCGGGCCGACTTTCTTCAGCGTCGTTTTATCAAGCCCTTCGCCGGTCGCCGCCTGAGCTGCGGCCTGACCTGCGCGGCGCTTCGGTGCGAAGATAAACTTATCCAGACACCATAAAAGCCCCGTCACCAGGGTTGCGATCACCAGGATCAGGGCAAACATGTTCGCCATGCCAACTCCTTAATGGTTATTTTCCGTCTTTACCCACGTGCAGAATGGCGAGGAACGCTTCCTGCGGCAGCTCAACGTTGCCTACTTGCTTCATTCGCTTCTTACCGTCTTTCTGCTTCTGCAGCAGCTTCTTCTTACGGCTCACGTCGCCGCCATAGCATTTCGCCAGGACGTTTTTACGCAGCTGCTTAACGGTAGCACGGGCGATAATGTGGTTGCCGATTGCCGCCTGAATCGCGATATCGAACTGCTGACGAGGGATCAGCTCTTTCATCTTCTCCACCAGCTCGCGACCGCGGTACGGGGCGTTATCATTGTGGGTGATCAGCGCCAGCGCATCGACGCGCTCGCTGTTGATCAGCACATCTACGCGCACCATGTTGGAGGCCTGGAAGCGCTTGAAGTTGTAGTCCAGCGACGCGTAGCCGCGAGAAGTTGACTTCAGGCGATCGAAGAAGTCGAGAACCACTTCCGCCATCGGGATTTCATAGGTCAGCGCAACCTGTTTACCGTGGTAAACCATGTTGGTCTGCACGCCGCGCTTCTCAATGCACAGGGTGATGACGTTGCCGAGGTACTCCTGCGGCAGCAGCATATGGCACTCCGCAATAGGCTCGCGCAGCTCCTGAATGTTATTCAGCGGCGGCAGCTTGGACGGGCTGTCGACGTAGATGACCTCTTTCGCCGTCGTCTCGACTTCGTAGACCACCGTTGGCGCCGTGGTAATCAGGTCCAGATCGTATTCGCGCTCCAGACGCTCCTGGATGATCTCCATGTGCAGCAGGCCGAGGAAGCCGCAGCGGAAACCAAAGCCCAGCGCCGTCGAGCTTTCTGGTTCATAGAACAGAGAGGCGTCGTTGAGGCTCAGTTTGCCCAGCGCATCGCGGAAGCTTTCGTAATCGTCAGAGCTAACCGGGAACAGGCCTGCGTACACCTGCGGTTTGACCTTTTTGAAACCAGGCAGCGCTTTGTCAGCCGGGTTACGGGAAGTGGTCAGGGTATCGCCCACCGGCGCGCCGAGGATGTCTTTAATCGCGCACACCAACCAGCCAACTTCGCCGCACTTCAGCTCGGTACGATCGACCTGCTTCGGCGTAAAGATACCGAGGCGATCGGCGTTATAAACCTGTCCGGTACTGATAACCTTAATCTTGTCGCCCTTGCGCATGGTGCCGTTTTTAATACGCACCAGCGAGACGACGCCGAGGTAGTTGTCGAACCAGGAGTCGATGATCAGCGCCTGCAGCGGAGCGTCCGGATCACCTTCCGGCGGCGGAATGTCGCGCACCAGACGCTCCAGTACATCCGGAACGCCTACGCCGGTCTTCGCCGAGCAGCGAACCGCATCGGCGGCGTCGATACCGACGATGTCTTCAATTTCTTCCGCCACACGTTCCGGATCGGCCGCAGGCAGGTCGATTTTGTTGAGGACCGGCACAACTTCCAGGTCCATTTCCATCGCGGTATAGCAGTTTGCCAGCGTCTGGGCTTCCACCCCTTGACCGGCATCGACAACCAGCAGCGCGCCTTCGCAGGCGGCCAGAGAACGCGAAACTTCATAGGAGAAGTCGACGTGTCCCGGGGTGTCGATAAAGTTCAGCTGGTAGGTCTCACCGTTGGTGGCCTTATAATCCAGGGTGACGCTTTGCGCCTTAATGGTGATGCCGCGCTCACGCTCAAGATCCATGGAATCCAGTACCTGGGCTTCCATTTCACGATCGGAAAGGCCACCGCAAATCTGGATGATACGGTCAGACAACGTAGACTTACCGTGGTCAATGTGGGCGATGATTGAAAAGTTACGTATATTCTTCATATTTAGAGTTAATTATGCCTTACGCGTATCATGAGGCCGCTGTTCTGTGCCTGACGTTTTTTAATCCGAAAACGCCGCATTCTACACTACATCCGTGAAACCAGGAAATGCTCTTACAGCTAGCATAACCGGAGTAAATGGCGGGATCTTACGAGAATGGTAAATAAAAAATAAAGGCCAGTGGAATCACTGGCCTGCTTCTGAAGAGGGTGTCTCAATACGGACTAAATCGGGCGCTAAACCCACGCTAATGATGATCGGCTGCCACGACTGGCGAGCGGCCAGACCGGGGGACAGCCCGCGCGCAACCAGGAATCCGCCGACGCCGCCGAGTATCGCGCCGCAGAGGGAGGCAAAATCATTAGAGAACAGCACCTGGAAGATGGATGCCATCACAAACAGTCCAAACAGCGGCGCCATATACACTAAGAGCGCAGAGCCTAATAAGCTGCTTTCCGCGATGCCGAGCTCCACTTTTTGCCCGGCGCTCAGCGGCTGTGCGCTGGGCACGCTGATAGTGTGGCTGGTTTGCGGTCCCAGCTTATTCAGCACCCGGCTACCGCAGCCGGCTCGAGAGGCGCAGCTGCTGCAGGACGCTTTGACATCGCAGTGCACCTGCGCCATTCCGTTGTGCCAGGAAACGACGGTCGCCCACTCTTTAATCATTGTACGGCCTTAAATTTGATGCTGTCGGCAATGCGCTTAGCCGTTTGCGGCGGCAGTTCGCCCACCACGGTAATCTCCGCGCCGTCGCGTACCGTCGAACTCACGGTACGACGCCCGGTGCGCAGCAGCTGATCGCTGCTGTTTGCCGTCGCGCGATTCACGTTAATCGAGAAGCTAAACAGTCCGTCCGAATAGAGGCGAGATTCCACCGGGCCATCGAAGGTTGGCAGACGGCGCTGGCTGCTGGATATCTCGGAGACGCCCTGCGGTAGCCAGGCCGGCGCCCAGTTGAAGTTAGCTTTATCGCCGCCTTCCGGCACCGACAGCTGCGGAGGCAAATTAGCCTTCGCCAGGGTCTCCATGCTGCTGCTTACCTTATCGCCAACGCTAAAGGACACAACCCGGAACTGTTCCAGAGTTTCGCCATCGCGATCGAGCAGATCGACCCGCATCGGCAGCCGGGTCTCCGCATCCAGCCAGACGATATAGCTATAGCGCGTTCCGTCTCTCGCCACCACGCGGATCACTTCGCACAGGCGATCGGCAATACGCGTGCGCCCCACGGAGATGAAGTCGTAGTATGCCGCCAGACGTTTGAAATCGGTATAGGCCAGTGAAGGCAGGGAATCAACGATGTAGTCACCGTTCAAGGTGAACGGGTCGAGCCCAGGCTCAAAATAGCTGATTTCGTTACCGCGCAGCACAACCTCACGACGGGGGCCATCGAGCTGTAGAAGCTGAGCGAGAGGTTGATTGTTCAGCCGTGCGTGACGATAACGCAGCGACTCAACGCCCTGTTTGTTGATACTGACGAAAGACAGCTCATAATTGAGGGACTGGCTAGCCAGGTTCATTTGCTGCAACAACGCCCCGGAAGAGGTATCAGCCGAGGCGTTGACAGAGAAGAACAGGCTGCCTGCCATGAGCGACATGGCACACCAAAGTTGCTTCATTACTGCGATTGCGTTCCTAAAGTTTGATAACCCGGTACCTGAACGGCGGCCTGCTGAGTCTGGGCTTGACCAAACTGAAGCTGTTCGGCATGCAGGCGACGCTGTAATTCATAGTCCTGCAGCATGGCATTAATACGACGACGCTGCTCCTGGACCTGCACCTGTTGGCCGGTTCCTGCGGATGCATCTGCCGGTACGCCCAGGCTCACCGGACTCGCTTTACCCATCATCGGCATGGTATTAAACACCGGTGCTTCAGGCTGCTGAGATGATTCGGTTTGCCCATTATACTGCTGGACGCCGACGATAACAGCAAGAGATACGCACGCGGCAACGCCCATCTGAGTAAGCGAACTGGCCCACGGACGCACTTTCTGCCAGAAAGGCATCTGACGCCACTGGTGCGGTGCCGGCTGAGATTCAGGAATTAGCGGCACCGTCTGGCGAACGGGCTCGTTTTCAATGGCGGCCATCACGCGAGCTGAGATATCAAAGTGGAGCATCTCAGCGGTGTCGCCTCTCAGCGAATCGCGGATGAGATGGTAGCTCTCCCAGGTCTTTTGCATTTCAGAAGAACCGCTCAGCTCATTAAGCAGTTCGTTATCCAGCGTTTCACCATCCATTAAGGCCGAAAGTTTTTCTTTCTGCATGCCTGATACCCTTTTCAGTATTCCGCTATCGTCAACGCCTGATTAGCGGTTGAACTTTATTATCAATAGCTTCTCGTGCCCGGAATATACGCGAACGTACCGTCCCTACCGGACAATCCATGATAGCGGCTATCTCTTCATAGCTTAGGCCATCAAGCTCCCGTAACGTAATTGCCATGCGTAAATCTTCCGGGAGCGATTCAATGGTACGAAAAACTATTTGTCTCAGTTCTTCTGACAACATTAAGTTCTCAGGGTTCGAAATTTCTTTCAGCGCCCCGCCGCTTTCGAAGTTTTCTGCCTCATTGGCATCGACATCGCTGGACGGTGGGCGACGACCCTGAGCAACCAGATAATTCTTCGCCGTGTTTACGGCGATACGATATAACCAGGTATAAAAAGCGCTATCCCCCCGGAAAGAATCCAGGGCACGCCATGCTTTTACGAACGACTCCTGAACAACGTCAGGAATATCGCCCTGCGGCACGTAGCGGGAGACCAGGCTCGCGACCTTATGCTGATAGCGCACCACCAGCAGGTTAAACGCTTTCTGATCTCCTTTCTGGACCCGTTCGACGAGGACCTGATCCGTTAACTGCTCGCTCATCCGAGGTAATGTCTCCCCAAACCTAATTCCCATGAGTCTTCAAAGCACTACCCAATCACTGCATTATGAGCAAGCAATCGTTGGAGTACCTGAAAACAATAAAGTTCCGTTACGCCTTTGATTTTTGTCTGGCAACGGCGGACGATTTGTTATCTCTCATTATATGTCCCGTTACTCAGCCGCAGATAAGATGATGAGGAAAAAGCGTAAGGTCCGCGAGAAGGGTAACGTAACACGGTTTATATTTCACTATAAAATCTGAAGCTAACGATCTGCTTCGCAAATATTTTCTTTCGTTTTGCTCCCGCCGGTTTAGCGCCGAATGTTTAGTTGCCACAACTAACGGTAAAAAAAATGTACGATTCATCACGACCTGGTGCTATTGTGGCTCAATCGTGTTTAGTAAATTAAACAAAGGCCATGAATACAACTCCTGAGTTCTCCTGTGATGTATTGATTATTGGCAGCGGCGCTGCCGGTTTATCTCTTGCCTTGCGTTTAGCGGAGCACAGTTCGGTCACCGTACTGAGCAAAGGCCCGATCAGCGAAGGCTCCACCCTCTATGCGCAGGGCGGCATTGCCGCCGTCTTTGATGAAACGGACAGCATCGAATCTCACGTGGAGGATACGCTGATCGCCGGAGCGGGCCTTTGCGATCGTCACGCCGTTTCCTTCGTGGCGAGTAACGCCAAACCCTGCGTGCAGTGGCTTATCGATCAGGGAGTGCTGTTCGATACCCAGGTCCAGGCCAACGGCGAGGAGAGCTATCACCTGACGCGTGAAGGCGGCCACAGCCATCGCCGCATTCTCCATGCCGCCGATGCCACCGGTAAAGCGGTGGAAACCACCCTGGTCAGCCAGGCGCTTTCACACCCCAATATCCGCGTGCTCGAACGCAGCAATGCCGTCGATCTGATTATTTCAGACAAGATTGGCCTGCCCGGCGCTCGTCGGGTCGTCGGCGCGTGGATCTGGAACCGTAATAAAGAAAAGGTCGAGACCTGGGGGGCGAAAGCCGTTGTTCTGGCAACCGGCGGCGCGGCCAAGGTGTATCAATACACCACTAACCCGGACGTTTCATCCGGCGACGGCATTGCTATGGCCTGGCGGGCGGGCTGTCGCGTCGCCAACCTTGAGTTCAATCAGTTCCACCCTACCGCGTTGTACCATCCGCAGGCGCGCAATTTCCTGCTGACCGAAGCGCTGCGCGGTGAAGGCGCCCATCTGAAACGTCCGGACGGTTCACGCTTTATGCCCGATTTTGACGCCCGCGGCGAGCTGGCTCCGCGCGACATTGTCGCCCGCGCCATTGACCATGAAATGAAGCGTCTCGGCGTTGACTGCATGTATCTTGATATCAGCCATAAGCCCGAAGCCTTTATCCGTCAACACTTCCCGATGATCTACGAGAAATTACTCGGTCTCGGTATCGACCTGACGAAAGAACCGGTCCCTATCGTGCCGGCGGCGCATTACACCTGCGGCGGAGTGATGGTCGACGATAACGGTCGGACCGATGTCGAGGGGCTGTATGCTATCGGCGAAGTCAGCTACACCGGGCTTCACGGCGCCAACCGCATGGCATCCAACTCGCTGCTCGAATGTCTGGTCTACGGCTGGTCGGCCGCCGAAGATATCCTGCGCATCATGCCTCAGGCCCGGGCGGTTACCGATCTGCCGGCCTGGGACGAGAGCCAGGTTGAAATCCCCGATGAGCTGGTCGTTATCCAGCACAACTGGCATGAGCTGCGCCTGCTGATGTGGGACTACGTCGGGATTGTGCGCACGACCCGTCGCCTGGAGCGCGCCCTGCGGCGCATTACCATGCTGCAGCAGGAGCTCGACGAATACTATGCCCGCTTCCGCGTCTCCAACAACCTGCTGGAGTTGCGTAACCTGGTACAGGTTGCCGAGCTGATTGTACGCTGCGCGATGCTGCGCAAAGAGAGCCGCGGCCTGCACTATACGCTGGACTACCCGGATCTGCTGCCGGACAGCGGGCCGTCGGTTCTCGTGCCGGAAACTCACATAAAGAGATAAAAGTCCTGGGTCAGCGCGGTAAACCCCTCGGAGTATTGCTGCTCTGGCCCACGGATAATCAGCCTGTCACTGAAGCACTCCCCTGCCGTCGGCGAGAAGGCAAGGAGCACCCGATGCGGCGCGCGCATTTCCGTTTCCGCCACGTCGGTGCGTAAACGCAGATGCCAACCCATCGTTTGCGCGCGCCGGGCAAAGGTATCGCCAATATCCACCGGCAGCACCACGCAGAAAAAGCCCTCTTCTGTGATACACTCTGCGGCACAGCTTAATAGCGTCACGTGATCGAGCGTGGTCGTATATCGCGCCTGTTCGCGCTGCGATGTTGCGCAGGGCACGCCTTCAGCAAAAAAAGGCGGATTACTGACAATCAGCTCATAGCGTCGGGTTTGCGGCGGCTGCCACTGCTGAATATCGGCTTGATGCACCTGGATGCGGGTGGACCAGGGAGAAGCCGCGGCGTTTTCCCTCGCCTGATCTGCCGCATCTTCATCCAGCTCAACCGCATCCAACGCCACCAGCTCCCCGGTACGCTGAGCCAGCATCAGGGCCAGCAGGCCGCTGCCGGTACCGATATCCAGCACGTGTTTAACCTGAGCAATCGGCGCCCACGCGCCGAGCAAAATGCCGTCGGTGCCAACTTTCATTGCGCAACGGTCGTGAGCGACAAAGAATTGTTTAAACGTAAAACCATTGCGCGGCAGCGCAAACTTCGACTGAGACATCCTGACAACCTTGCGGGCGAAAACTCCTGAGCTTAAGGCTATGCACAATACCGGAGAACAGATAGCCTTACAAACAGATGAACATTATGCCCGTAACGTCTATAATCGTCGGTCCACTCAGAGGTAGATAATGACTGTAACGACTTTTTCCGAACTTGAACTCGACGAAAACCTGCTGGAAGCCCTCCAGGAAAAAGGTTTCACACGCCCGACAGCCATTCAGGCCGCCGCTATTCCGCCTGCGCTCGATGGCCGTGACATTCTCGGTTCAGCCCCGACCGGCACCGGTAAAACAGCGGCGTATCTGCTGCCAGCGTTGCAGCACCTGCTTGATTTCCCGCGCAAGAAGTCAGGGCCTCCGCGTATTCTGATCCTGACGCCGACCCGCGAGCTGGCGATGCAGGTTGCTGACCATGCCCGCGAACTGGCAGCGCACACGCATCTCGATATCGCCACCATCACCGGCGGCGTCGCGTACATGAACCACGCGGAAGTGTTCAGCGAAAACCAGGATATCGTGGTCGCCACCACCGGGCGTCTGCTGCAGTATATTAAAGAAGAAAACTTCGACTGCCGCGCCGTAGAAACGCTGATCCTCGATGAAGCGGACCGGATGTTGGATTTGGGCTTCGCTCAGGATATCGAACATATTGCCGGTGAAACCCGCTGGCGCAAGCAGACAATGCTGTTCTCCGCGACCCTCGAAGGCGATGCCATCAAAGATTTTGCCGAGCGTCTGCTGGAAGAGCCGGTGGAAGTGTCCGCCTCTCCTTCTACCCGCGAGCGGAAGAAAATCCATCAGTGGTACTACCGCGCCGATGACGTTAAGCATAAAACCGCTCTGCTGATAAACCTGCTGAAACAGCCGGACGCCACCCGTTCTATCGTCTTTGTGCGTAAGCGCGAGCGCGTTCATGAGCTGGCATCCTGGCTGCGCGAAGCCGGTATCAACACCTGCTGGCTGGAAGGCGAAATGGTTCAGGCCAAGCGTAACGAAGCGATTAAGCGCATGACCGATGGCCGCATGAACGTGCTGATTGCCACCGATGTCGCCGCGCGCGGGATCGATATTCCGGACGTTAGCCACGTCTTCAACTTCGATATGCCGCGCACCGCGGATACCTACCTGCACCGTATCGGTCGAACCGGTCGTGCCGGGAAGAAAGGCGTTGCTATTTCTCTGGTTGAAGCCCATGACCACCTGCTGCTGGGTAAAATCGGTCGCTACATTGACGAGCCGCTGAAGGCACGTGTTATCGACGAACTGCGCCCGTCAACCCGCGCACCGAGCGAGAAGCAGACCGGTAAACCTTCAAAGAAAGTGCTGGCTAAACGCGCAGAGAAGAAAAAAGAAGATAAAGAAAAGCCGCGCGTGAAGAAACGTCACCGCGATGCTAAAAATATCGGCAAGCGTCGTAAGCCGAGCGGCAGCGATACGCCGCAGCAGTCGAGCTAAGAGTACAAGGACGCCGGGATATCCCGGCGTTTTTGCATTTACGTCCGCTGGCGACAGCGCCGCGGGGAGTGATATCGGGCGTTCCCCCTTGTGCCGGCGAGTCAGGAATTCATCATCATGAAAAAAAAAGATTTCGTCACCCAGGATCTGCTCAGCAAAATCTACCAGCACAATGACCCCGGCCCCCGCAAGCTCCCGCCTGAACGCCGGCTGGCGGAGGAGTATGGCGTCTCACGGTTTACCATTCGCCAGGCGCTGGAAAAACTCTCTGACATCGGCGTCATACGTATCGTGCAGGGCTCAGGGATTTGGATAAACGAGCGAATGAGCAACAACCCGCTGGTGTATAACTCCATCACCGAAAAGCGTTTCGATCGGATGCGCTATCGGACAATCAGCCTGCATAAAAAGCGCCCCGACCGTGAGGAGCAGCAGATTTTCGGCATAACGGATGAGGAGTTTATCTGGCAATTTTGCCGCCTGCGCTTCGTTGATGACGTAGCGGTGCAGATTGAGATTTCGCGGATGCCGGCCGCCGCCTTTGCCGATCTTAGCCGGGAGGTGATCGAACGCTCGCTGCAGCAGTACGTACTTTCCAAGGGCTATCAAATTTCACATTTGCTCACCACCTATCAGGCGGTGAGCGTCAGCCGGGAACAGGCCGCCCTGCTGGGCTGCAAAAAAGGCATTCCGGCCATGCATATTAACAATCGAGGAATTCTCGACGGCGGGCAGGTGTATGAAATCAGCGATATCATCGATATCAACTACTCCTGCACCTACGTTATTCCGCATAATCGCGACAGCTTAACCTTCCGCCAGGCGCCCTCGGACTAATTATGGCGTATGGATCGTGCCGTCAGGCAGGCGGCTCTGCGTCCATTCGTGCGGACGATAGACAACAGGATACGTCTGCGCCAGCTGTTGGTTAAAGCCGACGCCAATCCCTGCCGCCGTTGGTGGATAGATAAACCCGTTATTGACGCCGGGCGCTCCGGGGAATACCGCATCAGTAGCGGCAGAACGCGGTATAAACTCCTGGATTGCGGCATTATTGAGGTAGATATTCAGGTGGGTATTGACCGCAACCCCAATTGGCGTCATATCGCCGGGCCCGTGCCACGCCACGCGCACGCCGAATGCCTGACACAGCACCGCCAGCTTCAGGGCCGGCGTAATCCCGCCAATCTGGGAAATATGGCAGCGGATAAAATCAATCTGCCGGTTAACAATCAGGTCATGCCATTCAGCCGGATTATTAAACAGCTCCCCCATCGCGAGCGGAATTGCGCTTTGCTGGCGGATCTGCGCCAGCCATGCGCTCTGCTGCGGCGCTAAAATATCCTCAATAAACCACGGCTGATAGGGCTCGAGCTGCTTCGCCAGCTGCAGCGCCTGCTGCGGGAAGAGCCGTTCGTGGACGTCATGGAGGATATGAAAACGGTGTCCGTAGCGCGCTCTCAGCAGCCGGAACATCTCCACCGTATTCCTGATGTACTCATCCTGGTCGTAATAGGCGCCCGGCGTCGGGTTCTCCGGCGTATGCATCGCCTGCGCAGTGCCGCCGTAAAAGCCCAGCTGGCAGCGGATGTGGCGATAGCCCTCCTCCAGCAGACGCTCAACGGATATAAACAACGCCTCGGGCGTCTCACCGCTAGCGTGGGCGTAAGCCGGGATAGCATCACGCGATTTGCCGCCAAAAAGCTGGTACAGCGGCATTCCCGCCAGCTGGGCTTTGATATCCCAAAGCGCCATATCAACGCCGGCAATGGCGTTATTCATTACCGGCCCGTTTCGCCAGTAGGCGTTGACGTTCATCATCTGCCAGAGGTCTTCGATATTGTTCGCATCACGGCCAAGCAGCAGCGGCTTGAGGTATTCATCAACCATCGTTTTGACCGCCAGCGGACGCTGCTGGAAAGTCGCGCAGCCGTGGCCGACGGTACCTTTGTCGGTGGTCACGCGTACCGTGACCAGGTTATGACGATCGGGACGGGTGATAAAACACTCAATATCAGTAATTAGCGTAGCGTTCACGGCAAGGCTCCCTGCGGCAAAAATAAAAGGTGATGCCAATTATCTTCGCCCTATTTATTACGCAAGGTAAACCTTTTTATTTAATAAAATTTTGGTTCGTAAAACAGATTTAATTTCATTAAAAACCGGACCAATTTAGATAAACACTGCCAATACGGCCTATAACAGCGGTTATTTGTGACTAAACTCATATTTTATTGGTTTGTTTTTATAAATCGGCTTATTTACCATTTCACGACGTAAACAGCACAACACATTGCTTCAGGAGCCGGTATGGAGACGCAAGATGTAATCAGCAGAATTATTTTGCTGATTGGCGGAAAAAAAAATATTAATAACGTCTGGCACTGTATGACCCGATTACGCTTTGATTTAATTGATGATAACAAAGTAGAAAAAGAAGAGATTAAGAAACTGCCCGGCGTGCTCGGCGCGCAGCTGCAGAGCGATCAGTTTCAAATTATCATCGGGCCGAAGGTTAATAGCTGGTATGAACGCCTGCTCGCGGCATTAGGTACCGTCGGCGAAGAGGCTGCCGAAAAGCCCCGCCAGCGTAAGGGGCTGGTGTCGCTGTTTATGGATACCGTCTCGGGCGTTTTTGGCCCGATCGTGCCGGCCATTGCCGGCGCCGGGATGATAAAGGGCCTGCTGGCCGGACTGATCGCGTTGAAAGCGGTACCGCAAAATAGCGACAGCGTAATGATCATCGACCTTATCGCCAGCGGCGTATTCTATTTCCTGCCCTTTTTCCTTGCCGTCTCGGCGGCAAAGATCTTTAAGACCAACGAGTATCTGGCCGTCGCCGTTGCCGCCTGCCTGATGTATCCAACCCTGATTGACGCCGCGAAGGCGCTGGCGGCCCATCACGAGGGGGCGGCTTCCGCGCTGTGGCTGCTTAACGCCGTTCCCATCCCCGTGTTCAACTACGCATCCAGCGTGATCCCGGTTATTTTCTCCGTGCTGGCGCTGAAATATATCTACGCCTGGGTCGATCGCATTATGCCCGAGGTGCTGAAAACCGTTTTCACGCCGACGCTGGCGCTGTTTCTCGGCGCGCTGGCGGCGCTGGTGGTTATTGGTCCGGTTGGCATTTGGCTTGGCAAAGCGCTGGCGTGGTTTATTGAAGGCCTGTTCGGGATATCCGCGGGCTTTGCCGGGCTGGTTGTGGGCGCCATCCGCCCGGTCGCGATCCTGACGGGCATGCATCATGCCATGACGCCCATTGCCCTGCAAAACTTCAGCGATCGCGGTTACGACATGCTGATGCCAATGATGTTTATGGCAAATATGTCGATAGCGGGCGCGACCTTTGCTATCTGGCGCGTAAGCAAAAACCGGCAGGAGCGTACGGTGACGCTGTCCGCGGCAATTTCAGCGCTGCTTGGGATCACCGAGCCCGCCCTGTTTGGCGTCTTAACGCGCTATAAAAAAGCGTTCGTCGCGGCAACCATTGCCAGTTCGCTGGCCTCGGCCTTTATCGCTTTCTTCGGCGTGCGGCTGTATGGCTATATTTTATCAAGCATTTTTAGCCTGCCGGCTTACATCGGCCCCTACTTTATCTTTGCGCTGTCAGGCGTGGCTATCGCCATAATATTGTCGTTCACGCTCACCACGCTGCTGGTGAGACGGGAACCGTAGCCCGACATAATAAAAAACCCCCGGCTCGATTGAACCGGGGGTTTTTGCTAACGCTTACAGACTTTCAGTGAAAGTACGCGCGATGACGTCGCGCTGCTGCTCTGGCGTCAGAGAGTTAAAACGTACCGCATAGCCCGATACGCGGATGGTCAGCTGCGGGTATTTCTCCGGATGTTCAACCGCATCCATCAGCGTTTCACGACGCAGGACGTTAACGTTCAGGTGCTGGCCGCCTTCAACGCGGACTTCCGGTTTAACGTCGAGCGGGATCTCACGGTATTCGATTTCGCCGAGCTTATTCACCGCAACCACGTCATCTTCAGCAAAACCACCTTTTGCACACAGGCAACGCGCTTCACCTTTTTCGCTATCCAGCAGCCAGAAAGAGTTCAGCAGGTCGTCGTTTGCAGCTTTAGTAATTTGGATACCTGTAATCATGTGATGCCTCCCTTAGGCAATATTTATTCGTTCTGTTGGCCCGTTCATGGCCAATTGGTAAAACCATTGTTGTATGAGTGTATATATATCAGCCGAACACCCGGCATTCATTGACTTAAATCAACAAAAACCACTAATTAAAAGTGGGTATGAAGGGATATTATTGTTTTACATCAAGTTACGCCATAACGGATGCCAAATAATTTTGTAAATTTTCAACTATTTTTGCAGAAAAAACGTCAGCAAAGCGGCGCCGATTTTGTTATGCAGAAAGAAGCAGTTAAGCTATAGCGATACCACTTTGCAGGAGAGCAAGATGACCACCCCACTGACCTGGCACGACGTGCTGGCGGAAGAGAAGCTACAGCCCTATTTTGTGAATACCCTGAAAACCGTCGCCGAAGAGCGCCAGTCGGGCATCACGATTTATCCGCCGCAAAAAGATATTTTCAACGCCTTCCGCTACACCGAAATTGGGGATGTAAAAGTGGTTATCCTCGGGCAGGACCCCTATCACGGGCCAGGGCAGGCGCACGGTCTGGCCTTTTCCGTGCTGCCGGGTATCCAGACTCCGCCGTCTCTGTTAAATATGTATAAAGAGCTGGAGGGGACCATTCCTGGATTCAGCCGTCCGGAGCATGGTTATCTCGAAAGCTGGGCGCGTCAGGGCGTGCTGCTGCTCAACACGGTATTAACGGTGCGCGCGGGGCAGGCGCATTCTCATGCCAGTCTTGGCTGGGAAACCTTTACCGATAAGGTTATTGCGCTGATCAATGAGCATCGGGAAGGAGTTGTGTTTTTACTGTGGGGCGCGCACGCGCAGAAGAAAGGTGCCATCATCGACCGCCAGCGCCACTGCGTGCTGAAGGCGCCGCATCCGTCTCCGCTCTCCGCCCACCGGGGCTTTTTCGGCAGCAACCATTTTGTCCAGGCCAACCAGTGGCTGGCCGAACGCGGCGAAGCGCCGATTGACTGGATGCCGACCTTACCGGCCGCCGGGAAGTAATCGGGTTACTCGCCCGTTACGCTAAGCGCAAATACAAAAATGCCAGCATTACGCTGGCATTTTTTCAGGCAGGTCAGGCATCAGGCCTTGTTCTGGCGCCACCATTCGGCCAGCAGAACGCCGGTCGCGACGGAGACGTTCAGGCTTTCCACGTTGCCGGTGCCTTCGATAGCCACGTTCAGATCCGCGCTGGAGATCGTCGCATCAGACAAGCCATCACGCTCCTGTCCTAACGCCAGGACCATTTTCTTCGGCAGCTCGGCTTTGTAGAGCGGCGTCCCGTTGTGGCTGGAGGTAGAAACAATCGCGTAGCCAGCCGCGCGGAACTGCTCCAGAGTGCCGAGGAAGCTATCGCCGGTAATCGGCTCTACGTGCTCGGCGCCGCCCTCTGCGGTACGGATGGCCGCACCGGACTCCAGCATGCCGGCATCCTGAACCACCACGCCCTTCACGCCGAAGTGAGCGCAGCTACGCATGATTGCGCCAAGATTGTGCGGGTTGCCGACGTCTTCAAGCGCCAGGATGCAGTCTTCAGCATCGGCCTTAGCGACCCACTGCGCAACGGAAGTCCCGTTACGTTTCTTAATCAGGAAGCAAACTCCGCCGTGGTGCTCAGTGCCGGACGCTTTCGCCAGCTCGGCTTCGTCAACCACGTGATAGGCTTTACGGTTGGCCGCCATCCAGCGCAGGGCTTCTTTAAAACGCGGGGTGACGCTTTGCACGAACCAGGCGCGAACGATAGCGTCCGGGCGGCTCTGGAAAAGTGCCTGGCAGGCATTTTCGCCGTACACGCGGGTCTCTTCCGCACGCTGACGACGCAGTACTTCCGGATCGATAAAGCTTTTACCGCTGATCCCGCCGTGATCCGGTTTTGCTGCCGTTTCATCATTCGGAGCACGTGAAACTGTACGCCACGGGGAACCCCCTTCACGATCGAAATCATCGCGTTTACGATCGTCACGTTTGCGGTCGTCGCCGCGGCTGTTTCTTTCATCGCGGGCAGGGCGGCTACGGCCGTCAACACGAGATTTTCCTGGGCGCCCTCCCCCTTTCCCGGTACGCGGGTTATGGGTGCGTCTGTCAGAATCATCATCACTGCGGACATACATCACTTTGACCTTGCCGCTTTTATTTTTCAGTTCGTCGCTCATCAATTTTCTCCACCTGCGCTGCGCGAAGCGCGCAGATTACCCGATGTATCACCGCTTCGCCATTATTTCGTTTAAAAGATAGGGTCTATCGTATTCATCGAACAAAACGCATTGTTGTTTAGCGGTACCTAATCGATAATATGTAACATTACAGATACAAATCGGCCACGTGCCGTGCTGCAACCCATAACCAGAGGTTAGTTATGAATACCGTTTGTGCCAGTTGTCAGGCTCTGAACCGCATCCCCGACGATCGTAGCGCCGATGGCGCTAAATGCGGACGCTGCGGCCACGATCTTTTTGACGGCGACGTCATCAACGCGACCGGGGCAATGCTGGATAAACTGCTGAAGGACGATCTGCCGGTTGTTGTCGATTTCTGGGCCCCGTGGTGTGGACCCTGCCGTAATTTCGCCCCGATCTTTGAAGACGTTGCGGAAGAACGCAGCGGCCAAATGCGCTTCGTGAAGGTCAACACCGAAGCTGAACGTGAGCTGAGCGCGCGTTTTCGCATTCGCAGCATTCCGACCATTATGATCTTTAAAAACGGCGAAGTCATCGACATGCTGAACGGAGCGGTACCAAAAGCGCCGTTCGACAGCTGGCTTAACGAAGCCAACCAGCAGTAAACCTGACGGGGCAGCGCTTGTGCCCCGTTTTCACCTCTGCGACAATGGCGTTTTCTCTTAGCGATCCCCCATGATTGATAACGCCGTTCTTCGCCTGCGTGCCGAACGTCTCGCGCGCGCGACCCGACCTTTTCTTGCTCGCGGTAACCGTATCCACCGCTGCCAGCGCTGTTTACTGCCGTTGAAGCAGTGCCTGTGCGCAACCCTCGCGCCAGCGGCGGCGGCCAGCCGTTTTTGCCTGGTGATGTTCGATACTGAACCGATGAAGCCAAGCAATACCGGCCGCCTTATCGCGGATATCCTGCCGGACACCGAGGCATTTCAGTGGTCACGAACCGAGCCGCCGCAGGCGCTACTCGATCTGGTCGCCGATCCTGATTACCAGCCAATAGTCGTTTTCCCGGCGTCGTATGCCGGAACGGAACGTGAGGTGCTGAGCTCGCCGCCTGCGGGTAAGCCGCCGCTATTTATCATGCTCGATGGCACATGGACCGAGGCGCGGAAAATGTTCCGTAAGAGTCCCTGGCTTGACGCGCTGCCGGTCATTTCCGTCGATCTTTCGCGTATCTCGGCCTATCGCCTGAGAGAGGCCCACGCGGAGGGACAGTATTGTACGGCAGAAGTGGCCATCGCCCTGCTGGATCTCGCCGGGGACACAAACGCCGCGCTCGCGCTCGGCGATCACTTTAGCCTGTTCAGAAGCCGCTATCTGGCAGGAAAGACGCAGCATAAGGGCAGTATCACAGCACAAGAGGCAGAAAACGTTTAAAATCATCCGGTCACTGGGGATCAAAGGAGACCGGTATGAGCCAACGAGGCCTGGAAGCACTATTGCGGCCAAAATCGATCGCCGTCATTGGCGCATCAATGAAACCGCAGCGTGCCGGTTATCTGATGATGCGCAACCTGCTGGCCGGGGGCTTTAACGGCCCGGTGCTGCCGGTCACTCCGGCGTGGAAAGCCGTACAGGGCGTGCTGGCCTGGCCGACTATCGATAGCCTGCCGTTTACTCCCGATCTTGCCGTTCTCTGCACCAACGCCCGGCGAAATCTTGAGCTGCTTGAGGCGCTGGGGAAAAAAGGCTGCAAAACCTGCATTATTCTCTCCTCGCCGCCGGAGCAGTACCCCTCGCTGCTTGAGCATGCCGCCCGCTATCAGATGCGGCTACTGGGCCCAAACAGCCTCGGGCTGCTGGCACCCTGGCAAGGGCTGAATGCCAGCTTTTCGCCGGTCCCGATTCGTCGAGGCAAGCTGGCGTTTATCTCCCAGTCCGCTGCGGTTTCGAATACCATTCTTGACTGGGCGCAGCAGCGCGAAATGGGTTTCTCATACTTTATTGCGCTGGGCGACAGCCTGGATATCGACGTTGACGATCTGCTCGATTTCCTCGCCCGCGATAGCAAAACCAGCGCCATTCTGCTCTATCTCGAACACCTCAGCGATGCCCGCCGCTTTGTTTCTGCGGCCCGGAGCGCATCGCGCAATAAGCCGATCCTGGTGATTAAAAGCGGACGCAGCCCGGCGGCGCAAAAGCTGCTGCACGTAAACTCAGGTATGGACCCGGCCTGGGACGCCGCGATTCAGCGAGCGGGCCTGCTGCGGGTGCAGGATACCCATGAGCTCTTCTCCGCCGTCGAGACGCTGAGCCATATGCGCCCGCTGCGCGGCGAGAAATTAATGATTATCAGCAACGGCGCGGCCCCTGCGGCGCTGGCGCTGGACGAACTTTGGCTGCGCAATGGCAAGCTTGCGTCGCTAAGCGACGAGACCGGCGACAGGCTGCGTCAGGCGCTGCCGGGTAGCATCGATATCGCTAACCCGCTGGATCTGCGCGACGATGCCAGCAGCGAGCACTATCTCAAGGCGCTGAACGTGCTGCTGGATAGCCAGGATTACGATGCCCTGCTGGTCATTCACTCGCCGAGCGCGGCCGCGCCGGGAACCGAAAGCGCGCTGGCGCTGATTGACGCCTTAAAAAACCATCCGCGCGGCAAGTACGTTACGGTGCTGACGAACTGGTGCGGCGAATACTCTTCTCAGGAGGCCCGACGCCTGTTCAGCGATGCGGGGCTGCCAACCTATCGTACGCCGGAAGGCACGATTACCGCTTTTATGCATATGGTGGAATATCGGCGTAACCAGAAGCAGCTGCGGGAAACGCCGGTGCTCTCGGATATGGTCACGGCCAATACTGCGGAAGCCCATACGCTGCTACAGCAGGCAATAACCGAAGGCGCAACCACCCTGGATACCCATGAAGTCAGCCCGGTGCTACACGCCTATGGTATCCATACCCTACCGACGTGGATTGCCGCCGACAGCGCCGAGGCGGTGCACATCGCCGAGCAAATTGGCTATCCGGTCGCCCTGAAGCTGCGTTCACCGGATATCCCGCACAAGTCGGAAGTGCAGGGCGTAATGCTCTATTTGCGTACCGCCGCCGAAGTACAGCAGGCGGCGGATGCCATTTTTGACAGGGTAAAAATGACCTGGCCGCAGGCGCGCATTCATGGCCTGCTGGTACAGAGCATGGCGAATCGCGCCGGAGCGCAGGAGCTGCGGGTGGTCGTTGAACAGGATCCGGTTTTCGGCCCGCTGATTATGCTGGGTGAAGGCGGCGTCGAATGGCGCGCGGAAGATCAGGCCGCCGTCGCCCTGCCGCCGCTGAATATGAACCTTGCCCGCTATCTGGTGATCCAGGCGATCAAAAGCAAAAAGATCCGTGGCCGTAGCGCCCTGCGCCCGCTGGATATCTCCGGCTTAAGCCAGCTGCTGGTTCAGGTGTCGAACCTTATCGTCGACTGCCCGGAGATCCAGCGTCTGGATATTCATCCTCTGCTGGCGTCCGGCAACGAGTTTACCGCGCTCGACGTGACGCTAGGCCTTGCCCCGTTTACCGGCGATAGCGAAAGCCGCCTGGCAATACGCCCTTATCCCCAGCAGCAGGAGGAGTGGGTGGTGTTGAAAAATGGCGAACGCTGCCTGTTCCGCCCGATTCTGCCTGAAGATGAACCGCAGCTGCTGGCCTTTATTGCTCAGGTGACCAAAGAGGATCTCTATTACCGCTACTTCAGCGAGATCAATGAATTTACTCACGATGATTTAGCCAATATGACGCAGATCGACTACGATCGAGAAATGGCCTTTGTTGCCGTACGCGCGACCGCAGAGGGAGAGGAGATCCTCGGCGTCACGCGCGCGATTTCCGATCCCGATAATATTGATGCAGAATTCGCCGTCCTGGTCCGCTCTGACCTGAAGGGTTTAGGTTTAGGCCGCCGGCTGCTGGAAAAGCTGATTACCTATACGCAAAGCCACGGTTTGCAGCGTTTGAACGGGATCACGATGCCCAATAACCGGGGAATGATTGGTCTTGCCAGAAAGCTTGGTTTTAAGGTGGATATTCAGCTGGAAGATGGGATTGTCAGCTTGTCCCTGCAATTTCCAGCGCAACAATCATAAACTGGCGGCCGCAATTGTTGACCACTTTAGCGGGTAGTAATGTTATTATTGCCCGCTTACGTCGTCTGCATGGTACAGAAGACCCTTCAATAAACAGAGAAGAAACGCACTGTGATGTTGTCAAAATTTAAGCGCAATAAACATCAACAACACCTTGCCCAACTCCCTAAGCTTTCTCAGTCAGTTGATGATATCGAGTTCTTTTACGCTCCCGCAGATTTTCGGCAAGCGTTACTGGCAAAGATAGCTCACGCCACTCAGCGTATTTGCATTATTGCGCTCTATCTGGAGCAAGATGATGGCGGCAAAGGAATTCTGCAGGCACTCTATGACGCTAAACGCCAGCGTCCAGAATTAGATGTTCGCATCCTGGTTGACTGGCACCGAGCCCAGCGCGGGCGCATTGGCGCTGCGGCAGCCAACACTAACGCCGACTGGTACTGCCGCATGGCGCAGGAAAATCCTGGCGTTGATATCCCGGTTTACGGCGTGCCGGTGAATACCCGCGAAGCGCTCGGCGTACTGCATTTTAAAGGTTTCATCGTTGATGACTGTGTGCTTTACAGCGGCGCCAGCCTGAATGATGTTTACCTTCATCAGCATGACAAATATCGCTACGACCGCTATCAGTGCATTCGCAACGGCAAAATGGCCGACGTGATGTTCGATTGGGTTGAGCATAATCTGGTCGAAGGCCGCGGCGTGAACCGCCTCGACAGACCCGATCGTCCAAAAAGCCCGGAAATTAAAAATGATATCCGTCAGTACCGCCAGGAACTGCGGGACAGCGGCTATCGTTATGTCGGCGATGCTGACGACGATCGGCTGTCGGTGACGCCGCTGGTCGGCCTCGGGAAATCAAGCCTGCTGAATAAAACCATCTTCCATCTGATGCCCTGCGCTGAACGGAAGCTGACTATCTGCACGCCGTACTTTAACCTTCCTGCCCTGCTGGTGCGTAATATCATCCAGCTATTGCGCAGCGGAAAGACCGTAGAAATTATCGTGGGCGATAAGACGGCGAACGACTTCTATATTCCGGAAGATCAGCCGTTTAAGATTATCGGTGCGCTCCCCTATCTGTATGAAATAAACCTACGCCGCTTCCTGAGCCGGCTGCAGTACTATGTCAACACTGACCAGCTGATTGTGCGTTTGTGGAAAGATGACGATAACAGCTATCATCTGAAAGGCATGTGGGTTGATGACGAATGGATGCTGCTGACCGGCAATAATCTTAATCCGCGCGCGTGGCGCCTCGATCTGGAAAATGCCATTCTTATTCACGATCCGCAGCGCCAGCTTGGCGCGATGCGTGAAAAAGAGCTGCACCTGATTCGCCAGCATACGACGGTGGTGAAACACTATCGCGACCTGCAAAGCATCGCCGATTATCCGGTAAAAGTGCGTAAGCTGATTCGCCGTTTGAGGCGCATCCGTATCGACCGGCTTATCAGCCGTATTCTCTGAATTGCAGCCCCGCTTCCGCCGGGGCTTTTTTATGGGATCGTTATGCGTAAAGTCATCATCATCGCTCCTCTGCTGCTGACCGGCTGTAGCCATATGGCCAATGATTCATGGCATGGCCAGGATAAGGCCCAGCATTTTATCGCCTCAGCCATGCTCTCCGCAGCGGGTAACGAATACGCTCAGCATCAGGGTTACAGCCGCGATCGCAGCGCCGCCATCGGCTTTATGTTTTCGGTAAGCCTGGGCGCTTCGAAGGAGCTGTGGGATAGCCGCCCGGCGGGGAGCGGCTGGAGCTGGAAAGATTTTGCCTGGGACGTGGCCGGCGCCACGACCGGTTACGCGGTGTGGCAGCTGGCGCATCAGTAATATCTACAGGCGTAATCCCTTGCCCTTACGGTGCAGCATCAGGGAGACGAAGAAAGCTAACGCTCCCATGACGGTGACATACCAGTAAAACGCGTGTTCTGTTCCGACTGATTTTAACAGCAATGCGACATATTCAGCCGAGCCGCCGAACAGCGCATTGGCGACCGCATAAGATAAACCAACGCCTAGCGCGCGGACCTGTGCCGGGAACATCTCCGCCTTCAAAATACCGCTGATCGAGGTATAGAAACTGACGATCAGTAAGGCGCACATAACGAGTGCGAAGGCGGCATATGGCGACGTCACGCTTTGTAATGCGCTCAAAATCGGTACGGTAAAAAGGGTCACGAGTGAGCCAAAACAGAGCATTGAGGTGCGGCGGCCAATCCTGTCCGATAGCGCACCAAATAGCGGCTGAGCCAGCATATAGAAAAACAGAGCGGCGGTCATAATCATGCTGGCCGTACTGGCGTTCATACCTGCGGTATTGACCAGGTATTTCTGCATATAGGTCGTAAAGGTGTAAAAGCTTAGCGAACCGGCGGCGGTAAAGCCCAGCACCATCATGAACGCCCGGCGATTACGCCATAGCCCTTTAAAGGAGCCCGCTTCTTTCAGCGCCCGGGTCTCTTGCTGCGACGTTTCATCCAGCTGGCGTCGGAGCCATAGGGCGACTATCGCCAGCGCTGCGCCAAGAGCAAAAGGAATACGCCAGCCCCAGGCATGCAGCTGTTCATCGCTGAGAATTTGCTGCAGCGCCACCACGACCAGCACCGCCAGCAGCTGCCCGCCGATTAGCGTTACGTACTGGAAGGATGCATAGAAACCTTTCTTACCCTCAACGGCAACCTCACTCATATACGTTGCGCTGGTTCCGTATTCACCACCGACTGAGATGCCCTGGAAAAGTCGGGCCAGCAGCAGGAGTACGGGCGCCCAGGTGCCGATCGTCTCGTAGCCCGGCAAACAGGCAATGACCAACGACCCCATGCACATCATGCACACCGAGATGAGCATCGAGGTTTTACGCCCACGGCGATCGGCGATACGGCCAAATAGCCATCCGCCAATTGGCCGCATCAGAAATCCGGCGGCAAACACGCCTGCGGTTTGTAGTAACTGGGTAGTGGTGTTTCCTGAAGGGAAAAAGATATGCGCAAAGTAGAGAGAGCAGAATGAGTAGACATAAAAATCAAACCACTCGACCAAATTCCCTGAAGATGCTCCAACAATTGCCCATATGCGACGGCGGGTATCAGCGTGTTTCAGCGATCCCCGCTCGTTAATACTACTTTCTACCATTGTTATTCTGCTCCAGCAAAGACTGCAATCTGTCTCGTCGGGCGTACCACGTCACTTAGACAAATCAATTAGTAAAACAAATGTTATATAATTGTTATATTTTTATATGTGATTTGTGTCACATTTATTTTCGTCATGCGGGTATTCGGAATGAACGCTAAAGCAGAAGCGGGGATAGAGTGAAATATGGTGATGAGGTGGCTACAGTAGGCTTTTATGTTGCAGCTGCAGGTTTATTCAACGCGGCGCGCAGCGCCCGCGCCGGGCGGCGTCCCGCCGCTTTTCCTGAACCGCAGATAACAAAAAAACCCCATGCCTGCGCATGAGGTTTCTTCGTCTGTCTGATGCCGGGCCGTTGTATGCCGGGCCTCCTGCCCGCCACCCTCCGGGCTGCACGGCGTGCTGTGCAAATTCGTTCCCGACGAATTTGTCCTCCTCAGGAGTGCGCTTACCGACAAACAACAGATAAAACAAAAGGCCCAGTCTTTCGACTGAGCCTTTCGTTTTATTTGATGCCTGGCAGTTCCCTACTCTCACATGGGGAGACCCCACACTACCATCGGCGCTACGGCGT